>NZ_JAFEMC010000004.1:0-446650 GCF_016892685.1 Sphingomonas longa
GAAGGCGGGTCAGGCCCCACACGGTCATGAAGGCGATGTCGGTCGCATCGCGCCCGGCGGTCACGACCGCGATCTCGCCCGCCGATCCCATGCCGGTCGCGTCGACCAAGCGCCACGCGCCGTCGAGCCACAGTTCCGCGACCGCATGGAAATCGGGCGGGTCGACGCCGGGGGCATAGGCCGCGACGCACCGCGCCGGGATTTCCGCCGCACGCGCCAGCGCGACGACGAGGTGCGCGTAATCGCGGCATACGCCCCGGCGCGACGCGAAGGTGTCGAGCGCCGTGGTCGTGCCCTCGCTGGCCCCCATCTGGTAGCGCAGCGCGCCTGCGGTCCAGTCCACCAAGGCTTGTGCCAGCGCACCGCCGGTCAGGCCCGCGAATTCACTGTCGACGAACCCCTCGAGCCGGTCCGACTGACAATAGCGGCTGGGCAGCAGGTACGGCACCAGCGCGCCGGGCAGCAGGCGCGGCGGCGTCGCGCCTAGCGTGGTCAGGTCGATATCGGAGCGCAGGATCCGGACTTCCGCCTCGTACTGTGCCCGGAACTGCCCCTCGCCGCGGCCCCAGCAGCGTTGGCCGATGCCGTCCTCGCCCACCGCCGCGGCGATGGGGTGATCGGACCAGACCGTCAGTTCCGATCGCTCCAGCACCTGCTCGGCGGTCTTCGCAACCTCGACCTGCAACAGCACGTCCGCCGCCGCGTCGAACCAGTAATCCAGCTCCACCGAAATCCCGAGCCGCATCCCACTATTCCCCCGTCACGTGCACAACCCGTCAGGCGCACAAAAAAGAGGCCCGGCGGTGTGTGCCGCCGGGCCTCCCCGATTCGCTATCTCAAGCTATCAGTCGCGGCCGGAGCCGAACAGACGCAGGATGAAGAGGAACATGTTGATGAAGTCAAGATACAGGCTCAGCGCCGACATGATCACGACCTTGCCCACCATGTCGGTGCCCTGCACCTGATAGTAGAGGCTCTTCGTACGCTGCGTGTCATAGGCCGTCAGGCCGGCGAACAGCAGGACGCCGACGAAGCTGATGACCAGACCCAGCGGGCCGGACTGCACGAACATGTTGATGACGCTGGCGACGAGCAGGCCGACGACACCCATGATGAGGAACGTGCCGAACGCCGACAGGTCCTTCTTCGTGGTGTAGCCGTACAGGCTGACCGCGGCGAAGCCCGCGGAGGTCGCGAAGAACGCCTGCGCGATCGCAACCGGGCTATACTGCAGGAAGATCGTCGACAGCGACAAGCCCATCAGCACCGCGAAGCCCCAGAACATCGCCTGAAGCGTGCCCGTGCTCATCCGGCTCTGGCCGAAGCTCATGCCGAATACGATCGCGAGCGGCGCGAACATGATGACGTACTTCAGCGGCCCGGGCTGCATGAACACGGCCTCCGCATAGCCGCTCATCGCGAACAGCAACGCCACGACGCCCGTCAGCAGGACTCCGGACGTCATGTAGTTGTAGACAGACAGCATATAGGACCGAAGACCCGCGTCGTAGGCCGCGTCACGCGGACGTGCCGCGCCTGCGCCGAACGAGGTCGCAGTCGGTCTGGGATCGGACCAGTTGGCCATTTGAATGTAGCTCCTTCGTACCGGCAAGGGGCCGGCCACCCGCATCATATCGGCAATGTTCGGTCCGACTTCAAGCATGAAGAAAATGTCATAAAAGATCGTGTATCGCCATAACGCACGTGGCGGCGCTACGGTCCATCGCGCTACAGCAACGCCTATGATTCGCCTGTTCGTCGCCCTGCGTCCGCCCCTTGCGATCCGGGAGGCGCTGTTCGATCTCATGGACGGCGTGCGGGCGGCCCGGTGGCAGGATGACGAGCAGCTTCACCTGACCCTGCGCTTCGTCGGCGAGGTCGAGCGTCCGCAGGCGGAGGACCTCGCCGCCGCGCTGTCGCGCATCGCCGCGCCGGTACCGGAGGTGGCGCTGGCCGGGGTTGGCAGCTTCGGCAAGGGCAACCGGCCCGATGCGCTATGGGCCGGCATCGCTCCCGCCGCGCCGCTGATCGCACTGCACGCCAAGGTGGAACGCGCATGCGTCATGGCCGGCCTGCCGCCGGAACGCCGCGCGTATCGGCCGCATATCACCGTCGCGCGGCTGCCCCGGTCCGCGAGCGGCGATGGCGACGTTGCCCTTTGGCTGGCGCAGCATGCAGGCCTGACCAGCGAGCCGTTCTCGCTGCCGCACATCGGGCTGTATCGCAGTCATCTGGGACGTGAGCGGGCAAGCTACGAACTGGTGGCGCGCTGGCCGCTCGGAACCCGCGACGCGGCTGCTGGTTGGCCTTCCACGGAATAGAGGGAGAATGACGATGCGGACCACCCTGGTGATGATGACGGCCGGCGCGGCGATGCTGGTGGGCCTGTCCGGCTGCGCGACCGACAAGGCGGAGATGGGCACGGTGACGCCGGGTGGCGGAACCGCGGTCGCCAGCCTGCGTACCGCGACCAACGCCGATGCCGGCCGCGCAACCGCGACGGAGGTCGAGGGCGGCCTGCGCGTCTCGCTCGACGCCAGCGCGCTGCCGCCGGGCACGCACGGCGCGCACATCCACATGGTCGGCCGCTGCGACGCGCCGGACTTCACGACCGCCGGCGGTCACTGGAACCCGACATCGAAGCAGCATGGCACGATGAACCCGGCGGGTCCGCACGAAGGCGACCTCCCGAACCTGATCGTCGGCACGGATGGTCGTGGCACGCTGGCGATCACGATCCCCGGTGCGACGATGGCCGGGCTGCTCGATGCGGACGGCAGCGCGATGGTGGTGCATGCCAGTGCCGACGATCTGCGCACCGACCCCTCGGGCAACAGCGGCGGGCGCATCGCCTGCGGCGTCTTCCAGGCGGGGTAAAACCTAACCTCACAATTCACGTCATCCCGGCATTCGCCGGGGTGACGTTTAAGCTCAGATCACCTCGCCCACCGCCCGTGCACGGTCTTCGCGGGTGGCTTCGGCGCGGGGGACGAGCCGATAGGCCATGATCGCCGCGGCGATGGTAATCGGCGCGCTGAGCATCAGCGACAGCATGCCGGTCGACAGGCTGCCTGAAAGGCTCGATACCCGCCCCGCCAGATACGGCCCGAGCGCCAACCCCAGCAACGTCGTGCCAATGAAGAACGTCGCCGTCGCGGTACCGCGCATTCGCGGCAGCACCAGGTCCTGCGTCGTCGCGGCCGCCGCGCCCAATGCAGTCGCCGCGCAGACCTGACCGATGAACAACATCGGGTAGAGCAGCCACGTCGACGACGCGGTGAACGCGGTCGCCATGAACGGCAACGGCGCGATCGCCCCGAAGATCACGACGATCAGCCGCCCCGCCGGATTGGTCCGCCGCAGCCGGTCCGCAACGATCCCGCCGAGCGTCACGCCCAGGAACCCGCCGAGCGCGCCGCTCGCACCGATAAAGAACCCCGCCTCCGCCGGCGCGGCGTGCAGCACGCGCAGCGCATAGGGCGCAGCCCAGAAGCTGGCGGCATAGGCGAGGAACGCGTTCAATCCGTATGCAACGACCGTCAGCACGAATGCCGGCGTCGCGACGATCAGGGCGAACGTCGCCGCGTCGCGTCGCCGCAACGCACAGCCCCAGGAGAAGACGGCATAGGCGCCGATCCCGACTGCGGTCCATTGCGGCCACGGCTCGCCCGCGCCGATCAGGCCCAGTACGACGGCCACGGTGATGCCCGCCGCCAGCAGGTTCATCGCAAGGGCGCGCGCCCCGCCCATCGCCGCGCCGATCAGCGTCAGCGGCGGGATGATCGTGACCAGCTCTCGCCCGAACTCCGCGAACGGTGCCGGATGCTTGGGCGGCGGCGGCAGACCCTCGACCGCGCCGCGGATCGGTTCCTTCAAGGTCGCGATCCACAGCGCGACGATGAGGCCGGGAAGCCCGACGGCCATGAACGCCGCCTGCCACCCGACCAGCCCCAGCGGCCCGCCGCCCGGATAGGCGCGGTTCCAGTTCTGGACGATCAGCCCGCCGATGAAGAGCGACACGCCACCACCGACGTAGAGGCCCGCCGAATAGATCGACAGCGCCGTCGCGCGCAGCCGCTTCGGAAACCAGTCGGAGATCAGCGAATAGGCGGAAGGGCTCGCCGTGGCCTCACCGATGCCGACGCCGATTCGCGCCGCCGCGAGATGCCCGCCACTGCGCGACAGGCCGGACAGCGCGGTCATCGTCGACCACAGGGCCAGGCCGATCACCATCAGCCGTCCGCGATGCCAATTGTCCGCCAGCCGCCCGAGGGGGATGCCGAACAGCGAGTAGAAGACACCGAATGCGGTGCCGTAGAGGAACCCAAGATCCTCATCGGCGAGGTGCAGGTCGCGCTTGATATCCTCCGCCAGGATCGAAATGATCTGACGGTCCACGAAGTTCAGGACGTAGACGAGAAACAGGATGCCGAGCACATACCAGGCGTAGCCGGACGCCTGCGCATCACCCCGCTCGGGAACCGTTTCGGCCATCACCCTCTCCTTATCGGAAAGGAAGGTATCAGAGGTTTCGAAGGTCGCCTACCGCTTTTCGGCGAATGGGTATGGTCAGCGCCGCGCCAGTTGCGCACGGCGTCCGACGCCCTGCTCCAGCCGGGCGATCAGGCCGTCGAGCGTCGAGGCGCGGTCGCCCGCGGCTGGCGACGGTGCGACCGTCACCTCCGGCATCGGCAATATGAAGGTTTCGATGCGCTCCTCCTCCGCCTTCTCCTCCTCCAGCGTCTCCACGGCGGGCAGCGCGATCGGGGCGACGGGGCGGACGGGCTCCAGCGGCTCGTCGAGGATCGCGCCGGGGTGGAATGCGGCGAGCGGCTGTTCGAGGTCGGCGGGGATCGGCTGCTCGACCGGAGGTGGCGGCGGCGCGATTCGCGGAGTGGGGGGAGATGGCGGCGTCCCGAGCTCCTCCGCCGACAAGGGGCGCCGCGTCGGCGCGTCCGGGTGCGTATCGGCACGGCGAGCGGTCGGCACGTCGCTCATGCCGCCGAACCGCACCGGCTTGGGCGCGAGGAACCCGCCCGGCCCCCAGATCAGGTACAGCGCCGACCAACTGACCGCACCGGCCAGCGCCGCGCCACCCAGCAGGATCAGCGCACGCGCGGTCAGCCCCAGCGGCGGCTTCGCCAGCGGCAGCAACTGCGCCAGACCGCTCGCGTCCACCGCCGCCTCCAGCCGCCAATCCGGCAGGATCAGGAAGAAGATCGCGGTCAGCGCCGCCGCCATGATCGCGCCGATCGTCGGGATCATGCCGGTCGAGAGGCGGCGGCCGGTCATGTGCGGGCGGGGTAAGCGGACCATCGGGACTTCCTGTTCGCGGCCTCGACCAGCCGCTGGTAAACGGTGTCGTAACGGCAAATATTTGACGACCAGTTACGCTCCTGCTCGACAAAGGCGCGTCCCCTCACCCGCCGCGTCTCCCATCCGGAGCGATCCGCGAGCAATCCGGCCAGCGCCGTCGCGATCGCCGCGGGATCGTCCGCCGCGAACAGCGTGCCGGTATCGCCGTCGCGAATCAGCTCGCGGTGGCCGCCGACATCGGAGGCCGCGACCAGCCGCCCCTGCGCCATCGCCTCCAGCGGCTTCAGCGGCGTGACCAGTTCGGTGAGCCGCATCGCCTTGCGCGGGTACGCCAGGACATCGACCAGCGAGTAGTAGCGCTCCACCTCCGCATGCGGGACGCGGCCGACGAAACGGATGCGCTCCGCCACCGGCGACGCCGCCGCCTGCGCTCGCAACGCAGCCTCCGCCGGGCCGCCGCCGACCAGCAGCAGGGTCGCACGCGGCCGCGCGGCGACCAGCGCCGGCATCGCCGCGATCAGGTCGTCCAACCCTTCATAGGGGTAGAAGCTGCCGATGAAGCCGATGACCTCGTCGTCGATCAGGCCTAGCGTCGCGGCGAGCGCGGCGTCTCGCGGGGCGGGGGTGCCGAACAGGGTCAGGTCGACACCGTTGGGCGACACCATGATCTTGTCCGCCGCGACCCCGCGTTCGATCAGGTCGCCGCGCAACCCTTCGCAGATCACTGCGACCGCATCGGCGCGATCGACCACGAAGCGTTCCAGCGTCCGCGTCGCCCGGTATTTCAGCGAGCCTTCTGTGCCGGTGCCGTTCCCGACCGCCGCATCCTCCCAGAAGGCGCGTATCTCGTAGAGCAGCGGCAAACCGTGCCGCCGCGCCACATGCCACGCCGCCAGCCCGTCGAGCGCCGGCGAATGCGCGTGGAGGATGTCCGGTAGAAAATGGGTCACGGCAGCGGCGATGCGCGTCGCGAAGCGAGCGATTCCGGTGATCTCGCCGACCAGCCCGCGCGGCGTGCCGTCGCCCGACGTGCGGTGAAAGGTCAGCCCGTCGACCGGCTCGATCCCGCCTGCGGACGCGCCCTGCCGCGGTCCGGTAACCGCCGCCACGACATGCCCCGCCGCCGCCTGCGCGGTGAGGATCGCCCGCGTGCGAAACGTATAACCGCTCTGCAAAGGTAGCCCGTGGTCGAGGATGTGAAGGATACGCATGGTCGCCGCTTGGCACGGACGCGCTTAAGGTTGCGCTAACCGGGGGGGGCGGGCTGACGCTGACTCTCACCCTCCCGTCGCTACGCTCATCCTTTTCTCTCCCAAGGGGAGAGGGACCGTAGACTACCCTCCTCCCACGGAGATGGGGTCAAGGCAACGGTTCCACCGCGCGCTTAACCCGCCTTCAACTCCCGCGCCCCTACACGCGTCCGGAGGGCACCCCCGCCCCCACCCACTCGCCGCTGCGCGGCTCCCTCCCTCTCAGGGAAGGGATCGAGACACAGGAGCGCGACCGGATGATCGACAATTTCGCGCTCGGCGTCACACATGGCCTGTTGATGCTCGCGGCGTGGCTGCTCCTGAAGCGGCCCGATCTCGACCGCGAGTCGCGTGCCGGCGATCAGCCTGCGACCAAGCCGGGACGCCGTCCGCGTGCGTGATCTCGCGTTCATCGCCTTTCTCGCGGCGCTGATGGGGATGGGGCTGCGGCGACCATTCCTGCTCGTGCTCGTCTACGTCTATATCGACATCGTCGCGCCGCAGCGACTGACCTATTATCTGTTGAACGCGATCCCGATTTCGCTCGTGTCGGTGGTGCTCGCGGTCGGGGCGTTCGCGCTGGCGGACGACAAGCGGGACAGCCGTTTCGCCCCGCGACAGGGCATGATCGTGCTGCTGCTGATCTATTGCTGGCTGACGACGATGGCCGCTGATTTCCCGGTGGAGGCGCAGGACAAATGGGGCTGGGTGTGGAAGGCGCTGGCGTTCGCTGCGTTCCTGCCGTCGACGTTGCGCACCCGGCTGCGGATCGAGGCGCTGCTGCTGTTCATGGTCGTCTCCGCCGCGTCGATCATCATCGTCGGCGGCGTCAAGACGCTCGTCTCGGGTGGCGGCTACGGTCAGTTGAACCTGATGGTCGACAACAACAGCGGCCTATACGAGGGGTCGACGATCTCCACCGTCGCGGTCGCGATCGTGCCGGTGATCTTCTGGCTGATGAGATACGGCACGATCTTTCGGCCGGACTGGCGCGTGAGGATTTTCGGCCTCGCGCTGGTGTTCGCGTGCCTGCTGATCCCGGTCGGCACGTCGACACGCACCGGCCTGCTCTGCATCGGCCTCGTCGCAGCGCTGTCGCTGCGCACCGTGAAGCGCAAGGCGACCTATCTGGCGGCGATCGGCGTGCTCGGCCTCGTCGCCGTACCGTTCCTGCCGTCGGCGTTCACCGAACGCATGGGCACGATCCAGAACCATCAGGCCGACGCCTCCGCCAGCACGCGGCTCGCGGTGTGGGCATGGACGTGGGAATTCGCGAAGACGCATCCCTTCGGCGGCGGGTTCGAGGCGTATCGCCAGAACCGCATCCGGCTCGAACTGGTGAACACGTCCGGCGGCAACTCGACGGAAACCGAGCAGACCGATCAGGGGCGCGCGTGGCACAGCGCCTATTTCGAAATGCTGGGCGAACAGGGCTATCCCGGCCTAGCGCTGTGGCTGACGATCAACCTCGCGGGACTGTTCCGGATGGAGGTGCTGCGCCGCCGGTATCGCACGGGTGACGAGGCGTGGGCCGGGTCGCTCGCCGCCGCGCTTCAGACCGGGCATATGGTGTACCTGCTCGGCGCGGGGTTCATCGCCATCGCGTTCCAGCCGTTCGTGTACATGCTGATCGGCGCGCAGGTCGGGCTCGACACCTATACCGCGCGTCGCCGGGCGGAGGCGACGTGCCGTCGCGTGCGCCCTGCCCGCGCCACGCCGCCGCTGCCGGCATGACGGAGATCCGCGCGCTGACCGGCGCCCGCGGCCTGGCGGCGTGGCTGGTCGTGCTGTTCCACATCCGCGGATCGATCGCAGGGGTGCCGGCGGGCCTCATTCGCGTGCTCGACAAGGGCTATCTGGCGGTCGATTTCTTCTTCCTGCTGTCCGGCTTCGTCATCTGGCTGGCGTGGCATGAGCGGCTACGGGATCGGCGCGCGATCCCGGCCTTCCTGCTCAAGCGGGTGCTGCGCGTGTGGCCGCTGCATGCGGTGATGCTGGCGGCTTTGGTCACGATCGTCGCCGCGCAGGGCGTGCTCGGGCACCCCGTGGGGGCGCAGTTCCCCTATCGCGACCTGCCGCTGCATCTGTTGCTGACGCAGGATTGGGGGCTGGTGCCGCCGACGACGTGGAACGTGCCCGCCTGGTCGATCAGCGCCGAGCTGGTCGCATATGCGCTCTTCCCGTTGCTGGTGCTCACCATCGATTGGCGGCGGTGTCCGACGCCGGTGGTGCTGCTCGGCGTGGCCGTACCGCTAGCGGCACTCGCTTGGGCGATGCGCGGGGAAACGATGCTGGGGCAGGATATCGCCGGCTTCGGCGTCCTGCGCTGCGTGACCGAGTTCGCGGCCGGGACCGCGGTGGGCGCATTATGGCTGCGCTGGCGTGGCGACGTGTCGGCGCGGTGGCCGATGCTCGCGGCGGCGGTCGGCGGGGTCGCGCTGGCAATCGGGGCACCGGAGGTCGTCGACGCGCCGGCCACGCTCGCGGCGCTCCTTCTGGCGCTGGCGCTCGGTGCGGGAACGCCGGGGCATGTGCTGGAGGGGCGAACGGTGCATTGGCTCGGCACGATCAGCTATGCGACCTACCTGTCGCATTACGTGCTCTGGCACGCCTTCAAGCTGGTGGCCGTCCGCAACGTTGCCGACGTCCCGCCGCTGTCGATCGCCATATTCCTTGCGCTGGTACTGGCCGCGTCGGCTTGCCTGTACACCTATGTGGAGGTTCCGGCGCAGCGCTGGCGTGGAGTGCGCGGCTGGTCTCCGCGATCCTCCCCGGCACGGGGAGGTGGCGCGCCGCAGGCGTAACGGAGGGGCAACCACGAACCGTTCGGCCTGTGGATGCCCCTCCGGCGCATTCGCGCCACCTCCCCTGAAGAGGGGAGGATCAAGGGTGCTTTTACTCCGCAGGCTCGTCCGCCAGCTCCTCGACCAGCGCCGCGATGATCGCCCGGTTGAACGCAGGAATATCGTCCGGCTTGCGGCTGGTGATCAGGTTGCCGTCGACCACGACCTCCTCGTCCACCACGTCGCCGCCGGCATTCTCCAGATCGGTGCGGATCGACGGATAGCTGGTCAGCCGGCGGCCATCGATCACGTCCGCCTCCGCCAGCAGCCACGGGCCGTGACAGATCGCCGCAACGATCTTGTCGTCCTCCATGAACTCCGCGACGATCTCGACCGCTCGGTCCTCCTGCCGCAGCTTGTCGGGATTGCAGGTGCCGCCCGGCAGCACCAGCGCGTCGTAATCGTCGGTATCCACCTCATCCAGCGTCAGGTCCGGCGTCGCCGTCTCCGCCTTGTTCAGGTCCTGCTCCATGCCCTGGATCGGGTCCGTCTTGATCGAGGCCAGCGTCACCGTCGCCCCGGCGGCCTCCAGTGCCTTTTTCGGCTCGAACAATTCCACCGTCTCGAAACCGTCGGCGGCCAGCATCAGCACGCGCGCCTTGGAAAGATCTGCCATCGGATGAACTCCTGTCGAGGTGGGAGCCGCCTCAACCCCCGCCTCACGGCCTCGTTCCGGAACGAAGCGACGAGTCCATGCATTGCCCGGACAAGAAGCGACCGGAGCATCAATGGCGACCCGCATAGTCTATTCCGATGACTCGAAGCCCGGCATCACGCGCCGTAAGGTGCGGAACGGATGGGCTTATTACGATGCGGGCGGTGACCGCATCACCGACCGCAACGAGATCGACCGGCTGAACGCGATCGGCCTGCCCCCCGCCTACAGAGACGCATGGTTCAACCCCAGGGCGAACGGCCATATCCAGGCCGTCGGCTGGGACGAGAAGGGCCGCAAGCAATACCGTTACCACACCGGCTTCCGCGAGGCGCAGGAGGCGGCCAAGTACGAGAAGTGCGCCGATTTTGGCCATTGCCTGCCGGCGATCCGCAAGAAGGTCGAGGCGGACCTGAACAAGCGTTCGCTCTCCCGCGACCGCGCCGTCGCCGCGGTCGTGCGGCTGCTGGATGTCGGTCACCTTCGCGTCGGCAATGAGGCGTACGTCGCCAGCAACGAGAGCTTTGGCGCGACCACGCTGCGCAAGCGTCATGGCGAGGTGAAGGGGCATACGCTCCGCCTTCGCTTCAAGGGCAAATCGGGCAAGGAACGCGACATGAAGGTCGCCGACCGCGCGCTCGCGTCGGCGGTCAAGAAGATGCAGGACCTCGACGAACAGCATCTGTTTGCCTGGGTCGACGACAAGGGCGAGGCGCATCCGGTCACCTCGTCCGACGTCAACGACTATATCCGCGAGGCGACCGGCCACGATTTCACCGCCAAGCATTTCCGCACCTGGTGCGCGAGCGTCTGCGCGTTCGAGGCTCTGGCCTCCGCCGAGCGGGACCTGAGCCTGAAGTCGCTGCTGGAGCCCGTCGTCGCAAAGCTGGGCAATACGCCCGCCATCGCGCGTAAGAGCTATGTCCACCCGTCGCTGATCGACCTCGTTAAAAAGGGTCAGTCGGCGTTTCGCAAGGCCACGCGCCTCCCCCGTGCCAAACGCTATCTGACGCGCGAGGAGCGCGGCCTGATCGCGTTCCTCGAAGCCGGCACGCCCACCACCTGAGTAAGTTCGCCATGTCCAAATCCCCCGCCGCCAACGCGCAGGAGCCGCTGTTCGACGCCTCCGGTTTCGCCACTCAGACGAGCGGACTGTTCACCGCCAGCCGGGAGTGGTTGCAGCATCACTGGCTCCAGATCCTGATCGCCTTCGCCATCGGGGCGATCATCGTCATCGTCCTTCACGCGGCCCGCCGCCTCGCCGGCAAGCTGGCGGTGCGCGATCCGGAAGGCCGCGCCGGCTGGGGCTCGATCATCGGCCGCGCGCTGGTGAAGACCAGCAACTTCTTCATCATCATGCTCGCCGCCAAACTCGTCGCGGGCTACGCGGGCGCACCGTCCCAGGTATCGAGCACGATCAACTTCCTGTGGACGATCGCCTCCGTCTTCCAGGCGGCGGCGTGGGTACGGGAGATCGCGCTGGGCGCGATCGAGCATCGTACCCAGTCGGCGCATTACTCGGGCGAGGCGCTGCTATCCGCGATGGGCCTGATCCGGGTCCTCATCACGTTCGCGCTGTTCGCGATCGCGCTGGTGGTGGTGCTCGACAATCTGGGGGTCAACGTCACTGGCCTCGTTGCGGGGCTTGGCGTCGGCGGTATCGCCATCGGTCTGGCGGCGCAGGGTATCTTCGGCGACCTGTTCGCGGCGCTGGCGATCATCTTCGACCGACCGTTCCGGCGCGGCGACAAGGTCCAGTACGACCAGACCGTCGGCGTGATCGAGTCGATCGGGCTGAAATCGACCCGCATCCGCTCGTTCGGCGGCGAAATGCGCGTCATCAGCAACCGGCAACTGCTCGACAAGGAGATCCAGAACATCTCCAACCGCGATCACGTCCGCGTCACCCTGACGATCGGCGTCGCGTACGAAACCCCGCCGGAAAAGCTGGAGGCGCTGCCCGACCTGCTGAAGGCCGTCTTCGAAGACGCCGGCGGCAAGGTTGCACGCGCCAGCTTCGAAACCTTCGGCGCGTCCAGCCTCGACTTCATCGTCCAGTTCGACGTGCCCGGCGACGACTGGCCCACCGCCCACGCGACCCGCAACAAAGCGCTGGTGCTGCTGATGCGCCGCTTCGCCGAACAGGGCATCGTCATCCCCTATCCCACCCAGACCACCTACACCGCCGCGCCCGACGGTACGCTGGTCATGCCCTATGCGGTGCAGAAGACCGAAGGTTAGGGCGGCCTGATTTCACCGTCATGCCGTGCTCGTCCCGGCACGGCGGACGATCCTATTGCTCTTCCACCAGAACCGTCATCGTCAACGGCGCCTGTCCGGAGCGGGTGATGCCGACCGTCGTCGCCTTCCCGATCTGTCCGGTCACTTGGGGAGACGCCACGCGCATCAGCTTGCCTCCGCTCCGAAGCGACAGGTCGGATGCGACCAGTCTCGCGTCTTCCCGACCGCCCGGCACGCGGGACAGCGTTGATCGCAGCGCAAACGCCCCGCTGCCCACCGTGCCGGTTCCCCCGTCGGCGATGATGATATGCGGTCTGCCGATGACGCGGTTTCCATCGACGATCTCGTATTTGATGACGAATGTCCGTGCATCCGATTGAGCTTGTTGAGCAACCGACCCGGTCCCGACGATTAGACACAGCATCGTGACGACCATCGATCGCATGATTTCAGCACCCCTTTATTCATAAGGCATACATCTATTCTCTGGTTACGGAGCGGCGGCAAGACAATTGCATTCGCGTGCTATTGCCCTCCCGGACAACGAAGCTGCGTCGCTGGTTAGGGTATCCCGGATACGCGCGGCACGATCGACGGGTTGCACGCCGTTGCCCCCGGAACATAAGCGGTTCAATTCCCCGCCAACCCGCACTAAACAGCACCTCAGATGCTGACCGCCCTTTCCATCCGCGACGTCGTGCTGATCGAAGCGCTGGACCTCGATTTCGGGCCGGGGCTCGGCGTGCTGACCGGCGAGACGGGCGCGGGCAAGTCGATCCTGCTCGATGCGCTCGGCCTCGCGCTCGGTGGACGCGGCGACAGCGGTCTGGTGCGGCACGGCGCGGCGCAGGCGGTGGTGACCGCCAGTTTCGAGCCCCCCGCCGCCGATCTCGCCGCATTGCTCGACGGCAACGGTGTCGAGGTGGAGCCGGGCGAGCCGCTGCTGATCCGCCGCATCGTGAAGGCGGACGGCGGCAGCCGCGCCTTCGTCAACAACCAGCCTGCATCCGCGACCCTGCTGCGCGAGATCGCGCCGCGCTTGGTCGAGATCCACGGCCAGCACGACGATCGCGGCCTGCTCAATCCCCGCGGCCACCGCGCGCTGCTCGATGCGTTCGGCCGGGTCGACATCGCCGACGCCGGCCGCGCCTGGAGCGCCTATCGCGAGGCGGAGTCCGCGCTGGCTGCCGCGCGTGCGGAGATCGAGACGGCGGCCCGCGACCGCGAGTGGCTGGAACATGCGGTCGGCGAACTGCGCACTCTCGCTCCCGAGCCCGGCGAGGAGGAGGCGCTCGCCGACAAGCGCCGGTCGATGCAGCGCGCGGAGAAGGTGGCGGACGACCTCGCCGCGATCGACGCGCATCTGGAGGGTTCGGACGGCGGCCTCGCGAAGCTGCGTCAGGCCGCCCGCGTGCTGGAGCGGGTCGCCGCCGACCATCCCGCCCTCGCCGAGGCACTGGCCGCGGTCGATCGCGCCGTGACGGAGGCGGACGCCGCCGAGGACAGCCTGCGCGAGGCCCGCACGGCGCTGTCGTACGATCCCCGCGCGCTGGAGGATGACGAGACGCGTCTGTTCGAACTGCGCGCCATGGCCCGCAAGCATCGCGTCCAGCCCGACGATCTCGCCGCCCTGGCCGACGACCTCGCCGCTCGGCTGGAGCGGCTGGAGGCGGGCGAAGGCGGCATCGCCAAGTTGCAGGCGACGGTGAAGACCGCGCACGCCGCCTATGACGCCGCCGCCGCAATTGTGTCCGATCAGCGCCGTGCCGCCGCCACGCGGCTCGACGTGGCGGTCGCGAACGAACTCGCGTCGCTGAAGCTGGACGCTGCGCGCTTCAAGACCGTCGTCGCGGAAGTTGCCGCCGAGGGCTGGTCCGCCGCCGGCCGCGACCGCGTGGAGTTCGAAATTTCGACCAACCCCGGCGCGCCCTTCGCACCGCTGACCAAGATCGCATCGGGCGGCGAGCTGTCCCGCTTCATCCTCGCGCTGAAGGTCGCGCTGGCTGAAACGGGCGGCGCGGCGACGATGGTGTTCGATGAGATCGATCGCGGCGTCGGTGGCGCGGTCGCCTCCGCGATCGGCGAGCGGCTGGCGCGGCTGGCGGAAAGTACGCAGTTGCTGGTCGTCACGCACAGCCCGCAGGTCGCGGCGCGAGGTGCCGCGCATCTGCTGATCGCCAAATCGTCGGACGGCACCGTCACCCGCACCGGCGTCCGCCATCTGGACGAGGACGATCGGCGTGAGGAGATCGCGCGCATGCTGTCCGGCGCGACGATCACCGACGAGGCGCGCGCGCAGGCCGACCGTCTGCTGGAAACCGCATGACCCCGGCGCAGCGCCGTGAAGGCCGGGTTGCGCTGGCCATGCTCCCGGTCGGCGGAATGCTGACGATCGGATCGGGATTGGCCGCGATCGGTTTCGTCGTAACGATGCTGCTCGGGCTTTACTGGGCGGCGATGTCGGGCAGCGGCTGGCGCTACGTCGCGTGACTGGCGGCGGGTGCGGTCGTTGCGGTCCGCAACACCATCGTCTCGATCGAGATCATGAGCGCCTTCGTCTGGCGGCCTGTTTTGTCCGTGCTGCTGCTATGGACGCTGGTCCTGCTCGCATGGCCGGGCTGGCTGCTTTAGGCGAACGCGCATGGACCCGTTGCCTGATTCGCCTGAGGCCGCCGCCGCCGAACTCGCTGCCCTCGCTGCCGAGATCGGCCTTCATTCGTCGCTCTATCACACCGACGATGCGCCCGAGATCAGCGACAGCGAATATGACGCGCTCGTCCGCCGCAACACCGCGATCGAGGCGGCCTATCCCGACCTGATCCGCGCCGACAGCCCGTCGAAGCAGGTCGGTGCCGCCCCCGCCGCGCACCTCGCCAAGGTCGCGCATGCGCGGCCGATGACCAGCCTCGACAACGCCTTCAACGACGAGGAGGTCGAAGAATTCGTCGCGCGCATCCGCCGCTTCCTGAAGCTGCCCAACGACAAACCCGTCGCGTTGACCGCCGAGCCCAAGATCGACGGCCTGTCCTGCTCGCTGCGCTACGAAGGCGGCGCACTGGTGCAGGCGCTGACCCGCGGCGACGGTGCGGTCGGCGAAGACGTGACCGCCAACGTCCTGACGATCGCCGACATTCCCCGCCGCCTCCCCGCCGACGCCCCCGCGATCTTCGAGGTCCGCGGCGAAGTCTATATGGACAAGGCCGCGTTCGCCGCGCTGAACGCCCGCCTGCTCGCCGAAGCGGAGACGACGGGCAAGGAGGCGCGCCAGTTCGCCAACCCGCGCAACGCCGCCGCCGGATCGCTGCGCCAGAAGGACGCCACCGTTACCGCCAGCCGCCCGCTGCGCTTCTTCGCACATGGCTGGGGCGAAGCGAGCGCAGTGCCGGGCGAGACGCAGCACGCGCTCGTTGAAACGCTGCGCCGCTGGGGCTTCCCGATCGCCGACGGGTTCGCACTGGCGGAAGACGTCACCGCCGCCCTCGCCGTGTACCGCGCGATCGAGACGACGCGCGCCGACCTGCCGTTCGACATCGACGGCGTCGTCTACAAGGTCGATCGCCTCGACTGGCAGGCGCGACTCGGTATCGTCGGGCGCACACCGCGTTGGGGCTTGGCGCACAAATTCCCCGCCGAGCGCGCGCAGACCACGCTGGAGCGGATCGACATCCAGGTCGGCCGCACCGGCGCGCTGACCCCTGTCGCGCGGCTCGAACCCGTGACCGTTGGGGGTGTCGTCGTGACCAACGCCACGCTGCACAACGCGGACGAGATCGCGCGGCTGGGCGTGCGCGAGGGCGACCGCGTCGTCCTGCAACGCGCCGGCGATGTCATCCCGCAGATCGTCGAGAACCTGACGCCCGACGCCGACCGCGCTCCCTACACCTTTCCCACAACCTGCCCCGCCTGCGGCTCCGCCGCCGATCGCGAGGAGGGCGAGGTCGTCTATCGCTGCACCGGCGGCCTGATCTGCCCGGCGCAACGCGTGGAGCGGTTGAGCCATTTCGTCTCCCGTCACGCGTTCGACATCACCGGCCTTGGCCAGACCCTGATCGAGGCGTTCTTCGCGGACGGCCTGATCCAGTCGCCAGCCGACATCTTCCGCCTTACCGAGGAGCAACTCGCCGCCCGCAAGAAGGACGGCCGGCTCTGGTCGCGCAAGCTGATCGAGGCGATCGACGCCAAGCGCAGCGTTCCACTGGACCGCGTCCTGTTCGCGCTCGGCATCCGCCATATCGGCGAGGTCACCGCACGCGATCTCGCCCGCCGCTACCGCACCGCCGCGGCGCTCGGCGCGATGCTCCGCTCCGCCGTGGCGCTGCGCCGCGCGACCCAGCCGCAGATCGGCGAGCCGGAACGCAAGTTCGTGCTGCGCCGCGACCGCCTGCTCGTCGCGCACATCGACACCGCCGGCATCGGCCCCGAAGTCGCCCACGCGCTGATCGGTTTCTGCGCGGAGGCGCATAACCGCACGGTCGTATTCGACCTACTGCGTCAGGTCCGGCCCGCCGACGTGGTCCACGAGACGCGCACCTCCGAAGTGTCCGGCCTAACCGTCGTCTTCACCGGCACGCTGGAGACGATGAGTCGCGACGAAGCCAAGGCGCAGGCCGAATCGCTCGGTGCCCATGTCGCGGGCTCGGTATCGAAAAAGACCGACATCGTCGTGGCCGGCCCCGGTGCCGGATCGAAACTGAAGAAGGCGGAGGATCTCGGCATCCGCGTCATGACCGAGGCGGAATGGGCGGAGGTCGTTTCCGCTACGGATTGAGCCGCCGCACGGGTCAGCAGCGTTGCCGTTTTGCAACGCAGCACGACAGAATTATCAAAGCCTTGGAACCATCTCGCATCTGTCACCGAAGCGTCATAATCGTGCCGCAGGGCGCGGATCGAAGCGGCAGTGACCGCCGACCGGAGCGTTGGGCTCAAGGGGACAATAGATGCGAACGAAGCTTTATTGCAGCGTGGCCTTTGCCGCGCTCATGATTCCGGCTGGCGCAATGGCGCAGTCGACCGGCACCGTCGAAGCCGAAGAGGGCGAAATCGTCGTTACCGGCAGCCGTGGCCCCGTCACCATCGACGGCATCCAGATTCCTGAAACTCCGAAGGCTCGCGCCGTGTTGACGCAGGAGCTGATCGAGCGCCGCGCGCCCGGCCAGACGATCCTCGACACGATCAACCTTATTCCGGGTGTCAGCTTCACCAACTCCGACGCTTACGGCGGCTCGGGCGGGCAGATCCGTATCCGCGGCTTTGATGGCAATCGCATCGCGCTGACCTTCGACGGCATTCCGCTGAACGACTCCGGCAACTACGCGATCTATTCCAACCAGCAGCTCGATCCCGAGCTGATCGAGCAGGTCAACGTCAACTTCGGCTCGGCCGACGTCGACTCTCCCACGGCCGCCGCATCGGGTGGCACGGTCAACTATCGCTCGCTGATCCCCACTGACGAGTTGCACGCCGCGGCAGTATACTCGCGCGGCACCAACGACATGAACCGCGCCTTCGTCATGCTGAACACGGGTCAGTTCACCTCTTTCGGCACCAAAGCGTGGCTGTCCGCCTCGACGCAGAAGTACGACCAGTTCCGCGGTCCGGGTACGATCTACAAGCAGCAGTATAACGGCAAGATCTACCAGCCGATCGGCAACAACGGCGACTTCGTGGCAATCGCTGCGCATTACAACCAGAACCGCAGCTACTTCTATTCGAACCCGACTTTCGCCAACATCCGGACGCGCGTCGCGGGTGCCGGTGCCACGATCCCGACGACCGGATCGGCGGCCAACCCCTATACGCTCGATCTGAGCAACAACGAATATGATTACGTGTTCGACGACACGTCCAGCACCTATCGCTACGATTACGCCTGCGACCTCCAGTCGCAGCCGGGCGGCACCGGTTCGCAGACTGATCGCAACAGCTGCAACAACATCTACACGACGGCCTTCAACCCGTCGAACACCGGCAACGTCCGTCTGAACTCCCGCTTCGAAGTCACCGACAAGCTCCTCTTCACGCTCGACGGCGCATTCTCGTTCACGCGTGCGAACGGCGGCGGCTCGGCGTTGCTGGCCGAAACGGACGCCAGCGCCACGAGCGCGAACGGCACCTATGCACAGCAATATGCACAGACATCGGGACGCCTCGGCGCCGGCATTGCGCCCGGAGTCGACATCAACGGTGACGGTGACCGTTCGGACTTCGTGCGCGTCTACTTCCCGTCGAACACGCGCACCCGCCGCTACACGGCGATCGCCGGCCTGCGGTACCAGATCAACGACGATCATCTGGTTCGCATAGCCTATACGTGGGACAGCGCCCGCCACCGCCAGACCGGCGAAGCGTCGCTGCTGACCAACGAGGGTCGTCCGCAATCGCCGTTCAGCTCGCTGGACGACGGCACGACGCCCGTTCTCGATGCCGCCGGCAACGTGTTCCAGAAGCGCAACCGCTTGTCCTATGCGATCCTGCATCAGGTCTCGGCGGAGTATCGCGGCGGCTTCTTCGACGACACGTTCAAGGTGGCGCTGGGCGTCCGCGCTCCGTTCTTCCGTCGCAACCTGAACAACTATTGCTACACGATCGCCGGCCAGTCGAGCGACGCCTACTGCACGTCGCAGACCGCGGCACAGGTCGCGGCCTTCGACACCGCCAACAACAGCGTGTCGCTGGGCGCGCCGTACACGCGCCGCATCAAGACCTATAATGCGGTGCTGCCGAACGTCGGCTTCACCTTCAACGCGACGCCGGCGATCAGCATGTTCGGCAGCTATTCGAAAGGCCTGTCGCTGCCGCGCACCGACAACCTTTACGGCTTCGACGACGTGTCCATCTCGCCCGTCTCGGCGGTCGATCCGGAGAAGACCGACTCGTTCGATCTCGGTCTGCGCTACACCAACCGCCTCATCCAGGCGCAGGTCGCCGGCTGGTACGTCCGTTTCAAGAACCGGATCATCAGCTCGCAGACGCTGCTCGACGGCAATCAGACGATCAACGTCGACCGCAACGTGGGTGACGTGAAGAGCCACGGCGTCGACGCCAGCCTGGCGATCAAGCCGGTCCGCTGGTTGTCGCTCTATGGTTTCGGCTCCTACACGATCGCTCGCCTCCAGGAGGATGCGACGGACCCGTTGACCGGTCGTGTCCTCGTCCCGACCGCCGGCAAGTTCGTGGTCGAGACGCCGAAGTGGCAGTATGGCGGTCGCGCGCAGCTCAACCTCAATCCGGTCTCGGTCGGTGTTCAGGCGAAGCGCACCGGCGACCGCTGGGTTACCGACGTCAACGACCTGAAGGCGGCTGGCTACACGCTCGTCGATCTGGACGCGCGCCTCGACCTCGGCTTCGCCGGGCTGGACCGCACGTTCCTTCAGCTCAACGTGAGCAACCTGCTAAAGGAGCGCTACTTCGGCAACCTGTCGACGGTGTCGAACGCGTTCCCCTACACACAGGGCACGGTGACCACGAACGCAGGCGGTCCGCGCCTGACCTTCGGCGCGCCGCGCACGTTCATCGGCTCGATCCACTTCGAGTTCTGATCCGCACCGACGCCTGAACGGGGCCGCCGCGAACCTTCGGGATCGCGGCGGCCCCTATATCGGGAATCACCGTGGGGTCAGCTATTACCAATATTGCTGGCATTCACCGATGAACGAACCCCAAAGATACCATCCAGCTTCAGACAGGTACGGCTTGGTACAAACCTCGGACCACCTCCTCGTCGCCTCCGTCTCAGCTGTAAGCATTGTGCTTGCTCCCGCTGAAGCAAAAGACAGTCCGGTAAAAGCGATTGCCGCCACGTATTTAAATTTTTTCATCAGACGCCGATCTATATGTGGGAACGTATTTTCCCCGTAAAAATGGTACGGTTATCGCCGTAGGTTGGAAAGCGTTTCCTTGGCAGGCGCTTGAGCGGCCTCGTAGCGAAATGTAGCTAGGCGCAGCTTTGCGCGATTTAGATAGGCGGTGTAGAAGCCGGCGGGTGGCATCGCTAACCGCCCCCTCCGCCGGCCGGACCATCAACGTCCGCCCCTTTTTCGAGAACAAGGCCCGCGCCTTCTGGATGCTTCAGGCAGTGGGCTGGGGCGGGTATCTGTTGCTGCGCGGCGTATCGGCCAGCTTTAACGGCTTTCAGCTTCAGATCATCATCCCGATCATCGTCGAGGCGATCGTCGGCTACTGTATTACGTTGCTGCTCTCGACCTTCTACGGCGCCTATCGTCACCTGCCGCGGATCACCAGCGTACCGCTTAGCATCATCACGCTGCTGGCAGGAGTGGCCCTCTATTCGACGCTGCAAGCCTTCACCTGGTCGTTCATCCAGACTGCGACGGCGTCGATCGATGTCACCCGCGTGCTGGGCTACAGCTTCCTGTACTTCACGGTGCTCGCCGGCTGGTCCGCGCTATATTACGCGATCAACTTCTTCCTGATCCTCGAAGAGCAGATCGACGAATTGCGCGCGCTGGAGCTACAGGCTTCGTCGGCGCAGCTGGCGATGCTGCGCTACCAGCTGAACCCGCATTTCCTGTTCAACACGCTCAATTCCATCTCCACGCTCGTCCTGCTGAAACAGACCGAGCGGGCGAATGCGATGCTGTCGCGCCTGTCGTCCTTCCTCCGCTACACGCTGGCGAACGAACCGACCGCGCACGTCACCATCGCGCAGGAGGTCGAGCAACTGAAGCTGTATCTCGAGATCGAGAAGATGCGGTTCGAGGATCGACTGCGTCCGAAGTTCGACATCGATCCCCGCGCCGAGCGCGGTCGCCTGCCCTCGCTGCTGCTGCAACCGCTGGTCGAAAACGCGATCAAATATGCGGTGACCCCGCAGGAGGAAGGCGCGGAAATCTGCGTCACGGTGCGGCTCGCCGGGGAACGGGTGCAGATCGGCGTATCCGATACCGGCCCCGGCTTGCATGAGGCGCGGATCAGTCCAAGCCTTTCAACCGGTGTCGGGCTCACCAATATACGGGAACGTCTGGTTCAGGCTTACGGCCCGGATCAGCGTTTCGAGACGCGCTCGACGCCCGCCGGCGGTTTCTCGGTCGAGATCGAGATTCCGTACCAGCTGGAAGACGTGAATAGAGAGGCCGCATGACCATTCGCACCATCCTCGTCGACGACGAGCCCCTTGCCATTCAGGGGCTGGAGCTTCGCCTCCAGGCTTTCGACGATGTGGAGATCGTCGAGAAGTGCATGAACGGGCGCGAAGCGATCCGCGCCATCAAGACCCACAAACCCGACCTCGTCTTCCTCGACATCCAGATGCCCGGCTTCGACGGCTTCTCCGTCGTTCAGGGCCTGATGGAGGTCGAGCCGCCGTTGTTCGTGTTCGTCACCGCCTATAGCGACCATGCCCTGCGCGCGTTCGAGGCACAGGCGGTCGATTACCTGATGAAGCCGGTGGAGGAGAGCCGCCTCGCCGACACGCTCGACCGGGTCCGCCAGCGCCTGTCGGAAAAGCGCGGCGCGGAAGAGGTCGACCGGTTGAAGGAAGTGCTCGCCGAACATGCACCCGAAGCCGCCGCGGCGGCCGACATTACCGACGGCGGCAGTGCCGATCTGGCGTCGAACCGGTTCGAAAAGCTCATCAACATCAAGGATCGCGGTCAGATCTTCCGCGTCGACGTCGACACGATCGAGCGCATCGACGCCGCCGGCGATTACATGTGCATCTACACCGGCGACAACACGCTGATCCTGCGCGAGACGATGAAGGACCTGGAAAAGCGCCTCGACCCGCGCCGTTTCCAGCGCGTCCACCGCTCGACGATCGTCAACCTCGACCTGGTCAAGCAGGTAAAGCCCCACACGAACGGCGAATGTTTCCTGGTCCTCGGCTCCGGCGCACAGGTAAAGGTCAGCCGCAGCTACCGCGACGTGGTGGCGCGCTTCGTCCACTAGGCTGGCGGCGGTCAGGCTCTACCTGGCCTTCCGGTCGCCTGCTCGTCCATTCCAGCATCTTCGCCCCGGACGTTCGATACTTAACCTTTCGAACACGACTGCGGCCTGCCCGCCCTCCCATGTGCTCCCGCGAAGGCGGGAGTCCAGTACTGGCTCCCCGCCTTTGCGGGGACACATGGTCGGCATATCTCTCAGGGGATAGACACCGACATGTTCCGGGTCCACCAGCGTCGCCCGCTGAGCCCTGTGCCGATGGGTGGACCCCGGAGCAAGTCCGGGGTGACCGCGTATCTGCGGCGATCGTCATAGTCCCGGCGTGGATGTACGCCCGAGAAGCGAAAGACGGTCAGGCGGCGGTGATCGCGCCGCCGATATCCAGCATCTCGCCGCGGGTGACGATCACCTTCGTGCCCAGCTTCGTCACCGCGAACAGCTTCTTCGCGAACACGGTGGGAACGCCGACGCAGCCGTGCGTCATGTATCCCGCCTGCACGTTCGACCCGTGGATCGACACGCCGTCGTTGGTCAGGCGCAGCATGTACGGCATCGGCGCGTCATAGATGTTGGAGACGTGATCCGCGTCGCGCTGGCTGACCTTGAACACGCCAAGCGGCGTCGGCTTCACGTCGGCCCCGTACAGCGCCACCGCCGTGCCGATCTCGTACCCGTCGCGGAACACGCTGAGCACCTGCGCCTCCAGATCGACGGTGATGACGATCTCCCCGGTCGCCGGTGCACCCGCCTCGTCCCAATGCCATTCGCCGAACTTCATCGGACTGGCGACGGGGAGGACGCGCCTGACGATGTAGGGCGCTTCCGTCGGCGACGGAGAAGGCGCGGGGCGAGGCGCGGCACGCGGAGCAGGCACACGAGCCAGGGGCTTCACCACCACGGGCACCGATACAGGCCGCGCATTGACGAACGCCAGCGCCGCAACGCCCGCCAGCGGCACCGCGATCCCGACCCAAGCCGCTGTTCTGCGCCAGTCCATTCCCACGTTCTGCCCCGATCCGCGCCGCCGTGCCACCCGATCCGCGGCGACGTCCCCCGCCGGCACATACGCCGTCCGGGTTAACGGTCCGGTCGCTCCGTTCCGGCGAGCGTCAGCAGCGCGGTCGCGGCGGAGGCGGGATCGGCCCGCTCCTCCAGCGACTGCCAGATCGCGCGCGCCGTCCTCGGTACCTTGCCCGCGAACACGACGCTGCCGTTCACCGTCACGAGCACCGGCCGGTCCAGATCGAGCAGGCGATCGGATAACCGCAGCGTCAGTCCCGGCGGCACGTCGCCCGCGATCGTGATCCCCTGCCCCGTCGCCGTCGCGACGACCGTACCACCGACCTTTAACTGCCCTGCATCGCCGATACCCAACCAGTAGAAGCGGTCGTGCGGCACGTCGTCCTGTACCCACACCACCCGCTTCGGCCACGGATCGCGCGTGAAGCGCGCCATCCACGGCAGCGCTTCGGCATCCCTGCGATCCATCCAGTGCGGCAAGCCCGGATAGATGCGCGACATAAAAGTGTAACCGCCGGGATCGGCCGCGTGCAGCCGCGCCAGCTCGGCGGTCTTCTCCGCCGCATGCCGGTTGCGATCATAGGCGCCGTCCGCCCCGCCCATGAACACGGCGAAGGGCAGGTTGCGCAGCGGCAGCAGGCTCGCATCGCCCGGATGCCCTGCCATCATCGCCGCCGCCGCGAAACGATCGGCCATGCGCGGCGCGAGTTGCCAGACGCCGTCGCCCCCCGCCGAATAGCCGAGCAGGTACACTTTGTCGGGGTTCACCCCGTTCACCGCAACCTGCGCATCGATCAGCCGCTGGAATAGTCCGTCGATATGCGGCTCGTGCCACAGGTTCCAGGTGTCGGTCGGTGCCCGCGGCGCGAGGTAGATGCCCTCTGCGGGTTCGTAGAGGCGGATCTGGTTGCGCCACTGACCGTCGTTCACGGCGGGCGACGCGTTGCCGCCGCCGTGCATCGATATCCACAGGCTGCGCCCCCCGGCGGGCGCTTCGCCGAAGACACGGGTTTCCCATTTCAGCGTCTTGTCGCCGATCGTCAGCGCCTTGGCAGCGATCGCCTCGCGGTCCTCCGCCGCCACCGTCGCCAGGCGCGCTTTCGCCATCGCGGCCAGCGCCCGCGCGGCGTCGGCCCTGCTCAAGGGCCGCGAGAAGGCGGGATCGTCGCCGCGACGCTCCGCCGCCGGCTGTCGGAGCCACGTCTCCACGCCAGCAACGTCGGTCGAGGCATGCGCCTGCCGCGCAGGCGGTTTGGCCGCCCCGGTGTCGGCGAACACGAACGCGGCAACGAGGGCAAGGATCGACAAGCGCATCGTCCGATCCTTACCCGCCAACCGCGCCCTGTCGACCCCAAACTTCGGCTGGCGAAACGCATTTGCGCCAGCCGAAGTCGTGGTCCATCAGCTCGCTTGACCGATCAGCGGAACTTACCCGACAGCGAGACGCCGATGATCCGCGGCTCGTTGAATACCGCGGCCATGTAATTCTCGATCACACCCTTCAGGTTCTTCTCGTTCGTGATGTTGCGGGCGAACACCGCCAGTTCGTACGCATCGCCGGGCGCGCTGTATCCGACCTTCAGGCCGCCCTCGAAATTGCCGTTCGAGGTGAACTCGGCGGTCTTGTAGAGGACGAACTGCGTGTAGCCCTGGATGTTGAAGTCACCCGCGACGAACGCGCGACCGCCATTGCCCAGCGGCTGGTCGAACCGCGCATTGACGTTGATGTTGTACTCCGGCGCATTCGGCAGCGGCTCGCCGTCGATCTTGACGAGGTACACCGGCCCGAACGCGCCCGGCACCGATCGCACCGGCGCGGACGGCGTGCAGACGACGACGCCGTTCAGCGCGCAGATCTGCGTCTCGGCTCCCCGATCCTTGATCTCGCTGTGCAGCCAGCTTCCGCCCAGCCCCAGCGTGACGTTGCGCACCGGCCGCCACGTCGCATCCGCCTCGACACCGTAAGCGTCGGCGCGGCGCGCGTTGAACAGGATGCCGTTGCCGAACACGTCGTTGCCGTTCAGCTGGATGTCCTTCACGCGGTAACCGAAGACCGTCGCGTTCAGGCTCAGCGTGTTGTTCAGCAGGCGGGTCTTCACGCCCGTCTCCCATGACAGGATCGTCTCCGAATCCGCGGTCGTGAAGTCGGTGTTGAACACCGCGGACCGGCCCTGGATCGTCGGTCCGCGGAAACCGCGGGCGACGCGCGAATACAGACTGATATCATCGCTGGCCGCATACAGCGTGCTGAAGTCCCAGCTCGGCTGCGTATCCTTCAGCGTCACGTCGCGTCGGCCGGTGGCGGGATACTGGTTGACGCCGGTCGCGCTCAGCACCGTCTTCAGCAACTGCGTGCGCTTCTTGTCCTCGGTCACGCGACCACCGGCGGTCAGCGTCAGCCGGTCGATCGTGTAGCTGACCTGCCCGAAGCCCGCCCACGACGTATTCACGTCGTGCAACCGCACCCAGTTGTTGGGATTGCGCGCCGGCGTCGTCAGGAAAAACGTACGCTGGTAGAAGTCCGTGATGTCGCGGCTGTCGAAGTACATGCCGCCGACCTGCCAGCGGAATGCGCCGTCGCCGTCGCTCGCCAGCCGCACTTCCTGCGTCCACTGGTCGAGATCGCGGATCTGGCCCTGTGACTCGCCGAAGCCGTTGGCGACCCCGCGCACCGGGAAATTCGCGCCCGCACCGCCGTCCGTATCGCCGCGGCTGTAACCGGAGGTCGTCTCGTACGCGGTAATCGAGGTCAGCGTCGCCGCACCGAAGTCGTATGCGGCGCGCACCGACCCGCCGAACGTGTCGTAGGACTGCGGATTATCGTTCGCCTCGTCATAGGCGACGCGGCCGCGCGGCTCGCGGGACACGTCGTTCGATCCCCTGGTCAGGGCGGCGCGGTGGAACAGTGTCGACGTGCCGTCATACCAGCGGGCGTGGCCCGACAAATCGACCGAGAAGTCCGATCCCGGCGTCAGCAGCAACTGAAGACGGACATTGCGATCGTCATAGCCGCCCATCGCGTTCTTGCGCGGCGTCGCGGTCGAGTCCGCGCTGGTGCCCGCAAAACTGTTGTCCACCCAATTCTCGCGGTGCTGGATCAGCGTCGACAGACGGAACGCCAAGACGTCGGCGATCAGTGGCCCGCCAACGCCCGCGTCCAGATTGACCGAGCCATAGGTGCCGACCGACGCGCTCGCGCGGCTGTCGAACGTCTGCGTCGGCTTGAACGTGTCGAACTTGATGATGCCGGCGGTGGTGTTGCGGCCGAACAGCGACCCTTGCGGCCCCCGCAGCACCTCCACCTGCTGCACGTCGTACACCGGGTTCGACTTCAGCACGACATGCTCCAGCACGACATCGTCCTGGATGATCGACACCGGCTGTGACGCGCCGAGATAGAAGTCGATGTTGCCGAGCCCGCGGATGTAGAAGCGCGGGAAGATGCGGCCTGTGGTCGATTCGATATACAGGCTGGGGACGCGGCCCGACAGCGACAGCAGCGTGTCGTCGCCGCCCGACGTATAGTCGCGCAGATTGTCGCCCGACACGACGCCGACCGACACGGGGACGCGCAACGTGTTCTCGGACCGGCGTTCGGCGGTGACGACGATATCGCCCAAACTGTCGTCCTGCGCGGCCGGAGCGGCCGGTGCCGCCTCCTGTGCGTGGACGGCGGTCGCGCCGGTGGCGGCGGTGAGCAGAAGCAACGCCCGGAGGGCGGCGGAAGCAGTCACGGTAATCCCTTTCGAAAACAACGACCCGGCACCGGTCATCCCGGACCCGGTGCGGGTCGCCGCTCCCGCTAGGCGTGATTTGTGACAGGATAGGGGCAGCTATGTCCTACACGGCACAGGCGTGACATAGTGGCAACATGCTGGAGATTTGTACCTTCCCGTCATGCGGGCTCGTCCCGGCATCCACGGCTCCGCATATCCGCAGTCCGCTGGCGCGCGGCGCCGTAGATGCCAGGACAAGCCCGGCATGACGGCCGAAGTGAAGCACACCTTCCGGTCGCCTCCACTTCCTCCACTTCGCCCCCTCTTCGCTGCACCGCCGCAATCTGCTATGGTGCCCCGCATGCTCAACCTGAACGGCATCACCGTGCGCCTCGGCGGCCGCACGATTCTCGACGGCGCGACCGCGACGCTTCCTCCCGGCAGCCGCGTCGGCCTGATCGGTCGCAACGGCGCGGGCAAATCGACGATGGTCCGCGTGATCGCGGGCCAGCTCGAACCGGACGGCGGCAGCGCCGACATGCCGCGCGGTGCCCGCATCGGCTATATCGCGCAGGAGGCTCCGCACGGCGAGGCGACACCGTTTGAAACGGTCCTGGCCGCCGATCTGGAGCGCGCCGCGCTGATGCACGCCAGCGAGACGGAGCAGGACGCCGACAAGCTCGGCGACATCTACGAACGCCTGATCGCGATCGACGCCTACACCGCCCCCGCCCGCGCCGCGCAGATCCTGATCGGGCTCGGCTTCGACGAGGCGATGCAGGCGCAGCCGCTCGACAGCTTCTCGGGCGGCTGGAAGATGCGCGTGGCGCTCGCCGCCCTGCTGTTCTCGCAGCCCGACCTGCTGCTGCTCGACGAGCCTTCGAACCACCTCGATCTCGAAGCGGTGATGTGGCTGGAGGACTTCCTGAAGTCGTACAAGGCGACGATCGTCGTCGTCAGCCACGAACGCGATTTCCTGAACAACGTCGTCGATCACATCCTGCACCTTCAGGGCGGCAAGATCACGCTCTACCCCGGCGGCTACGACGCCTTCGAGCGTCAGCGTGCGGAGCGGATGGCGCAGCTCGCCGCCGCCAAGGCCAATCAGGACGCGCAGCGCGCGAAGCTGATCGATTACGTCGCGCGCAATTCCGCCCGCGCCTCCACCGCCAAACAGGCGCAGAGTCGGCAGAAGATGCTCGCCAAGATGCAGCCGATCGCGGAAATGGCGAACGATCCGACGCTGTCGTTCGGCTTCCCCAATCCCGAAGAACTGCGCCCGCCGCTCATCACGCTCGACATGGCAAGCGTCGGTTACGCCGACACGCCGATCCTGCGTCGCCTGAACCTGCGCATCGATCCCGACGACCGGATCGCACTGCTCGGCCGCAACGGCAACGGCAAGACCACGCTCGCTCGCCTGCTGGCCGCGCAATTGTCGGCGATGGAGGGGGAGATGAATGCCACCGGCAAGATGAAGGTCGGCTATTTCACCCAGTATCAGGTCGAGGAACTCGATTCCGACGATACTCCGCTGGAGCATATGACCCGCATCATGCGCGGATCGACACCCGCCGCCGTGCGCGCGCAACTCGGCCGGTTCGGTTTCTCCGGCGAGCGCGCCACGGGCAAGGTCGGCAAGATGTCCGGCGGCGAGAAGGCGCGACTGGCGCTCGCGCTCATCACCCGTGATGCGCCGCATCTGCTGATCCTCGACGAGCCCACCAACCACCTCGACGTCGATGCGCGCGAGGCGCTGGTGCAGGCGCTGAACGACTATTCGGGCGCGGTCATCCTCGTCAGCCACGATCGCCATATGGTCGAACTCACCGCCGACCGGCTCGTGCTGGTCGACGAGGGCACCGCCAAGGAATTCGACGGCAGCCTCGACGATTACATCGCGTTCATCCTCAAGGGCGAACCGAACAAACCCGGTGAGAGCAAGGCCGATCGCAAGGCCGGCAAGAAGGCCGCCGCCGAAGCGCGCGACCGCGACCTCGCCCTGCGCAAGACCGTTCGCGATCTGGAGGAGGACACCGCGCGCCTCACGAAGGAGCGCAACGCGATCGACCGCGCGATGTTCGACCCGTCTGGCGCAGAGCCGCGCTTCGCCAAGCTGTCGATGAGCGATCTCAACCGCCGCCGCGCCGAGGTGCAGGCGAAGCTGGAAACGACCGAAGCCAAATGGCTGGAGGCGAGCGAAGCGCTGGAAATGGCGGGAGCGCAGGCGGCGTGATGGTGGATTCGGGGCGAATGCCTCGCGCTGTCCGCACCACCCCCGCGAAGGCCGGGGTCCAGTTGCCGGGCGCGTCGACGCGCGGGCTGACAGCCGTCACATCGATCGTGGCGACTAGACCCCGGCCTTCGCCGCGGTGGATGCCACTGCTGGCCGCCTCATTCCTCGCGACCACCCCCGCGGCCGCCAAGACCATCCTCTTCGTCGGCAACAGCTTCACCTTCGGCGCCGGCTCGCCCGTCCAGCACTACCACCCCGACCGCGTGACCGACCTCAACAAGGAAGGCATCGGCGGCGTCCCTGCCTTGTTCGCGACCTTCGCGGAGGAAACGAAGCAGGACTGGAAAGTCAGCCTCGAAACCTCGCCCGGCAAGGACCTCGCCTGGCACCTCGCGGAGAAGCGGCAACTGATCGACCGCAAATGGGATGTCGTACTGCTGCAGGGATTCAGCACGCTCGATGCCGCCCGGCCCGGCGATCCGACCAACCACGCCGCCGCCGCCCGTGCCCTCGCGGCGATGCTCAAGGTCCGCAACAAGGCGGCGAGCATCCATCTGACCTCGACATGGTCGCGCGCCGACCTGACCTATCGACCCGGCAGCCGCTGGTCCGGCCAGCCGATCACGCGCATGGCGGACGACCTGTACGCCGCCAATGCGCAGATCAGCGCCGCCGACCCGATGTTCGGCCGGCCGATCCCGGTCGGCACCGCATGGAACATCGCAATCCGCAACGGCATCGCCGACGGCAACCCGTTCGACGGCATCGCGTACGGGAAGGTCGATCTCTGGACCTACGACCAGTATCACGCCAGCAGCGCCGGCTATTACCTGTCGGCGCTGACGATCTTCGGCGCGGTCACGGGCATCGATCCGCGCACGCTGGGCCCGCGGGAGCAGGCGGCCGAGCATCTCGGGCTCGACCCGCTCGTCACGCAGCAGCTCCAGCGCATCGCCGCGGAGGCGCTTCAGCCCTCGTCGGTCGTCGCCTCGTCCGTCGCGGCAGGACGCTCGAACCACGCCTCGACCTCGCCCGACAATTTCAGGGTCAGCGGCCGGCCCTTGCGGTCGACCTTCTTGCCCAGCGCGACGCGGATCCAGCCGTCGGGGATCGAATATTCCTCGACGTCCTTCCGCTCGGCACCCTTGAAGCGGATACCGATGCCGCGCTCCAGCAGCGCTTGGTCGAAATAGGGGCTGTCGGGGTTGATCGAGAGGCGATCGGGGGGCGTATCGGTCATAATGCTGGCGGCTTACCGGGATACGACCCGCTGACAAGAAAAAACGGCGCGGGACCGAAGCCCCACGCCGTTCTCCCCGTGACGAACTGATATCAGTTGCAGACCTGCACCGGCACGCGGTCCCCGTAATAGGGATCGAACTGCCACTGCGTCCAACAGCGCGGCGCATAATAGCCGCCGTCGTAATAGCCGCGGTAGCGCACCGGAGGCGGCGGCGCATAATAGCCGCGATAGCCTCCACGATAGCCCCCGCCGCCATAGTAGCCGCGGTCGTAATAGCGGTTCCGGTTGCTCGATGCGATGGCCGCGCCGACGCCCAGACCCAGGATGCCGCCGAGCACCGCGCCAGCCGCGACATCGCCGCCGCCGCGGTGATGCCCGCGATATCCGCGCCAACGTTGTGCATCCGCGGGCGCCGCCGCCGTCAGGACCGTCGCGGCCATCACCGCACCCAGCCCAGCCTTCTTCCACAAACCCGTCATCTCAGACCTCCATACGCTATACCCGGTCCACCTGGTCAAAACGCACGAGCCGCGACCGTGTTGCCGTCATTAGCGATAACGTGCTGAATGCGCGCGGAACGGGATGTTTAACGGGAGTTCAGCCAATGCACTGGCTGCTGAAGTCGGAACCGGACAGCTATGGCTGGGACGATCTGGTCCGCGACGGCGGGACCGAATGGGACGGCGTCCGCAACCATGCCGCCGCCGGGCATCTGAAGCGCATGAGCGTCGGCGAGCTTGTGCTGGTCTATCACAGCGGCAAGGCCAAGGCAGCGGTCGGGATAGCCCGCATCGCCCGTGCCGCGCAGGCCGACGGCGACCCGGCGGACAATTGGGTGTCCGTCCGGCTCGAGGCCGTCGAGCCCCTGCCCGGCCCCGTCACGCTCGCGGCGATGAAGGCGGAGCCGGCGCTGGCGGACATGGCGATGCTGCGCCAGTCACGACTGTCGGTGTCGCCGGTCACCGACGCCGAATGGACGTGCATCGTGCGGCTCGCCGAATCATAACACCGTCATGTCCGCGCCATAATGGTGCCACGCGAAGATCGCCGCCGCGCCGCGATGCGGTCGCCATGCCTCCGCGACCTCCCGCGTGAGTTTTTCCGAGGGCCGCGTCTCGTGGCCGAGGATGCGACCGACCTCGATCTGGACCGCCAGATCGCCCGCTGGCCAGATATCCGCCCGCCCCTCCGCGAACAGCAGGTAGATTTCCGCCGACCAGCGGCCGATGCCCTTGACCCGCACCAATTGCGCGATCGCCTCCTCGTCGTCCGCGGGCAGCGCCGTCAGGTCGAGCCGCCCGCTCGCCACCTCGTCCGCCAGACTGCGCGCATAGCCCGCCTTCTGCCGCGACAGGCCGGCGGCGCGCAGCTGTTCGTCGCTCGCCGCGAGAATGGCGAGCGGATCGTCCGGCGAGCCGAGCCCAGCTTCGCTCAGCACCGCCTCCAGCTTCGCGTACACGGCGGCGGCGGAGGCGACGCTGACCTGTTGACCGACGATCGTCCGCAGCAAGGTGGAATAGCCCGGCCCACGATAGCGTGGCGCGGGATAGCCGATCCGGGCCAGCGCTGTGGCGAAGGCGGGCTCCACTTCGGCCAGCGCATCGAGGCTGGCGCGTATCTGGTCGGCAGTCAGGCCCATGACGTCGTTCCCGTGAAGAGTGTTGCCGCTTGATCCGCACGCGGCGCGCCGCCATGCACGAGACCGAGTTTCGGAGATACATCAATGCCCACGCTGATCGTCACCACCCGTGAAGGCGACACCCGCGAACTGAACGGCGAAGCGGGCCTGTCGGTGATGGAAGTGATCCGCGACGGCGGCGTCGACGAGCTGCTGGCGCTGTGCGGCGGCTGCCTGAGCTGCGCGACCTGCCACGTCCATGTCGATCCCGCCTTCGCCGACAAGCTGCCGCCGATCGGGATCGATGAGGACGATCTGCTCGACTCCACCAGCGACCGCGACGCGACCTCGCGCCTGTCGTGCCAGATCCCGTTCGGCCCGGCGCTCGACGGCCTGCGCGTGACGATCGCCGCGGAAGACTGATCGCGGCGGATCGCGCCTACCGGCTCCGCGCGCCGCAAAAGGTCCCAAAGGTCACGGGATAACGCGCGCAGCCGGGACCTTTCGCGCGTGGTCGCCGGCGATGATCCGGGGAAACACGGCAACGGGCGGGTGGCGGACATGCCCCACTGTATATCCGGCACCGTGCTGTAGGACAGCGTTAGCCGCACCAATCCGAGGTGAGGTTGCCGACATGATCGTCCTGCAGCGCCATCGACCCAGGCCGTCCGCCAGCCATCCGGCGCGTACCGGGCGATGATCCGGCGGATGACGGGCATGCCGTCGATATACGACCGACCGGGCAAGACAGGACCGCTGCCAGCGTGTCGGGCTAACCGAAACGCTTATGGAGCAGCTGGCAAGCGAGGCGTAGCGAGGGATTACCGGCAAGGAGTGAGCCATGACCTCAGTACTCTCGCTATTCACGTCCTCCGCAGCGGCAGCGGGAACACTCCCGCCAGGAAAAGGCGATCTCGCGACGCTGGCCAAGACGGCGGATGTGCCCACCCTGACGGTGCACGTCCGCCAACATCCGCAGGACCGCGATGCACTGGAGTCGGCGATGGTCAGGGCCGGTCGGTCGGGCGACGTGTCCCGCATGGCGCAGGCTTTGAAAACGCCGGATTACGAGGTGGCTGTGTGGAACCGGTATGGCAAGATCGGCGGGCCGGCGTTTCCCAACCGGGCGGCGGGCGACCCCGCATTCCGCGTGGGCGAGAGCGCGGCGTGGGAGACCCTGCAAGCCGCGGGCAAGGTGACTGCGCCCGAGCGCCACGTCATCAGCCATATGTCGGCCAGCGAGGGGCGGCTCGATTCGGTGCAGGCCTATGACAACCAGATCGTGTCGGTCGGTGCGATGCAGAAGACGGTCAACCCGCAGGGAACCGGCGAATTTCCGCGGCAGGTCTGGGACTTCAAGGAGGCGAATCCCGACAAATACCGGACGCTGTTTGCCGACCGGGGCTGGACGGTCGAGCGGGTTGCCAAGGGACATAGCGACGCATCGTTCGCACTGCGGCTGACGGTCGACGGCAAGACGCCCACCGCGCCGGAGACCGCCGCGTACATCAAGGATCGGAGCGCGCCGGACCATTGGGGCACCGCGCTCGATCCGCTGCAAAAGGCGGGTCGCGACCCCGATTTCCAGGCGCAACAGATCAAGGATTTCCAGACCCGGCTCACGGCGGCGGTCGGCACGGTTCCCGCCGGTGCCGCCTATACGCGCCCGGCCGGCGACTACGTCACGTCGGAACAGGGAGCGGCGATGATCCTGAACCACCACGTCAACCGTCCCGCCCATGTCGACAACGCATTCGGGGCGGCGCTCGACACCTTCTACGCCGCCAACCCCAAGGCCTCGCGTGATCCCGCCACCTGGACAGCCGAACAGCGAACGACCTATGAAGCGGACATTCTGGCCAATTACAGCACCGAGCGAGCGTCGACGAACTACAAGCCCCAGATGACGCATGCCACCGAGCGTGCCGAGCGGATCATGGGTCCGTCGTCGCCGCTCAGTGCCGTTCCCGGCTCCTTCACCCGGACAGCGACACCGTGATGATCCCTATGCTTCTCGCCACCGCCGCCAGTCAGGTCGCGGCACCCGCCGCCCGCTGGACGATCGATGGCCAGCCCGGCGCGGTCCGATCGGTCACCGCCGCGGTGAAGACGGGCGGGCGTATCGTAGCGGACGGTTTCGTCGCGGATGCGGCGGCGGCGCGCGCGGAGAAAAGCGAACTTGCGACGACCAAGGCACCCGCCGGCTCCTGCGCGCGGGCGGCGGCGGTGCGGCCGTTCACGCGGCTGCGCCGCTTCGCCAGGGATGGCCGCCTGCTGTGGCAGTGGCGTGTATCCGGTGAACAGCAGGCGCTGCGGCTGTTGTCGGGGTGGCCCGGCGATTGCCTGTCGCCCGATGGCGGGCGGCTGCTGGTCGTCAGCTATCGACTGGCCCCGGGCGAACCCGTCTCCGAACTGGGTGGCGCGATCGTCGCGGTGGATCGACGACCGCGCTTCGTCGAGGCAAAGGGACGCCGGACGGGTGAGGTCTTCGGGCGGCTGCGGGCCTTGTCCGATTATGGCTGGCGTCGCCGCGGCGATGCGACGCTGGCGTTCACGATCTACGATGAGGGCACCGGACGCGAGACGCCGGACGAAGCGGTCTTGGGGCGCCGGCTGTAAGAGGGGACGGCGTCGGTCGCCCCCTCCTCTACACAGGTGGATGCCTTCGCCTGCGACCTGCCAAGGCTCTTCCACCCCGGCCCTCCCCTGAAGGGGAGAGTGAAGGCGGGCATGGCGGCTAGCCCCGCGTCGCCACCGCGTAGAGCGCGATTGCGGCGGCGTTCGAGACGTTCAGGCTCTCGACCTTGCCGCCGATGGGCAGCTTCGCCAGTTCGTCGCAATGCTGCTCGGTGTTCTGGCGCATACCCTCGCCCTCCGCGCCCAGCACGATGCAGATGCGCTGCGTGCCCATGGTCTCCGCCAGCGTCTTGGGGGCATGGCCAGTCAGGCCGATCCGCCAGAAGCCGGCCTCCGCGATCTCGTCCAGCGCGCGGGCGAGATTGACGACGCGGACCCACGGCACCGTCTCCAGCGCACCCGAGGCCGCGCGGGCGATCGTGCCGGATTCGGGGGGCGAGTTCCGGTCCTGCGTGACGATACCCAGCGCATCGAACGCCGCCGCCGAGCGCAGGATCGCGCCGACATTATGCGGATCCGTCACCTGATCGAGTACGACGAGCGGACGTTGATCGTCGCGACCGGCCTCCAGCAGGTCGGCCAGCCACATGTCGTCGAGCGGATCGACCTCAGCCACCACGCCCTGATGCGGCGCGTCGGAGGGCACCAGCCGGCCGAGGTCGGCGACATCGGCGAAGGTCACCGGGATCGCCGGCGGCACGTCCAGCGCAGCCGCCGCTTCCCGCGTCATCCACAGCTTGCGGACGGTGCGGTCGGGGTTCGCCAGCGCGGCGGTGACGGGGTGGCGCCCCCAGATGCGCGGGCGATTGCCCACGCCGGTCGAGGGGCGGTGTCCACGCTTGGCCATCAATCGTCATCCTGCGAATAGGCATACGGGTCGGTCACGACGGGTTGCGTCGGCACCGGCTTGCGGGGGAGCGGCTTGTCCGCGTTGGCGGCGGACAGCAGGACGGAGGCGAGCACGATCGAACCCTGACGCATGTCCTCCGCCTTCAGATGGTCGAACGTGTCGACCGAGGTGTGGTGGATGCGCGGGAAATAATCGAGCGGGTCCTGGATGAACTGGAAGCCCGGTACGCCGACCTGCTGCATGAACACGTGATCGGTACCGCCGGTCTGGCGCATGACCACGGTCGACGCGCCCATCGCCGAGAACGGCGCGAGCCACTCGCGGAAGATCGGCACGACCGCCGGATTGTTCTCCGCATACAGGCCGCGCAGCTTGCCCGAGCCGTTGTCGATGTTGAAATAGGCGGCGAGGTCGCGATAACCCGGCTGCGGATTGACCGGCCAGCGGTTCGACCACGTGTAATAGGCGTTGCCGCCGCTCGCGACCGGATCGTTCGGGGCGCCGCGCGTGGCGAGATGCTTCTGCACATAGGCGAGGCTGCCGAGCAGGCCCTGCTCCTCGCCTGCCCACAAAGCGAAGCGGATCGCCCGCTTCGGCCTGACGCCGGTCGCGGCCAGGATGCGCGCCGCCTCCATGATCATCGCCGAGCCGGCGGCGTTGTCCGCCGCGCCGTCCGCCGCGACCCACGAATCCAAATGCGCGCCGGCCATGACATAGCCGGCCTTGGGGTCGCTACCCGGGATTTCGGCGATGATGTTGTAGCCGTTCGTATCGCTATCGTTGAAGCGCACGTCGCTGACGATCTCCAGCGTCGGGGCGGCGCCGGTCTTGGCGAGGCGCGCGAGGCGGCGGTAATCCTCGGCGGCGATCTGGATACCGGGCAGCGCGCCCGTCTCGCCGACGCCGAACAGGCTGCCCTCGCCCGTCACCAGCTTGCCGTCGCGGTACGATTTGGTGGCGTAGGCGACCGCGCCCTCCGCCGTCAGGAACGCGTCGAGCTTCTTGGCGTAATCCAGCCGCTTTAGGCGACGGTCGTTGGCGGCGGGGTCGTAGCTCGGCTGCTGGAACTGGTCGAGCTTCGACAGGTCCTCGCCCGACAGCCGCTTGAAATCGGGCGTGGTCGGCTCGTCGCCGGTGCCGGGTTCGGTGATGAGGACGATCTTGCCGCGCAGCTGGCCGCGATACTTGGCGAAGTCGCGCTCCTTCTCGATCGGCGCGACGATGACGGGTGCGGTCAGCGTCCCCTGCGTCGCGGGTGTCCAGGCGATCGGGATCGCCGTTAGCTGCACCACGCGCGGCGTCGTCATGCGCACGCTGGACCGCTCGATCGTCCAGCCGCGACCGAACGGGAACGCTTCCTTGTGGACGTTCTTCAGGCCCCATTGCGAAAATTTGTCGGCGGTCCACTTCTCCGCGACGCGCATCGCAGGGGAATTGGTCATCCGCGGGCCGATCACGTCGGTCAGATGCTGCACCGTCGGCATCACCTGGCTGTGGTTCGTACCCTCGTCGATGATGCGATTGGTGACGTTCTCCTGCGCCGACACGGCGACAGGCATGGCGATGACGGCCGCGGTCGCGGCAAGCAGCAGGTGACGCATGATGGGTTCCCCTTCGTTGCCGCACAGCTATGCGGACGGCGGCACGCGCGCAACCTTTCTCGGCGGCGATCGGACCGGCAGGCGTTGACAGCAGGTCCGCGCTTCGCCAAGGAGCCGCCTCGCCGTGGGCGGCCCAATGGACAGGTGGCCGAGTGGTTAAAGGCAGCAGACTGTAAATCTGCCCGTGCAAGCGTACGCTGGTTCGAATCCAGCCCTGTCCACCACCGCCCACCGATGCTATCGGTACGGCACGCGGGTGTAGCTCAATGGTAGAGCAGAAGCCTTCCAAGCTTACGACGAGGGTTCGATTCCCTTCACCCGCTCCAGCCTAGACCGACACCAGCCCGCCCGGAACGATCGGGGCCGCGCGCCTAGCGCTTGATCCGCGGAATGCCCAGAAAGTCGCGCTTGCCGATCTTCACGCCCTGCGCGCGCAGGATCGCGTACGCCGTGGTGGCGTGAAAATAGAAGTTCGGTTGCGAGAACGAGAGCAGGAAGTTGGCGCCGGTGAAGGGCATGCGCGTTTCGCCGAACGCGAAGTGGGTGTCGCTGTCGACCAGCACGTCGACCATGTCGCGGTCCAACGCCTTCAGGCTCGCCATCGTGGTCTGCAACAATGCGTGAAGCCCCGCAAAGTCGGTCGGCCATGACGACCGGTCGGGGGAGAAGCTGCCCGCCCGAACCCCTTCGATCCCGCCGATCGAGTGCGCCGCACAGGATTTCACCTGATAACCGAACGGCAGCATGTCGGGCGACAGACGTGCGTCGATCAGGTCGGCCTCCGCCGTACCCTGGTCCGCACAGAATGCCGCAGCCTTGTCGAGCAGCGCGTCGATCGCGCTCAGGATCTGGAGGTTGGACGGTATCACGGCGTCGTACAGCGAGAAGGTCATCGGGCGGCTCCCATGCAGGCGGGCACCTTATGGGGACTCGCGACGCCCCGGTCACGCGCGTTCGCGATACAGGACACGGACGGTGGAGATCGCGCTTGTGTCGCAGTGCGGCTGGAGGCAACCCACGGCGGATGCACGCACCGGCCGATCTGGAAACCATGCTGCTCGGGCCGGTCCTGCCCGATCGCGATTGCGGAGCATGCACCGCGTGCTGCACGACGCTGACGGTCGATACCCCCGAGTTCAGGAAGGCCGCGGGCACGCCATGTGTTCACCTCGGCGATCGGGGCTGCTCAATCCATGCGGTGCGCCCCGACATCTGCCGGACATGGTTCTGCGTCTGGCGCAGGGACGCCCGCCTGCCCGATGACGCCCGGCCCGACCGCTCGGGACTCCTCGTCTCGCTCACCTTCAATCGCGCGCCGCAGAATTGTTTCGAGGGGGTGTCGATTACCGTCCGGGCGCTGGCGGGCAGCGCGGCGATCGAGAACGGCATGGCCCGCACCGTCCTCGATGTCGTCTGCGATCGATTGATCCCGGTCTGGTTCAGCGACGGATCGAGGAAGATGCTGATGCACCCCGACCAGGAGGTCGCCGCGCTCGTCATGGGCGACGGCCCGGCCCCCGCCCACCTGCACGATGAAGTCGCCGCGTGGCGCGGGCGGTATGGCGTGTTCGCTCCAAGTTAGAACTGAGGCTCGCCCGGCAGATGCCGGCGATCAAAACCGGGCCGGACGCCTCTCCATGTTCGCACGCACCTGTTCGGTCTGCTCCGGCGTGCCGATCAAGCGTTGCTGCTCCTCCGTCTCGGCCATGAGCAGTGTCGCGGCATCACCCTCGGCCCCCGCCAGCCGCTTCGCCGCGCGGATCGCGGCGGGGCTCCGGCCGGCGATCGTGCGGGCCAGCGCCAGCGCCTCCGCCAGCGGATCGTCCGCCAGCCGGGTCACGAAGCCGAGCCGCTCCGCCTCCACCGCCGCGAACTCGCGCGCGGCGTAGATCGCCTCGCGCAGATGATCGTCGCGCACGGTGCCGCGCCACAGGGCGAAGCCGGCCATGTCCGGCACGATGCCCCAGTGCAGCTCGCGCACCGAAAGTCGCGTCTCGGGGTGGGCGATGCGGATATCCGCGCCCGACGCGATCTGGAGCCCGCCGCCGAGCGCGACGCCGTGCAGCGCGGCGATCACCGGCTGCGGCAGCGCGCGCCAGCCCCACGCGACGTGCTGGACGAGATTGGCCGGGCCATGCGTCCGCTCCGCCGTCAGCAGGCCGGAGCCACCTCCCGCCATCGCCGCCATGTCGAGGCCGGCGCAGAAGCCCCTGCCCTCACCGGATAGCACGACCGCGCGCACGTCGGTCATCGCCCCGATGCGGTCGATCGTTGCGGCGATGTCCGCGAACATCGCCGCGTCCAGGGCATTGAGCTTCTCCGCGCGGGCGAGCCGGACATCCGCAACACCGTCCTCCACCGTCATCGTCACGCGCGTCATGGCTGCTCTCTCCCGATCGTTTTCCGATGCGTAGCGCAGGCGAGCGGTCAGGACGAGAGCGACGCATTTGCCTTTCACGCGCAGGCCGGGGCATGAAGCGCCGGATGCCCGGCTTCGACCCAGAACGTTTCTTCGACCTCATCAAGGGCGGCCATACCGGCCAGCTCGCGATCGGCTTCCATGCGCAGGGGCCGGGATGGATCGACCTGATCCTGCCCTATGATGCGAAGCTGGTGGGCGATGCGGCCACCGGCATCCTGGCGTCGGGACCGATCGTCGCGCTGATGGATATGGCGACCAGTTCGGCGGTGTGGATCCGGCGCGGCCGGTTCGCGCCGCATGTGACGCTCGACCTGCGCGTCGACTACCTGCGGCCGGCGACGCCAGAGCGCGCGGTGATCGGGCGCGGCGAGTGCTACCGGCTGTCACGGTCGGTCGCGTTCGTGCGCGGGGTCGCCTATCACGATGCTCCGAACGATCCGATTGCGCATGTCGCCGGCACCTTCATGCTGATGGATGCACCCGCCAAGGATGTTCCCTTGCAGGATCAGCGCACATGATCGCGCTTCCCCCCTATGCCGCGACACTCGGCGCGCGCTTGGAACGCGACGAGGCAGGGGCGCCGCTGCTGGTGCTGCCGTTCGGGGAGCCCGTGCTGGGGCGGCCCGGCTTTTTACACGGCGGCGCGATCGCCGGTCTGCTGGAGGTCGCGGCGATCGCCGCGCTGGCGCATGTCCTGGAGGCGGACGGCGGCGGACGGATCAAGCCGATCAACGTCACCGTCGACTACCAGCGCGGCGGGCGCGACCGCGTGACCTATGCCGCAGGCGTCGTCACGCGGCTGGGCAACCGCATCGCCAACGTAGAGGCGACGGCGTGGCAGGACGACCGCGCCAAGCCGATCGCGGCGGCGCGGCTGAATTACCTGATCGAGCGGTGATGTAGCGGGGGGCCATATTGCTGGCTCACCGCCAAGGAGGGGGTCGCGATCCGGAGCCTCCACCGTCATCCCAGCGAAAGCTGGGATCTCAAGCAACGGCGCGATCCGCTCGCCACAAGGAGATGGCAGCTTGCGCCGGGATGACGGGTCAGGAGGAGGGCGAACTTCGCCGGGCTGATTGCGAGGGACTGGGCAGACCTGATGATTGCCCCCCTTCCTACCCCTTCGGCGTCAACCGGATCAGCCGCCCCTGCGACTGACCGCCATCCTCCAGCACATAGATCGCGCCTTCGGGCCCCTGCTCGACCTCACGGATGCGGGCGCCCATCGGAAACTGGTCGCCCTTGGTGGCATTGGTGCCGTTCAGGTCGACGCGCAGAAGGGCCTTGCTTGACAGGCCGCCGATGAACGCATCACCCTTCCATTGTGGAAACAGCGCGCCCGAATAGATCATTAGCCCGCCGGGCGAGATCGACGGGTTCCACCACACTTTGGGCGCTTCGTAACCGTCGCCCGCCTTGTGATCCGGAATGTCGCGACCGTCGTAATGCGACCCGTTCGACGCATTCGGCCAGCCATAGTTGCGACCCGGCTGGATGAGGTTGACCTCGTCGCCGCCCTTCGGCCCCATCTCCTGCTCCCAGAGATTGCCGGCCTTGTCGAACGCGAGCCCGAGCAGGTTGCGGTGCCCATAGCTCCACACTTCCGGCGCGAACCCTTTGGCCGCCAGCGGGTTGCCCGGCGCGGGCTTGCCGTCGACCGTCAGGCGCAGCACCTTGCCGAGCGTGACCTTGGGGTCCTGGGCGGGATCGAACTTCTGCCGCTCGCCATTCGTGAAGAACAGATATTTCCCGTCAGGCGAAAACGCGATGCGGCCGGAGAAATGGCCGCTGCCGTCGACGAACGGACGTGCCTGGAACAGCACCTCGATTTCGCCGAGCCGCTCGCCCCCGCCACCATCGGCGCGCAGACGACCGCGCGCGAGCGTCACGCCCTTGCCCCCCTCTCCCGCCGCCGAGTAGCTTAAATACACGCGCTTGCTGGTCGCGAAGTCGGGCGCGAGAACGACGTCCATCAAGCCGCCCTGCCCGGCGCTGTCGACGGTGATCGTCGCCACCGTCTGCTTCTGCTGGCCATCGGCGGAGACGAGCAGCATCCGGCCGTCCTTTTCCGTTACGAGCAGGCGCTCGTCGGGCAGGAACGTCATCGCCCAGGGCGAGTCGAAGTCGGCGACGACCGTCTCCACGAACGGCTTGGCGGAGGTCGATCCCGAAGCGGGTTCCTGCGCCGAACAGGCGGCGGCGGACGAGAGGAGCAGCGTGGCGGCGAAGAGGCTGTGTCGAAGCACGGATCATCCTGTGACAAGAGCGAAGTCGGCGGGAATACCAGCGACATGGTGTAGCGGTTCCGGTCCGCGGACCAAGGGGCGGCAAAGGGGATTGTGCACCCCTCGTGCTTCCTCTATATCGGCCATGCTTTCTCTACATCGTCGGATGAAGAGGCTGCGGGGCCAAGCTCCGCGGCGCCGAAGCCGCATACCTGTCCGGAGCATGATTTGGCCGATATCGCCGCACTGACCGCCTTGATCGAACCCGAAGCGCAGGCGCTCGGGTTTGCCTTGGTGCGCGTGAAGATGACGGGCGGCAAGTCGGACCCGACGTTGCAGGTGATGGCCGAGCGCCCCGATACGCGCCAGTTGAACATTGATGATTGCTCCGCCCTTTCGCACCGGATCAGCGACCGGCTCGACGAACTGGAAGCCGCCGGCAAGGACCCGATCGCGGAGGCGTACCGGCTGGAGGTGTCGTCGCCCGGCATCGATCGTCCTTTGACCCGGCTCAGCGATTTCGCCGACTGGGCCGGGCACGAGGCGCGCATTCGCCTGACCGAGACGATCGACGGGCGCAAGCAGCTGACCGGCGATCTGGCCGGTGTCGAGGGCGACGCGATCAGCGTCGACCTGGGCCAGCACGGTGTCGTCACGATCCGCTTCGACCAGATCGACAATGCCAAGCTGGTCATGACCGACCGGCTGATCGCCGCCACCGCGCCCCTTTCGATGGAAGGGGCCGACGAATTGGAAGACGCATCGGACGACCAGGAGTCGTCGATGCCAGTAGAGGATAACCACTGATGGCCACGGCCACCGCCAACCGCGCCGAACTGATCGCGATCGCCAACTCGGTCGCGACCGAGAAGATGATTGATCGCGCGATCGTCATCGAGGCGATGGAAGACGCGATCCAGCGCGCGGCCCGTACCCGGTACGGGCAGGAGATGGACATCCGCGCCAAGCTGGACGCGAACTCCGGCGACCTGCGCCTGTGGCGCGTGGTCGAGGTCGTGGAACTGGTGGACGACCTGTACAAGCAGGTCGACGTGAAGGGCGCGCAGAAGCTGAAGCCCGGCGCGGTGGTCGGCGACTTCCTCGTCGATCCGCTGCCCCCGATCGAGTTCGGCCGCATCCAGGCGCAGGCGTCGAAGCAGGTCATCTTCCAGAAGGTCCGCGACGCCGAGCGCGAGCGCCAGTTCGAAGAGTTCAAGGATCGTCAGGGTGAGATCATCACCGGCGTCGTCAAGCGTGTCGAATTCGGCCATGTCGTCGTCGATCTCGGCCGCGCCGAGGGCGTCATCCGCCGCGACCAGCAGATCCCTCGCGAAGTCGTCCGCGTCAACGATCGCATCCGCTCGCTGATCCTGAAGGTCGTGCGCGAGAACCGCGGCCCGCAGATCTTCCTCAGCCGCGCACATCCCGACTTCATGAAGAAGCTGTTCGCGCAGGAAGTGCCCGAGATCTACGACGGCATCATCACGATCCAGGCTGCCGCCCGCGATCCGGGATCGCGCGCCAAGATCGGCGTCATCAGCCGCGACTCGTCAATCGATCCGGTCGGCGCATGCGTCGGCATGAAGGGCAGCCGCGTCCAGGCCGTCGTGCAGGAGATGCAGGGCGAGAAGATCGACATCATTCCCTGGTCGCCCGACATCGCGACCTTCGTCGTCAACGCGCTTCAGCCCGCGAGCGTCAGCCGCGTCGTGATCGACGAGGAGGAGGAGCGGATCGAGGTTGTGGTCCCCGACGACCAGCTGTCGCTGGCGATCGGCCGTCGTGGCCAGAACGTGCGCCTCGCGTCGCAGCTGACCGGCAAGGCGATTGACATCCTGACCGAGGCCGATGCGTCGGAGAAGCGGCAGAAGGAGTTCGTCACGAATTCCGAGCTGTTCCAGAACGAGCTGGACGTCGACGAGACGCTCGCACAGCTGCTGGTGGCCGAAGGCTTCAGCAGCCTCGAAGAGGTCGCGTATGTCGAGCTGGAGGAAATCGCCGGCATTGAAGGCTTCGACGACGATCTGGGTGCGGAGCTTCAGAGCCGTGCGCAGGAAGCGCTCGACCGCCGCGAGCAGGCCAATCGCGAGGAACGGACCGCACTGGGCGTCGAGGACGCGCTGGCGGAAATGCCGTATCTGACCGAGGCGATGCTGGTCACGCTGGGCAAGGCGGGCATCAAGACGCTCGACGATCTCGCCGATCTCGCGACCGACGAACTGGTCGAGAAGAAGCGCGTCGAGCCGCGCCGCCGCAACGAGGACGCGCCGAAGCGGCCGGAGCCGAAGGGCGGCATCCTGGCGCAGTACGGCCTGTCCGACGAACAGGGTAACGAGATCATCATGGCCGCCCGCGCGCACTGGTTCGAGGACGAGGCTCCGGCCGCGGCTTTGGGCGAGGGCGAGGTCGACGCTGAGGTCGAGACGGCAGACGCCGCTCCGGTGGCCGCAGCCGAGGCGGGCGCCGACTCCGACGCCGACTCCGACGCCGGCTCGGACGAGGACAAGACCGCCTGATGCCCGATCGTCGCATCATCGCCGTGGCTCATTCGAGGGAGGACGCGCATGCGGACCCCTCGCAATGAGACCCTGACGAACGCCTCTTCGCGGCCGGACGCGTCCTCGCGAGAGGACGATCCTACCCGCAAGTGTATCCTGAGCCGGGAGCACGACTCGCGCTCTCAGTTGATCCGGCTAGCGCTCGCCCCCGACGGGCGGGTGCTGCCGGACGTGCGCGCCAAGGCCCCCGGCCGCGGTGCGTGGATCGGCGTGGATCGCGCCGAACTGATCGCCAGCTACAATAAGGGTCGCCTGCGCGGTGCGTTGGCGCGGGCATTCAAGACCGGCGAGTTCGAACTGGGCGACGATCTGCCCGCGCTCATAACGTCGGCGCTGGAACGCAATGCGCTCGACCGGCTGGGGCTGGAGGCGCGTGGCGGCATGCTGTTGACCGGGTTCGACCGGATCGAGACGGCGGCGCGCTCCGGCCAGCTTCACGCGCTGTATCATGCAGCCGACTCGGGCCTCGACGGCCGCGCCAAGCTGGCGCAGGCGTGGCGGGTCGGATCGGATCGTGAAGGTTCCGCCCTGAAGGGGTTGGCGTTGCCGGTAGAACGCCCCATATTGTCGTTGGCGCTGGGCCGCGAGAATGTGGTACATATCGGCCTGACCGACCGGCTGGCGGCGAAGCGGGTGAGCGATGCGCTCGGCCGCTGGCTGCATTTCATCGGACCCGAACCCCAACCGGGATCGCCGCAGGACCATCTGCGCGAACCCACGGCCCCTTGCGAAACGGCCTCGCAAGGCGCATCGGCGCACCGCCCGGATGACATCCGGGCCGGGGCGTCACCGGCCGCGACTGTGCACGAGGAATTTGAGTGAGCGACACCGACAACGACAAGCCGAAACTCGGAATGCGCGCGCCTTTGGGGCTGCGACGCACGGTCGAGACCGGCAAGGTGAAGCAGAGCTTCAGCCACGGCCGCTCCAATACGGTGATCGTGGAAACGAAGAAGGCGCGCGTCCTGCGTCGCCCGGGCGATCCCGCGCCCGCTGCCGAGCCGCAGGTAGAGGCCGCCGCATCCGCGCCGGTCGAGGCCGCGCCGGCACCTGCCGCCGCGCCTGCCCCCCGCCCCGCCCCGTCGAACGAGACGGCACAGGAGCGTCAGGCCCGCATGCTGCGCGAGGCCGAGGATCAGCGCATGCACACGCTGGAGGATGCGCGCCGCCGCGAGGACGCCGACCGGGCCCGTGCCGCCGAGGACGAGCGTCGTCGCGCCGAAGAGCGTGCGGCAGCCCTTGCCGCCGCGCCCGTCGTCGAGACGCCGGCTGCCCCGGAGCCCGCTCCGGTCGCAGAAGCCGCGCCTGCGCCGGCTCCCGCCGCCCCCGTCGTGGTGCCGACCCCCGCGGGCCGTGGCTTCCGCCCGGTCGAGCGGCCGGTGCCGCCGACGCCCGAGCCGCAGCCCGAGGCAGCACCGGTCGCCGAAGCAGCCCCTGCTCCCGCGGCACTGGCTCCCGCCCCGACACCGGCCGCTACGCCGGCCCCTGCGCCAGTGCGGGCGGCGCCGACGCCCGCACCTGCCCCCGCGCCTGCGCCGACGATCGAGTTGGCCCGTGATCCGTCGATGCCGGCCCCGCGCCGTTTCTCGCCGGTCGCGCGTCCGGAGATCCCGAAGCCTGCGCCCAAGCCCGTGGAGCAGCCTGCTGCCGCTGCGCCGACGTCCGCTCCCGCGGCATCGGGTGGGTCCGCCCAGCCGCGTGCGTTCACGTCCGGCTCGGCCACGCCGCGCAACAGCGTCCCCAGCCGGCCGACGCAGCGCGATCGCAAGGGTGACGAGCGTCGTGGCGGCAAGCTGACCGTCAACCGCGCATTGGGCGACGACGGTGCGCGTTCGCGCAGCCTCGCCGCGCTGAAGCGCGCGCGCGAGAAGGAGAAGCGTGGCTTCGGCGGCAATCGCGAGCCGCAGGCCAAGCAGGTCCGCGACGTGCAGGTGCCCGACGCCATCACCGTGCAGGAACTCGCCAACCGCATGGCCGAAAAGGGTGCGGATCTGGTCAAGACGCTGTTCAAGATGGGCATGCCCGTCACGATGACGCAGACGATCGACCAGGATACGGCCGAGTTGCTGGTGACCGAATTCGGCCATAACATCGTCCGGGTCAGCGATGCCGACATCGATCTGGTGCTCGACACGACGGAGGACGCCGCCGACACGCTGCGGTCGCGTCCGCCGGTCGTCACGATCATGGGTCACGTCGATCACGGCAAGACGTCGCTGCTCGACGCCCTTCGCGGCACCGACGTGGTCCGCGGCGAGGCGGGTGGCATCACCCAGCATATCGGTGCGTATCAGGTCACGCTGAAGGACAAATCGAAGGTCACGTTCCTCGACACGCCGGGCCATGAAGCGTTCAGCGACATGCGCTCGCGCGGCGCCAACGTCACCGACATCGTCGTGCTGGTGGTGGCTGCGGACGACGGGCTGATGCCGCAGACGATCGAGGCGATCAACCACACCAAGGCGGCCGGCGTGCCGATGATCGTGGCGATCAACAAGATCGACAAGCACGAGGCGAATGCCCAGAAGGTCCGCGAGCGCCTGCTGGAGCATGAGGTCGTCGTCGAGGAGATGGGCGGCGAGACGCAGGACGTCGAAGTGTCCGCGCTGAAGAAGCTCGGCCTCGATACGCTGATCGAGAAGATCCAGCTTCAGGCCGAACTGCTCGAACTGTCCGCCAACCCCGATCGTCCGGGCGAAGGCACCGTGATCGAGGCGAAGCTGGACAAGGGCCGCGGGCCCGTCGCGACGGTGCTCGTCAATCGCGGCACGCTGAAGGTCGGCGACGTGTTCGTCGTCGGCGCGGAGAGCGGCAAGGTCCGGGCGCTGGTCGACGACAAGGGTCGCCAGATCAAGGAAGCCGGGCCGTCGATGCCGGTGGAGGTGCTCGGCCTGTCCGGCGTGCCGTCCGCGGGCGATCCGCTGCAGGTCGTCGAAAACGAGGCGCGCGCCCGCGAGGTCGCGGAGTATCGTCAGGGCGTCATCACGCAGAAGCGCACGACGACCGCTCCCGCCAGCCTGGAGAGCATGTTCTCCGCGCTGAAGGACAAGCAGGCGATCGAGTATCCGCTGGTCGTGAAGGCCGATACGCAAGGGACGGTCGAGGCGATCGTCGGGGCGATCAACAAGATCTCCACCGACGCGATCCGCGCCCGCATCCTGCACTCGGGCGTCGGCGGCATCACCGAGAGTGACGTGACGCTGGCCGGTGCCAGCGGCGCGCCGATCATCGGCTTCAACGTCCGTGCGAATGCGAAGGCGCGAGAGATCGCCGAGCGGCACAAGGTGGCGTTGAAGTACTACGACGTCATCTACGACCTGACCGACGAGATCCGCGCCGGCATGGCGGGCGAACTCGGGCCGGAAGCGTTCGAGACGGTGGTGGGCCGCGCGGAAATCCGCGACGTCTTCTCCGCCGGCAAGCACGGCAAGGCGGCGGGTCTGCTGGTGGTCGACGGTGTCATCCGCAAGGCGCTCAAGGCACGCATTACGCGCAACGACGTCATCATCTACCAGGGTGAGATCGCGTCGCTGCGCCGCTTCAAGGACGATGTCCCTGAAGTGCGTGCGGGTCTGGAGTGCGGCGTGACCTTCACGTCGAACTTCGTGGACATCAAGCCGGGCGACTTCCTGGAGACGTTCGAGGTCGAGATGCGCGAGCGGACGCTGTAAGGCGACGATGCTCGAGGCGCCGATCCCGATCCTGCGCAGCTTCGACGAGGCGCGGACCACGGCGTTCTACATCGACTTCCTCGGGTTCGAGACGGTGTTCGAGCACCGCTTCGAACCCGGGTTGCCGTTGTATCGAGGCGTGCGGCGCGGCGATTGCGTGCTGCACCTGTCGGAACATTACGGCGATGCCACGCCGGGGTCGGCGATCCGTGTTCCCGTCGACGACGTAGTGGCATTCGCCGCGGACCTGCTCGCCAAGCATCACGGCAATGCGCGACCCGGCGTTCCGGGCGAGACGCCGTGGGGTACGCGCGAGATCACGATCACCGATCCGGCGAGCAATCGCCTGACCTTCTACACGCCCACCACTTTCTACGAGGCGGTGTCAGCACCGCAGGACCAACACGATGCGTAAGGACGAAGCCGCTCCCGAAAAGTCCGTTCGCGTTCTGCGCGTGGGGGAACAGGTGCGCCACGTCCTGTCCGAAATCCTCGCCCGCGGCGACGTGCACGACGATGTGCTGGCCAAGCACGTCGTGTCGATCACGGAGGTGCGCATGTCCCCCGACCTTCGCCACGCGACGGTGTTCGTGAAGCCGCTGCTCGGCAAGGACGAGGAGGCGGTGCTGAAGGCACTGCGCACCAACACGGCGTACCTCCAGCGCGAAGTCGCAGCCCGCGTGCAGAACAAATACGCGGCCAAGCTCAAATTCCTGGCGGATGAAAGCTTTGACGAGGGCAGCCATATCGACGCGCTGCTCCGTCAGCCGACCGTCGCGCGAGACCTGATCGAGGATTGACGCAGGCACCGGTAAGACGCATCTTACCGGTATGAACGCGCAGACAATCATCTCTGGAAAAGGTCAGGTCGTCATCCCCAAGGATGTTCGCGACCGTCTGCATCTCTCGCCCGGCGACCGGCTCGACGTGATCGAGCGACCGGACGGCGTGCTCTTGCGACGCCGTCCGGCTGGGCTGAAAGAACCGTTCGATGTGGTTACGGCGCGAATCCGCGCGCGCGTCCGGTATGATGGTCCGCCTGTTCCGCTCGAAGACATGAGCGCATCAATTGCAAAGATGTGGGCGAATGGCGGACCGGACTGGGACCGGTGAAAGCAGTCGATACCAACATCATCGTCCGCTACGTGACGCAGGATGATCCCGTGCAATCGCCCTTTGCCGAGCATTTTCTACTAACCCAGGATTGCTTCATCGCCGACACCGTCCTTCTCGAGACAGCGTGGGTCCTGCGCTCAAGTTACCGGATGCCACGCAGCGACCTTGCGGCCACGCTAAAGGACGTTCTGCGCCTCCCCTCCGTTTCTGTCATGAACCGCGACTTGACCGAATGGGCGATCGACCGGTTTGCGGCGGGAGCCGATTTTGCGGACATGATGCACATCCTCGGCGGACGCGACACCGACGGCTTCGTCAGCTTCGAGGCAAAACTGGCCAGTCTCGCCGGGTCATCGTCCCCCATCCCCGTCGAAACCCTCGGCTGACATGGCCAAGCTGTATTTCTACTACGCGTCGATGAACGCGGGGAAGTCGACCAACCTGCTCCAGGCCGACTTCAACTATCGTGAGCGCGGGATGGCGACGATGCTGTTCACCGCGGCGATCGACGACCGGTTCGCACGGGGTACGATCACGTCGCGGATCGGCCTGACCCAGCCGGCAACGGCGTTCGACGCGCTGACCGACATCGAGGCGTGCGTACTCTCCCGGCATGCAGCGGAGCGGATCGCCTGCACCCTCGTCGACGAGGCGCAGTTCCTGACCGCCGGGCAGGTCGACCAGCTCGCCCGGCTGGCGGACGTCCACGATATTCCCGTGCTCGCCTACGGCCTGCGCACAGACTTTCAGGCGCGCCTGTTCGAGGGCTCGGCGCGGTTACTCGCGCTGGCGGACTCGCTGGTCGAGATCAAGTCGGTCTGCCAGTGTGGGCGGAAGGCGACGATGAACCTGCGCGTCGATCACGAAGGCCGTCCCGTCGCGGAAGGTCGCCAGACCGAGATCGGCGGCAACGACCGCTACGTCGCTTTATGCCGCCGCCATTACTGCGCCGCACTCGCCGGAACGGAGCCTGTCAGCGCCGGTTAAGCGGCTACCAAATAAGGAGAAACTTATGCTTCTTCCGATCCTCGCCGCCGCCCTGATCCAGACCGCCACAGCCGCGGCGCCCCCCGAAAAGGAAACCGTCATCAGCTTTGCCGGCAACGGCGGTCTGCGGGATTGGGAGTTCGGCCCGACCCGCGACGTTCTGCTGGTCCGGGACCGCACGGAGCATTGGTACCGCGTGACCACGACCGGCCCCTGCCCCCATATCGGCAATCTCGACACGCTGAGCTATACGACCGACAGCAACGGCACGTTCGACCGCTTCTCGCGCATCCGCTTCCTCCGCTATCCGAACGTCACCTGCGGCGTGAAGAGTATCGTCGCCACCGTCGCGCCCCCGTCGAAGGGTGGAAAGCGCGTCGCGAAGCGCTGACGTTTGCGCCCGCGTCGGGTAGAGGCGCGGCGATGCACGGATGGATCATACTCGACAAGCCGCTGGGGCTCGGCTCCACGCAGGGCGTCAGCGCGGTGAAGCGCGCCCTGCGACAAGGCGGCTACGGCAAGTTCAAGGTCGGCCATGGCGGCACGCTCGATCCGCTCGCCACGGGCGTGCTGCCGATCGCTGTCGGCGAGGCGACGAAGCTGGCCGGCCGCTTGCTCGACGGCGACAAGATCTATGCCTTCACGATCCGTTTCGGCGAGCAGACCGACACGCTGGACGCCGAGGGCGTGGTGATCGCGACTTCGCCGGTCCGGCCGACGGCGACGGCGCTGGAGGCGGCGCTGGCACGTTTCACCGGCTCCATCGAGCAGGTGCCGCCGGCTTATTCCGCGCTGAAGATCGACGGCGAGCGCGCCTACGACCTCGCGAGGGCGGGCGAGGAGGTGGTGCTGGCCAGCCGCGATGTGACGATCCATTCGCTGAAATCCTCCCCGGCACGGGGAGGGGGACCAGCGACGCTGGTTGAGGGGGAGCCGCAAGCAGCGCCGCTCGTGACCGCCCCTCCATCCCGCCCTGCGGGTGCGCCACCGCCCCGTATCGCGGAGGAACTGGAAGAAGCCACCCTCGTCGCCCATGTCTCCAAGGGCACCTATATCCGCAGTCTCGCACGGGACATCGCGCTGGCGCTCGGCACGGTCGGGCACGTGACCATGCTGCGGCGCACGAAGGCCGGTCCGTTCGACCTGGTGCAGGCGATATCGCTGGACAAACTGGACGAACTCGGGCAGGCGCGCGCCCTTGAACAGATACTCCTGCCGTTGAGGGCGGGGCTGGACGACATCCCGGCTTTTTCCCTCACCCCCGACCAGGCAGGGGCGCTCCGACAGGGGCGTGTACTGGCCGGGATCGCAGCCACCGACGGCGCGGCCTTTGCGATGCTCGACGATGTGCCCGTGGCGCTGGTCGATGTGCTCGCAGGAGAGGTGCGGGTCGTCAGGGGCTTCAACGTGACGATGTCGAAGGAAGATTCATGACGATTACCGCAGAGCGCAAGACCGAACTCGTCAAGGAGCATGCGCGCCAGGACGGCGACACCGGCTCCCCCGAGGTGCAGGTCGCGATCCTGACTGAGCGTATCCGCAACCTGACCGAGCATTTCAAGGATCACAAGAAGGACAACCACTCGCGTCGTGGCCTTCTGATGCTCGTCAACAAGCGTCGCTCGCTGCTCGACTACCTCCGCCACAAGGATGGCGACCGGTATCTGGCACTGATCGCGAAGCTCGGCCTTCGCAAGTAATTCGGAAGGGCGGCCTGCGGGTCGCCCTTCTCGTATCGGCCAGCCCGCAATCCGGTGGCGCTGGCGCGGGGGCGACAACTCGCCCCACACCGCCGCGGACCGGCTAAGTCCGCACATAGGCCCCCGTCGCATCTGGCGTCGGGAGTGAAGGAAACGATATGTTCGATACCAAGACCGTGACCACCCAATGGGGCGGCAAGACGCTGACGCTGGAAACGGGCCGCGTCGCCCGCCAGGCCGATGGCGCGGTGCTCGCGACGCTCGGCGAAACCGTCGTGCTGTGCGCGGTGACCGCCGCCAAGTCGGTGAAGGAGGGGCAGGATTTCTTCCCGCTCACCGTCCATTATCAGGAGAAGTATTCGGCCGCGGGTCGCATCCCCGGCGGCTTCTTCAAGCGTGAGCGTGGCGCGACCGAAAAGGAAACGCTAACCAGCCGCCTGATCGATCGTCCGATCCGCCCGCTGTTCCCGGAAGAGTTCCTCAACGAGATCAACGTGATCTGTCAGGTGCTCAGCTATGACGGCGAGAACGAGCCGGACATCCTCGCGATGGTCGCGGCGTCCGCGGCGCTGACGATTTCCGGCGTGCCGTTCATGGGCCCGATCGGTGCGGCGCGCGTCGGCTATGTCGAGGGCGAGTACGTCCTGAACCCGACGATCGATCAGGTGAAGTCGGGCGAGCTCGACCTCGTCGTCGCCGCTACGCACGACGCGGTGATGATGGTCGAATCCGAAGCGAAGGAGCTGTCGGAAGAGGTCATGCTGGGCGCGGTGATGTTCGCGCACAAGGCGTCGCAGCAGGTGATCGACGCGATCATCGACCTCGCCGAGCAGGCCGCCAAGGAGCCTTGGGAGCTGAAGGCCGGCGTCGACGCTAAGGCCGTCAAGGCCAAGCTGAAGGCGATCATCGGCAACGACCTGACCGCCGCGTACAAGCTGCGCGACAAGCAGGCGCGCCAGACCGCGATCAACGAGGCGCGCACCAAGGCGCGCACGGAGCTGGAGGGTCTGAAGCACGAGAACCCGGCCGAGTATCTCGCGTCGCTGAAGCTGGTGAAGAAGCTGGAGGCGGACATCGTCCGCGGCGCCATCCTGAAGGACGGCGTGCGGATCGACGGTCGCACCACCACCCAGATCCGTCCGATCGAGGCGATGGTCCACTTCCTGCCTCGCGCGCATGGTTCGGCGCTGTTCACCCGCGGCGAGACGCAGTCGATCTGCACCACGACGCTGGGCACCCGCGATGCGGAGCAGATGATCGACGGCCTGAACGGGCTGAACTACGAGCACTTCATGCTCCACTACAACTTCCCGCCCTATTCGGTCGGTGAAGTCGGCCGCTTCGGCGCGCCGGGCCGTCGCGAAGTCGGCCATGGCAAGCTGGCGTGGCGCGCGCTGCACCCGGTGCTGCCGACGAAGGAGGAGTTCCCGTACACGATCCGCGTCCTGTCCGACATCACCGAGTCGAACGGCTCGTCGTCGATGGCAACGGTGTGCGGCGGTTCGCTGTCGATGATGGATGCCGGCGTGCCGCTGAAGCGCCCGGTGTCGGGCATCGCGATGGGCCTGATCCTGGAGGGCAAGGACTTCGCCGTCCTGTCCGACATCCTGGGCGACGAGGATCACCTCGGCGACATGGACTTCAAGGTGGCCGGTACGTCGGAGGGCATCACGTCCCTTCAGATGGACATCAAGATCGCCGGCATCACCGAGGAGATCATGAAGGTCGCGCTTGCGCAGGCGCATGAGGGCCGCGCCCACATCCTCGGCGAAATGGCGAAGGCGCTCGATTCGACCCGTTCGGAACTGTCGGCGCACGCACCGCGTATCGAGAGCTTCACGATCGACAAGTCGAAGATCCGCGAAGTCATCGGCACCGGCGGCAAGGTGATCCGCGAGATCGTCGCCACCACCGGCGCGAAGGTCGATATCGACGACGAGGGCGTCATCAAGGTGTCGTCGTCCGATCCGGCGCAGATCGAAGCCGCGATCAAGTGGATCAAGGGCCTGGTCGAAGAGGCCGAGGTCGGCAAGATCTACGACGGCAAGGTCGTCAACCTCGTCGATTTCGGGGCGTTCGTGAACTTCATGGGCGGCAAGGACGGTCTCGTCCATGTGTCCGAGATCAAGAACGAGCGCGTTGAGAAGGTCGCCGACGTCCTGTCCGAGGGGCAGGACGTGAAGGTCAAGGTCCTCGAGATCGATCCGCGCGGCAAGGTTCGCCTGTCCATGCGCGTCGTCGATCAGGAAACCGGTGCCGAGCTGGAGGACACGCGTCCGGCCCGCGAGCCCCGTGAGGGCGGCGATCGTGGTCCCCGCGGTCCGCGCAGCGGCGGTGGCGACCGTGACGGTGGCCGTGATGGCGGCCGTGGCGGCGACCGCGGCCCGCGCGGCGGCGGCGAAGGTGGCGGCCGTGGCGGCCCGCGTCGCGATCGTGGCGATCGTGGCCCCCGCAGCGACGGTGGCGGCGACCGCGCACCCCGCAGCGGCGGCAACGATGCCAATGACGATCGCGGCCCCGCGCCCGAGTTCGCGCCAGCCTTCCTGACCGGCGATCGCGACTGATCCTCGTCTTGGAATGACGAAAAGGGGCTCGGGCGACCGGGCCCCTTTTTTTTATTGGCGACCGCGTGGAGCCACCAACGCCCGCCGCGCTACGGTCGTGCTGTGACCTTGCGTGCGGCCCAGACCCCGAAAGCTACCCCGAACAGGGCGAACGCCGCCGTCAGGGCCAGCGCCCCCATCACCAGACGCTGATCCTGTGCGTACGCCGCAAAGATATTGAAGCCCGTCACCAGGGCGGAGCCGGTCCACAGGATCGCCGCTCGCCGCATCACCAGTATGTTCGCCTCTTGCATGTCGGCCTCCTCTTCGGACGCCGAGCGTCGCATCGACGACGGACGCTGGCAAGTGCCGCCCGACGCCGCGGTGAACGGTGCGGACCCGGAGCCGCTTCAAGCATTTACCGGCAGGGCTTGACCAAAGATGACGGAGTTGTCATCTATGTCCTGTGTACGCCCCCGCGACATATTTGCGCTTCCGCAACCACGCCGGCCAACTCGCCGCGCGCCTGTAGCCCGGGCTCGGGCATCCGGTCCGAGTCCGGGACTTATTCGATCTGACGATCCACGGTCGCGCTCTTGCGCCCGTGTTCTCGAATAAGCGGATAACGCACCATGTCTGACGATAACGCATCGGCGATGGATCGCCGATCGGAGCCCATTGCCCCCGCCGGCTCCACCGCAACCACCGAACCGCACCTGATCATGCGGCCGGAGAGCTTCTTCTCCCACCGGTTCCACCTTCACATCGAGGACGTGGAACACCCACAACCGCCCAGTGCCCGCCCGACTGCCCGCCCCGATGCTCGGCCGCGTGCCCACGCCACCGGCCTGGAACGTCTGATCGATCTCAACCTCTTGCTGATGATCCTGCTGATCGGCGTTCCCGTACTCGTCTACTGCATACTGGCGGCGGCGACGTAAGCCGTGCCCTGGAGGGAGGGTGCGTCGAAGCGCACCCCGGACGTGTTCCGGGTCCATTACGCGGCTTTCGGCCCGACAAGTAGGCGAAACTCCGGGTTATCCGCGCGGTGCCACCCGGAACGAGCAGGTAATTATCCCCTTCGAACAGGCACGGGACATCCCATGTGCTCCCGCGAAGGCAGGAGCTCAGTGGTGAGTCCCCGCCACCGCGGAGACATAAGATCGGTACGTGTCTCGAAGGGATAAGTCGCGAACGAGTCCGGGGTGACGGTGAGTAGACGGCGAAAGCTCATCGTCGACCCACCCCAGCGCGAGCGGGTCGCAAGCCCGGTAGTACAAGGGGGAAGTGGGGAGCTTCTGTTGCCCGGTGCTCCCCGTACCGCTGGATTCCCCTTCTGTTGCCCGGTGGGGTCCAACCGCGCTATTTTGGAGTAACCTTAGGCCGTGAGGCCCTCAGTTACGCCGCAATCGCGAGTGCTTCGTTATCGTTGGCACTTGTGTAATGGGCCGTTACGGTGGTCCCATTCCGAGCGAAGAGCAGCGTTTTTCAACACACGTCGATCCTAGTTCGGCCCCGTCAGTTACGCCGTCCCGCCACCCGCCGAAACGGTTGCAGATCGGCGTAAATGGTGGAGCCGCCGGGTACCGCCCCCGGGTCCGCTGCATCTATTGCGCGCCGCCTTTTATCGCCATAGCCGGGTAAACCCGGCAGCCACGGATGTAGGTAGTCGCGCGCATCGACGCAACGTCTTTCACGACATCGGGTCCGGGGCCTTCCGCTTGCCACAATGCGGGTCCATAGCGGCCCGATCATGTTGACCCAGCGTTCCCGTTATGCCCTGCGCGCCATGCTGTTTCTGGCACGCGCGCCGGCCCAGAGCCCGCCCATTCCGATGACCCGGATCGCGGCGGAGGCGAACGTCCCGCGCAAGTTTCTGGAACTGATCTTCGCCGACCTCCGCGATGCCGGACTGGTGCACAGCCACCGTGGCAAGCTCGGCGGCTATTGCCTGTCCCGCCCGTCGCACCTGATCTCGCTCGGCGACATCATTCGCGTGATCGAAGGACCGCTGGCGCTGGTCCCCTGCGTCAGCCGCACCGCCTATCGTCGCTGTGCAGACTGCGCCGACGAGGCCGCCTGCGCGATCCGCCATGCGATGATGCGCGTCCGCGACGAAACCGCTCGCATCCTCGACGGCACCAGCCTCGCCGACGCCACCGCCGAGGACCTGGTCGCGGCGTAAGCCGGATGCCGATCCCGGCCTGTCATGCCGGCGCGAACCCATTCCGGAACGTCATGGCAGCACCGGCGCGCGCAGGCGAGCGCGGATAGCGGTGTCTGAACGGACGTCGGCGCTATGGCGCACCGATCGACCGTCGCTCACCCTCCGGATTTCGAAATTACGACCCGTCGCGATCAAGACCCTGTAACTACTTCACAAACAAATTTTGCGCCCGACCGATCGCTGTTCTAGCTCCGGTCAAGATCAGGATCGATCTGCGTGGAATATTGACTCGCGTTCGATGCTGACGGATTGTCCCCGCAATTGTCAGGGGGATAATCAAGATGACCGTCGACCGATTGGTGTTCATCCCGTTCAAAAGGGATCAGGCCGGTGATTTCATCGCGGAAACCAAGAAGGCGGAGGCACTCGGCGCCAGCACTCATCACGGGCGCAAGTTCGCGCTCGTATGCTATGACGACCCTGGCAAACCCTTGGCGAGTCTCGGATTTTCTCCGATGACACGGGTCATGATCGCCGGTCACGGGTCGGCGGGACGGCCGTACGTCAGCAACTCGGCGGGTTACGGGCAGAAGGAATATCTGCCGTACAATGTCGTCGTCGACAGGTTGATCGAGAAGGGCCTGCCGAAGCGCTATCTCGGCGCGATCTCCTGCGACGTGTGCTACAGTTCCATCAAGAACGACAACAATCCTGCCTTTGCCGATCTCGTCGCCCGCTACCTTCACAAGAAGGGATATCGGCTTGCCCACACGATTGGGTATCTCGGTCCGTTGGGAGCGGTGCCGGAGAAGATAAGCGACAAGCACAAGTTCCTGCACCGCGTCGTTGATCTGATGAAGGACGGAGTCGAAGTAACGGTGAAATCCACCGATGCGAAGGAGCGTTTTCTGGGTGCCCGGTCGATCCCGCGGCATCTCGAGAATCTCGCGGCTGTCGCGAACACGTGCCCGGCCTATTGATCGACCGCCTACGATCGACAGACGACATCTGCGCCTGATCCGGGATGCTTGTTCGAAAGCATTCCGGCCGCGCATTCGTGAGACGCGTTTCGCACCGTCAGAACGTGGGAGCGCGTGCCATCCGCTCGAACCGTTCGTGTCGAGCCCTGGCGAAGCACGCGCGCCTTGCCGCCGATCACGCCGACCGGCTCCCGTTAGCGCAGTGATGGGAGCCGACAGGTGGGCAGCGAAGCCTCAGACGCGCGGCCGCGCCTTCAGCTCGTCGCGGATTTCGCGCAGCAGCGTCACGTCGGCCGGTTCCGCCGTCGCGGGAGCTTCGGGTTTCGGCAGCAGCTTGCTGACCGATCGCACGATCAGGAAGATGATGAAGGCGACGATGATGAAATTCACCGCCTGAGTCACGAACTCGCCATATCCGAGCAGCGGCACGCCCGCCTTCTTCAGGGCGGCATAGTCGCTCGACCCCTGCAAAGCGGCCGGCACCGGTCCCATCGTCAGGAAGTAGCTGGAGAAATCCAGTCCACCGAACAGCTTGCCGATGATCGGCATCAGCACGTCCTCGGTCAGCGAGGTCACGATCTTGCTGAACGCCGCGCCGATGATGACCGCGACGGCCAGGTCCAGCACGTTACCGCGCGCGATGAACGCCTTGAATTCCTTGAGCATCATCGGCCCCTTTCGCCGTCGTTGATCCTGGCGCGAGGTTAACCCCCGTTTTCCCCTTCGCCAAGCGGCACGAGTGTCCTATATCCATAGGACAGACAGCAGGAGCTTCACGCATGTCCCGTCGTTCGATCACCGTTCTCATCGGCGCTTCGGCCCTGTTGGCCGGGTGCGGCATCAACTCGGTGCCGACCGCGGAGGAGAATGCGAAGGCGCGCTGGGCCGATGTGCAGAACCAGTATCAGCGGCGCGCCGACCTGATCCCCAACCTCGTCTCGACCGTACGTGCCGCGGGTGCGCAGGAGAAGGACATCCTGACCCAGGTGACGCAGGCGCGCGCCTCCGCCAGCCAGATCCGCGTTGCACCGGACCAACTGACCGACCCTGCCAAGGTTCAGGCGTATCAGCAGGCGCAGGCCGGGCTGACGCTGTCGTTGCAGCGCCTTCAGGAGGCGTATCCCGAGCTGAAGTCGCAGGGCAACTACACCACCCTGATGAGCCAGCTGGAGGGGACGGAGAACCGCATCACCATCGCCCGCACCGATTATAACCAGGCGGTGCAGGCGTATAACACGCGCATCCGCACCTTCCCCGACGCGGTCGGCGCGCGCATCTTCTACGGTGCCAAGCCGCTGACGCCGTTCGCGGCGACGTCGCCCGGCGCGGAGCAGGCGCCGGCGGTGAACTTCGGTAACGCCAGTTAATCGGGCCAGCTGAGCGTCATGATGCGCTGGATCGCCGCGCTGCTCCTGCTGATGACGGCAGGAACCGCGCAGGCGCAGACCTTCCCGAAATTCACCGGCTATGTGGTGGACGCGGCCGATGTTCTGTCTCCGGAGACGGAGGCGGTACTGACGACGAAGCTGGAGGCGTTGCAGAAGGATACCAAACGGCAGGTCGTGGTCGCGACGATCGCCGACATGCAGGGCTATCCGCTCGACGAATACGGGTATCGGCTCGGCCGCAGCTGGGGCGTCGGCCTCCGTGACGTCAACAACGGCGCTGTGCTGTTCGCCGCGCCGAACAATCCCGCCGGCCAGCGCGGTCCGCGACTGGAAGTCGGCACCGGGCTGGAGCCGATCCTGACCGACGCGTTCAGCAGCGTCATGATCCAGCAGCAGATGATGCCGAAGCTGCGCGCTGGTGACGACATCAACTCGGCGATGATCGCCGGCGTCGACGCGATCGACAAGCAACTGCGCGCTTCGCCCGAAGAGGCGCAGGCGCGCACCGACGCGGCGATTAAGGAGTTCGATCGCACCCACAAGACGCAGCGTCAAAGCAGCGGCGGCGGCATTCCGATCGGCCTGATCTTCTGGCTGGTCGTGCTCGGCTTCGTCATCCTGCCCGCGATCTTCGGACGCAAACACGGTCGTGGCCGACGCTTCAGCAACGACGGCGGCGCGCTGCCGATCGTGCTGTGGTCGATCGCGAACGAGATCGGCCGATCGAGCCAGAACGGCGGCGGGTTTGGCGGTGGCTGGGGTGGCGGCTCGTCGGATGGCGGCGGCGGTGGCGGCTGGGGCGATGGCGGCTTCTCCGGCGGCGGTGGCGGCGGCTTCAGCGGCGGCGGCGCTTCGGGGGATTGGTGATGCAGTTGAGCGAAGCGGATCGCACCCGCGTCACCCAGGCCGTCACCGCGGCGGAACTCCAGACCGATGGCGAGATCGTCACGATCGTCGCGCGCCAGTCGGACGCGTATCACGATGTCGGCCTGCACTGGGCGGTGGTGACGATGCTGCTCGCGCTGGCCTTGCTGGCGAGCGTACCGGGGCTGCCCGACTGGCTGCACGCGCTCGTCGCCGACCCGTGGAGCGGACCGGCGACGCCCGCCGCGCTCTACACGATCGCGCTGGTGGTGGTGACGGCGGCGTTCCTGATCGGCCGTTACGTCTTCGCGCTGCCTGCTTTGCGCATGGCGCTGACGCCCGGCGCGACCAAGGCGCGGCGGGTCCGCGCCCGGGCGATGACGCTGTTCCGTACCGCCGCCGAACAGCGCACGCGCGGCCGGACCGGCGTGCTCCTGTACCTGTCGCTGGCGGAGCACCGGGCGGAGATCGTCGCCGATGCCGCCATCCACAGCCGTGTCGCGCCCGAACGCTGGGGCGAGGCGATGGCGGCCTTGGTCCTCGCGGTGAAGGACGGTCGCCCCGGCCACGGCATGGCCGCTGCCGTGACGCAGATCGGCACCGTGCTCGCGGAGCATTTTCCGCGCTCCGATAACGACACCAACGAATTGCCGGACCGGGTGATCGAGCTATGAAGACCGTCGTTTGGGAAGGCCGCTTCCTCACCGTGGTGACGGAGGGGACGTGGGAATATGCAGAACGCAAGGGCCAGATCGCCGCGGCGGTGATCGTCGCCGTCGATGGCGAAAACCGACTCGTGCTGGTCGAACAGCACCGCATCCCGGTCGGCAAGCGCACGATCGAACTACCCGCCGGTTTGATCGGCGATGAAGAGGCCGGCGAGTCGGTCGCGACCGGCGCCCGCCGCGAACTGGAGGAGGAAACCGGCTTTCGCGCCGATTCCGTCGAGGAACTGGGGCTGTTCTACTCGTCGCCCGGCATGACCTCCGAATGCTTCACGATCGTCCGCGCCACCGGCCTGACCCGCGTCGGCGACGGTGGCGGCGATGCGCAGGAGGACATCACCGTGCATCTGGTGCCCGTCGAGGACGTACCCGCCTTCATCAGCCTGAAGCGGGCGGAAGGGTTGGGGATCGACGCCAAGATCCTGCTGGTGCTCGACGCGGCGACAATGTGAGAGCTGCCTGCGCAGGATCGCAGGCCGTTACCAGAGCCCTCCGGCGACGGCAGACGCGCAGGTTCGGCAACGCCACCAAGATTCCACGCGTCGGAGGCGATTGAATTCCGGCCCTTACCGGGGCCGCACATCGGGGCTGCAAGCACCGCCGGTAAACCGCTGTCCTACAACCCGGCACCAGCGTAAACCGCGAACACGAGCCGCTCTTTGGACATGCCTTAAAAACGAACTCAGCCCTTCGCGAAAGACCGCGTTGGACTAACCTTAGCCTAACCTTCCGACGCCTCTACGGGCTCGATTCAGCGGAAATTGTCCGCGTAAGCCTGCAACTTCAGCATCTTCTGCGGCGCGGGGATCACGACCGACTCATGCCCCTCCCGCTCGCACCACGCGACGGCGGCCTCGGCGGTGGGGAAGAACAGGCGGAGCTGTTCCCGCGTGTCGCCGCTGCCGGCCCAGCCGGTCAGGGGGTCGGGATGCTTGGCCTCGGAGGGCTCGAATTCGAGTTGCCACAGGTCGGTGCGCGCCTTGCCGGACTGCATCGCGTTCTTGGGGCGCTGGAATATGCGAGCAATAGCCATATGCCTCCCCTAGCCGGATCGCGCGCGCCGTGCATCCGCATTTTTCGTCCGCAGCGTCGCACTCGCCGCTGCCGGATCGTCGGGCCAGGGGTGACGTGGATAGCGTCCGCGCATCTCCCGGGCGACATCGGCCCAACTGCCCGCCCAGAAGCCCGGCAGGTCGCGCGTGGTCTGGATCGGGCGACCCGCAGGGGAGGTCAGCGACAGCACCAGCGGCACCCGCGCCTCGCCGATCACCGGATGCTCGGCCAGCCCGAACAGCGCCTGCGGACGCAACTCGACGCGCGGCCCACCCTCCGCCGCATAGTCGATCGCATGCGTGCTGCCCGCCGGACTGGTGAAGTCGGCGGGTGCAAGCCGGTCCAGCCGCTTCAGATCGTCCCACCCGATCAGCCCGCGCAGCGCGTCGGTCAGGTCGCCCGGCGCGATCGCATCCAGCCGACGCCGGCCGGCCAGCAGCGGTACCAGCCACTCCTCCGCCCGGTCGAGCAGGTCGGCATCGCCGAGCGCCAGCCCGGCGTAATCGGCCCGCCGCCGCAGCGCCTCCGCCGCCCGACTCCACGGCAACAACTCCAGCCCGTGCGTCCGCACCCCCTCCAGCAGCGCCGCCGCAATCGCCGCCGGATCGGCATTCGCGTCCGGCCCGGATTGCAGGCGCAGGCTGCCCAGCCGCCGCTCGTGCAGCGCCTGCACCCCGCCCGTTGCCGGGTCGAACGTCACCGTCCGCCGCCGCTCGATCCGGTCGGCGAACAGCGCTTCGATCGTCGCAAGGTCGATCGCCGCCGCCGCCAGAATGCGCGCGCCGGACGCCGCCCCTTGCGTCTCCGCCACCGCGAGCCACTCGGCCGACGCCAGCGACGATGTCGGATCCAGCCGGAAACCGCGGCCCCCGGCGGCGGCCCATAGCTCCCCCGACGCATCCCGCCGCCGCGCGACCCGGTCCGGAAAGGCGATCGCGATGCAGGTGGCGACGTCCTCCGCCGATCGATCCTCCCTCGTCTTCGGCGGAGGGGTGCCGGCGCGCGCCACGTCGCTGGATCGCGCCCACCGCACCGCCAGCTTGCGCGACGCCTCCGCCTTGGGCCCACGCTCGGTACGCCAGCGTCGCCGCCGGACCTCCAGATCGGGATCGTTCCCGCCCAGCCCGCGCTCCGAGAGCAGCACCGCGACCTCCGCCGCCACCTCCGCCAGTCCGCGTTCGCTCGCCCGGACCAGCATGTGCGCCAGCCGCGGCGACATCGGCATCGCCGCGATTGCGCGGCCATGCGGCGTCGGCCGGCCGTCCTCGTCCAGCGCCTCCAGCAGCGTCAGGCGGGCGCGGGCCTCCGCCACCGCCGCCTCGGGCGGCGGGTCGAGCCAAGCCAGTGCACGCGGATCGGAGACGCCCCAGATCGCGGTCGCGAGCAGCAGCGCCGACAGGTCCGCCTCGACGATCTCCGGCGGGTCGAACCGCGGCAGGCCCGCCGTCGCCGCCTCCTCCCACAACCGGTAGGCGACGCCCGGCCCCTGCCGCGCCGCACGGCCAGCACGCTGCGTCGCGGCGGCCTGGCTGGCGCGCTCGGTGACGAGGCGGGTCATGCCGGCCGCACGGTCATAACGCGGTCGCCGCGCCAGCCCGGCGTCGACGACCACGCGAATGCCGTCGAGCGTCAGGCTGGTCTCCGCGATCGAGGTGGCGAGCACCACCTTGCGCTCCGCCGAAGGCCGGATCGCGACGCGCTGTTCGGCCGGGTCGAGGCTACCGTGCAACCGGTGCAGCATCGTGCCCGCCGGCAACCGGTCGAGCCGCTCCGCCACCCGCTCGATCTCGGCGACGCCGGGCAGGAACGCGAGCACCCCGCCCTCGTCCGTCGCCAGGGCGTGGCGAACGGCGGCGGCGACCTCGTCCTCGATCCGCTTCGCTCCGTCGCGCCCGAGGTAGCGCAGGGCCAACGGATAGCTGCGGCCCTCGCTCTCGATCACCGGCGCGGGTTGGCCCTCTGCGCCCATCAACGCCGCGAACCGCGCGCCGTCGAGCGTCGCGGACATCGCCACCAGCCGCAGGTCGGGCCGCAGCCCTGCCTGCGCATCCAGTGCAAGCGCCAATCCGAAGTCGCCGTCGAGGCTGCGTTCGTGAACCTCGTCGAACAGCACCGCGGCGATGCCGGCAAGTTCCGGATCGGCCTGTATCCGCGCAACGAAGATGCCCTCGGTCACGACGGTGACGCGCGTCGCGGCGGAGCCTTTGCTGTCGAGCCGCGTGGCGTAGCCGAAGGTGCGGCCGACCGGCTCCTCCGCCAGCGCGGCCATGCGTTCGGCCGCCGCCCGCGCTGCCAGCCGCCGCGGCGACAGCAACAGCACCTCGCCGTCGCACCAGTCCTCCCTCAGCAGGGCCGGTGCGACGGCGGTGGTCTTGCCCGCTCCCGGCGGCGCGACGAGCACCGCGTTCGGCGCTTGCCGCAATGCCATAAGCAGGTCCGGCAACACCGCTTCGATCGGCAGGCGCTCGCTCATACGAGCGTCGCCGGCGACGGGTCGAACGGAGGAAGCAGCGGGCCGGTCATCGGCGCCCCATGCCACAGCCGGGGCGCCTTAGGACAGGGTCAGGCGATCGCGATGGTCGCCTTGGGACGACGGACGCGGGCGGCACCGCCGACGGCACCGATGCCGACGATCATCATGCCCCATGTGGCGGGCTCCGGCACCGCGCCGGCGACCTCGAAGTTGTACGTCGTGCTGCCGCCGACCGTGTACAGCGTCACGTTGTCGGCAAAGGCGTGATACGCACCGGCACCGCCGCCCGAGCCGACGCTGATCGCCGCCACGAACGAGCCGGCGGCGTACCGCTGCGCCCAGTCGGCGACGGTCCGGCCATTATTCTCGTTCCCCGCACCGACATAGAAGGAGTCGGCCAGTGTCGAGCTGTACCAGGTGTCCGGCACCGTCTGCGGCCCGTAGGCGCCGTTATACGCACCCTCCCAGATGATCTCGCGGCGGACGCCCGCACCCGCATCCCAGATGTGGAGGCGCAGCGCCGGGGTGTAATCCGGGTTGTAGGGGTTCACGGAGTCGCCGGCGATCCGCCAGTCGAAGGTCAGGCCGGTGACCTGATCGAGAGCGATCAGCGGCGTCGTCTGTGCGTTGGGATAGATGTTGCCGATCGCGAAGCGCGTCCGGGGGCCGGTCAGCTCCAGCGAACCGTTGCCGGACCGCGGTGCGGTATCGGTGATGCCGGCGGTCGCGTTCTCGCGCAGTTCGCCCGGCAGGTTCCGCCACGCAGTGTCGGTCGGCAGCACCTTTACCTCGCCGGCAAAAGCCGGGACGGACAAGGCAGTGGTGGCGATAAAGGCGGCGCGCACGGCGGCGCGAGCAAAATGCTTCATGATCTCAGATATCCCCCGAATCCGCCGCCCCGATGGTCGGCGTTGACAGTTTCGTAACCATGAAGGATTTTCGAGAGAAGCGCTAAAGATAGTAAATTCATAAGCTTCTCAATTTGGTACAGATTACCGGATCAGCGACCTGTCCTGCGATCGATTGTATTTCGATGCGGCGCCCTCCAAGGATGGGCTTTATCTATGGGAAGTCGGCGCGATGGGCATTCTGGACGGCACCATGGGACAGATTCCCGGCGGCTTCGACGCGGAGTCGCTGGCGGCCCGGGTCGGGCTGACGCCGGATCAGGTGGGTGCAGCGCTGGCAGCGCTCGGCATCGCACAGGCCCACCCCGGCGACACCGCGGCGGAGGCGGCAGATTCGTCCGGCTTGCCGATCGAACCGCTCCGTGCGCTGCTGGAGCAGATCGGCGGCGAGGAGGTGCTGGCGAAGATGGGCGGGGTCGGCGGACTGGCTGGCGGATTGGGCGGCCTGTTCGGGCGCTGATCTCCGTCATGTCGCGGATATGAGGTACAGGCACCCCGGCTGGCTTCGACGGCATTGGGTCGCTCGCGCGGAACGACCCGGCGTTCAGTAGGCCCGCGCCACCGCGAACTCGACCGCTTCGATCATCGCGTCCTTCGCCTGTCCGTCCGCGAAGCCGGCGATCGCGTCGATCGCGCGCCGGCCATAGTGGCGCGCACGGGCGATCGTGTCGTCGACTGCGCGGGTGCGCCGGACGAGGTCGATCGCGTGCGCGAAATCCTCATCCGAGTCGCGGCGTCCCTCGATGGCGTCCTTCCAGAACTTGCGATCCTCGGCATCGCCGCGCGCATGGGCCAGAATGACGGGCAGCGTCATCTTGCCCTCGCGGAAGTCGTCGCCGGCGTCCTTGCCCATCGTACCGGCGTCCGACACGTAATCGATCGCGTCGTCGACCAGCTGGAACGCGATGCCCAGATTGCGGCCATAGGCGTCCAGTGCCATTTCGTCGCGATCCGATCGCTCGGCGACGACGGCGGAGATGCGACACGCGGCGGCGAACAAGGCGGCCGTCTTCGCACCGATGATGTCGAGATAGCGGTCCTCGCCCAAATCGACGCGGCGGGCGGCGGTCAACTGGTTGACCTCGCCCTCCGCGATCACCGCGCTGGCGTTGGACAGGATCTTCAGCACCTTCAGGCTGCCGTCCTCGACCATCAGTTCGAAGCTGCGGCTGAACAGGAAATCGCCGACCAGCACGCTGGCGGGATTGCCCCAGATGATGTTGGCGGTGCGCTTGCCCCGGCGCAGGTCCGATCCGTCGACCACGTCGTCGTGCAGCAGCGTCGCGGTGTGGATGAACTCCACCGCCGCCGCCAGCCGGTGGTGACGATTGCCGGTGTAGCCGATCAGCCGCGCGCTCGCGAGCGTCAGCATCGGCCGCATCCGCTTGCCACCGCCCGCGATCAGGTGACCGGCGAGTTCGGGGATCAGCGGGATCTCGGACTGCATCCGGTCGAGGATCACGGCGTTGACGCTGTTCATGTCGCCGGTGACGAGACGGACCATCGGGTCGAGCGAAGGCTGCGGTCGTGAACCGAGGCGGTGGATCGTGGCGGTCATCGGATCGGCACCCTCTACGGTAACCGCCGGGTGACGCAAGCCTTGCCGGGCTTGTGATACGATCCATGACGCCGCATTGAGCGCGAAACAGGGGGCACCGGATGACGGACGACGTGTTGCAGGGTTATCGGAAGTCGATCGACAACATCGACGCGGCGCTGGTCCACCTGCTCGCCGAGCGGTTCAAGGTGACGCAGGCGGTCGGCCGCTACAAGGCGACGACCGGACTGCCCCCCGCCGACCCGGGCCGCGAGGAGCGGCAGGTCGCGCGCCTGCGGCATCTGGCCGAAGAGGCGGAGCTCGATCCCGAGTTCACCGAGAAGTTCCTGCGCTTCATCATCGACGAGGTCATCCGCCACCACGCCCGGATGCAGGCGTGACCGGGTTCCTGCTGGCGATCGAGGGTGGCGACGGCGCGGGCAAGGCGACGACCGCGGCGGAGGTCGCCGCGCAGCTCAACGCCGCCGGCCGCACCGCCACCGTCCTGTCCTTCCCACGCTACGGTGCGACGATCGGCGGCCATGTGCTGGGCGAGTTGCTGGGTAGCCGCTTGCCGCATGCAGCTTCTCCGAAAGCGGCGGCGGTGCTGTATGCGCTCGACCGGCTGGAATCCGCGGACGCGATCCGCGGTGCGGCGGCATCGCACGACGTGGTGGTGTTCGACCGCTATATCGCGTCGAACATGGCGTATCAGGCCGCGCAGGGCGCCGCCGACGACGCCGCCGACCTGATGCGCTGGATCGCGGCGCTGGAAACGGAGCAGTTCGCCCTGCCTGCTCCCGACCTGTCGGTGTATCTCGACACGCCCGTCGACGTCGCCCACGGCCTGATCCTGCGCAAGCGAAAGCGCAGCTACACCGACGAGGCGCTGGACGCGTACGAAGCCGATGGCGGGTTGCAGGTTCGTGTGCGCGCCAATTACGCGACGATGGCGGCGGGGGGCCTGCTCGGCCGCTGGGCGACGGTGCCGACGATATCGGGCGGCCTGTTGCGCACGCCGACCGACATCGCCACCGAGATCGTGGAGATGATCGCGGCCTGATCCGCCGCTCCGGCGTGGGCGCTCAGGCCGCCAGTCGCGCCGCGTTCCGCCCCGCTGCTTTTGCCCGGTACAGTGCCCGGTCGGCGTCGCCCAGCAAGCTCGCCGCGCTGGCATCCTCACTGAGCAGCGCGACGCCGACGCTGACCGTCACGCGAGGTCCGACCTCGACACCGCCGCCGCTCGCGGCCACCGCCGTACGCAGTTGCTCGGCGATCGCCACCGCGTTGGCGGCGGGCGCACCGGGCAGCAGCACCAGGAATTCCTCGCCCCCGAGGCGGCCGACCAGATCGGTCGGTCGCACCGCTTCCTTGGCTACCCGTGCCACGCGGCGCAGCACCGCATCGCCCGCCGCGTGACCGTACCGGTCGTTGACCCCCTTGAAATGATCGATGTCGAAGATCGCGACGGCGAGCGGCAGGCCCGCCGCCCGACTGTCGACGATCGCCTCGTCCAGTGCCGCCATCGCCTTGCGCCGGCTCGACACGCCGGTCAGCGCGTCGATGTCGACCAGCCGCAACGCCTGCGCCGCCGCGTCCTCCGCGGCGCGCTTGGCGGCTTCCAGTTCGCGGCCGGCGATCACTTGCAGCGTCACGTCCTGGAAGATGCCGAACAGGCCGATGAACACGCCGTCGGGATCGAACTCCGGCTGCCCGCGCGAGATGATGTGCCGCACCTCGCCACCCGGCCGCACGATCCGCCCCTCGAAATCAAAGCCGACGCGCAATGCCATCGACTGGCCGACCAGCGACCCGATCCGTGGTCGCTCCTCGGGCAGGTAGAAGCGGATCGCATCCTCCGCCGTCGGCATCTCGTTCTCGGCGATGCCGTGAATGCGGAACACCTCCGGCGACCAGAACAGCGTGCCGTCCGCAACCCCCAGCCGCCAATGCCCGACACCCGCCGCCCGCTCCGCCAGGGCGAGCAGGCGGTTGGTTTCCTGCATGCGCTTCACGGCCCGGACCGCATCGAGTTCGGCCCGGTGGCGCGCATCGACATCGCGGATCGAGGCGATGACCTCCGCCGGGGTGCCCGGCGCGGCATCGACGATCCGGTACGCCGCCTCCAGCCAGACATAGCTGCCGTCGCGGCGACGGTGACGATAGACGACGAGGCTCGCGTTCGGATCGCCGGTCAGCAGCCGCAGCCAGTTGGCGCGCACCATCTCGCGGTCGTCCGGGTGGATCGGCTCCATCACCGGGGCGGCGATCACTTCCGCCGGGGTCATGTCGAGGATGCGGATGACGGCGGGCGAGATATAGACCGGATGGCCATCGTTGCTGAACCGGACGATGACGTCGCTCGACGTATCCGCCAGCAGCCGGTGCAATCGCTCGCTGTCCGCGCACTGCCGCCCCAGCCGGTCGCGCGCGGCGAGCAGCGCCGCCAGCGGCAGCGCGGTGGCGAACAACACGACCAGATAGAATTGCAGGAAGAACGACATCTCGATGCGGCTCTGGAGCATCAGGCCCAGCGGCCCCCTCCCCATGCCCGTCATCAGCGGCGCGACGATGGCGATGATCGCCACGCCGCTCGCGGCACCCACCGGGCCGAGGCCATAGGTCGCCGCCAGCAAGGCGACGAGCGGCAGGAACAGCAACGGGTAGGAATTCTGGGCGAATACCGCCAGCGTGACCGCGAAAACCATCGTCAACAGCCCGGCGGCTCGACGTGCGGAACCCTGACACACCGCGGCCCGGCTTTGGGGGTTGACCAGCGCGAGCATCAACAATGCCGTCGGCGTGACGATCAACATGCCCAGCGTGACGGTGACGAACCACGATGGCAGGAACAGTTCGCCCGGCTGCCCGGCCGCGATCCAGGCGATCGTCGCGCTCCACAGCGCGGCGATGACCGACGCTGCGGTAAAGGCGAGCACGTCGCGTGGAACGATGAACGATGGTCGGTGGGGGCTCCAGTGGCGCAGCAGCGCGCTGGCCACCAGCGCCTCGGCCATGTTCGCGATCGTAAAACCGATCACGGTCGCGGCTGTCAAGCCGGCCATCGCGTTGGCAATGACGCTGCCGATCGCGGCGAAGCCGAGGCACGGCCAGCGCAGGCGGGCGGGAAGGACGATCAGCGCGGCGAACAGGATCCCGCTCGCCGGCCACATCGTGGCGACGCCGTCGGCCCCGTTGGTGAGCGCCAGCGACATTGCCGCCGCCGCCCAGTACAGGATTCCGACACCCAGCGGGGCCAGGATCGTCCGGTGAACCACGTATCCCCCTCGTTCGTAACGCGACTTGGCTAACCTAGGACGGTTAACAAGGCGCTAACCGGCACCGCCGGGGAGCGGGACGACCACGACACCGGAAGTAACAGGGATACAATGATGCGGATCGGACGGACGGCAGTAATCGGATCGATCCTCGGCAGCCTGGCCGCGGCCTGTGCACCGATCCGTATCTTCGACGCGGTCATACCAAAGGACGGCGGCGTCGTGGCGGTCGCGCGCGATGTCGCGTTCGGCGCCGACCCCCGCCAGCGGCTGGACGTCTATGCGCCGCGGCGGGCGGGCTCGGCGTCAGTGCCGGTCGTCGTCTTCCTGTATGGCGGATCGTGGAATTCGGGGACCAAGGGGGGCTACGGGTTCGTCGGCCGGGCGCTGGCGGCGCGCGGCTTCGTGGTCGTCATTCCCGATTACCGACTGGTGCCGGCGGTGCGCTATCCGATATTCCTCCAGGACAACGCCGCGGCCGTGCACTGGGTGCGCAGCCATGTCGCGGCGCTGGGCGGCGATCCCGACCGAGTGGTACTCGCCGGCCACTCCGCGGGGGCTTACAATGCCGCGATGCTGGCGATCGACCCCCGCTGGCTGGGCAAGGATCGCGCCGCCGTCCGCGGCTGGGTTGGCCTCGCCGGACCTTACGACTTCCTGCCCCTCGACGAGGATGTGACGCGTGAGACGTTCGGCGACGCCCCGGACCTGCCAGCAACACAGCCGGGGGCGCACGTTGCGCCGGGCGACCCGCCCGCGCTGCTGGTTACCGGCGACGACGATACGCTGGTCCGTCCGTCGAACAGCGACACGCTGGCACGGCAACTCACCGCAGCGGGCGTCCCGGTCGAGCGTGTCCGCTATGCCGGCATCGGCCATGCCGGGCTGCTGACGGCGATCGCCCGCCCCTTCCGCCGCCGTGCGCCGGTGCTGGCGAACATGGCGGCGTTCGCGACGCGGGTGACGGCGCCCTCGGTTACAGCGTCCGGACGGTAACCGTCTGCTCCGCGGCACGCGCCAGCGGGTTGCGGAGCGGCAGCGTAAACGGCGCCGCCTCGATCTCGAACACGTCGCCCTCCTGCGTCGTCACACCATCCGCAAAGGACAGCGTCGCGGTGCCGAAGAAATGGACGTGGATGTCGCCCGGCCGCCGGAACAGCGCGTACTTGAAATGATGCGCTTCCAGATTGGCGAGGCTGTGCGACATGTTCGCCTCCCCGGACAGGAACGGCTTCTCCCACAGCGCCGCGCCGTCGCGAACGATCCGGCTGCTGCCCTCGATATGCTGCGGCGGCGGACCGACCAGCAGTTCGGGGCCGAGCGCCGCCTGACGCAGCTTCGAATGTGCCAGCCACAGGTAATTGTGACGCTCGGTGACGTGGTCGCTGAACTCGTTGGCGAGACAGAGCCCCAACCGGAACGGCGTACCGTCCTCGCCGATCAGATAGATGCCCGCAAGTTCCGGCTCCTCGCCGCCATCGTTGGCGAAGGACGGCATCGTCAGCGGCTCGCCCGGCCCGACCAGCCCGGTGCCGTCGCCCTTGTAGAACCACTCCGGCTGCTGCCCGACCTGACCCTCGGCGGGCTTGCCGCCCTCGACGCCCTCCAGGAACATGCGCATCGAGTCGGTCTGCACCGCCGCCTCGGACGCCGCGCGGTGCATCTTGTCGCGCCCCTCGGCCGACCCGAGATGGGTCAGTCCGGTGCCCGTCATCACCAGATGCGCGGCATCGTCGTGATCGATCGGAGAGAGGATGCGACCCGCCGCCAGTTCCGCCGCGATGTCGACCGCAGCGCCGCGCCCGCAGGCGTCGATCGCCGTCGAGAGATCGGTCCCCGCCGCGATCGCCTTCGCCGCCAGCCCCCGAACGCTGTCGACGCCGGCCACGAATGCCGCACCGGCATCGTCGGCCACGATCACGCTCCGGGCACCGTCATCACCGCGATGCTGCAAGAGGCGCAGGGTCATGTCTCTCTCCTAGGTCGGTCGTCTATTTCAGTTCCTCCCCTGCAAGGGGAGGTGGCGCAAAGCGCCGGAGGGGTGTCGACGCTGGCGGTGTCACTCCTCCGTCAGCCCCGCGGGCTGCCACCTCCCCTTGCAGGGAAGGACCAAAGGTCCCTCAGTTGGCCGAGCCGGCCACCAGCGTTCCGTCGAGCAGCAGCGGCGCATCGCCCGGGCCACCGTCGCGCAATACCGCCGGCAGCAGCGCGGCACTCAGGTTCTGGTAGCTCACCGGCCGCAGGAAGCGATCGATCGCCAGACTGCCGACCGAGGTCGTGCGCCCGTCCGACGTGGCCGGGAAGGGCCCGCCGTGAACCATCGCGTGCGCCACCTCGACGCCGGTCGGCCAACCATTGGCGAGGATGCGGCCCGCCTTGCGCTCCAGCACCGGCACCAGCTTGGCGGCGAAGTCGGTGTCCGCCTCGTCCATGTGGATCGTCGCGGTCAGCTGACCCTCGGCTGCCTTCAGCACGGCGGCGAGTTCGTCGGCATCGCGGCAGCGGACGAGGATGGACGACGCGCCGAACACCTCATGCCCGAGCGCCGCATCGGCGAGGAACGCCTGCGCATCGGTCTGGAAGAACGCGGCCTGACCGCGGGCGACACCCTCGCCCACCTTGCCGCGCGCGACCGTCTCGACCTTGTCGTGGCTCGACAGGTCCTGAAGCCCGCGCTCGTAGGCGGCGTGGATGCCACCCGTCAGCATCGTCTGCGGCTCGGCCTGCGTCAGCGCCTCGGCGGCAGCGGACACGAACGCGTCCAGCCCCTCGCCCTCGACCGCCAGCACCAGACCGGGGTTGGTGCAGAACTGGCCTGCGCCCATCGTCAGCGACCCGACAAAGGCGGTGCCCAGCGCCGCGCCACGCGCCGACAGGGCGGCCGGACACAAGACGACCGGATTGATGCTCGACATCTCGGCATAGACGGGGATCGGCACCTCACGCGCCTGCGCCAGCTTGACGAGCGCGAGCCCGCCGCCACGCGAACCGGTGAAACCGACCGCGGTGATGCGCGGGTCCTGCACCAGCGCCTGACCCAGCTCATTGCCGGGGCCGACGAGGTGACCGAACACCCCCTCGGGCAGGCCGCACGCCTTGACGGCGGCACGGATCGCGCCGGCGACCAGCTCGCCCGTCGCCGGGTGCGCCGGATGACCCTTCACCACCACGGGGCAGCCGGCGGCCAGCGCGGACGCGGTGTCACCACCCGCCGTGGAAAACGCGAGCGGGAAGTTGGACGCGCCGAACACCGCAACGGGACCGAGCGGGATCATCCGCAGGCGCAGGTCGGGGCGGGGCAGCGGCGCACGGTCGGGCATCGCCGGATCGATGCGCAGGCCCATCCAGCCGCCGCGACGGACGACGCCGGCGAACAGCTTGAGCTGGCCGACGGTCCGCCCGCGCTCGCCCTCGATCCGCGGACGCGGCAGGCCGCTCTCGCGACAGGCCGTCTCGATCAGCGTATCGCCGAGCGCGACGATCTCCTCGCCGATCTTCTCCAGGAACGCAGCGCGCGCCTCGTTGTCGATCGAACGATAGGTGTCGAACGCCGCTTCGGCTGCGGCGCAGACGGCCTCGACATCCGCTACGCCGTGCGTCGCAAGGGGCTCGCCGGCGGGCTCGCCGGTGGCTGCGGTGATCGAGCGAAAGCCCGTGCGTTCCATCACGTCCATATCGTCATCTGCCTGTGTTTATGATTTAGTCCGACATATGGTAACGCGCCCGATTCTGCAACCGGGCGGCACCGTCATTCGGCGGCTTCCACGGGCTGCTGGTCCGGCAAGGCATGCGTCGCCTTCGATCCCCACAGTGCGTAGAACAGGATGTAGAGCTCGCACGCCGCGGTCAGCAGGAACGAGGTCTGCAAGCCGTACATATCGGCCAGCTTGCCCTGCACCACGACCAGCGCACCACCGGCGATCGCCATGATGAGCAGGCCCGAACCTTCTTCGGTCAGCGGGCCGAGACCCTTGATGCCGAGCGTGAAGATCGTCGGGAACATGATCGAATGGAACAGCCCGACCGAGATCAGCGCCCACATCGCGACGTGACCGGTCGTGAACACCGACACCAGCATCACGACGAATGCGCCGACCGCGAACACTGCCAGCAGCGTTTCCGCCCGCACCTTCTGCATGATCGCGGAACCGACGAAGCGGCCGACCATCATGCCGCCCCACAGGAACGTCAGGTAGTTGCCCGCCTGCTCGTGCGTCAGGTTGGCGATATTCGGCTGGCTGACGAAATTCACGAAGAGGTTGGCGACGCCGATCTCGGCGATCAGGTAGATGAAGATCGCGGGGATGCCGAAGACGAGGTTGCGGTGCTTCCACAGCGAATGGTTCTTGCGATCCGCCTTCGCGGCGCGGCTGGTCGACGATCCCATCGCCGGCAGCGGGAAGCGAGCGATGACCACCGCCAGCACGACCAGCACGATCGCGACCAGCACGTACGGCAGGATGACCGACTGCGCGTCCGCCAGCCGCTGCGCCGGGGTCAGCACCGTGTCCGCCTTGGCGGTGCCGCCGACCGAGCGGCCGAGGATCAGATACGCCCCGAACGAGGGCGCGAGCATCGTGCCGAGCGAGTTCAGCGCCTGCACCAGATTGAGGCGCGACGACGCCGTCTCTGGCGGACCGACGACCGCGACATAGGGGTTGGCCGCGACCTGCAGCAGCGTGATGCCGCTGGCGATCACGAACAGCATGACAAGAGTTACGCCGTAGGACGGGATGCTGGCGGCCAGCACCATGCCGAGCGCACCCGCCGCCATGATCAGCAGGCCGCTGACGAGCGATTTCTGGTATCCGATCCGCTCGATTAGCTTCGCCGACGGGATCGACGCGAAGAAATAGGCGATGAACCACACCGATTCGATCAGCGTCGTCTGGGTGTAATCCAGGTCGAACACGCTGCGCAGATGCGGCAGCAGCGTGTTGTTGATGACCGTGATGAAGCCCCACATGAAGAACAGGCTGGCGAGCAGCGTCAGGGCGGAACGATAGCTTTTGCCGTCGCCGCCCCCGGCGGCGGTCGCGCCGGTTGTCGCAGCGTGGGACGTGGGTGCCATGGCCATGCGGGTGTCTCTCTCCGGATCGGGGGTCCGATGCCGGCCTCCCATCATCTGGTCTGACTAGATATCGCCGCCCGCCCGGTCAACGCTGCTCGTGCCCGGCCTCTCTTGATCATCCGCCAGCGCATCCTGCTCGATCCCCTTCAGCGTCGTTCCCGACCGATACGCCGCCCGTCCCAGCAACTGGGCCCCGATCGGCAGCGTCACCAGCAGGAACAGCACCGCCAGCGCGCCGCTCCCGACCCCCTCTCCGCGCAGCGCCAGCACCGCGCCCGCGACCGTCAGGGCGGTGCCCAGCGTCCCAGCCTTGGTCGCGCTATGCATCCGTTGCAGCGCATCGGGCAGGCGGATCACGCCAATCGCCGCGATCAGCAGGAACAGGACGCCGAGCGCCATCAGCAGCGTGGCGATCATTCCCCCGCTCCGTCGTTGCGTTCGAGGAACAGCGCGAACGCGGCGGTCGCGACGAAATTCACCAGCGCCAGCCCCAGCGCGACGTCGAGGAACGCGGCCCGCCCCGTCGATACCGCCGTCAGCGCCGCGAATCCGACCGCCACCGCCGTCAGCATGTCGAACGCCACGAACCGGTCCGCCGCACTCGGCCCGCGCACCATCCGCCATCCCGCCAACGCCAGCGCGGCGACCAGCGGCAGTTCCAGCCAGTCGACGATGCCGGTCATCGCTCCAGCTCCAGCAGATGCCGCTCGTATACGCGGCGGAACTTGGCGATGCTCGCCTCCGGATTGCGCCCGTCGAGCAGGTGCAGGTACAATCGCTTGCGGTCGTCCGACACGTGCAGGCACGTCGATCCGGGCGTCAGCGACGTGAAGCACGCCAGCAGCGCCACCGCCCACGGTGTCCTGACCTCCACCGGCATCGCCACGATCGCCGGATGCGTGCGGATCGTCGGCGCCAGCACGACGCGCGCCACCGCGAACGACGACAGCAGAAGATCGGCGACGAAGCTGGCGAGCAGCGCGACGAGGGCAAGGGGCTTCCGCATCACGACCCCATCCGCGCCAGCGCCGCCGCCGACAGCTTCGCGACGATCGCCACCCGCTCCGGCAGCAACCCGATCGCCAGCGTCGCTCCCGACAGGATCGCCATGCCCGCCAGCATCGACCACGGCACGCGCCGCACGCGCCGGCCCTTCAGCGATTTCCAGCACGCCTCCGACCACAGGCTGGCGACCGACACGATCGTCAGCAGCGCGGCGACCAACGCCGCCACCGCCAGCCACGCCGCCCCGCCCGCGAACGCCGCGCGCACCACCAGCAGCTTCGCCCAGAACCCGGACAGCGGCGGGATACCGGCCAGCGACAGCATCGGCACCGCGAACAGGAACGCGAACAGCGGGTTGGACCGGATCATGCCGCCCGTGCCGCGCAGGTTCCAGCTTCCCGTCGCGCGGTGGATCGCGCCCAGTCCGAAGAACAGGTTCGCCTGCACGATCATGGAATGCACCATGTAGAACACCGCCGCATCGACCCCGGCCGGCGTCGCCATCGACAGACCCGCCGCCATGTATCCGACCTGCGCGACCACGTGATAGCCGATCAGCCGCCGCATATCCGTCTGCGCCAGCGCCGACAGCGCGCACAGCAGCATCGTCGCCGCCGCGATCACGCGCAGCGCGGGCGTCAGGAACGTCGCGCCCAGCCCGAACACGCCCGCGACGACGACGAGCAACGCGTAGAAGCCCATCTTGGTCAGCAGCCCGGCGAACACCGCCGCCGCCGGCAGCGGCGCCGCGGCATAGGAGGACGGCAACCAGACGTGGAACGGCACCAGCCCCGATTTCAGCGCCAGCCCGCCGACCAGCAACGCCGCCGCCGTCGCCGTGGCGACGCTCGGACCCTCGTCGCCCAGCACCCGCGCCAGCGTCACCAGATCGAGCGTTCCGGTCACGCCATAGATCAACGCGATCCCCGCCAGGATCGCGGTCGCGCCCAGCATGCCGAATGCGGCATAGCGGATCGCGCCGCCGATCTGCGCCTGCCGCCGGTCGAGCGTCACCAGCCCGAGCGCGGCGAGCAGCGCCAGCTCGAACCACACATACAGGTTGAACAGATCGGTCGTCAGGAACGCGCCGTTTACCGCCGCCAGCAACGCCAGCATCAGCGCGTCATAGCCCGCCCGCCGTCGCCGTGGCCCGATCGCCGCATGGCCGAACACCGCGCCCGCGAACGCGATCAGGGCACTGACCAGCACCAGCCCCGCGCCCGGCAGTCGTGCCGAAAAGCCGACGCCGATCGCCGCCGGCCAGCCGCCGAACACCGTCAGCGCCAGCGGCCCGTCCTGCGTCGCGCGTCCCAACAACATCATCGCGCCGACCAGCACGATCCCGTGCACGACCAGCGACACTGCCTCCGCGACGCCGGCGCGGCGACGCAGCAGCGCGGCGACACCGGCCCCCAGCATCGGCAGCCCGACGGGCAGGATCAGGAGCCATGCGTCAGTCAGCGTGCGGCTCCCGGATCTCCGGATCGTCCGGCTGCTCGGCCGCGTCCAGATCGCGCGCATCGAGCGATCCCGACGACCGCCAGCCGGTGACGACGATCGTCGCCAGCACCACCGTCAGCGCGAAGCCGATCACGATCGCGGTCAGGATCAGCGCCTGCGCCAGCGGATCGGCCGCCTCGCCCAGCGCCTTTTCGCCGGCGCGGATCAGCGGCGGCTGACGGCTGCCGAAATCGCCCGCGACGAACAGCATGACGTTCACGCCCGTCGACAGCAACGCCAGCCCCAGCAGGATGCGGACGAGGTTGCGCGAGAGGATCATGTACAATGCCGCGCCCATGATCGCGGCGGCGCAGAACGCATAGAGGATCGTCATCGCGCTCCCTCCCGCCGCAATCCGAACAGGAAGGTCAGCACCGCCCCCAGCACGACGAGGAACACGCCCAGATCGAACGCGATCGTCGTCCCCAGCTTGGGCAGCGGCACGCCCGCGGGCGGCTCCCACCACAATTGCGACAGGAACGGCCCACCGGCGATCATCCCCGGCAATCCGCTCAGCACCGCCAGCAACAGTCCGATCGCGACCAGCGTCGTCGGCCGCGCCCGCAGCCGGGTCTCCGCCGACCGCACGCCCCGCGCCAGCGCGAACACCGCGAAGGCCAGCGCCGCGACCAGCCCGCCGACGAAGCCGCCGCCCGGCTGGTCGTGCCCACGCCACAGGATCAGGACGGAGGCGACGATCAGCAACCAGAACAACGGCCCGCTCGCCGCGGCGAAGCTGTAATGGACCGCACGGCGTGGCTGTGGCTCCGTCTTGCGCGCGCCTAGCAGCGACGCACCCAGCAGCGCCGCGACCGCGATCACCGTCGTCTCGCCCAGCGTATCGAACCCGCGGAAATCGACGAGGATGACGTTGACGACGTTCAGCCCCTTGCCCGCGACATAGCTCATCCGCCCGAACCAGTCGGCGGCGGGAGTCGGGTGGCCCGCCCCCGTCATGTCGACCATCGCCACGAACATCACCGCCGCGAACGCCGTCGCGATCGCGGCGTCGCCGGCGCGCTGGCGGGGGCGACGACTGCGCGCGGCGTCCAGCGGCACCGCCAGCAGCAATGCGGTCAGCAGCACGACCAGCAGCGCCTCGACCGTGAACTGCGTGATCGCCAGATCGGGCGCGCCATTGACCATGAAGGTGATCGCCACCGCGAACCCGGTGATCCCGACCGCGACCATCGTCGTCAGCAGGTTGCGCGCGCGTACCGCCGCCACCGCACCACCGACGCCGATCAGCGCGACCAGCGCCTCCGCCGGCCGGAGCGCGTCCACCACCGGCCAGCGGATCGCCGCGCCCGCGACCGCCAGCGACCACAGCACCAGCGCGACGAGTGCGACGGCGGTGGTCACGACGTAGCGCCGCAGGTCGCCATGCTCGACCCAGCCGGTCACGGCGGCGCTCACCCGCAACAGCCCGCGCACCGTCGTCTCCCACAGCCGCTCCAGCCCGATCTCCTCGATCAGATAGGCGTCACGCAGGAACGCGTGGATCGACCGCCACCAGCGGACGATCGCCGCACCGATCGCCACCACGATCAGGCTCAATCCCAGCATCGGCGTCCAGCCATGCCACACCGAGACATCGACCGGCACCGCACGCCCATAGACCGCCGCCACCGCCGGCCGGATCGCAACGCGCGTGATCCAGTCGGGATCGAGACTGATCGTCAGCCCAGCCAGCGCCAGCAGCAGCGGCGGCATGAACAGCGATACGCTCTCGGGATGCTCGACCTTCACCGGCTTGACCGGCTTCAGGAAGAACGGGCGCAGCGTCACGACGCCCGCCACGCCGACCATGACGGCGTTGACCAGCACCGCGATCGCCAGCGGGATCAGTTCCCAACTGCTCTCCAGCTGCGCCTCGAACAGGAATTCCTTGGAGATGAAGCCCAGGAACGGCGGGATGCCCGCCATCGACAGGCTCGCGCCGGTACACGCGATCGCCGTCATCGGCAGCTTGCGCGCCAACCCGCCGAGCGACCGCAGCGTCCCCGTGCCGGTGGCGTGCAGCACCGATCCCGCGCAAAAGAACAACGCCGCCTTGTAGATCGCGTGCGCCAGCAGGAACCCGATCATCGCCACCGTCGCCGCCGGTCCGTCGAGCCCCACCAGCAGCACGAGAATGCCGAGCGACGCCATCGTCGAATAGGCGAGCGCCGACTTGAAGCTCTCCGCGCGCAACGCCTGCACCGACGCGACCGCCATCGTCACGCAGGCGACGGTGATCAGCGTCGTGCGCCCCCACCACGTCGCGGCGATCACCGGCTCGAACCGCGCGAGCAGGTAGATGCCCAACTTCACCATCGTCGCCGAATGCAGGAACGCGGACGCGGGCGTCGGCGCCTGCATCGCGTTGGGCAGCCAGAAATGGAACGGGAACTGCGCCGATTTGGTGAAGGCGGCGATCATGACGCACAGGATGATCGGCACGCCGTAGGGGCTGGCGACGATCTGCGGCGCGTTCCCGGCGACGGCGGCCAGCGACCAGTTGCCCGTCACCTGCGCGATCATCGCCGCCGCCGCGACCAGCGCCAGCCCGCCGCCCGCCGTCACCTGCAACGCCATGATCGCCGCCCGGCGCGACCGCGCGCTGCGGCTGTCGAACCCGATCAGCAGGAACGACAATATGCTGGTGGCCTCCCAGAACACGATCAGCAACAGCATGTTGTCGGCCAGCACCGTGCCGAGCATCGCCGTCATGAACAGCAGGATCAGCGTGAAGAAACGCGACCGCTCAGCGCGCGGCTTGTCGGTCAGATACCCGCCCGCATACACCGCGACGAGCCCGCCGATGCCGGTGATGAGCAGGCAGAACAGGAACGAGAACCCGTCCAGCCTCAGCGTCAGGTCGAGCCCGAGCGAAGGCGCCCACGCGATGCCCTCGCCCCGCACCCATCCTCGCTCGACGACGGGCGCGTAGGCGACGAAGGCGGCGGCGAGCCCGAACGGCAGCAGCGCGACGATGAACCCCGCGCCCTTCCCCACATACCGCGCCGACAGCGGTACGATGCAACTCCCGAGGAGCGCGACGAGGAGCAGCACGAACATGTGCCTGTCCTAATGCCGCAGCGCCGCGATGGATGCACGATGTTCCCGTCGGCGGGGATTGGCTCGTCCAGCGCTCCCGGCTTTACCGTCCTCCAAACCGTCATGTTCGAAGTCCGCTGTCCTACACACCCAATCGGGAGTATCGCGAAAGACGCTCTTTGAAATCGTCGACGTTCACGCCGCGGCGAAACGCCGCATTGGACTAACCTTAGCCTAACCTTCCGAACGCTCGTCGAGCGGAAATCCAATCAGCGCCGGTACTTATGGTCCAACCAGTCGAACACCGGCAGCGCCTCGGTCCGCTTCAGGTCGAACCACGCGGCGTTCTCCCAGTCGGACCCCTTGCCCCACCGCGTGCCGCAGCGCGTCGAAACCCAGTTCGGCTCCCAGTACACCACGCCGATCCCCCCGGCATCGACCGTCAATTGCGTCAGGTCGATCATGAACTTGCGCTGCCCCGCCGGCGTCGCCGGATAGCCCTTCACCAGCGCATCGGTGCCAAGCAGGTTCTTCGCCGTATCACCCGCCTCCAGCGTAAACGGGTATCCCGTCTCGACCACGATCACGTCCGCGCCGAACCGCGCCTTCGCAGTCGCGATCACCTGCTTCAGTTGCGGCAACGAGTATTTCGACCATTTGCTGTAATAGCTGATGCCGATGATATCGTAACCGGTCACGCCCGCCGCCTTCGCTGCGGTGAACCACGGCAGCACATGCTCGGGTTGCGCGATGTGCAGCATGACGCGCGGATCGATCGAGGCGGTCTTGCCGACCTCCCGCACCGCCCTGATCCCGGCGTTGAACAGCGCGGCGTTGCGTGCCCAGTTGATCGGGGTCATCTCCTTGCCGCCGAGCAGTTCCGGGTTCGTCTCGTTGCCCACCTGTACCATCTCCGGCATCGCGCCGTCGCGGTCCAGCCGCAGCAGCGTGTCGCGGGTGAAGTCGTGCAGCGCCTTCGCCTGCGCCTCCGTCGACAGTCCCTCCCACGCCTTCGGCGTCAACTGCTTGCCGCCGTCCGCCCAGTCGTCCGAATAGTGGAAGTCGAGCAGCACCTGCATCCCCGCCGCCTTCGCGCGACGGATCGTCTTCAGCACGTCCGCATAGTTGCTGTACTTCGTCCACGTCGCGTTGTTCCATAGGCGCACCCGGACGATGTTGCCGCCGCGGGCATTCAGATAGGCGAACGGATCGACCGGCTTGCCGGCGGCCCGGTACACCGCTCCGCAATCCTCCATCTCGTTCACGTACGACAGGTCGCCGCCCAGATAGAGCCCGCCCTTCGGCAGCGGCGCAAGCTCTCCCGCCTGCGCCGTGGAGGCAAACAGCGCAGCGGCCAGGATCAAACGGCGCATCAGGATACTCTCGGCCATCAGGAATCTGCCGGCATAGCGACGATGCGGACCGCGTCGCCCTTCAGCCCATCGGCGGACACGGTGGCGAGGATCGGTCCCGGCTTGGCTCCGACCCGCAGGATCGCCTGCGCCAGCCCGTGGAACGCCCGCCGCTCGCTCGCGACATCCGCCTCCAGACTGGTCGGATTACCGTTGCCGACGCCGATGATCGCGCCGTCGCCCTGCACCGAAAAGCGCAGCATCTGGTCCGCGTCGGGCACCGGCCGCCCCTTGGCGTCGACCACCTCGGCGCGCAGCATCGCGACATCGTCGCCGCCCGCCTTCGTCATGCGCCGGTCGGCGGTCAGCCGCACCGCCGCCGCCGGACCCGCCGTCTCGCAGACCGACCGCGTCACGCGACGCCCCTTGTTATAACCGCGCGCCTCGATCCGACCGGGTGCATAGGGGACACTCCACGCCAGATGACCGTTGCGCGGCATCGCCTTGCGCCCCAGCGAGCGGCCGTTGAGCAGCAGCTCGACCTCCTCGCAATTGCCATGCGCCCACACCTCGATTGGCTGACCCTCGCGGCCCGGCCATGTCCAGTGCGGCAAGAGGTGGACCAGCGGCTCGTCCGGCCGCCACCACGCGCGGTAGTAATAGTAATTGTCCTTCGGGAACCCGCACGTGTCGAGGATACCGAAGTAGCTGGAGATGCTCGGGAACTGCGCATAGGGCGTCGGCTCGCCGCGATAATCGAAGCCGGTCCATACGAACCCGCCCGCGATATACGGCCGCGCCGCCGCGATCGTCCACCACGCCTCCGCGGTCGATGCCCACCACGGATGCTCGGTGTCGTAGGCGCGGGCGACATGCGCCGCGGCATCGTTGGCATAGGCTCCGCGCGTCGCGACCGTGCTGCCCGTTTCGGACCCGTAGGTCGGCACGGTCGGGAAGCTCTGGTGGAACCCCTCGATCTTGTCGGTGCGATAGTTGAAGCCGACCACGTCCACGACCTTCGCCGCGCCGTGATCCCAGCTATTGTCGAACGCGAACGTCGTCGGCCGCGTCGGGTCCAGCGTGCGGACATGCGCCTGCATCGCCGCCGTCACCCGCGCGCCCTTGTCGGTGCCCTGCTGCGGCTCCTCGTTGCCCAGCGACCACGCGATCACGCACGGATGATTGCGGTCGCGGCGCAGGATGCGGTCGAGCTGACCCATCGCCTCCTCATCGCTGCTGTTCAGCCGCGCTTCAACGATCATCAGCATGCCCATCTCGTCGCACAGGTCGAGCAGTGCCGCCGCCGGCGGATTGTGCGCGCTGCGCCATGCGTTCGACCCCATCGACTGCAACTGCGCGATCCGGAACGCGTGCAGCGCGTCGGGGATGCCGCTGCCGACACCGGCATGATCCTGATGGTTGCAGGTGCCGAGCAGCTTGACCTGCTTGCCGTTGAGGAGGAATCCGCGCTCCGCATCGAACCGCACCGTGCGGATGCCGAACCGCGTCTCGTCGGCATCGATCACGCGATCGCCGACCACGATTTCACACGCGAGCCGGTACAGCTTCGGTGTCTCCACCGACCATAGCACCGGCGCGGTCACCCGCGCCTCTCCGTCCAGCGTCGTCCGTTCGCCCGGCGCGATGCGGAACGTCGCATCGGGCAGCGCGACCTCACGCCCGTCCGGCCCGACCAGCTTGCGCCGCAGCGTGCCCGACGCCTCCGCCGCGCCGCTGTTGAACACTTCGGTCGCGGCAGTGACGCGCGCACCGTCCGCGCCAACCTCGCTGCGCACCACGCTATGCCATTGCGGCATGCGCAGCGGATCGGCGCGGACCAGATCGACATGGCGGTACAGCCCCGCCCCCTCGTAGAACCATCCCTCGCCCAGCGTCGCATCGACGCGCAGCGCCAGTATGTTCGGCCCGCCGTCGTAATCGAGGAAGTCGTCGATCGCGACCGCGAACGGCGCGTAGCCGCTCTCGTTCCGACCGACGATGTGCCCGTTCACGAACACCAGACAGTCGCGAAACACCCCGTCGAACTCCAGCCACAGCCGCCGTCCGCGATCCGCCGCCGTCACCGCGATCGTACGCCGGTACCAGCCGATGCTGTTGCCGGGGAAAGACCGCCCGATCGCCTTGAAGCCGTGAGCGGCGGCGGCGTCCTCGCTGTCCTTGCCCGCCGGCTTCTCCGGTCTGGCGAAGGGCAGCGCCACCGCCCAGTCGTGCGGCACGCGCACCGCCTGCCAACCCGCATCGTCGAACTTGGCCATCGCCGCGTCCGCAGTGGAGTTGCCCGCCTTGGCGAACGTCCGCTGATTGCGACCGAAGCCGAAATCCCGCTCCTGATCCGCCGCGTGCCCAAGATGGAAGCGCCACTCCGCCAGCCGCTCGCGCAACCGCGGCGATACGGTCTCCTTCGCCCCCGCGCCGCTCGGGATCGCCACTGTCGACGCCAGCACCGCCGTCGCTCCGGTCGCGAGCACGCCCCGCCGCGTGAAGTCCTCGATCATGCTGCTCTCCCTAATTGTCTGATGAATGAGGGAGGCGCTGGAATCCAGTGGAATTTCAGGAACAGGATCAGGGGCGATGCTCCGGCACCGCCCCCTGATCGCTCAGGCGGCGACGCGGACCCGCGTGGTCGGCCGGCGCAGACCCGCACCGATCCCGCCGATGCCGACGATCATCAGCGCCCAGCTCGCCGGCTCCGGCACCATGCTGGCGGCCGAGAAGTTGGCGACCGTCGCGAGCTGCGCCTTGCTCAGCCCGGCGACATCCGGCCGCGCCACCAGCGACAACCCGCGTCGCGTCGCCAGCGCGACGTCGCTCGCCAGCGGCCCGTCGATGTCCCGCGCCAGGAACGCGTAGTTCAACAGGCTGACGGTCTGCCCCGCCCCCACCGTCAGGTCGAAGGCCGCGTTGTAGAAGTTCCGCGTGATCGCCTGCCGCCCGCTGCCGGTATTGCCAGACACCAGCGCCAGTACCGCATCGTCGATGCACGCCCCCGCGCCGTCGCTCTCGCAACTGACCATCAGGCCACCCCCGTCGTAGCCGACCAGCTCGTCGCCGTCCGACCCCAGATTGCCGAAGAACGACACCGTCGTCATGATCGTCGCACTGCCGGTGTTCGTGAAGCTGTCGAAGAATCGATAGGTGTTGCCCGACAGCAGCTCGACCTGTCGGTTCAGCGTCAGCCCGCCGAGCGTGCCGTTGAAATAGCCGAAATTGTCGAACGTATCGAAGCCGCCGTCGGCGACCGAGCCGAGTGCCCGGTTGGACGGCTGCACCGTACCGCCGCGCCCGACATAGCGGTCGGACGTACCGGTACCGGTAAAGATGTCGGCCCCCGCCTGGAATTGCTGGGCACCGGCCGCAGTCGGAAGGAGCGCGGCCGAAAGCGAGAGCGCGAGCGTGAAGGTCTTCATGTCAAATCTCCGGAATAGATCAGGTGCGTCGCCGGCTTACTTGCGGCGGGCGGTCAGCCACTGGTCGGGGGTCAGCGCACGGCCGACGAGGCGCAGTTCGCCGATATGGCCGAAATACCCGTCCTCCATCGCGCCGTCCCAATGCGTCGCGCCGATCACCCAGGGCTGGTTGACGTTCTGCGACCGGATGCCGGTCGTGCCGTTGACGTTGCGCAACACCGGCGCGCCCTCGACGTACAGGATCGTGTCCCGGGTCGCTGGATCGTTGACGATGGCGACGTGGTACCAGGTGTTGGCCATGATCTCGCCCGACCAGTTCGCCTTGGGCTGGCTGGAATTGCTGGCGGGCACGATCTCCCACTGCACCTCGCGCAGCGACGAAATCGCGAACAGCACCGACGACGCCTCTCGATCACCGCCGCTGAACCCCGGCAGATTGCCGCGATTGCCCATCCGCGCCAGGATGTTGCACCATCGGTGGTTCTCGCGGGTCCAGTTCGCGTCGACCTTGATGAACGCCTCGACCGTGTAGCCGTCCCAGAAACTGCGGTTGTTGACGCCCATCCCCGGCGCGGTCGCGAACGAGCTGCAACGCCCGGTGACCTTGTCCGAATTCAGGAAGCGCAGGCTGCCCGGTGCGGACGACAGGTAATGCTTGTCGTCGGTCCAGATCACGTCGCCGACCTGCGCCGGCCCGGTCAGCGGATTGCGCGTCATGTCGAAGCCGTTGCCGCTGATGTCGGCCAGCGTTTCGCCGATCGCGACCGCCTGTCCGGCCTTGCCGCCGGTCGCGCGCCAGTGCGCGTAGGTGTCCGGCACGACCGGAAAGTCGTTCGCGTCGCGGGGCGGCGTCATCACTGGCGGCACCGGATCGGTGTAATCCTTCAGCAGATTCGCCTTCACCACCGGCAGGATCGGCGCGCCGGTCGTCGCCAGCGTCGGCCTGAACTTCTGAAAGCCGGCGAAGCGCTTCTTGAAGTTGATAGGGATCGTGAACTGGTTGTTCGCCTCGGTCAGGACGGCACGGTCGAACTGGTTCAGCGTGGCCTTCGGCTTCTGGACGACCCAGGGCGAGAAGGACATGACGTTGATCCTGTTCGCGGTGAAATCGATCTCGTACAGCCGCATCAGCGCGTTGCCGCCCTGATAATCCATCTGGTAATCGACCACCATCTCCTCGACCTGATTGCCGAAGTCGTTGGTCTTCGACAGCCAAGCCGCGCCGTGATGATGGCCGTTCAGCGTCATGAAAATCTGGTCCGTATCGCGGATCAGCTTCTCCCACAGCATCTTGCCATATTCGGTTTCGAGCGGGCTGACGCCGTCCTTGTCGATGTTGAGCAATTGGTGGTTGGACAGGATCACCGGCAGCGTCGGGTTGCGCCGGATCACGTCGCGCGCCCACGCGATCGCAGCATCCGAGATGCGCCACGACAGCGACAGCACCATGAACTCGACCCCGTGCGCCTTGAACACATGCGCCTCGTGGAAACCGCTGCTGTCGCGCTCGCGGAACGTCGCCTGCGTCGCGGCGCGGCTTTTCGGAAACCATTGGAGGTACGGCTCCGCGCCGAGGTTGCGCTGCGCGTCGGTGCCCGACGACTGGTCCCACGGTCCGCGATATTCGTAATCGGTGACGACGTCGTGATTGCCCGCCAAAATCGAATACGGAATGCGCGCCGCCTCCAGCTGCTTCATCGCGGCATCGGCGATGCGCCACTGGTTGGGCTTGCCGACCTGATCGACCACGTCGCCCAGATGGATGACGAACGGAATGTTGTAGGCGGCGGCGTTGTCGGCGATCCACTTGGTCTGCGCGGCGAACGGCGTGCTGCCATATTTGCGCTGGAACTGCTCGCTTTCGTCCGTCGTCGCATAGCGCGAATAGAATTGCGTATCGGGCAGCACCGCGATCGTGAAGCTGGTGGTGGCGGTCGACGATCGCACCGCGCCTTGCGTGGTGATCGCGGTATCGGCAGCGGCCCCCGCTCCGCCCTCTCCGCACGCGCTCAGCAGGCCGGCCCCCAGCGGCAGGATCGACAGGCTGGCGGCACTGCGCAGCAACTCACGACGATCGGAAACACGGCGCAACAGCCGCTCGTTATCGACAGACATTTCAGATTTTCCCCGTAGACCCGGACACCGGTCCGCTGGGGGCTCGCCTAAGCACGCTTGGCGACAGGAGCGTTGCGGCTGCGTGCGACTTCGATGACGCAACGATGTCGTTGGGGTTACAATCGTATACCGCGGACGGTCCGGCGGGCGGAACGTTCACCGGACCATCCGCGATCACATTACAGGAACGGCCGCCCCCCCGTCACCGGGATCGTCGCGCCGGTGATGTAGCTCGCCTCGTCGCTCGCCAGCATCACGTACGGCGGCGCGAGTTCCGCCGGTTGCGCGGCCCGGCCCAGCGGCGTGTTCTGGCCGAACGTCTTGACCGCCTCGGGCGGCATCGTCGACGGGATCAGCGGCGTCCACACCGGCCCCGGCGCAACCGCATTCACGCGGATCTTCTTCTCCGCCAGCAATTGCGCCAACCCAGCGGTGAAATTGTGGATCGCCCCCTTTGTCGTCGCATAGGCGAGCAGCGTCTCGCTCGGCTGGTCGGCGTTGATCGAGGTCGTGTTGATGATCGACGCGCCCTCCTGCATGTGCGGCACCGCCGCCTTCGCCAGATAGAACATCGCGTGGATGTTGGTCGCGAACGTCTTCTGCCACTCCTCGTCCGCAATGTCCTCCAGCGAGGAAAAGCTGGCCTGATGCGCAGCGTTGTTGACCAGCACGTCGATGCGGCCGAACGCCTCCACCGCCTTCGCGACGACCGCGCGGGCATGATCGGGCTGGCTGATGTCGCCGGCGACCAGCACCGCCTGCTGCCCCGCCGCCTCGATCAGGCGCTGCGTCTCGCGTGCATCCTCGTCCTCGCTGAGATAGGCGATCAGCACGTCCGCGCCCTCGCGAGCAAAGGCCAGTGCGACCGCCCGGCCGATACCACTGTCGCCGCCCGTGATGATCGTCTTCTTTCCCGTCAGGCGGCCGTGCCCGACATAGCTGTCCTCGCCGTGGTCGGGACGCGGCGTCATCGCATCGGTGGTGCCGGGCATCTCCTGCTGCTGCTCGGCCTGGGGCGGTTCGGGACGATCGGTCATCGGGGGACTCCTGACAGGTTGGACTCGGCCCCGACAATCGGTCGGCCCGCCCCCACGTTCCCCGGAAAATGCCCGCTCATGATGTGGGTTAGCCGGTTTCCCGCAACTGCCCGGCGACCAGCGGCGCGACCTTGTCGGCGATCCGCGCCACGCCGCGCACGTTCGGATGCACCCGGTCGCCCTGCATCAACTCGGGGTCGCCGATCACCCCGTCGAGGATGAACGGATACAGCCCGCCCCCGTACCGCTTCGCCAGATCGGGCCAGATCGTATCGAACGCCGCGACGTAATCCGGGCCGAGGTTCGGCGGTGCCTTCATCCCCGTCAGCAGCACCGGTATCCCGCGCCGCTTCAGCTCGTCCAGCATCGCCGTCATGTTCGCCCGCGTCTCCGCCGGCGCGATCTGGCGCAACACATCGTTCCCGCCTAGCCCCAGCATCACGAGGTCGGGCTTCCGCTTCAGGTTGTCGAGCACGAACCCCAGCCGCTGCCGCCCAGCCGCACTGGTATCCCCCGAAACGCCGGCATTGACGACATCGGCGTTCACGCCCGCGCGCCGCAACCGCGCCTGCACCGCATCGGGCAGGCTCTGTCCGCGATCCAGCCCGTATCCCGCGTACAGGCTGTCCCCGAACGCCAGCACCAGACGTTCCTTGCCTGCCGGCCGTTGCACCGAAGCGGTCGCCCCCGGCGTCGGCGATGGCGCAGGGTCCGGCGCAGGCTGTCCGCAACCGCCGAGCAGCAGGGCTTGGACGAACGCGACGGCTGTCGCATAGCGCGGCAACGATCCCAACAGGCTATCCTTCCACTATGACCGACCCCGCTATGGTGATCGATGCCCGCGATGTCACCCTGACGCTCGGCGAAACCGCGATCCTGCGCGGCGTCGACCTGTCCGTGTCACGCGGCGAAAGCGTCGCGCTGCTCGGCACATCCGGATCGGGCAAGTCCTCGCTCATGGCGGTGCTCACCGGGCTGGAACGCGCGAGCGGCGGACAGGTGCTGGTCGACGGGCTCGACTTCGGCCGGCTGGACGAGGATGCGCTGGCAAAGGCGCGCCGAGGCCGGATCGGCATCGTCCTGCAAGCCTTCCATCTGCTGCCGACGATGACCGCGCGGGAGAATGTGGCGGTGCCGATGGAGCTTGCGGGCATGGCCGATGCGTGGCCACGCGCGGAGGCGGAACTCGCCGCCGTCGGCCTTGGCCACCGGCTCGACCATTATCCCACGCAATTGTCCGGCGGCGAGCAACAACGCGTGGCGATCGCCCGCGCGCTCGGCCCCCGCCCGCCGCTGGTGTTCGCGGACGAACCGACCGGCAATCTCGACACCGCGACCGGCGACGCGATCATGGACCTGCTGTTCGACCGTCGCGCCGCGCTCGGCGCGACGCTGGTCGTCATCACCCACGACGCGCGCCTCGCGGAACGCTGCGACCGTGTCGTCACGCTCGCCGACGGACACGTCGTTTGAGCAACTGGGCCTTTGCGTGGCGGCTGGCGCGGCGCGAACTCGACTGGCGGTTCCGCGGCCTGCGCCTGCTCGTCGCCTGCCTGTTTCTCGGCGTCGGGGCGCTGGCGGCGATCGGCGGCCTCGCCGACACCGTCGCCCGTGAGCTGGCGGTGCGCGGCAGCGCGATCCTCGGCGGCGATATCGAGGTAGCGACTTCGCAACGCCTCGCCACCACGCAGGAACGCGCCGCCCTGACACGGCTCGGCCGCGTGTCCGAAACCGTGCGGATGCAGGCCAACGCCGTCGCCGGCACCAACGCCGCGCCGATCCAGCTCAAGGCGGTCGACGCCGCCTACCCGCTCTACGGTGCCCTGAAGCTGGCCGATGGGCGCAGCGTCCGTGCCCCGGCGGGCGGAGAAGTCTGGATCGCCCCCACCCTCGCCTCCCGCCTAAGCCTCAAGCGCGGCGACGCCCTGCGCATCGGCACCGCGACCCTGCGCGTCGGCGGCATCATCACAGACGAACCCGACCGGCTGGGCGAGGGCTTCACGCTCGGCCCCGTCGCGATCGTCGCCATGCCGACGCTGGCCGCGACCGGACTGGTGCAGCCGGGCAGTCTGTACGACAGCCGCTACCGCGTTGCCCTGCCCGCCGGCTGGAGCCCCGATACCGCGACGACGCGCTTCCGCGACGCATTCCCGGCGGGCGGCTGGGCGGTCAAGACCCGCGACCGCGCCTCCCCCGGCGCGTCGCGGTTCGTCGGTCGCATGGGCGAGTTCCTGACGCTGGTCGGCCTCGCCGCGCTCGCGATCGCCGGCATCGGCGTGGGCAACGGCGTCGCCTCGTTCCTGACCGCACGCCGCGGCAGCATCGCCACGCTCAAGGTGCTGGGCGCGACCGCCGCCGATGTCGCACGTATCCATGCTTTGGAGATCGGCGCGGCGGCGCTGGTCGGCACGATCGGTGGTCTCGCGGTCGGCATCGTTGCCGTGCCGCTGCTGACCCGCGCGCTCGCCGGCACGCTCCCGATCGCCGCCGGCTTCGCGATCGAGGCGTGGCCGCTCGTCCGTGCAGCCGCCTATGGCCTGCTGATCGCCATCGCCTTCGCCGCGCCGCCCCTCGCCGCCGCCGGAGCCACACCCGCCGCCGGCCTGCTCAGGGGCGCACTTGCCCCCCTCCGCAGGGCGTCGTGGCGGGGCCGCACCATCGCCATCGCCGCGGGAGCCGCCGCCGTCGCGCTGGCCATCCTGTCGTCGGACCAGCCGCAGATCGCCGCCACCTTCCTCGCCGCCGTCTCCGGCGCGCTCCTGCTGCTGGCGGGACTCGGTCGCCTCGTCCGCATCGCCGCCGCTCGCCTGCCCCGCCCGCGCCGCCCGCTGATCCGGCTTGCTCTCGCCGCGCTGCACCGGCCGGGCGCGCGGACGGAAGCGCTGGTCGTCGCGCTCGGCCTCGGCCTGACATTGTTCGTGCTGCTCGCGGCGATCCGCACCAGCATCGACGCGAACATCGCCACCACCGTGCCCGCCCGCGCGCCCGCCCTGTTCGCGCTCGACGTGCCCCGCCCGCGCGAGGCGGAGTTCCGCCGCACCGTCCGGTCCGCCGCCCCCGGCGCAGCGATCCGCACGGTACCGATCCTCCGCGGCACGATCACTGCCTACAAGAACGTCCGCGTCGCCGACCTGAAGACCCTTCCCGAGGGCGCATGGGCGCTGCGCGGCGAACGCGGGCTGACCTATGCCCGCACCATCCCGGACGGCAACCGCCTGACCGCCGGCCGCTGGTGGCCCGCCGACTACAGCGGCCCGCCCCTCGTGTCGGTGGACGAGCGGCTGGCGCAGTCGCTCGCGCTCAAGGTCGGCGACACGCTGTCCGTCAGCCTGCTCGGCGTCGAGCGCACCGCGCGCATCGCCTCCCTGCGGCGGATCGACTGGGACACGCTCGGATTCAACTTCGTGCTGGTCTTCTCCCCCAACACGCTCGCCGACGCGCCGCACAACCTCGCGGCGACGATCGACCTTCCGACCGGCCGCGAAGGCGCCGTCACGCGCGCCCTGCTCGCCCCGTTTCCGTCCGTGTCGGTGATCGAAGTGCGCGGCGTGCTCGCGCAGGTCCGCGACATCGTCGGTCAGGTCGCCGCCGCAATCGCCGCCGCCGCCGGTGTTGCGGTGGCCGCCGGCATCGCCGTGCTGGTCGGCGCGATCGCCGCGGCACGGGAGGCGCGCACCTATGACGCCGTGATCCTGCGCACGCTCGGCGCGACCCGCGCGCAATTGCTGGCGGGACAGGCGATCGAATATCTGCTGCTCGGCCTCGTCGTCGCGGCGGTCGCGGTCGCCCTCGGCCTCGGCGGCGCCTGGTACGTCGTGGTGGAGATGTTCGGCTTCACATGGTCACCCGATCCGCTCGCGGTAGCAGTGACCCTCGTCGCCGGACTCAGCATCACCGTCGCGATCGGGCTGGCCGGCGCCTGGCCGATCATGAGCGCACGGCCGGCGCGTGCCCTGCGACAAATCTAGCGGAACAGCCGTGCGCTTCCAGCGCTATAGCGGCCATGACCGACCAACCCGCCCGCCAGGCCACGCTGTACCGCATGGTACTTCCCGACCACACCTGCCCGTTCGGCGTCCGCGCCAAGCAGTTGCTTCAGGCGGAGGGATGGCAGGTCGACGACCGCATCCTGCGCACCCGCGAAGAGGTTGACGCGTTCAAGGCCAAACACGGCGTCGACACCACGCCGCAGGTCTTCATCGACGGCGAGCGCATCGGCGGCAGCGACGACCTGGAACGCTGGCTGGCCGACGCGGTCTGACGCCGATCTCCCTGCCCGATCCAAGCGAAAATCCGATGTTCTTGAGGGATTAACGCTTTCGACAATGAAAGATATTATCCGGTTCCCATGATCGGCGCGGCCTCCCGCCGCCTGTCGATGGGGATTTCCATGTTTGCAAACCAGCCGATCGGCCGAAAGATCGCGACCTGCTTTTCCGTCATCGTGCTCGCCGTGCTGGCGATGATGGCGGTGCTGTACAACGCCAATGCCAGCATCGCCGATGCCGCCGCGCGTAGTGTCCGTAGCGAGAACATCCACCGCCTCACGCTGGAAATGGAAATCGCGATCCTGCGCCAGAACAGCCAGGTCCGCGGTTTCCTCATCACCGGCGATGAAGGCTATCTGAAGCAATTCCGCGAGGCACGCGACAACGGCTCCGCAGCCGCCAAGACCCTCGCCAGCCTGTTGACCCTGCCGCAGGATCGCGCCCGCGTCGCGCAGTCCGATGCCAGGATTCGTGCATGGCGTGTCCGGTGGGGCGATCCGCTGATCGCGCAGGTGCGTGCGGGCGATCGGTCGGGTGCGCAGGCAAAGCTGTCGGCATCCAGCAAGACGGTGACGATGGTGCCCGTCCTTGCCCCGCTCCGCGATTTGCGCGCCGATGCGCGGCAGGTCATGTCCGATACCCGCGCAGCGCAGGACGCGGCGCTGCGGACCAGCCTGATCGCGCTTGCGGCCGGCGGTGTTGCGCTGCTCGGGCTCGCCATTTCCTTGTCGATGCTGCTGGCACGCCAGCTCGCCCGCCCCGTCGTTCGCCTGACGACGGCGATGGCCACGCTGGCGGCCGGTGACAATGGCGTCGTCGTACCGGACACGGATCGTGGCGACGAGCTCGGCCGCATGTCGCAGGCCATGCTGGTGTTTCGCGACGCCGCCATTGCCAAGGCGAAAAGCGACATGGACCAGCATGCGGCGGTCAGCGGCATCGGCGCGGCGCTCAGCCGGCTTGCCGACGCCGATCTGACCACCCGCCTGTCCGGCTTCCCTGATGGCTATGGCACCATCGAACGCGACTTCAACGCCGCCGTCCAGAACCTGTCCGCGGCCCTGCTCGCCGTCAGCGATCGTTCCGCGGGGATCGACGTCAGCGCCAACGAGATCGCGCGCGCCTCGGACGATCTCGCCGCCCGGACCGAGCGGCAGGCGGCCTCTCTGGAGGAAACAGCGGCGGCGATGGACGAGATCACCTCGACCGTGCGCGACGCCGCCGATGGAGCCGCCAGATCCAGCAATATCGTCAACGCCACGCGTTCGGAAGCGGAGGCGGTAGGCACCATCGTCCGCCAGGCAGTCAACGCGATGGGCGGGATCGAGCGCACCTCCAGCGAAATCGGCGAGATCATCGCGCTGATCGACGGGATCGCGTTCCAGACCAATCTGCTGGCGCTGAATGCGGGTGTCGAGGCCGCCCGTGCCGGCGACGCCGGCCGCGGGTTCGCGGTCGTCGCGTCGGAGGTCCGCGCCCTCGCGCAACGCTCCGCCGACGCCGCCAACGACGTCAAGTCGCGCATCGTCGCCAGCCGGACACAGGTGGAACTGGGGGTCTCGCTGGTCGCGCAAACGGGCAAGGCGCTCGGCAGCATCATTGGCCGGATCGAGGAGGTCAGCGTCCTGGCTGGCCAGATCGCCACCTCCTCCGCGCATCAGGCCTCCGGAATGGGTCAGGTCAACATCGCGGTCAACGAGATGGAAAGCGTCACTCAGCAGAATGCGGCGATGGTCGAGCAGAGCAACGCCGCTGCGCGCACGTTGTCCAGCGATGCCGCCGAGCTCATGCGGCAGGTCCGCCGCTTCCGCATCCAAAGCGACACACCCGCGACGGCCGCGACTCCCCTGCAGCGAACCCCCGTCGATGCCCGCTACGCCGCCTAAGAACGATCGGTTGCCACCGCGGGAGGTTGGTAACCGACCGCTCCATCTCCCCACCGCGACCCCGGACCTGCTCCGGCACTACGCCGCTTAATTACGCGGCGGAGTAGCTGCCCCGACCGGCCGGGCACGGCGGGGGGACAGGCCGGGCTCCCAAGGGATCGGGGGGCCGTCCTATCGAACCCGAGGTGCACGCTGGACATCGGGCGCAGGCTCTCACGACCAACAAACGCTGTCCTACGCCCCACCTCCCGTGGCAAAGCGACCGCGATGACCACCATCTTTCCATCCCCGACCACCGCAACTTTCGTTCCGCCTCGCCTCCTGAACTTCACCCCCGCCAGCACCTCCACTTCCTCCACTTCGCCCCTTTTTCGGGCAGTGCGATGAGCGTTCTCGGCGTTGCCGCGTCATTTCTGGGCCAGCCCTGGCGCTGGCGGTCCCTCGCGGCGGATGCGCGCGACGGCGGCATGGGAGAGGCCGATCTCGTCACGCAGCTGCTGCTGTCGCGCGGCTGCCCGCCGGATGCTCTGGAGGCGCATCGCACCCCCTCGATCCGCGGCTTCATGCCCGATCCCTCGATCTTCCGCGACATGGACCGCGCCGCCGCGCGGCTCGCCGACGCGGTTCAGGCCGGTGAGCGGGTGGCGATCTTCGGCGACTATGATGTCGACGGCGCGACGTCCGCCGCCGTCATGATCCGCGTCCTGCGATCGCTCGGGCTCGATCCCGTCGCCTACATCCCGGACCGCCTCACCGAGGGCTATGGCCCAAGCGGCGCGGCGCTCGTCCGGCTCGCCACCGATGGCGCGACGCTGATCGCCACCGTCGATTGCGGCGCGCAGGCATTCGAGGCGCTGGAGGCCGCGCGCGACCACGGCGTCGACATCCTCGTCGTCGATCACCACAAATGCGCCAGCGCCCTGCCCCACGCCCACGCGCTGGTGAACCCGAACCGACTTGACGAGCTCGCCGACGCGGCCGCGCACGGGCATCTGGCGGCGGTCGGCATGTGTTTCCTCCTCGCCGCCGCGCTGGTTCGCGAACTGCGCACCCGCGGATATTTCGCCGATCGCGCGGAGCCGAAGCTGATCGACCTGCTCGATCTCGTCGCGCTTGGCACCGTCGCCGATGTCGCGCAGTTGCGCGGCCTCAACCGCGCCTTTGTCGCACAAGGCGTGAAGGTGATGGCGCGGCGGGCCAATCCCGGCCTCGATGCGCTGATCTCCGCGTCCCGCCTGACGCGGGCACCGACCGCCACCGATCTCGGCTTCGCGCTCGGCCCGCGCATCAACGCCGGTGGCCGCGTCGGCCGTGCCGATCTCGGCGTGCGCCTGCTCACCACCGACGATCCGGCGGAGGCGCAGGCGCTCGCTTCCGAGCTCGACCGCTACAACGAGGAACGCCGCGCGATCGAGGCGGCGGTGCAGGAACATGCCGACACGCTCATCGATGCATCTGCCCGCGTCGTCGTCGTCTCGGGCCGCGGCTGGCATCCCGGCGTCATCGGCATCGTCGCCGGACGCCTGAAGGAGCGGCTCGGCCGACCGGTCGTCGTCATCGCGCTGGACGACGCGGGCGTCGGCAAAGGCTCTGGCCGCTCGATCACCGGCGTCGATCTCGGCGCGGCGGTTCTCGCGGCGAAAGAACACGGGCTGCTTGCGGCGGGCGGCGGTCACGCAATGGCCGCCGGCCTGACCGTGGCAGAGGCGGACATTCCCGCTTTCGCCGCTTTCCTCGACGATCGCCTCGCCGCCGCCGTCGACCGCGCCCGCGAAGATCGGGCGCTTCTGCTGGACGCCGTGCTGGCCCCCGGCGGAGTCACCCCCGACTTGGTGCGCTCACTGGAGGCCGGCGGCCCTTACGGCGCCGGCTGGCCCTCCCCGCGCGTTGCCGCCGGCCCCGTGCGCCTCGTGAAGGTCGACATCGTCGGCAACGGCCATGTCCGCGCGATCGCCACCGGCGACGACGGCCGCGGGTTCAAGGCCGTCGCGTTCCGCGCCGCCGACACGCCGCTCGGCCAGACGCTGCTCGCCTGCGCCCCCCACCGCCGCCTCTGGCTCGCGGGCCGCGCGAAGATCGACGACTGGGGCAGCCGCCCCGCCGCCGAACTTCATCTCGACGATGCCGCGTGGGCGGATTGACGCGCCCGCTCTCTTGCCCTAGCAGCCTCCTCCGCTGGCCCCTTCGTCTAGCGGTTAGGACGCGGCCCTTTCACGGCTGAAGCACGGGTTCGATTCCCGTAGGGGTCACCATTCCGGCTTTCGATGCTCCGGTGATGTGTGAATGGCACGGTCGCCATGCGATGGCGCTCCGCTGTGCACGATCGGGAACGGTCGTGCCGTATAAGTTTTCTAACATGGATGAATATCCAGCGACTTAAACATCGCCGCGTGGCCGTCGCGCTACCGGCGAAAGACGAAGAGGATCGTCTGCCCGCCTGTCTAGCCGCCTTGGATGTCGCGGCGGGGCGGTTCGGGGGATCGGTCGCGATCGTCGCCGTCGCCAACAACTGCACGGACCGCACCGTCGCCTGCCTCCGCTCGACGCGCCTGCGCCATGCGGTCCTGCACTGGTCGGCGGTGTCGCTGATCGGGGAGCATCGTCATGCCGGCTGGGCCCGGCGGCTGGCGCTCGATACCGCCGCCGATCACCTCATCGACACCACCGACGTCCTGATGTCGACCGACGCGGACACGGAGGTCGCGCCCGACTGGCTGATCCGATCGCTGTGGCACATCCACACGGGCGGCGCGGACGCCGTCGCCGGCCGCGCGCTGACCCGCCGGACCGAACGGGCGGCGCTCGGCTCCGACGCGATGCGTCGCCTCAACATGCTGGGTCGCTATTATACGGCACTGGACTGGTTGCGAGCCGATCGCGAGCCGACGTCGGACGACATTTGGCCACGCCATTATTACGAGGGCGGCGCAAGCATCGCACTGACGCTGGACCTGTACCGCCGCATCGGGGGGGCACCGACTCCGCCGGTAGCTGAGGATCGTGCGCTCTTCGATGCGGTTCGCCGGGCAGGAGGGCGCGTTCGCCACCCCGTCGATGTCCGCGTCTTCACCTCCGGCCGTACCGAGGGTCGCGCACCCGGTGGCATGGCCGATGCCTTTGCGCAGTGGATCGCGCAGGGCGAGGACGAGCCCCTTCACGAAACCTATGCCTTCCCGGCGGCGCTCACCCCGGCGCAGGCCCGGTCGGAAGACCGGCTGAGCTTTCGGACGCTTGGCGGGGCGATCGACCGCGCGGGTGCGATGATCCGCGCGCGCCAGTCAGCACCGACGCCACAGATCGAGCCGATACTGCTCCCGCCGCTCCTCGACCACGACGCTGACATTGGTCGCGAGCGCAATCCGCAGTTCCTCGACCGCGGCATCGCCGGACTTGGGGTAATCGGTGTCCCCGAGCCAGTGGACGAGCAGCAGATGCCCACCTGACGGCATGGCCCCCGTCAGGTATTCGGCCAGACGCTTAAGGTCGTCGCTGTCCCAGTAATACACGACCTCGGACAGCAGGATGAGATCGAACGGACCCGGCGGCGCCTCCTCCGGCAGGCGACGCTGCTCCAACGTGACGTTGGTCAGGCCGGTGCATCGCTCTGTTGCCGCCGCAAGCGCGGTGGGGGAGACATCGACCCCCAGCAGACGATCGCACCGCGGCGCCAGTCGTTGCGTCAGCACGCCGTTCGCGCATCCCACCTCCAGCACCGACCCGAACCGGTCATGCGGCAGACTGGCCAGCGTGTGATCGTATTTCTCCCGCTCATAGGGGCTGGTGGCGAAATGCCACGGATCGCCACCGTCCTTGTACAACGCTTCGAACCATTCGGAATCGATGGACGTCTCACGACGCATGGCGCGCCTCCAGCAACAGCATGTGGGGGGCGTCGACCAGCCGTCGCATGGCCCTGGGCAGCACGAAGCGTTCGGCGGCGCCGGTGATGCGCCCGCCCAATTGCGTGCGGTGGCAGGCGAGTGCACGACGCTGGTGCCCCCGCCAGCGGGCGACCGGCATCGCGGTGATGCGCATGGCCTTCAGGCGAGCGTCGAGGTCGGGAAGTGTCCACGCCCACACCGCGTAGAAGCGTGGCACGATCCGGAGCCGAAGGCCGACCGCCCGCGCCAGCACGGACGCTGCTTCGTGGTCGCAGTGCGGATCGGCCTCCCAGCTTGCGACGATGTTGCGGATGCGGCGCCGACGGCACAGCGCGACCAGCCGGCGTACCGTGGCATCGAACTCTGGCGTATTCGCCGGAAAGGGAGCCGCATCGCGCCACTCCAGTGACATGGGCATGCCGCGCCATCCCAGCATCCGCAACGCGCCAAGAGCCTCGTGCGTGCGCGCGTCGGCCACCCGCCGCGCGCTCCAGCCGGGGGCTTCGACATGACTGCCCGAACCGTCGGTCAGAAACGCGACCGACACATGCCCGCCGGCCCCGGTCAAGGCGGCGATCAATCCGCCCGCACCGAGCGTCTCGTCGTCGGGGTGCGGTGCGATCACCAGCCATCCGCCGCTTCGGACGGCTTCGACAGGCGACATCGGCCGCGCCCGCCGCAACGACTTCGCCCATTCTCTGCGTCCCGGTGTCACCACCAGGGATCGTCGCCCCAGCAATCGGCCTCCATCCATGCCGCCGCGGCGCGGTCGCGCGCCTGATCAGGAACCGGCTGGCGAAGATACAGGCCCAGATCGCGGGTGATCCGGTCGATCCGGCTGCCGGCGAAGAACGACGCCGTCCCCACCGCACGGGCTGCGCCTTCCATGACCTGCAACCCCGCGTCCTCGACGATGCCGCGCGTCATCATCACGCAGGCGATCGCATGCGGTCGTGCGGTTTCCGCCAGGCGCGCCGCCCGCGCGACCCAGAGGTTTGCAGAGCGGGTGGCGGCTACGGCCGCGCCGAACCGGACCCGCTGGATCGGATCGGCGCCCTTGCCCGTCGCCAGCAGATGGGTGCGCCAATGCCGCAGCAGCGCCTCGATCGCGCCAAGCTGGACGGCGGTGAACCGCCAGGCTCCCGCCGAAAAGCGCGGCTCGCGCTCGTAATCGCCCGGACCGCCGATCAGCGCATCGCGGGAGACGATCATACCGTCGAAATCGAACGTTCCGCTCATCGAGCCGCGCATGCCCCGGACCTGCCATGCGGAGTTGTCGACACGGTCGGGTTGTCCGGCGATGTCCGCCAGCACCATCTGCTTGGCGCCATCCGGCAGCGTCGCGGTGATGAGCGCCCGGTCGAGATGGCCGGCACCTGTCGCGAAGCACTTGGCGCCAGACAGTGCGAACCCGTCGCCGTGACCCGCCAGAGTCATGCCCGGCGTCGGTTCGGTGTTCCACACCGCGAACGTGCGATGCGCCGCCAGATCCTCGATCAACGTCACGCGTTGTTGAGCGGACCCATAGGCCTCGACCAGCTGGACGGCGTTGATATGCCCTTCGAACACACGACCCAGACTCAGATCGGCACCGCCGACTTGTCGCAATACCGTCAGCAAGTCCGCGATCGCTGCTTCATCGGGCAGCGCGACGAAAGCGTCCAGTGCTCCCAGCCGGGCGAGGTCCCGGAGACGAGCCGCGGGAAAGTCTTCGGGCCCGTTCGCCCGGTCCCAGTCTGCGGTCACAGCCCGCACCTGATCGACCACGACCGCCCTGTCCGCGCGCCGGTCCGGGAACGAACCAACGTCGGTGGTCGGCGAGACCGCCCGAAGTGCGTCGTTGCTCATGAGCGAAGCCTGTTCCTGCGCGGGGTTATCGAGGATCAAACACGAAAGGGCGCCCGACATCGTCGAGCGCCCTCCAGTTCGAGCCGCGCTTGGGTACGGCCCGATCTGTTCCTGTAAACCCTCGAATTCGGATCACATGCCGTTCGACAGGTTGGTGTCGGGATCGTTGGTCCGCATGTCTTCCGCCTGGTTCTGGCCCGTGTCGCGAACCGCGTCCGCCCGGTTTTCCAGCCGGTCTTCCGCGGCGTCGGTCGTCGCGTTGTCCGCGGCCTCTTCCAGATTGTCGGCAACGGCCTCGCTGTTCGCCTCGATATTATCGGCCGCCTGTTCGGTGGGGGTCGAGTTGCACGCCGCCAGCGAGGCCAGACCCGTCGCGGCTGCCAGAATAAGCATCTTTTTCATAGTTCGACCCCTGTTGAAGCTGCGTATCAGCCGACTGCGAAATGGATCGCGGCACGGATTTGTTCCGGCCGTTCAACGATCTGACAGGACCGCGCCCCCCGCACGCATCGCCTTGCCGGACGCGATTCCGGCCGGATGTTCGCTGTCGCCCGGCATCAGCGTCAGTGGCCACAGCGTCTGGACGACCGGCGGCGCACCGTCGTCCTCGCCGCCCGCTTCCTTGCGGACGAGCTTCGGCAGCAACGCGCGGGCGAGCCCGATCCCCAGTTCGCGCAGATCGAGCGAAAAGCATGTCAGCCGCGGCTGCAACGCGGATGTCGACGGGTTCGCCCGCGCTCCAATGACCGCGATATCCGCCCCCGGCACCAGCCCCAGCTGGCGCAGGCCGGCATAGACGCCGACCGGAGCGGTCTCCCCCATCACCAGCACGGCGGACGGCGGATCGTCCAGGCTCATCAACGCCGCAATCGCCTGTTCCCCGGCGATTTCGTCACCGGCGCCCTGCCGGATCAGTTGCTCGTCCACGGCCAGCCCGGCGGCGCGCAGCGTCTCGCCATATTTGGCGATCACGACGTAACTGTTGTTCACCGTCGCCGGTGGCGCGACGAGGCCGATCCGCCGGTGCCCCCCAGTCAGGAAACGGGTCAGCCCGTTTTCGACGAGGCCCTCGAAGTCCAGGTCGATCCACGGCTGATCTCCGCCCGATGCACTCCGCCCCAGCGTTGCGAACGGAATATCCTTGTCGAGGAGGAACGGGATGCGCGGATCGTTGCGCTGCGTGGCCGACAGCAGCCAGCCGTCCGCGATGCCGCGCGACACGTTGCGACGCAGGAAATCGAGCTGATCCTCCCCCTCGCGCGCCAGCAGCACGATCAGGTCGATATCCGCTTCCGCAAGGCCGGCCTGGATCCCTTCGAACAGCGCCATGAAGAACGGATCGCCATGCGCCGCGCTGTCATGCTCCAGCGTCAGCATGAAACCCACCGAGCCCGTCCGCCCCCGCCGCAGCGATCGGCCGGACTGGTTCGGCGTGTAACCGTGCACCGCCGCCGCCGCGACCACCCGCTCTCGGGTTGCGGGATTGACGTCCTTCTTGCCGTTCAGCGCCCGCGAAACCGTTCCGATCGACAGGTCCAGATGACGGGCGAGCGCGCGGATATCCATCCCGCTTCGTCGCGACATCGGGCGTCCGGCGCAAGTACGTGTTGACAGCAGGATCGATCGGAACGATTGTCCGTAAACGTTTACGGAAGGCTGCGACAGACAGCGCCGGGATTGAGGATCGGACTGGAATGGACACGCTGACGCTGGAACCGGACGCCGTTTGCTGGTCGTACGACGGCGAATGGTTGCGGATCGAGGCGCATGGCCGGGACGGACTGCGGCTGCGCGCATCGATCTATCCCCAGCATGACCAACCGGCCGGTGCGCTGCTCCCCTCCGACGATTCGGCTGCCGTCGTCGCGCGCGACGGCAACATCGCGCGCATCACCAATGGCCGCATTGTCGCGGAGGTGGATCTGCAAGGCCGCGTCCGCTTCCTGAGCGGCGATGGACGCGTATTGCTGGAGGAGAAGTGGCGCCAGCGCGACACCGTCACGAAATACTGGACGATCGGCGAGCCGGAAACGCGCAAGATCAGCGCCCTCGCCCTCTCCGGTCGCGAGTTCAAGCCCCTGCACGGCGGCACGTCGAGGATCACGGTCCGGTTCGAGGCGAAGACGGGCGAGCGTCTGTTCGGGATGGGGCAATATCAGCAGCCCAATCTGGACCTCGCCGGCTGCTCGCTCGAACTCGCGCAACGCAATTCGCAGGCCAGCGTACCCTTCGTCGTCTCCAGCGACGGCTATGGACTGTTGTGGAACTCGCCGGCGGTGGGCGAAGCATGCTTCGCCGCGAACGGCATGCGCTGGACGTCCGATGCGGCCCGCACAGTCGATTATTGGATCACGGCGGGCGACACGCCGGCAGAGATCCTGCACAACTATGCGGCGGTGACCGGCACGGTCCCGATGATGCCGGACTATGCGACCGGGCTCTGGCAGTGCAAGCTCCGGTACCGGACGCAGGACGAACTGCTCGACGTCGCACGCGACTACCACCTACGCGGCATTCCGCTGGCGGTGATCGTCGCCGATTTCTTCCACTGGCCGATACAGGGCGATTGGCGGTTCGATCCGCGCGAATGGCCGGACCCCGCCGCGATGACTGCCGAACTTGCGGCGATGGGTACCGCGCTGATGGTATCCGTCTGGCCGACGGTCGATCCGCGTTCCGAGAACTACGCCGAAATGGCCGAGCGCGGCTATCTGGTGAACACCAAGCGCGGCATCGACATCCACCAGGATTTCCTGGGCAACACGCGCTTCATCGACACCACGCATCCCGGCGCCCGTGCATTCGTGTGGGATGTCGCGAAGCGCAATTACCGCGACAACGGCGTCAAGCTGTTCTGGCTGGACGAGGCGGAACCCGAATTCAGCGCCTACGACTTCGACACCTACCGCTACCATGCCGGCGACGTGCAGGAGGTCGGCAACGCCTATCCGCTGCACTACGCGCAGGCGTTCCACGACGGGCTGAAGACGGACGGCGAGACGGAGATCGTCAGCCTCGTCCGTTGCGCCTGGGCGGGCAGCCAGCGTTACGGCGCGCTGGTCTGGTCCGGCGACATCCAGAGTTCGTTCGACTCGATGCGCAACCAACTCAGCGCCGGTCTCAACATGGGGCTGGCGGGTATCCCGTGGTGGACGACCGATATCGGCGGCTTTCACGGCGGCCATGTCGACGACCCCGCGTTCCACGAACTGCTCGTCCGGTGGTTTCAGTGGGCGGTCTTCTCGCCGATCCTGCGCATGCACGGCCACCGCGATCCGATCACGCCCCCGGAAGTACCGTTCCGCGACGGCATCGCCCAGTGCGACACGGGCGCTGGCAACGAGTTGTGGAGCTTTGGCGACGACGTGTACGCGATCCTGCGCCGCTATGCCGCGCTGCGCGAGCGACTCCGACCCTATATCGGCGATCTGATGCGGGCCGCACACGAACGCGGCGACCCGCTGATGCGGACGATGTTCTACCAATATCCGGCCGATCCGCGCTGCTGGACGATCAACGACCAATATATGTTCGGACCCGACATCCTCGTCGCGCCGATCCTGGCCGCGGGAGCGACCGCGCGCTCTGTCTATCTGCCGGACGGCGACTGGATCGATCCCTGGACGGGTGACCGGCTGAAGGGCGGCGACACGATCGAACGCGACGCGGCGCTGGACCGGATACCGGTCTTCGTCCGCGCCGACGCGGCGGTGATCGACGCCTTCGCCGACACGAACGACGAGTGAATCAACACGGTACGGCGCGCGCGACAGCACCGATCGATCGGGAGGGCAAGATGGGCGGAATGGCGGTGATGGAAAACGGCGGAAGGGTCGGCGACGGCACGCCCGGCCGCAGGGCGGTCAGTGGGCTGCCGGTGCCCTTCTTCGAAAAGGTCTGTTACGGCCTCGGCGACGCCGGCGGCACGATCATCACCGGCCTGATCGCGAACTTCCTGACCTTCTACTACACCGACGTGTTCGGGCTGGCGCCTGCGGTCGTCGGCATCATCTTCGTCTCGCTGCGCATCTTCGACGCCATCTCCGATCCGCTGATCGGGATCATGGCCGATCGCACCCAGACGCGCTGGGGCAAATTCCGCCCCTATCTGCTCTGGACCGCGCTGCCTGTCGGCATCAGCTGCTTCCTGACCTTCCAGTCGCCCGACCTCGGCTATGACGGCAAGGTCGCCTATGCGGCCGCGACCTATTTCCTGCTCGCCCTGTCCTACTCGCTCAACAACGTTCCCTATTGCGCGCTCATCACCCGCATGACCGACAGCGCGGAGGACGGCGTATCCTGTCAATCGGTGCGGTTCGCGCTGGTGGCCGTGGCGTCGTTCACGGTATCGGTCGGGCTGCCGATCATGGTCCGGTATCTGGGCGGCGCGGACATCGCGCGCGGCTACCGTGACGGCGTCGCCATCCTCAGCGCCATCGCGGTCGTGCTGTTCCTGATCTGCTTTCTGTTCGTGCGCGAACGCGTCACCGACACCGCCGCGTCCGAAGAGGCGTCGCTGCGGGTCGCCGTCGCCAACACGCTCGGGAACACGCAGCTTCGGCTGACCTTCGTCATGACGCTGCTGCTGATCGGCATCTTCAATACGAAGGGCGGCGCGGCGCTGTACTTCATCACCTACGTCCTGAACGGCGATGCTACCTATCAGGCATTGTTCTTCGGCACGGCGACGATCGGCGGCTTCATCGGATCGATCGTCGTCCAGCTATTCACGCGGCGGTTCGCGATCCGCGACGTGTATGTCTGGGTCAACCTGATCCTGGTCGCCGGCCATTTCGCGGCGTTCTTCGTACCCGGCGATATGCCGAACCTGTGGCTGGTGCTGGTCGCCCTCTGCTGCATCGTGCTGGGCTGCACGCTGCCGCTGCATTTCACGTTGATCCAGCTCGCCGACCAATATGGCGAATGGAAGACGGGGATGCGCTCGTCGGGGATGAGCTTCGCGTTCAACCAGTTCTTCGTGAAGCTCGCCTGGGCGCTGGCCGGCGTGCTCATCAGCACGGTGCTGGTCGCGGTGTCCTACCGGGCGGGAGCGGGCAACCAGACGCCGCTGTCGCTGACCGGCATCACCCTGTTGTCGACCATCGTACCCGGCATCCTCCACCTGCTGCTGGCGCTGACCGCCAGCCGACTGGTCCTGAACCGCGCGACGATCGCCGCGATGACGGCGGGACGCCCGACATGATCGCGCGTGCCATCCTCCTGCTCCACCGAAAGCGCATCGCCATGATCCAGACACCGGCTTCCGTTCGCAAGCGCGCCGCGTCGATCGCCGCCCTGCTGGGCGCGGCCAGCCTCTGCGCCGCGGCATCGCCGGCGCAGAACACCGTGCCGCCGGCCGCGATCCGCGCAGAGGCGGGTCGGCTGACGGTAGACCTGTCCAGCGACACCGGCCCGTATCACGGTGGCGCGTCGGGCACGCTCTACGGCCTGTATGATGCACGCCTGCCCTTCCCCAACCTCGTCGAGGGGATCGGGCTGCGGACCGTGTCGACCAAGGCACAGGACGGCCCGCAGCATCCCGGCGCCGATGCCCTCGAAGTGGCGCGGCTGCTGACCGACGCGTCGGGTGGCGACACCTACATCTACATGACCGACATCACGCGGCACTTCCCCTACCGGTGGAAAACCGGCGACTGCGCCGCGTCGGTGACCAGCTACATCGAGAAACTGCGCGCGCAGGTCGAGCAGGTGAAGACGCTAGCGCCCCGATACCGCGCCCGCATCGTCTTCGTGCCCTACAACGAGCCCGAGGGGAACATGTTCGGCGACGGGCCGGAAAGCTGCGACGGCACCGGCTGGCAGAAGAACCCCAGGGTTTTCTTCGATGCATGGGATCGCGCCGTCCGGATGATCCGCACCGCGATGCCGGATGCGCGCATCGCCGGACCGAACACCAGCCGCCTGTTCGACGAGAATCTCGGTTTCCTGCGCCATGCGGTCGCCGCCGACACGCTGCCCGATGTCATGACGTGGCACGAACTCAGCGATCCCGCCACGGTTCGCGCCAGCGTCGGCCGCTATCGCCAGTGGGAGGATCAGGTCTTCGCCGGCACCCGACACCGCGGCAAGCACCTCCCGATCAACATCAACGAATACGCGTACAACTACCACACGTCCGTGCCCGGCCAGATGATCCAGTGGATCGCCGCAATCGAGGATGCGAAGGTCGATGCCGACATCGCCTATTGGAACATCGACGGCAATCTCAGCGACTCCGCCGTCCAGGCCAATCGCGGCAACGGTCAGTGGTGGCTGCTGAACGCCTATGCGGGGATGACCGGCCACACGCTGGCCGTGACGCCGCCACGACCGGGCCAAAGCTACACCTTGCAGGGTGTCGCGACGCTCGATCCGGCGAAGAAGCAGGCGCGCGTCATCCTCGGCGGCGGCAACGGCGCGAACACGCTGACGCTCGCCAACATCCCCGCGGCGACGTTCGGCCGCAACGTCCGCGTCGCGGTGCGGGAGATCGGCTGGAGCGGACAGCTCGGCGATGCGCCGCCGCCGCGCGTGGTGGCGGACCTGACGATGCCGGTCGCCGCCGGCTCGCTGGATATCGCGTTTGGCCGCGGTGCGCTGCCACTTCTGCGCGAGGAGTCCGCGTACGAGGTGATCGTGTCGCCCGCCGGTGGCGGCGCGGCGGCCCGCGATCCGGTCCTGTGGCGGCAGGATTACGAGGCGGAGAAGGCGGCGCGGCACGGCACCGGCCTGACCATCAAGGGACCGGAGGGGTCGCCCAAGGCGGTCGATCGCTTCTACACGTCCGGTGGCTATTCGGTGGCGGGGTTCGCGACCGATCGCGATGTCCGCCTCGATGTCGCGGTCGATGTTCCGCGCGACGGCCTCTACGACCTGCGCGTCATCGCCAACAGCTTCAACAAGGACGCCGCCGTCGCCGCCCACGGGGCGACCAACGCCTTCCTGCGCATCGACGGCGCCACCGCGGGCGAGCGCGAATTGCTGCTGCCGCTCGGCTACAAACCCTCGGTCTGGGATCATGCCGACACGACGGTGTCGCTGACCCGCGGGCGACACGTCGTAACGCTCGCCACGCGGAGCCACGACGGCCAACGCCGCACGGTCGGCAACGCAGCGATCGACCGCGTCACGCTGTCGCTGCCCGATCCCGCGGCAACGGATACGGTGTACGAGGCGGAATACGCCTCGCTCGCAGGCACGACGCCGACCTATGGCAGCTTCGCCACGTCCGGGCCGGGCGCGGTGGCCCTCCCTCGCGGCGCAACGGCCACCTTCTGGGTCTACGCCCCCTCGGACGGACTGACACCGGTGGGTATCGACACGGTCGGACGCGGAGGTACCAGCGTCACCGTCAACGGCACGCCGCTCGCGGCCGGATCGACGGCGTTCCTGCTGGGCGGCATCAACAAGCTGGTGGTCAGCGGCACGACGCCGACGACGCTGCTCGACCGGATCCGTATCGGCAAGCCGGTGATGACGGGGGCTCGCGTCTACGAAGCGGAAGCGGCGACGATCGCCGGCTCCGCCGCGATCGCCCCGGCATCGCGCGCCATCGGCGGCCACGCCGTCGTCGGTATCGGTGGCGAGCCGGGGAACGGCAACACGCTGACCTTCGCCGACGTCGTCGTCGACCGGTCGGGGCGGTACGCGCTGACCATCCGCTACGCGAACGACGAACAGTCGCAGGCGACACACTACAACCCGGACCCGCTCGCCCGCCGCGCATTGATCGCGGTGAACGGCGGCGCGGCGATGCCGGTGACGTTCCCCAACAGCTTCCACCGCAACAACTGGTGGGAACTGACCGTCCCGGTGACGCTGCGCGCCGGTCGCAACAGCGTACGCTTCTCGGGCGAGGAACAGCCGAACTTCGACGGCCGCAGCTACGCGTCGCAGGCGTGGCCCGGCGTGCTGCTGCGATCCCGCTTCGCGCCCGACATCGATCGCATCGCGGTCACGCCGCTCGCCGCCACGCAGCCGGCCCGCCGCCGACCGTAGACACCGCAACGACAACGATAATCGCAATTGGGAGAAGGACGATGATGGGGTATCTTTCGCGCTTGCTGCTGACCACGTCCGGGCTGGTGCTGGCGACGACCGCCGGCAGCACCGCGGCCTTGGCGCAGGTCGCGGATCAGGCGCCGGTAGATCGGGGCTCGACCGGTCGCAGCGTGGCGGGGGGTGCGACCGACCCTGCGACACCGGCGACGACCGACCCGGCCGGCGTCAACCCGCAGGCCGATCCGTCGCCGGCGATCGCCGACACGTCGGGCGAAGACATCGTCGTCACCGGCATCCGCGCCAGCCTGCAAAGCGCGCAGACCATCAAGCGCGACTCCGTCGCGATCGTCGATGCGCTGGTCGCCGAGGACATTGGGAAGTTCCCGGACAACAACGCATCCGAAGCGCTCGCCCGCGTCACCGGCGTGCAGGTGGGCCGCTACCGCGACGAAGCCAACGGTGTGCTGATCCGCGGCCTCCCCAATGTGCAGACCACCCTCCAGAACCGCGACATCTTCACGGCGGACGGACGCGCGGTCGCGTTGCAGGATTTCCCCGCGCAGGCGCTGTCGAAGGTCGAGGTTTTCAAGGCCACGACTGCCACGAACATCGAGGGCGGCATCGCCGGCCTCGTCAATATCGGTCTGCGCCGGCCGTTCGACTTCAAGGGGTTCGAGCTCGCAGGCGCGATCCGCGGCATGTACAACGACGAATCGCGCAAGTACGACCCGATCGGCAGCGTCCTTGTCTCCAACCGCTGGGACACCGGTATCGGCGAGATCGGCGCGCTGCTGAACTTCAGCTACACCCAGTCGCAATATCTGAACTCGATCCGCTATCAGGGCTTTCAGGACTATCTGCTGCCCGATCAACAGGTGCTGCCCGCGTCGGTCGGTCGCCAGTTCACCTATCCGCAGGACATCGGCCTGTTCTACGCGCGCGGTATCCGCAAGCGGCCGTCGCTCAACGGATCGTTGCAATGGCGACCGAACGACAATCTGGAAGTCTATGTCGACGGCCTCTGGCAGGCCTACCGGAACAAGCGCGGCGACGATTTCTTCGGAATCCCGCTCCAGGCCGGATCGCCGACGCTTCGCGATCTCGTCCTGACCGCGGACGGCAAGACCCCTGCCAGCTTCAACGCCCAACTCGGCATCGTCAACGGCCCCTCGAAGCAGGTGGGGGTCGAAAAGACGGACACCTATCAGGGTGCGGTCGGCGCGAAATACACCGCGGGCAACGCCGTGTTCACGACCGACCTCGCCTACACCAAGTCCATCGTCGACAACGTCTATTATTCGTTCGACACGCAGCTGATCCGGCCGATCGCGGTCGACGTCGGCCTGAACGTCGAGGGCAGCGTCGACTTCACGCCCACCGGTCTCGATTTCAACGATCCCGCCAGCTACAATTTCCGCGGCTTCTACGACCAGCGCAACCGCGCCACCGGCGAGCAGATCCAGTGGCAGGGCAACATGGTCCTCGACACCGGATCGGAGCTGTTTCCGGAATTCCAGATTGGCCTGCGCTACGCCAATCGCGACGCCAGCGCACGGTCGGGGGATCGCTACGCCGCCTTCCCGCAGCTCGGCATCCCGATCGCGCAGGTGCCCGGCGTCGACGAAGGCGGCATCATCCGCGCCGGCTTCCGGGGATCGGATACGCAGCAATTCCGCCGCTATTACAGCATCTCCGCGGACGGCGTGCTGAACAACATCACTGGCATCCGCGATTTCGTCCGCGCCGGTCTGGTGCGATCGGGAGCTGACGCCGGCACGATCGCGACCTGGGCACCGGGCGTACCCGACTACAACGCCGTCAACGCCTTCTCGGCCAACGAAGTTACCTATGCGGGCTACACGCAGCTCAAATTCGCCGGCGAGGCGCTGGGCATCAAGGTGGACGGCGTGATCGGCACCCGCATCGTCATCACCGACAATACGCTCGACGGCACGTCGGCACAGAACATCACGATCAACGGCGTGCCCAGTACCGTGTTCGTGCCCGTGCAGGCGAACAACCGCTACGTCGACGTGCTGCCCAACATCAATCTGACGTTCCACCTGACCGACAAGCTGCAATTCCGCGCGACCCGGACGGAGGCGTTGAGCCGGCCCGGCTTCAACCAGATCAACCCCGCGCTGACGATCCAGCAGGGCACGATCGGCGGCATCATCTCCTACACCGGATCGGGCGGCAATCCGAACCTGCAGCCGATCCGTTCCGACAATTACGACGCCTCGCTGGAATATTACTTCTCCCGCACCGGGTCGGTGTCGGTCGCCGGCTTCTATCGCAAGATCAACGGGTTCATCAGCAGCTTCGGCACGCAGGAGATCAATCCCACCTTCGGCCCGATCCTCGTCTATCGCCCGCAGAACGCAGGCTCCGGGCAGATCAAGGGGATCGAGGCGGCATTCACCACCTTCTTCGACTTCCTGCCCGGCTTCCTCAGCGGCTTCGGCATTCAGGCCAACGGCACCTATATCGACGGTTCTCAGAGCCTGCCGCCGGTGCCCGGCCTGACCCGCACGACGGGCTCGCTGCCAGGCGTGTCGAAGTGGAGCTACAACGTCATCGGCCTGTACGAAGCGGGTCCGGCATCGGTGCGCCTCGCCTATAATCATCGCAGCGCCAACGTGGATTCCTACACCGCGCCCGGAGTCTTCGCGACCGCCTACTCCGCCCCGGTCGGTCGCCTCGATCTGTCAGCCAGCTACGACTTCACGCCCAACGCGACGATCACCGTCGACGCGACCAACCTGCTGAAGCAACCGTATAAAAGCTATGTCGAGGCGCCCGCCTATCCCCGCGATGTCCGCTACGAGGGTCGAATCTTCTCGATCGGCGCACGCCTGCGGTACTGACCTGCGGACCGCTTCCGGTTCGGCCGGATCATCCCCCAATCTGCCGAGGGGGCGATCCGGCCGATCCACGCGATCGACCGACCGCCTCAGCGGCGCACGAAGTCGAGCAGGTCGGGATTGATGACGTCGGCGTTGACGGTCAGCATGCCGTGGCTGAACCCGGGATAGATTTTCAGCGTGGCGTTCTGCAACAATTCGGCCTGCTTGATGGACGCGTTCCGATACGGCACGACCTGATCGTCATCGCCCTGCAAGACCAGCGTCGGCACGGTGATCGCTTTCAGGTCCTCGGTCTGGTCGGTCTCGGCAAAGGCCGCGATGCCGAGATGATGCGCCAGCGCGCTACCCATCATCCCCTGACGCCACCAATTGTCGACCACGGCCACCACCACCTCCGCGCCGTCGCGATTGAACCCGTAGAATGGACCTTCGGCAAACTCGCGGAACAGCTTGGCACGATTGGTCGCCAGTCCCGCCCGAATGCCGTCGAACACCTCCATCGGCAGGCCGTCGGGATTGCCTGCGGTCCTGACCATCAGCGGCGGCACCGCGCTGACCAGCACCGCCTTGGCGACGCGGCCCTGCGGCTGACCGTACCGGGCGACGTAGCGAGCGACTTCGCCCCCACCCGTCGAGTGGCCGATGTGCACCGCATTTCGCAGATCGAGATGCTCCGCCACCGCACTGGCATCCGCGGCATAATGATCCATGTCATGGCCCGTCCCGATCTGGCTGGAACGACCGTGGCCACGCCGGTCGTGCGCCACCACGCGGTAGCCCTGATCGAGGAAGAACAGCATCTGCGTGTCCCAATCGTCCGACGATAAGGGCCAGCCGTGATGGAAAACGATGGGCTGCGCGTCCCTGGGACCCCAATCCTTATAGAAAATCTCCGCACCGTCCGCAGTGGTCACATAGGTCATGGCAGGGTCCTTTCCGGTGGTGGTGATCGTCTTGGGCAGCACCTTAATCGCGGTCTCCCGCATCAAACATCCCGATAAGATGGCGCTGATCGTTCGAGAAAATCGAACGGTGCACGCGGTCTGTTGATCTGGATCAACGCGATAGGCGCTCACATTCCTGCGGATAGGCGCACTCGTTCGTACCCGACCGGTCCGCTGGGCCGTTAGCTCTCCCGAACCCGAGGAGTTTCCATGCACGATCATAGCGCCCTGAATGCCGGCAACGGCGGCGAAACCCATCAGATCGCCGATGCCGATCATCCAGTGCTGACCACCAATCACGGCACCCCGATCAGCGACAACCAGAACCAGTTGAAGGCCGGCGCACGCGGTCCGGTCCTGCTGGAGGACGAGGTCTACCGCGAGAAGATCAACCACTTCGACCACGAGCGTATTCCGGAGCGGATCGTCCACGCCCGTGGATCGGCGGCGCATGGCTATTTCGAGTGCACCGAAAGCCTCGCCGACATCACCGTCGCCGACCTGTTCCAGAAGAAGGGCCAGCGAACCGAGGTGTTCACCCGCTTCTCCACGGTCGCGGGCGGTGCGGGATCGGTCGACACGCCGCGCGACGTGCGCGGTTTTGCGGTGAAGTTCTATACGCGACAGGGCAATTGGGACCTTGTCGGCAACAACATCCCGGTGTTCTTCATTCAGGACGCGATCAAGTTCCCAGACCTGATCCACGCCGCCAAGATGGAGGCCGATCGCGGTTATCCGCAGGCGGCGACCGCGCACGATACGTTCTGGGACTTCATCAGCCTGATGCCCGAATCCACCCACATGGTGATGTGGGCGATGTCGGACCGCACGCTGCCGCGCACCTTCGCCAATATGGAGGGGTTCGGCGTCCACACCTTCCGCTTCATCAACAAGGAGGGGAAGAGCACCTTCGTCAAGTTCCACTGGAAGCCGAAGGCGGGCCTCGCCTCGACGATCTGGGACGAGACGATGAAGATCGCCGGTGCCGATCCCGATTTCCAGCGCCGCAACCTGTTCGAGAGCATCGACCGCGGCGACTTCCCGACCTGGGAACTCGGCGTGCAGTTGTTCGACGAGGAATTCGCCAACAGCCAGCCCTATGACGTGCTCGACGCGACCAAGATCATCCCGGAGGAAGTGCTGCCGGTGAAGATCGTCGGGCGGATGGTGCTCGACCGCTATCCCGACAATTTCTTCGCGGAAACCGAGCAGGCGGCGTTCGTGCCGAGCCATGTCGTGCCGGGCATCGGCTTCTCCAACGATCCGCTGCTGCAGGGTCGGCTGTTCAGCTATACCGACACGCAGCTGTCGCGGCTGGGCTCGGTCAATTTCCACCAGCTGCCGATCAACTCGGCCAAGGGTCGTACGGCGGCGGCGGGCTGCCCGTTCATGAACCAGCAGCGCGACGGTCACATGCAGATGGCGGTGCCCAAGGGCCGCGCCAATTACGAGCCGAACAGCCTTGCCAGGGCCGGCGAGGAAGCCGGCGCGCGCGAGGACCCGGAGGGCGGCTACAAGACCTTCCCGTCCGAGGAGCAGGGCCAGAAGCTGCGCATCCGGCCGGAGAGTTTCGCCGACCATTACAGCCAGGCGCGGCTGTTCTTCCGCTCGATGGACCCGGCCGAACAGGCGCATATCGCGTCGGCTCTGGTCTTCGAACTGTCGAAGGTATCGCTGGAGCATATCCGCATCGCGGTGATGGCGAATTTGCGCAACGTGGACGAGTCTCTGGCGCAGCGCGTCGCCGATGGCCTCGCGATGGACCTGCCCGAAGCATCGCCGACCGCCGCGCCGGTCATCGACATGGACCCGTCGCCGGCGTTGCGGATCATCCGCGGACCGCTGGAGAAGCACACGCTGGAAGGCCGCACCGTCGGCATCCTGTTCGCGGACGGCACCGATGCGGCGGCGCTCGCGGCCCTGACGTCGGGTATCGCGGCGGCGGGCGGGGTGGCGAAGCTGATTGCGCCCAAGGTCGGCAAGGTGCCGCTGTCGGACGGGTCGTTCGTCGCGGCGGATGCGCAGTTGTTCGGCCAGCCTTCGGTGACGGTGGACGCCTGCGCCGTGATCCTGTCCGAGGCCGCCTGCGCCAAGCTGGTGAAGGAGGGCGCGGCCGTCCAGTGGGTCATGGACGCCTTCGGCCACCTCAAGGCGATCGGTGCGAACGACGCCGCGAAGCCGCTGCTCGACAAGGCTGGTGTCGAGGCGGACGAGGGCGTCACTGACCTGTCCGGTTTCGTCGAAGCGGCGAAGAAGCGCTACTGGGATCGCGAGCCGAACGTCCGTACGCTGGCCTGACGCATACGCCGTGGTCCCGTCGTGCATCGCGGTGCACGACGGGACCACCGCCATCCGGCGCCGGACGCGCCGGGCTCAGTCCTGTGCCCAGTCGCCGTGACCATGCCCGCTTGTCAGGCGCGCGCCGCTGCCGTTGGCGTCCGCCGCGCCCTCCCACCAATAGGGTTTGCGCGTGTACGTTCCGGTCGCAACCTCGCTCAACGTCGCCGCGTCGTAGAGCCGTCCGCCCAGCATCACCTTGTCGACCTTGTCGCTGTTGCGGATGTCGATCGTCGGATCGGCGTTCAGGACCACCAGATCCGCCAGCTTGCCGACCTCCAGCGAACCCACATCCCTGGCATAGCCCAGCGATGTCGCGGGCATGATCGTGCCCGCTCGCAGCGCCTCGATCGGCGACCAGCCGCCGCGCACGAAGCTCCACATCTCCCAATGCGCGCCCAGTCCCGCTTGCTGGCCATGCGCGCCGATCGACACCTGCACGCCCTTGTCGGCGAGCTTCTTGGCTTCGCGCGCGCTGGCCGCGTCGACATAATCCTCGTCCGGCGCGATTTCGCGACGCGCGTTCTGCGCCGCGAGTGCCGCCGGCGGCGCGTGCCGGGTCAGCAGCGGATGCCGCCAGACATCGGTGTGCGCGCGCCAATAGGGGTCGCCCGCCGGCCCACCATAGGTCACCACCAGCGTCGGTGTGTAGTTGGTCTTGGTCTGCGACCAGAGCTGCACCACGTCATTATAGAAATTCTCCAGCGGCACGTTGTGCTCGACGGTCGAATTGCCGTCCTGCACCAGGCTCATGTCCATGGTGAACAGGGAGCCGCCCTCCGGCACGACCTCCAGTCCCTCCGCCTGCGCCGCCGCGACGACCATCTGCCGCTGTTCGCGACGCGGCTGGTTGTAGTTCTTGACCGAGTGGGCACCCTGCGCCTTCAGGCGGCGCACGATCGCCAGAGCATCGTCATAGGTCGCGATGTCCGCATAAACCTCCGCGGCCTTCGCGCCATAGATGACCTCGCCGGTGGAAAAGGTGCGCGGCTGGAGGCGCAGGCCCGCACGCTGCATCTCGGCTGCCGGGAAGATCTCCGCCGATCGCGACGACGGATCGTGGACCGTCGTGGTCCCGAAGGCGAGGTTCGCCATCGCGTTCCAGTTCTGCTCCGGGATCAGCTCGTCCTCGCCCTGCGGTCCATGCGCGTGGGCATCGACCAGCCCGGGGATGATCGTCTTGCCGGCGACATCGACGATCGTCGCGCCGGTCGGCACGGTGACGGTACCGCGCGGGCCGATCGCGACGATCCGGTCGCCCCGGATCAGGATCGTCGCATCGTTCAGGATGCCCCCATCGGTGCTCGCCATCGTCACGACGCGCGCGCCGACCAGCGCAACCGTACCCGTCGGCTTGGCCGCCGGCACGTCCATCGACAGCGACACGCCCGACTTCGGCGCGGCGAATTTCGGCGCATCCTCTCCCTGAGGTCCGGCGGCGAACAGCGCCGCGGTGTCGGCCGAATACAGCGTCGGCCCAACGCTCCAGTGGATGCGCTTGCCGTCGGCGGACCAGTTGATGAAGCCCGCACCGTCGCCGCTGACCCGGACGACCGGCAGCGGGCCGGATTTCTGGTCGATCTCGACGGCCTGCTTGCCCGGCAGCAGCGGCACGACGAACGCCTCGTAATTCTGTCGGAACGCGACATAGTCGCCAAGCGGGCTGACCTGGAAGTCGTTGACCAGTTCGCCCGTCGCGTGGACGCGCTCGGCCTGGCCGTTCAGGTCGGTACTGACCAGCTGACGCTTACCCTTGTCCGACTTCAGCAAGAACACCCGCTGCGCGTCGCTGCCGAACTGCGGCTCGGCCGCGTCCTTGGCGATCCGGACCGGCATGCCGCCGGACGCCGCGATACGGTACGCACCAACGCCCGAGGCGCCGCGGGCCGCGGTCAGCCCATCGCTCTCGCCCTGTTCGAACACGATCGTCTTGCCGTCGGGGGAAAAGCGCGGACGGCGATAATGGCCGCCGGCGGTGGTCACGGCCCGCGCCGCACCACCGGCGGCACCGACCACCCTGACCTGCCCCAGGCCCGCATCGGTCCATCCGACGAACACCACCTGCCGACCGTCGCGCGACCAGCTTGGCCACAGCTCCATCTCGTCCGATCCACGCGTCAGGCGTCGCGGCGCGCCACCCGACACCGGCTTCACCCATAGCTTGCCCAGGGTTTCGAACACCACCTGCCTGCCGTCCGGCGACACGCTGGCCCAACGCGGCATCTTCGTCACCACCCGCTCGGGGGCGACCTCGACGACCGGGTGCGTGGCGTCGATCACGACGCGCGTGTCGGCGACCCGGAACGGGATCACCGCCCCGCCGCCTCCGTCCGCGTTGACCCGCCGCAGCTTGCCGCCGGCCCAGAACACGATCGCGCGATCGTCGGGCGTCCACGCCATGTTCGGGTAGACGCCGGTGACCGCCCAGGTTTCCTGCACGTCGCGATCGAGCATGTCGTACACGACCCGCTCGACCCCGGTCGTGATGTCCTTGACCCACAGCTTCGTCTGGTTGTTTTCGCGCCGCACGAACGCGATCCGCTTGCCGTCATGCGCGGGCGTCGGGCGCACCGATCCGCCAACGCCGGACACGGCCGTCTCGACTTCGCCCGTGTCCAGATCATAGCGTTCGATGTCGAACAGGTCGGTGCGCGAGTTCTGCGCGTATTCAAAGATCGGCCCCGGCGTGACGTTGCGCGTGTAATAGATGCTCTTGCCGTCCGGCGCGTAGATCGGTTCGCCCAACTCCTTCTGAAGCTGCTCGCTCGCGCGCTTGACGAGCTGGACGCCGCCACCACCGGACGCGTGATAGAGCCACACCTCGCCCGTGCCGAGCGAACGCCCCGTCGTGAAGTGCTTCTTCGCCGCGATGAAGCGTCCGTCCGGGCTCCAGCTCGGCTGGTTCAGCAGGCGGAAGTCCTCCTTGGTCACCTGACGCTTGTCGGTGCCGTCGACGTTCATGACCCAGATATTGTCGCCGCCACCGCGATCGGACGTGAAGGCGATCCGCCGGCCATCGGGGGAAAACCGCGGCTGATGCTCGAACGCCAGCCCGTCCGCGATCCGGATCGGCGTCCCGCCGGACATCGGCATCGTGTAGATATCGCCGAGCAGGTCGAAGGCGATCGAGCGCCCGTCCGGCGCAACGTCGACGTTCATCCAGCTCCCTTCGTCCACCTCGACCCGCACCTCCCGCGTGTTCAGGCCGCGGGGCGCGTTGACGATCCAGGCGGGCGGCTTCTCCGCTTTCGCCGCAACCGCGACGGTCGCAGCGGCGGGGGCAGCGGGAGGCGTCGATGTCGCCTGCGTCGGCGCGATCGATCCCGACGGCTCGGGCGATGGCGCGGTCGCCTTGTCCTCGGGCGCTTGCGTCTTCTCGATCGGCTTGGACGCGGGCGGCGGCGCGGTCTGCGCCGAAGCGGCTCCCGCCATGAGGCAAAGTGCGATGGCGGTCGATGCGCGGTACGTCACGGTGATGTCATTCCCCTTGCTTTCACAAGGTGTACCGCATCATCGGTCCGCGTCACCCCGGAAAACAGAAGGAATGGGCGGAGCCGGCGTAGCCGACCCCGCCCACCGTATATCGTTCAGAACGAGAAGCGCACCCCAGCGTCGTAACGCGGACCGAAATTCTGGTAGGTCAGCAACTGGTTGTCGAACCGGCCGGTGGTGAAGTATTTCGCATTGAACAGGTTGGTGCCCTCGACGAACACCTGCAGGGCAGGCGTCACGTTGACGGCGACGCTGCCGTCGAACTGGCCGTAATCGCGCACGAAGATCGGCTCGTTGCCCGAACCGCCCGCCAGCTGCCGCAGGAAGCGTTCGCGGCGATTATAGGCGATGCGCGCCGAGATGCCGTATTTCTCGTAGAAGACCGTCGCATTCTGCGAATTGCCGATCCCCTCCGCGGCGAACGACTGACCGATCTGGTCGACGTCGAAGTCGCGGTTGGTGCTGACGAACGTCGCATTGGCCTGAACGCCGAAGCCGCTCAGCACGCCCGGTAGCCAGTCGAGCGTGTGCACCACGTTCAACTCCAGCCCCTTGATCTCCAGCGACTCCGCATTGCGGGGACGTCGCACGCTGAATTCGCCGAAGAACTGCCCGCCGCGTTGCGTAATCAGCCCGCCGACCGGCAGCCGCACGCCCTGTGCGTTGCCCGCATTGGCGATCGGGATGGACTCCGTCGCGAAGGATTGAACGATGAAGTCGTCGACCTTCTTGAAGAACACCGCCGCCGACAGCGTCGTGGTCGGCGTCGGATACCATTCCAACGACAGATCGGCGTTGTTGGCGCGATACGGCTTCAGTTCGGTGTTGCCGCCGCTGGCGCTCAGCGTCGCCGGCCGGAGCGTGTCGGTGTTGAAGGTCGGGGCCAGATCGCCGATCGCGGGCCGGGTCAGCGTCTTGTATGCGGCGACGCGCACCTGCAGCTTGGGCGTCAGGTTCAACCGCACGTTCGCCGCCGGCAGGAAGTTGCTGTACGACGAGTCACGGGAAATCGCGACGCCCGCGGGGCTGGCGAACACACCGACATAGATCGTCGGATCGGTCGGGGGATTGCCGCCGGTCGGCGTCAGATCAACGAGTTGTCGCTGCTGCCCGAACGAACTGAGCTCCGTATACTCGTATCGCGCGCCGACGTTGACGAACAGCGGCATGGCGCCGACGTCCGCCTCGAAATCGAAATCGGCGTAGCTGGCATAGACCGTTTCCCGGACGCGAGCCGACGGTTGCGGCGTGGCGGCATAGCCGTTGACCCTTGCATACCGCGCCGCCGTGGTGCCGGCCGCCAGACCCTGGGCGCGATCCAGCGCGGATGTCGCGGCCGCGCTGGTCAGGAAATCGAGATAGCGGCGCGGATCGAAGGTCAGGAAGGTCAGCGGAACCGAACCGCTCTTCGCGCCCAGTCCGTCCATCGTGAACGACGACAGCAGCGACGGGTCGGCCAGCGTCGGATAGCCGCAATACACGCAACCGACATCGTCCGCGGACGTGATCGGGACGTTGTTCTTGTTGCGCGAGGTGCGCGCCACACCGAAGCGGAACGCCTTGAACAGCGTGTTCTCCGGCTTCCATTCGTTGTTCCAGCGGTATTCGGTCACCTTCTCGGTGATGTCGTTACCGTTGACGCCTGCGATATGCGTACGGCCCAATGCCGGGTTGCTCAGCACGCCCGTGCCGTAGCCGGAGGTGGAGCCGATGCCGCCATTCTCCGCCTGGGTGAAGCTGTACTGCGACGGCGAGCCGATGACCGCGAAATAGGATTTGCCGCCGCCCGCGTTCTTGGCGCGAGACCACGTCGCATCCAGTACCATCTTGAACTCGTCGGTGGGGTTCCATTCGACGTTGCCGCCGGCTTCCCAGGTCGTCGTCTCACGCACCGCGCCCGACGAGATGAAGTCGGCATTGCCGCTGGTGATCAGCGAGGTGATCGTGCGGTTCCCGTCGATCGTCGCGGCGGTATATTGCGACGGCTCGAACCAGCTGCCGAGCGCGCGCGTGGTCGAATCGCTCTTGAACTTGTTGTACAGCCCGTCGACCGTGAAGGTCAGCGTGTCGCTGGCCTCGTACTGCGCGACCAGCGTGGCACCGAGCCGGGTGCGGACGTCGCGCGCATTGCCGACATCCTGGTTGCGTGGCGCGTAGACGTTTCGGAACAGCGGCGCAGCGTTCGGCCCGACCGTCGTGTTGGGCAGATAGCCGCCGTTCGTGACGGAATCGATCGACGCGATACGCTTCTGGTACGACAAGGACGCCAGCAATCCGAGTCGACCATCGGCGAAGGTGTTGCTCAGCAGGCCGAACACTTGCGGCGTGAACTTCTCGCTGTTCTTCTCGTACAGCGCCTTGGCGCTGACGATGCCCTTGAACTCCTTCAGGTCCAGTGGACGTGGCGTCTGGATATTGATCGTCGCGCCGATACCGCCGCCCTGCAACGAGGCCTGGGAGCTCTTATAGACCTGCGCGCCGCTGATGAGTTCGGCCGGGATCAGGTCGAACGAGAAAGCGCGGTTGAAATTGTCGCTGGCGAAGCTGCGGCCGTTGAACAACACGGTGTTGAACTGTGGTCCCAGGCCGCGAACGGTGACCGACTGGCCCTCACCGTTGCTGCGGTCGATCGCGACGCCCGGAATACGCTGAAGCGATTCGGCTACGTTGGCGTCGGGGAATTTGCCGAGATCCTCGGACGAGATCGCATCCAGAACGCCGATGGCATCGCGCTTCTGTGCGGCCGATGTCGCGATGCTGGCGCGGATACCGGTGACGACGATGTCATCGGCGGCGTCCTCCGTCTGCGGCGGCAGGCTCGCGGCCGGATCCTGTACCGTCGGCGTCGCCGTCTGCGGCTTGGCCATCGCGGGCGTGGCGGCCATCAAAGCGATGAGCGCGCTGGCCAGTCCACACGCAGAATACGTCGCGTTCCGCTTGAATTGTCCTTGAGTTTTGCCCATCGCTATCCCTCCCGATTGAAGTCCCGCCTCGCTTGAACGGGATCATCGTCTTTGCTAAAGTTATTGTCTGATTAATACAACGGGAAAATGCAAACGATTTTATTCCCGCAAATAACAGGGGCTTAGATGTCGAATGGAGGGGAAGTCGGCCGCGGTCCTGCGGCCAGCGTGAACACCGTGATCGTCGTCGGCGGCGGCTCGGCAGGATGGCTCGCGGCGTGCCGGATCGCCGCGCAAGCGAAGCGCACCGGCAGCGGAGTGACGGTCAAGCTCGTTGAATCCGACCGGATCCCCACGGTCGGGGTTGGTGAAGGTACGTGGCCGACGATGCGCAACACGCTGGCGAAGATCGGCATCAGCGAGACGGACTTCATCCGCTCCTGCGACGCCTCGTTGAAACAGGGCGCACGCTTCGTCGGCTGGACCGACGGCCTGCCCGGCGACGCCTATTACCACCCGCTCAACCCGCCGGCCGGCGCCAGCGAGATCGACCTCGCGCCCCATTGGCTGGGCCGCTCGGACGGCAGCGGTGCGAGCTTCGCCGACTGCGTCGATTATCAGGCGGCGCTGTGCGACGCCGGCCTCGCACCGAAGACGATCACCGCGCCCGAATATGCGGGCCATGCCAATTACGCCTACCATCTCGACGCCGGCAAGTTCGCGACGATGTTGCGCGATCATGCCACCGCGTCGCTGGGCGTCGAGCACGTCATCGGCGACGTGACCCGCGTGAACCAGTCCGACAACGGCGACATCCTCGACGTCGAACTCCACGACGGTCGTCGCATCGCCGGCGACCTGTTCGTCGACTGCACCGGCTTCGCGGCGTTGCTGATCGGCGGCGTCTACGGCGTCCCGTTCAAAAGCTGCCGCGACGTGCTGTTCGCCGATCGCGCGATCGCCATGCAGGTACCGTACGACCGCGAGGACGACCCGATCGCCTGCCACACCATCTCGACCGCGCAGGATGCCGGCTGGATCTGGGACATCGGCCTGTGGACGCGCCGCGGCGTCGGTCATGTCTACAGCAGCGCGCACACCAGCGACGATGCCGCCGAAGCCGCCTTGCGCCGCTACGTCGGCCCAGCCGCCGACGCGCTGTCGGTCCGCACGATCAACATCGACGGCGGCTACCGCGAGCGCTTCTGGCAGAACAACTGCGTCGCGGTGGGGCTGTCCGCCGGCTTCATCGAGCCGCTGGAGGCTTCCGCGCTGATGCTGATCGAAACGTCGATGGACGCGATCGCGGACCGGCTGCCCCGCACGCGCGCGGCGATGGACATGGTCGCGCGCCAGTTCAACGAGACCTTCCGCCACCACTGGCTGCGCATCGTCGAATTCCTGAAGCTGCACTACGTCATCACCCACCGCACCGACACAGACTTCTGGCGCGATAACGCCGCCGCCGCGTCGATGCCGGACGGGCTCCAGGAACGGCTCGACTTATGGCGGCATCACTCGCCCGCGCCGCAGGACTTCTCGCACGCGCGGGAGGTGTTCTCGTGGCCCAGCTACCAATATGTCCTGCACGGCATGCGCTTCGCCAGCCACTATCCCCCCGTCGGGGCGGCGGCATCGGAGGCAACAATGGCCACCGGCCTGATCGCGCGCAACGATCGCCTTCGCGCCGACCTGATCGCCCGCGCGCCGCGCCACCGCGACCTGTTGCGGTCGGTCCGCGAATACGGCCTGCAACGCGTATGAGCCGCATCCGCCCGCTCGATCCGGCACACCACGGTGCGCTGCGGTTCGACCCCGGCATCGTCGCGTCCACGCCGCGCTTCGTGCAGATCGGCCTGTCAGAAATCGTGCTCGCCGCCGCCGACATGCCGCTCTGCCTCGCCAAGGACGCTCATACGGGCCGCTTCAACCTCATCGCGCTGCTCGGGCTGGTGGAGCCGCAGAACTTGTTCTGCGTCGACGGGCGTTTCCACGCCACCTACTGCCCGCGCGCGCTGCAACTCACGGGGTTCCGGCTGCACCCCGACGGCGTCGCGGGCCTCGCCATCGACGAGGAAGACCCGGCGCTCGGGGCATCCGGCCAATTGCTGTTCGAAAACGGTCGAGCGACGCCCTTGACCGCGACGATCGCGGACGCGCTACGACGGCTGATCGCCGACCTAGACGCGGCACGCGACCTGATCGCCGACTATGCCGCCCGCCACCTGATCCGGCCGCTGCGCCTGACGCTTCGCCGTTCCGACCAGCACGAACATGTCATCGACGGCCTCTACACGATCGATCAGGACGCCCTGTCTGGCCTGTCCGATGCCGACGTCGTGATCCTGCACCGCGCCGACCGGCTCGCGCCGGCGACGTTGCTGTCGGCGTCGCTCACCCAGATCGAGCGTCTCTGCCAGCTCGACGCCGCCCGCCACCAACAGGACCGATTCCACGCCACCTTCTGACGAGTGCGCGAGATAGTAGCTTGAACCGTTCGTGCCGAGCCTGTCGAAGCCCAGATGACGCTTATGCCGCCTGCGGCTTCGCTCTGGACAGGCTCGGCACGCTCAGGACGAACGGGCTGGGTGGATCGACGTCATGTCATGATGCTCTACAGACCCGATTACCGTCCCAGCGACGCCATCTGCGCCTCGGCATACCGCGTCCCCGCGGCCGCGCCCGGCGGCAAAATGCGGTCGATCCGCGCGCGATCCTCGTCGGTCAGGGTCACGTCCAGCGCGCCGACATTCTCCTCCAGATACTTCCGCCGCTTGGTGCCGGGGATCGGCACGATGTCGCTCCCCTGCCCCATGACCCAAGCCACCGCGAGTTGCGCGGGCGTGCAGCCCTTCTCGCCTGCCATCGCCTCGATCTCCTTCACCAGATCCAGGTTCCTCGCGAACGCCTCGCCCTGAAAGCGCGGATTGTTGCGCCGGTAATCGTCTGCCGGAATGTCCTCGGGCGTCCGGAATTGCCCGGTCAGAAAACCGCGGCCCAGCGGGCTGTAGGGCACGAAACCGATACCCAGTTCGCGCACGGTCGGCAGGATGTCGGCCTCCGGATCGCGGCTCCACAGCGAATATTCCGTCTGCAACGCGCTGATCGGATGCACCGCATGTGCGCGCCGGATCGTCTCCGGCGCGGCTTCGGACAGGCCCAGAAACCTGACCTTCCCCGCCGTCACCAGTTCCGCCATCGCCCCCACCGTCTCCTCGATCGGCACGTCGGGATCGACGCGGTGCTGATAATAAAGGTCGAAGACGTCCAGCCCCGTCCGCTTCAGGCTCGCGTCGCAGGCTTGGCGGACATAGTCCGGGCGGCCGTTGATCCCCTGGAAGCTGCCGTCGTCCCCGCGCACATTGCCGAACTTCGTCGCCACCACGACCCATTCGCGCCGCTCGCGCACGACCCGCCCGACCAGTTGCTCGTTGCGGCCGACCCCGTACATGTCGGCGGTATCCAGGAACGTCACGCCGAGGTCGATCGCACGGTGGATCGTCGCTGCGGATTCGGCGTCGTCGCGGTCGCCGTAGAATTCCGACATGCCCATGCAGCCGAGACCGAGAGCTGACACTTCGAGCCCTTGCGAGCCGAGCTTGCGCATTTCCATAGCCGAACCTCTTCTTCCGAACGGGGGAGCGATCGGCCGATAGCGGATCAGAATCGCGCAGGTTCCACGATCCACGCTCGTACGTGCCGCTCCGGCGACATTCCTGCCCGCGCCACCCGGCAGGCGGCTCACGATGTATCGAATGATAATTGGCCGCGCGGTTCGACCGCCTAACCGGGATCATGCCGATCCGCCCGCGACTTTTCCTGAACGGCAAATTCTATTCGGGCGCGACCAACGGCGTCCACCGCGTGGCCGATCGGCTGCTGCGCGAACTCGACCGCGCAGCGGTGGCCGGAGGCACGCCCGCCAGATGGGACATGCGCCTGCTGCTGCCCGAAGTGCCAAACTGGGCACCGTCGTTCACGGCGATCCGGACCGTCCCCCAGCGCGCCGGCCATACGCAGCGCTGGGAGCAGATGATCCTGCCGGTGGTTGCGCGCGGCGGTGTCCTCGCCAGCTTCGCCAACCTCGGGCCGGCATGGCACCCGCGCAAGGTGACGATGGTCCACGACGCGCAGTTCCGCCTGTCGCCCGACAGCTATCCCGCGAAGCTGCGCTGGGGATACCGCGCGCTGGTACCGCGGGGCGCGCGCTCCAGCCGCATCGTCCTGACCGTCTCCGACTATGCACGCGACAGCCTCGCGACGTTCGGCATCGCCGATCACGCCGCGACACGCGTGATCCACAATGGCGGCGACCACATCCTCGAACAGCCGGCGGACGAGGGCGTACTCGCGCGCCACGGACTGGCAGGCGGACGCTACGCGCTGATGTTCGGCTCGGCCGCGCGCTACAAGAATATCGGCGTCGTCCTCGCCGCCTTCGCGCGCCCGGACATGACGGACCGGACGCTGGCGATCATCGGCCCACCGCGGCAGGCGCTGGTCGCGGCCGGCCTAGCGGTGCCGCCGAATGCGGTCTTCGTCGGCGGTGTCGACGATGCCGGCCTGCGCGCCCTGTACGAGAACGCCCACGCGCTCCTCTACCCCTCCCGCACCGAGGGGTTCGGCCTGCCGCCGGTGGAGGCGATGCTGTGCGACTGTCCGGTCGTCGCCGCACCCGCCGGCGCGATCCCGGAAATCGGCCGCGATGCGATCCTCTACGCCGGCATGGACTCGCCCGCCGACTGGGCGGCGGCGGTCCACGCGCTCGACGATCCCGCCCTGCGCGCGATGAAGATCGCCGCCGGCCGCACCCGCGGCGCGACGTTCACCTGGGCTGCGGCTGGAGCGACGCTGGCCGCGATACTGGACGAACAGCTCGCGGCCTGACCGGCGCTGCGACCAGATCTAGCCCGAACTGGCTGCGTGCCAAATTCATGATCCGCGCCGCGTGCCGCTCCGGCGACAGGAACGCGCGCATCGCGTCGTACCGCTCCGGCGTGATCGCTGCCGGCCGCACCGCCGCCAGCTTCGCTTCCAGGTCGCCGGGAACACCCGGGTCGAACGTCGCCCCGCCCCCGAACCGCCGCACCAGTTCCGCCGATCCGGCCAGCGCCGATACCAGCACCGGCACGCCCGCCGCCATCGCTTCCGGGACGATCAAACCCCATGTCTCGTGCCACCGCGACGGCAGCACCACGAGGCCACAATCGCGCATCGCCGCCGCCATCGAGTCGCGCGGCTGCCACGCCCGGTGCTCGATCCCCGGCGTCGCCGCCAGCGTCGGCTCGCACGATCCCTGCCCGACGAACAACCCGGTCAGCCCCAGCGCCGCGACCGCTTCCGCCAGCATCGGCACGCCCTTGTCCGCCTCCAGCCGCCCGAAATAGCCGACGTCGAACCGCGGTGTCGGCGGAGGGAGCAAACGCTCCGGCAGGGTCAACGGATTGTACAGGATCGCGTGCCGCTCGCCGGGCAGCAGCGGCGCGGCGGTGCGATGCGCCTGTTCGGACAGGTGCAGGAACAGCCGCCGCGAACCACGCCGCGGCGCGACCGCCATCCGCGTCGCCTGACGCGCGATCCGGCCCAGCTTTTCCACCCGCCCCTGCCGGTCGCAATTCGCGGTCACGCAGCGCACGCCCATCGGCCGCCGGTCGCACGGCCGCTCCTCCTGAAAATCATAATAGATACCGTTCGGGCACGCCCAGAAATAGTCGTGCATGTACACCATCGTCGGAAAGCGTTGCACGACGCGCAGCGCCGCCGGCGTCAGGTACCGCGTCCACTGGTGCACGATCACCAGCGTCGTGTCCGGGTCCTCGCTCGCCAGCTCCGTCGTCAGCGCATCTGCCGCCGCGGAGTTGTAGATCGTCTTCAGCGCCGCCGCCCGGCCGCCTGCGCGCAGGTCGCCACCACCCAGACTCGCGAACCGCGCCGGCTCGATCGCGTCTGGTCGGCCGAAGCCGGCGACGACGCGCACGTCCGCGCCCGCATCGCGCAGCGCCCGGTAACTGTCGAGCGCCGCATGGCCCGCACCGCCGCTCGCCGCCCCCTCCCCGCCGACATAATCGGACAGGATGACGGCCCGGCCGCTACGCATGCACCGCCCGCACCGGCTCGACCGGCGCATCGACGACGACCGGACTCAGCTCGCGGTACAGCGCGTCGAGCTGGTCGTTCATGCGCGTCGCGGTGAACAGCGCCTCGTACCGCGCGCGCCCCGCCCGGCCCATCTTCCCCCATGCGTCGCGATCGTGCGCGACCAGCACGTCCATCAACTGCGCCGGGCTGTCGGGTGGCACCAGCCGCCCCGTGACGCCGTCGACCACGATCTCGCGCAGGCCGCCGACCGCCGACGCGACGACCGCGCAGCCGCCACGCATCGCCTCCAGTGCGACGAGGCCGAACCCCTCCCAGCGCGACGGCACCACGACGACATCCGCCGCCGCGATCTCCGTCGACACCTCCGCCAGCGAGCGCCAGCCGAGATAATCGACCTTCGATCGCCGCGGCCGCGACTGGGTGGCCGGCCCCGCCACCGCCTTGCCGATCACGCGCACCGACACCCGGTCCTGGATCGGCTCGACCGCATCCAGCAATGTGTCGAAACCCTTCTGCTCGTCCAGCCGACCGACGAACAGGATACGCGTGCGCGGATCGTCCCACCGCGCTGGACGCGCGGGCGGCAGGTCGGCGATGCCGTTCAGCACCAGCGCCATGCGCTCGTCAGCGATACCGATGTTCAGGCCCTGCCGCCGCTCATGTTCCGAAATCACCACGATCCGGTCGGCGGCGGGCGCCAGGCTGCGCTCGATCCGCGCGATCAGGTCGTTCTTGATCGCGATCGAACGGCGATCGAGCGCCCAGCCGTGCGGACAATAGACGATGCGGAACGGTGGCCTGCTCCATCCGTACAACAGGCGCAGCGCGCCGCCCGCGACGCTGCTGTGCGCGTGCACGATCGTTGGTTGGAATCGCGCGACTTCGCGCCGGATCGCACCCGCCAGCTTCAGCACGGCCAGCATCCCGCGGTCCGGCCGCCGCCACGTCGCCAGCAACCGCCGGTCCACGCCGCTCAGATGCGCCGCATGCTGTGCGGGGACCAGCGCTCGCACGCGTCCCCCGCCATAGCGTCGCGCCTGATCCGGCAGGATTTCGGCCAGATACGTGCCCACTCCGCCACGAGCGGATTCGGCGATGTGAAGAATCTTCATCCTGGTCCCGATCGGGTTCGCCGTTGTCGCCCAATGGTACGGCGCAGGCGGCGCGGCTCTGCCTCATTTGACGCAAGCGCGTGACCGGCGCTGTGGTCGGATCGCGTCATGAAGGGTCCGTCCGGCACCGACGCACATGTCCATCCGGTCGCCGCCGCGGCGGGCACCCCGCCCCTGTGGACGGTGCAGATGTTTCGCGGGCTGGCGGCGCTGATGGTCGTGATCGGTCATTCCCAGACGGCGATGGCGGGCGTCGTCGAACGCAGCGGCGGCGAGTTCGCGCGATCGACGCTGCTGCCGTGGGGCGCGGGCGTCGACCTGTTCTTCGTCATCTCCGGCTTCATCATGGTGCATGCCTCCGCCCGCCTGTTCGGCAAGCCCGGTGCGCGTGCGGAGTTCCTGCGCCGCCGGCTGGTCCGCATCGCGCCCTTGTACTGGCTGGTGACGACCGCGTTCCTGCTGCTGCTCGCGGCGGCGACCTTGAAGGGGGGAGACCGCTTTCCGCAGCCGCTCGCGATCCTCGCCTCCTACGCGTTCGTGCCGTTCGACACCCGCGGTGACGGAGGGCTGTTCCCGGTCTACGACCTCGGCTGGACGCTGAATTACGAGATGTTTTTCTACGCCCTGCTCGCACTGGTCGTGGCATGGCCGCGCCACCGCGCGCTGGCGGCCGTCGCCGTCATGCTCGCCGCGCTGGTGCTGATCGGCGCATGGATACCCGCCGGCAGCGCGCTGTGGTTCTGGACCCGACCGATCATCGTGGACTTCGGCCTCGGCATCGGTGTCGGCGCGCTCATGGCGGGCGGAACGATCCTGCCTCGTGCTGCAAGGATCGCCCTCGCCGTCACCGGCGCGGTGCTGCTGATCGCCGACCCGCTTCACGTCTTCGGCGGCCCCACCGGCCACACCGTCGCCAACGCCTGGCCACGCGTGCTGCTCGCTGGAGTCCCTGTCGCGGCGATGCTCGCGGCGGCGGTGCTGGGCCGGGAGCCCGCGATGCCGCGCCCGCTGCTGCCGCTCGGCCGGGTCGGCGACGCGTCCTATTCGCTCTACCTGCTCCACCCCTTCGCCCTGATCGCGGTCGAGAAGGCGGCGCAGAAATCCGCCTCTGTCGCCGCCGCGCCCGGCTGGCTGCTCGTCGCCGTCACTGTCGCGCTCGCGATACTGCTCGCGCTCGCCGGCTATCGCTGGATCGAACGTCCGCTCACCGCCGCGCTGGGCCACCATGTCGCGCACCCTCGCCCCGCCCGGACCATTGCCGCCGCCGAATAGGAGAACGCCCATGCTCAGCCTGCGCCAGCAATTCCGCCGCCTGACCGGTCAGCCCGGCCCCTTCACGCCGGAACCGGGACTGGAGGTGATCTACCGCGACCTGTTCCTGCGCGAACTGGCGCGGCTGGGCGAGGAGGATCGCTTCTTCCCCACCGGCGGCGCGGCCAACTACAGCCTCCTGTACCTGATCCTGCGAATCGGCAGCGAGTTCCGCCCGGTGTCCGTGCTCGACATCGGCGCCGGTCAGAGCACGCTGTTATGGGCAATGCTCCAGCGGCGCGGGTTGGTCGGCGACGTCCTGACGCTGGAAAACGACCCCGACTGGGCAGCGCGTATCGGCGCGCAGGTCCAGCATCAGGTGCTGGTTACGCCGCTGCGTCCGGTGGCGATCGGCGGCCGCCAGACGCAGACCTACGACTGGGATGCGGTGCGGGCCGGGCGCAGCTTCGACGTCATGGTCTGCGACGGGCCGCGCGGCACCCCGCGCCATTCGCGCGCCGGCATCCTCGCGATGCTCGATCGCGACATCCCCGATGATTTCGCCCTGATCCTCGACGATGCGGAGCGCGAGGGGGAGCAGGACACCGTCGCCGCCGTCCACGACCGGTTGCAGGCCACCTCCGTCGATTACGCGGTCGGCGTGGTCCGCGCCGCCAAATCACAGGCGGTGTTCGCCGCCGGCCGCTTCGTGCCGGCTACGTTCCTGTAACCGCGGCGGGGCTCGGCCCCCGCGCAACCAGCACACCCAGCGTCCGGCGGACATGCAGGTGGAACGTGGCATAGCACCCCAGTACCGCCGCGCCGTACGCCGCGGTGATCCCGGCCCAGCGCCACCAGCTGTCCACCCCGAACCCGATCGCCGCCACCACTGCGACGCCGATCCCGCTCGCCAGCAACGCCGGTGCCAGCGCACGAATCAGCCGCGTCAGGCTCAGCCCGGTCAGCGCGACGATCATCGCCATATACGCCAGGCTGACCAGCGAGATGACGACCGCATAGGCCCTCACCATCGCCATCAACCCGTGCGGCAACGCCAGCACGAACGTCGCGACGATCACGACCGTGTTCACCACCGTCATCGCGAACTGCGCGCGCGCGCGCCCCGCGACCATCAGCAGCGCACCGTTGTACGACGAGATCGCCTGCAACGCCCCCGCCGGGGCCAGCCACAGCACGATTGCGGGGACCATCGCCCACCGCTCCGACAGCAACGCCGACACCGGAAAGCCCAGCCCGAACGTCAGATACAGCATCGCCGGCGTCACCACGAGCGCGGTGGCCGACAGCACGCTCTCCACCATCGCCTGCGCGCGCGGACCGTGGCGATCCTCGTTCCGCAACGTCGACAGCAGGATACCGCTGGTCGGCCAGGTGATCGCCATCAGCGGCGCGAGCATGAACTGGTACGCCAGACCGTAGATGCCGACCGCCGCCGACCCCAGCCACGCCCCGATCAACAGATTGTCGCTGTTGCGCGCGAAGAAATTCAGGACATTGCTCGCCAGCACCCAGCCGCCGAACGACAGCAGCGGTCCGAGCTGGCGGAGCCGCAGATTGGGCCGCAACTGTGCGCGCATCGCCCATCCGAACGCACCCGCACGGATCGCCTGCACGCCGATATTGTACAGCACCAGCGACCACACGCCCGCCCCGGCCCATGCCGCCGCCAGCCCGCCCGCCGCCGACACGGCGATCGCCACCGCCTCGATCCGCGCGATCCGCGCATAGGCCAGCTCCCGCTCCAGCAGCGCGCGCGGCGTCGCTGCGCCGATCGACAGGATCACCACCGCCGCCATCGCCGCCATCACCGGCCCCAGCCCGGCCATCCCGATCGCACGCTCCAGCGGCCACGCCGCCAGTGCCAGCAACACCGCGCAGACCGCCCCGCCGGACAGCATCGCCCCCATCGCCGCTCCCGCCTCCTCGCGCGACAGCGACGGCGCACGCGTGATCGCGCTGGTCATGCCCAGATCGGTCAGCATCGCGATCAGCACCAGGAACGGCGCGGTGAACACCACCAGACCGTAATCGCCCGGCGGCACGAACGCGGCGACGGCGATGTTCATCCCGAACTGGATGACGTTGCGATAGAGGCTCAGCCCCGTCATCGATAAGATATTCTTGCCGAGCACCTGCTTCTCCTGCGCGCTCTGCTGACCATGCTGCGCTGCGGCACGGTGCCTCATTTGAGGCATCGGGTGCCGGGCCGGCTCCGTACGATCGGGCAACCGACGAACGGGAGGGAGCGGCGTGGACGGCACGGCGGACCAGCACGAACAGGCAGGCGAACGTGCCGCGACCCCGGGAGCGATCCCGATGCTGGGCCTAGTCGCGCTCGCCGCGACGCTGGCGACCAACTGGCTTGCCGCCGCCGCCATGCCCAGTTCGGCGTTCGCGTGGCTGTCGCTGGCGCTGTTCGGCTGGCTGCTGCTGCTGGTCGGACGCATCAGTCCGGCGGGCCTGATCCTGCTGCTGCCCCTCGTCATCACCCGCGGCGCGACCCTGCTGTCGCTGCTCGTCATCGAATCCGGCGCGTATATGCCGGAAATCAACCGGCTGGGAGAACCCGGCGACGCCAGCGCCTCGTTCGTCGCCGTCACCGCGCTATTCTTCCTCGTCTTCGCTTTCGTCTTCCGCCGGCTGGAGCCGCTGTTCCTCGCCTATGCGCGCTCGCCGCTGCTCGACGGGATCGTCCGGCTGCTCGGTTGGCCGACGGTCGCGCTCTGCGTCGGCTTCGGTGCGCTCGCGGTGCTGCACGGGCTGCAATCGGGCTTTCCGCTGCTCGCCGGCGTCGACCGCTTCCTCTACCGGCGCGAATTTAGCAGCGGGCCGGTTTTGATCCTGCTCGACAACAAGTTCCTGTTCGCCGCCGTCCTCGGCACGATCGCTTTCTCGCCGCGTCAGGCAACATTGCTGCGGCTGGCCGCGCTGCTCACCGTTCTCGCGCTGACGGGCGTCTACTTCCTGTTCGGCGACAAGTTCTTCACGATCCTGGCGGAGGTCGCGTTCTTCGCGATGCCGCTGCTATTGTCGCGGCAGGGCCGGCTGAAGGGCACGCTGCTGCGCCTCGCACCCCCTGTCGTGGCGCTGCTCTGCGCGGCGTTCGCGGCGACGCTGTACATCTATTCCGGCTATGGCCGCCTGCCCCTCGATCGCACTGCTTTACTGGTCGGGGAACGGATCGCCGGGCAGGGCGAACTATGGTTCGTCGCCACCCGCGACTTCCGCAACGCGACGCACTGGGACGATCAACTCGTCGCCCGCAACCTCGACGTACTCGACGACCGCGTCCCTGCCGAATCCGCCTTCGCGACCGGCGTCGAGACCTACTACTTCATCGACCGCTACGCCCCGTCGAAACTCGCCGCCAGCTTCCGAAAGAACGGCGGCTGGGTGCAGTTGACGATGGGGACGGAGGCGATGGCGCTGGTGATGTTCGGCTATGCCGGCGTCGCCGTCGTCATGACGCTGCTCGGGGTGCTGATCGCGCTCGCGGCGCTGTATCTGCGCCGCGGCTTCGCCTCCGGCTTTCCGCTGACACTGGCGCTGGCGGTGTGGACCTATCTCCAGGTGTATTTCTCCGCGCAACAGGCGTCGCTGTGGAGCATCGCCGCACCGGGCCAGATCAACCGCCTGCTGCTGTTCGTGACGATCGAACTGGTGCTGCTGGCGATCAACCGCGGCCAGTTGCTCTCGACGCAACGCCGCACGAGAGCCGCCCACTTCGCCGCCACCCGGCGCGCCGCATGATCGCTCGCCGCACCGTTCTCGGCGCCGGTCTCGCGCTCGCCGCGACACCCGCCCTCTCCGCGCCGCGACGCTACCCGCGACAGGTGCTGGCCTTCTACTATCCCTGGTACGGCAACCCCAAGACCAGCGGCCGCTGGTTCCACTGGCAGGGGCCGAACAACGAAGCCCCGCGCCAGAGCCCGACCGTCAATCACCCGACGCTTGGCCTCTACGACAGCCATGATCCCGCCCTGATCGCCCGCCACGTGGCGCAGGCGAAGGCGGCCGGCATCACCGCGCTGATCGTCAGCTGGTGGGGCATCGACTCGTTCGAGGACAAGGCGCTGCCGACCATCCTCGATGCCGCCGCCCGCGCCGGCCTGCGCGTGACCGTGTATCTGGAGTCGCAGCGCGGCGGCGAAGCGGGTGCGGCGCGCGACGTCGAATACGTCCTGCGCACCTATGCCCGCCACCCCGCATGGCTCGACGTGCGGGGTCGGCCGGTACTGTTCCTCTACCTCCAGGCGCTGCGCGACGTACCGGCGCGCGCGTGGCGCAAGGCCGCGGGCCGCGCCTTCCTGATCGGCGACGTCTCGCCGCGGGAACGCGAGGACTTCGCCGCCTGGGCCCCGTCGATGGACGGCATCCACGTCTACGTCCTCGCGCCGTACGTGAAGGGGATGACTCCGGCGCAGATGGCCGCGTGGGCGGACCGCACCTACCCGGCGTGGCGACGGCTGGTCGGCGACCGGTTGTTCTGTGCAACCGTCATCCCCGGCTTCGACGACACGCGCGTCCCCGGCCGGCCACAGCCGCGTCCTACCGTCGAGCGCCACGATGGCGGCACGTATCGTGCGCTGTGGGAGGCGGCGATCCGCCACGATGCCGACTGGGTGCTCGTGACCAGCTTCAACGAATGGCACGAGGGGTCGGAGATCGAGCCCTCGCGCGAACATGGCGACCGCTACCTGCGCCTCACTGCACCCTATGCGCGTCGCTTCCTGAAGGCATGACCATGCGTATCCTCCACGTCAGTTCGGTCTACCCCCCGCACGTTGTCGGCGGCGCGGAAAAGGTGGTGGAGATGCTCGCCGAGGGTCAGGTCGCGCGCGGCCACACCGTCGGCGCGGCCTATTTGACGCGAGAGCCGCAGCCCGCGGGGGAGCGGCACGGCGTCGCCGTCCTGCCGCAGACCAGCCGCAATCTGGTGTGGATGGAGGAGGTATTCGCCAGCCCGCGCCCGATGCGCACCGCCAACAAGCTGGGGCAGATGGTCAACTACCGTGCCGCCGCCGATTTCGGGCGCGCCGTCGCCGCGTTCCGGCCCGACATCGTCCACACGCATTCGATGGTCGAACTGCCGCCGATGATCTGGTCGCAGATCGCACAAAGCGGCGCGCGCGCGGTCCACACGCTGCACGACTACGACCTCGTCTGCTCGCGCGCCTCGCTGTTCCGCAACGGTCACACCTGCGACACGCTCCACGTCTCCTGCAAGATCGCGGCGGCGTGGAAGGCGCGCTTCGCCGCGCGCATCGATGCCGTCGCAGCCGTCTCGCAGCCCGTGCTGGACGAGCATCGCCGCCACGGGCTGTTCCGCGACCTGCCGGACTCCCATGCGCGCGTCGTCTGGAACGCGGTCGACGTCCCGACCGGCCACAATCGCCCGGCCCGTGTGGGCGAGCTGGTGTTCGGCTTCCTCGGCCGGCTGGTCCCCGAAAAGGGGATCGAGACGCTGCTCGCCGCCTGCCGCCTGTTGCCGCCGCGCGGCTGGCGGTTGCGAATCGCCGGCCGCGCGCAGGAGGGCGACGCCGTGTACCGCGCGCAGGCGGAGGGGCTGCCCGTCGAGTTCCTCGGCTTCACCGATCCGCGCGCGTTCCTCGACTCGGTCGACATCCTCGTCGTGCCGTCGATCTGGCGCGAGCCGTTCGGCCTGACCGTGGTCGAGGCTTTCGCGCGCAGCGTCCCCGTCATCGGGTCGCGGCTGGGCGCAATCGGCGATCTGGTCGGCCCGATCGGCGAGCACTGGCTGGTCCCCCCCGCCGACCCGGAAGCGCTGGCGGTTCGCATGCGCCAGGCGATCGAGGAAGGTCGCCGCGCCCTGCCGCCACCGATGGCGTTCGCCCCGGTGCTGAGCGCGGTCACCCCGGCGCGCATGTTCGCTGCCTATGACGACCTCTACGCGCACGTCCTCGACCGGACCCGCGCCGCATGAGCCGCCGCCTGCGCGTGCTGCATCTGTCGAGCCTCTACCCGCCGCACATCGTCGGCGGCGCGGAGCGATCGGTCAGCATGCTGGCAGAGGCGCAGGCCGCCGCCGGTTGGGATGTCGCCGCCGCCTGCCTGACCCCCGGCGACGCGGTCGAGGAGGAGCGGGGCGGCGTCCGCGTGTTCCGCATGCCGCACGGCAACGATTTCTGGCTGGAGGACTGGCTGTCGCACACGCAGCGCCAGCGCGAATGGGCCAAATTCAAGCAGCAGGCGAATTTCGCGATCGAACGTCGGTTCGGCGCGGTGATCGACGCCTTCAAGCCGGACATCGTCAACACGCATTCGATGGTCGACATCTCGACGCGGGTGTGGCGCGCGGCGCAGCGTCGCGGCGTGCCGATCGTCCACACCTTGCGCGACTTCGACCTGCTCTGCGCCGCAAGCTCGATGTTCCGCGACACCGGCCCCTGCACGCACCGCCACCTCAAGTGCCGCGTCCTGACCTTCACCAAGCAATTCGACCAGCGCGCCGTCTCCGCCGTCACCGCGGTCGGCGGCGAGGTGCTGGAACGCCACCTCCGCTACAGGTTCTTCGATCACGTACCGCCGCATCACCGCCGCGTGATCTGGAATACGGCGCAGGTCGCCGGCATCGCCGACGATTACGTCAAGCCGGCGCTCAGCGGGCCGATCACGTTCGGGTATCTCGGCCGGCTCAGCCCCGAAAAGGGCGTCGACACGCTGCTCGCCGCCGCCCGGCTGCTGCCGCCGACCGGCTGGCGGCTGCTGATCGCCGGCGCGGCGCTCGGGCCGATCGAGCCCTATCTGGAACTGGCCGCCGGCCTCCCGGTCGAATTCATCGGCTTCCAGTCGCCCAAGGATCTGTTCGAACGCATCGACGTGCTCGTCACCCCGTCGCTGTGGGCGGAACCGCTCGGCCGGACGGTGCTGGAGGCGTATCAGGCGCAGGTGCCCGTCATCGGCTCGCGCAGCGGCGGCATCGCGGAAATCATCGCCGACGATGCGTGGCTGGTGGCACCCGGCGATGTCGCGGCGCTGGTGGAGCGGATGCGCGCGGTGCTGGACCACGGCCGCCCCGGCCCGCCCGCCGGTCGCGCCCGCGTCGTCGCCCGCACCACGCCCGGCGCGGTCGCCGACGCCTTCGCCGAGGTCTATACGCGCCTGCTTTCTTAGTAAGCCCCGTGCCCGGTCAGCACGCTCCGCGCGGTGCCGGCCAGCACGCTGACGTACAGCGCCGGCGTCATCCGCCGCGCCATCAGGCTGTCCATCGCCACGCGCCGGCGATAGCCGGTGTCGTTGCGCCCGCTGATCTGCCAGATGCCGGTGATCCCCGGCCGGACCGAGCAATAATGGGTGAAACGCCGCCCGTACCGGCGCACCTCGGCGGCGACGATCGGACGCGGCCCCACCAGGCTCATCTCGCCGCGCAGGATGTTGAACAGCTGCGGCAGCTCGTCGAGGCTGGTCTTGCGGATCACGCGGCCGATCGCCGTCACGCGCGGATCGCGGCGCAGCTTGTGATCGCGGTGCCATTCCGCCCGCGCGACCGGATCGCTCGCCAGCAGGCGCGCCAGCCGCGCGTCGGCATCGGCCGCCATCGAGCGAAACTTGTAGCACAGGAACGTCCGCCCGCCCTTCCCGTAGCGGCGGTGCCCGTAAAAGGGCGAACGCCCGTCGCCGGCCGAGATCGCCAGCGCGAGACCCAGCATCAGCGGTGAGAGCGCGATGAGCAGCGCCAGCGCGATCGCCACGTCCATGACCCGGAACAGGTACACGTCCGATCGTAATGCAGTGCGATAGAGCGATGCGGAAGAAGCCATGAATACTCACTCGGTTACGGACGAGCAAGGAACGCGGCGGGGGCAGCGGCGCGCCAATCAAATGTTAACCATCTTATGCCGCATTGCAGCGAAATGCCGGCAAATGCATCAAAAGACGCAAAAAACGGCCGATTGGCGCAGTCGAGTTACATGGATCAACGCATTTCGGTTCGAAATGCATCATTAGACGTTTGGAAGAGACCGATAGCATCGGCGCCGAAGACCGAAATGGAGAGCAGGGTATCACCCGTCTTCGGATCTATTCCGAAGACGATGATACTCGCACGCTCAAGTATGAACATGGCTGCGTGGCATGACGGAGACGTCTCGCCGCCGATAACTGGGGGAGTACTTGTGCTAAGACGCCTCATATCTTTTTCAATTATCATGGCTGCACATGCAGGCCTGATCTGCAGTGTCGCCGCGCCGGCGCGGCAGGCGACACCGACGGCGATCGGTCGCACCACAACGGCGGCGACGCTGCCCACCTATTCCTATGCTTTATCGGGCGGCGATCGGGTCCGCGTCGTCGTGTTCGGCGACCCCGCGCTCGGCGGTGAGTTCACGATCGGCGGTTCCGGCTACATTTCCCTGCCGCTGATCGGCGAGGTCGACGTGCGCGGCCTGACCTCGACGCAGTTGCAGGACCGGATCACCGCCCGTCTCGCCGATGGATATCTCAAGGACCCGCGCGTCGCGGTGGAGGTGCTGTCGACTCGCCCCTTCTACATCCTTGGAGAGGTCAACAAGCCCGGCCAATATCCCTTCGCCAACGGGCTCACCGTGCTCGGCGCGGTGGCGCAGGCGGGCGGCTACACCTACCGCGCCAAGACCCGAAAGGTCATGATCAAGCACGCCGGCAGCGATGCCGAGGTTGCCACCGACGTCACCCCCGCCACGATGGTCGCGCCCGGCGACACGATCCGGATCAAGGAACGCTGGTTTTGATCCGCGCATCCGCCCTGACGGCGATCGCGATCGTCGCTTCGGCCGTGCCCGCCACGGCGCAGCTCTTGCAGGACGAGCCCACCGTGGTCATCCCGCCGGAGCCGCCGCTCACCCCCGCCCGCTCGGTCTTCGCGCGCGACCGGGAGGTGGCGGTCGCCGATCGCATGCTGCCGGCCTTTTCGGCCAAGGGCATGACGGTCGGCGCGTTCGACGTCTTTCCCGGCCTCGCGGTCGGCGGCCTCTACACGTCGAACATCTTCGCCAACAACGCCGACAAGCACGCCGATGCCGGGCTGATGATCCGGCCGGAACTGACGGTTCGGACCAGCTCGGGTCCCTACCGCGTCACCGCCTATGCCCGTGGCGACGTACGCCGCTTCACCGACAAGGTCAGCGAGAACACGGAGGAGGTCCTCGGCGGATTGCAGGGCAACGTCGCCGTCGGTGCGCTCAGCGCGCTCAGCGCCGGCGTCAGCTACGGCTCGCTCATCAACCCGCGGTTCGCGCCCGACTCGCCCGTCGATGCGGCCAAGCCCCTCGAATACAACGCCCTCAACGCCTTCGCCTCGGGCAGTTTCGAAGGCTCGAACACCCGTGTCATCCTGCGCGCCGATGTCGCCGACATCCGCTTCCGCGACACGCCCTCGCGCAGCGGCGGCACGATCTTCACCCGCGACCGCAACCGCACCCGTGTGCAGGGGCTGTTGCGGGTCGAACGCGCGCTCAGCCCGTCCGTCTCGTTGTACGGCGCGGGCACGGTCAACACGATCGACTATCGCTATCCGACCACGATCGGCCAGAGCGTCGTCACCCGCGATTCCCGCGGCTACGGCCTGTATGTCGGCTCCAGTTTCGAGCTTACGTCGATCCTCCGCGGCGACGTGCGCGCCGGTTACATCCGCCAGATCTTCGATCTGGACGGACTGCGCCCGATTGCGGGCTTCGGCACGCTCGGCTCGCTGGTCTATTTTCCGAACCGGCTGTGGACCTTCACTGCCCGCGTCGAGAGCAGCGTCCAGGACAGCGGCGTGCCCGGCACCGGCGGCGTCCTCCACCGCGGCGGGTCGCTGCGCGCGGACAACGAACTGCGCCGCTACATCGTCCTGTCGCTGGAGGGCGGCTATTTCCGTGACACGTATCGCGGCCTGCCACGCCGCGACAAACTGCCCTTCGCCAGTGCCGGCCTGACCTATCTGTCGCGCAACCACTGGAACGCGCGGCTCGGCTATCGCTACCTGTCGCGGGATTGCTCCTGCACCGGCGGCGTCACCGACTTCGACGATCACCGCGTCACGGCGACCCTCACCTTCCAGAACTGAACCCCCTTCGATCGAGGTGCCTCATGGCTACTCTGCCCGCTGCCTATGACGGTGTACGCCCGATGTTGATGCCGATCGCGCGCCCTGCGCCGTCGCCCGGCATCATGGACCTTATCAAGACCTATCGCCGGCACCTGCTGCTGTTCGTACTGGTCGCGGGCGGCATCATGGCCGTGGTGACCGCGCTCACGCTGCTCCAGCCGAAAAGCTACACCGCCACCGCATCGCTGGTGATCGCGCCGCGCCCGGCGGAGATCGGCTCGGATCGCACGACGCCGCTGAACGATCCCGCCGCCGACTCCAGCGTCGATACGCAGGTCGAGTTGCTCAAGAGCCGGACGCTCGCGGGGCTGGTCGTCGACGATCTCGGGCTGGCGCGGGCGGAGCGGTTCGCCGCGCTGACCGACACGCCGACGCTGCGCGACCGCATCCCGCTGCTCGCACCGACGCGGAAGCCGGTCGCAGCATCGGCCCGGCGCGATGCCGCGATCGCGCAGCTGCAACAGCGGCTGGAGGTCCACCGCACCGCGCAAACCTTCGTACTGACGCTGTCGTTCGCGCATCCCGACCGGCATCTCGCGATGGAGGTCGTCAACGGCTTCGCGCGTCAGTTCGTCGCCCAGTCGGTGGCGGTCAAGCGTGAGGGGGCGGATTCATCGCATCGCCTGCTGCGCAGCCAGCTCGACGACGCCCGGCAGGAGGTCGAGGCCGCCGACGGCGCGCTCGGCCGCTACAAGGTCGCCAACAACCTGATGAGCATTCAGGGCGGCACGATCGCCGAGCAGCAACTGTCCTCGCTCGACGAACAGGTGGCGCAGGCGCGCGCCGGGGAGGCGGAGGCCGCCGCGCGGCTCGCCACCGCCCGCCGCCAGCTCGCGCGCGGTTCGTCCGGCGACGATTTGGGGGAGGCGCTGGGCTCGCCCGTCATCCAGCAATTGCGCAGCCAGCGCGCCGTCGTCAGTGCACAGGTCGCCGATCTCGGGGGTCGCTACGGGCCGAAATACCCGCCGCTCGCCGCCGCGCAGCGTCAGGTCGACGACATCGACGCACAGATCCAGGGCGAGATCCGCCGCACCATCTCCAATCTGGAGGCGCAGCGGGAGGTCGCGTCGCGCCGTACCGGTTCGCTCGCGGGCAGTGCCAGCGCGGCGCGGTCGCAGGTCGCGACCAACAACGTCGCCTCGATCGCGCTTGGTGGCCTGCAACTTCGCTCCGAAACCGCCCATCAGCGCTATGCGGCGCTGCTCAACCGCGTGAACGAAATCGGTGCGCAGGCCGCCACGACGCAACCCGACGCGCGCATCGCCAGCCTCGCCGCGCTGCCCGTCGATCCCACCTCGCCCAACGTGCCGATCAACCTGCTCGTCGGTGGCCTGCTGGCGACCGCGATCGGCCTCGGCGTCGTGTTCCTGCGCCAGGGCACGGATCGCGGCATCCGCACGCTGGAGGATGTGGAGGGTCGCCTGCAACTCCCCTATCTCGCCGGCCTGCCGACGCTCGGCTCGGCGGTCCGCGATGTCGGCGGCAGCGACCCGATCAGCGCGCTCGTCGACCACAGCCAGTCCGCCTATGCGGAGGGGTACCGCAACCTCGCGGCGTCGGTGCTGGAGGCGGCCGGGTCCGGCAAGGTCCGCACGATCGCCCTCACTTCGGCCCTCCCCAACGAAGGCAAGACCACGGCCTCGATCGGCCTCGCCCGGATCGTCGCGATGAGCGGGCCGAAGGTGGTGCTGGTCGATGCCGACATGCGCCGCCCCAGCATCGCCAGCGCGCTCGGCCTGCGGCCCGATGTCGGCTTGCAACAGGTGCTCGATGGAGAAGCGACGCTGGACGAGGCGCTGGTCCGCGACAGCGATTCGCCCCTGTACATCCTGCCGATGCTGCGTGCCGGCATCGGCGGTACGCAGGCGCTGAACAACGGCAGTTTCGACCGCCTGATCGAGGATCTGAAGGTCCGCTTCGACGTCGTCATCTTCGACGCGTCGCCCGTCCTCCCCGTCGTCGACGGGCGTCTGGTGGCGAAGAAGGTCGACTCCACCGTCCTGCTCGTCCGCTGGCGCAAGACGCCCGACGCGGCGGTCGAGATGGCGGTGCACCTGCTCCAGACGCTGGGCGTGAAGATGACCGGCGTCGCGCTCAGCCGCGTCGACCTGCATGCACTGGCCCGGTCCGGCTATGGCGACCCGGCCCAATTCATGGGGTCCTACGCCGGCTATTACGCGAACTGACGATGCGCGCGATGGCCCATATCAACCCCGGCAGCGGCAACAGCGGCGATCCTCGTGCCGATGCGCGCAGCGATCCCCGTGCCGATGCGCGCAGCGATCCCCGTGGCGGCGTCCGCGTGCTGAGCACCGAACTGCTCCTTCACCGGCTGCGGGCGCTGACCGCGCTGGCCCCGCACGAGGTGGAGCTGGTTCTGTCGCTCAGCGAGCCGCCCAAGCTGCACGCCCCCGGCACCAGCGTCTGCCCGCAGGAGGATGGTAGCCCGCATCGCCGGCTGATCGTCACCGGCTGGGCGACGCGCCCGCGCATCCTGCCCGACGGGCGCCGGCAGATGCTCGACCTCGTCCTGCCCGGCGACCTGATGGGCGATCGCGGCGAACGCCGGCCGCTGGCGATGAACCCGGTCGTGGCGCTGACGCAGGTTCGCACGATCGGCGTCGGCCGCCTCGTCGGCGCGGTCCGCGACCAGCCGAGCGACTATCCCGGTATCGTCCGCGCACTCGCGGCGATCGACCGCGCGGAGGAGGCCCGGCTGCTCGACCATATCGTCCGCCTCGGCTGCCAGAGCGCGCGGCAACGGATGGCGCATCTGCTGCTCGAACTGCACCAGCGACTTGCCGTCATCGGCTTCGTCCACAACGCCTCCTTCCCGATGCCGCTGACGCAGGACACGCTGGGCGAATTGCTGGGGCTCAGCCTCGTTCACATCAACCGCATCGTCTCGCAATTGCGGCGCGAAAAGATGGTGTCGATCCGGGCTGGCGTCGCGACGATCCACGACTTCGGCCGGCTCGCCTTGCTCGCCGATCGTACCGATCCGACCCATGCCGCGCAGACGGGGGCTGCCGCCTGATTCCGCCGCCGGACCTCGCCCGCTGACGCTGCCCTTAGACTACGGCGATACCGTTCGCCCCGCGCGGCAGGAACCCGCCGACGCCGCTGGTGGACAGGTACAGCCCCTTCAGGACCTGGGCCGTGTCCCGCGTGAACGGGATCGGTCGCCCGTCCGCATCGAACAGGTTGGAACTGACGCCGACGGCACCGGCGAGTGTCTGGTCGCCCATATCGGTCCCGTCCAGCTTGGCGAGCAGCGTCGTCGTGCCGACCACCGCCCGATCGATTGACGCATCGCTCGCGGCGCGATCGTCCAGCAGGGTGCGGATCAGCCCGCCGTGATAGATGGAATCGGCCAGATGCTCGGCGACGATCGCCGCGCTCTCCTCATCACCCTTCACCGTCAGCGTGCGGTACGCCGCCGCCACCGCATTCTCCACCAGCAGCGCCCCCAGCAGGAAATTGCCGTCGCTGGCATACGGATCGAACGCAGCTCCCGCCGCAACGATGCCCGCGCCCTGCGCGGCCACGGCGAACGCGCCGCCTCCCGTACCGGACAGGTCCATCGCCGGCTGCGCCGCGGCGGCGGTGCCGATCTGCCGACGCAGGGCGACGACGTGCGCCTGCTTGTCCACCGCCAGTTCGGCGGCATAGCCCGCGATCATCGGGTCCTGAAAGCTCGCCGCGCGCGCGCCCGACACCGCACCGGCCATGCCGATCCCGCCGGTCAGGTCGCCCGGCAACCCCGCGCCCGACGCGGCATGGCCATAGAATTGCGCCCCCAGATAGGCGAGGTTCAGCGCCAGGTTCAGCACATGCGATCCGGTGACCACTATCGGTGCAGAGGTCGCCGCTGGGCTAGGCGCGGCGATGTCGTCGCCCCCCTCCTCGCCACCGCCGCACCCGGCGAGCAGCGCACCGGCGGAGAAGACGCCGGCGAGATGGAGGAAACGGCGGCGGTCATGTGGCGTGTCGGTCAGGTTCATGCCCCCTCTTGGCCGCCCGGACCTTTGCCGTCGGGTTAACGGCGATCCTTGGACGGCACTGAACTTATCATTTGATAAACAAGGACTTGAATACGGGCTAATGGTTGCGGAACGTTAAGGAAAATCCCGTTCTAGGCGGCGGCCATGACCACCCCGATGAACTCCGCCGACATGACCGCCACGCTTCAGGCCGCGCTCGACGCCGCCGCCTCCGGCCGCAAGGCCTACACCGTGCCACCCGGCGGCCACCGCCTGCTCGCGACCGGGCTGGGCTATTCCAGCAACGCCAAGATCATCGTCGCCGGCGACCTCTACAACGATCACGGCCCAGCGGTCGGCACCCACTATTGTCTGACCAACCGTACGGGCGGCCGGCTGTCGAACGTCACGATCGTCGGCGGCGGCGGCGCGTTCGTCGGCGCGCCCTCCGATCCTCAGGGCGCGACCCGCAAGGGGCTTGGGATCGTCAAGACCGATGGCTTCACCGTCCTGAACGTCGAGACCGCGGGGCCGCTGACCGGCTTCGGCATGGAGGTGAAGAATTCGACCGGCGGCCACCTCAATGGGTTGAAGCTGTTCTCCGGCGTTAACCGCCCGGGCGCGGACGGCCTGCATTTCTTCGGCGCGTGCAACCGCATCACCGGCTCCGGCATCACCGTGCAGAGCGGCGACGACGCGCTGTCCTTCACGTCGGAAAACCACGAATCGATCGACGCGCTGATGGAACGCATCACGCTGTCGACGATGACGCTGAACAGCGCCGCCTTTTCCTGCATCAAGTTCTTCACCAGCACCACGACCGGCCGTGCGACGATCCGCAACATTACCCTGACCGGCATCAGGGGCCGCATCACGGAGGGGCCGACCGGGTGCCCGCTGATGATCCAGAACAACGGCGTCGCGCAGGGCTGCGTCATCGAAAACATCACGATCGTCAACGCCGACCTCGATTACGGCGCGGCCACGCAGGAAGGGCCGACCGCCTACATCACCGATGCGAAGAATGTGACGTTGCGCAACGTCAAGCTGCGCGGTCGCCGCAACGGCCAGTTCATCCGCGCCGTCCGCTGCTCGGGCCTCCGCGTCACCGGCGAGGTTTTCGACACCATTCCGGGCAACCCGATGAACGGGCTCGTCCAGCTCGAATATTGCACCGACTACGACATCGACCTGATCGTCCGCTCCGCCACCGGCGCGCGCATCGGCTCGCTGAAGATCAGGAACACCGGCACCGACACCGTCATCCGCTATTTGGGCATGAACGGCGGTTGACGGGCTGTGCCGGCACGCGCAACTTGCCGATCGGCATATTGTTCGCCGCCCCGCCGCCACCGGCATCGGCTAGCGTCGCGGTATGTCTTCCGACTCCAACAGCACGGTCATCGCTCGCGTCGCGGCGGGTGAACTGTGCGGCCGCTCGATCAACGGTGTCCGACGCTTCCTCGGTATCCCCTATGCCGCATCGCCGACCGGCGAACATCGCTTCGCCGCGCCGCAGCCGGTCGCGGCCTGGGCGGGCATCCGCGATACGCTGAAACCGGGACCGAACGCCCCGCAACGGACCAGGGCCGTCCCCGGTCTCGACGTGGCGGCGTTGATCGGCGACGGCTGGGCACCCGGCGACGATTATCTGACGCTCAACGTCTGGCGGCCGGACGACGACCACACCGGATTGCCCGTGATGGTCTTCATCCACGGCGGCGGCTTCGTGGTCGGCAGCAAGGACGCGCCGGTGCAGGACGGCGCGACCTTCGCGCGCGACGGGGTCGTGTGCATCGCGATCAACTACCGCATGGGTGTCGACGGGTTCCTGCCGATCCCGGGCGTGCCCACGAATCTCGGCCTGCGCGACATGATCGCAGCCTTGCACTGGGTCCGGCAGGAGGCCGCGGCGTTCGGCGGCGATCCCGACAACGTCACCGTGTTCGGCGAGTCCGCCGGCGCGATGGCCATCGCCGACCTCGTCACCTCGCCACTGGCCAAGGGCCTGTTCCGCCGTGCCATCATCCAGAGCGGGCACGGCGGCATGACGCGCGACATAGGCGTCGCCCGGCGCCTCGTCGCCAGGATGGCCAAGCTGCTCGGCGTCGCCGCGACCCGCGACGGCTTCGCCTCCGCCCCGATCGAGGCTGTGCTCGACGCAATCGAAACGGTGTCGCTACCCACCACGCGCATCGACCTGCGCGGATCGGACGGGCGGGAGCCGGTGTTCGGCATCAGCCGCTTCGTGCCCGTCCACGGCGACGACGTGCTGCCGGTCGAGCCGCTCGACGCTTTGAAGACCGGCGCGGGGGCGGAGATCGACGTGCTGATCGGATCGAACGCGGAGGAGATGAACCTGTACCTTGTCTCCAGCGGAGTACGCGACAAGATCGGCCGCCTCATCGCGTGGCTGGCGCTCCGCCGGTCGCAGCCGCGCGCGTGGAGCGTCCTCAACGCGTACGGCGCGGGTCGCCAGTCCGGCGGACGCGCGCTGACCGATGCGATGACCGACCTCGTTTTCCGCTGGCCCGCGCGTCGCTTCGCGGAGGAGCATCGCGGCCGCACGCATGTCTACGAGTTCGAATGGCGCTCGACCGCGTTCGGCGGCGAACTCGGCGCGGCGCACGCGGTGGAGATCCCGTTCGTGTTCGATACGCTGGCTACCGCGACCGGGCCGGAGGGTCTGCTCGGTCAGACCGCGCCGCAGGAACTGGCGGATCGCATGCACCGCCTGTGGATCGACTTCGCACGCGACGGCTCGCTGCCGTGGGCCGAGTTCGACCGCGACACGCGGCAGGTCTACCGCATCGAGGCGGGCAGCGCCGCGCACGAACCGGCGATGCCCGCCGCCGCCTACCTGCCCTGAAGGATCGACCCGATGTACGCTGAACGCCTGCGGCTGGACGGCCGCACCGCCTTCGTCACCGGCGGCGCGCAGGGGATCGGCTGGTCCTGCGCCGACGCGCTGGCGGAGTTCGGCGCGGCCGTGACGATCGCCGACCGCGACCCCGCCCTGCTGGAACGCGGCCTCGAGGGCCTGCGCGCGAAGGGCCACCGCGTCGACGGCTGCGTCCTCGACGTGACCGACTCCACCGCGGTCGAGGCGGCGGCGGAGCGCGGCGGCGGCACCGACATCCTCGTCAACAACGCCGGCATCGCGCGCAGCGACACCGCGGCGGAGGATGTCGCGGACGAGCATTGGCTGAACGTCCTCGACGTGAACCTCAACGGCACCTTCTGGTGCGCGCGCGCCTTCGGCCGGCGGATGCTGGCGAAGGGATCGGGGTCGATCGTCAACATCGGCTCGATGTCGGGCGTCATCGTCAACCGCCCGCAACCGCAAAGCTATTACAATACCTCGAAAGCCGCTGTGCATCAGTTGACCAAAAGCCTCGCCGCCGAATGGGCGGGCCGCGGCGTGCGCGTCAACGCCGTCGCCCCAACCTATATCTCGACCCCGCTCAACGCCTTCGCCGACCGGACGAGCGAGATGTACCGCCGCTGGATCGACGCCACACCGCAGGGCCGCCTTGGGGAACCGGAAGAGGTGGCGTCCGTCGTCCATTTCCTCGCCTCCGATGCCGCCAGCCTGATGACGGGCAGCATCGTCCTGGTCGACGGCGGCTATTCCTGCTGGTGAGGCAAGCCGGAGAGCCGATCGGCACAGCCGCCGGCCTTTCCGATAGGTAGCGACAAGCGCATACCTTTCTGACAGGTGGACGACAACGATCCGCCGCTCACGGAGAGGTTCTGCATGCGTCGTCGTTCGCTGTTCGCGCTATCCACCGCCCTCGCTCTCGTCATGCCCGCCCTGGCGCAGGCACAGACGGCCGAGCCACAGGACGCCCAGACCACCGATCGGGGCACGCCCGCCGATCCGCAGGTCGACCTCGAAGCCGGTACCGATCCGGCCGCCTCCGACATCGTCGTCACCGCCCGCCGTCGCGAGGAGCGGTTGCAGGACGTGCCGATCGCCGTCACCGCCATCTCCGGCGACGCCATCAAGCAGCAGCAATTGGTCGTGGTGCGCGACGTCGCCGCCTACACGCCCGGCCTGAACATCAATTCCGACTCGGTCGGCCGCGCATTCGTGTCGATCCGCGGCGTCGGCACGACGCTAATCGATACCGTCCAGCCCGGCGTCGGCATCTTCATCGACGGCATCTACCAGCCCAACACGACGTACCTGAACTCGCCGCTGGTCGATGTCGCCCGCGTCGAGGTGCTGCGCGGTCCGCAGGGCACGCTGTTCGGCAACAACACGCTGGGCGGCGCGATCAACGTCGTCACGCGCCAGCCGACCAACGACTGGCAGGGCCGCATCGATGGCGCGCTGGCGACCGGCGACAATTATGCGTCCGTCTCCGGCAGCATCTCCGGCCCGATCGTCGACGATGTCCTGCAATTCCGCATCGGCGCCGCATACCACCGCGAGGACGGGTTCCAGCGCAACCTGCTGGCCGGCGGCGACCAGAACCCGCTGGAAACGCAGAGCATCAACGGCACGCTGCGCTTCGTTCCCGCCAGCTGGGCGCGCTTCACGCTCAACGGCGGCTACGACCGCGTCTTCGGCGGCTCGACGCCGTATTTCCACGTGAATGGCCCGCGCGACTACACGCTGGACAACAGCACCAACCAGCGCAGCCTCGCGACGATCGACTATTACGCCGCCAACCTGAAGGGCGAGTTCGACGTCGACAGCATCGCCACGACCATCACCGCGATCGCCGCCTACAACCAGAGCGACACGGTCAGCGCGGGCGACGGCGACTATAGCGCGCTCGATTTCTTCCGCGTCACCTCCGACCGCACGCTGAAGACGCGCACCGGCGAGCTTCGTTTCGACACCAAATGGAGCGACCGCTTCTCGACACTGATCGGTGCATTCTACGGCCGCTCGACCACCGATGCGGTCTCGACCACGACCGTGGTGCCCGCAAACCTGACCGTGCCGGCGACCGCCACCGCGAAGAACGAGAACATTGCCGGCTTCGCCACCGGCTTCCTCAACTTCGGCGACGGCCTCGATCTCGCGGTCGGCATCCGCTACGACCACCAGACGCTCAGCGCCTCCACCGCCGGCCTGCCCGCCGCCTACAAGGCGAACGAGTGGCAGCCGCGCGCGACGTTGACCAAGCGCTGGACGCCCGACTTCATGACCTACGCCTCGGTCGCGCGCGGCGTGCGCGGCGGTGGCCAGAACGGTCCCGGCGCACCGAACCTGACCTACCGGGGCGACAGCGTCTGGACCTACGAAGTCGGGTCGAAGGCCAGCGCCCTCGACGGCCGCCTGACCGCCAACGTCGCCGCCTTCTACAACGACTACAAGAACTTCATCGGCGCGAACGCCCTCGCCCCGTCGACCATCCTCAACCCCGCCACCGGCCAGCCGGTCGGCTTCGTCGCGATCAACCTCAATTCCGGCGATGTCGAAAGCTACGGCGCGGAGGCGGAACTGTCGTTCAGCATCAGCAAGCTGTGGCGCGTCTACGCCAATGCCACGTTGCTCCACTCGCGCGTCACCGACGCCCGCCAGTTCCAGGCGGTGACCGGCTATGCCTATCCGGGCGACCGCATCCTGTTCGTGCCCGACGCCAACTACTCGGTCGGCACCAACCTGCGCCTGCCCTTCCACGGCGATCAGGCGATCGTGCTGGACACCAACGTCGTCGCCAAGGGCGCTCGCACCGGCGGTTCGCTCGATGCCGCATCGGTGCCGATCCTGTCGCCCTATTACCTCGTCAACGCGTCGCTCGGCTGGCAGGCCGGGCCGCTGGAGGTCGCCGCCTTCGCCACCAACCTGCTCAACGAGAAATATGTCGAGACGTATCTCGACGCCTCGTTGCTGCGCCGTGCCGGCCTGCCCGCGCCGCTCGTCTCCAACCTCGCGATCCAGTCGCCACGCCGGCGCATCGGTATCCGCGGCACGATCCGGTTCTGACATGATCCACGCACCTCTCCCCCAGTCCGGCAACCCCGTCCGCCCGCCGCTAGACGAGGCATTCGTCGCCTCCCTCCGCCAGCGCTTCGGCGACGCGCTGGCACTGGGTGAGGGCGTCCGCCGCCAGCACGGCACCAGCGAGGCGCATTTCGCGGAGGCGCTTCCCGACGCGGTGGTCTTCGCCGCCTCGACGGAGGAGGTCGCCGACTGCGTCCGGCTGTGCACGGCGGCGGGGGTGGCGATCGTCCCGTTCGGCGCGGGCACCTCGATCGAGGGCAACGCGCTGCCGGTGAACGGCGGGGTCAGCATCAACCTGTCGCGGATGGACGCGATCCTCGCGATCCATGCCGAGGATTTCGACTGCACCGTACAGGCGGGCGTGCGACGCGAGGAACTCAACGCGCATCTCCGCGACACCGGCCTGTTCTTTCCGATCGATCCGGGCGCGAATGCGACGATCGGCGGCATGGCCTCGACGCGGGCCAGCGGCACCAACGCCGTCCGCTACGGCACGATGCGCGACGCGGTGTTGTCGCTCACCGTCGTTACTGCAGACGGGACAGTCATCCGCACCGGCACCCGCGCGCGCAAGTCCGCCGCCGGCTACGACCTGACCCGCCTGTTCGTCGGCGCGGAGGGCACGCTGGGCATCATCACCGAGGTATCGCTGCGCCTGCACCCGATCCCGGAACAGATATCCTCCGCCGTCTGCGGGTTCGCGACCTTGCAGGGCGCGGTCGATACCGTCGTGCAGTCGATCCAGTGCGGCGTGCCGCTCGCCCGCGTCGAGATTCTCGACGACCGCCAGATGGCGGCGGTCAATCGCTGGTCGAAGCTCGACTATCCGGAGATCACGACGCTGTTCTTCGAATTTCACGGGTCGCCCAACGGCGTCGCGGAGCAGGTGGAGATCGTCGCCGCCCTCGCCGATGCGAATGGCGGCGGCCAGTTCGCATGGTCGAACCAGCCGGAGGAACGCGCGAAGCTGTGGAAGGCGCGGCACGAGGCCTATTACGCCGCCGTCAACGTCCGCCCCGGTGCCGTCGGCTGGACGACGGACGTCTGCGTGCCGATCAGCCGCCTGCCCGAATGTATCCTCCAGACCCGGGCCGACATCGATGCCGGCAGCGTCCCGGCCTCGATCCTCGGCCATGTCGGCGACGGCAATTTCCATGTCATCTTCTCGATCGACCCCGCCGCCCCGCTCGAGTTCGCGGAGGTGGAGGCGATCAACCGCCGTCTCGTCGACCGCGCGATTGCGATGGACGGCACCTGCACCGGCGAACACGGCATCGGCATCGGCAAGCAGGACTGGCTGGTCGCCGAACTGGGCGACGCGGTCGATACGATGCGGACGATCAAGCGCGCGCTCGACCCGCTGAACCTGATGAACCCCGGCAAGATCTTCACCCTGTGACCCGACCGATGACCAGCCGGCATCTCGTCGATCCGGAACTCCATCCCCTGCTGGCGGCGTGGCCCACGGTGCGGCTGACGGACGCGACGCTGGCCGAACTCCGCGCCCGCGACCTGCCCCTGCCGCCGGCCCCCGACAGCGGCGTCGACGTGACGGAGCGGCGCATCGCCGGCCCGGACGGCGCGCCCGACATCGGCCTGCGCATCTATCGCCCGCGCGACGCGACCGGCTCGACCGGCTGCATCTATCACATTCACGGCGGCGGCTATGTCGGCGGATCGGCACGCGAGCTGGAGTTCGTCCACCGCCCGCTCGCCGGCACGCTCGGCTGCGTCATCGTGTCGGTCGACTATCGCCTCGCGCCCGAGACGGTGTTCCCCGGCGCGATCGAGGATTGCTATGCCGGCCTGCGCTGGACCGTCGCGCATGCGGACGAACTGGGCATCGACCCGGCACGCCTCGGCGTGATGGGCGAAAGCGCGGGCGGCGGCCTCGCCGCGGCCCTCGCGCTGATGGCGCGCGACCGGGACGAGATCGGACTGGCGTTCCAGCATCTGACCTATCCGATGATCGACGACCGCACCTGCATCCGGCCGCCGCATCCCTTCGCGGGCGAGTTCATCTGGACGCCGCACAACAACCGCTTCGGCTGGTCGGCGCTGCTCGGCCACGAACCCGGCATGGAAGCCGTGTCGCCCTATGCCGCCGCGGCGCGCGCCGACGACCTGTCCGGTCTGCCGCCGGCCTTCATCATGACCGGCGCACTCGACCTCTTCGTTGACGAGGATATCGAATATGCCCGCCGCCTGATCGCCGCGGGCGTACCGACCGAACTTCACGTCCACTCCGGTGGCTTCCACGGCTTCGACGCGTTGCCCGGCCCCGCCGTGGCGAACCGCGCACAGGCCGCCCGTATCGACGCGCTGGCCCGCGCCCTGTCAGGAGCAATCGCATAATGGCGACGATCGCACTCGCACCGAAATCCGGCTTCCGCAGCGCGCTGCCCTCGCTTCTCGCCCTGACGCTGGCGATGACGATCGGCTTTGCGATGATGGGATCGTTCGGCACCGTGCAGGAAAGCGTGAAGGCCGAACTGGGCCTTAGCGACGCATCGCTGGGCGCTATTCAGGGGGTCAGTGCGGGATTGGCATTGGTGGTATTCTCCATCCCGGTCGGGCTGCTGGTCGACCGGTTCAACCGGGTACGGCTGATGATCGCGCTGGCGCTGGTCTGGACGCTCGGCACCGTCCTCACGGCGGTGTCGCAGGGTGCGGTCATGCTGTTCATCGCGCGCGTCCTGACCGCCACCGGTGTGACCGGCGCGCTGACCGCCGCGCTGTCGCTGACCGCCGACCTCTGCCTGCCGGCGCAACGCGGGCGCGGGATGCTGGTCGTCAACATCGGCAAGATGATGGGCCTTGCCGGCGCATTCGCGGTCGGCGGCTGGCTGTTCGGCGCGTTTACCAGCGGCACGCTGACGTCGATCGCCGGCCTGGCACCGTGGCGCGCGACGCATGCAGTGCTGGCCGTCATCAGCCTGACGCTGATCCTGCCGCTGTTGCTCCTGCGCGAACCCGCCCGGCGTGAAGTCGCTGCGGCCACGCACGCGCCGTTCAAGGTTCTGGCGGCCGAACTCTGGTCGCGCCGCCGGTTCCTGTTGCCCCTGTTCGTAGGGCAGGTCGCGGTGGTCATGGCCGACAATGCCGCGCTTGTCTGGGCCGCACCCGTGTTGTCGCGCCGCTTCGGGTTGCAACCGGGCGATTTCGCCGGCTGGATGGGCGCGCTGGTGCTGGTCAGCGGTCTGGGCGGCACGCTGCTGGGCGGATTCACTGCTGATTTGGGGCAAAAGAGCGGACGGCGTGGCGGCCTGCTGATCGGGGCACTGGTCGCGGCGATCATCGGCGTGCCGGCGGCCCTGTTCCCGATCGCGCCCTCGGTCACGGGGTTCGCACTCGCCTTCGGCACGTTGTCGCTGTGCGGCGCGGTGACGGGGCTCGCGACATCCGTCGCGCTCACCGTCCTCATCCCGAACGAGTTGCGGGGCCTGTGCATCGGGGCGTTCATCGCCTTTGCCGGCCTGATCGGCTTCGGCATCGCACCGTCGCTGGTGACCGGCGTCAGCGCGTTGCTGGGTGGGGAGGGCCATCTCGCCCCCGCCCTGGCGATCGTCGGCGGGGTCACGGGCGTGCTCTCGGTCGGCGCATTCTTCCTTGCGATCCGCCGCGCACCGCTATCTGCAACAGCAGACCTGTCAGATAGCTATTGACGACCTTTCATAAAGGTGCATGATGGTCCGATAAGGAGAGGATCATGGCGGTCGCGTGCAAACAACGGATCGACGTTTCACCGGAGATGCTGGCCTTCGTCGGCAGCGGGCCTGTCGCTGACGATCATGGACCCGCCGATGCGGTGACGCTGCGCTTTCAGCTTGGCGATGCCGATCACCCGCCGGTCTGCCGTTACGGCGAAGGGGCCGACACGGATGCCACCGTCATCTTGTCGGTCAGCGCCGCCGCCTGCCGCCGCCTGTTCGGTGCCCTGCCCGATGCGCCCGCCGCCTGGCACCTGCCCAGCGAGTTGCGCACGCTGGTGCTCGCCGTGCGCGATTGCCCTTTTCCCGAACCCGCCTGCCACACTATGCGGCTGGCCAAGAGCATCGAACTGCTCTGCGCCACCTTCGCGCGGCTGGACGACCTGGTCCCCGCCGACGGATCGGGCGAGCTTTCCGAACTCGACGCCGCGCGGCTGGTCGCCGCCCGCCGCCTGATCGACGAGCGCTGGCAGGAGAAACTGACGCTCGATTCCATCGCCCGCGCCTGCGGCCTCAACCGCGCAAAGCTCACACGCGGCTTCCGCACCCTCTTCAACTCCACCGTCGCCACCACCATCGCCGACCGTCGGTTGCACGGCGCGCACGGCCTGCTGCTCGCTACCGACCTGCCGGTATCCTCGATCGGCTATCGCTGCGGCTACCGGAACAACGCCAGCTTCAGCCGCGCCTTCACGCGCCGGTTCGGTCTTGCCCCAACCCGTCTGCGCGCGCTGGAGCTGGCGGCGTGAGGGCGGCGCGTCTGGACGAAAGCGGCTCCCTCGTCGATTTTGCGGTCCGCCGCATCCGCGACCATATCCGCGACCACGATCTGAAGGTCGGCGACACGCTGCCCGGGGAAGGCCAGTTCGCAATCGAGCTGGGCGTCAGCCGCGCGGTGATGCGCGAAGCGTTCGGCGCGCTCGCTGCGCTGCGCCTGCTGGATGTCGGCAATGGCCGCCGCGCCCGCGTCGGGGCAATCGACGGCTCGGTAATGGGCACGTCGCTCGATCACGCGGTCTCGACCGCGCAGGTTTCCGTGGCAGAGGTGTGGGACGTCCGCCGAACGCTGGAGCTGCGCACCGTCGAACTCGCCGCAGCCCGCCGCTCCGACGAGGATGCGGCGATCATCCTGGCTGCGGCGACGGCGATGGCGAACGCTCCTGACATCGCTGCCGTCACCCGCCACGACATCGTCTTTCATCAGGCAGTGGCGCGCGCCAGTGGCAACGCGCTGTTCCTCCAGATCGTGCGCTCCTTCGAACCGTTGATGGTGGAGGCCGTGCCGCTGGCGTGGAAGACACGCGACACCGACGAAGCCCGGCGTATCGTCCTGCATCGTCATGCGGAAATTGCCTGCGCCATCGGAGATCGGGATGCCGAAGGCGCGATCCTGCTGATGAACGCCCATTTCGACACCGCCATTGGGGCCGTCCTGTAACCGCTTCTGCCTCGTCGATGATCGCTCTGCGCCGACATGAGCGCACTGGCACGGAGTTATGCCGCCGGAACCTCCTGATTCCGGCGGCGCGTCTCTCCGTAATCCTTTGGGAATGCCTCAGGCCCAGCGGAACTCCGCCTTCGTAACGCGGCGGCGACGGAGGGCGCCGCCGGCCATGCCTACGCCGGCGATCATCATGGCCCAGGTGGCGGGTTCCGGCACTGCGGCCACGTTGAAATTGCCCGAAAAGGTCGATGCCGCCCCGTAAGCCCGGCCGGCGATCGTCAAGGTGTATGTCCCGGCCGCGATCCGTTGGGGCTGCGCAAGTGCCCACGCCTCGGTCATCGATACCGGTTCGCCCAGCAAGCGCCTGAATGACAATGGTGTACCCAGCGATCCGCCGGTCAGCCTAGCGGATGTGAAATCGATATCACCGTTCGAATTGTTGCGTGACGCCGAGTTGGTGAAATCGGCCGCCAGATCACCCGCGCGCGTAATGACGAACGTGAAGGTATTGATGAAATTGCGATTCGCCAGCCCGCCATTGTTACCGAACGTCCCGCTCGATGCGATGGTCGAAAACTTGTTGAACGGTGTGCCGACGTTCGTCGTCACCGCACCGGCAGCAGCCGGCATCATTAACATCGCCGCAACTGCAGCTCCAAGTAATTTTGGTAAATTAATCATGCCACTCACCCTTACTAACGCCTAAGGCGAAAAATAGGGGGATTAGGCTCAGCGCCTTTTCGCACCCCAAAATACCTTCGGAATCTCAATTACCGGTCGGGTGAAATGCTCACAAGGGCAGTAACCATCAATCGCTCACAAGGTATGGTTAATGAACGCTAATTCATCGTTGCTTTATCTATTGTTCACGGCTCAGTGCGTGATGATGTCGCCTCCAGGGCGGTCAACAACACCGTTATTCCCTCCGCCTCCCGATCGATATGCCGTCGAAGTTGGTTGATGGTCAGTCGCGCGGTGGCCTGATAATTTGTCCAAGCCCCTCGAATATCCTCCACGCGCCAACCCTGAAGATGGGCGCGAAACGTCTCCCCTGCCGCGATGCACTCCACCTTCATCTCGCGCGCCAACCCCGCCAGTCCTGGATCCGCGTGCGTCAGGGCGGGGTTGAAGATTCGCTCGTGCTTGAACACCTGATAGTCGCCCAACACCGTCGCCATCTCGGCGCGTAAGGTCGCCGATCGCGCTTCTACCGCGTCCGGCCCTTCGGCGACGCATGCACAGCTTCGCGCGAGCACGTCCAGTACGCGGTTCTGATGATCGTTCAGGGCAGCGAGAGGCAGCGAAATGTCCATTCGCCCCGATAGCTTCAATACATCGCGAGCCGGTTTATAGGCGCGGCGAACCGCGCATTGGTTCGTCTGATCGTAATTGACTCTTAACCGGCCAGCTTTTAGTGAGAGGCATTCTCATTAGCGGCAGTTGGTCGCTCCGGAGCTGGCATGTACGATCTGATCGACCGTCCCGTCGCCGACCTTCCTGCCTTCGAAGCGCGGGTTCTGAATGCCACGCGCCGCTGGGTTCATGCCCTGACGCTCGCCGGGCACGCACCCGCCGGTCCGGACGGCGAGCCGTTCGACGACGCGATGCGCGCGCTCGACCGCGGCTCGTCTGAGACGATGGTGTTCCAGCGCCCCTGCCACGCCACCGTCGAGGAGACGGAGGCGGTCGTGCTGTCTCTCTGGCGGCTGGCCCGCGCCGACCGGATCGGCACCGCTCGCACCGCCGCGGCTGCACTCGTCGCCCCCGATGCCGCGCGTGAATTCGTCGCGGGCATGATGCGCGCCTTGCCGGCTTTCACCGCCCGCTGATCGGCGCCACGCCGGCGATTGACGCGAGCCGATCCGCGGGGCAGGTCGCCGGCATGACCGTCCGCGCGCTGTTTCCCACGCTGCTATACCGCGCCGAACTCGACGACGCGGCGCTGCTCGCCGATCTGGATCATTCTGTCCGCGCGCTGGCTGCCGACGACGGGGCCGGGCGACGCTGGTCGAAGGAGCACGGCTATCGCGGCTACACCAGCTACGCCTCGCTCAACGATCTGCCCCAGCGCGATCCCGCCTTTGCCGACCTGAAGCGCGTCCTCGACCGTCACGTCTCAAAATTCGCGGAGGCGTGTGCGTTCGATCTCGGCGGCAAGCGGCTGAAACTCGACAGCCTGTGGGTCAACCTCATGAAGCCCGGCGGCCATCACTCGGCCCACCTCCACCCGCACAGCGTCGTGTCCGGCACCGTTTACATCGCCGTGCCTGAAGGTGCCGGCGGCCTGAAGCTGGAAGACCCCCGACTGCCGATGCTGATGGCCGCCCCGCCCCGTCGCGCCGATGCGCCGGAGGGATCGCGCACGTTCGAGACGATCCAGCCCGATGTCGGCACGATCCTGCTTTGGGAAAGCTGGCTGCGGCACGAAGTGGTGCCAAACGGGGCGAAGGGCGACCGGATCAGCATCAGCTTCAACTATCGCTGAGCCCGACTCCCGCCGGCCGCGCGTTGGCGGCGAAAGGGAGTGATCGATGGGGCAATGGTCGTGGGTTCTCAGCCGGGTCGTCCGGCAAATCTGGTTCCGCGCCGCCGTCATCAGCGCCCTGAGCATAGCGCTGGCCGTCGCCGCCGCCCTGATCGGCCCCTACCTCCCCTACCGCTTCGGCGGAGAGGTCGGGCAGGACTCGGTCGGCACGATCCTCCAGATCATGGCGTCCAGCATGCTGGCGGTGACGACCTTCTCGTTGACGGCCATGGTCAGCGCCTATTCCTCCGCGACCCAATTGGCGACGCCGCGCGCGACGCAGCTGATGATCAGCGACCCGACCTCGCAGAACGCGCTGTCCACGTTCCTCGGCGCGTTCGTGTTCTCCGTCGTCGGCATCATCGGCTTGCAGACGAGCGCGTATGGGGAGGAGGGACGGATCATCCTGTTCGGCGGCACCGTGCTGGTGGTCGCCGTCGTCGTGGTGACGCTGCTGCGCTGGATCGCGCACATCACCGCCTTCGGCCGCATGGCCGACGTGATCGACCGTGTCGAGGATGCCGCGACGAAGACGATGACCGCCTTCGCCGCCGCCCCCTTCATGGGCGCACGACCGCCGGTGACGATCCCGGATGACGCCGCGTCGCTGAACTGTGAGACGGTGGGCTATGTCGCGCACATCGACATCGCCGCGCTCGGCAAGTGCGCGACCGATGCCGGCATCACCATCCACGTCGTCGCGCTGCCCGGCACGCTCGTGCATCCCAACCGCGCGCTGCTCCGGATCGAGGGTGCCGCCGACGATGTCGTACAGGACACGCTCCGCCGCGCCTTCACTGTGGAGCGCCATCGCAGCTTCGATCAGGACCCACGGCTCGGCTTGATCGCGCTGTCGGAAATCGGCAGCCGCGCGCTGTCCCCCGCCGTCAACGACCCCGGCACCGCGATCGAGGTGCTGAACGCCCTGCATCGGGTCCTTGAATGCCTGCCACCCGAACGACCCTCGCCGGAAGTGCTGGCCGGACGCGCATCGGTGTACGTGCCGAGCCACGACGTCGCGACGATGCTGGTCGACGCGTTCCGGCCGATTGCCCGCGACGGCGCCAGTTCGGTCGAAGTGATGATCCGCCTTACGAAAACGCTCGCCGCCCTCGCCGCACAGCTGCCACAGGCGCGTGCACCGATTCACGGTTTCGCCGATGGCCTCGCCCATCGTGCGGCGCGTGCGATCGACGAGGATGGCGACCGAATGGCCTTCAGCGCCGCCCACGCTGCCTTGTGGACCTGACGCCGACGCGTGACCGCGGGCTGGTCATATCCCGGCTGCTGGCGTAACGGCGCACGCTGATCCTCACAAATCCCAGGAACGACGCATGGGTTTCCGCTGCGGCATCGTGGGCCTGCCCAATGTGGGCAAGTCCACCCTCTTCAATGCACTGACCGAGACGGCGGCGGCACAGGCGGCCAATTATCCGTTCTGCACGATCGAACCGAATGTCGGCAACGTCGCCGTGCCCGACGACCGTTTGCAGAAGCTGGCGGCGATCGCCGGCTCCGCGAAGATCATCGAAACGCAGCTGGCGTTCGTCGACATCGCCGGCCTCGTCCGCGGCGCATCCAAGGGCGAGGGGCTCGGCAACCAGTTCCTCGGCAACATCCGCGAGGTGGATGCGATCGTCCACGTCCTGCGCTGTTTCGAGGATGGCGATGTCACCCACGTCGAGGGCAAGGTCGACCCGATCGCCGATGCGGAGACGGTCGAGACCGAGTTGATGCTCGCAGACCTGGAAAGCCTCGAAAAGCGCGTCCCCAATCTCGCCAAGAAGGGCCAGCAGGGCGACAAGGAGGCCAAGCTGGGGGCCGTCGTCCTCGGCCGCGCGCTCGATCTGCTGCGCGAGGGCAAGCCGGCCCGCCTGACGGACATCAAGGACGCCGAGGAGCAGCGCGTCTTCGCCGCCGCGCAGTTGCTCACCGCCAAGCCCGTCCTGTACGTTTGCAACGTCGACGAGGCCAACGCCGCCGACGGCAACGCCTTCAGCGCGCGCGTCTTCGAAAAGGCCAAGGCGGAGGGAGCCGAAGCCGTCGTCGTCTCGGCCGCCATCGAAGCCGAGATCGCGACGATGCCCGCCGAGGACCGCGGCGAGTTCCTGTCCGAACTCGGCCTATCCGAAACCGGCCTCGCCCGCGTCATCCGCGCCGGCTACAAACTGCTGCACCTGCTGACCTTCTTCACCGTCGGTCCCAAGGAAGCCCGCGCCTGGACCGTCGATGTCGGCGCCAGGGCCCCGCAGGCGGCGGGCGCGATCCACTCCGACTTCGAACGCGGCTTCATCCGTGCCGAGACGATCGCTTTCGACGACTACGTCGCGCTGGGCGGCGAAACCGGCGCACGCGATGCCGGCAAGCTGCGCGCCGAGGGCAAGGAATATGTCGTGCAGGACGGGGACGTGATGCTGTTCCGCTTCAACGTGTGAGCAGCCGGAGCCGATAGAGGACCACACAGCGATGCCCATCGACCTCATCTGCCTCGATGCCGACGACACGTTGTGGCACAACATGCGCTTCTTTGCGGAAACGGAGGCGGCGTTCACGGCCATGCTCGCGCCGTTCACCGACGACGAGGCGGCGCGCGCCGCGCTGGAACGGTGCGAGATCGCGAACTTGCGCCACTATGGCTACGGCGCGAAAAGCTTTACGCTGTCGATGATCGAAACCGCGATCGAACTCGTCGGCGACGATCTGCCGGTTTCGGTCGTGTCCGACATCCTCGCCGCCGGTCGCCGCCTGCTGGCGCACCCGGTCGAGTTGCTCGACGGCATCGCCGCGACGCTCGACGCGCTGGCCCGGCGGGGCCGGCTGGTGCTGGTGACCAAGGGCGACCTGCTCCATCAGGAGGCGAAACTAGCCGCATCCGGTCTGGGCGAGCGGTTTGCGGGCGTCGAGATCGTCAGCGATAAGACACCCGACACGTTTCTGCGCCTGTTCGAACGGTACGGCGTCGCACCCGAACATGCGGTCATGGCCGGCGATTCGATGCGCTCCGACGTGCTTCCCGCGCTCGACGCCGGTGCATGGGCCGCGTTCGCGCCCCAGCCGGGCGGCTGGTCGCACGAACAGGGCCGGGAGCCGTTCGATCACCCGCGCTACCGCCGTCTCACCCGGCTCGGCGACCTTCCCGACTGGATCGACGCGATCGCCTGACACGCTCCTGCGCTTGTCCCCGCCCTCGGTTTGCCCGATGACGTCCGTACCGGAATAGGAGCGCGCATGCATTGGTTCGAGGATATCGAGGTCGGCGCCCGACGCGCCTTCGGCTCCTACGCCGTCACGCGCGAGGAGGTGACCGAGTTTGCGTCCAAATACGATCCGCAACCCTTTCATCTGTCGGACGAGGCCGCCGCGAAGACGCATTTCGGCCGGCTGTCCGCCTCGGGCTGGCACACCTGTGCGATGACCATGGCGATGATCGTTGAGGACCTGAAGGGACGCGAAGAGGCCGGCCTCGGCTCCCCCGGCATCGACGAACTCAAATGGCTCAAGCCCGTCTATCCCGGTGACACGCTGCGCTGCGAAGCGGAAGTGACCGAAAAGCGGCGATCCGCCAGTCGGCCGGAGATGGGCCTCTACAAATCCCGGATGACGGTGTTCAACCAGGACGATGTCGCCGTGCTGCGCTTCATCTCCAACGGGCTGATCCGGACGCGACCCGCCGACTGAACCCCCAAATGACCGGCTGGATCACCGGGTAGGGTCACGCCCGGATCGGTGGCTCATCACTGCGCGTTGCGGGCACCCCGCCCACCACCACGTGCGCCAAAGCCCGATCGCGCGGGCCGATCACCAACGCCGCCGCCCTGCCGTACGCCGCGGTTCTCACGCTGGGTCTGGCGATATTGGCGGTTCACGTCCCGGCGGAACTCCTGGCGGGCGGCGCGGCGACCGTCGCGGAACTGGCCGCGGTCGATCGTACCGTCGCGATAGGCCTGACGGTTCTGCCGCAGATCGCCGCGATAATCGCGACGCTCGCTACGGTAGTCGCGACGGAAGTCGGCCCAGTTGTCCCGGATCCGGCCATTGCCCCGACGTCCCGACCAGTAGCTGCGCTGGCGGTCGTTCCACCGGTGCGCCCGGCGGTTGCGGTCGTAGACGTACACGCCCGTACCGGGATAATAATAGTCGCCGTACCAGCCGAAATAGCTCGGCGCATAACCGCCGGCATAGCCATACCCCGGATAGCCGGCCCCGTAGCCGTCGTAATAGCCGGCGCTGCCATAGCCGGCATCGATGCCGCCATAGCCATATCCGTCCGCGCAGGCGGACAATCCTATGCCCAGACCGGCGAGGATGCCGACGAGGCCGAGACGCTTCAGGAACATGATGGAACCTCCCGTACATGAGGCTCGCGGCGAAAACGCGCCGCCAGTGATGATGTAACGAGAGGCGGGGGCTCTCGTTCCGTTTAGGCCGTTCATGGCGCGCCAAGGGATTGAAGCTCTGCTGGCATCATGCGACACCTGCCGCTTCCCTCGGGAGATTTACCGGCATGATTGCGATGCTCGCTCCTTTGGTCGGTGCCACGGCCGCGCCCTGCATTCCGGTCGCAGGGGCGGATCGACTATGGAGCGCGTCCACGCGCTGGGTCATCGCCGGCGAGCTCCACGGCACCAACGAAACGCCCGACGCCTTCGCCAATCTCGTCTGCCTCGCGGCGGCGACCGGCCGCTCCGTGACGGTCGCGCTGGAATATCCGGCGGATGGGCAGGCCGTGATCGACGCATGGCTGGCATCCAACGGTGACACCGCGGCACGATTGGCGCTGCTCACCCTGCTGATCTGGAGCAAAGAATCCCAGGACGGTCGGAGCAGCATCGCTTTTCTGCGACTCTGGAACACGCTGCGGGTGATGAAGCAGTCCGGCACGATCACCGGCGTCGTCGCGTCGGATGTGGGGCGTTCGACGCCGCCCGGACAAACCCGCGACGCGGCAATGGCGACGTCATGGACCGCCATTCCGAAGAACGACCGCGACCTCGTCCTGATCCTCGTCGGCAACGTCCATGCCACGCGCACGCCCGCGATCTTTGGAGATCGGAAGATCATCACCGCCGGGTCGCTGATGCCGCGGAGGCAGACCGTGTCGATCAATGTCATCGGCATCGGCGGAACGGCGTGGACGTGCGAAAGCGACGGATGTCGCGAACATGACAGCGGCCCGCCGCGGCCTGCGGTGGCGGGCATCACGTTCGACAAGAATGCCGAACAATTATGGGACGCGACCTATCAACTGGGCGGCGGTACGACGGCAGCCGCGCCAGCGATTACGCACTGACCGACGTGCGGGTTCGATCGCATGGACGCAGACCGGGTTGCACGCTTCGTCGGCGCGGACGAAGGCCAGACCGGAAAGGCGTCGGGTTGAAGCTCCCGCCTTTCGGACCCGTCCGTGCGAAGATTGCGCCTCTTTGCCTAGCTGCTCTAGAGGGCCGGGGCACATAATCCGTCGTCGGCCCTGCGCCAGACGGAAACCAGTCAGTGCCCCGGAAACGCCAACAGCGAGGCGACCGGAACGCCGTCCGCCGCCAATGCGCCCGCGCCGCCCAGATCGGGCAAGTCGATCAGGAATTGCGCCTGCACCACCTCCGCACCGGCCTTGCGGAGCAGGCGGACGGCGGCGCGGGCGGTGCCGCCAGTGGCAATCAGGTCGTCGACCAGCAGGACGCGGGCACCCGGCGCGCAGGCGTCGGCGTGCATCGCGATTCGGTCTTCGCCATATTCGAGCGCGTAATCCTCCGCGATCGTCGCGCCCGGCAGCTTACCGTCCTTGCGGATCAGCAGGCAGCCCGCCTTCAACGGCACGGCGAGAGCCGCCGCGAACAGGAAGCCGCGCGCCTCGATCCCGGCGACGAGGTCGATGGGTTCCGGCGCAGCCGCCGCCATCCGATCGACCGCCGTCGCCAACCCGTGCGCGTCGAGCAGCAGCGTGGTGATGTCGCGGAACTGGATACCCGGCTTCGGAAAATCCGGAATGGTGCGGATCAGCGCCTTCAGATCTTCGTTCATCGCCATCTCCTTCGCCTCAAGCAAAAAGGGCGGAGCCACCGGCCCCGCCCCCTGTTCGATCGCGGCCTTAGGCCGGTCCGATCAATGCTTCACGTCGCGCCAGACGTTCTGGTAGGCGCCCCATGCCAGGAAGCAGAAGATCGCGATGAAGATCACTGCAGCCAGACCCGCACCGTGGCGCGACTCCAGCTTCGGCTCTGCGGTCCAAGTCAGGAACGCCGAGACGTCTTTCGACATCTGGTCGCGCGTCGCCTTCGTTCCGTCGGTGTAGGTGACCTGACCGTCTGCGGTCAGCGGCGGCGGCATCGCGATGTTGAGGTTCGCGAAATACGGGTTGTAGTGCAGGCCCGGCGGCGTCTTCGCGCCCGGGAACTCCTTCACCAGCGCCGCCGGCTGCGGACGGTAACCGTCCGGTCCGACCAGCGAATAGACGTAGTTCGCACCGTCATGACGCGCCTTGGCGATCAGCGACAGGTCTGGCGGCAGCGCGTTGTTGTTGGCGGCGCGGGCAGCGACCTCGTTCGCGAACGGAGACGGGAAGCGATCCGACGCGACGTTCTTGCGCGTCGCGGCTTCACCCGTGTCCGGATTCACCGATGGCTGCTCGATCACCCACTGACCGGCGATCGCCTTTACCTCGGCCTCGGAATAGCCGATCTCGGCGAGATCGCGGAAGGCAACATACTTCAGCGAGTGGCAGGCGGCGCAGACTTCCTTGAAGACCTGGAAGCCGCGCTGGACCTGACGATTGTCGAACTTGCCGAAGAAGCCCGCCGACGACAGCTCCGCATCCTTCGGATGAAGGTGGAAGACGTGCTCGGCCGACTCCGGAGCGGGATCGGTGATCGCGGTCGATACCGTGCCCCAGAGAGCGAGGGCGAGCACGAACGTGAACGCCGCGCCGACCAGCATTGCGATGAAGCGAACCATGATGCGTGTCAGTCCTTATCAGTTCGCCAGCGCGGTCTTGGCCGGGCTCGTACCTGCGTGCTTCTCCAGCACCGCCTCGGTGATCGAGTTGGGCAGCGGACGGGGCCGCTCCGACGCGGCGACCAGCGGCAGGATCACGAGGAAGTGCAGGAAGTAATAGGCGCTGCCGATCTGGCCGAGCACCACGTTGCGGGCGTTCGCCTCCGCACCGCCGACGTAGCCGAGCAGCAGCACGTCGAACAGCAGCACGATCAGGAACGCACGGTACTTCGGACGATAGTTCGCCGAACGGACCGGTGAGCTATCCAGCCAGGGCAGGAAGAACAGCAGCAGGATCGACCCGAACATCGCCAGCACGCCCCACAGCTTCGCCGGCAGGATGAAGTCCGCGGTGAAGCTCTTGAGGATCGCGTAGAACGGCAGGAAGTACCATTCGGGCACGATGTGCGCGGGCGTCGAGAGCGGATTCGCCTCGATGTAGTTGTCGGGGTGACCCAGCAGGTTCGGGCTGAAGAAGATCAGCAGCGCGAAGATCAGCATGAACACGCCCAGCCCGACCGCGTCCTTGGCGGTGTAGTAGGGGTGGAACGGCACGGTGTCCTGCTCGCCCTTCACGTCGACGCCGGTCGGGTTGTTCGAACCCGGAATGTGCAGCGCCCAGATGTGCAGGATGATGACGCCCGCGGTCACGAACGGCAGCAGATAGTGGAGCGAGAAGAAGCGGTTCAGCGCGGCGTTGTCCGGCGCATAGCCGCCCAGCAGCCAGATGCGGATCGTCTCGCCGACCAGCGGAATAGCCGAGAAGAAGCCGGTGATGACCTGCGCGCCCCAGAACGACATCTGACCCCAGGGAAGAACGTAGCCCATGAACGCCGTCGCCATCATCAGCAGGAAGATGGTCACGCCGAGCAGCCACACCATCTCTCGCGGCGCCTTGTACGACCCGTAATAGAGGCCGCGGGCGATATGGATGTAGACGACCAGCAGGAACATCGACGCGCCGTTGGCGTGCGCGTAGCGCAGGAACCAGCCCGCGTTGACATCACGCATGATGCCCTCGACCGACCCGAAGGCGACGCCGGCATTGGCGGCATAGTGCATCGCCAGCACGATGCCGGTGATGATCTGGATGCCGAGCGCCGCGCCCGCGAGCACGCCGAAGTTCCAGAAATAGTTGAGGTTGCGCGGCACCGGATAGCCCGCGCCGACCGCGTTGTAGACCAGACGCGGAACGGGAAGCTTCTCGTCGAGCCACCGCATCAGCGGCTGCTTCGGCTCGTACTGCTTGGCCCAGGGAAAGCTCATATCGGCGACCTCAACCCACCGTCACGACGGTGTCGGAATTGAAATTGTACGGCGGCACTTCGAGGTTCCGCGGCGCAGGTCCCTGACGGATGCGCGCGGCGGTGTCGTAGGCCGAACCGTGGCACGGGCAGAAATAGCCGCCGAACGGCCCCTTGTTCTCGCCCTCGCCCGCGCCCAGCGGCACGCAGCCGAGATGGGTGCAGACGCCCAGCGTGATCAGCCAGTTCTCCTTGCCGGGCTTGGTCCGCTCGGCCAGGGTCTGCGGATCGCGCAGGCTGTTCACGGGGACCTTGTTCGCCTCGGCGATCTCCGCCGGCGTCAGGTTGCGCACGAACAACGGTTGCTTGCGGAACGACGACTTCACTGCCTGACCGGGCTCGATCTTGGAGATGTCGATCTCCGTCGTCGACTGCGCGAGCACATCGGCGGAGGGGTTCATCTGGTTGACCAGCGGCAGGACGATCGCGACCGCACCGACGCCCGCGAACGAGACGGCGGCGATGTTGATGAAGTCGCGACGGCGCGGATCATGAACCTCCTCGTGCAGAAGCGTGGGGTCTTCGCCCGGAGGAAGCCTATCGTCGACAGTCGCCATTCACCTGAACCCTTGCTCAGAACCCGTATATTTCACGGAAAACCGCGCCATCCGGCTGCGTATCGCCCGCCGGGCCCCATACCGTCCCCACGGCGAGCCCGCCGCCCTGTTAGCCGCCGTAACACGGATTTGCCAACAGCATTTTGCCCGGCGAGCCGCGTGGGTTATCGCCGCGGGATGCGCCTCGCCCTCCACGAACCCGACATTGCGGGCAATGTCGGCACCCTGATCCGCACCGCCGCCTGCTTCGGTGTCGGCATCGACCTGATCGAACCGATGGGCTTTCCCTGGGGTGATCGCGCGCTCGCACGCGCCGGGATGGACTACGCCCGCACCGCCGATGTGGTGCGACATGCCGATTGGACGGCGTTCGAGCGGCAGGTCGCGGGACGGATCGTGCTGCTGACGACGAAGGGGGCGGTCCCGCTGCCCGACGCGAGCTTCCGCACGGACGACGTGCTGCTGTTGGGATCGGAAGGCGCCGGCGTGCCGGAGGCCGTCCACGACCGTGCCGACCTGCGTGTCGCGATCCCCATGCGACCGGGCTTCCGATCGCTCAACGTTGCGGTAGCAGGCGGAATCGTGCTCGCCGAGGCGTTACGCCAGACGGGTTGGACAATTTGACCGCTCCCGTACTCGCACGGGATTTGCTAGCGGCCGCGCCATGCTGACGCTCGACGCCGAACAACAGACCGCCCGCGACTGGTTCGAATCGCTCCGCACCCGCATCTGCACGGCGTTCGAGGCGATCGAGCGCGAGGCAGGTTCGGACGCCGCGTTCGACTATTTCACGTGGGACCGGGTCGACCCGTCGGGTGGGCCCGGCGGCGGCGGCGTGCGCGGCGTGATGAAGGGTCGCGTCTTCGAAAAGGTCGGCGTCAACGTCTCGACCGTCGGCGGCACGCTGGAAGGGGATTTCGCCCGCTCGATCAACGGCGCGGCGGAGGATCCGCGCTTCTTCGCCACCGGCATCAGCCTCGTGGCGCACATGGCGAACCCGCGCGTGCCGGCGGTGCACATGAACTGCCGGTTCCTGGCAACGACGAAGCGGTGGTTCGGCGGCGGCGCCGACCTCAACCCGCCCTTGCCCGTCGTGGAGGACACCGAGGATTTCCACGCCACGCTGAAGGCGGCATGCGACGCGCACGACGCGGATTACTATCCGCGCTTCAAGCAATGGGCGGACGAGTATTTCTGGTTGCCGCATCGAAAGGTCCACCGCGGCGTCGGCGGGATATTCTTCGACCATCTGGAACACGGGTTCGATCGTGATTTCGCCTTCGTCCGCAACGTGGGAGAGGCATTCCTCGCCACCTACCCGCGCATCGTCCGCCGCCGCATGCACGACACCTTCACGGATGCCGATGTCGCAGCGATGCGTGCGTGGCGGGGGCGCTATGCCGAGTTCAACCTCGTCTACGATCGCGGGACGCTGTTCGGGCTGAAAACCGGCGGCAACATCGATGCGATCCTGATGAGCTTGCCCCCCCTCGCGACCTGGGAGTGATCGAGTGGGTCTGACCGCCGTCCCGGACGATCACGTCGCGACGATCGTCACGACGCTGGAAATGACGCGCCGCCCTCCCCTGCGCCCCCTTCCAGTCTCTCCCTTTCGGCTGATCCACTGGCCGTCGCCCGCCCCCGAGCGTTACCGGGCGCTGTTCCGCCGTGTCGGCTCGCCTTGGCTATGGTTTTCGCGGTTGGTCCTGGACGACCGGGCGCTGACCGCGATCATCCACGATCTAGGCATCACAATATTTGCCGTGATCGACCGTGCCGGCGTGGAGGTCGGTATGCTGGAACTGGATCACCGTACCACCGGTGCGTGCGAGCTCGGCTATGTCGGGTTGGTCCCCGAACTCGCCGGCAAGGGTCACGGCAACTGGCTGATGGCGGAGGCGCTGATGCGCGCATGGCGGCCGGATGTGTCACGCGTCTGGGTGCATACCTGCACGCTGGACCACCCGACCGCGCTGGGCTTCTACCGGCGGCATGGCTTCGTCGCGATCAAACGCACGACCGAGACGTTCCCGGATCCCCGCGTCAGCGGGATCCTGCCACGCGACGCCGCGCCTCAGGTTCCGTTGCTGGGCTGACGCCTACGCCCCGTCCTGCCCCTCGCGCGCGGCGACGTAGAGCTGCGCGGTGAACGCCGCGGCAACGACGCTGAACGCCGTCGTGACGATCGATGCGACCAGACTGGCGAGGAACGCGACCGTCGCGATCGAGCCTGCACCCAGCAGCAGCCGCAGCATCAGTCCGATCACCACCTGGACTGCGCCGGCGCAGACAAGCAGAAGGATCACGAACAGCAGCATCACGCCGATGATCCGCCACGTCGCGCCGCGGGTCAGCCGTACCGACCGCATGATCGCGCCCAGCCCCAGACGCTCCCGCAGGATCACTGCGTTCAGCAGCAGCAGGCGCGCGCCGAGCCAGAAGGCCGCGGCGAAGAACAGCAGGAAGTAGATCGTCAGGAAGCTACGCAGCCCCGCGGGAATCGTCGTCGGGTCGATGGCACCGGTCGAATAGTCCACGCCGCTCTGCGCCAAGGCGATGACCGCCGGGATGAACAACAGGGCGAACGCCAGCCCGAGCAGGATCACCACGCCCAGCGCTACGCCGAGGCGGGACAGCGCGAGCCGGCTCGCCTCCGCCCGGTCGGTCGCGGGATCGGTCGCGACCGCCAGCATCGCCAGCTGCGCCCACACGGTCGCGACCAGCGCCAGCAGGCCGATCAGCGCGTACAGGCCGGATGAGGTCGGTGCCACCAGCCCGATCAGGTCGCGCAGGACCGAGGGCAGCAGGATGCCGATGCCCGCGATCGACGCCAGGATGCTCGCCCGCCCTCGCAGGACCTCGACCGTGCGATCCCAGACATTGCCCATGCTGACCATGCCGCCCGTAACTCCATTTCCCCGTGTTCCGACCCGCATAGCGAAGCACGCACGCACCCGCCAGCTTGCAAGGGCCAGCGCTCCGCGCCAGATGCGACCGCGATGTCCAGCGATCTTCCCGCGCCCGAGTGGCGGCACAGTACCGGCCTGATCCCCTATCCCGACGCGCTGGCGGAGATGGAGGCTCGCGCCGCTGCCGTCGTCGCCGGCACGGCGAACGAACTGGTGTGGCTGCTGGAACATGCGCCGGTCTACACTGCGGGCACCAGCGCGGTGGCGGGCGACCTGATCGATGCGCGTTTTCCTGTCGTGCCGACCGGACGCGGCGGCAAATACACCTATCATGGCCCCGGCCAGCGGGTCGGCTATCTGGTGCTCGACCTCAACAAGCGGGGCCGCGACGTGCGATGCTTCGTGCACGCCCTGGAGGGATGGGTGATCGCCGCGCTGAAGCAGGTCGGAGTCGATGCGTTTCGCGCGGACGGGCGCGTCGGCATCTGGACGATCGACCGCGAGGGGCGGGAGGCGAAGATCGGCGCGATCGGCGTGCGGGTGAAGCGTTGGGTCACGCTGCACGGCTTTTCGGTCAACGTTTCACCCGATCTCAGCCACTTCGGCGGAATCGTCCCGTGCGGACTGCCGGAGTACCCGGTCACCAGTCTGGCTGCGCTGGGTCGCGCTATCCCCTTGGAAACCTTTGACGCCGCCCTGGCGTTGACCGCGTCAGGGTTTCTCGAAACTCTTTCTTGTGCCGCCGAAATCGTGGCTTGAGGGCGCAGTGATATCCAGTTAATGTCTACGTCGATTTGGGTGTTAACGGCAACAGGCCAAACCAAATCCTCTATCTAGGGAGCTTCCAAAATGCGTGCAATCCTCTCCAAGGTCCTGACCGGCTCGATGATCGCCGGCGCCGCGCTCGCGGTCGCCGCTTGCGGTCCGAAGACCGAGACCACCGACAACACGATGGTCACCGACATGAACGCCACCGAGGGCATGGACACCATGACCGACAACATGACCGCCGTCGACGGCGCTTCGAACGGTGGCATGATGGCCAACGACACGATGATGGCGAACGACACGATGATGTCGAACGACACCGCGATGTCGAACAACATGATGTAATTTCCCGTCGGGGATTACATGATGCGAGAAGGGCCGTCCGGGCAACCGGGCGGCCCTTTTCATGTCAGTAAGCCCCGCCGCGCTCTGGAACTGCAATCGTTCCGCTTGCGACCGGCCGTTCGTCGCGCGCCTGACTCGTTCGGTCGATCGTTATCGTTAATTCCGGATGCGCGATCCGCACGAATGCGGTAGATTCCGGCGCATATTGCTTCTGTGGGAGCCTTCGGGGTGACGAATATGATGGGGGCGGTTCGGATCGCGGCTTTTGCGATCGCGGCGACGAGTGGGCTGGTGGCGGCACCGGCATCCGCGCAGTTCTTCCTGCGCAGTTTCCAATATGCCGGCGATGCCGTGCGCGGCGACGAGCCGGGCATGATGCAGCCGCTGCCGGGCGCGACGGCGGACGAGACGCAGGCGGCGCTGGTCTGGACGATGCGGTCTGCGCTGAATGTCGCCGCGTTGCAGTGCCAGTTCGAGCCGACGCTGCTGACAGTGGGGAACTACAACGCCATCCTGACCGATCACAAGGAAGAGCTGGCCAAATCCTGGACGACGCTGACGAAGTATTTCCAGCGCACCAACAAGGTGCCTCGCGCTGCGCAGGGTGCGCTCGACCAGTTCGGAACCCGTACCTATTCCAGCTTTGCGACCGTCGCATCGCAATACGGTTTCTGCCGCACTGCCAATTCGATTGGACGGGATGCGCTGTTCAGCCCGCGCGGTGGCCTGTCGTCCCTGGCTCAGACGCGGATGAAGGAATTGCGCAACAGCCTGACACCCTATGGCGAGCAGCATTTCCCACGATCGATTGGTTTCGATCGCGCGACGACCCCGCGCCTCGACGCGCTGTGCTGGGACAAGAAGGCACGCTGGCAGGACAAGAAGTGCGGCCCGCTGACGTGGCCCATGGCGGCGACCACGATCGCGGCGGCGCCCGCGCCAGTGGTGGCGCAGCCCGCACCGGTGGTGTCTGCCTCGCGCTGACGGTCACTTCCTCGCGGACGGAATGGGGGCGAGATTGCTGGCGGTTCGCTTGCAAGAAGCCCCCCTCCTAATCTCTCCTCCGCGGAGATCGTTGCACGACCTTTTCTGCCACCCCGGTAAAGGTCGGGGTCCGGTAGGAATGACGCTGGTCATCGACCGAGAACGCTGCCCAACTGTACTCTGACCTTCACCGGAGAGGGCTCGGTGACACAGGCAGCGGCGCGATTTCGGACCGATGCCCGGCATCCAAGTGCTCCCGCGAAGGCGGGAGCCTAGTCCTGTGTCCCCGCCTTCGCGGGGACATATAACCGCCGCCCTACCGCAGCCCCAGATATTTGTGGGTCTGGAGCGATAGCCGCCAGCGGGGGCGTGCCATTGCCAGCGCCACGCATGCATCGCGGTTGGCGTCCGCCTGCGGGTCGTCGAGCGGCTGCACGAGATGATGCGCGAATCCCCAATCCTCCAGTGCGAGCGGATCGATCCCCGCCTGCGGCCAGACCAGCTTCAGCTCGTCGCCGGATCGTTGCACGACGTCACTGCCAGCCTTGGGACTGATACAGATCCAGTCGATGCCGGGATGCACGGACAAGGTGCCGTTGCTCTCGACCGCGATCCGGAAACCTCTGGCGTGCAGCGCCTCGACAATCGCATCGTCGATCTGGAGCATGGGTTCGCCACCGGTCAAGACCACGAAACGTCGCTCGAGGTCCTCGCCCCAATGATCCGCAACCGCCGCGGCGAGCGCATCGGCATCGGCGAACTTGCCGCCGCCGAGTCCATCCGTTCCGACAAAATCGGTGTCGCAAAACCGGCAAACCGCGGTTGCGCGATCCTGCTCGCGGCCCGACCACAGGTTACAGCCCGCGAACCGCACGAACACCGCCCGCGCGCCCGCGTTGACGCCCTCCCCCTGCAGCGTCAGGAACATCTCCTTGACCGCATAGGTCATGCGTAGCGGGTCGGATCGACGACGCCCGCCTGCTCGAACCCCTTCGATCGCAGGCGGCAACTGTCGCAGAGGCCGCAATGCAGGTCCTCTCCGTCAGCACCTTTGACCGGATCGTAGCAGGACCAGCTCACGCCCATGTCGAGACCGAGGCGTACGCCCTCGCGGACGATGTCGGCCTTGCTCATGTGCTGGAGCGGGGCCTGGATGCGGAACCGTTCGCCCTCGACGCCGGCTTTGGTGGCGAGTTCGGCCAGCCCTTCGAAGGCGCGGATGAATTCGGGGCGGCAGTCCGGATAGCCGGAGTAATCGAGCGCGTTGACGCCGATATAGAGGTCGCGTGCGCCCGCTGCCTCCGCCCAGCCGAGTGACAGGCTGAGGAAGATGGTATTGCGGGCGGGGACGTAGGTAACCGGGATGCCCGGTTCGACGCCGCCCTTTGGCACGGCGATGTCGGCGGTCAGCGCGGAGCCGCCGAACGCGGACAGGTCGAGCGGCAGGACGACATGGCGCTCGGCGCCCAGCATCGTCGCGACGCGCGCCGCGGCGGCGAGTTCGACGCGGTGGCGCTGGTTGTAGTCGACCGACAGGGCGAGGAGGCGGTGGCCATCCTCCCGAGCGCGGGCGGCGGCGACCAGCGAATCGAGGCCGCCGGACACCAGGGCCACGGCGAGCGACCCCGTCGCCGCAGGGGAAGACGTGAGATTCGAGACTGTCATGATCCGCGGGCGGCTACTCCGCTCTTCCCCAAAAAGAAAGGGCCGCGACGTCCGCGGCCCTTGGAGGTGTATGGGCCGAGCCCATCGAGGGAGAAAACCATGCTGCAATCAAGAAGCACATCCGCTTCATAACGGCAGTAACGTTACGATATGGTTAACGAACCGGGGCAAGATCGGAGGCATTTACCGGAAAGGTTGTCGCGCAGAAGGCACAGTCGACGGCGATGACGCCTTTGTCATCGGCCATCTCCTGCCGATCCTCGACGGAAAATTTCGCCAGCACGCCCAGAATATGCTCCGGCGTGCAGCGACAGCCGCGCGAAAGCTCTTGCCCGGCAAGGACGCGGATCTCGCTCTCTTCGTTGAACAATCGCCAGACCAGCGTCTCCAGCGGCAAAGCCGGATCGGCGAGTTCGTCGACACCCATCGTCGCGCCCAGCGCGGCGACATGCTCCCATTCCGGATGGTCGAGCTTGGTGTGCAGGCGCTCGCGACCCTCCTCCCCCTCCGGCAGATGCTGAAGGAGCAGGCCACCGGACACCAGCGACCCGTCCGGCCGACGCGCCATGCCCACCCGGACCAGCGTAGGTATCTGTTCGGATTGCACGAAATAGCTTTGCGCGGCGGCGGCCAGCGTCTCACCGTCGAGCGGGACAATACCCTGATACCGCTCGCCGGTGGTCGCCATGTCGAACGTGATCGCGAGGTACCCCTTGCCGAACAGGGCAAACAGCGTCGGCTGCTCCGGCGCCTCGGCGAGACGATCGGCATCGTACTGGATGTACCCGCGCAACTCGCCGGCGCGGTAGTCGCACACCAGCAGCTGCACGACGCCCGTCTCCGACCGCGTCTGCATCGTTAACTGAGCGTCCCCGTCCTTCAACGTCGACCCCATCAGCGCACACAGGGTCAGCGCCTCCGCGAGCAATGCCTCGATTGCGGGCGGATAGGCGTGCGCCGCCAATATGGTGTCGAGCGTCGGGCCGAGCCGCACGATCCGGCCGCGGGCGTGCCGCTCCGGGATCGCGAAACCGAGTGCGCGGTCGAGAGTATCGGTCATGTCGTGCATGCGGCCCGATGTGGGGACGCGGCGGCAGCGATCAACCGATCTGACCGAAGCACCAGCGCAACACCGACTTCTGCGCGTGAAGACGGTTCTCCGCCTCCTGCCAGATCAGCGACTGCGGACCGTCGATCACCTCCGTCGTGACTTCCTCGCCACGGTGCGCGGGCAGGCAGTGGAGGAACGCCGCACCGGGCTTCGCAGCGGCCATCAGCGCGGCATCGACCTGATAAGGGGCAAGCGCCGCCAGCTTCTCCTCGGCATGCAACTGGCCCATCGAAATCCACGTGTCGGTGACGACGATGTCGGCATCCGCCACCGCGTCGTACGGATCGGTGACGACGAGGGCGCGGCCAGAGGCGGCGGCGATCGCCTGCTCCGCAGGGGCGAAGCCGGGCGGACAGGCGGCGACGACGTCGAACTGCATCAGCGACGCGGCCTCGACGATCGAGGCCAGCACATTGTTGCCGTCGCCGAGCCACGCGACCTTGAGGCCGGGCAGCGCGCGGCCGGTTTCGAGGATCGTCAGCAGATCGGCCATGATCTGGCACGGATGCGACGCGTCGGTCAGGCCGTTGATGACCGGGACGGAAGCATGCGCCGCCATCTCCTCGATCTTGGCATGATCGTCGGTGCGGATCATGATCGCGTCGGCATAGCCCGACAGGATACGTGCGGTGTCGGCGACGCTTTCGCCGCGCCCGAGCTGCATCGACCCGGCGTCCATGACGATCGAGGTGCCGCCGAGCTGGCGGATCGCCATGTCGAACGACACGCGGGTGCGGGTGGAGTTCTTTTCGAACACCATTGCCAGCACGCGACCGGCGAGCGGCGCGTCGGCATCGACCATGCCCTTGGGCCAGCCGGCGCGGGCGGCCTTGCGATCCAGCGCGTCGGCCAGCATCGCCGCGACGCCGTCGGCGCCCGCATCGGTCAAGTTCAGGAAATGCGGCATTATCTAGTCCTCCCCTGCAAGGGGAGGTGGCGCGCGAAGCGCGACGGAGGGGTGAAACCCTCCGTTACGACGCGAGACACCCCTCCGTCAGGCTGCGCCTGCCACCTCCCCTTCCAGGGGAGGAGCGTTTCAATCATCGCTGACGGGGACATACACCCGCGCTGCATCCGACAGTTTCTGCGTGAATTCCGCGACATGGCTGTCGTCGATCACCAGCGGCGGCAGGACGCGGACGACGTTGTCGCCCGCCGCCACGGTCAGCAGCCCGTGATGATCGCGGCAATGCGCGACGAAGCGGCGGCTGTCGCTCTTCAGCTTCAGCCCGAGCATCAGCCCGCGCCCGCGCACCTCCTGAAACAGGTGATCGTGATTGGGGATCATCTGTTCGAGCGAGGCGCGCAGCCGCTCGCCCATCTGCGTGACGTGATCGAGGAAGCCTTCGCCATGGATCACGTCCAGCACCGCCTCGCCCGCCGCCATTGCCAGCGGGTTGCCGCCATAGGTCGAGCCGTGCGTGCCCGCGACCATGCCGCGCGCCGCCTCTTCGGTGGCGAGGCAAGCGCCGAGCGGGAAGCCGCCGCCGATACCCTTCGCCACCGCCATGATGTCGGGCGTGATGCCGTAGAGTTCGTGCGCGAAGAACTTGCCGGTGCGCCCGTAGCCGCACTGGACCTCGTCCAGCACCAGCAGCAGGCCGTGCTCGTCGCAGGCCGCGCGCAAGCCGCGCAGGAACTCCTCGCTACCCGCCATCAGGCCGCCCTCTCCCTGGATCGGCTCGACGAGGAAGCCGGCGGTGTTGTCACCGACCAACGCCAGCGCGGCGGCGAGATCGTTGAACGGCGCGTATTGGAAGCCGGGCAGCAGCGGCTCGAAGCCGTCGCGCATCTTCGCCTGATTGGTGGCGGAGATCGTCCCCAGCGTGCGGCCGTGGAACGCGTTGTTGAAGGTGATGAGGGTATGACGCTCCGGATCGCCGCCCGCGAAATGATAGCGGCGCGCGGTCTTGATCGCGCACTCGACCGCTTCGGCACCCGAATTGGTGAAGAACACCGTGTCGGCGAAGGTCGTGTCGACCAGCCGTTGCGCCAAATGCTCTCCCTGCGGGCTGCCATAGAGGTTCGACACGTGCATCAGCGTCGCCGCCTGATCCGCGATCGCCTTCACCAGATGCGGGTGGCCGTGGCCGAGCGCGTTGACCGCGATGCCGCTGGCGAAGTCGAGATACTGCTGCCCGTCCTCCCCGTACAGGTAGACGCCCTCGCCTCGGACCGGACGCACCCCGCACCGCGGATAGACGGGCATCAGGGGGGTGATGGTCACGACGACGACTCCTTCAAACAGCAAAGGGCGGCCCCGAACCGGACCGCCCGACTAGACGATACCGGGGGCGGTGGCGGGGCGTCAACACCGGGTATTGCCCGGCGAAACCAGTGGAACTGGCGAATGTTCGCAAAGGTCACGGGAGACCGCGTGGAGCCAGACCATTCCATAGAGGGTGGAACAACGGACCCGGAAGGGCTGCCAGATGCGATCCGTCTACAACGTACAGGATATAGATCAGGCACCGTGCGTAGGACGCCGCAGGCGGCGAATTTTACTGGCAGCCGTCGTCTTTCACCCGCAACACCGCGCCGAGTAATTCGGGGAGCTGTTCGGTGTTGAAAACGATGCTGGCGCTGGTCGCCTTGGTCGCCGCGGCTTCGGCCCCTGCTCAGACCACCGATGCCGGCGGGGCCTGCGCGCGACTGGCCGCGCAGACGGGGCTCAAACAGCAGAGCGATGGCAGTTGGCGCGCGAACATGCTGGGCGGCGTGGGAGCGGCCCTGTTCGGCGGTACGACCGGTGCGACGTTTCAGGTGCAGCCGATCGAGGGATCGACGGCGGAGCAAGCGCTGGAGAAAGCGTGTCAGCAGGAGAGAGCGGCCATCGCCTGCCGCGTGTCCGGTCCCGCGAGGATCATCGTGGGCACCAAGCGCGGCAACGCATCCATCGACCTCGCCAGCGGCGAAACCGCCGAGGTCGGCATGAAGGGACGCTATCTGACCTGCCGTCGCGGCAAGTGAGCCAGATCGCCCTTACCTGAAGGTTCACCGGCGCTTACGGTACGGGCACCGTTGTCTGACGGGTCGCTCTCGTCGTGGCGCGCCTAAATCGCCAGCGCTAAAGGCCCGTACCCGACGCTTCAGGCGAGTGCGGGCGCGCTCCGGCGACGGCGGGTCGCGCCGCCGACGAGGCCGACGCCGACGATCATCATCGCCCAGGTCGTAGGTTCGGGGACGACGGCGATCGCGTCGAGCATCTCGGTGGCGAAGAACGGCTTCAGGGTGCCGCTGGCGTCAGGAGCGAAGAAGAGGGCCTTGCCGCCCGACACCGAGGTCGCCGCGCCGTAGCGGAAGCTGGTGACGCCGGCGGTCAGCGGATCGCTGGCGATCGCCGCGCCGGTGGCGACAGTCGGGGCGACGATGCCGATGGTATCGTCGTTCAGACGGATCGAGGAACCGATGCCGGCGAGCAACCCGTTGGCGATCGCGTTCGCTTGCGATCCTTCGGTGAAGGCGGGAGCGGGTAAGGTGCTGTTGATAAACGACGCCTCGCCGACCAGCAACAGGCTGCCGCCGCTGCGCACATAGCGCTCGATCGCCATCATCTCGTCGCCGGCGAAGGCGTCGTTGCGGAACTGGAGCACCAGCAGGCCCGTGCCGGCGAGGATGTCCGTAGTGATGTCGCCCGCCGTCTGGACGACGTCGACGCCGGCCGTTTCGCGGTAGAAATTCGCGAGATTGGCGTTGACGAAGCTGGGGAAACCCGGAGGCGAAAAGCTGCGCTCCGAAATTACCACGCGCGTCGCCGCGCCGCGCACATTGTCGTAGAAGGCGCGGTTACCCGTGTTGCCCGCATCAAAGGCATTCAGCGAAAAGGTCGGCGTGGTGTCGCCACCCACGACCAGCGTTCCGGCATCGGCCGCCCCGGTCAGAAGGGTCGTGGCAAAGGCGAGCGCCGCAAACATCTTACGCATCAGAATCATCCCCCGTTTGGGCGGACGCTAAGACGAGTCCCGAACAAGTGTCAATTTGGGGTTAACGTCCCGATGCCGGACATAGAGCATGGCGCGTGCGCCGGCGCGTGCGCTAGGGACGCGCGCTGGTTTCATTGCGGAGAATGCAGTCATGACCTCTTCCCCCTGGGCCCACCACCGTCGCAGCGGCGTGGCCGACGATGTCGATTTCGAGATCAAGGGACAGGAGTTGCAGTTCGTCGAGATCGAACTCGATCCGGGTGAAAGCGCGGTCGCGGAAGCCGGTGCGATGGTCTGGAAGGACGCGTCGGTCGACATGACGACGGTGTTCGGCGACGGATCGGGCGAGAGCGGCGGCGGGTTCATGGGCAAGCTGCTCGGCGCAGGCAAGCGGCTCGTGACGGGGGAGAGCCTGTTCACGACCGTCTTCACGCATCACGGTCGCGGGAAAGCGCGGGTCGCGTTCGCCTCGCCCACTCCCGGCTCGATCCTGCCGCTGAACCTCGCCGATCTGGGCGGGACTCTGATCTGCCAGAAGGACGCGTTTCTGGCGGCGGCGAAGGGCGTGTCGATCGGCGTCCAGTTCCAGCGGCGGGTGATGACCGGCCTGTTCGGCGGCGAAGGCTTCATCATGCAGCGGCTCGACGGTGACGGCTGGGCGTTCGTGCAGATGGGCGGCACCGTGGTGGAGCGCGAACTGCGCAGCGGCGAGGAACTGCACGTCGATACCGGCTGTCTGGCGGCATACACGCCGTCGGTGGACTTCGATCTGGTGACGGTCGGCGGTATCCGCACGATGTTCTCTGGTGGCGAGGGGGTGTTCTTCGCGCGGTTGCGGGGGCCGGGTAAGGTGTGGATCCAGTCGCTGCCCTTCTCTCGCCTCGCCGGCCGGATGCTGGCGGCGGCGGGTAGCCGCGGCGGGCAGAATCGCGGCGAGGGTTCGGCGCTGGGATCGCTGGGGGACTGGATCGGCGGAAACGACTGATGATGTCGCAGCGTGGCGGGGCGTTCTATAACTCGGGAATGCCTCGCCTGCTCGTCATCGTGCTGGCGGCGCTGCTGACGCGGGCGCTGACGCTGGGCAACCCGATCCTGTATTCGGACGAGGAATTTTATTTCGCCGCCGCGCGCGCGATCGGGAACGGGGCGGTCCCGTTCGTCGACATCTGGGATCGCAAGCCGGTCGGGCTGTTCGCGCTATACCTGCTACCCGCCGCACTGGCGTGGCCGTGGGGTATCTGGCTATACCAGGCTATGGCGCTGGCGAGCGCGGCGGCGACGGCGTGGCTGATCGCACGACTGGCCGACCGAGCCGGCTGGGTCCGGGGCGGGACGGCGGCAGGGGTCGCATATCTCGCATGGCTGACCGTCGCAGGCGGTCAGGGCGGGCAGTCGCCGGTCTTCTACAACCTGTTCGTCGCGGCGGCGGCATGGTTCGCGACACGACCGGAGGCGCGGGCGCGCGACGCGACCGCGGCGATGCTGCTGGTCGGCATCGCGATCCAGATCAAATACACCGCCGGCGTCGAGGGCGTGTGGATCGGCCTGTGGCTGATGCACCGCTGCCAGTGCGAGCGGGGCGCGTGGTCGGCCGTCGCACGCGGCGCACTGCTGGTCGGGATCGCGCTGATCCCGACGCTGGCGGTAGCGCTGTATTATATCGCGATCCGGGAATGGCCAGCGTTCTTCTACGCCAATGGACTGTCGATCCTGGGGCGGCGGCCAGATGCATTCGGGGAGCTGGCGGGCAATCTGGCGATCTGCGCCACAATCCTCGGGCCGTTGCTGGCGATGGCCGTGCTGCGGGGGCCGGTGGAGGGCGGCGATGTCCTCGTCCGCCGATTCCTGAAGGGCTGGCTGACCGCGGCGCTGATCGCGTTCGGGCTCGTGGCGCCGTGGTTCGACCATTATACGCTGCCGGTCATGGTGCCCGCCGCGGCGCTGGCGGCGGGTTTCCTGGCGCGGCCGGACCGGCGGCGCAGAGGATACGGACTCGTCGCGCTGGTGGTCGTGATCGGGCAGGTGGCGCTGGTCGTCGACCGGGTTCGACGCGGGACCCCGGCGCAGTTCGCCGCGCTGGTGCGCGCGGTGGGGGGCGGGCCGGGCTGCCTCTACGTCTATTCCTCCACGGCGATGCTGTATCCGGCGACCGGCCGCTGCTCGCTGTCGCGCTACGTCTTCCCCAGCCATCTGACGCGGCTGCGGGAACAGAGCGCGATCGGCGTCGACCAGGCGACGGAGCTGCGCCGCGTTCTGGCGGCGGGGCCGGCCGTCGTGGTCGTCGGGCCGCCGTACAAGGGTGAGCGCGCGGACATCCGGGCGCTGGCGACGAGACTGATCGCACGCGATTACCGGCTGACGGCGCGGGTGACGCTGGGGCGGAAGTCGGTGGCGGTGTATCGGCGCGATCCGCCGGGGCTGGAGGAGGCGGTGGCGCGGTTTGATTGAAGGCCGTGGGGTCGCCGCACCCTTCCCTCTCCCAAGAGGGAGAGAGCGTTTTCAAGCGTCGAGCGATTCCTCGTCCAGCCGGGCCGCATTCTCCTGGATGAAGGCGAATCGGTGGGCGGGGTTGGTGCCCATCAGGCGGTCGACGAGGTCCTTCACCCCGGCCCGTTCCTCATATTCCTGCGGCAGGGTGATGCGGATCATGCTGCGCGTCTTCGGGTCCATCGTCGTTTCGCGGAGCTGGCCGGGGTTCATCTCCCCCAACCCCTTGAAGCGGCCGACATCGACCTTCTTGCCCTTGAACGCGGTCCGTTCCAGTTCGGCGCGGTGGGCATCGTCGCGGGCGTAGAGCGACTTCGTACCCGCGGTCAGGCGGTAGAGCGGCGGTTGCGCCAGATACAGGTGCCCGCGCCGGACGATGTCGGGCATTTCCTGAAAGAAGAACGTCATCAGGAGCGTCGCGATATGTGCCCCGTCGACATCGGCGTCGGTCATGATGACGACGCGTTCGTAGCGGAGCAGGTCGGCGTTGCATTCCTTGCGCGTACCGCAGCCGAGCGCGAGAGCAAGGTCGGCGATCTCCTGATTGGCCATGATCTTGGCCATCGTCGCCGATGCGACGTTCAGAATCTTGCCGCGGATCGGCAGGATCGCCTGCGTCTTGCGGTCGCGCGCCTGCTTCGCCGACCCACCCGCCGAATCGCCCTCGACGATGAACAATTCAGTGCCGGCGGGGTCGTCCGCCGAACAGTCCGTCAGCTTGCCGGGCAGGCGCAGCTTGCGGGCGGAGGTGGCGGTCTTGCGCTTGACCTCGCGCTCCGCCTTGCGCCGCAGGCGCTCGTCCATCCGGTCGAGGACGTAGCCGAGCAGCGCCTTGCCCCGCTCCATATTGTGTCCGAGCCAATGGTCGAAATGGTCGCGAACGGCACGCTCAACCAGCCCGGCGGCCTCCGGGCTGGTCAGCCGGTCCTTGGTCTGGCTCTGGAACTGCGGTTCGCGGATGAAGACGGAGAGCATCAGCTCGCTGCCGACCATCACATCGTCGGCCGTCAGGTCCTTGGCCTTCTTATTGCTCAGCAGCTCGGCGAAGTGCCGCAAGGACCGCACCAGCGCCTGCCGCAAACCCTGTTCGTGGGTCCCGCCGTCGGGGGTCGGGATGGTGTTGCAATACCAGCTATAGCTGCCGTCCGACCAGAGCGGCCACGCCACCGCCCATTCGACGCGACCCTGATCGCCCGGGAAATCCTGTCGCCCGGCAAAGAAGTCGGTTGTCGCACATTCGCGCGCACCGATCTGTTCGCGCAAATGGTCGCCAAGGCCGCCGGGGAACTGGAAGACCGCCTCCGCCGGCGTGTCGCCATCGATCAGTTCAGGCGCGCACTTCCAGCGGATCTCGACGCCGGCGAACAGATACGCCTTGGATCGCGCGAGCTTGTACAGTCGTTGTGGCTTGAAGTTCAGCTCCGGCCCGAAGATCTCCGTGTCCGGCGTGAAGGCCACCGAGGTGCCGCGCCGGTTGGGTGTCGCGCCGACGGTTTCCAGCGGACCGAGCGTCACGCCCTTGCTGAAGCGCTGGCGGTAGAGAACGCGCTCCCGGGCGACTTCCACCACCGTATCGCTGGACAGCGCATTGACCACGGACACGCCGACACCGTGGAGACCGCCACTGGTGGCATAAGCCTTCCCTGCGAACTTGCCGCCGGAATGAAGTGTCGAGAGGATCACCTCCAGCGCCGACTTGTCGGGAAACTTGGGATGCGGATCGACCGGGATGCCGCGACCATTGTCGACTACGGTCAGGCGGTTGCCCGGTTCCAGCGTGACCTCGATTCGCGTGGCGTGACCCGCGACGGCCTCGTCCATCGCGTTGTCCAGCACCTCTGCGGCGAGGTGATGCAACGCGCGCTCGTCCGTGCCGCCGACATACATGCCGGGACGACGGCGGACGGGCTCCAGCCCCTCGAGGACCTCGATCGACGATGCATCATAGGGGGTGCCGGATTGCGGCGCAGCGAACAGGTCCTCGGCCATGCGCGAACGTATGGGGTACGGTGGGGCGGAGGGCAAGTCGGGCGATTCGAACTCCCTCCCCTCCGACGAGAATAGCGGGTGAAGCCCAACTAGCCCTTCGCCAAGCAGATGTGCCTCGCGCCACGCCGCCCCGGGCGCCATCTCCGGGATCATGGCAACGTTACTCGATCCGCAGGCGCGCGGGCGCGTCATTCTCGTCGGGGCGGGACCGGGCGATCCCGGCCTGCTGACCGTGCGCGCCGTGGAGGCGCTGAAGACGGCGGAGGTGGTCGTCCACGACGGGCTGATCGATCCGCGCGTGCTCGATCTGGCACCCGCGACCGCGCACCGCATCTCGGTCGCGAAGACGCGGGCGCGCCATACGTTGCCGCAGGAGGCGATCAACGCGCTGATCGTCGCGCATGTGAAGGCGGGCAGCGTCGTCATCCGGCTGAAGGGCGGCGACCCGTTCGTGTTCGGTCGCGGCGGCGAGGAGGTCGAGGCGGTGCGCGCGGCCGGCCTGCCGGTCGAGGTCATTCCCGGAGTCTCGGCGGCGCTCGGCTGCGCGGCGGAGGCGATGCTGCCGCTGACGCACCGCGATCATTCCAGCGCGGTCAGTTTCGTCGCGGGCCAGTGCAAGGGCCTGTCCGAACAGGATTGGTCGGGGCTCGCCGGCCACGGCCGCACGCTGGTGATCTATATGGGCGTCGCGACCGCGTCGGACATCGCCGACAAGCTGATGGCGGACGGCGTCGCGCCGGACATGCCGGTCGCGGTGCTGGAGAAGGGCACGCAGCCGGGGCACCGTGCGATGAAGACGCTGCTCGCCGATCTCGGCCCGATGGTGACGCGCGAGGCGGTGCGCAGCCCGGCGATCATCGTCGTCGGCGAGGTCGTCGAGCTGTCGGACGCGGAGGACAAGCTGGCGCGCTGGGCGCGCGTCGCCGAAGCCGTCGCGGTGGAGGATGCGGCATGAGGCTGCTGACGGGCAACGACCTGCCCACGGGCGACGTGATCTGGTGGACCGGCTCGGGTTGGTCGCGCCATGTCGAGGACGCGGGCGACGTCGGCGCGGACGGCGAGGCGATCGGCCGCGCCGAAGAGGGCGCGCGGCGGGTCAACGGCCCCTATGTGATCGACGCGACCGTGACCCTGGACGGGCCGCGCCCCGCGCACATCAAGGACCGCATCCGCGCGCTCGGTCCTACCGTGCGGCCGGACCTGACGCTGAAGCCTGCCGATCCGACGGCGGGGAGTTGGGTGATATGACGATGCCAACGGCGCTCCTCCCCGGCACGGCGGGGAATTGAGGTAACATGTACAAGTACGACGAGTATGATCAGTCGATCGTCGATGCCCGCGTGGAGGAATTCCGCGATCAGGTGCAGCGTCGCCTGTCCGGGCAGATGACGGAGGACCAGTTCAAGCCGCTGCGGCTGATGAACGGTCTGTATCTGCAGTTGCACGCCTACATGCTGCGCGTTGCGGTGCCGTACGGTACACTCGACAGCCGGCAGATGCGGATGCTGGCGCATGTCGCGCGCAAGTACGATCGCGGCTACGGCCATTTCACGACGCGCCAGAACATCCAGTATAACTGGATTACGCTGAGCGATGCGCCGGACATCCTCGCCGAGCTGGCGACGGTGGAGATGCATGCGATCCAGACGAGCGGGAATTGCATCCGCAATATTTCGTCCGACCAGTTCGCCGGCGCCGCCGCCGATGAAGTCACCGATCCGCGCCCTTGGGCGGAACTGATCCGGCAATGGTCCACCTTCCACCCGGAATTCAGCTATCTGCCGCGCAAGTTCAAGATCGCGGTGATCGCCGCCGACGAGGATCGCGCGGCGATGCGGCTGCACGACATCGGCATCCAGCTGTGGGAGCGCGACGGCGTGCTGGGCGCGAAGATCTTCGTGGGTGGCGGCATGGGCCGCACACCGATGATCGCACATGAGATCAGGGACTTCGTCACCGCCGACGACCTGATGAGCTATCTGGAGGCGTGCCTGCGCGTCTACAATCGCTACGGCCGGCGCGACAATATCTACAAGGCGCGGATCAAGATCCTGCTGCACGAGATCGGCCCCGACGAATATCGCCGGCAGGTCGAGGAGGAGTTCGTGCTGGTCAAGACACTGGGGCTGGACCCTCCGGCGGCGGAGCTGGCGCGGATCACCGCGATGTTCGCGCCGCCCGCGTTCGATCCGGCGGCCTCTGCGGAGGTCGACCGTTCGGACCCGGATTTCGCCGTCTGGCTCGACCAGAACGTCCGGGCGCACAAGCAGGCGGGATACGCGATCGTCACGATCAGCCTGAAGCCGACCGGCGGCATCCCCGGTGACGCGTCGGCGGATCAGATCGAAGTGATGGCCGATCTGGCGGAGCGGTACAGCTTCGACGAATTGCGCGTCACCCATGCGCAGAACATCGTGCTGCCGCATGTCGCCGCGCGCGACCTGTACGCGGTGTGGCAGGCGCTGACCGAAGCGGGTCTGGCGGAGGCCAATCTGGACCTGATCGGCGACATCATCGCCTGCCCCGGCCTGGATTACTGCGCGCTGGCCAATGCCCGCTCGATCCCGCTGGCACAGAAGATCGCCAACCGCTTCGCCGATGCGGGACGGCAGCGCGATCTGGGCGAGCTGAAGCTGAAGATCAGCGGCTGCATCAACGCGTGCGGCCACCACCATGCCGGGCACATCGGCATCCTCGGCGTCGACCGGAAGGGCACGGAGAACTATCAGTTGCTGCTCGGCGGGTCGGGGGCGGAGGACGTGTCACTCGGCAAGATCACCGGTCCCGGCTTTTCCGAAGACGGCGTGGTCGACGCGATCGAGCGCGTCACCGACCGCTATCTGGCGGAACGGACGCCGGGCGAACGCTTCCTCGACACCTATCGCCGGGTCGGGATGGAGCCGTTCAAGGAGGCGATCTATGGTTGATGCGGCCGATCTGCGCTTTCGCGACGATGCCCCGCATGACGGTCCCGCGGTGACGCTCGATGCGTTCCTGGCGGGCCAGACCAACGCCACCGCGGTGCGGCTGGAGGCGGGTGACGATGCGCGCGCGCTGCTGCCGCACATGGAGCAACTGGCGCTGGTGGAGGTCAGCTTTCCGACGTTCCGCGACGGACGCGGCTATTCGGCGGCGCGTATTCTGCGCGAGGCGGGCTATGCCGGCGAACTGCGCGCGGCCGGCGACGTGCTGGTCGACCAGTTGCCGTTGATGCGCCGCTGCGGGTTCGACAGCTTCGCGCCCGAGGCGGAGATCGACGCCGACGCGCTGACGCGGGCGCTGGACCGGTATGATTTCCGTTACCAGCGTGCGGCGGATACGGCGGTGCCGGTATGGAAACTGCGTCATGGCTGAGGCGGCACGCGTCCTCGACATGATTGATGCGCGGCCGGCGTTCACGGCGGCGGATGCGGCGGCGATGCAGGTGCGGTTCGACGGCGTCGAGGCACCGGAGATGCTACGCCAATTGCTGACCGGCGAACTGGCGGGGCGGGTCGCGTCGGTATCTTCGTTCGGCGCGGAATCGGCGGTGCTGCTTCACATGGTCGCGAGCATCGATGTCGACGTGCCGGTGATCTTCACCAACACGCAGAAGATGTTCGGCGAAACGCTGGCATACCGCGACGAACTGTCCGAGCGACTGGGCCTGACCGACCTGCGCGTGTTCCGGCCCGACCCGCGGCGGCTGGCGGCGAAGGACAAGACGGGGTTACGCTGGTCCTACGATCCCGATGGCTGCTGCGACCTGCGCAAGGTGGAACCGCTGCGCCGCGCGCTGTTGCCGTTCGACGCGTGGATTTCGGGCCGCAAGGGCTTCCAGTCCGGCACCCGCATCGCGCTGCCACGGTTCGAGGAGGATGAGGGGCGGCTGAAGATCAACCCCCTCGCCGACTGGCCGAAGGAGCGGCTGGAGGCGTATTTCGCGGAGCACGACCTGCCCCGGCATCCGCTGGAGGCGCAGGGCTATCTGTCGATCGGCTGCGCACCCTGCACCAGCAAGGTCGCACCGGGCGAGGACCCGCGATCGGGCCGCTGGCGCGGGTGGGACAAGGTGGAATGCGGTATCCACGTGTCCAGCCCGTCGGGGGAAGAGCCGGCGTTCTAGGGCGGCGGCTATCGTTCCCCGAGCCCGGAGCGTCATCCCAGCGGAAGCTGGGATCTTCGTCGTAGCGGGACGACCTCTCCTCAAGGAGATCCCAGCTTCCGCTGGGATGACTGGGTGCGATCCCCGCTCTCGACCGGAGGCTGGGACGACAGCGCCAGGCCGAGCTTACGGTCGGATCGCTGAACTAACCGGCTAGGCTCGGCGTAGCGCCCGCGAAAAAGGCCGGGTCACCGCGATCGCGGTGCCCGGCCGAGGTCTCCCCCTGGAGATCGGGCGATCGGGTCTGCGGCCCCGACTCCGCAGACCCGTGCCCAGTGTCGGCTGTCAGAAACGATAGCCGATGCTGAACTGTACGATCGGGTAGAGCTTGTAATCGTCGACATCGTCCTGAACGTCGCGGCGCTCCGCTTCGAGATTGGCGCGGAACGCGGCGTTGTTGGACAGCGATCCCGTCGAGGTAAATTCACGGATCCTGACCGATCCCTGGAACAGCACGCCGGCGTCGAAGCCGAACATGAAGCCGCGACGGTTGCCGCCGCTCCAGCCGACCGTCACCGCCGGGGCGAACTTCTTCACCTCGGCGCGGCCGCGCAGCGTCCCGATCTGCGCCGGCGTATAGGTCTCGTCACCGACGTCGACGTCGGTCGCCGGCGTCGCGCTCACCCGCGCGCGGTTCTTGTTGATGCGCGCGCCCGCAGAGATGCGGAAATGCTCGCCCAGCGGGTAGATGTCCGCCATCAGGCCATAGCTTTCCAGCTTCAGCTTGCCGTCATAGGTGATGTCGTCCGGATCGATATCGCCGCTGACGCCCAGGAACGTGGCGCTGGCGCGGACACCGACATGGTCCGAAAAGCGGGCGCCGACTTCCGGCCCGACGCCCAAAGTACCGCCGGTCACGGCCGCACTGAACCGGATGCCCCCATCCGATCCCGCATCCTGCGCCATCGCCGGCGTTACGGCACCGATCGCCACTGCGGCGATCAAGTATTTCATTAACATCAACATTTCCCCCGTTAGAACAAAACTTGTCCTATCCCCGCCCGGCTTTTGCGATGCGGCGACGCGCCGCGCATGTCCCATTTGGGATAAGCCACCTTGCAAATCCTATATTTAGATGCATTTTCGAACATTCCGGCGTGGGGACGTCGGATGGGGGGGAATACGCATGACGCCGGACGCACAGGCGCTGGTCGAACGATTTCGACAAGCTGCGATGGGCATGACGAGTTGGGCCGACTCGTTGGAGACGCTTGCCCGCGCGACGGGCGGTGCCGCGGCGCAGATCGCGGCGATCGATCCGCGCCGGGGGCTGTTCGTCAACCTGCTGTCCGATTTCGGTCGCTACGTCGAACATGACTATCTGCGCGCCGGCGGGGCCGATCCGACGCACAATCCGCGCACGCGGGCTGCAATCGAGGGGCCGGCGTTCCGATGTCGGACCGACCGTGATTTCACGACGGACGCGATGCGCGATCGCTTGCCGATCTACACAGGCCTGTTCACCGATTACGACATCCCGCATTCGTGCATCGTGCCGCTGGGCCACACCGGCGACAGCGCGCAGATGGCGATGGCGGTGCTGCGGCCGGCGCGCAGCGGCGACGCGGGCGACGAGGAACGCCGTCTGCTGGAGGCGGTCGCTCCCGCCATCGCCGCGACCTTGGGTGCCAGCCTGATGCTCGGCACCGCGATCGACACGGCGCTGGTGCGCACGGCGGAGCATCTGTCGGGCCCGACGATCCTGCTGGGCTTCGACCGCAAGCTGGCATCGCTGTCGGCGGCGGCGGAGGCGATCCTGCGCACGTCAAACCACCTGACGATCCGCTACGGTCGCGTGATCGCCACCGGTCCGGGGGCCAATGCTGCCCTGGATGCGGCATTCCGCGAGGTGACCTGTCCCGAACGGCCGATGGCCGGTCGCGTGTCCGTCGCGCTGCGGCCGGTGCGGGGGCGGGAGCCGGCGATCGTCGACCTCGCCCCATTGCCGACCCGGATAGAAGGACCGTTATCGGCCGCCCGCGCCGTGCTGACGATTCGCACGCAGCGGCGGAGCGCCGATCCCGTCGCCTTACTCCAGGCGGCCTTTGCGCTGACCCCGGCGGAGGCGGAGGTGGCATTGATGCTGGCGGAAGGACACGACATCGCCACCGTCGCTGCGCATCGGGGTGCGGCGACGGGAACCGTGCGCAATCAGGTCAAGGCGCTGTTCGAGAAGACGGGGAAGAACCGTCAGACGGAACTGGTGCTGGCGATCCGGCCGTTTTGTTGAGGGTGGAGTCGCTGCAAGGCTTCTAAAGTTTGATACGAACCCAATCCGTTCGTGCCGAGCCTGTCGAAGCACAGGTGAGACCCATGCCCTTCGACAAGCTCAGGGCGAACGGATTGGGTGGATCGATCGTGCGTCATACCCCAGCCCCTCTTCAAGAGAGGGGAACTATACGATAGGATAACTCCGCCCCTACCCCCCGGCCTTGCCCAGCCGGCGACGATTCGCGCCGACCTTGCGCTGGTAGTGCTTCAGCACCTTTTGCGTGCCGGCCAGCGGCGTAGACCCGAGCCCGCCGGTCGCCATCGCGAATTGCAGTTCCAATGCAGCCTGCATCTTTTCCTGCATCATCAGACGTGTCTCGCGCTGGTCGGCGTCGCCGCCAGACGCGATCTTGGCGACGCGCATGCCGATCACCGCCGACGCTTCCATCCCCAGGGCCCAGGCGTCGAAGCCCGCTTTCGCCCAATCCGCATACGGCCATTTGTACATCCGGCACTCCCGATCCGCGGCGGACTGTCCGTCACGCCGCGATCGTTAGCACGTTGCGGGCCACGCGTCGCGCGCCGCCCGATCGATCCGCCTCAAGCGCGGCCGTCGATCTGGGGCCGTCGATCTGGGGCCGTCGATCTGGGGCCGTCGATCTGGGGCCGTCGATCTGGGGCCGATCAATAGCCCGCATAATCGGAGAAGCGGGTGATCGTCGGGTCGAACTTCATCACCACCTTGCCGGTCGCACCGTGGCGCTGCTTGGCCACAATCAGTTCGGCGAGGCCATAGACGCGCTCCATCTCGGTCGCCCATTTCTGGTGATCCTCGAAGATGCGGCTGTCGTCGCCCTCGGTCGGGCGCTTCGGCTCCTTGGCGGCGATGTAGTAATCCTCGCGGAACACGAACCAGACCATGTCCGCGTCCTGCTCGATCGATCCCGATTCGCGCAGATCCGACAGCATCGGCCGCTTGTCTTCGCGGCTTTCGACCGCACGACTCAGCTGCGACAGCGCCAGCACGGGCACGTTCATATCCTTGGCCAACGTCTTCAGCCCGCGCGAGATTTCGGAGATCTCCTGCACGCGGTTCTCCGACCCCTTGCCACCCGCGGTCAGCAGCTGGAGGTAGTCGACGACGACCAGCCCGATCTCGTTATTATGCCGCCGCTGCAACCGGCGGACGCGGGTATGCAGCGCCGAGATGCTGAGACCGCCGGTATCGTCGATGAACAGCGGCAGATTCTCCAGCTCCGCCGCCGCCGCCGCCAGCTGCGCGAACTCGGCGCGGCTGATCTTGCCCATGCGCAGGTTTTCGGAGCTGATCCGCGCCTGTTCGGCCAGAATACGCGTGGCGAGCTGGTCGGCGCTCATTTCCAGCGAAAAGAACGCGACCTTCGCACCGACCGAATCGGCGGGCGCGATGCCGTCCGCCATGTCGCGCATCCAGCGGCGCGCGGCGTTGAAGGCGATGTTGGTCGCCAGCGACGTCTTGCCCATGCCGGGTCGGCCGGCGAGGATCATCAAGTCGGAATGATGCATGCCGCCGATCTTGGCGTTGATCGAGTCGAGGCCGGTGGTCACGCCCGACAGGTTGCCGCCACTGTTCAGCGCGCGCTCCGCCATCTTGACGGCCATCGTCGTCGCCTGTGCGAAGGTCTTGGTCGCGTTCTCCGCGCCGCCGTCGCCCGCGACCTTGTACAGTTCCTCCTCGGCCGCCTCGATCTGGGCGCGCGGGTTGACCTCCTCCGACGTGTCCATCGCGCGATCGACGAGCGTGCGGCCGACCGTCACCAGCGCGCGCAGCATCGCCAGGTCGTAGATCTGGGTCGCGAACTGGCGCGCACCGATCAGGCCGGCACCCGATCCGGTCAGCCCGGCGAGGTAGGACGGCCCGCCCAGTTCGCGCATCGCCTCGTCCGCCTCGAACATCGGGCGCAGCGTCACCGGCGTCGCCAGCATGTCGTTGGCGCGCAGCGTCTTGATCGCGGCGAAGATACGGCCGTGCAGCGGCTCGAAGAAATGCACCGGCTCCAGCCGGTCGACCAGATCGTCGGCCAGCCGGTTGTCGATCATCATCGCCCCGAGCATCGCCGCCTCCGCCTCGACGTTGCGGGGAAGCTGCTGCTCCACGACGGGGGTAGCGGGAGTCGGAAATGCGAGTGTGGCCATGCGCCGTGCTGTAGCGCCGTGGCCGGCCCCGCGCCATTGCCGGGGCATGCGGTTCACCGTAATCGGGGTCATGGCCGATCGCCGCATCATCGACGTCACGCTGGACGAGCGCACGATCCTGTGGCGATCCGCGGACGTCGAGCAGGAGCGGCGAATCGCGATCTTCGACCTGCTGGAGGGCAACAGCTTCGCCCCTCAGCGCCCTGCGCCGGACGGATACCAAGGTCCGTACCGGCTCGCGATCTCGGTCGAGGAAGGCCGGCTGGTGCTGGCGATCAAGCGCGAGGACGATACGCCGCTCGAAACGCTCATCCTGTCGATGGCGCGTTTCCGGCGGCCGATCCGCGACTATTTCGCGATCTGTGACAGCTATTACCAAGCCATCCGCGCCTCCACCCCGCAACAGATCGAAACCGTCGACATGGCCCGGCGCGGCGTCCACAACGAGGCGGCGGAGCTGTTGATGGAACGGCTCGACGGCAAGATCGCGGTGGATTTCGACACCGCCCGTCGCCTCTTCACGCTGATCTGCGTCCTGCATATCCGTGGTTAAGGTCTGGCACGCGTTGGTGGGCGGGCTGGCGACAGTCGGCGCGCTGGGGGTCGGCGGCTGGCATCTCGTCACGCATTGGGCGCCGTCGACCGAGCGCTATAAATTGCAGGGGGTCGATCTCGGCGAGGATGCCGCCGTCCCCGAATGGCCGACGGTGCGCGGCCGCGGCGCGGATTTCGCGTATCTGGTCGCGACCAGCGGCACAGACCGTCGCGCGCCCAATTTCGAGACGAACTGGCAGGCTCTGCCCGACGCGGGGATGCGGCGCGGCGCGGTACACCTCTATTCGCTGTGCCAACCGGCGGAGGATCAGGCGAACGCGTTCAACACGGTAGTGCCACGCACCGGCGACGCACTGCCGGCCGCGGTCGACCTGTCGTTCCGCGAGGATTGCGCCGCCCGGCCGGAGCGTACGGCGCTGATCGCGGAGCTGCGCCGGTTCCTGACGATCGTGGAGACGCACACGGGCAAGCCCGCCCTGCTCCGGATCGCGAAGCCCGCGGAGCGTCAGTACACGTTGACCGCCGCCCTTGCCCGGCCGGTTTGGGCGACGGGCAATTTCTTCGCGCCCGCCTATCCTGCGCATCCGTGGCAGATGTGGCGCGCGACCGATATCCGGCGTGTCGACGGCATCGAAGGACCCGTGAATTGGGACGTAGTGGCACCATGACCGACACCGAAGCGACTCGCCTGATCGCCGCCGCGCGGGAGGCCGCGCGTCATGCGCATGCGCCCTATTCGCGGTTCGCGGTCGGGGCGGCGCTGCTGATGACCGACGGCAGCATCGTGACGGGCGCCAACGTGGAGAATGCCAGCTACGGCCTGTCGCTCTGTGCGGAGACGGTGGCGATCGCGACCGCCAGCGCCGCGGGACGCTTGCGCGAGGTTGTGGCAGTCGGCGTGATCGGCGGCGCAATGGACGCCGACGGACTTGCCACCGGCACCGTGCCGGTCAGCCCCTGCGGCCGATGCCGTCAGGTGCTGAACGAAGCGGCGCAACTCGGCGGGCGCGACCTGCCGGTGCATTGCGGCGCGGCGCAAGGCGATGCGGTGCGCAGTTATCGCCTCTCGGAACTGCTGCCCGATGCGTTCGGGCCGGCGGATTTGGGGATCAGTTAGCGAACCTTCGTCATGCCGCGGCGAGCCGGCATGACGAAGGTTCGGGAGAATGGCCTCAGCGCCGCTTGCGGGCCGCCGGCGGCGGAACGGGAACGGCAGCCGGCACCACGCCCTTTGGCGCGGCGGCAAGGCGACGGATCAGGTCGGTTTCGGCCGCGCGGTATGGGGTGCCGTCGGTGCGGAACACCTCGTGGAACCAGATCGTCGGCTCGGCCATCACATACGGCTTCTGCCAACTGTCCCACGGCAGCCGCGTCTGCGTCTTGCCGTCGACGAAGCCCCAGTTCATCGCCGCGACGTTGTAACGCTTGGCGATCGGCAGGCTGCCGTCGAAGGTCGATCCATTGCCGCGCGCCATGTATTCGGTGCACAGGATCGGACGACCATAGGGCAGCAACTGGCGGATGCGCCCCTCGAACGTCTCCGGCCAGTTATAGTCGTGGAAGCTGATAACGTCCGATTGCGTCAGTTGCAGCTTCTCCATCGGCGACGACTTGCCGTTCGGCGTCCAGTCGCTGCCCAGCCATACGCCCGATGTCAGCGGTTGCGACGGATCGGCGTCGCGCGCCCAGTCGAACACCTGCGCCAGCATCGCGCGGACCAGCGGCTCCTTGCCCTCCTGCCCCTTATACTGGTCCGCGCCATTATCGGGCTCGTTCCAGACATCCCAGCCGAGGATACGATCGTCGGTCGCGAATGCGCCGATCACGCCCTGCACATAGGCCTTGTAGCCGGGATAGCGGCTGCGATCGCGCAGGCCGGGCATGCCGGGGCCCTGCACCCAGCCGCTATTGTGGACCCCGGGGATCGGAGGATGCTGAAGCCCCAGCACGGGATGCGGGTCCCAGCAACTGTCGAACAGCACGAACAGCGGCTTGATGCCGTGACGCTGCGCGATCGTCAGGAACTCGCCGATGCGGCGCTTGAAGCCCTGCGCATCCTGCTGCCACAGCTGGTCGTGCAGGAACACGCGCATGGTGTTCATGCCGATCCCCTGCGCGAGGCCGAGTTCATAGTCGATCCGCTTCGGATCCCACGTCTCCGCCTGCCACATCTCCAATTGGTTGATCGCAGTGGCGGGGGCGTAGTTCGCCCCGACCAGCCAGGGCTGTTTCGCGTACCACGCATTGGCCTGCGCCTCCGTCCAGCGGCTGCGCGCGTCGGCAGGCGTCGCCGCCAGTGCCACGCTCGCCAGCAGGGTCGCCCAAAGGATCTTCATCGCGCCTCTTCCTCCAGTTCGCCGTCTACCGCGGCCTGATCGCTAAGCCCCGAGTATCACGGCATATTAGTCTTATAACAAGCCTCGATATTCCAGCGTCGCATGATATGCTGCACGAAAATACATCATCCGAAACTTCGGGAGAGATATGCCATGCGCCCTGCCCTGTTCGGCCTGTTCGCCGTCCTGACCCTCGGCGCCGCCGCGCCGCTGCCGCGCGACGGCGGCACGCCCGGAAACCCGCAGTTCGAAGGCGCCGACCCGCACGCGATGATGATCGACGGCGAGATGTGGGTGTTCCCGACCGGCGGCCCCAAGGACCAGACGGGTACGGCGACCGGAAGCTGGGACGCCGACCGGTTCGGGGCGTGGTCGTCGCGCGACCTGCGCCACTGGACCGCGCGCGGCGAACTGATCCGGCGTGACCAGATCAAGTGGATCGGCGACGACGGCGCGAGGGAGCATTTCCTCTGGGCACCCGGCGTCGCGACGCGCAACGGCAAATACTACCTCTATTATTCGGTCGGGCCGCAGAACCCGACGCCCAGCCGGATCGGCGTCGCCGTCGCCGATCGTCCGCAGGGGCCGTACCGCGACAGCGGCAAGCCGCTCGTCACCGGCGGCAACGGGTTCGAAGCGATCGATCCGATGGTGTTCGTCGATCCGAAGACCGGCGTCGCGTACCTGTATGCGGGCGGCAGCGCCGGCGCGAAGCTGCGCGTGTGGCAGATGGCCGACGACATGATGTCGGTCGTGCGCGAGATGCCGGTCGCGACGCCGAAGAACTTCACCGAGGGCGCGTTCGTCAACTACCGCGCCGGCACCTATTACCTGTCGTACAGCCACGGCCGCTTCAACGGACCCGACTACTCCGTCCATTACGCCACCTCATCCTCGCCGCTCGGCCCGTGGCGGTACCGCGGCGCGATCCTGACGAGCGATGCGAAGCATCAGGGGCCGGGGCATCACAGCATCGTGCCGACGCCGGACGGTCGCACCCTGATCGTCTATCACCGGTGGGAGCAGCGCCCCGGTCCCGCCCCGTTCAAGGGCGAGCGCGTCGTTGCGATCGATCGGCTCAGCTATGGGAAGAACGGGACGATCCTGCCGGTCCGGATGACCGATGGCGCGGAGGCCCCCACGCTGGCGGCGCGATGATCCGTTTCCGCTCGGACAATTGGCTGTTAGGCTCCCGGATCGCCTGATAATAGTCGGGCGGGGAGAGATGCCGATGACCGATACCGACCTGCCCGACGCCCTGTTGCCGGGCGTTCTCCGGACCGTGGACGGCGTGCGCGTGCCGCGTGGCACCGGCCGGCGGCTGCATGGCGGCATCGCGCGCAAACTGGGCATCGCCATCCTGTCCGGCGAGTACGTGCCGGGGCAAGTCCTGTCGGGCGAGGTCGCCTTTTCCGAAGCGCTGGACGTGTCGCGCAGCGCTTACCGCGAAGCCGTGCGCGTGCTGGCGGCGAAAGGGCTGGTCGAAAGCCGGCCCAAGGCGGGCACCCGCGTGCTGCCGCGCGACCGGTGGAACCTGCTCGACCCGGAGGTGCTCGCCTGGGCGTTCTCGGGCGAGCCCGACCGCGATCTGATCCGTGGCCTGTTCGAACTGCGCGGGATCGTCGAACCGGCGGCGGCGGCGCTGGCCGCCGAGCGGCGCGACCGCGTGCAGCTGAAGGCGATGAAGGACGCGCTGGCGGCGATGACCCGCCATACGCTGGCGAGCGAGGCGGGCCGCGCGGCGGACCGCGACTTCCACAACGCGATCCTGCACGCCACCGGCAATCCGGCGCTGATGGTGCTGAGCGCGAGCATCGGGGCGGCGGTGAACTGGACGACGCAGTTCAAGCAGCGTCAGCGCGCCCTGCCCCGCAACCCGATCCCGGACCACCGCGTCGTGCTGGACGCGATCGCGGCGGGCGACGGTCCGGCCGCCAGCGCGGCAATGAAGACGCTGGTCGATTTGGCGCTGGAGGATACGCAGCTGTCGATCGGGGGGTGAAAGCGTCGGACACGTCATGCCGGGCTAGTCCCGGCATGACGAGAATGCTTACGACCCTAGCCGCCCATCCGTCACCCCAGCGAAAGCTGGAGTCTCGTGGAGACGGGCACTTCGGCTACCAAAGAACCCAGCTTTCGCTGGGGTGATGAGAGCGTGGGATGCCGGCCGCCAGCCCGGATCAGTACAGCTTCGCCTCCACCAGTCGCATCGCGCGGTTGGGCGTGAGATCGAACATCACGCGCACCTTGCTGGTCGTCGTCGCCGGCCATTTCGCGTGGGTAATGCCGTTCGCGAGCGGTGCATCCGCCTGCGCCGGCAGGTCGCGCCACGTGCCGTTCACCCACGCCTGCATCCGGTACGCACGCGGCGCAGCGAAGTGGCCGCCGTCCGCGAAGAAGGCGAGTTCGGCGCGCTCCAGCTTCACCGGCTTGCCGAGGTCGATCGCATACCATTGCTGCGCCGGAGTGGGCTTGGAGGACCAGCCATTGCCGAGTTCGGGAAAGAACCAGACGCGGCCATCGATCGCGTCGTGGACGTTTTCCGCTTCGTCGGCGGTGGACGCGCTGCCCTTGGGGAAGTCGGCGCGCTTCAGTTGCACCGCGCGATCGATCGGGCGATCGATGGGCGGCAGGGCCACGCGCGTCACCGGCACGGTCAGACGACCGAGCGTCGCGCGCTGCGCCACGGCACGGCCGTCGACCTCGATCGACAGGCCCTTGCGCCCGTAATGCCGGCCGGTCGCGTCCCACGTCACGGCAACGCGGTGGCCATGATAGGGCACATCCTGCACGCGGAACCACGCCAGCGCCTGCGGATCGCGCGCGTCCGGCAGCAGCGGATTCACCTCCAGCACGTCATCCGCACGCGGACGGATACCGACGAGGCCGCCGAGGATCAGATCGGCATAGCCCGAGTGGAAGTAATGATGGCTACGGCCCAACCCGACGATCGGCCGGCCGGTGTCCGGATGGTAATCCTCCTCCAGATCCAGCGCGTCGCCCTGGTAATGGAGCTGCGTGTACTGGCGCAGCAGGCGCATATAGTCGCTGCGCGTCACCACCGACTGTTTGTAGTGATCGAGCAGGTTGGCCATGCCGAGCAGCACCTGCGTCGTCTGGAACGGCCAGACGGGCCCATTCCACTGGCATTCGGGCCGGCCGCCGGTGAAGACGCCGTTCTCGTACCGATATTGGTGCATATAATATTGGTAGGAGGGCTCGACCGTCCGCATCCCGCCCGCACCGCCGAGTTCGGTCGGCGACAGGACGTGGCTCCACGCGGCGGCGAAGCGGCGATCGTCGGCCGCCAGATCGAACGTCCAGGGCAGATAGCCTACGAGTTCGCGACCGCGGATCGGCTCCCAGTATTTCACGAACTGATTGTCGACCTTGTACCGGTCGGTGAAGTGGCCGAGCGCCGGGTTCCACAGGTCGCGCTCCACCCGCGTCCGGATGTCGGCGGCACGCGCGGTATAGTCCCTCGCCGTGGCGGCATCGCCGGACAGCGCCGCGATCTCCGCGATCGCACGGGCGTTGGCGAACATGTACGCGTTGATCGAGGGGCGGAACGCGTTGCCGCCGGTGAACCCCTCCTGCCCGCCGGAAGCGTCGATCGAAGAGATCGTATACTCGGTCGCGTCGAGCAGCGGCTCGACCCAATACAGCCCCTTCGCCTTGTCGAAATGATCGTCCCACTGGCCGTAGAGCGTCCGCATCGCCGTCAGGTGCCGCGTCGCCCCCGCGCGATCGCCGTCCACCAGATACCGGCCCCACACGCTGTCGGCCATGTAGTCGGTAAAGTGGCGGTCGTTGCCGCCATTATACATGTGCGCGATGTAATCGTCGGCGAAGCGCCGGTCGTTCAACCACCGCCCCTCCCCCAGATGGAAGCCTGTAGCGTCGTTCAGGCTGGCCCAGGGTTCGAGCTGCCAGCCCACGTCATCGAGAAATTCCGTCGAGATATAACCACGCTCGCCGAGGTCGCGCTGATGCGCGCGGTAGAGCGACCAGCGATAATAATAGACCGCGTCGATCTTCGGGTCGGCGGATTCGAAGAACGGGATGCGGTTCTCGTACCAGGGTGCATCGTTGCCGAACCGCGACTTGGCAATCGCCTTCGTGTCGAGCGTCGGCGGTGACGCCGCCGCACAGAGAAGCGCGGCGGTCGCCGCCAGCAGCAGCGCCTTCAACGCACCGGCCCGTTGGCGACGGGCGGGTCGAACTGCGGCACGCCGGCCGCGTCGTAGCGGATCGGCTGGACGCGAGTGTGGCGGTTCGGATCGAAGAGCGGGTCGCCCTTGATCGCCTCATAATCGCGCGCATGGAAGACGAGCATGTCCCGCCCGCGCTCGTCGACCGTGAAGCTGTTATGACCGGGGCCGTAGATCCTGTGCGCGACGCTGGTCTTCATCACCGGCTGTTGCGACTTCGCCCAGACCGCGGGGTCCATGATGTCCGCGTCGTCCTTTGCGGTGAGCATACCCAGGCAGTAGCGAGCGTCGGTGGCGCTGGCCGAGTAGGTCATGAACAGCCGCCCGTTGCGGGCGAGCAGCGCCGGCGCCTCCGCGACCTTGTAGCCGCGGATTTCCCACGGCAGCGTCGGTACCGTCAGGCGCGCGGGCTTGGCCGCGAGCGTCAGCGGCGTCGCCAGCGGCGCGAGATACAGGTTGGAGTTGGTCTCGATCCCCGGCTCCCGCTGCGCCCACGCCAGATAGCGCGTGCCGCGGTGGACGAAGCTGGTGGAATCGAGGTTGAAGCTGTCCCACGGCGTTTCCAGCTGGCCGAGCACGGACCATTTGCCCGTCATCGGATCGGGACCGTCACACACGACCGCATAGGTGCGGATGCGGAACACGTCCTCGCCGCCGCCGCTGGGCCCGGCGGCGAAATACATGATCCAGCGACCGTCGATCAGGTGCAGTTCCGGTGCCCACAGGAAGCCGGACCGCGGCCCCGACGCCTCATGCCGCCACAGCACCGCTTCCTTCGCCGTCGTCAACCCGGCGATCGTCTTCGACCGGCGCAGGACGAGCCGGTCGTACTCGGGAACCGAGCCGGTCAAGTAATACCAGCCGTCGGTGTGGCGGAACACCTGCGCGTCCGCGCGCTGGCGGACCAGCGGGTTGACCGGCACGGCACGCCGCTGCGCCAGCGCGGGCACCGCCAGCGTGGCGGTGGAGCCGGCGATGAACAGGCGGCGGGTGATCGGGTCCATGATGCTCTCCATTACGTCCTGTATCTTGCCATGTCGGCCGTCACACCTGCGTCGCCGCCAATCACCGTTCGCCCCGAGCCTGTCGTAGGGCTTTGGCGACGTACTTCGACAGGCTCCGCACGAACGGTCGGGGGACGTCCGAATGAGGCGAAGTTGTCGGCGGCTGCCCGTGTTTATGCATGTTCTGACGGATTACTGCTCCGCCACCGGCCACCCGTCCGCGCCCCAGCGGATGCGGGCGATGCGCAGTGTCGGCGCGCCTTTGTTCTGCCTGTCATACGCATGATAGACGACGTAGTCCGTGCCGTCCTTGTCGCGGAACGCGCCGGCATGGCCGGGTCCGCGATAGCGCTGTTGCTCCTGAAGGTCGGCGCGCAGGAAGATCGTGCCGCCGCCCTGCAACATCGAACTCCCGTCCTTGCCCAGATACGGCCCGTCTACGTCCTTCGATCGGCCGACGACGGTGTAATAGGTGCTCTGTGCGCCCTTGCAGCAATAGTCGTAGCTCGCGAGCAGCCAGTAGTAGCCGCCGTGATCGATGACGAACGGTGCCTCGATCGGTGCGGGGCCGCCGGCGGGGGCCGGGCGGCGGGCGATCGACACCGGCGCGGCGCCGGGCTTCAGCAACTTTCCGGTCTTCGGGTTCAGCTCGAACAGCTTGAGCCCGGTCCAGAAACTGCCGAGCGCGAGATACTGGCGACCGTCGCGCGCGACGATCAGGTTCGGGTCGATCGCGTTGTAATCGCTGTCCGGCGTCGAGCCGACCACCATCCCCTCGTCGCGCCAGCCATAGCCGGGCGCGGCGGGATCGAGCGTCGAACTGGTCGCCAGCCCGATCGCCGACCGGTTCGACCCGAACGTCGAGACGGAATAATAGAGGCGATAGCGACCATTTACATAGCTGATGTCGGGCGCCCACATGCCCTTCGTGCCGGGCACCGCCTTCGTCGCCCACTCGGGCAACGCGGCGATCGGTGACGGAGCCTCGGTCCAGTGGATCAGGTCCTTCGATGTCCGCGCGCCGAGCATCTGGCCCGGCCCCAGACCGGTGCCGTAGACGTAATAGGTATCGCCGGCGCGGATGATGACCGGATCGTGGACGGGGGCGATCGCCCCCTCCAGCCGCGTGTTGAGCGGCGACGGCGGCTCCTGGGCGACCGTCGCTCCCCCTGCAAGCAAGGAGAGCGCGGCGGCAAGGACGATCCGGATCATCGGACTTTCCTCAGCGCAGGTCGAGCATCACGACCGACTTGGGCGGCAGCGTGACGGTCAGCGTTCCGCCGCCGAGCTGCGCGCCGGTGAAGGCGGTCGGCACGACGTTGTTCGGCTGATCGAACGTGTTGATCGCCGTCATCGTCGGGGCGGTGACGATCGTGCCGGTGACGCCGCTGGCGGTGACGCCGGTCAGCGTCGTCGACACCGTAATCGACCGGTTCGGATCGCTGTTGGCCATGCCGACATGGACCTGACCCGCCTTGTCGCGGACTGCGCTGGCGCTGACGGTGGGGACGACCCACTTGTCCTTGTTGTACCAGGGCGACTTCAGTTCGATCGGCAGCACCGTCGCGTCCATGTACGGCTTGTACATCTTGAAGACGTGATAGGTCGGCGTCAGGACCATCTTCGGCCCCTCGGTCAGGATCATCGCCTGCAGCACGTTCACCATCTGCGCGATCGCGGTCAGCTTCACGCGGTCGGCATGCTTGGCGAAAATGTTGAGGTTGATCGCCGCGACCAGCGCGTCGCGCAGCGAGTTCTGCTGGCGCAGGAAGCCCGGATGCGTCCCCTCGTCCTGCCCATACCACGTGCCCCATTCGTCGATCGCCAGCCAGATCCGCTTGTTCGGATCGTACTTGTCCATGATCTTGGAATGCTTGGTGATGATCTCGTCCATCCGCCACGTTTCCGCGAGCGTCTCGGCCCAGCCGGCCTCGTCGAACTTGGACGGCGACATGCTCGGGGCCCAGCCGCCGGGGACGGTGTAGTAATGGAGCGAGAGCGCATCGATCTGACCCGACGCGTCGCGGATCATCGTTTCCGTCCACTCGTAATCGTCGCTGTTCGCGCCTGATGCGACCTTCAGGATGCGGGTTCCCGCCGGTGCCTTGATGAAGGTCGCGTAGCGACGCGTCACGTCCGCCGCATAGGGTGCGCGCATGTTGCCGCCGCAGCCCCACAGCTCGTTGCCGACGCCGAACAGCGGCACCTTCCACGGCTCCTTGCGGCCGTTCTTCGCACGCTCGTCGGCCAGCGTACCGGCGGGCGAGGTCATGTATTCGACCCACTCCGCCATTTCCTGCGGGCTGCCGTTGCCGACGTTGCCGCTGATATAGGCGTCCGCGCCGACCTGTTCGGCGAGGTCCATGAACTCGTGCGTGCCGACGGTGTTCGGCTCGGTCACGCCGCCCCAGTGGGTGTTGATCTTGACCGGACGCTTTGCCTTCGGCCCGATCCCCTCGCGCCAGTGATATTCGTCGGCGAAACAGCCGCCCGGCCAGCGGATGACGGGCACGCCGAGGCCCTTTAGCGCGCCGACCACGTCGTTGCGGAAGCCGCGCGTGTTCGGGATTTTACGATCGTTGCCCACCCACAGGCCGCCATAGATGCCGTTGCCGAGATGCTCCGCGAACTGCGTGAAGACGCGGCGGTCGTAGGTCGCGCCGGGCGTGTCGCCGCGGACGGTCGCAGTCGCGGTGAGCGTACCCTGCGCTGTGGCGGCAGGTGCCTGCTCGGTTTGGGCGACGGCGCCACCGCTGGTCGTCAGCAGCAGGGCGGCGGCGAATGTGCGCCAGGTCCTCATCATCGATCTCTCCCGTCTCATGTCCGTCATCGTCGCAGCGATGTTCGATTACTCGGACATAACGGGTCGTTCATGCTCGCGCAATCAGTCGATCGACCATTCCCATACACCGATGTCCTTGGAATCGGTGAAAACCATCCGCAGCCATCGGGTGGTCGCCGGGTGTGCGACGACGATCGGCGAACCGCTGCGAACCGCGTCCGGAGCCAGCGCCAACCAGGTGCGACCGTCGTGCGACTGCTCGATGCGGAAACGATATGGCTTCGTCGCAAATTCGGGCCGAAGTCGCGTTTCGCGGACCTGCCGGATCGCGCCGAGATCGGCGATCAGGGTCGCAGCACCCGTTCCCGTCGGTTTCCACACGGTGGCGTAATTGTCGTCCGCCGCACGATCCGGTCCGTGCAGCGAATCGCCCGCGCTGCCGCTCGCCTGCCAGCGGAGACCGCGACGGCGCTGGGCCGCGAAGCCGGACACCGCCGCGCCGGCATGGGTCGGTATGACCTTCGCGATCGTGCCGTTCGCCGCAAATAGAAGCGCGTCGACCGCCACCTGCCGCTTCACGTCGGTGCCGGCGGAATCGAAGGGCAGGCCCTGCCGGTGGTAGAGGATGTAGGGCTTGCCGCCGGACCGGAAGACGGCGTGGTGGCCGGGGCTGATCACCTGTCGCGCGGCGTCGGTCTGAAGGATCGGGCTGGTCGCGCCCTCCGTGAATGGGCCGAACGGCGTCGCGCCGACGGCGTAGCGGACCTTGTACGTGTCCTTGGTCGTGTTGCCGTCGCTGTAGGTCAGGACATAGCGGCCGTTCGCCTTCACCATGAACGGCCCCTCGAAATAGTTCGTGGGCGTCACGTCGCGGACCGGACCGTCGAAACCGATCATGTCGGGTTTCAGCTTCGCGACGAAGCAATGCCCATTGGTCCAGTTCCAGCCCGAACCCCAGTACAGATACGCCTGCCCGTCGTCGTCGATGAAGGCCTCCGCGTCGATCATGTGATACTTCGGCGCGAACGCCTTGTTCACCAGCGGCTTGCCGCCATTCGCATCGCGCCACGGCCCCGCCGCAGAGGGCGCGGTACCGACCCAGATCTCGTTGCCGACCGAGACGTACATCCACCAGCGGCCATCCTTCGCCTGCACGACGGACGGTGCCCAGACCTTGGCGTCGCCCGACGTGGGGCTGGTCGCCGCCCGTTTGGTCGGCCAGTCGGGTGTCGAGAAGGTCCAGTCGCGCCCGTTGTCCGACTGCCAGAGGCCGAGCCGGTCATCGCCCCACGGATCGATCGTCGCGAAGATGTACCAGCGGCCCTTGTCGCGGACGATCGACGGGTCGGCGAAATAGCCCGGCAGCAACGGGTTGCCCGCACCGGGCGCATCCCAGCGCGGTGCCGGAACGTCCGCTGCCACCCCCGCTCCGGCGATACACAAAGCGAGGATGGCGAGCGCGTTTTTCATCGTAACCTCAGAACCGGAACCGGGCACCGAGGCTGTAGTAGCGCCCTTCCTCGCGAACATCGCGCGGGAAGAACTGCGTGGCGTTGTAGTTGCGGTAGTTGTTGAACGGCGTCGCCAGGATGTTGTTGATATCCGCCGTCAGCGTCAGGTTCTTGAACGGCGTATAGGCCAGCGAGTAGTCGAGACGCTCGACCGCGCGCGTCGTCTCGCCGGCATATTGCTCCTCGTTCACGTTGCGGTTGAAGCTGTTCACGTACTGGCTGCGACGGTTGTACGACAGTCGCGTCGAGATCGGCCCGCGCTCGTAGAACGCAGTCAGGTTGTACGTCCACTTCGATACGCCGGTGATCGGCACGATCGGGGCCTGTTCGCCCAGCGCGGACGGCAGTTCGTTGGTGCCGTCCAGATAGGTGACGTTCGCCTGTCCGCCGAATCCGCTGAGGAAGCCGGGCAGGAAGTCGAAGAACGACTGGACGCCGATTTCCGCGCCCTTGACCTTGCCGGCCCCGGCATTTTCCGGCTGCGTCAACTGGACGCGGCCCAACCCCTCGAAGTTCTCGACCGGGTTGGTGTAGGTGTTGATGAAGCCGTACAGGTCGCGATAGAATACCGCGCCGGTCAGCGACCCCGTCTTCGAGAAATACCATTCCAGCGTGGCATCGAAATTGTTCGAGGTCAGCGGCTGGAGGTTGGGATTGCCGCGGGTGATGAAGGCGTTGAACAGCGGCTGTCCGTCCGGCCCGGTGGTCTGCCCGCCCGAGGTCTGGCTGTTGAACGTCACGGTCGCGCCCGGGTTCAGCTGACCGAACGTGGGGCGGGTGCGCGTTTCCGTATAGGCGAAGCGCGCCTGGAATTTGGGCGTGAACTTGATCCGCATATTCGCGGACGGCAGGATATCGAGGTAGTTCTGCTTGTTCGTGATCGGATCGATGCTGGCGACGCCCGCGGCATCGACAGAGCGCTGGAAGCCCGAATAGCGGCCGTCGGTGTTCACCGCGCGCACGCCGAACGTCCCGTCGATCTCCAGACCGCCGACCGTCAGCTCATACTTGCCCTGCGCGTAGAAGGCGTAGGTCTGCTCGGCCGCGGTGAAGCCGCCAAGCGGATCGAGCGGAATGATCGCCGTCTGGAAACGGGCGAGGTTGTCGGCGATGCCCGCATCGGTCGGGTTCGCCGCCGCAAGCTGCGTCAGCGCCGCGATCGACGCCTGCTGAAGACCAGCGAAATTCTCGCGGATGTTCGAACGGCTCGGCATCAGCCAGTTCTGGAAACCGGGCAGCGTGTCGCTGCGGAAGCCGTCCGTCACCGTCTCCAGCGCGCCCGACGGCAGGCTGGCGAGCGGAATGCCGAGTGTCGAGGTGTTCGCGTAGCGGTTGCCCTGGTCCAGGCTGGAATTGCGATCGACGTAGCGGACGCCGAACTGGATCGACGGCAGCACCGCGAAGTCGGTGGCGAGATCGACGTCGGCGCGCCACTGGATGCCGTCGCCTTTCGCCTTGTAGCGACGCTCGTAATAGCCGCGCCACGCATAGTTGGCGGGGTTCTGCGCGTCATATCCGTTCAGATCGTAATCGACCGATCCCTTCACGTCGAACGCCGCGTTGACGGTGGGCGCGGAGGTGAACTGGGAGTCGAGGCTGTACTCGCTCGCGGTGTAGGTCGACGTGGTATAGGCGAAATCGCTCGAAATCTTCGCGCGACCGACACTCCAGACGAAGCCGATCGCCCCCTGATAGGTGTCGGTGCGGTCGTTGTTGGTCGAACGGTACATCTCTGCCGGGTAGCCGCCGGTCTTGGTCAGGCTGGCGGCCTTGTTCGGCTCACCCTTGACCAGCACGACGTTGCTCAGGGTCGGGCGAACGCCGTCGACGCTCGCGCGTTCGAGGTTGGCGTTGAACCACTCGTTCGCCGCCTCGCCGCGATATGCCTGCCACAGGCCGTCGGCATAGATTTCGAGGTTCGACGCGGGCTTCCACTGGAGCGAGCCATTGATCGACGGCCGCCAGCGCTTGCCGCGGCTGTAGTAATTGCCGATCGAGCCGGGGAAGGCGAACGCGTTGCCGACGCCGGGAGTGGTGACCGGCAGGTCGTCGTCGGTGGTACCGAGGTCGCCGACCGGCGTCCGCACGAACGCCTCGTCATAGCGGACGGCGTTGCGATAGTGCGACTGCGTGTAGGCGAAGTTGATGAGCGCGCCGAAGTCGCCGATCCCCGTCTCCCAACGGTTGCTGATGAGCAGGTTGCCGTTGGGGTCGTACTTGTTCGACTGGTCGTTGTACGTACCGCGGATCGCGCCGGCGATCTCCAGCCCGTCGAAGTCGAACGGGCGACGCGAGCGCACGTTGATCAGGCCGGCGAGGCCCGGCTCGATCAGGTTCGACGTGCCCGACTTGTACACCTCCAGCGCGGCCAACGCACCGGCGGGGAAATCCTGCAACGCGACGCCGCGGTTCTCCGCGGTGAAGATCTCGCGACCGTTGAATGTGGTCGTCAGGTCGGGCAGGCCGCGGACCAGCACGCCGTTCGCTTCGTCGTTCGAGCGGTTGACCTGCACGCCGGTGATGCGGGCCAGCGCCTCCGAGGCGTTGTTGTCGGGCAGCTTGCCGATATCCTCGGCAACGATCGCGTCGATGATCGAGTCGGAATCGCGCTTCAACGCCTGCGCGGAGCTGAGGCTTTGGCGGAACCCGGTCACGACGATATCGCCGTCGTCGCCTTGCGCGGCGTAGCCGGCGGGCGGTGCGGCCCGTGCCGCCTGCTGGTCCTGGCCGCCCTCCGGCGACTGCGGCGCGGTCGGCGTCTGCGGAGCGGCCGGCCCGGGGGCGATATCGGCGCCGGGGTTGACCTGAGCCGCGGTGCCGGCGGCAGGCGCATCCTGCGCGGCGGTGGCGGGCGCATCCTGCGCGGTGGCGGCAGGCGCATCCTGCGCGGCGGCGGGCATCGCGCCGGCGATCACCAACGCCATCGTGGCGCTCGACAACAGGAATAGGGGTGCGCGCTTCATCGTCTCGTCCTCTCCACCGGTGCGATGTGCACCGTGCGGCCGTGCTCGGCCTGCTGAACCCGGGAGATCCCGACGCCGGACGGCGGCGGTAATACCCGCCGCCGCGCTAGTCCGCTTTATCGGACGAATGCAATATATGTCGGACTTAACAATGCGATAAGCGACGGGAGTGTGGCCTATCTGCACTCCCGCCGCGACGTAACGCGCTCATTCCGCGGCCAGTTGAGGGAACTACTGCGGCTCGGTCGCCTTGGCGGGCTTCGCCTTTGTCGGAGTTGTACCCTCGCCGACAAACGGTTCGAAGCGGAAGGCGACGCGTGTCGGCTCCAGCTTCGTGCGGTACTGCATGTGCGGCTTGCCGACGTCGCTCCACGTCGTGTCGCCACCGACGCCCCACTGCGCCGCGTCGATCAGCAACGATACCTGGCCATGCGGCACGATGTCGCTCGACTTCCACGTTCCCGGCGCGCGGCGATAGAGATCGGTGTAGGGAAATGCCAGTGCGTTCATCATCAGCGGCGTCTCGCCGACGACCCTCAAACCGTTACCCGCGCCCGACAATTCCATCCAGCGCACGTCGACCTTGTTGCCGGTATCCTGCGGCCGCATGAAGTCGTGGTTCTGCTCCGCGATCGCACCGCGCCACAGGCCGATCGCCGCACTCGTCTTGCGATCGACATAGCTTTCGTGCGGCCCGCGCCCGTACCACTCCACCGTCTTGATGCTGGTCGGCATCGCATACTGCAGGCCGACGCGGATCGGCGGCGGCAGGTCGCTCTTCAGCGGCGTCAGTTCGCCCGCGACCGCGACCGATCCGTCGCCCGCCATCGTGTAGGTGGTGACGAAGCGCACCGCCCCTGCACCCATCTCGTGATCGACGACGATCTCCGCCCCCGCATCGGTCTTGCGCACCGCAACCGAGCGCACCTGACGCTCGTCGTTGAAGCCCTTCCACGGCGCGACCAGCGCGATGACGCCGTTGGCGGTGTCGTTGTCGGTTTCCGCGCGCCAGAAATGGGGCGCGCCGCCGGTCGCCAGCACCGTACCGCCGCGGGCATAGCCATCGACCAGTCCGGTCTTGCGATCGATCGTCAGGCTTGCGTTGCCCGCCGACAACCGCACCGCATCGGCGGCGTCGCGCACCACCACCGCGCCGCTGCGCGCGACGACTGGTTTCGGCGTACTGCCCATGGCGAACTGCTCCCACCCGACCGTGTAGCCGGCGGGCACCAGCGGCACCGCATTCGCCTTGGCACGGGCACGCACGGTGACGAGATACTCCGCCCCCGGCTTGCGCGTGAAGGCGGGCAGCGGCAGCGTCACCACCTCCGCCGAGCGCGCGGCGAGCGTCAGTGCGGGTAGCGCGCCCTGCGCCACGGCAACGCCGTCTTCCTCCACGACCCAGTCGAAGTCGAAGCCGGACAGGTCGCGGAAATCGTGACGGTTGCGCACCGTGACGCGACCGGTCGCGGGATCGAACCCGTCGAACTGGATCGGCGAGAGGACCTTCTGGACCTCGTACAGTTGCGGATTGGGCGTGCGGTCGGGCTGGTTCAGGCCGTCGCCGAACTCGATATCGCCGCCGGGGTTCGGACCGTACTCGCCGCCGTCGCCCCAATAGCGGCGACCGTCCTTGGTGTAGCGGTACATCGACTGGTCCACCCAGTCCCAGATGAACCCGCCCTGCAGCTTGTCGTATTTGTAGATGGTGTCCCAATAATCCTTGAAGTTGCCGCCCGAATTGCCCTGCATATGAGCGTATTCGCACTGGATCATCGGCTGGGTACGGGTCGGGTCCGTCGCCCAGTCCACCATCTTCTCGATGTCGTCGTACATCGGCGCGTAGATATCCACGAAACCGTTGGGCGCGTGATTCCAGTCGAGCGTACCCCAGCCCAGATACGAGATCAGTCGCGAGGGATCGCGGCGACGCGCGGCGGCGGCGGCCTTCTCGAAATTGGGACCGATGCCGGCTTCGTTGCCCAGCGACCAAAAGATGATCGACGGGTGGTTCTTGTCGCGCTCGACCATGTTGGTGACGCGGCTGACGTGCGCGCCCTCCCAGGCCGGGTCGAAGCCGATCTGGAGTTTCGGGCGGAGCTCCGGATGCTTGTTCGCGTAGTCCATGTACGCGTGGCTCTCGATATTGGCCTCGTCCATGACGTACAGGCCATATTCGTCGGCGAGGTCGTACCAGCGCGGGTCGTTCGGATAATGCGACGTCCGCACCGCGTTGATGTTGTTGCGCTTCATCAACTCGATATCGCGGCGCATCGACGCTTCGGAGATGACGTGGAACGTCTCCGGATCATGCTCATGCCGATTGACGCCGCGGATCATGATCAGGCGACCGTTGACCACCACCCGGCCGTTCTTGATCTCGACCGTACGGAACCCGATCCGCTGCGGCGTCGCCTGAATGACCGTGCCATCGGCGTCGAGCAGTTCGACCATGAGGTTGTAGAGGTTCGGCGTCTCCGCCGACCACGCGCGCACGCCCGGCACCGGCGCGGACAGCGTCACCGTGCGCTCGGCGCGGCCGGGGGCGATGCGCGCCTCCTTCACCAGCACCGGCGTCGTGCCGTCGGTCAGCGTCATGCGCGCGGTCATCGGCTTGGTCGACGGCGTCACCGCGAGTTCGGTCGCCAGCGTGCCGTTGCGATAGGAGGCGTCGAGCCCCGCCTTCACGAACAGGTCGCGCACGCGCGCCTTCGGTGCGGCGACCATGTACACCGAGCGCTCGATCCCCGACACGCGCCAGAAATCCTGATCCTCGATGTAGCTGCCGTCCGACCAGCGGTGCACCTGGATCGCCACCGTGTTGCGGCCCGGCTTCACCAGCCGCGTGACGTCGAAGTCGCTGGGAAGCTTGGAGTCCTCCGAATAGCCGGCCTCCTGCCCGTTCACCCACACGCGGTAGGCGGAACCGGCCGCGCCGATGTGCAGGACCACGTCCTCCCCCGCCCACCCGGCGGGCAGTTCGATATCGCGCCGGTACGATCCGACCGGGTTGGTCGCGTGCGGGATCAGCGGCCGGTTGGCGGGAAATGGATAGGTGATGTTGTTGTAGCGCGGCTGGTCGTAACCCTCGGTCTGCCAGTCGGCGGGGACCTTGATGCTCTTCCACGCGGCGACGTCGTAATCCGGCCGCTCGAACCCGGCCGGCACCGCGTCGGAGGAGGGCGAGAAGGCGAACTTCCACTGCCCGTCGAGCGACAGGTAGCGCGACGACTTGGTCATGTCGCCGGCGGTCGCCGCGGCGAGGCTTTCGTACGGGAAGTGCGTGGCGCTGGCGGGCATCTTGCCGCGCGCATAGACTGCCGGGTTCTCCCAGTCGGGTCGGCTGGGATCGACCTGCACCGGCTGGACACGGGGCGCGCCGTCCTGCGCAACCGCAGCCGCCGTCACTGCGAGGAGCGAACCGCTCGCGAGGATGGTCCAGTGCTTCAAAACGTCTCTCCCTGCCCGCGGCCTCACCAGCCTGCTGATCTTGTATGACAATACAGATGAAATAGTGTTGCGCAACTGGTAGGCAGTGCCTGCCCGAACGATTGCAGACGCCATTCAATTGGCGGGAGAGGTACAGAATGACGATGTCACGCCGCACGATCCTGGCCGCTGCGGTGGCTTCCCTGACGGCCGCGCCCGCACTGGCGGCCGATCCCGCCGTGACGCTGCCGATCCGCGTCGATGTCGAGCATCCGGGCACGCCGTTCGAGGGATGGGGCACCGCGTTGGCGTGGTTCGCGAGCGTCACCGGCGGCTATCCGGATGCGACGCGCAACCGGCTGGCGGACCTGTTCTACGGACCGGACGGGCTCGGCTGGACGATCGCGCGGTACAATATCGGCGGCGGCAATCCGCCGGGCACCTCGGGCTATTTGCGGGTCGGCGGTGCGATCCCCGGCTTCTGGCGGCAACCCGCGGGCACGACCGGCAGCGACTGGTGGCGGGCGGACGATGCGCGGGTGTGGGACTGGTCCGCCGACGCGTCGCAACGCTGGTGGCTGGACGCGATCCGGGTGCGCGTGAAGACGCCGATCTACGAGGCATTCTCCAACTCGCCGCCGTGGTTCATGACGGTCAGCGGCAAGGTGTCGGGCGCGGAGAAGGCGACGGACGACAATCTCCGCCCCGGTCACGAAGCGACGTTTGCAAGCTATCTCGCGCGCGTGGTCGAGGAATTGCAGCGCCGCCACGGAATCGCGTTTCGCACGCTGTCGCCGGTCAACGAGCCCAATACCGATTACTGGTTCGCCGCGAACAAGCAGGAGGGGGCGCACTGGTCGCCCGCGCGGCAGGCGATGATGATCGACGTCAGCGACGCGGCGCTCAAGGCGCGCGGGCTGAAGACCGTCGTCTCCGCGCCGGACGAGACGAGTTCGAACCTGTTCCTCGAAGATTGGGCCGGCTACCCGGCTGCGACCCGCGCGCGGATCGGGCAGTTGAACGTCCACTCGTACGGCACGCTGAACCAGAGCGGCGTCCGCGATGCGGCGCGGGCGGCCAACATCCGGCTGTGGATGTCGGAAGTCGACCTGTCCGCCGACAAAACGGTGGAGGATTTCACCGACATCCGCCCGGCGCTGGCGCTGGGCGAGCGGATCATCGGCGACCTGAAGAAACTGGAACCCGCCGCCTGGGTGTTCTGGCAGGCGGTCGAGGACGACAGCGCGCGCGACGGCAAGCCGGGGTCGAACTGGGGCCTGATCAAGATGGACCTGCGCGCCCCCGCCGCCGGGCCGCACCGGATCGCGATCACGCCCAAATACTGGGCGATGGCGAACTTCAGCCGCTACATCAGGCCCGGCATGTCGCTGGTCAAAGTGGATGACGTCGACAGCGTAGCGGCATTGAGCGCGGACGGCGCGGAGGTGGCGCTGGTCCACGTCAATCCGGGCTGGTCGCCGCGCAATCTGGTATTATCGCTTCAGGGCGCATGGCGGGTCGAGACGATCGTCACCGATGCCGGGCGCAAGTCGGAGAAGACCGGATCGGTGCAGGCGTGCGGCACGATCCGCGCGGTGGCGCCGCCGCGGGGGATCACGACGCTGAGGCTGGTGCGGACGGCGGCTCGCTGCTGACCGGCTATTCGGCGGCGGCCATATTCATGTCGCCGCCGGGCATCGCGACGCCGCGGTGGATTCGCACGCCCGACATCGACGCCAGCTTCACCGGCTCCGCGGTTGGCTCGGCGGCAGGCTCGGCGGCGGCGGTGTCGGTGGCGCCGCGGTGGATAGCCACGCCGTGGACGGTATCGCCGCTCGGCTGAGGGTCGGCGGCGGCGAGCAGCGTTTCGGTACCCGGCTCCACGCCGGCATAACGCTGGCGCAGGCTGAGCGCCCCCGCCATCGCCCCGCGCCAGCGATAGAAGATATGCGCGCCGATCTGGCCGATGCGTGACAGGCTGGGGGCCCACCAGGGCGATACCGCAAAGGTGTGATAGAAGGTCGCGACGCCGACGGGTGCATAGACCGCACCGCTCAGGGCGGCGGCGGCGACGCGGCGCGCGCGCTCCCACGAGCCGACATCGCGCTGGCGATCCATTGACCCGTCGCAGGCGAAGCTGAACTGGCAGCCCTTGGACGAGCGCTGATACACGACGCCGCAGACGCTGGACGGAAAGGCACGGTCGCGGACGCGATTGAGCACGACCTGCGCCACCGCGCGCTGGCCGTCGTCGGTTTCCGATCGCGCCTCGTAGTAAATGGCGGCGGTCAGGCAGTCCTCCGCGCGGTTCGCATCCGACAGGGAGCGGGCGGCGGAGGTGAACGGCTCGGCGGGCGCGGCCGGGGTGGCGATCGTCGTTTCCGGCTGCTGGTCCGGTGTCAGGCCGAAATCGGCGAGCAGCTTGGCCTGCGCCTTCGACAAGGCCGGCGGCGGCACCGCCTGCACGACGCGCACGCGCTGTTCGGGCGCGCAGCCCGTGGCGGCCACAGTGGCGGCGATCGACAGGCTGAGGCGGAAGCGCATGTCGACCGACTACCCGGATATGGTTGACCCCCCGTTAAAGACGAGCGCTTATTGTGCAGCGCAGCATAGCCACCATATCCAGGTGATGATCGGTCGCGCGAGCGGCTCATGAGGAGCAGACATGCGACGTATCTCCGACACATTGGCCCGTCTGGCCAAGTTCCAGCCGCCTTCCATGCCCTCCGCCGGCGGTGCGGGTGGTAGCGACCGGCTGGGGACGCTGACCGGCTTCGGCAGCAATCCCGGCGCGTTGCAGGCGCGGCTGCATGTGCCCGAGGGGCTAAAGCCCGGCGCGGCGCTGGTCGTGGCGCTGCATGGCTGTACGCAGACGGCGGCGGGGTACGATCACGGCACCGGCTGGTCGGATCTGGCCGACGCGGAGGGTTTTGTCGTGCTGCTGCCGGAACAGGCGCGCGGCAACAATGCGAACGTCTGTTTCAACTGGTTCGAGCCGGGCGACATCCGCCGCACCGGCGGCGAAGCTGAGTCGATCGCACAGATGATCCGCGCGACGATCGCGCAGCACGGCATCGATCCGACGCGCGTCTTCGTCACCGGGCTGTCCGCGGGTGGGGCGATGACGGCGGTAATGCTGGCGACGTACCCGGAACTGTTCGCCGGCGGCGCGATCATCGGCGGCCTGCCCTATGGTTCCGCATCGAACGTGTCGCAGGCGCTCGACCGGATGCGCGGGCACGGGCTGGCCGGTGACGAGGCGGCGGCCGCGGCGGTACGCGCCGCCGGCAAGACCACGCGCTGGCCGCGCGTGTCGGTGTGGCACGGCAGCGCGGATTCGACCGTCACCGCAGCGAATATGGACCGGCTGACCGGCCAGTGGCGCACCGTCCACGGACTTCCCGCCGCACCGGACCGCGTCGAGACGGGTCCGCGCTGGGAACGCCGCGTGTGGGCGGACGCCGCGGGGCGCGATGCGGTCGAGCAATGGGCGATCGCCGGCATGGGCCACGGCGTGCCGGTCGATCCCGCCGCGCTGGGCCATGCGGGGCCTTACATGCTGGATGTCGGCCTCTCCAGCACGCTGGCGATCGCGCGATCCTGGGGCCTGACCGAACGGGTGAGCGTTGAGCGGACGGCGGAGGAGCCGGCGACGGCCTCTTCCTTCCCGGAGATGCCGTCGCTGGGGTCGATGCCGGCGGGCGTGCAGGATACGATCGATCGCGCGATGCGAGCGGCGGGATTGATGCGTTAACCTGCCAGCGATCGACGTTCTCGCGCGAAGGCGGAAATGGGGGAAATCACTGCCGCCGGTATCCGACATTACCGCCCACCCCTTGCCTACCGCCCCGCCTCGATAGAGGACGGCAACGAGGGAGAGCCGGGTTGGCGAGCGTAAGCGTTTCAGGTCTGGCGAAAAGCTTCGGCGACACGCATGTCCTCTCGCCGACCGATCTGACGATCGAGGACGGGGAGTTCGTCGTCATCGTCGGGCCGTCGGGCTGCGGCAAGTCGACGCTGTTGCGGCTCATCGCCGGGCTGGAGACGCCGAGCGCCGGCCGGATCGCGATCGGTGGCCGCGACGTCACCGATGCCGCGCCGGCAGACCGCGGCGTGGCGATGGTGTTCCAGTCCTACGCGCTTTACCCGCATCTGACCGTCGCCGGGAACATCGCCTTTCCGCTCAAGGTCGCCGGTCGCCCCAAGCACGAGATCGCCGAGCGCGTGGCCGCCGTCGCCGCGTCGCTCGACCTGACCGACCTGCTCGATCGCAAGCCGCGCGCCTTATCGGGCGGTCAGCGGCAGCGCGTCTCGATCGCCCGCGCGATCGTCCGCCAGCCGAAGGTGCTGCTGCTCGACGAGCCGCTGTCCAACCTCGACAGTGAATTGCGCGTGCGGATGCGGCACGAATTCGCGCGGCTGCACCAGCAACTCGGCGCGACGATGATCTACGTCACGCACGACCAGCTGGAGGCGATGACGCTGGCGAACCGGATCGTCGTGATGGCGAAGGGCCGCGTCGAGCAGGTCGGCGCGCCGCTGGACCTCTACGCCCGCCCCGCCAATCTGGCGGTGGCGAAGGCGATCGGCTCACCGGCGATCAACCTGATCCCGGTGACGGTGGTCGCCCCGGACGCGGTGCGGCTTCCGGACGGCGCGATCGTCAACGTCGGCGCGCGCGGCGTGACGGGCAGCGTCGCGACGCTCGGTATCCGGCCGGAGCATCTGTTCGCCGCGGACGACGGGCCGATCGCCGGCGCGGTGGAGCTGTTCGAGCGGCTCGGCCCGCTGTCGTTCGCGCATCTCGGCACCCGCCCGGACACGATCGTCGCACAACTTCCGGGCGATCGTCGCGTGACGCTGGGCGAGCCGCTGCGGTTCGGGGTCGATCCGACCGACACGCACCTGTTCGATGCGGAGGGACGCGCGATCACCCCTTGATGCTGCCGCCCAGCAGCCCGCCGATGTAATAGCGTTGCAGCGCGAGGAACAGCAGCAGCACCGGCATCGTCGTCACCACCGCGCTCGCCATCATCAGCTCGCCGTCCGCCGCATGCTCGCGCGCGATGGCCGCCACCGCGACGGGCAGCGTGTACAGATGCTGATCCGCGAGCACGATCAGCGGCCACAGAAAGTCGTTCCAGCTGCCCAGAAACATGAACAGCGCCAGCGTAACGGTGACCGGCGTCAGCAACGGCAGCACGATCGTGCGGAAGATGCGCGCCTCGCTCGCGCCGTCCAGACGCGCCGCGTCGATCATCTCGTCCGGGATCGCCAGCGTCGCCTGCCGCACGAACAGCACTGCGAAGATGCCCGCCAGCGACGGCAGGATCACGCCCGCATAGCTGTTGATGAGGCCAAGCTGCTTGAAGATCAGGAACAGCGGCAACATCGCCACCTGCCCCGGCACCACCAGAGACGCGATCAGCAGCTTCAGCAGCCGTTCGCGCCCCCGGAACCGCAACTTGGCGAAGGCATAGCCCGCCGGCACCGTCAGCAGCAGGCCGAGCAGCGTCGACATCGCCGCCACGAACAGGCTGTTACCGATCGCCGGCACGATCCGGTAATCGAACCACGCGCCGTCGATCAGCCGCCGGGCGAGCAGTTCGTGATAATTCTCCAAGCTCCAGCGGCTCGGCCAGAATGGCGGCGGGAACGCATTCGACTCCCCGCGCGGCATGAACGACACCGTCACCATCCACGCCAGCGGCAGCGTCACGACCAATGTCAGCACCGCGACCAGCGCGTTGGTCAGGATCGCTCCGATCCTCAAACGGGACACTTTCACAGCCATTCGTACCGCCGCCCGATCCGCGCCTGCACGAAGGTCAGGATCAGGATCAGCACGAACAGCACGAACGCCACCGCCGATGCGCGGCCCAGATTCCACCAGGTGAACCCCTCCTGATACATGAAATACAGCACCGTCGTGGTGCTCTGCGCCGGACCGCCCAGCGTCATCACGTACGGCTCGGCAAAGATCTGGAGGAAGCCGGCGACGCTCATCACGGCGGCCAGCAGCAGCGTGGGCCCGATCGCCGGCAGCGTGACGTGGCGGAACCGCGCCCATCGCCCCGCGCCGTCCAGCCGCGCCGCCTCCATCAGGTCGCCCGGCACCGCCGACAGCGCGGCGGTGAAGACGATCATGTTGTACCCGAAGATCTTCCACGTCACGAAGATCAGGATCGCCGGGATCGACGCGTGCGGATCGCCCAGCCAGTCGACCGGGCCGATGCCGACCCAGCCCAGCGCATAATTGACCAGCCCGAACCGCGTGTTGAGCAGGAATCGCCAGACGACCGCGGTCGCGACGACGCTGGTGACATAGGGCGCGAACAGCAGCACGCGCCACAGCGGCTTCCACCGAACCGTCTTCGCGTCGAGCAGCAGCGCGGTCGCCAGCGACAGCCCAATCGCCGCCGGCACGCCGAGCAGGGCGAACAGTGCGGTGTTGCCGAGCGACCGCCAGAACAGCGGCGTCCGCGCGAGATCGGTGAAATTGCCGAACCCGACGAAACCGAGGTTCGACCAATCCGCCAGTGCGTAGAGGCTGTAGTCGGTGACGCTGAGCGCCAGCGCCAGCACGGTCGGCAGCACCAGCACAAGCAGGATGATCGCCAGCACCGGGGCGGTGAACATCCACGCGGCGCGTTCCTGACGCGTCATGCCAGCTTTCCCGCCTGCACCAGCGCACGGCGTTTGGCGAGCAATTGGTCAACGCGTCGGTCCATCGTCGCCAGCCCCTCGTCGATCGTCATCAGGTGGCGGACGACGCGTTCGGCAATCAACTGCACCTCGATGCGGACGCGCTCCCATTCGACGATGTTGGGGTCGACGGACAGGTCGAGCATCTGCGCCGCGAAGGGCGCCAGCGCGGGCGCGGTCAGTTGCGGGTCGGACCACGCACTGCGCCGGGCGGGCAGATTGCCGATCAGCGTCTGGAAGCGCAATTCCGTGGCCGCGGAGGTCATGTGCCGGACCAGCGCCCACGCTGCATCCGGCCGCGTCGAGGTGCGCGACACCGCCAGCGCCGCACTGACCCCCGACACCGGGCCGGGACCGCGCGGTCCGGGCATCCGCGCGACGCCCCAGCGATCGGCGGCGATCTCGCTACGGCGGCGATGCAGGTCGAGCAGCAGCGACGGGCCGCTCGGATAGATCGTGAAATACCCCTGAGCGAAGGCGGCCAGCGGGTCCTGCATCTCGGTCGACACGATCGGCGGCGCGAGCCCCTCGTCGAAGAGCGAGCGGTAGAAGGCCAGCGCCTCGCGAAAGGCCGGATTCCGGAAATTGCCGCGCGTATCGCGCTCGCGCAGCAGCGACGTGCCGGTCTGGCTGGCGAAGGTGAACAGCGCGTCCCACCAGTTCAACAGCATCAGGAACGCGTAATCGTCCGGTCGCCGCCGCTTCAGCCGCCGGCCCATCTCGCGCCAGCCCGCCCAGTCCTCGGGCGGTGCATCGTAGCCCGCGTCCGCGAGCAGGTCGCGGCGATAGAACTGCACCTGCGGCGCGACCGACCACGGCACCGCGTGTGAAACGCCGCGGTGCTCCACCGTCGCAAGCGTCGCGGGGAACAGGTCCGCGAGCAACGCTCCGTCGGTGACGGGCGCGATCGCGCCGACCAGCGCGAACTCCCCCACCCAGCCGTTCGGCAGCATCATCACGTCCGGCAGCGCACCGCCCGCATGCGCGGTCAGCAGCTTCTCGTGCGCGGCGGTCCAGGGCAGCGACTGCACCTCCACCGGAATACCGGTCGCGCGGGTGAAGGCGGGCATCAGGTGGGGCGAATAATCCCCCTCGTAACTCATCGCCCACAGCCGCAGCGCGTTCGGATCGCGGCGCGTGGTGCAGGCGGCCAGCCCGGTCGCCGCCGCCCCGGCCAGCACCCCCCGTCGCGTCACGCCGCCGCTGCGCTCGCGCCCGCACTTCATGCGCGCTTTGTGGCAGGCGATTTCGGCACCGGCCAGCATCAAGTGGTGATCCATGTTTCTTCGCGAGGATTTGGAAGCGTCCCGCACGATCCAGTTGATTGATCGCGTGACGTCAACCGTTCACGCGTGCGACGACGACGACGGCCAAGGGGCTGCGTCGGCAGGGGAAGACCACATGATCTCGTACCGTTTCCGCGCGTTGCTGGCCGGCACCGCCGCCGTGATCGCGATGCCGCTCCACGCCCAGACCGCACCTGCGCCCGCACCTGTTCAGGACAGTGCGGCCGAGGCCACAACTCCGGCAGAGCCGGAAGCCGCCGACATCGTCGTCACGGGATCGCGCATCGCGCGGCCGGACTTCGCCGCGCCCAACCCGATCGTATCCTTCGACGCTGCCAACATCCAGCAGTCGGGCAACACCAACGTCACCAACTTCCTGCAACGCGTACCGGCGCTGACCAATTCGGTCGACAGCACGCAGACGGCGGGATCGGACCGGCTGAATTCCCAGCCGTTCGGCGCAGCGGGGCTGAACCTGCTCGACCTGCGCGGTCTGGGGCCGGCGCGGACTTTGGTGCTGGTCAACGGCCGGCGGCATGTCGCAGGCCAGATCAACTCCGCCGCGGTCGACATCAACTCCATTCCGACCGACCTGATCGAGCGGGTCGACGTGCTGACCGGCAGCGCGTCGGCGGTCTACGGCGCGGACGGCGTCACCGGTGTCGTCAACTTCATCCTGAAGCGCGATTTTCAGGGGGTGTCGGCGCGCAGCCAATTCGGCATCTCCCAGCGGGGCGACGCCGCCAACCGCTTCGCATCAATCCAGGCGGGGCAGAATTTCGGCAACGGCCGCGGCAACGTCACCGTCGCGTACGAATATAACGCCGACGATCCTCTGGCGAACGACGACCGGTCGTACCTGCGCCAGAACCGCCGCCGCTACCTGATCCCCAACGACGCCGATGTCGGCGACGACCCTAACGTGCCGGACAACGTGCTGCAGGGCGACCTGCGCTATCCGGGCGAATCGCCCTTCGGCCTGATCGATGTCGCCGGCACGCTGTTCCGGGGCGACGGCCAACTCTATAACCCGGGTACCCCCGCCGCCTTCTACGCCACCGGTGGCGACGCGACCCCGGTCGCGGGCTTCGTCGGCGACCTGTTGCCGCGCATCCGCCGCCACGGCGCGAACGTGCTGACGCATTACGACTTCAGCGACGCGGCCAAGCTGTCGCTGGAGGGCAAGTTCGTGCAGGTCCGGGCGACCACGTTCGACAGCCCGACCGGCAACTACCCGGCCACCTTCACGCTCGACAACGCATTCCTGCCCGCCAGCATCCGCAACGCCGCGCTTGCGGCTGGGCTGACCAGCGTATCGTCGGTGCGCGACAATCTCGACTTCGGCCGCCACGGCGAAAGCGACCGGCGGCAGACGTGGCGCGGTGTCGCCGACCTGACCGGCAGCATTTCCGATCACGCGACCTACGACGTGTACTACACCTATGGCCGCACCGATGTCCGCATCACCAAGATCAACGATCGGCTGAACGACCGCTATCTGGCGGCGCTGGACGCGGTAATCGATCCGGCGACCGGCCGCGCGACGTGCCGGTCGAACCTGAACCCCGCCGCGTTGCAGACGCCCGCGGTGACCTTCACCCCCGGCGCGGGCAGCGGCTGCATCCCGATCAACACCTTTGGTGCAGGCACCGCCGATCCCGCCAGCCTCGACTTCTTCCAGCTCGACAACAGCAGCGCGGCGCGGATCGAGCAGCATGTCGTCAACGCGTCGATCACCGGCGATCTCGGCCAGTTCTTCCGCCTGCCCGGTGGACCGGTGCAGTTCGCGACCGGCGCGGAGTATCGAAAGGAACGCAGCAGCTTCTCGCCCAACGATTACCTGACTCGCGGCCTGTTCTACCAGTATGACGAGTTCGTGATTCCGACGCCGTCGCGCGGCGCGTTCGACGTGTGGGAAGCGTTCGGGGAGGTCAACGCCCCGATCCTGGAGGGGAAGCGGTTCGCCGAGACGCTGTCGATCGGTGCGGCGGGCCGCTACTCCGATTACTCGACGATCGGCTCGACCCGCGCCTATCAGTTCAACGGCGTCTATGCGCCCATTCGCGACATCAGCTTCCGCGGCAGTTACGGGGAGGCGGTGCGCGCCCCCAATATCGGCGAACTGTTCACGCCGCTGACCGGGGCCAGCAGCTTCTTCACCGACCCCTGCTATCCGGAGCAGCGTGGCAACGGCACCGCCACGCGCGCGGCCAACTGCGCCACGCTGATCGCGGCGGCGGGCGGCAATCTCGCCGGCTTCACCGCCGCGAACAACCCCAATGCGGTGTCGTTCATCCCCGGATCGCAGCAGGGTAATCCCGATCTGCGCGAGGAGACGGCGCGGACCTGGACTGCCGGCGCGGTCCTGCGCCCGCGCTTCGTACCGGGCCTGACGATCGCGGCGGACTGGTACGATATCCGCCTGCGCAACGCGATCAGCACGCCTGGCGCGCAGACGATCGCGGAACTGTGCGTCGACCAGCCGACCGTCGACAACGTCTATTGCGCGGCGATCAGCCGGCAGCAGGGTACGGGCTATATCAGTGGCTTCACCGTGCAGCCGCAGAACGTCTCGCGCTTCCGCACCGCCGGCCTCGACCTCAACATCGCCTATCGCGTGCGCGCCGGCAGCGCCGGCGATTTCGATATCCGCTTCGTCGGCGGCTACCTGCACCGGCTCGATACGGTCGCGACGCCGGGTGCGCAGGTCGAGGATCAGGTCGATCAGCCGGGCCGGCCCAAATACAACTTCGTCTTCTCGCCCAGCTGGACGCTGGAGGGGCTGACGCTCAGCTACAATCTGCGCTGGTTCGATCGCGTCCGCCGCTTCTCGAAGAACACGACCGACAACAATCCCGATTACGCCCCTGCCGACCTACTGCGCTATAACGCGCTGTGGCAGCATGACGTGCAGGTCCAGTATGCGCTGCCGAGCGGCTTCGCACTGTATGGCGGCGTCAACAATCTGGCGGATCGCAAGCCGGACGAGGACAGCTACGATTTGCCCATTCCCTCGCTTGGCCGGTATTTCTACATGGGAGCCAAGGTCCGTTTCGGCGGGCGTTAACCCCTCTCCTGCCAAGCGACATCATGCCTCACAACGATCCGATCCCGCTCGCCCCCGTTCTGCCCGCCTATGACGTTGTCATTCCGTGTTTCGACCGGGCGCATGTCGTGGCGGATGCGGTGGCGAGCGTCCTCGCGCAATCGCAGCCGCCCGCGCGGATCGTGATCGTCGACGACGGATCGCGCGACGCCGGCGGCACGGTTATCCGCGCCCTGGCCGCGCGGCACGCCAGCGTCGAGGCGATGGTGCTGCCGCGCAACGGCGGTGCGTCGAACGCGCGCAACGTCGGCGCGGCGCTGTGCTCGTCGCCGTGGATCGCGTTTCTCGACAGCGACGACGTGTGGCTGCCGGGCGCGGCGGCGGCGCTACTCGCGTGGCCGGTGACGGAGACGGCGGACGTGATCGTCGGCCGCTTCGCGCGGGTCGAGGGCGGCGGCGCGCCGGGGGAGCCGGAATGCGGCTGGGACGGCGGCGATATCCGGCGCGCGCTGGCGACCGGCGGGGTAATCGGGCCGAGCTGGTCGATCGTCCGCAGGGCGACGTTCGACACGGTCGCGGGCTTCGACCCCAGCTTTCACAACTGCAATGACTGGGACTACTACACCCGCGCCGCCGCCGCCGGCGCGACCTTCGCGCGGATCGGACAGACCGTGGCGCTGTACCGCACGGTGGCCGGGCACCGGCTGGTCGCCGACCACGCCATCGGCGCGAAGAACGCCGCGCGGGTGCTGGCGCATCCCTATCTGGCGGATCTCGTCGCCGGCTGACGGCTTTAGTGCCGGCTGACGGCTTCAGTGGATGTGGCGGTAGAGTTCGCGCTCCTCGCGCGCGATCCGGTCGCTCAGTGCCGCGACGACCGCCTGCGTCTCAATGCAGAAGGCGGGCCACTCCGCCTCGATCCGAGTCGCCGACCAGCTCGCGACATAGGCGTTATACGTCGCGGCCAGTCCGCCCATGTCGTCACTGAACCGCTCCGCCAGCCGCGCCGCGACCGGGTCCGACCCATTCTTCAGCTTCGGGTAGAGCAGCTTGTCCTCCTTCGCGAGGTGCAGCAACAGCTTGCGCGTCAACTGCCACCGCACTCCCGCTACCCCGGCCACGTCGGGACGGTCCGACCGCGCCTGCGCCCCGAGTGTGGCGGCAAGCCGCGCGAGTTCGGCATGTTCCTGCGATAGATCGGCCCTGCTCAGCATGCTTCGCTCCCCTGACCCCCGACTGTTGGCCGGCCAGCTTGCGAAGTCGTTAAACAGCCAGAACGATGCTATTCGACGCAGGGAGGGGACGACTTGATGACGATCACCATCACCGCGTTCGAGGCCTCGCCGGATCGGGGTCGCGGGCTGGCGCGCGACATGCCGGTGCGCTGGGCGCTGGAGGAGGCGGGGCTGGCGTACGACGTACAGCTCCTGTCATTCGCGGCGGTGAAGGCGGCGGAGCATCGCAGCGCGCAACCCTTCGGCCAGATCCCCACCTACCGGGACGGCGACCTGACGCTATTCGAGTCCGGTGCGATCGTGCTGCACATTGCCGAACGTCATGCCGGGCTGCTGCCCCACGACGCCGATGCGCGGGCACGGGCGATCGCGTGGATGTTCGCGGCGCTGAGCACGATTGAGCCGCCGATCGTCGAACGCTCCCTCGCAACGCTGTTCGAGCAGGATCGAGCGTGGTTCGCGGAGCGGCAGGCGATGCTCGACGCCCGCGTACGGACGCGACTGGGCGACCTGTCCCGCCGCCTCGACGATACGGAGTGGCTGGACGGCGGATTCAGCGCGGGCGACCTGTTGACGATCGCGGTCCTGCGGCGGCTGAAAAGCTCCGGCCTGCTGGACGAATACCCGAACATCGCTGCCTATGTCGCGCGCGGAGAGGCGCGGCCGGCGTTCCGGCGGGCATTTGCGGCGCAGCTGGAGGTGTTCGAACGCAACGCTGCGGCCGGCTGACTACCACGCGAAGAACAGCCCCACCCCCGCACCGATCTGGATCGCGGCGATGACGCTCAGCTGCGTGGAGAAAGGCTCCTTGCGCGTCTTGTGCCGATAGAGGCGACGCGCGGCGAACGCGCCCGGCGACCCACCCAGCAAGGCGAGGCCGAGCAGCTCGCTTTCCGGCGTGCGGCGGCGGCCCTGGATCGCAGCGTGCTTGTCGTGCCGGAAACAGCGCATCGTCCAAAGGTTGATGGCCACCAGCCAGACCAGGATCAGGGTCGGCATGTCACCGCCGCCCCCGTACCGCCAGCATCGCCAGCCCACCGCCGACCGTCAGCACCGCCAGCACGATCAGCACGGCATCGAAATCGGTCGGTGTCGCCAGCCACCAGGTCAGCAGCGGCCCCAGCAGCGACGGCAGCGTATTGGCCAGGTTGAGCAGGCCCAGATCGCGCCCCCGCCGCCGCGGGTTCGGCAGCAACTGCATCGCGAACGCCGAATGCAGCGACAGGAACACCGCATGCCCCATCACGAACAGCCCGAACATCGTCGCGCCGACGATCGCGCCCTCCGCCCCCGCCATGCCCAGCAACCCCGCCGCAGCCACCACGGCGGCCCCGAGCAGGAACGGCTTGCGGCGGCCGACGCGGTCGGACACCCGCCCGACCAGCACCGCCACCGGCAGCGGGGCGATGAAGGCGATCGTCAGCAATTGCCCCGCGCGCGTCGCGACCGTGGACGAATCCTCGACCGGGGACATCCCGCGCAGGTAATAGAGGAGGTAGACGAACAGCACGCCGCTCGCGACCTGCACCAGCAGGCGCGCGCCGAGTGCCACGATCAGGTCGCGGTCGTCGAGCGCCGACGCGGCCACCTCCGCTTCGGCCACCACCACCGGCGCGGATCGGCGCATCATCAGCGGCAGGAAACAGGCCGCGATGGCGACCGCGACCGCGGCGAGCCGGCCAATCTCCCCCAGCACAAGCGTCGCGACGACCGCTGCCGAGAAAGCGGAGGCAACGGGATTGCCCAGCGCCAGCAGCCCGCCGGCGACGCCCTTGTCGCGGTCCGGCACCTCCTCCGCCATCAACGCGAACAGGGGTGACAGCAGCGCGTTGACCGCGATCTGGAACACCACGATCGCCAGCACCAGCGCCACCGGCGTGGCGGCAATCGCGACCAGCGCATAGGAGGCGATCGTCGCCGCCAACCCGGTCGCCATTCCGGCGCGCCGGCCACGTCCCCGCTCCACCGCGCGGTCGCCGAGCCACCCGAACACGATGTTGGAACCGCTGGCGGCGAGCGATCCCGCGACGACCGCCGCGGTCAGCACGCCGATCCGCGCATTGCCGGCGATGACGTCCACCTTGATCGGCAGCAACAGCGTCAGCAGTGGCAAATACGCGATCACCCCGCCGATGTTCGCCAGCGCGAACGCCGCCAGCAAACCGACCGATCGCCAGCGTGGCCTGTCCAGGGTCGTCTCGTGCAAGCCTTGCTCCCGCCGGCGATCATCGCGTCGCCATGACCGCGACTGTCGGCGCATCCACGGTGAAATACCACCCGTGACCGTGCAGGAACCTGACGGGAAGTCAGGGCTTCTATCGTCTCGAAGCAACGAAAAAGGGGATTGCCGTGACGAAACCTTTCCTCGCCGGACTGGGTCTGCTCATGTTGGCCGCAGGTCCGGCGGCTGCGCAGGACGCCTATATGTCACTGATGGATTTCTCGACGCAGAGTCAGGCACTGACCAGCAGCGTCATCGACGGCCTGTCGGTCGAGGAAACCGCGCGTGGCGAGCGGCGTGGTCGATCAGCCCGGGCATCGACACCGCGCCAGCGCGCCGCCAGGACCAGCGCCGCCACGCCCCGAGCGTCCGATGCGCGGCTGCCGTTCGTCAGCACGCCCGCGTCCCGGAAGCGCGCCGTCGACGCCTATCTTGCCGGGGTGGCCCGCAGCAGCCCCAAGGAAGCGGCGGCGATCACCGCAGGATTTCAGGGGCGCGACATCACGGGCGAGATGCAGGCGGCGATGCGCAAGCCCGGGCTCGACGCGAACGACACCGCCGACATCATGGCGACCTTCCTCGCGATCGGGTGGGAGACGATCACGGGAGGCGACGCGACACAGGCGCAGATGAAGGGGCTGCGGCGTCAGGTCGCGGGCAACCTCCTCGTCAATCCCGCCATGAAGAACCCGGACACACGGACCCGCGTCGGCGAGGAACTGAAGGTCTCCGCCTTCGCGGTCGGCACTTCCGCCGCAGCCGCCAAGCGCGACGGGCGGCTGGAGTCGTTCCGGCGTGGTATCGCGCGATTCTACCGCCAACAGACCGGGCTCGACCTTGCCCGGCTGCGCATGACGCCGGCGGGGCTGGTGCCGTAGGCCGAGGAGCCTCTAACCTGCATCAAGTTATTGATTTTACATGGACATTTGCGAAGGCCGAGACGTTCGGGGGGTTGGTTCAACACTGCACGATAAGGAGCGCCGCATGGCCACCCTCCCCAACGACGTCGTCCAATCGCTGTTCGTCACCGGCCTGAAGAACGTCCACGGCGTCGAACATCAGGCGCTGGCGCTGATCGACCGCCAACTCGACCATCTCGCGGATTATCCGGAGGTCGAAGACGCGCTCCGCCGCCACCGCGGCGAAACCGAGCAGCAGATCCAGCGCGTCGAGGAAATCCTGTCCGGCTTCGGAGAGACGCATTCGGCGGTAAAGGATTTCGCGCTCTCGATCTCCGGCAACCTCGCCGCGCTGGCGCATGTGTTCGCGCCCGACGAAATCCTGAAGAACAGCTTCGCCAACTACGCGTTCGAGAATTTCGAGGCAGCGAGCTACACGTCGCTGATCGCGCTGGCGGAGGCGGGCAGCTTCGGTGGACCGACCGCGCTGTTGCAGACGTCGCTGCGGGAGGAACAGGCGATGGCCGCCTGGATCGACGAGCACAACGCACCATTGACGCTGAAATACGCCGCCCGCCGTGCCGCCGGGGAGACGGCCAGCCATTGAGCGACACCCCTACGCGCCATGATCTGGCGCTGGCCCTCAGCGGCGGCAACGCGCTGGGGGCCTATCATGGCGGCGTTTACGAGGCGCTGCACGACCGCGGACTGGAGCCGGACCGGGTGGCGGGTGCCTCGGCCGGCGCGATCGTCGGGGCGCTGATCTGCGGCAATCGTCGCGATGAGCGGCTGGCGGCGCTGAGATCGTTCTGGCGGCCGGCATCCGGACCGCCTCTTTTCACGGCGGCCGAGACGCTGCGCCGGTCCGCCGCGGCGGCCACCGCGGCGGCGGCCGGACGGCCCGGCCTGTTCACACCGCGCGCCATGACGATGAACATGGAGCCGCCCAGCCTTTACGACACCGCACCCCTCGCGCGCTCGCTGGAGCAGTCGATCGACCTCGACCGCCTGAATAGCGGATCGCCACGGTTCACCGCGACGGCGGTCGATCTCGAAAGCGGCGAGGACGTAATGTTCGACACCGCGCATGATCCGCTGTCGATCGCGCATCTGCGGGCGAGTTGCGCGCTGCCGCCGGCGTTTCCGCCGCAATGGATCGGGGGTCGCCTGATCGCGGATGCGGGCGTCTCCGCCAACCTGCCGCTCGATGCGGTCCTCGCAGATTCCGCGAAACGACCCTTGCTCTGCATCGCGATCGACCTGTTGCCCCTCCACCGGCCCGCCCCCACGACGGTGACCGAAGCCGCCGAGCGCATGCAGGACCTGATCTTCGCGACGCAAAGCCGACGGGCGATCGCCGCGTGGCAAGCGGTGTTCGACGAACGCACGCGACGCGGCGATGCTGCGTCGGTGACGCTGCTGCACATCGCCTATACGGATCAGGACGAGGAGGTGGTCGGCAAGGCGTTCGATTTCTCGCCTGAATCGGTGCGCGCTCGCTGGCTGTCGGGGCAGCGCGACATGCAGCGGGCGCTCGCCGATCTCGACGCCGGCCGCATCGCGATCGGGGAGCCGGGGCTGACTGTCTACGCGGCCGACCCGGCGGCATCCGGTCCGCCGTTTCTGCGAAGGGTTCGTTACGATCTCGCCCCGCGGCCATTTCGCCCTGCAGGGTAAGCGATCAAGCGTCGAACAGGGGTAGCCCGGCGGCATCCCGATCGGCGGGATCCTCGAAGTTGGACACGGTGACGCCGACCAGGCGAATGCCGGTTTCGGGCGGGTAGATCGACCGGATCAGGTCGAGGCTGGCGGCACGCAGGGTCGCGTGATCGGCCACGGCACCCATCTGGCTGCGGCTGCGGGTGATCTGGCGAAAGTCGCGGAACTTGACCTTCACCGTCACGGTGCGGCCGAACATCCGCGCCTTCTCGCACCACGCCCAGACATCGTCCGCCATGCGCAGGACGCCCGCCTCGATCTCGGCCGGCTCGGTCAGGTCGCGATCGAAGGTGGTTTCCGACCCCGACGACTTGCGTACGCGATCGGGATTGACCGGCCGGTCGTCCTCACCGCGCGCGATCGCGTGATACCAGCCCGCCGAACTGCCGAAATGCCGTTCAAGGAAGTCGAGCGACTTCGCGCGCAGGTCGGCCCCCGTCTCGATCCCCAGCCGCTTCATCTTCGCCGCCGTCACCGGGCCGACGCCGTGGAACCTCGATACCGGCAGCGTCTCTACCCAATCAGCCCCCATGTCGGGCGTCACCGCGAACTGGCCGTTCGGCTTGCGGTGATCGGACGCCAGCTTCGCGAGAAACTTGTTGTACGAGATACCCGCCGACGCGGTCAGCCCCGTCTCCTCCAGAATGCGCGCGCGGATCGCCTTGGCGGTGGCCCAGGCGGTCGGCAGCCCCGCCAGGTTTGCGGTCACGTCCAGATACGCCTCGTCCAGCGACAGGGGCTGGATCACCGGCGTGAACTCCGCGAAGATCGCGTGGATCTGCCGCGACACCGTGCGGTACACGTCGAACCGGGGCGGTACGAAGATCAGGTCCGGGCATCGACGCTGCGCCGTCACCGACGGCAGCGCGGACTTCACCCCGAACGCGCGCGCCTCGTAACTCGCCGCCGCGACCACGCCGCGCGCCGCGCCATGCCCGACCGCGACGGGCTTGCCGCGCAGCGACGGATCGTCGCGCTGCTCCACGGAGGCGAAGAAGGCGTCCATGTCGACATGGATGATCTTGCGTACCGATCCGTTGGGCATGACTGGCCTATAGCAACATCGGAACGGACAGGGAACGCCGCTTTATCAGCTGATTGGGTCGTGGTGGCCTTGCTCGTCGTCGCGCCGATGCGCCGGCAGCAACTGAAGCTGCTGCGGCACCGTGCCCACATCGATATGCTCCTCCGCCAGCCGTTGCAGGATCATCATCAGCGCACTGCTGCGCGCCGGGTAGGAGGTCCGCGGGCTGGAGGTGTGGGCGAAGCAGTTGAACAGGATGCGGCCGTCGACGATGTTGTCGATGAAGGCGACTGGTGGGGGTTCGTCGAGGATCGTCGGTTCCGCCGCGAACACGTCGAGTACGATCTGGCGGATACGCTGGGGTTCGACGTTGAGCGGGACGGAGAACTGCACCTGCAACCGGCCCAGCGCGTTCGACATCGTCTTGTTCAGCACCGTCTTGGTGATGAGTTCCGAATTCGGCACGATCAGCGTCGAATGGTCCGCAAGCTCGATCTCGGTCGAGCGCACGCTGATGCGCTTCACGTCGCCCTCGTCGGTGCCGATGCGAACGAGATCGCCGATCTTCACCGGCCGCTCGGCGAGCAGGATCAGGCCGGACACGAAGTTCTGCGTGATCGCCTGCAAGCCGAAGCCGATGCCGACCGACAGCGCCGACAGCAGCAGTGCGATCCGCTCCATGCCGATGCCGAGCGAGGCGAGCCCCCACAGGACCGCCAGGATGATGGCGATGTACCGGGCGATCATCGCGAACGAATTGCGCGCGCTGACATCCATCGCCGTCGTCGGCAGGTAACGGTCGTTCAGCCAGCGCAGGAACAGCCTTGCCAGCGCCAGTCCGACGACCAGCACGACGACGGCGCGGATGATCGCGCCGGGCGAGATACTGACATCGCCCACGGTGATGCCGCTCGCGACGGTGCCGAAGCGCTCGACGGTGCTGTCCACGCCCGAACCGAACGGCGTCAACAGCATGACGATCGCGACCAGCGCCAGCCCGAGCCGTAGCGCTCCGGACATGAGTACGCCGAACTGGTCGATCGCACTCGGCCGGATGCCGACGCCGCGCGCCAATACATGGCCGGTGCGGCTGTCGGCGGAGAACACCGTCGTGACGACATCGTCGACGAAGGCGAGCAACAGGTAGAAGGTACCGATGACGATCGCCAGCCACTCGATCGCGATCCGGGTCAGGAACAGGCTGAACGTCGTATACCCGATCAGCAGCGCCCCGGCGCTGGCCAGCGTCACCAGCCACACGACCAGCGTGATGACGCCGACCCCTGCTCGTGCCGCGCCCGCGCCGCTGACCGCCGGCGCTTCGGTCGCGACGGCCTGCGCCTCCGCTTCGGCGCGCGCACGGCTGCGCAGCCGGCCCAGCGTGAACAACAGGCCGCCGATCGCCAGCAGTCTCACCGTGGCGATCGCCGAATCGGTCACGAAGACGGCGGTCGTGCTCAACCGCATCGCCTCCACCGTCGCCGACAGCAGGATGTCCGCGGACGTCAGGACCGCCAGCACCCACACCCACGGCATCAACGCGCGGGCGACCGCGTCGTCGATCGGCAGCAGCCGCCACGATCCCTGGCTGCGCATCAGCAGCGCCCCGCCGAGCGCGCCGATGAATGCGCCCATCCCGATCGCGAACAGCGCTGCGCTCAGGATCGGCTCGACGGTCGCGCCCGTCAGGCCGGACCAGCGCAAGCCCTGCGCCACCGCCAGCGCCGCCAGCGTCGGCAGCGCCGTCCCCGTGACCAGCCGCCACATCGCGTATCCGGTGCGCCGCACCCGGTGGCCGGGCGCGGCACCGATCGCGTAGCGCCGCCCTGCCTCCCTCAAGGCGATCCTTGCCGGCCAGCCGAGCACCACCGCCACTACAGCGCCGAGCAGCGCGATCCAGCCGCCACCGCCGATCAGGCCCGTGCCGATATCGGCCATCACCTGTTCCAGCACGCGCGCGACGCGGCCGACATCGCGTGGCGTCGCGTCTACGATCGCCGCCCAGAAACCCGGTGTCAGCGGCGAAGGATTACGCGTCCTCCAGCTTCGCCCGAGTTCCGCCGCCTGATCCGCCGCGATCCGGTCGGCGAGCTGCTGCGCCTCGACGTTGAGCAACTTGCCGCGGCGGATCGCGGAGTCGATCGTCGCGCGCCGCTGCGCCAGCAGCTTGCGCTGCGCGGCGATGTCCGGCGCGTCGACGATACCGGGCGTCACCGGGCCGATCTCCGCGATCTTGGCATCGACCAGCGCCATCTGCGCGTCCAGCGTCGTGCCCGCGTCGGCGGCGGTGGCGCGCACCGCCGACAGGCGATCGGTCAGCGCGGCGCGATCCTCGCGTGTGTCGACGGTGTCGGCGGCACGCTCGACCGCGCGCACCTCGTTCGACGCCGTCGACAGGTGGGTGACCACGCCACCGACCGGATCCTCGGTCTGCGCAGCCAGCGGCGAGGCCACGAGCAGCGCGGCGATCAGCCACGTTAGAAGCGCAGCGACGAGAAGGTTGGAACGACGAAACACGGGCCGCTCCTTACCCGCTCGCACTCGCTGGAGCGACCCCGAACCCGTCAGTCCGCCTTCGGATGCCCACCGACCAGCTGGCGCACCGTCTCCATCATCACGCGACCGGCACCCTTGTCGCCCTTCGCCATGGACGACATGAACGCCTTTGCCTGCTCGAACGTGACGTGCGGCGGCAGCGGCGCGACCTCCGGATCGGTCTTCACCTCCAGCACCACCGGCCGGTCCGCCGCCAGCGCCCTGTCCCACGCAGCACCGAGCTGTTCGGGATCGTCGACGAAGATACCCGTCAGCCCGATCATCTCCGCGAACTGCGAATAGCGCACGTCGGGAATGTCCTGCGTCGTGGCGAAGCGCGGATTGCCCTCCATCACGCGCTGCTCCCACGTCACCTCGTTCAGGTCCTCGTTGTTGAAGACGCAGACGATCAGCCGTGGATCGGCCCAGCGTTGCCAGTATTTCTGGACGGTGATGAGCTCCGCCATGTTGTTCATCTGCATCGCCCCGTCGCCGACCAGCGCCACGACCGGCTTGTGAGGAAACGCGAACTTCGCCGCGATTGCATAGGGGACCGCCGCCCCCATCGACGCCAACCCGCCCGACAGCGACGATCGCTGCCCCCGCTTCACCTGATAGTCGCGCGCATACCAGTTGGCGCAGGACCCCGAGTCGGACGTGACGATCGCATCGGCGGGAAGGCGCGGCGACATCTCGTACACGACCCGCTGCGGGTTGACCGGGTTGGCGGCGGCGAACGCCCGCTTCTTCAGCGTCTCGTGCCAGTCGCGCATCCCGTCGACGATCCCGTCCAGCCAGCCACGATCCGTTTTGCGCTGAAGGAAGGGCAGCAGCGCGCGCAGCGTCTCCGCAGCGCCACCGTGCAGGTTGACCTCCACCGGATAGCGCAGGCCGAGCATGTCGGCGGCGATGTCGATCTGCACCGCCCGCGCCTGTCCGTCCGCCGGCAGGAACTCCGCCCACGGAAAGCCGGTGCCGATCATCAGCAGCGTGTCGCACCCCTCCATCATGTCCGACGACGGCTTCGTGCCGAGCAGCCCGATCGACCCGGTGACGAAGGGCAGGTCGTCGGGCAGCACGTCCTTGCCCAGCAGCGCCTTGGCGACGCCCGCACCCAGCAGGTCGGCGACATGCTCCACCTCCGCCGCCGCTGCGCGCGCGCCCGCGCCGATCAGGATCGCGACCTTCGACCCGGCGTTCAGCACCTCGGCGGCGCGGCGCAGGTCCGCCTCCTGCGGCACCACCAACGGCCGCGAATAGCCCGGGCCGGAGCGCGTGAAGCCATGTGCGCGCGCCGGCTCCTCCCACGGCTCGTCCTGCACGTCCTTTGGGAAGATCAGTGCGGTGACGGTGTTGCCCGCGATCGCGACGCGCAGGCCCCGGTCGATCAGGTGCCGGATCTGCGCCGGCGCGGCGGCCTCCTGCACGAACGCCGCGACATCGGCGAAAACGCGGTCCAGGTTCAGTTCCTGCTGGTACACCGCCCCGCGCACCGTCGACTCGGCCTGCCCGCAGATCGCCAGCAACGGCGCATGATCCAGCTTGGCGTCGTACATCCCGGTCAGCATGTGGGTCGCGCCCGGCCCGCCGGTTGACAGGCACACGCCCAGCTCACCGGTGAACTTCGCATGCGCAGTGGCCATGAACGCCGCCATCTCCTCATGCCGGACCTGGATGAACTCAATGCCCTCGCCCGCCTTTTCCGCGCGTTGCAGCGCGCCCAGCACGCCGTTGATGCCGTCGCCGGAGTAACCGTAGATCCGCGTTACGCCCCACGCCTTCAGACGCTCGACGATGAAGTCGCTGGTCGATTTGCTCATGCCGAAGTCCTTGGGGTTGTTCGGGACTCAGTACGTCAGGAGAGTCGGGGGGTTCCGGGCGAGCCTGAATGAGCGATCTGGACACGAAACATACCTGTCGGTACACAATGCTATTGACGAACCTGTCACGCCGTTTATATACCGTTCAGTATAGAACGTGACGGCCCCACCGACCGATCGCGTCCCAGCGTAACGCACGGCCTTCGCGGAGTGGGAGGGCCGGCTTGTCCTTTGCCGGAGCGATCCACGGCGCGCGACTGCGTGGCCGAACATACCCCTGTGCCGAATTTCATCCGCCACGGACGCCCCGTCGCAACAGGGCCCGCGGGCAACGACCCGCTGTGCCCATCAGACATGATCGAGGGAGATCATCATGGCCCACCAAAACGTCACCGCCGCCCCTACGCCGAAGGGAAACCGCGCATGAACATGTATTCACCCGTCGAGGCCCCGCAGGGTCAGGCGCGGGACGACCCGTCGCCAGCACACGCCAAGCCACGCTGGCGCAAGCCGGCGCTGCTGCTGCTGCCGGTAGCCGCCGTCGCGCTCGGCTACACGCTGATCGACCGCGACGCCCCCGCCGCCGCGGCGCCGCCGCCACCCGCCGTCACGGTCGCCCAGCCGCTGCTGCGCGAGGTCAACGAATGGGACGATTATGTCGGCCGCTTTGAAGCCAGCCGCAGCGTCGAGGTACGCCCGCGCGTGTCGGGTGCGGTCACCGCGGTCCACTTCACCGACGGCGCGATCGTGCGAAAGGGCCAGTTGCTCTTCACGATCGATTCCCGCCCCTTCGCCGCCTCGCTCGCCGAAGCGCGAGCCGGTCTGGCGAGCGCACAGAGCGACGTCGCCCTTGCGCGCGCCAATCTCGACCGCGCCAACCGGCTCGTCGCCGATGATGCGGTGTCGAAGAGCGACGTCGACCAACTCAACGCCCGCCTGCGCGCCGCGACCGCCAGCCTCGCCGCAGCACAGGCTCGCGTCCGCTCGCGCGCGCTGGACATGGAGTTCACGCAGGTCCGCGCGCCGATCGCCGGCCGCATCTCCGACCGTCGCATCGACGCCGGCAACCTGGTCGCCGCGGGCGACTCGAACGGCACGCTGCTAACCACGATCAACGCGCTCGACCCCATCTACTTCACCTTCGACGGCTCGGAAGCGCTGTTCCTCAAGACCAGACGCGCCGCCGCCTCGGGCGCCGACGTGACGCCGGTCGAGGTCAAGTTGCAGGACGAGGGCGACTATCGCTGGAAGGGTCGCCTCGATTTCACCGACAATGGCCTCGACCCGAAATCGGGCACGATCCGAGGCCGCGCAGTGCTCGCCAACCCCGGCCTGTTCCTGACGCCGGGCCTGTTCGGCAACATGCGCCTCGGCAGCGGCGGCACCACGCGCGCGCTGCTGGTCCCCGACTCCGCCGTCCAGACCGATCAGGCGCGCAAGACGCTGCTGACCGTGGCGCAGGACGGCTCGGTCGTCGCCAAACCGGTGCAGCTCGGCCCCGTGCTGGGCGGGCTGCGCGTGATTCGCGCCGGCCTGTCGCCGAACGACCGCGTCGTCATCAGCGGCACGCAGATGGCGATGCCCGGCACCAAGGTCACCGCCAAGCCCGGCCGTATCGCCCCCACGGCGGATGCCGCGCCGCCCGGCGGCGGCGCTGCGCCGGTTGCGGGCGAAGTCACCTTCGCCCGGTAACATCCACTCACCCTCACCCGCGCACATCGCCGGTGAGGGTGAGACCGACACACCTGTCGAATTCCATCCTCTTCCGGGGAGCCTGCCATGCGCTTTTCGCGCTTCTTCATCACGCGCCCGATCTTCGCCGCGGTCATCGCGGTCATCATCACGATCGTCGGCGCGATTGCCTATTGGGGCCTGCCCGTCTCCCAATATCCCGACATCGTGCCGCCGACGGTGACGGTCACCGCAACCTATCCCGGCGCATCGGCGGAAACTGTCGCGGAGACGGTCGCCGCGCCGATCGAGCAGGAGATCAACGGCGTCGACAACATGCTCTACCAGAGCAGCCAGTCGACCGGCGACGGCACGGTCACGATCACCGTCACCTTCAAGCTCGGGACCGATCTCGACGCCGCGCAGGTGCTGGTCCAGAACCGCGTCGCGGTCGCGGTGCCCCGCCTGCCGGAAGAGGTGCAGCGCCTCGGCGTCGTCACGCGCAAGACGTCGCCCGACTTCCTGATGGTCGTGAACCTCGTCTCGCCCGACCACAGCCTCGATCGCGGCTACATCTCCAATTACGCGCTGACTCAGGTCCGCGACCGGCTGGCGCGCATCGATGGCGTCGGCGACGTGCGGCTGTTCGGCGCGCGCGACTATGCAATGCGTGTGTGGATCGATCCCGGCCGCGCCGCCGCGCTCAACCTGACCGCGGGCGACATCGTGTCGGCCCTGCGCGCGCAGAACGTGCAGGTCGCCGCCGGCACGCTCGGCCAGCCGCCTTATGCGAACGGCAGCGCGTTCCAGCTCAACGTCGAGACGCAGGGCCGCCTCGTCGATCCGGCGCAGTTCGCTCAGGTCGTGATCCGCACCGATGCGGACGGTCGTCAGGTCCGCGTCGCCGATGTCGCGCGGGTCGAGCTCGGCGCGGCCGATTACGGCTCCAACACCTATCTGTCGGGCGAGCCGACCGTCATCGCCGCCGTCTTCCAGCGCCCCGGATCGAACGCGCTCGCCGCCGCCGAAGCGGTCAGCGCCGAGATGAACGCGATGGCGAAGGACTTCCCCAAGGGGCTGGAATACCGCGTCATCTACAACCCGACCGAGTTCATCGCCCAGTCGATCGACGCGGTGAAGCATACCCTCGTTGAGGCGATGATCCTCGTCGTGCTCGTCATCCTTGTCTTCCTGCAGAAATGGCGCGCGGCGATCATCCCGATCGTGGCCATTCCCGTTTCGCTGATCGGCACCTTCGCGGTGCTGGCGGCGCTCGGCTACAGCCTCAACAACCTGTCACTGTTCGGACTGGTGCTGGCGATCGGCATCGTCGTCGACGACGCGATCGTCGTGGTCGAGAATGTCGAGCGCAACCTGGAGCGCGGGTTGACCCCGCTGGAGGCGGCACGCACGTCGATGGACGAGGTGTCGGGCGCGCTGGTTGCGATCGTGCTGGTGCTGTGCGCGGTGTTCGTGCCCACGCTGTTCCTCACCGGCCTGTCCGGCGCGTTCTACCGCCAGTTCGCGGTGACGATCTCGACGGCGACGATCATCTCGCTGCTGCTGTCGCTGACGCTGTCGCCGGCGCTCGCCGCGATGCTGCTCAAGGCGCACGTCCATGCAGAAAACGGCAATCGCCTGACCCGCACCGTCCGCCGCGCGGGCGATGCGTTCAACCGCGGCTTCGAACGGATGAGCGCCCGCTACGCCGCGCTCACCGCCGCGCTCGTCGCCCGTCCCAAGCGGATGATGACCGTCTATCTCGGCCTGATCGCCGCTACCGGTGCGCTGTTCTGGGCGACGCCGTCGGGCTTCATCCCGGCGCAGGATCAGGGTTACTTCCTGACCGTCGTCCAGCTTCCCTCCGGCGCCTCGGTGGAGCGCACCGACGCTGTCGTGCAAAAGGTCGCCAAGCGCATCCTGCCACTGGCCGGCGTCAAGGGCGCGGTGATGCTCGCGGGCTTCGACGGTCCGTCGCAAACGCTCGCCCCCAATGCCGCCGCCGCCTACATCCCGTTGAAATCGTTCGAGGACCGTCAGGCGCTCGGCGTCACCCTCGCCAGCATCATGGCGGAAGCCCGCAAGGTCACCGCGGACATCGACGAGGCGCGTATCCTCGTCATCCCGCCGCCGCTCATCCAGGGTATCGGGTCGGCCGGCGGCTATCGCCTGATCGTGCAGGACAAGAACGGCGGCAGCTACCAGAAGCTGGGCGAGGAGACGGGCAAGCTGCTCGCCAAGGCGAACCAGACCGAGGGGCTGGCGCAGGTCTTCACCTTCTTCGACAGCGCCACGCCGCGTATCTTCGCCGACATCGACCGCGCCAAGGCCGACATGCTCGGCGTCCCCCCGGAACGCGTGTTCGAGGCGTTGCAGGTCTATCTCGGCTCGGCCTTCGTCAACGACTTCAACCTGCTGGGTCGCACCTACCGCGTCACCGCGCAGGCCGACGCCCCGTTCCGCGCGACCACGGCGGACATCGCCAACCTGAAGACGCGGTCGAACAGCGGCGCGATGGTGCCGATCGGATCAGTGTCGACCTTCCGCGACAAGACCGGGCCGTACCGCGTCACCCGCTACAACCTCTTTCCCGCGGTCGAGGTCGATGGCGACACCGCGCCCGGCTATTCCTCCGGCCGATCGCTGGTGACGATGGAAAAGGTCGCGGCCGAGACGCTGCCGGCGGGCTACGGCACCGAATGGACCGGCATCGCCTTCCAGCAGAAGGCGGCGGGCAGCACGGCGGCGATCGTCTTTGCGCTGGCGGTGGTGTTCGTCTTCCTCGTGCTGGCGGCGCAGTATGAAAGCCTCGTGCTGCCGCTGTCGATCATCCTGATCGTGCCGATGTGCCTGCTCGCGGCGATGATCGGCGTGAACCTGCGCGGCATGGACAACAACGTCCTGACCCAGATCGGCCTGGTCGTACTGATCGCGCTCGCCGCGAAGAACGCCATCCTCGTCGTCGAATTCGCCAAGCAGGCGGAGGAACAGGACGGCCTGTCCCCGGTCGAAGCCGCGGTGCGCGCGGCGCAGGACCGATTGCGGCCGATCCTGATGACCAGCTTCGCGTTCATCCTCGGCGCGGTGCCGCTGCTGATCGCGAAGGGTGCCGGTGCCGAGCTTCGGCAGGCGCTGGGTACCGCGGTGTTCTTCGGCATGATCGGCGTCACCGGGTTCGGCCTGTTGTTCACGCCCACCTTCTACGTCGTGTGCCGCGCGCTGGGCGATCGTCTCGCCCGCCGCCGGCACGCCGCCAGCCCCGCGCCCCACGCGCTGCCGGCGGAATAAGGAGCAAAACCATGCGTGCCATCCTCGCCACCGTTTCCGCACTGGCCACAGCACTGGCCCTCGCCGCCTGCGCGACCGGCCCAGACTATGTCGCCCCGCAGACGCCCGTCGCCGCGGCAGGGCCGTTCCTGTCGACCAGCACCGCGGTCGACCCGACCGCCCCCGCCAGCCAACGCTGGTGGCAACTCTACAGCGACCCCGTCCTCGACGGCCTCGTCACCGACGCGCTCGGGGCGAACACCGACCTGCGTGTCGCCGCCGCCCGCCTCGCCCGTGCCCGCGCGTCGCTGCGGGAGGTTCGCGGCGCCCGCCAGCCGCAGGGCAACGTCAGCGCCAGCGGCAATTACGGCCGCGTGTCCGAAATCCAGACCATCCCCGGCGTCGATCGCGAAGGCTGGCGCGTCGATGGCGGCCTCAACGTCTCGTACGAAGTCGACCTGTTCGGCCGCATCAGCCGCAACGTCGAGGCGGCGCGCGGCGATGTCGGCGCGGCGCAGGCGGACCTCGACGCGGTGCGCGTCTCGATTGCCGCCGAGACCGCCCGCGCCTATGCCGACGCCGCCTCCGCCGCCGAACGCATCGCCGTGGCGGAGCGGATCGTCGCGCTGATCGACCGTTCGCTCGGCGTCACGTCGAACCGCGCCAAGGTCGGCCTGACCACCGGTCTCGACACCGCCCGCATCGCCGCGTTGCGCGACCAGCGCCTCGCCGACATCCCCGCGATTCGGGCGCAGCGCCAGGCGGCGTTGTTCCGGCTCGCGACGCTGACCGGCCGCGCGCCCGCCGACCTGCCGCCGATCGCCGCCGCCCGCACGACGACGCTGCGGCTCGATCGTCCCATCCCGATCGGCGACGGCGCGCAACTGCTCGCCCGCCGCCCCGACGTGCGCGCCGCCGAACGCCGCCTCGCCGCCGCCACCGCACGGATCGGCGTCGCCACCGCCGACCTGTATCCGAAGATCAGCCTCGGCGGCTCGATCGGCCAGACCAGCGCTGGCCTTGGCGACCTGTTCGGCGGCGGTCCGTTGCGCTGGCTGCTCGGCCCGCTCATCAACTGGAACGTCAACCCGACCAGGGCGCGCGCGCGCATCGCCGGCGCGGAGGCGGACACGCAGGCCGCGCTTGCGACCTTCGACGGCACGGTGTTGCAGGCGCTGGAGGAAAGCGAGACCGCGCTGTCGGCCTACGCCAACGCGCTGCAACGCCGCACCGCCCTGCAATCCGCGCGCGATCAGGCTGCCGCCGCCGCACGCATCACCCGCGCGCAGCAGCGTGAGGGCCAGATCGACAGCCTCGTCGCGCTCGACGCCGAACGCACGCTGGCCGACACGGAGGCGACGCTCGCGCTCGCCGACGCACAGATCGCCACCGCGCAGGTCGACGTCTTCCGTGCGCTCGGCGGCGGTTGGGGCGCCTGAGAACGCACGACCCCCCTTGCGCCAAGTCCCGTGTTCCCCGCATGAAAGCGCAAATGCTATAGGATTGGGGAGAGTGCCGATGCGCCGTGTGATCCTGTCGGCCTGCCTGTTGCTCGCCGCTCCCGTCGTGGCGCAGACCTTCACCGCGCAGGACCCCGCGCCGGAGTCGCCCGCGACCTACACCGCGGTGCCGCTCTGGCCGCAGGGAGCACCCGGCGCGGCGAAGCGTCGCGGGCAAGCGGAAGTCGGGCGCGATTACTGGGTGCGCAACATCCACGACCCGTCGCTGCTCGTCTTCCCCGCTGCGGCGAAGAACCGCAACGGCGCGTCGGTCGTCATCATGCCCGGCGGCGGACACAAGCTGCTGGTCTGGACCAACGAGGGCACGAAGGTCGCAACCGCGCTCAACCGCATGGGCATCACCGCGTTCGTCCTGAAATACCGGTTGGGGAACGAGCCCGGGTCGCCCTATTCGGTGGACGGCGATGCCGCCGACGACGCCCGCCGCGCGATCCGCTGGGTGCGCGCGCATGCCGCCGATTACGGCATCGACCCCGCCCGCGTCGGCGCGATGGGCTTTTCGGCGGGTGGCGAGCTGGTGTCGCTGATCGCCGACAACCCGACTCCCGCCGGCCGCCCCGTCGTCGATGCGATCGACCGGCTGTCGGGCCGCCCCGATTTTCAGGTCCTCGTCTTCCCCGGCCCGCGCGGCATTCCGGCGAAGGCCATCGCCAGCGCCCCGCCCGCCTTCCTCGTCGCGGGCAGTCTCGACGCATGCTGCGCCGCGCCGTCCGTGGCGCTTTACGAACAGCTGCGAAAAGCCGGAGTGTCGGCGGAACTGCACATGTACGCGGACAGCGATCACGCCTTCAATCTGGACGAGTCGCCGCGCATCTCGATCCTGCATTGGCCCGACCGCCTGTACGACTGGCTCTCGGACGGCGGCTGGCTCTCCCCCCGGCCCCTCGGCAAAGCGGCACGATGATGCTGCGGTCACTCTTATCGTTCTCGCTCGTTGCGGTCGCGACCGCCGGCGTCGCGCAGAACCCCGCCGCCGACGCGGATCGCGCGGCGATGATGCGGGCGCTGGGCATCACCGCACTGATCCCCGGCGCGAACGGCGACCCGAAAGCACCGGATGCCGCCAGCACCGACGAAGCGACCGCCAACCCCTATCCGCTGCCCGACGCGTTGCGGACGACGGACGGTCGCCCGGTCCGCACCGCTGCGCAGTGGCGCGACGTCCAGCGCCCCGCCATCGCCGCGATCTACGAGCGCGAGGTGTATGGCCGGGTGCCCGCCGACCTGCCGCCGGTCCGCTGGCACGTCGATGCCAGCGATGCGGAGACGATCGGCTTCGGCCGCGCCGTCACTGCGCGTCGCCTGATCGGGGAGGTTGCAGATCCGCGCCCCGGCATGCCGCCGGTCCGACTGCGGATGCTGGTCGTGCTGCCCGCCCGCGCGACAGCCAAGGTGCCGGTACTGATGATGTTCGGCCCCGCCGCCTTCCCCGCCCCGTCGCAGCCCACGGCGGACGAAAGCGAGCGGATCGACGCCGCGCTCAAGGCGCTGCTCGCCGAGCGCGATCCGGCCCTCAAGCCCATCTTCGCCCGTCATCAGGCGCACATGCTCGCCGGACCCGCGGCGCCGCGCCGCTTCGACCCGACCCCGTCCGTCCCAGAACAGATCATCGCCGCCGGCTGGGGCTATGCGATGATCGACCCGCTGAGCGCGCAGGCCGACGACGGCTCCGGGTTGCGATCGGGCATCATCGGCCTAGCGAACGGCGGTGCCCCGCGCCGGCCCGACCAGTGGGGCGCGCTGCGGGCGTGGGCGTGGGCGGCGAGTCGCGGCTTCGACTGGCTGGCGACCGACCCCGCCGTCGACGCGACCCGCATCGGGATCGAGGGCGTGTCGCGCTACGGCAAGGCGGCGCTGGTGACGATGGCGTTCGACCCGCGGTTCGCCGTCGCGCTGCTGGGATCATCCGGCAAGGGCGGGACGACGCCGCTGCGCCGGCATTTCGGGGAGGAGGTCGGCAATCTCGCCACCGGCGAATACCACTGGATGGCCGGCAACTTCCTGAAATACGACACGAAGGGCGTGTCGCCCCCGCAGCTGGATGCCAGTGCGCTCCCGGTCGACGCCAACGGCCTGATCGCCCTGTGTGCACCGCGCCCGGTCTATGTCAGCTACGGCATCCCCGCCGCCGGCGACGCGCCGTGGCTGGACCAGCGCGGTAGCTGGATGGCGACGGTCGATGCCAGCCGCGTCTACCGCCTCCTCGGTGCGAGCGGTGTCGCGGACGGCGATTACCGCAATATGCCGATGCCCGCCGTCCTGGAAGCAAGGGACGCAGGCGAACTCGCGTGGCGGCAGCACGACGGCGGCCACACCGACGCGCCCAACATCCCGCATTTCCTGACCTGGGCCGACCGTGTGCTGAAGCGGGTGCGGTAGCGCGATTATCTCGCTCTGTCCGCCGGCGCGGTCACGCCGGCATCGGTCTGCACCACCGGGATCATCGTACCATCGGGGTTGTAGCGGAGATGCTCCACCGTCACGGCGCGCCGGCCGATCGATCCGTTCAGGTCGCCGATCGCCAGCGTGGCATTGTGCAGGAACAGGTACCAGTTGCGCTTATACTCGACGATGCCGGGGTGGATCGTGAAGCTGTACTTGCCCGATCCGGTCAGCTCACCGCGATACGTCCACGGCCCGTTGATCGACGGCGCAGTCGAATAGGACACGCGCTCGTCCCGGTGCGTCTTCCGGTCGAGCGAGGCGTAGGTCAGGTAATACATCTTGCCGCGCTTGTGCAGCCACGGGCCCTCCTCGAAATGCGGCGGCGTGATCTCGCGGATCGGTCCGTCGATCTCGATCATGTTGGGCTTCAGCCTGGCGATGTAGCATTGCCGGTTGCCCCACGCGATCCACGTCGTTCCGTCGTCGTCGGTGAAGACGGTGGGGTCGATATCCTCCCAGCTATGCGTGCCCTTCGGCGTCATTGCGTTGGTGACGAGCGCCGATCCCTTGGCATCGACGAACGGCCCCGTCGGCTTGTCCGATACGGCCACCGCGATCGCCTTGCCCGAATGCGTCGCGTCATGCTCGACCGCCGCGTAGAACCAGTATCTGCCGTTCTTGAAGATCGTCTGCGAGGCCCAGGCATCCTGCTTCGCCCACTTGAAATCCTTGACCTTCATGATCGGGCCGTGGTCGGTCCAGTGCTTCATGTCCGTCGTCGAATAGACCAGCCATTCGCGCATGTTGAACATCTCGTCGCGCTGCGCCTCGTCATGGCCGACATACAAATACAGGCGATCGCCGACGACCAGCGGGGCCGGATCGGCGGTGAACTTGTCGCGGATGATCGGGTTGGATCCGGGCTGCGACGGATGCTGATCCGCAGGTGCGGCGGCGATCGGCGACGATGCCAGCAGGAGCATGGCAAGCAGGCGGGACGGGTTCACGGGCATCTTCTCCTTACGACGTTCTCGGCAGCACCGGCTTCACCGATCCGTAGCGGGATTCGCTGCGGAAGTTGAGCCGGCGACGCGGTGCCGATGCGGGTCTTTACGCCTGCCTATATCGCAGCTATCGTCGATCATATAGGATATTATGCGGGATTACCGCAGATCGGGGAGAGGGCCATGGCGACCGTCGAGCGGCGCACGAACATCCGCATCCGGCTTGTGGCGATGCTGTTCGTCATCAGCGCCATCGCGTTCCTCGATCGCACCAACATCTCCGTCGCCGGCGTCCAGATGCGCCGGGAATACGGAATCGACCAGATCCAGCTCGGCTGGGTCTTCAGCGCCTTCCTGATCGGCTATGCCGCTTTCCAGGTGCCGGCCGGTTGGCTGGCGGCGCGGATGGGTCCGCGCAAGCTGCTGACGATCGCGCTGATCTGGTGGGGCGTGTTCAGCGTTGCGACCGCACTGGTCCCGCCGCAGGGCGCCTACGCGATCCTGATGCTGGTCGTGGTCCGTTTCGCACTGGGGATCGGCGAGGCGGCGGTGTACCCGTCCGGCAACCAGTTCGTGTCGCGCTGGGTGCCCGCGCACGAACGCGGCAAGGCGAACGGCCTGATCTTCGCGGGCGTCGGCGCGGGCTCCGGGCTGACGCCTCCGCTGATCAGCGCGGTGATCGCATTCGGCGGCTGGCAGGCCTCGTTCTACGTCTGCGCCGCAATCGGTCTGGTCGCGGCGTTGGTCTGGTACACGATCGCGCGCGACCGGCCGCAGGATCATGCCAAGGTCAACGCGGCCGAACTCGCCTATATCGAATCCGGCCTGCCACCGCGCGTGACGGAGGCGGACGGCCCGATTCCGTGGCGCGCGATCTTCGCCAGCCGCAACGTCTGGGGGCTGTTCCTCAGCTATTTCGCGTTCGGTTACGTCATCTGGATCTTCTTCAGCTGGTTCTTCATCTATCTCGCCGAGGCGCGGGGCCTGGACCTGAAATCGAGCGCGCTGTTCGGCATGGCGCCGTTCCTGGCGATGACGGTCGGGTGCCTCGCGGGCGGGTTCATCAACGATGCGGTGTCGCGGCGGCACGGTCTGTACTGGGGCCGGTCCGGTCTCGCGATGGTGTCGTTCGTGCTGACGGCGCTGTTTCTGGTGCTGGGATCGCAGGTCGACAATGTCCCGCTCGCGGTGATGACGCTCGCGCTCGGCGGCGGCGCGATCTATCTGTCGCAGAGTTCGTTCTGGTCGGTGACCGCCGACATCGCCGGCCGCCACACCGGCGTCGTATCGGGCCTGATGAACGTCGGTTGCCAGCTCGGCGGTGCGCTCACCTCGTCGCTGACGCCGTGGATCGCCGCGCGATACGGCTGGGCGGCGGCGTTCGGAACCGGGGCTGCGGTCGTCGTCGTCGGCACCCTCGCCTGGGCGATGGTCGATCCGCGTCGCCTGATCGGGGTGGAGGAGGCATGATGCCCATGGATATGAAATCCGACGTGATCGAGCGCGCGTCGATAGTGGCGCTGGCATCCGCCCTTCTCGCCAGCACCGCCAGCGCGCAGGTCGCCGCCCCGATCCCCTTCCGCGACGCGTCGCTACCGGTGGAACGGCGGGTCGACGACCTGATCGCCCGGCTGACGCCGGAGGAAAAGGCGTCGCAACTCGTCAATCAGGCGCGCGCGATCCCGCGCCTGAACATCCCCGAATATAATTGGTGGAGCGAGGCGCTGCACGGCGTCGCCAACAACGGCTACGCCACCGTCTTTCCCGAACCGATCGGCCTCGCCGCGACCTTCGACACGCCCGCGATGCTGGCGATGGGGGAAGCGATCGGGACCGAGGGCCGCATCCGCTGGAATCAGGTCGAACGGAGCGGCGCACCGCACCGGATCATGCAGGGGCTGACTTATTGGTCGCCGAACATCAACATCTTCCGCGATCCCCGCTGGGGCCGCGGTCAGGAGACGTACGGTGAAGATCCGTATCTGACTGGTGAACTGGGCGTGGCGTTCGTGCGCGGGATGCAGGGCGACGACCCGCGCTATTACCGCGTCTCCGCCACCGCCAAGCATTATGCCGTGCACAGCGGGCCGGAGCCGACGCGGCACAGCGACAACATCACCGTCAGCCTCCACGATCTGGAGGACACCTACCTTCCCGCCTTTCGCGCGCTCGTCGTCGACGGAAAGGTCGAATCGGTGATGTGCGCGTACAATTCGGTCAATGGCGACCCCGCCTGCGCCAGCGGCTTCCTGCTCAACGACCGGCTGCGGGGCGCCTGGGGGTTCAAGGGCCATGTCGTCTCCGACTGCGACTCGATCGCCGACATCCAGCGCGGCCACCACACCGTCGGCACGATGGCGGAGGCGGCAGCGCTGTCGATGAAGTTCGGCGTCGACAATGACTGCGCCGAATATGGCCGCGGCCCCGGCGCGACCTCCGATTACGACCGCTATCTCGACGCGATGAAGAGCGGCCTGTTGCCGCAGGCGGACGTCGACGCCTCGCTCCGCCGCCTGTTCACCGCGCGCCTGAAGCTCGGCCTGTTCGATCCGCCGGCGCAGGTGCCGTATGCGCGCATCCCCGACACCGCCCTGAACTCGGACGCGCACCGTGCCCTTGCGCTGAAACTCGCCGACGAGTCGATGGTGCTGCTGAAAAACGACGGCGTCCTGCCGCTGTCGCCCGGCCGAATAAAGCGCATCGCCGTGGTCGGGCCGCTGGCGGATCAGGTCGACGTGTTGCTGGGCAATTATCACGGCCAGCCGCTGAAGCCGGTCACCGCGCTCGACGGATTGCGCGCCGAGTTTCCCGACGCGCAGATCGTGTTCGAACCCGGCACCGATTTCCTGCGCCTCGCGGAACCGGTGCCGACTGCGGCACTGTCGACACCGGACGGCGCACGCGGCCTTCGCGGCCAGTATTGGAACAACGGGGCGCTGACCGGCGCACCCGCTTTGACCCGCACCGATGCGCGCGTCAGCTTCGACCGCAACACGCCCGCGGCGCTGCCGGGGGCCGCCGCCACCTCGATCCGCTGGACCGGCTTCGTCGCCGCACCGGCCGACGGTACGTATCGCATCGGCATCGACGGTCGCAGCGCGCGGCTTTGGATCGACGACCGGCTGGTTGCGGACAACACCGACCCACAACAGCGCGGCGCCAATCTGGTGACGATGACGCTGAAGCGCGGCGCGCGCCACGCCGTGCGGATCGAACAGACCAACAGCCGCTTTCCGCCCCGCTTCGTCTGGAACGAGGTGCGCGCCGATGCGCTGGCCCGTGCGGTCGCCGCCGCCAAGGCTGCGGACGTGGTGATCGGCGTCGTCGGCATCACCTCCGCGCTGGAGGGGGAGGAGATGACCGTCAACCTGCCCGGGTTCATCGGCGGCGACCGGTCGAGCCTCGACCTGCCGCGCGACGAGGAGGACCTGCTGAAGGCGGTCAAGGCGACCGGCACGCCGCTGGTGACGGTGTTGATGAACGGATCGGCGCTGTCGGTGAACTGGGCCGCCGCCAACGCGAACGCCATCGTCGAGGCGTGGTATCCCGGACAGGAGGGGGGCACCGCCCTCGCCCGCACGCTGTCGGGCGCGAACAATCCGTCCGGTCGCCTGCCCGTGACCTTCTACAAGAGCGCGGCACAACTGCCGCCGTTCCGCGAATACGGCATGCAGGGTCGCACCTATCGCTATTTCACGGGCACCCCGCTCTACCCGTTCGGCCACGGGCTCAGCTACACGCGCTTCGCCTATTCGCCGGTGTCGCTGTCGCGCAAGACGCTGAAGGCCGGCGAGACGCTGGAGGCGACGGTGACGGTCGCGAACGCCGGCACCGTCCCCGGCGACGAGGTCGTGCAGGCGTATCTCAGCTTCCCCGACGCCCCCGGCATGCCGGTCCGCGCCCTGCGCGGATTCCAGCGCGTGACGCTGACGCCCGGCGCACGCCGGCAGGTCCGCCTGTCCTTCGACGCCCGCGCCCTGTCCAGCGTGTCGCAGGCGGGGGAGCGGGCGGTCGTGCCGGGCCGCTACCGCCTGACGGTCGGCGGCGGTCAGCCGGGGACCGGGGCACCAACCACGGCCGTCGACTTCACCGTGCGCGGGCGACAGCTCCTCCCGAAATAGCCCTTACCCGTACGCGTCGGCGGTGAGCTGCCCCGTCGCGCGCAGCAACGCGGCCTGCGCGATCAACACGTCGCCGCGACTGCGCGCCACCGCCAGCTGCGCCGCGCGGAAACTCTGGTCGGCGACGAGGATGTCGATCGTCGAGCGCAGGCCGAAGCCATATTCCGCCCTGACGCCGCGCAGCGCCAGATCGGCGGCGCGCAGCCCCTCGACATTGGCGGCCAGCCGCCCCTGCGCCGCCGTCAGCAAGGCCCAGCCCGCGTCCGCCCCGCGCTCGACCTCGCGCGCGGCGGCATCGACCCCGAACCGGTCGGCGCGGTTGTTCGCCTCCGCCTGCCGCACCCGCGCCGCGACGAGACCACCGGTCAGCAGCGGCACGCGCAGCGCGACGCCCCCGACCGCCCCCGCATCATAACCGCGCAGGTCGCCGCTCCCAAACCGTCCGCCATAACCGTAGCTGCCGACCAGCCCCAGCGACGGTGCACGCTCCGCCCGCTCCTGCGCGATCCGCGCGGCGGAGGCTTCGGCGGCACGGCGCTGTTGGAGCAGCAGCGGGTTGTCCGTCGCCGCTCGCTCGCGCGCCTGATCGCGCGTCGTCGGCAGACGCACCGGCGGCGGCACCTCCGCCGTCAGCACACCCGCCGACTGCCCGACGATCGCACGGTACGCCGCCTCGACCGTCGCCAGCGTTCCCTCCGCATCCGCCAGATTGGCGACGACGCTGGCGCGCTGCGCCTCCAGCTGCGCGACGTCGGTCTGCGTCGCCTGCCCCAATCCGAAGCGCGAGCGCGCCTCCGCGACCTGCGCATCGAGCCGCTCGATGCCGACCCGCGCCACCTCCACCGCCTGCTGGTTGTAGAGCAGGTCCGCATAGGCGGCGACGACGCTTTCCAGGATCGCCGCCTCGGTATCGCGCAGCCCCTCCGCCCCCGCTGCGACGTCGCGGCCGGCGGCGTGGACCGCGGCCGGCACCCGTCCGCCGGTCCAGATCGGCAGCGCCGCCGACACGCTGGCGATCCCGCCCTTCCCGTAGCCGAACCGGTCGTAGCCGGCGGTCCCGTCCCCCGCCGCCGTCAACCGGCCGAGCGCGCGCGCCTGTTCCGGCGTCTCCGCCAGCGCCTCCTGCCGCGCCCGCGCCGCCGCCAGTTGCGGGTTCCCGGCATAGGCGGCGACGACCGCCTCGCGCAGCGTCTCCGCCGACACAGGGCTGGCGATCAGCAACGCCGCGATGCAGACCCACCTAGTCATGACGCAACGCCCAGGCCGGTGCGGCGCGGCTCGCCCGCAGGGACTGGCCGATCACGGTCAGCACCGCGATCAACGTCGCCGCCACGCTCGCGCCGACGAAGAACAGCGGCGACAATGCGATGCGGTCGTCGAACCCCGCCAACCACGTCCGCATCGCCACGAACGCGAGCGGCCACGCGACCACGTTCGCGATCAGCACCGGGCGCAGGAACTGCCCGACCAGCAGCTTGACGATGTCGGTGGACGACGCCCCCAGCGTCTTGCGGATGCCCACCTCCTTCACCCGCCGCGCGGTATTGAACGACGCCAGCCCCCACAGCCCGACGCAGCCGATCAACACCGCCAGCCCCGCCCCGATCGCGAACAGCCGCGTCGCACGCTCGTCCGCTTCGTAGAATTGCGCCAGTCGCTGGTCCGCCGTACCCCCGACGAACGGCACCTGCGGCACCATCCGCTGCCACACGCCGCGCACAGACGCGACCATTGCCCGGGGATCGCCCGTAAAGCGCAACGTCGCGACGCTGGAGCCCAGTTCCTCGGGCTTGCGCGTATACACGTAATAGGTCGCCGTATTGGCCTGGCGCGGCGAATCGAACCGCATGTCGTCGACCACGCCGATGATCGTACGCGGCCGGTCGACGCCAACGGTTTTGCCGATCGCCTCCTCCGGCGACCTGAAGCCCAGCGCCGGCACGGCCCGTCGATTGATGACGATCGCCCGCGGCTGATCCTTGGCGACGCCGTCGCTGTCGTCGGCCCGGTGCACGTCGTCGAACACGCGCCCGGCGATCAGCCGGCTGCCGTAAACCGAAAAGAAGCGGGGGCCGACGACGATCCAGCGTAGCGACGGACCGTTACCGGCGACGCCGGGCAGCTTGACGTTGTCGCTGCTGTCGTTGCCGCTCCCCCCGACCGCACTGTCGGCAACGGAGACGGTCTGGACTCCGGGCAGGGCGGACAGGGCCTGCACCATCGCCCGCTTCTGCGGAGCGGAAACCAGACTCTCGGCCAGCGAGCGCACGACGAGCAATCCGTCCCGCTTGAACCCCAGATCGGACTGCCGGACGTGCCGGGTCTGCGCGAACAGGACGATGGTGCCGACGATGAAGGCGATGGCGAGCCCGAACTGGAACACGACCAGCGCCTCGCGCGTGCGCGTTCCCGCACGACCGCCGCCCGGCGACCGCGCCGACGCCAGCACCGCCGCTGCCGGATAGCGCGACAGCAACAGCGCCGGGTAGAACCCCGCCGCAACGCCGACCACCAGCACCAGCAACATCAAAAGCGGCACGACCACCAGATACGGGATCGTCAGCGACAGACCGCCCGCGGCATTCACCAGCGGCAGGCTCAGTTCCGCCAGCATCAGCCCGATCAGCGCGGCGAGCGCGACCGTCAGCACCGCCTCGCCCAAAAACTGGCGGACCAGCGCGCCGCGATCCGCACCCAGCACCTTGCGCATCGCGACCTCGCGCGCCCGCAATCCTGCCCGCGCCGTCGCGAGGTTCACGTAATTGACGATCGCGATCAGCAGCGTCAGCAGCCCGACGATCCCCAGCGTGACGACGGTCAGCTTCTGCCCGGCGCTCTGCGTGCCGGTCGGCTCCAGATGCCAGCGTTCGATCGGCAACAGGCCGAGACTCAGCGTCTTGGACGCGTCCTTGCCCATGTCCTGGGTTGCGCGGCGATCGACGAACGTGCCGGTCTTGCGCTCGAACGCCCGCGCCGCCTCGGGCGTTTCGAAGCGCAGGAATGTCTGCAACTGGCTGCTGCCCCAATGGTACCAATTGTCGGTCGGCGGCGTCTTCGCCAGCGGGATCAGGATCGACAGCTTGAACTCGCTGTTCTTCGGCAGGTCGCGGAACACGCCTGCCACGCGGTAGCTGTTGGCGCTGTCCATCGCGACCGTCATCGTCTGACCGATCGGATCGCTCGACCCGAAATACTTCTTCGCCGCGCTCTCGCTGATGATCGCGTTGGCCGGCGACGTCAGCGCGGCGCGGCCGTCACCCTGCGCCATCGGCAGGTCGAACAGGTCGAAGAAGGTCGGATCGACCTGCGCGACGTCTTCGCTGACGGCGGCACCGCTGCGCACGACGCTGCCGGCATCCTCGCCGCCGCGCACCCGCGTGCCGACCGTGCCGGGGAAATCCTCCCGCATCTGGTCCAGCAGTCCGCCCATCGTCCACGGAATCGCGCCATTGAACGCGCTACCGGGCATGTTCCAGACCGATTGCACGAGGTAGATGCGGTCATACCGCGGCAGCCATTTCTCGTAGCTCGTCTCGAACCGCGCATAGAGCGACAGGACGAGGAACACCGCGATCCCCACCGCCAGCCCGCCGATGTTCAGCGCGGCGTAAAGTTTGTGGCGGGTGAGCGAACGATACAGGGTCAACAAGGCAAAGCGGTTCATCGCGAACGCTCCAGACCAGAGGAAAGGGTGAAGACATCAGTCATGGCGCAGCGCCCGGGCGGGTGCGGCGCGGCTCGCCCGCAGCGACTGGCCGATGACGGTCAGCGTCGCGATGACGAGGGCGAGCAGGCTCGCCGCCACGAAATACAGGGGTGACAGCGCGATCGGGTCGGCGAACCCAGCCAGCCACAGGCGCATCGCCGCATAGGCGATCGGCCAGGCGAGCAGATTGGCGATCAACACCGGCCGCAGGAACTGGCCGACCAGCAGCCGGACGATGTCCGCCGCCGACGCGCCCAGCGTCTTGCGGATGCCGATCTCGTGCATCCGCCGCGCGGCGTTGAACGAGGCGAGGCCGCACAATCCGATACAGCCGATGAAGACCGCCAGCCCCGATCCGATCGCGAACAGTCGCGCCGCCCGCTCGTCCGCCTCGTGCAACGGAGCAAGGCGTCGATCGGCGCTCTCGACGATCAGCGGCACGTCGGGCGCGATCCGCCGCCACGCGCGGCCGATCGCATCGGTCATCGTGCGTCGGTCGCCCGTGAAGCGGATCGCCGCCACCGGCGTCGGCACGAACTCGCGGTAGTAGACATAATAGGTCGCCTCGTCGGGCGTGCGCGGCGAGAAGAAGCGCAAGCGGTCGATCACGCCGACGATCGTGCGCGGCATCGACCCGCCGACCGTCTTGCCGATCGCCTCCGCCGGCGTGCGGAACCCCAGCGCGACCGCCGCCTTCGCGTTCAGGACGACGTTGCGCCCCTTCGGCCAGCGCTGCCAGTCCGTCGAATCGTCGGCACGGTGCGCGTCGTCGAACAGGCGGCCGGCCAGCAACGTCGGGGCATAGGTGCGGAAGAAATCGGGTCCGGTCACCAGCGTCATGACCGACAGGCCGGGCGCGGGTCGCCCCGGCATCTCGACCACGTCGACGTTCGCACCGCCGTCGCCACCGGGCCCGGCACCGCCCACCCCCACCGACGCGACGCCGGGCAGCGTGCGAAACGCGGCGAGCAAAGCGCGCGTCCGCTCCGGCCCGACGCCTTTATCGGCGAGCGACGGCACCATCAGCAGGCCGTCGCGCCGGAATCCCAGATCGGCGTTACGGACGTGCGCGACCTGCACGACCAGTACGATCGTGCCGATGATGAAGGCGGTGACGAGGCCGAACTGGACGACGACCAGCGCCTCGCGCAGGCGCGCTCCCGCCCGACCGCCGCCGGGCGCGCGTGCGGATGCCAACACCGCCGCCGCGGGGAAGCGCGACAGCAGCAGCGCCGGGTAGAAGCCGGCCGCGACCCCCACCAGCAGCGCCAGTACGGCCAGCGCCGGCACGACGAGGGCGTAAGGGATCGTCAGCGCCAGTCCACCGGCCGCGTTGACGTAGGGCAGCCCGAGCTCGGCGATCATCAACCCGACCAGCGCGGCGACCGCGACTGTGGCCACCGCCTCGCCCAGAAACTGCCGGACCAGCGTGGCGCGATCCGCGCCCAGAACCTTGCGCATCGCGACTTCCCGCGCTCTCAGCCCGGCGCGCGCCGTGGCGAGATTCACGTAATTGACGATCGCGATCAGCAGCGTCAGCACGCCGACGATCCCCAGCGTCGCCACCGTCAGCGACCGGCCGGCACTCTCCGGGCCGACCGGGCGCAGGTGGCCGTCCGCGATCGGCATCAGCGGCAGGGAAATCACGTCGGTCGGCCGCGGCCCCAGGTCCATTCCGGCATGACGCTGGATGAACGCGGGCATCGCGCGTTCGAAGGCGCGCGCCTGCGCTGGCGTGGCGAAGCGCAGGAAGGTCGCGGCGGACGCGGTGCCCCACTTATACCACATCCAGTCACCCGCCGGCGGCGTGCGCGGCATCGGCAGCAGGATCGAAAAGCGCAGGTCGCTGTTCGCCGGCAAATCATCGAAGATACCGGCGACGCGGTACGTCGCGGGCGCATCCACTGCGATCGTCATCGTCTGACCGATCGGGTCGCTGCTCCCGAAGAACTTGCGCGCCGCCGACCGGCTGAGCAGCGCAGCCGTGGGATCGGCCAGCGCCTGCGCCCCGTCGCCGCGAACCATCGGCAGGTCGAACACGCGGAAGAACGCGGCATCGACCTGCGCCACGTCCTCCTTCGTCGCGGTGTCGCCGCGAAGGACGCTGCCGCCCTTGCGCCCGCCGCGGATGCGGGTGCCGACGAGACCGGGGAAATCCTGCCGCATCTGTTCCAGCATGCCCGTCATCGTATCCGGGTACGCGCCGTTGAACGCGGTGCCGGGCAGGTGCAACTCGGTCAGCATGCGGTAGATTCCGGCATGGCGCGGCAGCCATTTCTCGTAACTCGTCTCGAACCGGACATAGAGGCCCAGCACCAGGAACACCGCGATTCCGACCGCCAGCCCACCGATGTTGAGCACGGCGTGCATCTTGTGCCGCGTCAGCGATCGATAGAGCGTCAGGAGCGCGAAGCGGTTCATGATCCGGAGTCCGGTTCGAGACGGGGGATCAGCCGCAGGACACGTCGGCGGTGCCGGTCTTGCGCACGCTGCAGCGCGGATGCCCCGCGACCGTCACGTCGCCCGTTCCCCCCGCGGCGACCCGCGCCGTGTCGCTGGCGAAGGTCTTCACATCGCCCGATCCGCTCAGGTCGACCTGAACGCGCGCCGTCCGGACCGCACTCGTGTCGATGTCACCGGATCCGACCAGCCGCACGGCGACATTCCCGGCGTTGCCGCGCGCGACGACATCGCCCGACCCCAACAGGTCGATCGCCAGCACCCCCGCGACATTGCCGTCGAGCGTGACGTTGCCCGAGCCGCCCACCTCGATCCGCGCATCGCCAACGCGAACGTCGTGCAGCCGCAGGTCGCCCGAGCCACCGACCTTTGCCGCGAACGCAGCCCCGGCGACGCGCCCCACGTCCAGATCCCCCGATCCGGTGATCGTCGCGGCGCGGATCGCGGGCATCGTCACCGTGACCACGGCGCCCTTATCGCGCCAGTTGCCCGGCCGCCGCCCGACGCGCAGCGTGTTGCCCCGCACGTCGACGGTCAGCGCCGCGACCGCGCGCGGATCGCCGCTCGCCACGACGGAGAATGCCGCACCCGGCACGACGCGAACCGTGTCGGAGCCGGTCAGCTCGACCGCGTCGAAGCGCCCGACCTCGAACCGGCGCTCCCCGGACTGGGCGATGGCAGCGGTGGACGTGGCGAGGATCAGGGCGGCGAGTGCGAGACGGTTCATGGTCGGGGTCCTTGCTTCAGGGATCAGAGGGCGCGGGCGACGGAGGCGACGATGCGTCCGTCGAGCATGTCGATGCGGCGTTTCGCCATGTCGGCGTGGCTGGGCGAGTGGGTGACCATCACGATCGTCGCCCCCTCGGCATTGAGGCCGTTCAGGATGTTCATCACCTGCGCACCATTCTCGGTGTCGAGGTTGCCGGTCGGCTCGTCCGCGAGAATCAGCTTCGGATCGCCGACGATCGCGCGGGCGATGGCTGCGCGCTGCTGCTGACCGCCCGACAATTGATGCGGATAATGGCGCGCGCGGTGCGCGATGCCGACCTTGTCCATCGCCGCCGCGACGCGCGCGCGCCGGTCGCCGCTCCGGTCCTTGCGATACGCCAGCCCGAGTTCGACATTCTCGGCGATCGTCAGTTCGTCGATCAGGTTGAAACTCTGGAACACGAAGCCCAGCGTCTCGCCGCGGAACCGCGCCAGCGCCGCCTCGTCCAGCGCTGCCAGATCGCGGTCGCCGAACATGTACCGCCCCCCGGTCGGACGATCGACGGTGCCCAGCGTGTTGAGCAGCGTCGACTTGCCGCACCCCGACGGTCCCATGATCGCGACGAACTCGCCCGACTGGACGTGCAGGTCGATGTCGTGGAGCGCGGTCGTCTCGACCTCGTCGGAGACGTAGCGGCGCTGGATATTCTCTAGGCGGATCATGACGGGGCCTTTCAGCGGATGTTGAGGATGTCGCCCTTCACGGCCGACGTGTTGCTGGTGACGATGTGTTCGCCGGGTTCGAGGCCGGACAGGATCTCGACCTGTTCGGGGTTGCGGCGGCCGATCTTGATGGTGCGGCGGCGGGCATGCGCGCCGTCGCTGTCGAGGACGAAGACCGACGATCCGCCGCCCGCATCCACCCAGCCGCCGACCGGCACGACCAGCGCGGGGGCGGTGCTGCCCAGCGTGACGCGCACGTCCATCGTCTGGCCGCGGTTGAGGCCGTCGGGTGCCCGGTCGAAGGTGAGTTCGACGCGGAAACGACCGTCCTTGACCGCGGGCAGCACCTTGCTGACCGTCAGCCGCGCGTCGTTCGCCGTCGCCTTCTGCCCGACCGCGACCCGGCCGAGGTAGAATTCGTCGACATCCGCCTCCAGCTTCCATGCGCCTTCGCTGTCGACCTGTCCGGCGGGATCGCCCGGCTTCAGCGTCTGGCCCGGCTGGATCGCGAAATTGGTCAACCGCCCTCCGGTGGGCGCGCGCACGACCAGCGCGTCGAGGCCCGCGCGCACCGCCGTCAGGTTCCCCGACAGCCGGTTGCGCGTGTCCGCGAGACGCGACTCCTGCAACGCCGTGATCCGCGCCTCGGTCGCGCCGCCCGACTGCAACTGCGCCAGCCGCTTCTCCTGATAGGCGGCCTCTTCGGCGAAGCTCTTCACGCCCGCATCGGACACGAAGCCCTTGTCGTGCAGTTGCTGGCGGATGCCGAGTTCGCGGCGCGCCTTGATGAGGTCGTAGTTCGCCTGCGCGATCTGGCTGGCGCGATCGAGCCGGTTGCGCTCGATCCCCAGATCCTGCCCGGACACGTCGCCCAGCTGCCCGGCGATCTGCGCCTCCCGCGTCAGCACCTCCAGCCGCAGTTCCGGGTTGGCGAGCCGCGCGAGCGGCTGGCCCGCCCCGACCATCGCACCGTCCTGCACCAACAGGCTCTCGACCTGTCCGCCCGACAGCACGCCGACCAGCGTCGTCACCTTCGGCGCGACGGTGGCGCGCACCGGCAGATAGTCGGCGAAAGGCGCGCGTGCGACCAGCCCGGTCTCCACATCGGCGGACGCGATATCGGTCGATCCCGCCGCTGGCAGGGAGCGCCACACCGCCACCGCGACCAGCACCACCGCCACGGCGATCAGCGCGGCGCGCGACCGCCACCACGGCCGCGGCTTTTTCGCGACCTGCCGGTCCATCCCTGCACCGGGAGAGAGGTTTGCGTGTATGCTCGGTTCGGTCATCATGCGGACAGTGTCGCGCAGGAACTCGAAAATGCCGAAAACACGTGAAATCAATGACTAAGCACGATCCCGCCGACAGTCCTCCGTCCGTGGCCGGACAGGGTGTCCGCGACCGGACACCGCACGACGTGTCAAGCGGACACCGGATCCTGCTCGTCGACGACAATCGTCAGATCGCACAGGCGGTCACGCTCGCCTTCGACTGCGCCGGCCACCGCGTCGACACCGCGGTCGCCCCGCAGGAGGCGTTCTCCCACCTCGCGCAGTACCGCTACGACGCGATCCTGCTCGATCTGAACTTCACGCAGGGGCAGACCAGCGGCGAGGAGGGCTTCGCCTGCCTCGCCCGGATCGTCGCCGACGATCCCACCGCCGCCGTCGTCGTCATCACCGCGCACAGCGGCATCCGCATCGCGGTCGCGGCGATGCAGGCGGGCGCGTCGGACTTCGTGATGAAGCCGTGGCGCAACGCCGACCTGATCGCCCGCGTCGACGCGGCGGTCGGCAAACGCCGCCGCCCCAGCTCGCCCAGCCTCGCATTCGGCAGCGCTGCGACCGCCACCCCCGCCGGCCTCCACCGCCTGCTCGGCGATTCGCCTGCGGTCGCCGGACTGCGCGACCTGATCCGCCGCGTCGCGCCCAGCGCCGCCGGCGTGATCGTGTCGGGACCGTCCGGCTCCGGCCGCAGCCTCGTCGCGGCGCTGCTGCACGCCGGCTCTCCGCATGCCGATGCCGATGCGATCACGATCGATGTGCGCGATCCGCTGGCGTGGGAGAAGATCGGCGGCACCGCCGGAACGCTGATCCTGCGTCACCCCGATCGCCTCGACGAGGTGCAGCAGGCGCGCCTGCTCGACCGCTTGCCCGCGACCGCGCGCACCGTCGCGATCGTTGACGACCCCGCCATGATGACGCCGCGCCTGCGCGCCCGGCTCGGCACCGTCGATCTCACGATGCCGCCGCTATCCGCGCGCCACGCCGACGCGCTGCTGCTCGCCCGCCATTTCGCTGGCCTCGCCGCCGCCCGCCACGGCCGCCCGGTGCCCCCCTTCACCGCCTCCGCAGAGGCGCTGATCCTCGCGCGCCACTGGCCCGACGAGGTCCGTGGACTGGCGCAGGCGATCGAGCGGGCGGTACTGCTGGACGACGACGGCGTCATCGACGCCGCCGCGCTGACGCCGCGACTGGTGGACGCGGTATCCCCCGTCACGACCGCCACGCCGCCGCTCGACGTGTCGCTCGAACAGTCGGAACGTGTGATGATCGAAGCCGCCCTCCGTCACCACCACCACAACGTCTCTCACGCCGCCGCCTCGCTCGGGCTCAGCCGTCAGGCACTCTACCGTCGCATGACCCGACATGGGCTATAGTGCCCTCCTGATCTCCCCTCCCCTCGGGGACGGGTTGGGGCAGGCCCTGTCCGCACGCGCGACCTTCGACGCCGCCCGCAAGGCACGAGTCCGGCATGACGACGCCCCGGACACGTCCCCAACGCGACACCCCCACCCCACCGGCGCCCCGCTGTGAGCCCACCGCCCCCACCCCGAACCGCCCGCCACCTCCGCAATCTCGGCACGCTCGCCGCCGCAATCACTCTCTCAGCAGCCGGCGGCACGGTCGTCTGGGCGAGCGGGCACCGCTTCTGGGGCACCGTCGTCGTCGCGCTGCTGGTCATGCTCTGGCTCGCCATCCTGCTCTGGGCCGCCGTCACGCGCGCCGACCCGCGCGGCCAACCGGCACCCGCGAGCCACCCTGACGACGAACGCATCATGCTGCGCGTGCTGCTCGACCAGGCCCCCGGCGCGCTGCTCGCGGTCGAAAACGGCGGGCATGTCCGCGCCCTCAACCGCGCCGCACGCCGCCTGTTCGCGACCGACGACCGCGTGCTGCCCGCCCCGCCGGCATTGCTGTCCGCCGACACCACGCGACTGCGCCACGGCGGGCGTAGCTGGCGGATCGACCGCGCCGTCGTCGATGCGCTCGGCACACCGCGCACCCTCGTCGCGCTGGTCGACGTCGAGCCCGAGGAACATGCGGCGGAGGCGCGCGCCACCCGCGAACTGCTGCGCGTACTCGGCCACGAAGTCATGAACGCGCTCGCCCCGATCACCTCGCTCGCGGAGAGCGCGCTCGGCGTGCTCGATGCGCCGGCGGAGCGGCGGGAGCGATTGCTGCCCGATATTCTGGGAACGCTCGCCCGCCGCACGGACGGGCTGCAACGCTTCACCGAAGCCTACCGACAGGTCGCCCGCCTACCGGAGCCGACGATCGAGCCCGTACGCTTGCGCGACCTGCTCGCCGACTGCGCGCGCCTGTTCGACGGCGAGTGGCAGGATCGCGCCACCCTGACGATCGACGATCCTGGCGATCACGCCGCGCCGCTCGACCGCGGACAGGTCACGCAGGCACTGCTCGCCGTCCTGCGCAACGGCGCGGAAGCCGGCGCCGGCGACAGTGCGGACGCAACCGTCCACCTCGCTGTGACCGACACCCCCGCCCGCCTGATCTTCGCGATTTCCGACAACGGCACCGGCGTCGCACCGGCGGATCGCGCGTCGATCTTCCTGCCCTTCTTCACCACCAAGCCCGACGGCAACGGCATCGGCCTCGCCGCCGCGCGCCAGATCGCGCAGGCGCATGGCGGCGAGCTGATCCTGAAAGACGGCCTGCCGACGACGTTCGCGCTGACTCTGCCCAAATAGGCTGGATCAGCCGCGCAACAATCGCATGACCAGCGCGCGGATGCGTCCGTAATTCTCCTTAGCCGCGCCGAGGATGCCGTGCTGCTCGGGCGGCAGGAACGCGAGCGGGTGCCCATCCGGCCGGAATACATAATGGTCGAACCACGCCCGCCACGCGGCCCGCTCCGCCGCCGGCCGGTCCGCGATGGCGATCAACGCCAGCATCATCGCCGTGTACGGCTGATCGGGACCGCCCGCGAAGCCGTCCCACCAGTAATTCACCAGGATGTTGACGTCGCCCGTCGCCTCCACCTGATGCCACCACAGCTTCGGCAGATACAGCGCGTCTCCCGCCTCCAGTTCCACGACGATCGCCCGCCCGCGCGCCTGTTCGAACCGGGGATAACGCGGATCGCCCGGCGCGCTGCCGACCGCCAGACCCACCGGTTGCCCGGCCATCGTGTGATCGATCGGCCCGACGTACAGGTCCTTGATCGTATCCGGGGGGAACAGCGTGAAGCGCCGCCGCCCCGCCGCGACGCAGGCGACATTGTCCATCGTATCGTAATGGCAAGCGACCGTCGACGCGTGCCCGATCCAGAAGCGCGGCCGCACCGTCGCGGGCACGAACGGCAATCGCACGCTGTCCTCGATCCCCGGAAAGAACGTCTCGGCGGTCAGCGATCCCATGTAGAGGCTCGGGCGATCGCCCTGTCCGGCGGTCGTCAGTATTGCGCTCAGCGCGTCGCGGAACGGCATCGTCCGCCGCTCGAAATTGAACCCCGCCAGCGTGTCGTCATAATGGTAGCGGGCACCGATCGACGGTGCCCCGACGAACACCTCCGCGGATCGTCCCGCGTCGAACCGCTCCAGTTCCGCCGCCGCCGCGGCGACCGTCCCGCCCGCCAGCATCGGCCAGTCGCGCGCGATCCCGCGCAGCACCACGGGTTCGCCGCGCGCCATCACCTCCGCGCGAAACCGTTCGGGATCGCGCACATGCTCGGACGCGGCCTCCCGGATCATAGCCCCCCGTCCAGCAACCGCTCGTTCCTGATTCGGCCCAGCGTGCGCAGATGCCGGATCGAGCCCGCCTGCGCATAGGCGAGTTGCAGATCGCCCGACCGGAACAGCGTCACCGCGACGTCGTCGGGCAGTGCGTGAAGCGCGTCGAGGCTGACGGTGTAGAGGCCGTCCAACCGCACGTGCTGCCCATCGTCCGAATGCAGCGTCACGTCGATCGGCTCCAGCAGCCGGTGCGTCAGCCACCGCCGGATGATCGCATCCGTCGCCGGGATGCCCTGCTCCAGCGTCCGCAACGCCTGCTGCACCCGCTTCAGCGCCGGCTCCGCCTCACCGTCGGGTCCAAACAGCGGCTGGCCCGCCGGATCGGCGAACGCGACGTGGTCGGGATCGATCACCACCTGCCCCTCGGCGACGAAGAAGCCCTGTCGCTCCAGATCGGCGGGCCGATAATCCGGTAGTGCGCCGTCGACGGTCAGCAGGTTGCGGCCCGGCTCCACTCCCATCACGACGCCGGCATAGAACGCGCCCGTCTCCGCATTCTTGGTGAACAGGATCGGATAATGCGGCGCGGCGAGCGGAAATTCGTCGGCGACGATCTGCGCGAAATGGCGCGCTCCGTCGATGCGGCGCGAGGCGCGCAGGTCCGCGTGCTGCTCCCGGTTCAACACCTCCCATGCGGGCATGCACCCCTCCTCCCGATCGTGTTTTGCTGCGCGTCTGCTGCATCAGATCGCACAGCGGAGGTCCAAAACAAAGGCGCTACGATCGCTCCGACAAATGCTTGCAATCATCCTATATGATCGTATTGTGAGCGCTACCGTAGATTCGCTCGGCCCCGCCAACGGGACTGGAACGGCTCTGCACACTGGATCGCCTGCGACTACCTCGCATCAGAAGAGGAGCCGCAGCGGACATAGAGGGGATGTTGAAATGCTTCCGAATACGCGTGCCGTTTCGATCAATCCGGGCCTGTCGCGGCGTATGCGCGCGCTCGCCTGCGCTACCAGCGTGGCAGCGCTGACGTGCGCGACGCCGCTCCTGGCGCAGGATCAGGGCAACCTTCAGAACAGCACCACCGGCCAGCCCGCCGCACCGCAGCCGGCCGTGCCCGCAACCGCCAACACGACCAGCGCCGCCGAAGCCGGTCGGCCGCAGGACGCGGCGACGGCGCAGGACGAGTCGCAGGGTAACACCGCCCAGAACGACGATATCGTCGTGGTCGGCCTGCGCGGATCGCTCCAGCGCAACCTCGACATCAAGCGCACATCGTCGGGCGTCGTCGACGTCATCTCCGCGGAAGACATCGGTAAATTCCCCGATTCGAACGTGGCCGCCTCGCTCCAGCGTCTGCCCGGCGTGTCGATCCAGCGCTCCGGTTCGCGCGGCGAGCCGACCGGCATCACGGTCCGGGGCTTCGGCGGCGATTTCAACACCACGCTGTACGATGGCCGCCGCATCTCGACCGCGACGGGTGGTCGCCAGATCGACTTCAGCACCGTCGGCGTCGACTTCATCGGCCAGCTGAGCGTGCTCAAGACGCCGGACGTGTCGCTCTCGGCGAGCTCGATCGGCGCGACCGTCAACATCCAGTTTCCGAACCCGTTCGATCATCCCGGCTTCCGTCTCGCGGCGACCGCATCGGGCTCGATCCAGGACCGCGCCGACAAGATCGTGCCGACCGCCGGCCTGCTCATCAGCAGCACGACCGCGGACGACCGCTTCGGCATCCTCGCGGACGTGATCTACACCCGCCGTGATACCGATACCAACCGCGTCTACGTGTCCGGCTGGCCCGGCGGCAACTACGCGCCGTGCCAGCTCACCGCGAACTGCACCGCGGCGCAGGCCGGCAGCAAGACCATTGCCGGCTGGTTCCCCCAGCAATATGGTGCGGAACAGCAGCGGGTGGAGGACGAGCGCGTCGACGCCCGGATCTCGCTGCAATACCACCCGACCGACGCGCTGATGGTCACGATCGACAACAACTTCTCGCGCCAGACGATCGACCAAAACAACTATGCGTTCGGCGTCTGGTTCAACCAGGGCGACCTCCGCAACGTCACGCTCGACGCGAACGGCACCGCCGTCGACTTCACGCAGGCCGGCACCCCGACCGACTTCACCGCCGCGCTCAACAAGCAGGTGCTGCAGACCAACCAGACCGGCCTGAACGTCAAGTTCGACGCGACCGACAACCTGACGCTGGAGGGCGACGCCGCCTATGCGAAGAGCTGGCTGAACCCCGGCGACATCATCGGCAGCCGCAACGGCGACATCGGTTACGGCGGCAACCTCGGCAACACGCTGCGCTTCCAGGTCGGCGGCAACAGCAAGGACGCCTTCCCGTCGATCAGCAATTTCGGCCCCGCCGGCGACAGCGCGCGCTGGGCGGACCAGTCGGTCATCGGTTCGCACGTCACCGTCAACCAGACGCAGCACAACACCGACGAACTGATGCAATTCCGCGGCAACGCCACGTGGAAGCAGGACAATCTGACGCTGAAGGCGGGTGGCCAATATTATCAGGACACCTTCAACTTCCGCAACCAGAGCACCTTCACCAACAATTTCTGGCAGGCTTATGCCGGCTACGGCGCGCCGTCCGGCCGCACGTCGGGTATCTCGCCGCTGCCGGGCGACCTGTTCCAGGGCAATGTCAGCCTGAACAACTTCATCCCCGGCTTCAACGGCTCGCTGCCGCCGTCGGTGTTCATCTTCGATCCCGTTGCCTATCAGAACTACCTGACCGGCCTCGGCAATCCATCGGCGCAGAACATCCCCGGCTTCAACTATGGCAGCGTCAACGGCTTCACCGGGACGTTCGACGAGGCGGTCGATCCGGGCAGCGTCCTGCGCGTGCGGGAGAAGACGTGGTCGCTGTATTTCAGCGCGAACTTCAAGACGGAGATCGGCGGCCTGCCGTTCACCTTCAACGCCGGCATCCGTAACGAGGTCACCAACCTGTCCTCGACCGGTCAGGGCCGCCAGCCGGTCCGGATCGTCACCAGCTCGGCCGATCCGACGCTGCTCACGGTCGACCAGTATACCGAGATCCAGCCGGTCACGAACACCAGCTCCTATTCGTACCTGCTGCCCAGCCTCGATGCGAAGCTGGAGCTGACCGACAATCTCGTGCTGCGCGTCGATGCGTCGCGCACGCTGACCCGGCCGGGCCTCAACCTGCTGACGCCGGTACTCAACGTCGGCAGCGGCCAGCGTGTCGGCGCGCTGACCGCCAGCGGCGGCAACCCCAATCTGCGGCCGTATCTGGCGGACAATTTCGACCTCGGCGCCGAATGGTATTACCGTCGCAACTCCTATCTGGCGGTCAACTTCTTCCTGAAGAACGTCAGCAACTTCATCATCGGCGGCGTGACGCGTCAGGCGATCAACGGCGTCGTCGACCCCACCACCGGCCAGCCCGCATCCTTCGCGGTGTCGCAGCAGGTGAACGGCCCCGACGCCACGGTGCGCGGAGTGGAGCTGGCATGGCAGCAGGTGTTCGGCGACAGCGGCTTCGGCTTCCAGGCGAACGCCACCTTCGTCAACACCAACCGCCCCTATGACGAAACCAACATCTCGCAGACGGGCTTCGCGGTCACCGGTCTGGCGAACTCGGCGAACTTCGTCGGCTTCTACGACAAGTCCGGCTTCCAGTTCCGCGCCGCGGTCAACTGGCGCGACAAGTATCTGCTGCAATTCGGTCAGAACCAGAACACCGGCTCGTTCGGTGCGGAACCGACCTTCGTCAACCAGAGCTTCCAGGTCGATCTGACCACCAGCTACGACATCAGCAAGAACTTCAGCATCTTCGGTGAAGCGCTGAACGTGAACAACAATCAACAGAGCACCCACGGCCGCTTCAGCAACCAGCTGCTCGACGTGTTCGATTACGGTCGCCGCTATACGTTGGGCGCCCGCTACCGCTTCTGACGGTCCCTCCCTCGGGCGGAGCACGACGCTACGTTGTGCTCCGCCCTTTTTTGATTACGCTTCCGCCCATGCGCCCAATCCAGAATATCGTGATCGTCGGGGGCGGCACCGCCGGCTGGCTGACCGCGGGCGTCATCGCCGCCCGGCACAAGGCGCGGGCGCCGCACGGCTTCACCGTCACACTGGTCGAATCGCCGACCGTCCCGATCATCGGCGTGGGCGAGGGCACCTGGCCGACCCTGCGCGATACGCTGCGCCGCATGGGCGTGTCCGAAACCGAGTTCTTCCGCCAATGCGACGCCTCGTTCAAGCAGGGCGCACGCTTCAACCGCTGGACCACCGGTGCGCCCGACGACGGCTACTACCACCCGCTGATGCTGCCGCAGCAGTTCGGCAGCGTAAACCTCGCCCCGCACTGGCTCGCGCACGATACGGAAGACAGCTTCTGCGACACCGTCACGCCGCAGGGCCGGATCTGCGACGAAGGGCTGGGCCCGAAGACGATGGCGACGCCCGAATACGACGCGCACGCCAACTACGCCTATCACCTCGACGCGGGCAAGTTCTCGACCTTCCTCCAGCGGCATTGTTGCGACACGCTCGGCGTCCGCCACGTCCTCGCTGATGTGACCGGGGTGACGCTGGACGATCAGGGCGACATCGCCAGCCTCGCCACCGCACAAGGACCAACAATCACCGGCGACCTGTTCGTCGACTGCACCGGCTTCCGCGCGCTGCTGATCGGCGAGGCGATGGGCGTGCCGTTCAAGAGCTGTAGCGACATCCTGTTCTGCGACACCGCCCTGGCGATGCAGGTCCCCTACGACGCGCCCGACGCGCCGATCGCCAGCCACACCATCTCCACCGCGCAATCCGCCGGCTGGATCTGGGACATCGGCCTGCCGACCCGCCGAGGGGTCGGCCATGTCTTCTCCAGCAGCCACATAAGCGCCGACCAGGCCGAGAGCGAGTTGCGCGCCTATATAGGCCCCGCCGCGCGCGACCTGTCGGCCCGCACCCTGTCGATCCGCGCTGGCCACCGCGAAACCTTCTGGAAGGGCAATTGCGTCGCGGTCGGCCTCGCCGCCGGGTTCCTCGAACCGCTCGAAGCCTCCGCGATCGTGCTGATCGAATTGTCTGCGAAGATGATCGCCGAACAGATGCCCGCCTGTCGGGAGGTGATGCCCGTCGTCGCGCGCCGCTTCAACGACACGACGCTGTATCGCTGGGGCCGGATCGTCGACTTCCTGAAGCTCCATTACGCGCTGACGAAGCGCACCGACACCGACTTCTGGCGCGACAATGTCCGGCCGGAATCGATCCCCGATCGCCTGCGCGGGCTGATGGAGCTGTGGCGCTACCAGTCGCCGTGGTTGCACGACGAGTTCGACCGCGCCGAGGAGGTCTTCCCCTCCGCCAGCTACCAATATGTCCTGTACGGTATGGGCGCGCGCACCGCGGTGCCGCCCGGCACGGTGGACCGCGATGCCGACCTCGCGAGCCGCGCCCGCCGCGAGAACCGCGCACAGACCCAGCGGTTGACGAGCAGCCTGCCCAAACATCGCGACCTGATCGAGCGCATCGTCCGCCACGGCCTGCAACCGATCTGACCTCGTCCCGAAGGAGCAAAACCCCCATGCGATCCGTCGCCGCGCGCCTGACCCTGACCGCCATCATGACCGGCGCTGCGTGGGCCGAACCGGCCGGTGCCGCACCCCGCCTCGACGGCGTCGTGAGCGATCACGCCGTACTCCAGCGTAACCAGCCGATCGATCTCAGTGGGCAGGCCGCCGTCGGCGAGACCGTGATGATCTCGCTCGCCGGGCGGAGCGTCAGCGCGAAGGCCGGGCGCGACGGTCGCTTCACGGCGCAGCTCCCGGCCCTGCCCGCCGGCGGCCCCTACGACCTGACGATCGCCGCCGCGAGCGGCGCGGCGGTGCTGCACGACATCCTGATCGGCGACGTCTTCCTGTGCTCCGGCCAGAGCAACATGGAACTGAAGGTCAGCGATGCGCAGGACCTGATCCCGGACGCGCACGCACCCACCGACGACAGGCTGCGCCTGCTGACCGTACAGAAACGCGCCGCGCCGATTCCGCTCGGGACCTTCGCCGATCCGCCGCGCTGGGTCGTCGCTGGTCCGACCACGCAGCCCGACTTTTCCGCCGCCTGCTTCTACATGGTGCAGGCCCTGCGCCGCACCGCGGACGTACCGATCGGCGCGATCCATTCCAGCTGGGGCGGATCGCGGATCAGCGCGTGGATGAGCGACGCCGCGCTGCGCCGCACCGGCATGGCCGATCAGGCCGACCTGCTCGCCCTCTACGCCCGCGACCCCGCCGCCGCGAACGCCCGCGCGATGACGATCTGGGAGGGGTGGTGGCGCGCCGGCTCGGGCGACGCCGCCGGTCGCGAACCGTGGCAACCGGCGGCCGCGCTCGACTGGCGTCCGGTCCCCGCGATGACCAATTTCGAGACGTGGGGCGTGCCCGAACTCGCCGACTACAACGGCATGGTCTGGTACCGCCGCGAGGTGGAGCTGACCGCCGGGCAGGCGCGCGGCCCCGCCACGATCGTCCTCGGCGCGGTCGATGATGCCGACCGCACCTGGGTCAACGGCAAGGGTATCGGCGGCAGCAGCCTGGCGTCGCAATCACGCGTCTATGCCCTCCCCGCCGGCACGCTGAAGGCCGGGCGCAACGTCATCACCGTCAACGACGACGACGTGTATGCCAATGGCGGCATGACCGGACCGGCGGATACGATGCGGATCACCTTCGCCGACGGCAGCAGCGTACCGATCGGCAGCGAATGGCGCTACGCCGTCGCGAAACCATTCGCCGGCTCCGCCCCCCGCGTGCCGTGGGACGACATCAACGGCGCGGGCACGCTCTACAACGCGATGATCGCGCCGCTCGGCCGCACGCATGTCGCCGGCATGGCGTGGTATCAGGGCGAGTCCGACACCGGCATTCCCGGGTATGACAAGCGACTGGCGACGATGATCGCCGACTGGCGCACGCGGCTCGGCAGTCCCGACGCCGCCTTCGGCATCGTCCAGCTCTCCTCCTATGGGAAGCCCGCGACCGCACCGTCGGACAGCGGCTGGGGCGACGTGCGCGACGCCCAGCGCCGTGTCGCCCTACAGGACCCGCATGCCGGCCTTGCCGTCACGCTCGACCTCGGCGATCCGCTCGACATCCACCCCGGCGAAAAGCACGCGGTCGGCCAGCGGCTCGCCCGCGTCATGCGCGCGGCCGTCTATGGCGAGCGCATCGCCCCGTCCGGTCCCTCGATCGCCGACGCGCAGGCGGGTGCGGGCGCCGGCGTCACGCTGCGCTTCACCGGCGTCACCGGCACGCTGCACGCGCTCGGTGCGGGACAGGCGATCGGCTTCGAACTCTGCGGCACCGCGCCCGCCTCGTGCCGCTACGCCGCCGGCCGTGTCGACGGCGCGCAGGTGACGCTGCCCGGCGACGGCCAGCCCGTCACCCGCATCCGCTACGTCTGGGCCGACGCCCCCGCCATCAACCTCGCCGACGACGCCGGACTCCCGGTCGGCACGTTCGAAGTGCCGGTGATGGCCGCGCGCTGAAGCCCAGACGCCCCTCCCCTTCGGGGATCGTAGCGAATAGCTTCGCTGCCTGTCACCAAGCCACCACCCCGGCCAAGGCCGGGGTCGTAGAAGATGTTTTTGCGAAGAGCCTTCTCAGGATCGGGGAGGCTCGATCGATTCTCCCCTCCCCTTCAGGGGAGGGGTTGGGGGTGGGGCCTCTCCGCCGGACCGATCGCTGGTGGCTCGACCAGCCAACGTATCCACCAAAGCCGAATCCCTGTCCTACAAGCGCCGACTCGTATATTTCGAGCTCGCGCCCACAATACGCCCGCTCTTTGACAACCGGCTTCCGGTAACCGACCCGACTACCGCCGCGTGACCGCGAGGAGGGAGGCGACACGGCAATCCAGCGCCGTGCCCCATTCCAGACCACCTCACCACGCCCGCGAAAACGACTGCGCGAAAACGCCGCGTAGGACTAACCTTAGCCTAACCTTCCGGACGAAATCGTTCGATATCAGACGCTCGGTGTCAGCCCTCGTCCCCCATGCGCAGCGCCGCGATGAACGCCTCCTGCGGGATGCTGACCGAGCCGTACTCGCGCATCTTCGCCTTGCCCTTCTTCTGCTTCTCCAGCAGCTTCTTCTTGCGGCTGGCATCGCCGCCATAGCATTTCGCGGTCACGTCCTTGCGCATCGCGCTGATCGTCTCGCGCGCGATCACCTTGCCGCCGATCGCCGCCTGGATCGGGATCTTGAACAGATGGCGCGGGATCAGTTCCTTCAGCCGCTCGACCATGCCGCGACCCCGCACCTCGGCGGTGCCGCGATGGACGATCATGCTCAGCGCGTCGACCGGCTCCTCGTTGACGAGGATCGACATCTTGACAAGGTCGCCCTCGCGGTAGCCGATCTGGTGATAGTCGAAGCTGGCATAGCCCTTCGACAGCGATTTCAGCCGGTCGTAGAAGTCGAACACCACTTCGTTCAGCGGCAGTTCGTAGGTCGCCTGCGCTCGGCCGCCGACATAGGTCAGGTTCTTCTGGATACCGCGCCGGTCCTGACACAGCTTCAGGATCGAGCCGAGATACTCGTCGGGGACGTAGATCGTTGCCTCGATCCACGGCTCGCTGATCGTCTTGATCTTGTTCACGTCCGGCATGTCGGCGGGATTATGCAGGTCGATCTGCGTGATCCCGGCCGGATCGGGATGCGTGAACTCGATCTGGTACACCACCGACGGCGCAGTGGTGATGAGGTCGAGGTCGTACTCCCGCGTCAGCCGCTCCTGGATGATCTCCAGATGCAGCAGCCCCAGGAACCCGCAGCGGAAACCGAAGCCCAGCGCGGCGCTCGTCTCCATCTCGAACGAGAAGCTGGCATCGTTCAGCCGCAGCTTGCTGATGCTCTCGCGCAGTTTCTCGAAGTCGTTGGCATCGACCGGAAACAGGCCGCAGAACACCACCGGCTGGACTTCCTTGAAGCCCTCCAGCGCCTCCGCGGCGGGGCGCTTCGCATCGGTCAGCGTATCGCCGACACGGGCCTGCGCCACGTCCTTGATCTGCGCGGTGATGAAGCCGATCTCGCCCGGCCCCAGATCGGCCAGCTGCTCGATCTTCGGCCGGAAACACCCGACGCGGTCGACGAGGTGCATCGTCCCGGCCTGCATGAACTTGATCTGCTGGCCCTTTTTCAGGACACCGTCGATCACGCGGACGAGGATGACGACGCCCAGATACGGATCGTACCAGCTGTCGACCAGCATCGCCTTCAGCGGCGCGTCGGCATCGCCCTTGGGCGGCGGGATACGCTTGACGATCGCCTCCAGGATTTCGGCGATGCCGATTCCCGATTTGGCCGACGCCAGCACCGCCTCCGACGCGTCGATGCCGATCACGTCCTCGATCTCCTTGCGAACCATCTCGGGCTCGGCGGCGGGCAGGTCGATCTTGTTGATGACAGGCACGATCTCGTGGTCGTGCTCGATCGACTGATAGACGTTGGCCAACGTCTGCGCCTCGACGCCCTGCGCCGCGTCGACGACCAGCAGCGCACCCTCGCACGCCGCCAGCGACCGCGAAACCTCATAGGCGAAGTCGACATGGCCCGGCGTGTCCATCAGGTTCAGGACGTACGTCTCGCCGTCCGACGCGGTATAGGCCAGGCGCACCGTCTGCGCCTTGATCGTGATCCCGCGCTCCTTCTCGATGTCCATATTGTCGAGCACCTGCTCGGACATTTCGCGCTCGGTCAGGCCACCGGTCTGCTGGATCAGACGGTCCGCCAGCGTCGACTTGCCGTGGTCGATATGCGCGATGATGCTGAAATTACGGATGCGGTCGAGCGGGGTTGCCACGGATGTCCTGACGATGTGCGGGTTTCGCCGGCCATAGCATCCGCTCGCCCCAAGGCAAACGCGGGTTCCGCCCGGCCTTCACCTTCGCTAAAGGCCGGAGTCGTTACGGGGCAAGTAACAAAGGGGGACAATCAATGAAGACGTTCGCAGTAACGGCTGGCTTGGTCGCGGCCGTTACACTGTCTAGCGCACAGGCCGGTGCACAGGCCCGCGCATCCAAGGGACAGCAGATGCAGGTGCAGGCCGTCAACGACGTGCCGCGCTGCACCCGCAAGCTGGGCACCGTGTCGATCGCGGACGGCGACGATCCCTCCGCCTGGACGCAGAACAGCCTCGCACCTCCGCAGAAGCTGCTACGGGTGCTCGTCCAGCGCTCGGGCTGCTTCAACATCGTCGATCGCGGCACCGGCCTGAACGCCGCCAGCCGCGAACGTGCGATCGGCGGCGGCCTCGGCCTGCAACGCGGCGCGAACGTCGGTCAGGGTCAGATCAAGGCGGCGGACTATGTCCTCGTCGCGGAGATCGCGGGCGCGAACAGCAACGTCAGCGGCAGCGGTGTCGCCGGCGGTATCGGCGGGCTGGTCGGTGGCCGCATCGGCGGTCTGCTCGGCGGGCTGAAGAGCAAGAAGATGGAGGCGAACACCCAATTGTCGCTGACCAACGTCCGCACGACGGAGACGATCGCGGTCGAGGACGGCTATGCCGCGAAGAACAACCTGGCGTTCGGCGCGGGCGGCTTCCTCGCGATCGGCGGCGCGGTCGGCGGCGGCTACGACAACACCGATATCGGCCGGATCGTGACGCTGTCGTTCATCCAGGCCTATACGAAGATGGTCAACACGCTCGGTCTCGTCACCCCCGGCGACGCGGGCACCGCACAGGCCGCACCGACCAAGACCTTCACCGCTCAGGGCCCCGTCGCGATGCGCGCGTCCGGCGTCGCCTCGGCCAGGGTCATCCGCACGCTGCCGGTCGGCTCGATCGTCTACCCGACCGGCCAGAAGGCCGGCCTGTGGTGGGAGGTCGCGGACGAGAACGACAATGTCGGCTGGGTCCTGAACACCAAGCTCGCCCCCAGCAACTGACGATCCGCACAGGTGACGTTCAGCGGTCGCGCACCGATTCGGTGCGCGACCGCTTGCCAGCCCGCAAAGTGCTGGCTATAGGCGCGCCTCCAAGCACCGGCAGGCCCCCGAAAAGGCCGATGACCCGGGACTCCGTCGGGGAGTAGCTCAGCCTGGTAGAGCACTGTCTTCGGGAGGCAGGGGCCGGAGGTTCGAATCCTCTCTTCCCGACCATAACTCAGCGACATACGCCGCACCGCACGCGCAACGTGGGCGTCGAGACCGACCGCGGCTTGACAGCGTACCGACTTCAGTAGCTTACCTGCATCAGGTCCGCCGGGGGGCGGTACGGATAGCGAGATTCGGGTGAGCACGGAACAGGACGCCTCGCGGGCACGCGCGCTGGCCAGCTTGCGGGTGCTCGACACCCCTGAGGAGCAGGCGTTCGAAGACATCGTCTTCATCGCCTCGCAGACCTGCGACGCCCCGATCGCGCTCATCAGCCTGCTCGATACCGATCGCCAGTGGTTCAAGGCCCGTCATGGCCTCGACGTCGGCGAAACGCCGATCGACCAATCGGTGTGCCGCATCGACATCGATGACGCGCACCTGCTGGAGGTTACCGACCTGTCGCAGGACGGCCGCACCCACGCCAATCCGCTGGTCACGGGCGAACGCACCTTCCGCTATTATGCCGGTGCCCCGCTGACGCTGCGGTCCGGCGAGGTGGTCGGACGGCTGTGCGTGATCGATACGACGGCGCGCCCGGCTGGTCTGAGCGATACGCAGAAGACACTGCTGCTCGCCCTAGCCCGACAGGCCAGCGACCATCTCGAACTTCGCCGGATCGCGCGCGCCAGCGAGCGCATGGCGGAATTGCAGACCGCGCTCGTGGAGATCGGTGAGCACATCCGCAACAGTCCCGACGCCAGCCAGATGACCCATGCCGCCGCCAAGATCGTCGGCCGCGTGTTGAACGTGGAGCGGGCCGGCTTCGGGTTCGTCGACGACGATGTTCGCTCGATCGACATCGAAAGCGATTGGACCGCACCCGGTACCGCGAGCATCGCCGGACGTCATCGGTTCGAGGATTACGGCGCAATCCGCGATCATCTCGCTCGCGGCGAACCGCTGGTGATCGAGGACGTGCTGACCGACGAACGCACCGCGGCGGACCCCGCGGCGATGCAGGCGGTCGGGGTCGAGGCGCTGGTCAACATGCCGGTGCGCCAGCATGATCGAACGGTTGCCGCGCTGATCGTCAACTCCGCCCATCGCCGCATCTGGATGCCGGAGGAGCTCACCTTCCTGCGCAGCGTCGCCGACCGGCTGGAGGCGGGCGTGGCGCGCTTCCGCGGCGAACAGCAGCAGGAGATGCTGAACGGCGAAATCTCGCACCGGCTAAAAAACATGCTGTCGATGGTGCAGGCCATCGCCAGCCAAACCCTGCGCGACGTCCCCGATCGCCGCCCGGTCGAGACCTTCGAACAGCGGCTGATGGCACTCAGCGCAGCACACGACGTGCTGCTGCAGAAAAGCTGGATCAATGCCGATCTGCGCACGGTTGCGGACGCGGTGATCGACACCGTCGGCTTCGGCGACCGTGTCCACATGGCCGGTCCGCCCGTGGCGCTCGGCGCGCGCGCCGCTTTGTCCTTTTCCCTCGTCCTGCACGAATTGATGACCAACGCCTGCAAATATGGCGCATTGTGTCGCGAGAACGGGCGTGTCGACGTCGGATGGAGCATCGAGGGTACCGGAGACGACGCCGATCTCGTCATGCACTGGCGCGAAAGCGGCGGCCCCCTTGTCGTACCGCCAACACGTCGCGGCTTCGGATCGAAGCTCGTACGGATGGGCCTGGTCGGAGCGGGCGGTGTCGATCTCCGCTACGAACCGACCGGATTCCAGGCAGACCTGCAAGCGTCGATTCGACATTTGGCGCAGGCGTGACCCGCGTGACGGGTGTGGAAGCCAGACCCATCGTCCTGGTGGTCGAGGACGAGCCGTTGTTGCGCCTGTTCGCGATGGACATGATCGAGGAGGCGGGGTTCGAGGTGCTGGACGCCCGCAACACCGCCGAGGCGCTGACGATGATGGAAACCTGTGCCGGCATTCGCGTCGTCTTCACCGATGTCGACATGCCCGGTGGCGCGGACGGCATCGCGCTGGCGACGAGCATCCGTCGGCAATGGCCAAAGATCGCGATCGTCATCACGTCCGGCAAGCCGTGGCCGATCGGCATCCGCTTGCCCGAGGATGCCGTGTTCTTCAGCAAACCCTATCGGCAGGACCGCGTCATCGCCACGATCAGGGACATGGCCGGCTGACCTAGCGCACCTCCCGAGCAGCTCCACAATCGATTGTTGCACTCCTTGCTCCAGCCGCTAGAATTCCCGGACAACCCGCGGCAGACGAGTCTGTCGGCCCGAGGGGATCCCTTCGCCCATGCGCTTTCCTGACTCCAAGCCGCATCTGTCGCTGCCGCGCATACTGGAAATGAACCTCGGATTTCTGGGGCTTCAGTTCAGTTTCGGCCTGCAACTGGGCAACATGGCGCCGATCTACAGCTATCTCGGCGCGTCGGAGGCGGCGCTGCCGATCCTCAACCTCGCGGGGCCGATCACCGGCCTGCTGGTGCAGCCGCTGATCGGCGCGATGAGCGACCGGACCGACTCGCGCTGGGGTCGGCGAACGCCGTATTTCCTGTGCGGCGCGGTGCTGTGCGCGATCGGGCTATTCTTCATGCCGCTGTCCTCGTCGCTGCTCATGGCGGTGTCGATGCTGTGGATCCTCGATGCCGGCAACAACATCACCATGGAGCCGTACCGCGCCTATGTGTCGGATCGCCTGAACGCGAACCAGCATCAGGTCGGGTTCCTGACGCAGTCGGCGTTCACCGGCCTTGCGCAGATGCTCGCCTTCCTCATTCCGTCGCTGCTCGTCTGGGCGGGCATGAACCAGGACTGGGTGGACGCGCACAACATCCCGTATACTGCACGCATCGCGTTCATGGTCGGCGCGGTGCTGAGCTTCACGACGATCCTGTGGTCGATCCGCCGGGTACCGGAACTGCCGCTATCGCTGGCCGAGCGCGCCCGCATCGCCGCCGAGCCGAAAGGCGTCGTCGCGACCCTCACGGAAATCGTCAGCGCGATCCGCGACATGCCCATGGCGATGCGCAAGCTTGCGGTGATGAGCCTGTTCCAGTGGTACGCGATGGCAGCCTATTGGGCCTATGTGATCTACGCGATCGGACGGTCCGTCTACGGCACCGATGCGCCCACCTCGACCGGCTTCCATTCCGCGGTGCTGACCAATGGAGAAATGGCGGCGTTCTACAACGCGGTGGCCTTCGTCGCCGCGTTCGCGATGGTGCCGCTGGCGAAGCGTTTCGGCGCGGCCGGACTGCATGCCGCCTGCCTCGTGCTCGCCGGCGCGGGTATGCTGTGGCTGCCGCATATCACCGAGAAGTGGATGCTGTTCCTCCCCGCGATCGGCGTCGGCATCGGCTGGGCGAGCATCATGGGCAATCCGTACGTCATCCTCGCAGGGTCGATCCCGCCGCACCGCACGGGGGTGTACATGGGCATCTTCAACATGATGATCGTCATCCCGATGCTGCTGCTCGCGGCGACGTTGCCCTTCTACTACCAGCCGATGATGAACGGCGATCCGCGTCACGTGCTGACGCTGTGCGGGCTGTTGATGATGGCGGCCGCGGTCGCCGTCTGGTCGGTTCGCGAGCGCAACACCGGGGGCCTGCCGGTGGGAGCGACGCAGGCGTGATCGCCCTGCACGGCCCGTCGTCCAGCATCGTGCTGGAGCCGCGCGACGGCGAACCGTCGGCATGGCGCCGGTGGGGACTGCCGTTGCCCGCGATGAAGGCGGAAAGCGTCGCCGTCTTCCACGTCACCGCCGCGTGACGAAAGGCCCGCACAGGACCCCCATGCCCGACCCCCTCTGGATTCCCACCCACTGGTCCACCGCCGATGTCGCCGGCATCCGCGATCAGCGCGGCGCCGCCCTGCCCGTGATCCGCGCCGCCGACCTCGCGCCGGTCGTCGCCGGTCACGATGTCTGGGATATGTGGCCGATCGCCGACCCCGACGGACGCACCGTGTTCGCTGAGGGGCGCAGTTTCTGGTTCTTCCTCGCCACCCCGCGCTTTCCCGATCCCGACCTGCGCCACGACGCCGCGCGCATCCGCCTGACCAGTTATGGCGCGGACGGATGGCGCGACCATGGCGACACCTTCGCAGAGGGGTTCACGCCCGGCAGTCGCGAATGGTCCGGCTCGGCGGTGCTCGGCGGCGACGGCGAGACGCTGACGATATACTTCACCGCCGCTGGCCGCCGTGGCGTATCTCGCAGCTTCGAGCAGCGCCTGTTCGAAAGCACCGGCCGGTTCGTCGCCGCGGCGGCGCGAACCGAAGGCTGGTCTACACCCGTCGAATCCGTCGCCAACGATCGCGCCACCTACGCCCCTGCCGACCAGACGGAGCCTGTGAACGACCGGATCAAGGGATTCCGCGACCCCGGCTACTTCCGCGATCCCGCGGACGGTGCGGAGTATATGCTCTTCGTCGGCTCCGCCGGATGGTTGGACGCCATATTCGACGGTGTGATCGGCGCAGCCCGGCGGGAGGGCGATCGCTGGGTGCTCACGCCACCTCTGATCGAGGCGGTCGGTACCAACAGCGAGATGGAACGCCCGCACATCGTCGTGGCCGACGGCCGCTACTATTTGTTCTGGTCGACACAGGCGAAACGCTTCTCCCCCGCCGCCACCGAAGGCGTGACCGGCCTCTACGCGATGGTCGCAGATCGGATCGCGGGGCCCTGGCGACCGGTCAACGGCACCGGACTCGTCGCGGCGAACCCGGCTGAGGAGCCCTTTCAGGCCTATTGCTGGTGGGTGACGGGCGAAGGCGACGTCATCAGCTTCGTCGATTTCCCGGGTCTGGAGGGCCGATCGCCCGACACGCCGGAGACTCGCCGCGCCCATTTCGGCGGCACGGCCGCACCCTGGTTCCGTCTCACCATCGACGGCGACCAAGTGGCCATCTCGCCCGATCCATCGATTTCATAGGCTGTTGTGGTTTGAGCCATGTTAGGCGGCGCGATGATCGCATCGCCCCTCACCCTCCCGAATGACGGCGTCCGGCGCGCGGCATCGCTGGACCGGGCGCATGAGACATTGATGCGCGGCGCTGCCTATCTCGACCGTCACGTCGCGCCACGGTGCGACGCAGGCGTCCACGCGCCCTTCATCGGCAACGCGCTCGGCGAGCTCGATCGCTTCCTGAACGTGCTGGTGGATGAGGTCGCCGACTGGATCGGCGCGCCGGTTAGGCCCAAGCAGCGGAACACCGCCAATAAACTGTCGGCGCTGCACCGTGTCACCGGCGCTGCGGTGCATCGCCGTACCGGCCACGCACGACTCTCGGCGATCGGCCGCTCGCGCGAATTCTTGAAACATGCCGGGGGCCGCGATGCCACAGGCGCGGGCCGGATGCCGAAGGCGATCCTACCGCTGTCGTCGGCGGAGATGACGGCGATCTGCCGCCTCTACAGCGACACCGCCCGCGATCTCCACGCGACGGCGCTGGCGTTACGCCCCCGCTGATTGCGTCAGGCCTCTGCCGATTCCTCGGCCATTTCGGACACCGGCTCCGCGGAGGTCTTGGAACCCTCACGCTGGGCGCGCATGATCTGCGTACGCTCGGCGCGGACCGCCATCTGTTCCCACGTGCTCGCCGCACGGTCGCAGCGGTCCTTGACGTTCTGGAGCGTCGCGGCCTCCGAGTTGGAGCGCTCTACGGTCGCGCGGTTGCGATAGAAGGCTGCATCGTCGGACATGATATTCCTTCCGCCATCGGGCAGGATCGTCTGGGAAGATCGGACGACGAAACGCCGTAGCGCGCCGTCGCCCGAGCGGACTCAGTCCGCCGGCTGCAGGTTCACTGCCGCCATCTTGCCGCGGCGATCCTCTTCCATTTCGAAGTGGACGCGCTGGTTGTCGCGCAGCGTCACCATGCCGGCGCGCTCCACGGCACTGATGTGCACGAACGCGTCCTTGCCGCCCTCATCGGGGGTGATGAAGCCATACCCCTTGTCGGCGTTGAAGAACTTGACGGTTCCGGTAGTCATGAAAGGCATTCCTTCTTTCGTGTCCGTCGCTCCCCGTGTGGGAACGCCGGCGCCAGGGCAGCAGGGAAAGAAGGAAGAGGGTGCCGCAAAGCGCCGAAGACCGTCGATATGCGACTATAGCGACTCCTATATGCGCCTCGTACGCCGCAATCGCAAGGTGACGCCCCGGTAAGGGCAGGCATGCGCCTCTACGCAGCCTCGCGCATCCATCCCCGCGCGCGCCGCTGCGCGATGTCCGGCGCCGCCCGGTACCGCTCCAGCCGCTCCGGGAGTATCCCGCCGATGACGTCGGTCCAGCGCCCCGGCAAAGGCTCGGCCGGAGCAAGCCGCGCCGGATCATCCATATTGGCGTAGTAGCCGAACCACTCCGCCTCCAGATGGAACACGTCCGGCTCGGCATCCGGGAAATGCCGGTCGACCAGCCCCAGCAGGCACGGTCGCGCGCGTGCGAACTTCGTTCGGTCGCGGGGGTCGAGGTCCATACCCCAGAACGCGCCCGGCGCGGCGCGGATCAGCACATCGCCGGTCAGCATCGCCAGATCGCCCATAAAGGACAACACGATCGCATCACCCGCGCGGTCCGACATCTCCCATGCCTCCCGACGCGCCAGTTCCGGTCGATAGAGCGCGGGCAGTTCCGCCAGCATCACGGGATGCAGCCGCCCAACGAAGCCTGCCGCGTCGGTATAAGCCTCATCCAGCACCAGCCCCAGATCACGCAGCACCAGACGCAGGATGTCGATTCGCACCGGCACGGCGTCGCGATACGCCTGCAGGTTATCCCGCGCCTCGGACGGGGTCAGCAGCGGCGCATCCCCGTCGCCAAGCTTCAGCACCGTTCCACGATGGGGCGGCGACCACGCGGGATATCCGGCGAGACCGTCCCTAAGTCGCGAATCACGACTGCCACCGAACCACAGGGTCACGCCCGCGACAGCCGCCTGGCCGATCGCCGTTCCCGCCAGCGTCGGAACAGCCCCCGCTTCGAAAACACCTCGAACATCTCGTCAGGTCCTTCCGGATCGAGCACCTCGTTATCGGCCAGCCACGTCTCGACGGCGGTCAGGTCGGGCACCTCGTACGGGACCAGCGTCTTGCGCCCCTGCCCTTCCCGCACCCGCAAAGCCTCGATCGTCGCGATCAGCGATCCGTGCTCCGCGACGGCCGCCGCGACCTGGTCGACCGGCAGGCCGAGATGCTCGGCCAGCAGTCCGTCCCGGATCGCGACGATGCACGCATGCTGCCCCTCGTCGGTCGGCGCGATCGACAGGTCGCACTCCGTGTCCAGCCGCAACGAGCGGTTGTTGATGTTCGACGACCCCAGCCGCAGCACTTCTCCGTCGGCGATCAGGATCTTCGCGTGGCAATAGATCGGCGTGCCGCCCGCGGTGTGGGGGTGATACATGCGCAGCCGTCCATGCCGGTCGCGCCGCCGCAGCGCCTCCATCAGCCGCGCCCGCGCCGTATCCATCGCCAGCGGCTCCAGCCAGCCCTGCGCCGTCACCGGGTTGATGATGACGATTTCCGGCGGCTCCGCTTCGTCCAGCCGCCGTGCGATCGCCTCGGCGATCTTGCGCGACGCGAAATACTGGCTCTCGATATACAGCGTGTGGCGGGCGGCCGCGATCTGCGACAGGAACAGCGCCTCGCTTTCGTACACCGGCTGCTGGTCGTCCATCTCGGGGAAGGTGCGCGCGATGCCGACCTCGATGTTCTCGAAATCGATCGGCAGCCCGTCCGGCCAGCATGGCCCGGACGGCTCGGGCTCGGGCAACAGCGCCATGTCGCCGCCCGCCGCCCGCCACCGCTCGCGGAACAGCACGCCAAGTGCTCCCGCGATCGGCCCCTGCACCGCACTGATCGCGTCGTGCCAAGGCTTGTAAGGCTGGCCGCCGGGGCGATGCCGCAGCGGCTGGTCGTCGAGATGCTCGCGCGTGTCCCAACGTTCCGCGGTCATGTCGATGCCCCCGCAAAAGGCGAGGCAGTCGTCGATGATGACGATCTTCTGGTGATGCGACGCCGCAGTCGGGTGGTGCCCGTCCAGCTTGGTATGGATGCGCGGGTGCCGCATCCAACGCAGCACCGTGAAGAACGTCGATCCCCGGAACAGGGATTTGATCGCACCGGTATCCCAGCGCAGCACGAACACCTCCAGCGCGGGGTTCGCCTCGACCAGATCGTGGACGAACCGGCCCAGCGGGCGCGGTTGCGAGACGGTGTTGTCGAGCACGATGCGCGCATCGAAGTCCCAGCCGATCAGCAGGATCCGCCGCTTCGCAGAGAGCATCGCACGCCGCGCAACCCGGAAATATTCATCGGCGTCGATGATGACCGCCATCTTGTCGGCGTGCTCGACCCGCCAGAACTCGTCGCCGGTCCGCATTCCCGTTCATTCCCCCGCATACACGCGTCACGCGCGCCGCCGCTCTACGCATGGCGGTGCCTACTGTCTCCGGCTCCCGCGACCGGGCCGTTCGGGCTTCGTCAGATTTCTTCCACCGGCGCCTCGGGGCCGTTCTTCAGGATGGAGGCGATCGCATTGCGCGCGGCGGCCTTGCTCGAATAGCCCTCCGTCCAGAAGATGACTTCGCTGTTGTGCTTGAAGCGCGCGATATACTCGCCGGCCTTGTTCTGCTCGATCGTGAACTTGTGGGCCACGGCATCGTCTCCTGACGTCAGCCCGCGGCGAAGCGGGCGGGGGCATAGCGCGCCGGATCGACGCCCGGCACCGCGGGATCATGCCCCAGCAGCAACGCCGCCGCCAGTGCCGCCGCCGCGGGCGCGGTCTGGATACCGAAGCCGCCCTGTCCCGCACACCAGAAAAAGCCCGGTTCGGCAAAGCCATAGACCGGCAGCCGGTCGGGCGCGAAGCTGCGCAGCCCCGCCCAGCGCCGCTCGACCGCGTCGACGTGCCAGTCGACCGCACCCTGGAACCGGTCGATCGCCAGCGCCACGTCATACTCTTCCGGCGCGGCGTCGCAGGGGTCGGTCGGCGTCTCGTCGTGCGGCGACAGCCACAGCCGCCCGCCCGCCTCCGGCTTGAAGTAGAAGCGCCCGGCGATGTCCGCGATATGCGGCAGGCCCGCCGGAGGTGGTGGCGAGGTTCGCAGCTGCGCGACGGTCCGGCGATAGGCCCGGATACCAAGCGGGCGCGCCCCGGACCGCTCCGCGACGACATCCGCCCACGCACCCGCGGCGTTGACCAGCATGGTCGCGGCGAACGTCCCGGCTCGGGTGTCGATCGTCCAGCGGCCATCGGCCCGCGTCGCAACATCCAGCCCGGCATCGACCACCAGCGTCGCGCCCCCGCGCCGCGCCCGCGACAGACAGTCGGCATGGACCCCGGCTACGTCGATATACGCACAGCTCGGTTCCATCACGCCCAGCGTCCAGTCGGCGCGCAGGCCGGGGATCAGGCTCGCCGGGTCGACGCGGTGCAGTTCGACATCGCTGTCCGCAAACTCCTCCAGGAACGCATCCACCGCGCCCTCGTTCTCGACCCGCCCGATATGAAGCGATCCGAGCGGTTGCAGGAAGGGCGCGAGCCCCTCGGCGGAGGCGGTGGTCAGCGGCTGGATCAGCGGCCCGCCATAGGTTTCCGACCAGAACGCGGCCGATCGCCCGGTGGCGTGGCGACCGGGCATGTCCTCCGCCTCCAGCAGCAGCACGCGGGCGTGAGGGGCCAGTTCCGCGGCCAGACTCGCGCCGGCGATCCCCGCGCCGACGATCGCGATGTCGTACGTCATCGGCGCGGCGCCTCCGCATCGAGGAAGCCGTCGATCGCGGCCAGCGCACGCAGTCGCACGGGGTCGGCCTCGCGCAGGATCTCGTGCGCCGACTCGGTTCCGAACCGCAACACCTCGACGTTCGGCAGCGTCGCCGCGACGCGCAACGCGGCCCGTGCATCGACCAGTTGATCCGCTTCGGCGACCAGCATCTGCACCGGCGTCGTCACCCCACCCAACCGCGGATCGTTGCGCAGGGCGGCGGTGGCGGCGAACGCCTGCACGATCCAGCCCCAGCTCGGCGGCCCGAGTCGCAACGCCGGATCACGGTCGAACCACGCCTGCTCGTCCCGAAACCGCGTGAGGTCGTGCGTCAGGCGACGCTGACGATCGCGGATCGCCCGCGGCGTCGTTCCGTGCCGCCACGCCGCCCGCCGCACATCGCCCCGCGACGCCAGCAGCCGCGCGACTCCGCCGCCGATCCACGCCCCCAGCGGGTTGCGCAGCCCCAGCATCGGCGCGACGAGCACTACCGCGTCCGGCGCGATCGCGGCCTCCACCAGCGCTTGCAGCGCCACGAACCCGCCCATCGAATGGCACACCAGCACGTGCGGCCCCTCACCCTCCGCCGTCCAGTCGCGCCAGAACGCGGCGAGGTCGGCCACCAATGTCGCGAAATCGTCGAGGTGGCCGATATCGCCCTCGCCCAGCCGACCCGAACCACCCTGTCCGCGCCAGTCGAACGCCGTCGTCGCCCAGCCGCGATCGTGGAAATGCTCCAGCGTCTCCAGATATTTCTCGATCATGTCGGCGCGCCCCGCCTGCAACAGCAGCCGCCCGCGTCCGTGCCCGTCGCGATCGTAGCGTCGGTGCGCCCAGCCATCGGCCGCATGCCACTCGCCTCGCACCGAGTCGGTGGGCCAGTCCTGCAACGTTGCGGTGGTCGGGGGCGGGTTAACGATCACCGGCCCCGGTTACGGTTTCCTAAGCCCTGCCGTCTAGGACGGATGCTGTGATGCTATGGGATTTCGTCCGGATCGGGCTGGCGTTCGTCGCCGGCGGCCTGCTGTTGTCGGCGGGGATCGAGGATGCTCGCACGCGCGAGATCGCGGACTGGAAAAGCGTCGCGTTGTGCGCGCTCGCCCCACTCTGGTGGTGGGCCAACGCCGCGACCTTCTGGCCGGGAGCGGCGGTCCAGATCGCCGCCGCCGCGATACTGTTCGCGATCTTCGCGGCCGCCTTCCACTTCGGCATGATGGGCGGCGGCGACGTGAAATTGATTTCGGCGCTGACGCTGTGGCTGCCTCTCCCCGAGCTGGTGGGGATGTTGGTCGTGATGTCGCTGGTCGGCGGCGGCGTGACCGTGGCGATGCTGATTGATCGGCGATTCGCATGCTCCGACCGGCCGATCGAGGTGCCGTACGGCGTCGCGATCGCCGCCGCAGGCATACTGGCGTTCAGGGAACCCATCCTTAACCATTTTGCCTGATGCTTAACGCCTGAAGAACCGGATTAAGTCGCGAAAGGCGCGGGATACGCAACATGGACAGTCGTAAACTCATCCTGCTGGTCGGCGCGCTGTTCGTCGCCGGTCTGACCGCATTCCTCGCCCGATCGATGATGCAGGGCAGCGCCGCGCCGGTCGCGATGGCCGCGCCCGCCGTCGTGATCGACGGACCGGAGGTGCTGGTCGCCACCCGCTCGCTGCCGGTCGGCACGATCCTCGACGCGACCGCGCTGAAGTATCAGCCCTGGCCCAAGGAACTGGTCGACGGCGCCTATTACCTGCGCTCGCAAAGCGACCTGAAGGCGTTGCAGGGCACCGTCGTCCGCAACGCGATCACCGCCGGTCAGCCGGTCACGCAGGGCGCTCTCGTGAAGCCGGGCGACCGGGGCTTCCTCGCCGCCGCGCTCGGACCCGGCATGCGCGCCGTCACCGTGCCGGTTTCGGCGCAGGCCGCCGTCGCCGGCTTCGTCTTCCCGGGCGACCGCATCGACCTCGTGCTGACGCAGACCGTCGCCGGTGGTGGCGACGGCCCGCCGCTGAAGGTGTCGGAGACGATCATCCGCAACATGCGCGTGCTGGCGACCGACCAGCGCACCGACAATGTCGTGGGCGAGGACGGCAAGACCAAGGTCAGCACGTTCAGCAACGTCACCGTCGAAGCGACGCCCAAGATCGCCGAGCAGATCGCGGTGGCGCAGACGCTGGGTACGCTATCGCTGTCGCTGCGCAGCCTGGCGGACAATTCCACCGAACTCGAAGAGGCGATCGCATCGGGGGCCGTCACGGTGCCCAACGGCGATCCCAAGGCCGAGAAGGCGATGATGATGCAGCTGGCGACCCAGCCGGTGTCCGGCAACTCCAGCTTCGCCACCGGCGCCGACGTGTCGCGGTTCCAGCGGCGCAGCGTCCCCGGCAAGTCGGATCAGGGCGCGGGCGCATCGTCGATGAGCGCCGCCAACCCTGCCACGCCGGCCGGCAATTTCCCGGGCTCCGCGCCCGCAGTCGCCCAGGGGCCGGTCGTTCGGATCGCCCGTGGCAGCAACGTGACGGCCGTGCCCGTCGGGGGTAAGTGAGATGCGCGTTTCCACGATGACTCTGACGGGGGCGCTCGCCATCGCCCTCGCCGGCCCTGCCGCCATCGCCGTTGCCGGCCCCGCCGCCCTCGGCGCACCGGCTCCCGCGCGCGGCAAGCCGAACGCCCGCCCGGCAGTGGTTCGGCCGGCTGCTCCTGTATCGGTGCCCGCCGCGATCGTGTCGGTGAACACCGGTCGCGGCCAGTTGGTCCGCCTCGCCCAGCCGATGACCGACTTGTTCATCGCCGACGACGGGATCGCCGACGTTCAGGTCCGCTCCCCGACGCAGCTCTACATCTTCGGCAAGAAGACCGGCGAGACGACGATCTCCGCCACGTCGAAGAGCGGCGCCGTCGTCTATGCCGCGACCGTCCGGGTCGGCACGAACCTGAATTCGGTCGGACAGATGCTGTCGCTGGCGATGCCGGAGGCGCAGATCACCGCCACGCCGATGAACGGCATGGTGCTGCTGACCGGCACCGTCGCTGCGCCGGACGATGCCGCCGAAGCCGAACGACTGGTGCAGGCGTTCGTCGGGGATTCCACGAAAGTGCTGTCGCGCCTGAAGACCGCGACGCCGCTACAGGTGAACCTGCAAGTGCGCTTCGCGGAAGTCAGCCGCAGCTTCATCAAGAACGTCGGTGTCCGCCTCAACACCAGCGACCGTGCCGGCAGCGGCTTCCTGTTCGGGTCGAACTCCGGCAATGCCGGCACGATCACCTACGACGCGGCCACGGGTGGGAAGACGTCGACCTATTCGGTCGGCACCCAGCGCAGCACGCTGGGCATCGCGGGCCGCCTGTTCGGCACCGACATCCTGTCGGCCATCGATCTGGGCGAGACGATCGGTCAGGTGACCACCCTGGCCAATCCGAACCTGACTGCGCTGTCGGGGGAGACGGGTACGTTCCTGGCCGGTGGCGAGGTCCCCATCCCGATCGCGCAGGCGCTGGGCACGATATCGGTCGAGTACAAGCAATACGGCGTCAGCCTGTCCTACACGCCGATCGTGTTGTCGGACGGGCGCATCTCGCTGCGTGTCCGTCCGGAGGTGTCGCAACTCGACTATTCCAACGCGATCACGATGAACGGCACGCGCGTTCCCGGGCTGACCAGCCGTCGCGCGGAAACGACGGTGGAACTCGGTTCCGGACAGAGCGTGATGATCGGCGGACTGCTCCAGAACAGCCACAACAACTCGATCGAAAAGACGCCGTTCCTCGGCGACCTGCCGATTCTCGGTTCGCTGTTCCGGTCTAACGCCTTCCAGCGCAACGAGACCGAACTGGTCATCATCATCACGCCGTATCTGGTGAAGCCGGTGAACTCCTCATCGGACATCGCGCTGCCGACCGACGGCTACCGCGCGCCGACCGATGCCGGCCGCATTCTCGGCGGACAGCTCAGCGCACCCTATCTGCCGGGTACCCCGATCGACCGGCGTCCGGTGCCGACGATGGCACCCCAGACAGACGCCGCACCCGCGATCGGCGCCACCGCAACGGTTCCCGCCGTCCCGGTCCCGCAAGGGCCGGTTCGCGAAGACCGCGAACGCGCCCTCCCCGCGTCGTCGAAGAAGGGCAGCTCCGTAATGCCCGGCTTCTCCCGCTGATGCGCGCCGAAGGAACCATGATGAAGCAGCCTGTTCTTCTGTCCGCCCTCGTCCTCGCTCCGGCCCTCCTGTTGGGCGCGTGCATGGGCAGCGATGCCCAGCGCCGGGGGATGGAATCGATCCATCAGCCCGTCGTGCAGCGGTCCGACTATCTGCTGGACCTTCAGCTGGCAGGCGACCGTCTCGCCAGTGGCGAATCGCAGCGTCTGACGGGCTGGCTCGACGGCCTGCGGGTCGGCTACGGCGATCATGTCGGGCTGGACGATCAGGGCCGCTCGTCGGCGATGGTCCGCGGCCAGGTGTCGGGCACGCTCGCTGCGCGCGGGATGCTGATCTCGGACCAGATGCCGGTCACCGCCGCGCCGATCGCTCCCGGCACGGTGCGCGTCGTCGTCAGCCGCATGAAGGCGACGGTTCCGGGCTGCCCCGACTGGGAGCATCGGCTGGACACCACGTTCGAAGCCGCCACCTCGCCCAATTACGGCTGCGCCATGAACCGTAATCTGGCCGCGATGGTCGCCCGGCCGGAGGATCTGATCCGCGGCGCGGGTACCGGCGACACCGATCCCACGACCAGTTCGCGCGCGATCAACAGCTATCGCAAGGCAGCGCCCACGGGCGGCGGCGGCACCACGGTGAAGTCGGAAGGAAAGTAAGATGAACGCTCCCTGGAAGCCCACCGGCGTGGGCACGCGCGATCCCTTCTTCGCCTATGTCTGCGACGACACGACCGCCGACTCGCTGCGGCCGATCGTCAGCGAACTGGGCTGGTCGGTGGAGAAAATCCACAAGGGCGGGCTGCGCAACGCGATCCAGTCGCTGTCGGTCTCCGCCAGCCCGCAGATCCTGTTCGTCGATCTCGCCGAATCGGGCGATCCGCTCAACGACATCAACGCGCTCGCCGAGGTGTGCGAGCCCGGTACGGTCGTCATCGCCGCGGGTCAGGTCAACGACGTGCGGCTGTACCGCGACCTGATCGCCAGCGGGATCCAGGATTACCTGCTGAAGCCGCTGCATCCGGACATGATGCGCGACGCGTTCAGCCACGCCCAGGCGATGCTCAACGCACCCAAGCCCGTCGACGCGGTGGTCGACCGGCCGCATTATTCGGTCGGCATCGTCGGTGCCCGCGGCGGCGTCGGCGCGTCGATGGTCGCGACCTCGATCGCGTGGCTGCTCGCGGAAAAGGAGGGGCGCACCACGGCGCTGCTCGACCTCGACGTGCATTTCGGCACCGGCGCGCTCAGCCTTGATCTGGAACCGGGCCGCGGCCTGACGGATGCGATCGACAATCCCAGCCGGATCGACGGGCTGTTCATCGAGCGCGCCATGGTGAAGGCGTCGGAGAAGCTGGCGGTGCTGTCCGCCGAAGCGCCGATCAACCAGCCGCTGATGACGGACGGCGCGGCCTTCTTCCAGTTGCAGGAGGAGATGCGCTCGGCGTTCGAATGCACTGTGGTCGACCTGCCGCGCGGCATGCTGGTCCAGCATCCGCACCTCGTCAGCGACATGCAGGTGATCGTCATCGTCACCGATCTGACGCTGGCGGCGGCGCGCGACACGATCCGGCTGCTCTCGTGGTTCAAGACCAACGCCCCGAACACCTCGGTCACCGTGCTCGCCAACCGCGTCGCGGGGACCGGCCAGCCGGAGATCACGCGCAAGGACTTCGAAACCTCGATCGAGCGCAAGATCGATTATCTCGTGCCCCTCGACATGAAGCTCGCCGCACAGGCTGCCAAGCTGGGCAAGCCGGTCGCCGAAGCCGGCAAGAATTCGAAGACCGTCACGCCGATCGGCGATCTGGTCCGCGCGATCACCGCGATCGTGCCCGATGACGTCAAGGATGCGGGCAAGGGCAAGAAGGGCAAGGGCGACAAGCCGGCCGGCGGATCGTCGCTGCTCGGCGGGCTCAAGGGCCTGATGACCAAGCGCGGGGCGAAGGCGAAGTAAGCCGGCAACGGCGGAAGGGCGCGTCATGGACATGATGCCACTAATCATCGTCACGGTCGGCGGTGCCTTGATCCTGGGGATGATCGCGCTGGCGTTTGCCGGCCCCTCGCCTCAACGAGCGCAGGCGCGCCGCATCGGTGCGCTGCGCGAACGGCACGGCGACTCCGCCGTCGCCGTCGACGCGAAACTGCGCCGCATCACGAACTCGCGCGACACCAGGATGGACGTCGCGGTCGGCCGCCTGCTCCCCAACCGCGCCGCCCTGGCCAAACGGCTGGCGATGACGGGCAAGGACTGGACGGTCGGCAATTACGGCATGGCGACCGCCGGCGTCACCGGTGTCGTCGCGCTGCTGCTGCTGCTGAAGGGCGCACCCCTGCTGCTCGCGCTGTTGCTGGGGCTGGCGATGGGTGCGGGCATCCCGCATTTGGTGGTCGGCAAAGTCATCAAACGCCGCATCGCCAAGTTCACGTCCAAGTTCCCCGACGCGATCGAACTGCTCGTTCGCGGCCTCCGCTCCGGCCTGCCGATCAGCGAGACGATGGGGGTCGTGGGCGCCGAGGTCGACGGCCCCGTCGGCGAGGAATTCCGTGCGATCGCCGACAAGATGAAGATCGGGCGGACGATGGACGCGGCGATGCAGGACACCGCCGATCGCCTCGGCACCCCCGAATTCCAGTTCTTCGTCATCACGATCGCCATCCAGCGCGAAACCGGTGGCAATCTGGCGGAGACGCTCGCGAACCTGGCGGAGGTGCTGCGCAAGCGCAGCCAGATGAAGTTGAAGATCCGGGCGATGTCGTCCGAATCCAAGGCGTCCGCCTACATCATCGGGTCGCTGCCGTTCGTCGTCTTCGGCCTGATCTGGACGATCAACGATACGTACATGCAGAACTTCTTCGTCGATCAGCGGCTGATCGTGGCGGGGCTCGGCGGCATGATCTGGATGAGCATCGGCGCCTTCATCATGGCCAAGATGATCAATTTCGAGATTTAGGACAGCGATGATGACCCCAGCTCATGGCCCAACGCTGCTCGGCATCGACGTCCTGTGGGTCGCGACGTTGCTGTCCGGCGTCGCCGCCTTCGCGGTCATGGTCGCGATCTACGCCGCGACCAGCGTCAAGGATCCGATGGCGAAGCGCGTCAAGGCGCTGAACGATCGGCGCGAGCAGTTGAAGGCGGGCATCACCGCCTCGACGAAGCGCCGCGCAAAGCTGGTCCAGCGCAACGACACCGCCGACCGCATGAAGACGATGCTGTCGTCGATGAAGGTGTTGCAGGACAGCCAGGTCAAGGCGGCGCAACGCAAGCTGTTGCAGGCGGGCATCCGGTCCAAGGAATGGGCGGTCGCGGTCATCTTCGGCCGCATGGTCCTGCCGATCGTGTTCGGCGGCATGGCGGTCTTCTGGGTATACGGCACCGACGGTTTCGCAGACTGGTCGCCGTTGAAGAAATACGGGCTGGTCGCGGTGACCTTCATCCTGTCGTACAAGGCACCCGACATCTTCCTGACCAACAAGATCAAGAAGCGCACCGACCTCATCCGCAAGGGGCTGCCCGACGCGCTCGACCTGCTGGTGATCTGCGCAGAGGCTGGCCTGACCGTCGATGCAGCGTTCCACCGCGTGGCGCGCGAACTGGGCCGCGCCTATCCCGAACTGGGCGAGGAATTCACGCTCACCGCAATCGAGCTCGGCTTCCTGACCGATCGACGTCAGGCGTTCGAGAACCTCGCGATGCGCGTCGATCTGGACGCGGTGAAGGGCGTCACCACGACGATGGTCCAGACCGAGAAATACGGCACGCCCCTGGCATCGGCGCTTCGCGTCCTGTCCGCGGAGTTCCGCAACGAACGCATGATGCGCGCCGAGGAAAAGGCGGCACGGCTGCCGGCGATCATGACGGTGCCGCTGATCCTGTTCATCCTGCCCGTACTGTTCGTCGTCATCCTTGGGCCGGCCGCCTGTTCGATCAAGGACGCGCTGATGACCGGCTGACGCCGGCCATCATAGCCTGACGCCTCGGGTTACGTGGGCCAACCGTCACCCCGGCGAGCGCTGGGGTCTTTCTGAGGAGAGAACCGGTGCTCCTCACCACGAGCCCCCCTTCCCTACGGTGACGTGAAGGGGGGCGGTGGTGCCTGAAACCTCGGTTTTGTTGGCACCATCCTATCCAGAGATGCTGTCAGCGTAACGCGAGCTGCTCCCCACCGGATGCCTGTCGCGCTATGAGGATGGCAGCCCCGCCCTCGCCACCCGCCGGAACGATCTCACCTGCAACGAACAGGTATCGGATGCGTGGATCAGTCCGTGCCTTGCTTTCGTGCGCCATCGATCATCTTCTGCGCGATCGTGCGTACGCCGGCGTCGTTCTTGGTGGCGTCACTGGCAGGATCGCCCAGATGGTCGAGGCTGTTCTCGAGAAAATCGAGCAGTCCGGGGTGTTGCGCCTCGACATACTCCATCACCTTGAACAGCAGGTGCTCGGTCGCGATTTCGCGTTGACGGGTCTGCACGGCGTCGGCGTCGTTCATCATTCTCTCCTGACTGGAGGCTCCATAACGCGCCATCGACGCGTGGGTCCCGGCCGCCGTGCAACCCGGTGCGTGCGATCGTCGCGTCGACGACGCTTCGCGGATGCGACCAACGCGGGCTCCGCATCGTTATCCGCCTATGGACAACGACCCCCTCGCCGCCGCGCTCGAACATGCCCAGGCATTCGCGCGATCCTACAGCCCCGGCGATCTGATCGACGAGGACAGCGGCTTCACAGTCGACAACCTTCTTGCGCTGATCGCGGCGGCAACGCCGCCGACGCCGGAAGACAAGATCACCGACGAGCTGGGCGATCTTGCCTGACCGGAACGCGTGACTGCGCCCGCCATGATCACGCGTCCCCGCGACTTCCCTTGATCGACATCATAGCGAAAGCCCATTTGCTTCGGTGGCGTTGTCTCCCCTGCCGCGTTGTAATGATCGGAGAACCGCCATGAACCAGCCCGTATATGATGAGCCGTCCGATGTAGATGCCGTCGACGGCGTGGTACTCGTCAGCGGACCGGGCGGGGTGGTAGCCTCGTTTACGCCGGATGCCGCAGCCGACACCTCCGATCGATTGCTTCAGGCTGCGGCGCAGGCGGAGGGCCAGACGATCGAGATGCGGTCGAAGTCTGGCCACTGACGGCGTGCAGGCCAACGGCCGGATTGCAAGAAAGCCGCCGACCATCATGCGTGGTCGGCGGCTTCGTGTATCCCGGACGACGGAGTCGGTCAGGCGAAGCTGACGGTCGTCCTGACCGGGCGACGACGGCGCAGGGCGCCACCCGTTGCACCGACGCCTGCGATCATCAGCGCCCAGGACGCGGGCTCGGGCACGGCCCCTGCGGACAGAACGACATTGTCGAGGGCGAACTGCGCAAACTCGGGTCCGCCGGTGATCGTCAGGGACGAGAGATTGACGAAGTCGTTAAGGGCGAAGGTAGAGAATGTTTCAGCCGCCTGCGGGTCGGCGAAGATCGTGGCGGTGATGACGGCGCCAGCCTTCACCCCGGTCACCGTCAGGGTCAGGGGATTGCCCGACCCGGTAAACGTCTGCGCCGCATCGAGCGAGACCAACGAAAACAGCCCCCCGTTCACGCCGAAGAACGATACGCTGGTTTCGTTCATGCCGTAATAGGCTGTCGTCCCATTTGAAGGACAGCTTGGATTGCACATTCCGAGGTGTTTCGAGGGATCGTTCAGCAGATACATCCCGAAGATGCTTGTAGGGACGATCTGCACCTGAAAGCCGTCTTCATTGAACTTGTACTTTTGAGATCCGAAACCATCGAGGGCTTGTGTATTGAAGTCGATCGTTGCTGCCTGAACACTTGTCGCTGAGAAAGCGGCCGCAATGGCCAGCATTGAAAATCGTATCATCGGCGATCCTTTTTGCGCGATTGATGGACTTGCTGGTTGCAGCTCTGACGTCCTGCCGGCGTTCTTGTGCACCATGCTGCTTCGACTGGATCGTCCAACGCCAACGCTTCTGCGAGGACGGTCGAAACATGCGGCTAGGCTGCGCCGCTATAGCTCGCGGCAATGCTCCGTCGTGTCAATATGGTTAATAACTATCTATTATTGCATCGATTTTAGTGTTTCGCGGGGAGCATCGGATCGTTAACCTCCACCCTCTTCCGGGAAGCGCGGATCATCCGCGACGGCTCGTCGCGATCGCCCTGTTCGCATCGTATTCGCTGTTCGCTCGGAGCTCGCGAGCCGTCCGGTTCGCGGAGACTGCACTGGCGCCATCGACGTCCCGCAAGATCCGCGCGCGCCGACCCACTGCCGCGTCAAGGCTCTGGCCTTCGCCGATGAAGGCTCATGGAACGCCCGCGACACGCGGCGCGCCCGGCGGGACGCCGTCCTGACCTCGCGCGCAGCGTTTACGGCTCGCCCGATCAGCGCGACGCTTGAGCCGCCGGCCCCTGCAACCCCGGCGGCGGCGTGGCCTTCGCGTCCGGGTCGACGCCTCTCCGCTCGTCGAGCGAACGCATGATCGGCGTCACCGTCAGCCCGTGCAGCAGGATGGACAGCAGCACTACCAGCCCGACGATTCCCCACAGGCGTTCCGGATCGGCCACGTCCATATGGTTGATGCCGTACGCCAGATAGTAGATCGACCCGACGCCGCGGATGCCGAAGAACGCCAGCGTCATCTTCTCACCCCGATCCGCGTGGTGGCCGAGCAGACCCAGCCAGCCCGTGACCGGCCGAACCACCAGAAGGATGAGGAGCGCGACGCCTGCATCCCTCCACGTCACCGGTGCCAGCAGACCGCTGACCAGCGCTCCGCCAAACAGGATCAGCAGCACCATCATCGCGAGCCGTTCGATCTGCTCGGTGATCGCATGCATGTCCGCCTGGAAGTCGTGCTCGCGGTGCGTATGACGGACTGTCAGCGCGGTGACGAAAACCGCCAGGAACCCGTACACGTGCACGATCTCGGTCAGACCGTACGACACGAATGTTGCCGACAGGGCGATCAGACCGTCGCCCGTCCGCGCCAGTTTCGTCTTCGCCGGGATGTGGAACGTCAGCCAGCCGAATATCCTTCCGACGATCCAGCCTCCGGCGATCCCGCCGACGATCTCCCACAGCACCCGGTATGTCAGCCACTCGGTCAGCCACGGCTTGCCGGCGGGTACTGCGACCGCCAGCAGGATGGCGAGATGCACGAACGGGAAGGCTGCGCCGTCATTCAGCCCAGCCTCCGAGGTCAGCCCGAAGCGCACCTCGTCCTCGTCCCCCGTTTTCGGGGGGCCGACCTGCACGTCGGCGGCCAGGACGGGGTCGGTCGGGGCGAGGCTGGCGGCGATCAGCAACGCCACCGCCCACGGCAGGCCGAGCGCCCACCCCGTCAGGAGAGTGATCGCCAGAATACCCAGCGGCATCGTGATCGCGATCAGTCGCCAGGTGATCGACCAGCGTCGCCAGCCGAACACGCGATCGATCTTCAGGCCTGCGCCCATCAGCGCGATGATGACGACGAACTCGGCAAACCGCTCGGTTACATCCGGATAGAGCATCGGTAGCGGACGCAACGTAACCTGCGGCAGCAGGAACAGGCCCGCACCGATGCCGATGCACACGATCGGCAGTGACAGCGGCAGGCGCTTCAACGCCAGTGGCAGCCACGCCACCAGCGCGATGAGCAGACCGGCACCGGTCATGACAAGAATATAGGGATCGGGAAAAACGCTGGCTGGCATGACGGCTCAACGACTGCGTTCCGCAGACGGCCCCATCGGTCACCCGGACCGCGGTGCCACTCGCCGGCTAGCGTTCGTCGAAGGCAGCCAGATCCATGAAGTTCCTGGCGGCATCCCGGTCAGCGGGATCGGCGAACGCCACATCCAGATCGGGCGCGGCATCCAGCATGTAGAGCAGAGCCCACAGGGCGAACCGCCGCGATCGGTCCCGTTCCAGTCCGAGATCGACGCGGATGTGCTCGATCCCCGCCGCCAACGCCTCGCGAGGCACGGCGGCCAGATCGTCCGTGCCAAAATAGCGGCGCACCTGATCGTCCAGATCCATGTCGATGCGTACCGTCCGATCGGGGTTCGACATAGGCCAAAAATAAGGTCGGGTTTTCACAGCCGCAATCATATAGGATTTACCTTCGCATAGCCCGCCTGCGCTTCACCGTGCGGATCGGAAGCGCCGTCTGCCCGCGGCGCTTCAGGATCGTGGCCCTATTGGAGGATCGAAGTGTCTATCATCCTGCTGCTCGGACTGGCGCTGCTGAGTCCCTCTCAGACGTCCGCGCGACCTGCGATCGAGCAGGGGAGTGGCGCGTCGCCCGCACTGTACGAGGAACGACCGGATCTACCCGACCATGTCGTCTACAGACCCCGCGACCTGACCGCCGTCAAACCCGCGTCGCTGGGCATCTACGTCTTCGGAAATGGCGGGTGCAGCGCGGACGGAACGAGCTCGCGCAATCATCTGCTGGAGATCGCCTCTCACGGCTATCTCGTCATCGCGTCGGGAACGATCCCGCGCCTCGGGAAGACCACCGAACCCGATGCCGCACCCGGCAAGCTCACCGCGGCGACGCCCACCCATGCCCTGATCGACGCCATCGATTGGGCCCAGCGAGAAAATAGCCGCGCCGGCAGTCCGTTTCGCGGACGGATCGATACCAAGGCGATCGCAGTGTCGGGCTGGAGCTGCGGCGGCCTGCAGGCTCTGACGGCAGCGCAGGACCCGCGCGTGCGAACGGCCGTCATCATGAACAGCGGCTTCTTCCCGGAAGGCGCGAACCCGATCGGCGGCGTCGTGTCGGACAAGACGCTGCTCGCAGGATTGCACGGCTCCGTGCTTTATGTCCTGGGCGGCCCTACGGACATCGCCGCGGCGAACGGAACCGATGATTTCCGACGCATAAACAAGCTCCCGGCCGCCCTGATCAACATCCCCGTGGGGCATGGCGGTACCTACACGCAGCCGCACGGCGGCTTGGGAGCGGAGGTCGTCACCGCTTGGCTCGACTGGCGGCTTAAGGGCGACAGCACCGCGGGAGCCCGCTTCGATGGTCCGAAGTGCGGGTTCTGTGGCGATCGCCGGCTTACGCTCGAGCGGAAGGGCTTCGACTGAGCCGCCGGCTATCCCCGAAACGGGGGGAAGCGCCCACTGGCGCTCCGCCGGTCGCGATGTAGGTGACGGAGGTTTCGCGGCATGCCACGCGCGCACTACGTCGCGCCCGTTCCGCCATGACAGATCGCGACGGGGCGGTTATCGCCCGGTGGGGCGACCGGCACAGGCAGGGGGCGAGATGATTGCATTTCTGAAGGACATGATTGCAGCGTTACGCGAGGGTGCCAGCGAGGGCCTGGCGGAAGCGCGCGAGGAAATCGACGCTGACAAGGCTACTAAGGCACTGACTGTCACGGAACAGCTGGCGGCATTGAGAACACGCCTCGCTCTTGCGCCGCCCGTGGAGCGGATCGTCACGGCCTTGGCCGCACCCTATCGCGAAACGTTTCTCAGCGAACTCAGTGCTGCGGCAACCGAAGAGCGCCCGTCGATCTACCTTCTGTGCATGGAGCTCCCTGCCAAGGAATCGCACTCTTGGAAGAACATGATCGCACGGGATTTCGCAGTGGAAAACGCTGGCGCCGCCGAGGCGCTGACGCGCGCACTGATCGAAGGGGCTCGAGACGCGCCAGAAGGAGAATGCGCGGTTTCGCTGGTCAGGGCATGCCACGTCGCAGCCGCTGCCGCCGGTCTGGGATATGCAGACGTCGATCATGCACTGGGTTGGGCGGCACCCGCCGTCGCCATCGCAGCAGAACGCTTCACCTCCTGGAACGCGTACGGAGAGGCGTTCCTGCACGGCGAGCGTGATGCGGCGGGCAGCAACGTCCTTGGTCGCAAGGTGCTGGCACGCACAGTGCAGCGCTTGCGGGATGATCCAGCCAGCCCCTGGCGAACCCTGTCATGGCTCACGGCATGAAGATCCGGCATAAGGCGCGCCTCACATGATCCTCGGCATCGATCTCGGCACCACCAACTCCCTGGCGGCAGTTTGGCGCGACGGGGTGGAGCTGGTTCCCAACGCGCTCGGCGATGTGCTGACGCCATCGGTGGTCAGCCTCGATCGAACGGGCGAGATCGTGGTGGGTGCCGCGGCGCGCGAGCGACTGACGAGCCATCCCGAGATGACCGCCGCTGCGTTCAAGCGCTACATGGGAACGTCGCGCCGCATCCCTCTCGGCACGCGGTCGTTCCGTGCAGAGGAATTGTCGTCCTTCATCATCCGCTCGCTTCATGCCGACGCGGAGGCGTTGCTGGGGGCGCCGGTCGACGAGGCGGTGATCACCGTGCCGGCCTATTTCAGCGATGCCCAGCGCCGGGCGACACGGACGGCAGGTGAACTGGCCGGGCTGAAGGTCGAGCGCGTCCTGAATGAGCCAACCGCTGCTGCACTGGCCTATGGGCTCGCCGAACGCGACACCGCCGATGGGCCGGTGCTGGTGTTCGATCTTGGCGGCGGCACATTCGATGTGTCCGTGCTGGAGATGAACGACGGCATCGTCGAGGTCCGCGCAACGGCGGGAGACAACTTCCTGGGTGGCGAGGATTTCGACGACGCGGTGGCCATGTGGTTCGCCGGGGCGGTCGGTATGGCGTTGCCCGATGCGCTGACGCCGGAGGGGCAGGTGCCCGCGGCCCGACTTCGTCGCGCGGCCGAAGCTGCGCGCCGTCTGCTGAGCAACGCGCCGACGGCGAGCATGTCACTGACGCTGCCCGACGGAACGATGCGTGAGGCGGACCTGACGACTGAGATCTTCGCGCGCATTGCCGAGCCGCTGCTCGAACGCCTGCGCACACCGATCGCGCGTGCGCTGTCGGATAGCCGCATCCGCCCGGAGGAACTGTCTCACGTCGTGCTGGCCGGCGGCGCAACCCGGATGCCGATCATACGGCGCGAGGCGGCGCGATTGTTTGGCCGCCTGCCCCTGCAACGGCTGGATCCCGACGAGGTGGTCGGGCGCGGTGCCGGCGTACAGGCGGGGCTGAAGATGCGGTCTGCTGCGTTGTCCGACATCGTACTGACCGACGTCGCGCCGTACACGCTGGGCATCGAGGTGAGCGAAGGACGACCCGGCGCATCGTCCCCGGGACGGATGTTGCCCGTGATCGAGCGCAATACCGTCGTGCCGGTAAGCCGGATGCGACCCGTTGTGCCCGGTCGGGACTTCCAGCGGCAGGTGGAGGTCCGCATCTTCCAGGGCGAGGCACGACTGGTGCGCGACAATATTCCGCTCGGCAGCTTCGAACTCGCGCTGTCGCCCCGTCGCATCTCCGAACAGTCGATCGAGGTGCGCTTCACCTACGACGTCAACGGTATCCTGGAGGTGAGTGCCAAGGCTGAGGCTGATGGCGCATCCGAGCGTATCGTCATTCAACATGGATCGGACGCGGCGACGCCCGAAGAAGCGGAAGCCCGGCTGGCAGCATTGGCTGCGCTGAAGATCCATCCTCGCGATCAGTCGGCCAACCGGCTGCTGCTGGCACGTGGCGAACGGGTGTTCGAGGAACGGCTGGGCAGTGATCGTGACCAGTTGGGCGTCGTGCTGGGCCAGTTCGAAAGCGCGATCGACACGCAGGATCCTGCAACCATCGAGCAGGCGGGCGCCGAACTGACCCGCCTGCTCCACGAACTGGAGGCGTCCCGATGAGCGAACTGCCGACACCGGACGACTGGGCCAGCCTGGGCATCGCGCCGACCGATGCCACCGACGTCATTCGTCGGGCCTATCGTGAACAGTTGAAGAAGACGGGGCCTGAGACCGATCCAGAAGGGTTTCAACGACTGCGTGCCGCCTATGAGGCCGCCCTGCAGGCTTGCCCCTCGACACCCGCAGCTGTTGTCGGGAGCACGCTGGATGCGAATGCCTTTATCGCTGCGCTGGCCGCACGCCGTGCCGCCGGTGACGAGGCGGGCGCGATCGCGTTGGTCGATGAAACCCGTGCAGCGCATCCGCCGGGATCCGCCGCCAGCGAAGTGATCGAGAACGCGTTGCTCGACCATGTTGCACTCGAACGGATGCTTTCGCCTGCTCTGTTCCTGCATCTAGCGCGCGTGTTTGATTGGCGCGACACGCAAGGCCATGCAGCGCGTCGCGACCCAGAGCATCATGCGGTCGTGCTCGATCGGATCGCAGCGGAGGATTTCTTCGCCGCCTTCTCCGCCTATGCGCAGACGCCGGAAGGAAAGCTCGAGGCACTGGTGCTTGCACCGCATGGCGAGGCACTGGAACGACTGACCAAGGACGGCATCGGACCCGAGCAACGCGCCGAGATACGCGGCATCTTCGATCAGTTCCTCTCTCACGGCGCGTTTCTGATGGGGCGACTGGATGGAGGAACGCTCGCGCTGCTACGGCAGGCGGTTGAGGGCCCGCCGCTGCTTGGCGAGTCCGTCACCACACCCCGGCCAGCGGCTGTGGCACCGCCAGCCAGTGCGGCGCCACGCGTCGTTCCGACCTTGTCGAAGAAGACGCAGTGGAAGATCCGCGCCGCAACGGTTGCACTCATTGGCGCGGTCGTACTTGGCAGGGCCTTGTATAAGTCCGATCGTCCCACTTACGGCGGCAACGACACCGCACTGGCAGCCAGCGTCGCCCTGCCCCTCCTGAAGGATCCCAAGGTCCCCTGGGTCGATATGGTGCAGGAGCCGGACGGCGTTCGCGTGGACTGGGCACCGGTCATGCGGATGCGGCATGCAATTCGCGACCTGCGGATCGGCTACAATGACGGAAAGCCAACCACGGTGTTCCCGCTGCCCCAGTTCGATGCGCCGATCGGCTTTCTGGCGCCGCCCAACATCACGGCGATCTCGATGCGGATCCGAACGACCGATGGCGTGTGGTCGGAAATCCGACGCTATCCCGTGCGGCAGGAGAAGAAGTGATGCCGGACATTGCGGTCTTCGGAGCCAAGCACCCGTTGCGTTCGATCGAGCAGCGATGGGCCTATGCGGTGGGCGCGCCCTATCACGTCGGCCACGGTCACCCGATCGACGGACTTCCCGAGGCTGTCGATGCCGATGATGAACGTGCCAAGCTGGCGCGCGATTGGGGTATCGATGACCGCGCGTCGCTGATCGAGGCGATGAATCATCTGGGCAGCGAAGGCCATCGTCATCGTCTGGCGTTGAAGCTGCGGTATTTCGCGATGATCTGGCGCCCGGCGGTTGCATCGATGCGAGAGGAACTGCGCGCCACGATCCGCGAGGGTGGCGACGAGGCCGAGGAAGCCAAGGCCGATTTGTGGCGACTGGATGCGGTACAGGCCAATCTTCCGGGCATCCGGTCGTCGTCATTGCTCGCGTTTGACGCCGCGCGTGGGATCATGCTGGCGCGTGACGGGCTGATGCTGGGCTGGCTCCAGGAAGACGAGGCCTGGGCGTACATGGGCGAGGTCGCCCGTGACGTCCGCCGCAGCTACTCGTCCTGGGCGGCATTCGGCGCCGACTTCGTGCTGTCACGCAATATCTGGGCGGGGGACGGTGATCCGGACGTCTTCGACGCGGTGATAGCGATGCTCGGGCGCGATGCGGCCAGTCCGTGGCGGACGTTGGAGTGGGATGCAGGCGACCTTGCCGTACCCGCGCCGGTGCGCTTCGGCGCGGAATTGGCGTGGACGCTGGAGCGGCGCTGATGCGAAGCGTTGCGCGACGGTCACTCGCGCTGCCTTGCGCGCTGGCGTTGCCGATCGCGATCGCGGTCCCGGCTTCGGCGCACCCGGCCTTTCCGCCGGGGATCCAGCCGGTGTACCGAGAGATCGGTGACTGGCTGATCGCTTGCGACAACACCCGCCAGTGTGTCGCCAAATATGTGCTCGGCGACCATGACGACGACACCAATCCGTACGACGAGGACGCCGGCATCGTGATCGAGCGTGCGGCTGGCCCTGCCGGTGACCTGTCTGTCGACGTGACCTCGGGTTATGGCTTCGACCCGATCACCCTCCGGATCGACGATGCGATGCCCCGACACCGACCGCAATGGCAACGGTCCGACGAGAACCGCGGCGCCAGCATCGACGGCGACGATGCGCTGGCGTTCGTCCGCGAATTGCGGGACGCGAAAACAGCATCGTGGTCGGGCGAAGGGCACACCTCTCGCGTTCCGCTCCGCGGACTGGCCGCCGTCCTGATCGCGATGGACGAGGCGCAAGGGCGGATCGGCAACGTCAGCGCGTTGGGCCGCCCCGGAACCCGCCCAGCCGCGAGCACGCCTGCGCCGATCCTGCCCCCGATTATCAGGCAGGGACCAGAGCCGGCTCCGCTGGCGAACCCGGCCGCGCTCGCCGGAACTGTCCGTCGGCTGCAAGCTCGCGCACTGGCCGCGCACGAATGCGACCGGGAGGCGGGCGTTGGCGACAGCGCGGACCCGCTCGACGCGTCCAGTGCGATTGTCTTGCTGGGATGCGGGCGCTTCGCATACCAGAGCTCGGTGCTCGCCTTCGTCGTGCCGCGGGCAAGTCCCGGAAAGGCACGGCTGCTGGTGCTGCCGGATCCCCTGCCCTCGACCCCGCCGGATCCGGAGAGCCGTGGCGAGTATGTCGAGGGAAGCTACGACGCGGCCCGCCGCGTGTTTGGCGAATATGCGAAGGGTCGCGGCATGGCCGACTGCGGCTCCGCGCAGGAATGGACCTATGACGGGACCGGGTTCCGCCTGTCGTCCCTCACGCTCCAGCAGCGCTGCGGCGGCGGGCCCGGCGACTGGCCGACGTTGTTCCGCACCCGCGCGCAACCGTCACCCGACGAGGCCAGACATTCGTCGCCAGCCCGATAATACCGGCCAGGCGTGCCGCTGGCGTATCCAGCCTGTGAGTTCTTGCTGCTGTCGCTCGTCACGTCTGGCGTACATCGGTGTTGGCGATGATCCTTCGCCGCCATATCGGCGGCACCGGGATACCCCCTACCCGCCGAACCGAACGCCATTTTCCGTCGGTCCTCGTCTGCAGGGCGACCCAGAAGGGTGACGGCGCGCGCACCGCCTGCCGGATCACGATGCGCCCCGTGCCGCGGACAAGCGCATCGAGCGCCGCTTCGAGATCGGGCGGCAGCCCCTGTTCGGGACGGCGCAGCTCGCTAGGGTTCAGATCCCACCCTTCTCCCCAGCAGTGGATCATACCCTTCTCCAGGGCCAGCGACAGCTCGAACGACAGGCCGGGTTGAACGCGGAACGTACAGGGCACCTCGAGCGGCAAGTCGCTGCGCCAGGACAAGTCGAGCGCATGGCGTCGTGCGAACGCCTCGATCGAGGCCCGGGTAGTGGGCTGATAACTTGCCCACGTCCGCCGGCCATCCGCCCAGACCCGTTCGGGCGTGAGAGCAGCAGGGATCGGCGACGATATCGGCCATGCCAGGATCTGTACCTTGCCCTGCGCGAACTCGTCATCGGTGATGAGACCGCGCTCGCGCATCTCGGCCAGCGCCTGAATCTCGTCGACGATGGACCGCATCGGGACGGGTGACGGCGGGGCGAGAGCCGGTCGCATCGACGGCTTCCCTCCCTTTTGGTCTGAGAGGCACAAGACCAGTGCCACGGCGATCGGACCTATACAGAGGCCGAGACTTATCCAGAGTGCCGGCGATCGCCCTTTGAGGGACGCAATTACGCCGCCGACGCCCGCACTGAGCAGCATCGAAAGGGCGAGCATGTTCATGCCGCCATTGTCTTAACCGACACGGCGCGGTTCGACAGCGGCACGGAGGGCGGGACCGGCGACAGGACATGGGCGGCGAGCGGCACCACCCCGAGACTGGCGCTGAACGTCGTTACCGCACCACGGAAGGTCATGTCGACATTCACCCTCCCCCGCTGCCTCACGAATGTCGATGCCTTCGACGTCGCCCATGATCGTCGGTGACGGCGAGCCACACGGAAGTCGAGACCACCGGGCGCGACGACCATCGACGGCTTGGCGCTTGGCGCCCAGGCACTCCCGGCCAGCAGCGGCTGGAGCTCGCCATGCGCCCTCCACGCGGCTCTCCCGCAAGCCAGCGCGCCGTGCCTGTGCGGCGGCAGACAGAAAGCCTGCGCCGGAGAGTAGCATCAGAACGCAAGCGCGGCGTAACATCGACGGCATGTAACCGGGCCGCTCTCCGACGTCGACGCTCAAGGGGTGAGCCTGCGGCGATAGGTATCGCTGTTTGCGCGCGGCAGACAGGTTACGTTGTGACTCACCCATCCACGGACATTCATGCCCACTTCTCCGCTCCCGAACGTTGGTAGTTAGCGGACGCTATCCGCAAGCCACCACGGCGTTTGTCGTTGCGCGTACACAACGCGATTGAATCGAACGCTGCGTCCGTGTCCGGTTCACCGCGAATTCAACTCGTCCGCAATCAGGGCTGGCGGTACGATGCCAGCCTTCAGGATTTCGGCCATCGTGCTGCTCAGCGAGAATGACTGTCGCCGCTGATCGGCATCATAGCTGGCCGTGGCCAGGAGATGATCCAGCTGAAGCTTGCCGACGATATAGCTGGTGCCGTAGCCCGGCTGACGCAGGTACAGGAGTTGCTCGAAACCGACCAGTCTGCTCGCCGGGTCGGACCAGCCCCGTGGTGTCCACTCGGCGTGGTAGCGGCCGGCCGTCGCCAGATCCCACTCGTTCGCCTGGACCTGCAACGACGCAAGCCCACGCGCGGCGCGGTTGGCGAGCATGATCCACACCAGCTCGCGCCCGTGGGGAATGTCGTCGTACAGCCCCGCCTGCATGACGACCTCTTCCATCGCCGTTGCAAACCCCTCGGAGCGGTCGGCGAAGATGTTGAACAATGGTGCCGTTCGGCGGACCGGGTCCGGATGCGGTTCATGCCGGAGGCGCGCCAGCTCGATCCAATGCGTCGAATGGCTGAGCAGCGGCAGCGGATCGAGCGCGCTGCCGTGCGAGAAGAAGTTGCGGTCGGCCGGCGCGACATAGCTGCTGGTCTGCGCCTCCAGCGCCGCCCGGAAATACGGACGATCGGGAACGATGCCCGTCGCGACGAGGAAGTCGTTGAACTTGCGCGTCTTCGCCTGCGCCATCCGAGCGTAGGCGACGGGATCGTCGATCGGTGCGATCGGCGGAAGCGCCCGGTTGCGCACCTCCTCCAGTCGCAACGAGGTCAAGGCGCGATCGAGTTCGCGTTGCAGCAGCAGTTGCTGCGCATCCCAATCATAGGGCGAAAGCTGGACGTTCTTCGCGAACCAGTCGTAATTCGCCTTGCCGACGCCGGACGGTCCACGCCGGCCCGGCGCCTCCGCCTCCACCCATCGCGCGAAGTCGTCCGTTGCTGTCCGCGCCCCGGCGATGGCCCGCCGCAGCGCTGCGCTGGCGCCGGTCATCGTCGCCGGGCGACGCCCCGCCAGCGAGCGCAAGGTCAGCGTACCCTTGGCAAGCGCATCCAGTGTCTCGCTCTGCTCGTGAAAGCTGCGACCGCCATAGCGCCACAGATCGCCTGCCTGACTGCCCGCCAAATTTGTGCGAGCCGCCTTCAGCGTGTCCGGCACCGTACGAAGCAAGGCCGTCAACTTGCGATCGTCGGCCGATGATAGAGGCCAGTCAAAGGCCCACAGATCGATGTTCGGTTCGGCCGAAGGTCCCTCGTGCGCGGGCACGTCGCTTTGATCGGCGAAGACGGTCGCGTAGAAGCTCGGATCGCGCGCCCACGGCTTCAGCACGCGCAGGAAGAAGTCGAAGCCGTTGATCTCCGCGTCGATCAGCCGCGCATCGTCGATCGCCTGTTGCGGCCAGCCGGTTCGCTCAATCCGTGCCGATCGTGCCCGCCACTCCGGCAGCGCCGCCAGCTTCCGCGCCATGGCATCCGCCCCGTAATCCGACGCTACGCCAGCGTTGGCGGGAGACGCCCGGACGAATGCGCGCCAGTCGGCGAACATCTGCTCCAAAGCCGGCTGCGCCGAAGATTCCGGCGTCAGCTGGGCAGGGAGCGGTGCCGCCACCATGAGCGCGAGGACGGTCGCCAATGGCAACGCAAAATACTTTCCGATCATAAGCCACCCCCACCTGAACCTACACCGCTAACCAAACTCGTCAATTATGTTGCGCCGCGGTGACACTCACCGAAAGATCGTTGCCCTCTTCGGACCGAAACGAGCCTTTCTGTTGCAGTGCACCATGATCTGCGGAACATCGGCCTCATCAATCAGGGGGCTTTACGACGATGATGAACCGAACCGCGCTGCGCTATGGCCTGTGCCTTCCCGCCATCCTGCTCGGATCTGCCGGCGCGCACGCCCAGGCTGTGGAGGTAGGCCCAGCAGTAGCGACCACCGCCGCTGCTGACGACGCGACGGAGGCGGGCGACGACATCATCGTCACTGGCTCTCGCATCCGGCAGAGTCCGCTGGAGCAGCGCTCTCCCGTCGTCACGCTCGACTCCGCGGCAATCGCGCAGACCGGCCTCACCTCGGTGGCCGACATCCTGCAGCGTTTGCCCAGCGCCGCCGGCGGCCTGAACACCAAGGCGAACAACTCGGGCAACATCGGCAATCCGCAGGACGGTGGCGGTGTCGGTGCCGGCTCGGCCGAGATCGACCTGCGCTATCTCCTCGCGAAGCGCACGCTCGTGCTGGTGGACGGGCTTCGCTACGTCAACGGCGCCTCCGCCAGCGGCATTCCCGGCACCGTCGATCTGAACTCCATCCCCAACAGCTCGATCGAACGCATCGAAGTGCTCCAGTCTGGCCAGTCGCCGCTCTACGGATCGGACGCCATTGCCGGCGTCGTCAACATCATCACCAAGAGCAGCCAGCAGGGGCTGCGAGCCTCCGGCCAGTTCGGCACGTTCCGCGCGGGCGACGGACATTCCTACAATGGTGACATCAGCTACGGCGTCAAAGGTCCGTCGACGTCGATGGTCATCGGCGCCAGCTATGTGAAGGAAGGCAGCGTCCGCACCGCGGATCGCGCCGGTTCGCAATTCCCGAATCCAGACCAGACGAGCTGCACCGATCCGCGCGGCGGTTGCTCGGGCGCAGCACTGGGCGGGCGCATCGTGTTCAATCCGGGTAATGCCCTGCGTCCCCAGGGTGGCACCATCACCGTCCGCCAGAACGGCCTCACCACCCGCGGCGTCTATGATCCCACGCTGGTGGGCGGCGATTTCCGCGCGTTCACGACGGCAGACCGCTTCAACTTCGCACCGTTCAACTACTTCCTGACGCCGTCCGAGCGCTACGGCGCCTTCGGCAGCTTCAAGCAGGAACTCGGCTCCGACATCAACCTGCGGGTCAAGGCGGTCTACAACCGACGCAACTCGGAAAATCAGGCCGCCTTCCTGCCGCTGAACGTCGGACCCGATGCGGGTACCGGCACGCTGACCGATCGCATCTCGATCGATGCGACCAACCCGTTCAATCCGTTCGGCGTGACGCTGTCGGCGGGCGGCCCCGGCCAGCCGCCGGCGAACTATGCCCTGATCGGTCGCCGCCTGGTGGAGGCGGGCCAGCGGACCTACAACCAGAAGGTCGACACGATGACCGTCAGCGCGACGCTGGACGGTAAATTCCAGATCGGCGACAAGCGCTTCTACTGGGACGTGAACGCCGTGCAGGGTTTCAACGACGCCAAGCAGGTCTTCACCGGCAACATCAACACGCAGCGGCTGGCACAGGCGCTCGGCCCCGTCTCCCAGTGCACGGGCGCGTGCGTCCCCTTCAACATCTTCGGCGGCGCGGGTTCGATCACGCCGGAGATGCTCGCCTATGTCGGCTTCGTCGAGCGCGCGCGGAGCAGCCAGGAGCTGCGGGACTATACCGCGAACGTCACGGGCGAACTGTTCGACCTGCCCGGCGGCCCGGTCGGCGTCGCCATCGGCTACGAGCATCGCTACCAGAGGGGATCGTTCACCCCCGATGCGCTCATCCAGGCCGGCTTCGGCGCGGACATTCCCGCCCAGGCCGCCAGCGGCAAGTTCAATTCGGACGAAGTCTATGGCGAGGTGCGTATACCGCTGCTGAAGGATGTCCCGTTCTTCAGCTCGCTCGAGGCATCGGGCGCAATTCGTCACGTCAACTATTCGACCAGCGGCAGCAACACGACGTTCACGGCGACCGGGCTGTGGAAGCCCGTCCCCGACCTGCTGCTGCGGGGCTCCTTCGCAGAGGGCTTTCGCGCGCCGAGCATCGGCGAACTGTTCGGGGCGCAATCACGCTCCGACATCGGCGTCCCCGATCCGTGCAGCAACATCGCCGGCTCGCGGTATCAGGCCTCCGCCACGGTGCGCGCGAACTGCACCGCGGACGGCGTACCGGCGGACGGCAGCTATCAGGAACCGACCGGCCAGCTCGGCGTGACCACGGGCGGCAACCGCGCCCTTTCGCCGGAAACCTCGAAGACGTGGCTGTTCGGCGGCGTCATCAGCCCAGCCTTCATGCGCAACAGCGGCATCGCCAGCCAGTTCGCGATCGAAGCGAACTATTACGACATCAAGGTGTCCGGCGCGATCGCCTCCACCAACCCGCAGGTGACGCTCTCGCGCTGCGCCGAGACGGGTGACGCGCTCAGCTGCTCGAACGTGCTGCGCAGCAGCAGCGGCCGCATCTCCAGCATCGTCGGCCTGTTGCAGAATATCGGCGAGATCCGCACCCGCGGCATCGACCTCACGCTCAACTATCGCTCGCCCCAGACGGGGGCCGGCATCTTCGGCCTCTCGCTCAACGGCAACCACCTGATGAAGTATACGGAGACCACGCCGACGGCGACGGGGTTCAGCGCGATCAGCTACAGCGGCACGACCCGCGGTTCCCCCGACCAGTCCTACCCCAAGTTCAAGGGCACCGGCGTCGTCAGCTGGAGCATCGCCGATTTCGAGGCGTCGTTCACCGGCCGCTACATCAACCACGTCACGGAAAACACGGGCGCCCGGCTGGACAACACCTTCTACGGCGACGTCCAGCTCATCTTCGCACCCGCCTTCCTCGACAAGAAGTTCGACTTCACCGTCGGCGTGCGCAACGTGTTCGATCAGGACCCGCCGGCCTGCACCAGCTGCACCGGCCCGAACTATGATCCGACGACCTATGACGTGCCGGGCCAGTTCGGATACCTTCGCATCACCTACAGGATGTGAGGAATTCCACGCACCGCCCTGTGAGATCTTAGTGCAGCGCTTGCATGACGCTCAGGGAAGGCCTCGACCCTCCCTCAGCGTCATGCCGTCTCATGGGTCCGGGCGGGCGACAGTCTCAGCTTTATAGTTTTCGATCTAGGCATCGGATCGGTGATGTACGCGGGAATGCGGGCGACAGCGTGATCGCCGCTCGTCCCCTGTCCAACACCAGATATCCCCTCGATCATCGAACGAAGGAAGGGATCGCACAGCATGCTCGACGGCTAGTTCGACGCTCCACCCACGTCGATCATCGCAACCGCTGCGATGACCAAATCGCCGAGGAGCGTAGGTCGCGAGAAAATCACCTGAATACGATCAGCTGGCAAAGGCCAAGCTGAGCGGAGGATTGATGCGCCCGCAGATCATCCCGCCCCAATCATCCCGCTCGAAGCGGGACCAGCTGACGACCCAGATAAAAAAAAACTAAGCGGTAATCTTCAAGCATTGAAGGCCAAGAAGCTGACCAAAAACAGCTAAGAGCTAAATCTCAACGACGATCACCGTGCTGTCATCTTTGACACCAGACATTAGAAGCCGTTGCCGAAAACGTTCCAAAGCCTCTTCAATTAAAGATGATTCTTGTAGCTCCTGCACGACATGAGCCTTATTGATAATATCATATGCTCCATCTGTCATTGGAACAATGTAGTCGCCCTCATTTACGGACAAACAATCTTCGCATAAGCCAAGCTTCGCAATCGCGCTTTAGTAAGAGGTAATCACATTTCGCCGTGGGTAAACTCTCGCTTAAGCTTTTGACAAAACTCCGTCGCGTAGCAAAGCCGCAACTTCGGCTTGATCCTCAGTGCGAGACAATCCCGCTGCCTCGCACGTGATAAATCCCAGTATCTCCCACATGTGCAACGTACGCATCACTTCCAAGCAGATGGATCAGAAGCATAGTTGTTCCCGGAACGGACTGGCCGGTTCGCGTCGGCGTAGCATTCGGCGCCCCTACCCGCTTCAGATTACCCTGACGTGCATTTGTCCTGACGAGCCCAAAAAGAACGATAAGGCCGCCACGCGGACGAATCACAATCGTGATCCTCGCCGTTGACGCGAGATCATTTGCTACGTTCCCGAAGCTTGTAGCGCGCCTTGCACCGCATTGCGCTGGCATGGATCCAACGCCCTGTGAGGCGGCTGGTAAGGGAAAGCAAACCAGCCGCCTCGGTTGCCTGATATCGGATGCCATGAGCGGCCGCAACGTTTGTCCCAAAATGGGACGGTACGCCCAGGTTATGCTGAAGACGGCGAAGCAAGCCCTAGGTTGAAGGTCCAATGAGGATGGTCTGCTGCATATGCACCGAGTTTGAACCCAACCAATGGCCGTCCCACGAAGTTTCGCAATATACTTTATCTACAATCGTTTGACCGCCTCAAGCCTATGGTTCCGGCGCATCGATCCTCCCGACGCAAGCAGCGACCCTCCTGCCGCAAAAAGGTGCTTTAAACGGTTTTTATCAATCTTGGTTCCGCTACCCTCATCACGAGCCGATAGAGAATGTCGTCGCGGCTCGGCGACTGCCTTGAATGAGCAGCGCTCAATAAGGGGGCTATCAACGGTGCATCAAACTGCAACTTCCTCGACCCTCGCAGCGCCCTCAGCCGGCCTGCTCTCGACCCGACGAGGCTCCCTCGCGAAGGACCAGCAAAGCAGCGACATATCCGTGCATCTTGCGGACTGTGAAGTGATGAAGAAGGAGGCCAGTCTCCTTCTGAACCGTATGTATCAATCCCGCGGCTACGGATCCAAACACCAGCTAGCCGATGGGAAGCACTGCGCTGTATTTACGAGTTGCACTGATAACGATGTCGTTGGAACGCTGACGCTAACTGTAGATTCTGAAGCGGGCCTAGCGACGGATCATACTTTCTCGATCGAGCTGAACAGCCTCAGGGACGAACCTGGCACCCGGCTGTGCGATTTGACCAAGTTCGCTGTTGACCCCGACACGAGTTCGCCCGCCGTTCTCGCTGCCTTGTTTCACGTCATACTTCTCTACGGGATGCAGGTTTTCGGGTGCACAGATGTCGTTATCGAAGTGCATCCAAGACACACGCGCTATTATGAGGCAATGATCGGCTTCGTGCGGGTTGGCGACCCCAAAATCGATGAATCGGTCGAGTGGTGGCCCAGCGACACGCCCGTGCAGCTGATGCGGCTTAATCTTCGCGATATGCGCAGACGCATTGAGTGTACGCGGGCGGGAGTAAAGGCGAACAGCCGTTCGCTCTACCCGTACTTCTTTTCACAAGAGGAGGAGCTCGGCATCGCAGATCGCATCGCGCGTCTGTGCAAGGTAGATGACGAGATGATCTTCGGCATGCCGAGGAGCACGTGCGGACGGCTCCCCGCTGAGTGGCGCGCAGCAGCTTGAGCTCGCGCCCGCCCGCCACCGATACCATTTCGCGTGCGGGCGACGCTGACCGGCACCTCAGACCAACACGCCCGGAAGCCTCTTGGTGTCTTGCTGCCTCGCACATCGCGGTGTGACTCGATCATCGGTCGAGAACGCGAAGGCATGGATTGCGGTCAGTCTCAGCCCGCCGAGAACAGGCCTGCTGAGGAACCGATTCGTTGTCATAGTCTCGATGCGGCGACCGCAGGCAGCTCGCGGCATCTTGAATCAGCTACTATAAAAAAAGGGGCGACAACCGCAGCTGCCGCCCCCGGATAACCGATATTCTGTAACGCGATCAGGCGAACTGAACGCGCGCACGGCGACGGCGCAGAGTGCCGCCGACCATTCCAAATCCACCGATCATCAGTGCCCAAGCGGCGGGCTCAGGAACGGCACCAGGAGTGAACGAGAGATTGCCACCATACGAGCCGAGACCATCGGACGTGTAGTTGATGATCAGCTGGTTCAGCGCACCCGCCGTGATCGCAATGCCGGAACGGCCACCGAACTCGATATCGCCCGTTGGTGTCAGAGTAACGACCAGGCCGTTGAACGTTGCACTCGTGAAGTCGATGTTGGTGCCCGGTCCGGAAAGGCTGGTCGAGAACGAGCCACTACCGATGCCGTTGATGTCGACGATGAACTGATAGATGTCCGTGAAGGTACCGCTGCCGACGCCATTCCGACCAATATCCGCAGACACTTGTCCGGTAATCGGAAAGGTCGTGTCGCCGCTGGTCTGGAATTCGGTATCGCCAGGAACATACGTGCACACGTTGCCGACGCAGGCAGCCGACGCCGACGTGCTAGCCATTACGCCTGCGACGGCGAACGCTGCAAATGCGAGCTTCTTGTTCATAAAACGATACCCCTTTACTGACCGAGCTTGAAATCCAAAACCTGATCAAGCACCCTCGCACGGTGCAAGACGGGACTCGAACAGGTTGAACCTTCTTAACCATATGGCTCATATGAGCCGGCGTCAACAAGATTAATGCTTGATTAACAACCATCTATTCAGATCAAAAAGTGACTTGGAACGCGCTCGTATGCGCGAGCGAGCATCGTCGAAGCCCTGGTTCTGAGCGGGGCAACCAACGAACCTCCGATCCGTTCCTCGACTGGAGCGAATCCATCAGATACGCTCGGTTTCATGGCATATGCCGCTACCGGTTCGAATAGCAGGCTGCGCGCTCTCCGCGATGAACCGGGAAACGGCGCCTACGTTAGCACGGACAGGCCGATTGCTCGGAGCGACGCGCTGAGGTGGTGTGACGGGCTGTCTGACCGGCGCGGAGGGCGCACCGTCCGCGCTTACTGAGCCCTACCCCGACAATCCCTGCCTTTGGTCTGACGATGCCCGCAAGACCGAACCACTACCAAGGACGGGCAATGCCGCCAACTCGACTGCTGGGGCCTGCTCGATCGTATTGAGTTGCTCCCGGCTCGCCCACTGATCGGTCGTGCCGCAAGGCACCTGTCAGGCCTCCTTGAACCGCCGCTCCGACCGGTCGTGTTCGTCTTGTTCCGCTGGGGCCTGCCGGCGGTCCAGGTCCGAAGCCGCTGCTTCGTAGGCTGCCCGTGCTTCGGGTTGACTGTCGCTGGTGATGAGTTCCCGCACGCTTCTGGCGAGGTCACCAAGCTCTGCGCTCCGGTCGCGGCGCTCGCCTCCCATCATCCTCATCGGCCAGCTTCCTTCGGTGCGGGAAAGTGCTGCACCTTCCGCACTCCGCTCCTTAATTCCATGCCATAGGAGTGCGAGTGCTGATCTGTCGCAGCCAGTGCGTGATCGTCGTCCGGGTGATGTAGATCGAATGCCTTGGCGATGCGGCCGTAGCGTCCGAGAATGTAGAGCCGGTAGTGGACCATCAGGGTATCCCGGCGGCCGAGCCTCTCCCGCCGCTGCCCGGAAAGTGGGCGCTGGTGGTTAACGACATCTTAAAGAACCGGGGCGATGATCGATGCCGTCAGGTCGATCCGAACTGACCCTAATGCTGGGTGAATTTCCGTTTGTTGCGAATGGCTTGGTAGGCCAGTAGGCGTGACGTAGTGGTTAATCGAAGTCAGGACCCGAGTATGTGCCACGTGCTGGTGATCGAAGACGAGCCCATGATTGCCGAGATCATCTGCGACTTCCTCAGGGATGAAGGAGCCACGAGCTTCGACGTTGCGGAGACGGCGGACGATGCGATCCGGATGGCCGCCGCACATCAACCGAAGGTCATCACGTCCGATATCCGATTGGCGAAGGGGCGCGGTCCCGATGCGGTCAACGTCATTCGCGCCAGGCATGGAGAACTGCCCACCATCTTCATTACCGGCACACCGGACGAGTGTGGTCCGTGTAAATACGCGGTCGCCGTGCTGGCCAAGCCCTTCTCGCCTCTGATGCTGGCAGACGCCTTCTCAAAGGCGCTGGCTGCCGCATAGTCGCCCCACGGCAGCGAGCAACGCCTCTCGACCTACCCTTTTGTTGAGGAAGACGTCGGCGCCCGCCTTGTAGCAAGCATCCTCATCGTCGATCGTGTTGAGAACGGAGAGCGCCAGCACCGGAATATGATTGGTGTCGTGTCTGGCCTTCAGGGTCCGGATGACCTCGCGACCGTCAAGATGTGGAAGGCGGATATCCGCGATGATGACATCCGGCCGAACCTTCGCCGCCTCCACGTAGGCCACGCGCTCGTCCGTCACGGTATGTACCGTGTGTCCGCCGAGCTGCAGCCAGATCGTGTAGAGCTTTCGGTGCAGAGGCTCGTCCTCGATCAGCATCACCCGCTTCGACATGTGCTTCCTGCCCCGTCCGCTCATGAGTCCGTGCAGTTCGCCAGGCGCCCGTCGTGACGGGGACTTGCTACACTGATGCCGCCGGATAGCAATGCACCCTCAACGGCTTGCGGCATCTTGCCCCCACCCCTCAGCCCGCCGAGGCGACGTTGCGCTATGGAGCTTGCCCCCGAGCTACCTCGTGATAGGCTGCGCTCAACCAGCGGGACGCCTCACCTATGCATCGTGGCCATTCTCTCCTCTTCCTCGCTGCTACCTCGCTAGCAGCCCCTATGTCCGCCCGCCCCGCCACGCCGCAGGAGCCCCAGGCCATTCCAGTCCAAGAGGCTCAGGTGGAACTCGCCGGCTATGCGGACTGCGTGGTTTCCAGGAAGAGTTTCAGAAAGCCTGTCGCAGCGTTCCTGCGCACCGTGCCTGGCAGTCCCAGCTATTTTCCCACGGCCCTGAAAGCCGCTGACATGACCTGTCTCAACGCAGCAGCCATGCGGCGCCGTGCATCCAAGCTCGAGATGAAGATACAGCCCGACACCTTCAGGGACGCACTGTACCCCGCGCTTTACCGCCGGGACTTTGGAAAGCTGGGGCCGCCAACGGGCCTCGTGGACCTTCAGCCCCTCAGCCTTGCCGCCGAGTTCGAGGGCGGTAGTGCGTCACTCCCGGCCGAATACAAGCCTGGACGGGCGTTTGGAGACTGCGTAGCCCGGAAGGCGCCTCAGGACGTCCACGCGCTGCTCATGGCCGAGCCTTACTCAGGGGCGGAGACGGCAGCTGTTGAGAAGCTGAAGCCGGCGCTGGGTTACTGTCTGTCGAACGGTCAGACCGTGAAGCTGAGCCGAGGGGCGTTAAGGGGCTTTACGGGCGAGGCGATGTACAAGCTGGCGGTGGCGGCTCAGCCGGTGGCAGCCAAAAAGGCAGGCTGACTGGGATTGTCCGTCATCGGTCCTTGAGGTGCACGTCGCTTAAGTGGGGCGACTGTGGGCGGCAGCATGATAGGGCACGATGATGACCACGATGCACAGCCACTCACCTCTGTTGACCCGCTACCGTTGGAAAACGACACTGTGGATACTGCTTGCTGCGTGGAGTTGGTCGGCGGCTTCGCAGGCGCAGGACGTTGCGCCGCTCGCCCCCACGCCGGTTCCCGAAGTCGTTCCCCCGCCGCCAATGCCCCAACCGGTAGCGCTGCCGCAGCTATCGACCGGACAGCTGATCCAGTTGGCCAGTCTGGTCGGCAAGGACGCTGTGGCACAGGGGTTGAGCGATACGCCCCCTGCCGTCCCAACGGACAATGACGGGCTGGTTCGTGCAGCGTTGGACCACGCCAAGGCCGTTCATTCCGGGCGACTGGCGGAGGCCGACTTTCAGCGCGACTGGGCGATGCGACCCACTGCCTATGATCCCCTGCCGGCTTTTCGAAATGCCGTCGCCAGCGATCGGCTGGCTGCCTGGATCGCATCGTTGCCGCCGCCCTACGCCGGGTACGACACGCTGGTCGCGGGGCTTGCCCGCTACCGCGCGATTGCGGCGGCCGACGGCTGGACAATGATGACTCCGGGGCCGGAACTTGCCTTCGGAATGACCGGCGCCCGCGTGACGGCGCTGCGCCGACGGCTTGCCGTGGAGGATCTGCAGGTTACGGGCTCGGGCGATCGCTTCGATGCCAGCTTACTCGAGGCAGTGCGACGCGCCCAGCGTCGGTACGGGCTGAACCCCAGCGGTAAGGTCGGTGCACAGACGCTGGCCGCGCTCAATGTACCGGTCGACGCTCGCATCCGGCAGATCAAGGCGAACATGGAGCGGTGGCGTTGGTTGCCACCCGAGTTGGCGAAGAACCGCGTGCAGGTCAATATCGCCGCCGCGGTGTTGACGCTGTTCGACGGCGACGCGCCGGTCCTGTCGATGAAGGCGGTGACCGGGAGACCCGGTGACGAGACGCCGATGATATCCTCGCAGATCCACAGTATCGTTCTCAATCCACCGTGGAACGTGCCATCCGGGATTGCCAACCGTGAACTCTGGCCGAAGGAAAAGGCGAGCCCCGGCTATCTCGTCCGCAACGGCTTCCGCATCATCGAAGCTCCGGACGGGACCAAGCGGCTGCAACAATCCTCCGAGCGTAGTGCTTTGGGCAAGTTCAAGTTCGACTTTGCCAACGCGTTCTCGGTCTACCTTCACGACACACCCGCACAATCGGGGTTCGCGCGATTCGATCGGCTCGCGAGCCACGGTTGCGTCCGCCTGGAGAAGCCGGCCGTACTCGCCAAGGCGTTGATGAGCAGCACGCCAGAATGGACGCCCGACGCAATCGACAAGGCTGTCGCGACCGGCAAGACCGTTCGCGCCAAGGTGGCCGATCCGGTGGCCGTTTATCTGCTATACTGGACGGCGTTCGCCAACCCGGCGGGGCAGGTCAGCTTCCGCAGTGATCCTTATACTTGGGATGGAACACTGGCCACGAAGATAGAGGCACGGTCCGCGCGTCAGGCGCTCGCCGCCCGCTGAAAGAGGAAGAACGATGATACGGAAAGCACCCCTGGCATTGGCGGCAATGCTGTTGACCATCGGTCTCGCGGCATGTTCGAGCTCGAGCGAAGAGCCCGCGCCAACCGAAACCAATCAGGTCGAGGCACTCGATCCGCGCGAACCCGCGGCCACTCCTTCACCCGAACCCTCCCCCACTCCGTCGGCCACACCCGACACCAACCTTACGGCAGAAGCTCCGCCTGAAGCTGCCCCCCGACCGGACGAGCAGATGCTGGACGATGCGTCCGCCACCGGCATGACTGCAAGGGCCTCTCGCGAAGAGGCTCCTGCGACGGAGGACACGCCCGTCGAGCAGACCGAAACGAAATAGCGTTTCTAATTATCAGCGGCCAGCTTCAGTAGTTATGACGCAGATTCTGAGATGCCTACCCATCGATATAGTGCGGGACGAAGCGTGCCAGGTTCCGCGTGACGAGCGCATCGTCCTCGCGGATGCCGATACCGGCAGGCTCGTCGCCAACAATCCACGCGCCGACAACCGCATGACGGTCATCGAACAACGGCGCAGGGTGGAAGGCTTGACGAACGAAGCCTTCCGCGCCGTACCCTTCATCGGTTTCCGTGACCGCGGCATCGGCACGGACCACCTCTACGTTGGCACCTTCGCGTGAGAACAATGGCTTGCGGACGTAATCGGCGCCCAATGCGGCGGCCGCGGGATCGCCGTCGAAAAACGCTGGCAACAGATTGGGGTGGCCGGGGTGCCGTGCCCAGAGGAGAGGCAAGATGCCCTTATTGGACAGGATCGCCTTCCACGGTGGCTCGATCCATTGCACGCCCGCTGAGGCGAGGTTCGCAGCATAGGGCTCGCGGAACATGATCTCCCACGGGTAGAGCTTGAACGCCGCCTGTAATTCCAAATCGTCTGCATCTACGAAGCGGCCGGCTGCGTTCAGACCGATCGCCTGCATCTCGACGAACTTCGGCTCGATGCCCGCCTGCGTCGCAAGATCCTCGAAGAAGCGTACCGTCTGACGATCCTCGAGCTCGGCGGCATCGGCCGCGAAGTGCACGAAGCCGCCTTGCGGAAAGATTGCCGCAAAGCGCGCCCGAAGCTTGTCGAACACGCTGTTGAACTGATCCGTCCCGGCTGGGAGGTCGCCGCTGGAGATAAGCTCTTCCAGCCACAGCCACTGGAACGTCGCACATTCGAACACCGAGGTGGGCGTGTCCGCGTTATACTCGTAGAGCTTGGCCGGACCCTTGCCATCATAGGCAAGGTCAAACCGGCCATAAAGCGATGGCTGACGCGTACGCCAGCTTTGCGCCACCAGGTCGTGCTGGGCCGCCGGAATCGCGAGCCGCGTCAGCAGCGTCGCATCTCGGGTCGCTGCATCGACGAGATCGAGGCACATGCCGTGCAGTTCGGCTGCGACCGGCTCGATGTCCTCCTCGATCTCGCGCAACGAGAAGGCGTAGGCCGCGCTCTCGTCCCAATAGGCAACGCCCTCATGGTCCTTGTAGACGAAGCCTATGGCATCGGCTTTGGCCCGCCAGTCGGCGCGAGGATCGAGGGTGACGCGGCGCACCTGTCAGTTGTCGCGCGATGTATCGTCACGCTGCTCGATCTGCAGCGTCGGCTTGGGTGCGCTGAGTCGCGCCAGGACATCGTCGGCGGAGGATTGGCCGGGGAGAATGCCGGCGAGCCGCAGTTTCTCGTCGAGATCGGCACCAGTCCGTCGATCCTCAAGCTCACCGGCAGCGCGGATCGTCTCGCCCCGGATGGCCTGCCGTTCACGGATGCGGGCGAGACTTTGCGCGGCGGATCCGATCGACGATCCCGCGGCGCTCGACGCGACGGTGGCCTGTGCCCGTTGCACGGACTCGTTGACCTTGACCACTTCGACTTCGCGCCGCAGCTGCTCGATCTTGCGGTCCGTCGCGGCAACGGCCTTGTGGATACTGTCCTCGGCTGCGCGCATCTCGGCAACCTGCGGCGCCTTCATTGCGATGTCCTGCTCGAGATCGGCTACGCGTTGCGCCACCTGGCGGGCGAGATCCATGTCGCCCTTCTCCATCGCTATCCGCGCCGAGCTTTCATACTTCGCCGCCTGAGAACGGAAGCTCTCGACCTCGGTTTCGAGGATGCGGCGGCGTGCGACCAGGCCGGCAAGATCGTCACGCGCCTTGCCCTGCGCCTTGTCGGCGTCGCGGATTTCCTGATCGAGGATGCGGAGCGCGTTGGCGTCGACCACCGCGGTTGCCGCTTCGTTCGCCCCGGCGCGGCCGAGCGTGAACAGCTTGCTCCAAATAGCCATATCTGTACTTCTCCGAGAAAGGGGTCAGGCCGCGTTGGCAAAGCTGGTGCGCAGATCGGTTGCCGCCTCGATCGCATTCTCCGCCAGCGCACGAAGTTCGATGATGATCGTGTGTGGCGACGAGGTCGTCGCGAGTTCGCCGAACAATTCGTAGAAGTCGCGACCATCCACGGTGGCAATGCCGAAGTTCGACAGGGGCACGAGCTTCTGCGCCTTCAGCAGGAACTCGTTGAACGCCGCGCGATCAGGCTGCTCGTCGCACGGCCATAGCAGTACCGAGGCGGCGATCTGCTCCGCGCTTACGTTCACATACGCTTCGAGATCACCGTGGTTGTGCATCGTCACCAGCAAAACCGGATCGGCGCCCTCCACGATACGCAGGCCGAACTCGCCCCCCTGCACAGGCTCGCTCAGGTCGAGAGCCGCCTTCAGTGTGCGAACGGTCCAGGCGATGTCGGTCATGCGCGTCTTCTCCCGTGATGCGGGTTCCTACATAGGGTTTCGTGCAACACGCGCTAGCGGCTGTCGCCACGCTGTTCTAAGCGGGGTCGAGCATTCAGCGGGGCCTTCCTATGTTCGACCGCCTGTTCGGGCGCAAATCGGCCAACGATGCGCCGGGCCTGCCCGCCATTCGCAACGTGACGATCGGGCGTACGGTGGTGCTGGATCCTCTGGCGTGGCGGCGGTTCGGCGGCGCTCTGCTCTTTCCGTTCGATTCCGACACGTTGCAGATTGTCGCGCAGGGCGTGGTCGCGCTTGACGAAGGCGGCTTCATTCACCGGTTCTATACGGACGACGACGTCATGTTCCAGGCGGTGAGCAACGATCGCGCCGGGCAGGATATCACCGACGTGACGATCTTCGCGCCGTGGCAGAGCCGCTACCCCGGCAGGGCGTCCGAGCGGCCGGCGTGGCGTGAGCGGCTGACCGCCCGCAGCTTCACCGACGACGGTCTGCCGGAGTATCGTCGCGCATGGTTCGGCGACGAGGCCGAACGGCAGGAGCCTGTCTCCTTCTGGGAAGACGTGCATGACGACCGCGATGGCATCGTCGATCGGCGCATCTTCCAGACGTGCATGCTCTACGCCCGCACGGTCGAGGGTGACGGCCGCGAGTTGCTGCTGGCGATCGATCAGGAAAACGAAGCAGGCGAGGTTTCGTTCGAGATCATGCTAGGCATGGCGCTGGAGCTCGGCGAGTTTCGCGCATGAAGGAAGAAGCATGAACGACGGGTATAGTTTCGGGGACAGCGCGATCGCGTTTCTCGTCGCATTCATCGCGGCGGGACTGTTTACGATTGCCTTCAAGCTGATCTATCAGGCGGCTACACCGTACAACGAACGCAATCTGATCCGGGACGGGAACGTCGCAGCGGCGATTACGCTGGGCGCTGCGCTGCTGGGGTATATCCTGCCGCTCGCGTCCGCGCTCGAACATACCGTCAGCCTGCTGGAATTCGCGATCTGGGCACTTCTGGCAGGGTTCATCCAGATCGTGACCTTCACGATCGTCCGCCTCGCTGTGATGAGGGATTTCAGTGATCGGATCGTTCGCGGCGAACTGGCCGCAGCGATCTACATGGCCAGCATTTCGCTGGGCGTGGGCCTGCTCAATGCCGCCTGCATGAGTTCGTGAGGATCGACCGATGAAGCGTTCCCAGTCCATCGTTCTCACGACGCTGATGGCCGGCACCGGCCTGTCGCTGACCGCCTGTGACGGCCCTGCCGATACCCCGGTCGACGCGCGCAGCTATACGAGTGTCGCCGAATGCCGCACCGCCGGTGCCATCCCGGCCGACCAGTGCGAAACGGCGTTCGCGCAGGCTCAGAAAGCCAACGAACAAAACGCACCGCGCTTCGACAGCAAGCAGACGTGCGAAGAGCAGTTCGGCCCCGCGCAGTGCGCGCCGCGTAACAACGGCAGCTTCTTCACGCCGTTGCTGACGGGCTTTATCGTCGGGCAGATGCTCAACGGGGGCAGCGGTTACCGCGGCGCGCCGATGTACCGTGATCGTGACGGCAATTATTTCGGGGGTGGCGGCACCCGGATCAGCCGCGATTATGTCAGTGGGCGCACACAAGTGGGCTCATCGGCATTCAATCCGGCCGCGCGTGCGCCTACCCGCGTGCAGTCGCGCAGTTCGGTGATCTCGCGCGGCGGATTTGGCGGCGGCTTCGGTCGGGGTGGCTTCGGCGGCTAAGGGTTAGGCTCAGGACGGTGCTGTTTGTCTAACGCGAACTGCTCTCCGCCGGATGCATCTCGGGCTTTGAGGATCGCCGGCTAGTCGGCGAGCACCTGCCACTCCGCAAGCGCTGCGGAGCGTCGCTCCCGGTAAGTCTGCCGGCCGGTGAGATGGCGTTCCAGGCTGAAGTGGTTGTGGATGTTGGCGTGCACGGATGCGAACTTCCGCAGCGTCTTCATCTGCCGGAAGCGCAGCATGGCCAGCTCTCTTCGTCGGAACGGCAGGTGTGAGTTCTCCACCCGGTTATTGGCCCAGCGGCCCACCTCCTGCTTCTCAGCATTGCCAAGCTCGTTCATGGCTGCGCGGTAGGACCGCAGGCCGTCGGTGGCGATCGCCTCTGGTGAGCCGTGGCGCTTCAGCGCCTTCTTCATAAAGGTGAGCGCTGCCGCCTTGTCCCGGCTCTTGGTGACGTAGCGCTCCAGCACCTCGCCCTCATGATCGACGGCTCGCCAGAGGTAAACCATCTCGCCATTCAGCTTCACGTACATCTCGTCCCGGTGTCAGCGCTAATGACGGAAGCCACGCATTTGGCTGACCCGCTTCCTGCGCACCTCGCTGCGAACAGCGGCCCGAACCTGTTCCATCACAGCCGCCGTCTCGTGGCAGATGTCGATTCCCCGCTCGAACAGCAGGTCCTTTACGCTGCATAGCGACCGCGGGAAGCGGACGTACATCAGCACCACCAGCCGGATCACCTCGGGCGAAGAGTTGAAGTAGCGGAATGGGTTGTCAGGCTTGCGAGGGCGGGGCATGCAGCGCCCCTACCCTGCCCAGATTACCGGCTGGTACATTAGAACTGACAGGGCCATCAGGGGTTAGTGCGTTTGGTTTGACAGCACCGTTGTGGAGGATACACCGTTTGCACTGGCCTTGATCGTACAGACGACGCCAGTGTGCAGGTCCTTTGCGGGCGACGCCACCAGCGCGATGGCGTTGTTGCTTTCGTACAATGCACGCGGCGAGGTGCACTCTGCCGACACCGGCGTGTGGACACCGATCGAACTGTTGAACACCAGAAAGACGTCCGCCTCGTCTGGGGCGGTTCGGTGGAGTTCGGCCGCAAAGGTGCTGTCAGTCTAACGCGAACCGCTCTCCACCAGATGCACCTCGGGCTTTGAGGCTAGTCGCCTAGCTAGCGAGCACCTGCCACTCCGCAAGCGCTGCGGAGCGCCGTTCCCGGTAGGTCTGTCGGTCGGTGAGATGGCGCTCCAGGCTGAAGTGGTTGTGGACGTTGGCGTGCACGGAAGCGAATTTCTGCAGGGTCTTCATCTGCCTGAACCGGAGCATCGCCCGCTCTCGTCGTCGGAACGGCAGGTGAGAGTTCTCCACCCGGTTGTTGGCCCAGCGGCCCACCTCCTGCTTCTCGGCGTTGCCGAGGTCGTTCATCGCTGCACGATAGGAGCGCAGACCGTCGGTGGTGATCGCCTCTGGTGAGCCGTGGCGCTTCAGCGCCTTCTTCATGAAGGTGAGCGCCGCTGCCTTGTCGCGCGTCTTGGTGACGTAGCTCTCCAGCACCTCGCCCTCGTGATCGACGGCTCGCCAGAGGTAGACCATCTCGCCGTTCAGCTTCACGTACATCTCGTCCAGATGCCAGCGCCAGTGACGGAAGCCGCGCATGTGACTTACCCTCTTCCTCCGCACCTCGCCGGCAAACAGCGGCCCGAACCTGTTCCACCACAGCCGCACGGTTTCGTGGCAGATGTCGATCCCGCGCTCGAACAGCAAGTCCTCCACATTGCGCAGGCTAAGCGGAAAGCGGACGTACATCAGCACCACCAGCCGGATCACCTCAGGCGAGGAGTTAAAGTAGCGGAACGGACTGGCTGGCTTGCGCGGGCGGGGCATGCGCCCCGGCCTACCGTGACCTGATTACCAGTCGGTGCATTAGCTCTGACATAGCCGGGCATCGCCATCAGGCATCTATCGTGCGAGTGTCTGCAGATAGCTGATGTAGACGGACCTTCCTGCACACTGGCCCTTGCACGGGTTGATGAACGTCAACCGCCTGCAATAATCGAATCCAGGTGTTGGGACGCCAATGTTCGACAAACGCCCCACTTAGGCAAACTACTGTCGCGGGCAGCGGCGCAGGACACGTCGTCAATCGACTTCAACGTAGCTCGCTCATCCACGGCATCCTTGCGGAGCCTGAATTAGATCGACGCTCACATCAACGGGTCCTCATCCCTAGAAGGATTATCTCGACGTCGTGGCCCATTTCGGGACAGAGGTGAACGATCTGTAGATTAAGATGGTCGAGCGCTGAGATCCTCTGTATTGTCCAACCTTTGGGGGAGAATCATATGTCGAAGCTTATCAACAAAATGCTGCTCGCCGCTGTTGCGGTGGTTGCCGCTCCAAGCAGTGCCTATGCCGCAGATGCCTTCACCAGCTTCAACGGCACCCAAGGGGCCGGTGGCTTCTTCTATGGCGAGACCTCGAACCCTAACGTCGGCTTCCAGGGCTTCACGGCCAACACGAACTGCTTCATCAGCGGTTCCACCTGTCTCCAGCGCGCCGCGAACGGCGACGTCCCCGGCTTCACGAAGTCGACCACGCCGTCGTTCCAGTACGGCACCGTCAATGTACCGGCTGATCGCCTGTTGATTCATCCGGCTCAGGACGGTTCTATTCTGACTTCACTGTATCGTACGCCGACCGCCGGCAGCTACAACATCCGCGGCACGTACACGATCCAGGACATCAATCCGACCGGTGTGAACGTCGGCTTCGTGGCCGCCCCGGGTGGCGCGGTGTCGAACACGGCGCTGGGCCAGATCGGCGCTGGCAACACCTCGGGCTCGTTCTTCACAACGTTGTTCCTGAATGCCGGCGACTTGGTCGGCTTCACGTTTGACAATGCCAGTAACTACTCCAACGATTCGGTTGGGTTTAACTTTACCGTCGTGTCATCGGTTCCTGAGCCGGCCAACTGGGCGATGATGATCGCCGGTGTCGGCATCGCCGGCGGCGCTCTCCGTCGTCGTCGCTCGGTGAAGACGACCGTCAGCTTCGCCTAACAGGCTTCACCCTCCCGGGTGATAAGGAGCCGCTGATCGCATCGGGTGATCGGCGGCTTTTCTGTGCTTGCGGTCGGGCCGGCCGCACGGCGCAAAGTGTTGCACAAGGTATACACGGGGTGCTGTGCGTCCGACGATACGAAGCGCTCAACCAACCGGGCCTCACCGACGATGTACTCTCGCCGAGGTGAAGATCGGCCCAACTGCTTGTCGCAATGTCGCGCGACCGAGCAGAGAATCCCGCTGGCCTATGCGGTGGGTCCCAGTTGTCACCCATGCCGTAACGGAAGGGCCAAGCATCAGGCCCTGAAAAGGACTCAACTGGTCGAGCTAGTACTAAAAGACCAGTGTCAGAAGCCTGGACCTAAGATAGGCACCTGGTCAGCGCCTGCCCTGACGGCTCGGTGCCAAGGGGAAAACTTATGAAGACGGTCAAGATGCTCGCGCTTGCCGGTGCCTGTGCGGTTGCGATGGCTGCTCCCGCGACAGCCGATACGATCACCTACGATCTTACGGGCAGCTTTACCGGCGTCAACGGCGGTCCGTTCCGGGACGTCAGCGCGGTTTTCACGGGTATCGGTAACACCGACGACGCGTTCTCCTTTGGAGACAACGTCACTGTCGTTCCGCTGTCGTCCTTCACTGCCCTTGCTGGTGGACTGACCTACACCTTCACAACTTCAATCAGCTACTTCGTCAATCGCCAGTTCAACCTCTCGGGCTTCGTCAGCAGCGACATCGAGCGCGGCTTTATCCGGTTCAACAGCACGTCCGGCGCGGGTTTCGCGAATTATGATGGCACTTCGAACCTAGCTCCGACGGCGCTGGACTTTTACACCGACGGAGCCACCTCCGCTTTCGTGACCGATCGCGGCGACGTGCTTGTCACCAGCGCCTCGAACCTCGTGCTCACGGCTTCGACCGCCGGCGCAGTTCCTGAGCCGGCCACTTGGGCCATGATGATCGGTGGTATGGGCGTAGTTGGTGGCGCGATGCGCCGTCGTCGCTCGGTCAGCACCAAGGTCAGCTTCGCCTGATCAGTTTCCCGAAGAGGGGATGAGGAGCCGCTAGCCGAAAGGCTGGCCGCTTCGCTGTCTGCAGGATCCGTCGACTTCTTCAGTCGATGCCTTCGATCGCCATACGGATGTCGTCGGTCGGCGTCCTGTCTGTCGGTAAGGCCGCGCGGGCGTGACGTTGCCGCAGTTCGCTTGGCGAGGATCCGAAAGCCTTGCGAAAACTGCGCAGCAGCGCGGCCTGATCGCGGAAGCCATAGCGCGCGGCCAGCTCGACCAACGTGCTCGTATTGAGCGGATTGCTCATGGCGCGGTGGGCGGCACGCAGGCGGCGCATCCGATCATAGGCCAGAAGGCCGCCCTCTCGCTCGAATAGCCGATACACGACCGACCGTGAGATACCGAGCGCTGCTGTGATGCCGGCAACCGACAAGGTTCCAGGCGGCTGCGCCGCGACATAGGCTTTGGCCGAGGCCAGCAACGATGTGTGATCGATGCGCCCGCTGGCCCCTGCGCGTACCATGGCAGCAGCAGCAAGATCGCGCAGGATCGTCGCATAGAGCGGTGCGCTGCTTGCAGCCGCGGCGGGGAAGAAGCGGATCATCTCCATCGCGATGTCGCGCAGCAAGGTTAGTTCGGGAACCGAAGCGAGTGGGCCCTGAAAGGCAACCGGGCCGACGGCTTCCTCTAGAAAATCGCGCGAGAAGTACAGGATCAAACAACGCATACGGTCGGAGGTCGCGGTGCTAGGCTGCCCATAATCGCGCAGGAAGGCGACGGGCGCTTCGAGTTGCATCGTCTTTCCTTCTGTCTCGAAGGCGATGCCGCCTTCAAGAAGCAGAACCAGTTGCAGGTAGTCGGACTCGACCGCGTTGACGAGCGCGCGATCCCTGACCGCGATAAATGGATCGACCTCGGTCAGCGTGATCTGCAAGCCACCGAGATTCCAGAGGTCGCCGCGCGCAAGGAACGGTCCCGGCACACGCTGATGTAATCGAGCACCACGCGAGTGTGCGGCCCAATAGGCGAACTGCTCGGCCTCGGGCACGTTAGATGTGTCCATCGCAATCATCGGGATCGTACCGCGAGTGTCGCTGTGCATTGCAGATCCACAGAAGTTTGCCCTTGGCAGGCTCTGTCTTGCAGGAGGCGCGCTCGCGCAAGCCGGTGTTTTCAGATTGCAGCTACGATGGCGAGCCCCGGCTTCGAGCGGCCTGAATAAGGTCAGCATGCACAGAATCCCAGCCGGCTAGGCCCGGCGTCCCAAATGGCTGCATTGCCCCCCGAAACCGACCTTCTACGGAATGGCCCCTGTTGCGAAACTGCGCCGGTTGGATATTCGCACTGAGCGCACTGGTTGGGGCGTTCATCGAATTAACGCGGCGAGAACAAGATCATTGGTGTCGGATTTGACCGGTAATCGCTGCGCAGGTCGATAGAAGTACAGTGACGTTTGTCCGGTGACTGGCGCCGACCGGGGGGGGGGGGGACCGGATGACGGTCGGCTCGCCAGACTGAGTTCTCTCGCGGGGGCGGGAGATCCTCTAAGCCGTTTCTCCCGCGGGGGCGGGAGCAAGGGGAAGCCGCTGGTCGGAAGACCGGCGGCTTTTTCACGTCAGCCGAAGGCCATTCGACCGCCGCTAATCGCGACCCTTGCTTCGATCGTGCATGATATTTCGCCGCACGCCGAGCAGGTTCTCGCGACCTTCTACGGATTTCGAGCGGTTGAGCGATGCTGCCGGCTTTGCGATGGGCGCGCGCCACAACCACAGTTCACGAAGCAGAGCATCTTTTGCCGGTGTTAGCCTACGAGGCTGGCAAGCTAAGGCGACGGTGGCGCTAAGAATACGGAAATCAAGGTTTTTTTGCTTGGGCGATCCTGACGCGCCATCAGTATGGACCCAGATGAATAGGCAACCGTTGGCAGACGTCACGATTGGAAGGTCCACCAATGCGCTATGTCAATCTCATCCTGATCGCCGCGCTGGCAGGTGCCACGCCGGCGATCGCACAGCACGGCAAAGTGCCCGATCAGGATCCTGTGCGAGTGAAGTACGCGGACAGCCGTCAATATCGTAACGAGCCGAGGGGCAACGCGGCGAAGCGGATGACGCGTTGCAAGATCGTTGTCCGTAAGGGGCAGGATAAGCGCGTCTGCGGTGTGCCGACGAACCGTAGCCCCGGCGATGGCAGAAACAGGTAGGTGCCACACGGACGCCTTGTGGAAATACTAACCGCTATCCACGGCTCAAGAGTTCGCATGCGTCCGAAACACTGGCTCCCAGATCGTCGTTGATTGGCTGGATACGGCTGCCGGAGAAACCTAGGTCGGAGTGGCCCAGGACGCTGAAGGAGACGTTCTTCGTACTTAGTCGACAGCTGGTGCGTTTGATTTGACAGCACCCAGATTACCGATCGCAAGGTCAGCGGCTGAATTTCCAGTAGTCGAGATCGAACATCGACCCGCCATCGCCGCGGAATACGAGATACAGGTCTCGTATTCCGATCGCTCCGGACACGGCTGTGGACTGCGCCTCCCAACCGGACCCCCGCGTAGCGGCGACCTTCATCACTCCGATTACCGGACCATCAACGCGGTCGACGTGCAGCTCGATCGACGAGTTCGGCCGCGCGTTAGCGATACTGGCCATGAACCTTCTCGCTTCCGCTTTCCCGAAGTCGACCCCAGCAACCTTGATGTAGCTGCGGTCCGTGATCCGCGTGACGTACACGCCTGCACGGTCGTCCTGGTCCGTCGTGACGCCCGGTGCCCAGGAATAGTCGCGGTCGCGATCACGTTTCAGCCGGGACGTCCACGCGATCGTCTCGGCCTCGACGCGTGCATACGGATCGAGGGTCCCGACCTGCGGTGCGCTCGCCACATCCCACCACTTCAGATTTGGGATGGTGCCATCGGCATTGTATTGGAAACGCGCGACCGAGACTGATCGGCGCTCATGATGGATCGGCGTCAGCGCGAAATTATGCTCGTAGCTGAAGCCGAAAACATAAGAACTGCCCTTGTAGTCAATGATGCCCGGATGATTACCCGTAGCCCGGGCGTCATGCTCCATGATCGGGCCTATGTAGACCCACGGCCCGGTCGGGCTGTCGCTCATCGCGTACCCGATGCCTTCCGAGCAGCAGGTGGATGCGAACGCCATGTAGTATCGGCCGCTACGCCCGTAAAACCACGGCCCTTCCTGATAGTCGAGGATCCTCGGCTGGACCTTCGTGATCGGACCGGAATATGAGGTCATGTCCTTGTTGAGCTTGACGTACCAGAGGTCGGGATTGCCCCAATAGAGATAGGCTTGCCCGTCCTTGTCGATCCAGACGGTGGGATCGAAATAGCCATCGGCGGGACCAACCAGCGGCTTGCCCAGCGCGTCGCGGAACGGCCCGGCCGGATGGTCGGCAACCGCGACGGCGATGACGTTCTTCGGCGATCCGGCGATGCTGATGGGAGCATAGAGGTAGAACTTGCCGCCTCGTGCAATCACCTGCGGCGCCCACGCGTCGTTGGTCTGCACCGCCCACGGGAACGTCTTCAGCGACGCGACTACGCCGCGATCGGTCCAGTTCGCCATGTCGGTCGAGCTGTACAGGCGCCAGTCGAGCATCCTGAATCCGTCCGCGTCGTCCTCGTCATGGCTGGTGTAGAGGTACACCACGCCGTCATGGACCATCGGAGCCGGGTCCGCCGTGAAACGGGTCTGGATGATCGGGTTCTCGGCACGAACGGTACTCGGCGCACCCGACAGGCATGCGACTGCCATAGCAACCATCAGGATCGTTCTTCTCGCCATCCACCACCTGATCGCTCTGACTGGACGCAACCACTAGCCTGAACGCTGCTCAAGGCCGAGCTCAAACTGTTGCTATATGATATGATGGAGCTACGCGGGTCGCGGTATCTGTCACGATCATGCCAATCAACCCGGCCCGACGATCCATCGCGAACGCCCTTCACCGTCTATCGAGCAGGCGGCTGAAAAACACCCGAAGATTAACCGGCTTCGCGCGGCGTTCCCGCTCACCGTTTCATCAACGCCGCATCGGCCCAGCTTGTGGGTAAAGGCGCAGCATTGCTCCCGTTAGCGCGGGTAACGAGTTCAACGATCCTGACGCCCGTGACGTCGGCTGAGATCAACTGCCCGGGATCACCCCACTTCAGGGCCCGGCTTGTCGCCAGGAGCTTGCCATCCCCGTAGACGGCGAACGTTGCCGCCCGATTCGTATCGCGCGCCGAGTCATTGATTCCGACCACAGCTGTGAAGCGGCGGTAGCCCTGGTTGCGGACCTCCAGGCGTGAATTGGCCAGAACGCCGACTCCCGTGTCGAACCGCGCCCCCTTGATCGCCAGCACTTCGCCAAAAGGAGCACGGTCGGCTTGGGCACCGCCCCAGCCGGCGTAGATCGGCCCCTCACCCGTACCCCGGGTGCCTTGCCAGCCAGTCGCCGACCGGTGAATCGTCGGGTCGGGCATTGGCTCGACCACCCCGTCGACCGCCGGATTAACGTTGCCGGGCTGCTCGGAAAGGTAGAGCCCGTCCGTCAGGACACGCGTGCCGTTCGCCCGGAACAGCAGCGTTTGATGCCCCTGGATCTTGAGCTTCGTCGTCGCCCGGAAGCTGCGTCGCTCCCCGCTCCACAAGTCCACGAGCTTCACGTCGGCATCGTCGCGAAACTTCATCTGCGCAGCGGTGAGGTCGACGTCCAGCGAGGCCGCGCCACGATTGAAGATCGCGACAGCCTTTTCGCCCGTGGAGAGCGTCTTGACGAAGATCTGTACGTCGTCGCTGTCGAACGCGACGATCGCCTGATGCCCCGCGGGATCCTGATCGAGCGCGATAACCTGCGCATTGCCGAAGATGTCGAGCAGCGATCTGGGCGCCTGCCGCAAGTCCATGCCGATCATCAGCGGAGCGTTGATCATCGCCCACATCGTCATGTGCGAACGAGCCTCCGTGAGATGATCAGCGTCAAAATCTCCCTTGCCGATGAACAACATGTCTGGGTCGTTCCAGGAACCGGGATGGGCGTAGAACGCCCGCTTTGCGGCGGTGTCGAAGTTGGTCAGCATACGACCCCAGCTCGGATTGATGTCGTCACTGGTGCGCGAGATGTTGCCGACGTTCTTGCCCCACGACCTCACGTCGGCGGCTCCCCAGATGCACAGGGACAGGAGATAATCGCCGTCGGGATTGTCACGGGCCAGCGCCGCGTTGATCTGACCGAATAGCGCCTGCACAGCCGGGATATCCGACCGGTTTACGAAGTCCATGTTCAGGATCGGGGGCAAAGCGCGGTATTTGCCGGAACGTACCTTCTCCGCGTCCGCACCAAAGGCGCGCAGGCCACAGCCATCGACCTTGATGAAGTCGAACCCCCATTTGGCGAAGAAGAGGTCGATGTCCTGATCGATGTGCCCGTACAAGCCGATCTCGCGCTCGAGCACCGATCCCTTGGGAAGATCGGTATCGTCGGGAGAATAGGCTTGAGAGCAGGTGTTGCGCCCAAGATCCGAGTAGATACCCGCCTTGAGCCCCATCCCGTGCAGCCTGTCCGTCAGCGGACGGAAAGATGCGTCGGCGTTGGATTGCACCGTGATCGGAAAACGCCCGGGACGGATGATCAGCGCACCGTCACGAACGCGGCGTTGCAGCGCCCAGCCATCGTCGATGTTGACGTAGCGATAGCCCTTGGCAGCCAGTCCGTCCCGGACCAGCGCCTCCGCGGACCCGAGTATCTTGCTTTCGTCGATGTCCGTCGCAAACGCGTTCCAGCTGCTCCAGCCCATCGGCGGGGTTTGCGCCCGTCCCGCGGTGTAGGTGCTCCACCGCCCCGTGGGCGCAAGTGTGTCCTGCTGTGCCTGCGCCGGGACGACGGGCAGCGTCATCATCGCAGTGAACACGGCCGCCGTCGTCTTGCTCAGTCTCATACGCCTCCCTCGGATGCCTCGTTTGGCCTCGGGCCAACATACCCCCGCTTCCATGATGATCGCCAGCGCTCAGAAGATTTTGGCGGCAGCCCTTCCTCACGGTCCTTCTCCACGCCCCCTATCGCTGCTCGCTGTTGCCCTGACGACCGCCCCAGATCGTCTGGATTCGTTTCGCACAGAGCGTGCACTTAGTTCTTTGAGGAGCGATCGTTATCCATGCTGATCAACGTCGCTCGACTTCAGCGCCCACCAGAGCGACAGGATGCTCGACTCGGATGCGCAGCGAGGGCGCGCGAGCCAGAGCCCTGATCGGCGTGACCGACAGGGCTGCAGGTGGTGGCAGCGGCACTGGAGCCGCTGCGAGCCGAGGAACACCACCATGCCAAAACTCAGCGACACGCAGGCCATCCTGCTGACCCACGCCGCTCAGAACGAGACCGCCAGCCTGTATCCCCTGCCGCAGACGCTGCGTCGCGGCGGCGGCATCACCAGGGCCATCGCCGCGCTTGTTAGCGCCGGCTACGTGGAAGAGCGCGAGACCCAAGAGCCGGGTGCAGTGCACCGCACCGACGCTGAGGTCCGCTACGGCATTTTCGCTACTGCTTCGGGGCTTGCCGCCATCGGCATTGTCGATGGCGAGCAAGGCGCGGCGCAGCCGCCATCGCCTGAGCCTGCTGCTGCCGCACCACGGATCACCAAAGCCGGCACCGTGGTGGCACTGCTATCCCAGCCCACCGGCGCAACGCTGCCGGAGCTGATCACCGCCACCGGCTGGCTGCCGCACACCACCCGCGCTGCGCTGACCGGCCTGCGCAAGAAGGGCCACACCATCGTGCGGTACAGCCGCGATGGCGCGACCTGCTAACGCATCGACGCTGCGGCGGCCGCAGCATGAGCGCTGTGGAGGCGGAGATCGCCGCGCTGGAGGTGCTGTCCTCGGCCGTCCTGCGGGAGCGCTGGTCCGCGCTGACCGGCAGTCCGGTGCCGCGGATCAGCCCGAAGCTGCTGCGGCTGGCGCTTGCGTGGGAGCTGCAGGCGCGCAGCTTCGGCGGCCTGTCGCGCGCGACCACGCGCACGCTCGACCAGCTTGGCCGCGGCGAGACGCTGACCGCCCCTGCGCGGCCCGGCATGCGGCTGGTGCGCGAGTGGCAGGGCCGCGTGCATGTGGTGACGGTGGGAGAGGATCAGGTCGTCCGCTGGGAGGAGCGGCCATACCGCTCGCTGAGCGAGGTCGCCCGCGCGATCACCGGCACGCGCTGGTCGGGACCTGCCTTCTTCGGGCTGAAGACGAAGGTCGCGGCATGAAGCCTGTCCTGAGCAGAGCCGCGACCACGGTTCGCTGTGCGATCTACACGCGCAAGTCGAGCGAGGAGGGCCTGGAGCAGGACTTCAACTCGCTCGATGCGCAGAGAGAGGCGTGCAGCGCCTACATCCTCAGCCAGGCGAGCGAAGGCTGGCTGCTGAGCGGTGAGCGCTATGACGATGGCGGCATCTCGGGCGGGACGCTCGCCCGCCCTGCCCTGCAGCGGCTGCTGGCCGATGTCGCAGGCGGCGAGATCGACATCATCGTCGTCTACAAGGTCGACCGGCTGACGCGCTCGCTGCTCGACTTCTCGAAGCTGGTGGAGGCCTTTGATGCCGCCGGCACCAGCTTTGTCTCGGTCACCCAGTCGTTCAACACCACCACCAGCATGGGGCGGCTTACCCTCAACATGCTGCTCTCCTTTGCCCAGTTCGAGCGGGAGGTCACCGCCGAGCGCATCCGCGACAAGATCGCCGCCTCGAAGGCCCGGGGCATGTGGATGGGTGGTACGCCGCCGCTTGGCTACGCCCCTGATGGACGATCCCTCAGAATCGTCGAGGAGCATGCCGCCATCATCCGGCATATCTACGCGCGGTATCTGGCGCTTGGCTCGGTGCGCAGCCTGTCAGAGGAGCTGGAACGCACCAATATTGGCGCGCCGGTCCGCACCACCCTCGGTGGCAAGGCGTTTGGCGGTGTCCGCTTCTCGCGTGGCAACCTCTACTCGATCCTGCGCTGTGCGACGTACGTCGGCGAGATCCACCATCAGGGACGCGTCCACGCCGGCCTCCATGCGCCGATCATCGCGCGCGACATGTGGGACGCGGTGCAGGCAAAGCTCACCGACAACCGGCAGGGCGAGCAGCGCCGCGGTGGCCGGGCAGCCGCCAGCCTGCTGGCGGGCCGGGTGGTGGATGCGCAGGGGCAGCCGCTGGTCGCCACCCATGCCGCCAGGGGGAAGGCCCGCTACCGCTACTATGTCAGTCGCGATCTGCAGACCGGCTCGAGCGACACCGGGCTGCGCGTGCCCGCGACGGAGCTGGAGGCGGCCGTCACCCAGCGGATCGCCGAGCTGTTCGCCGACCCGGTCGAGCTTGCTGCTGCCGCGCAGCTCGAGCTGACGCCCGACAGCTTTGCCGCAGCGGCCGCGCGAGCCGAAGCGATTGCAAGCGGTACGCCCGCTGTCCTGAAGGACGCCACCCGCAGCATTGTCACCTCGGTGCAGATCCATGACGGGCGCATCGATCTGGTCTGCAATGCTGCAGCCATTGCTGCGGTCCTTCAACTCACCAGCAGCGCCACAACATCGGAAAGCATCACCATCCGCTCGGAGGTGCGGCTCACCCGTTCAGGGCGCGTCATGCGGCTGGTGCATGCCAGTGGCAGCGGCGTGACCGCGACCGCGAACGGATCGCTCGTCCGCCTCATCCTCAAGGCGCGGCGCTGGTGGAGCATCCTCAAGGCTGGCGAGCTTGATGTCAGCGCGCTCGCTGCCCGCGAGAGCGTGCAGGCGGGTTATGTCACCCGGGTGCTGCGGCTGGCGTTCCTGGCACCGGCGGTCGTGGAGGCGATCCTTGCCGGCAACATCAGGGCTGGTGTGGATGGGGCAACGCTGACTGCCACCGGCGCAATGCCAGCGCTCTGGGCGGAGCAGGTGGCGGCGGTGTTGCCACATGATGGCCAGACAGGCGTCCGACCATCCATGCGGTCGATGGGCCACTCTGTCACAACCTGATGTTGCGCTTCCGCATTTCGGCCGCCGCTATACCCTTCAGCGTCGATGGTGGAGCTTCCACAAAGATATCGGCGAGATCCAGGAGATCCTCATCGTTTAACAGGGCAATAGAAGCATGGATGTCAGCGACTTGAGCAACTGCTTGCTCAATCCTCGCTGTTCGCCTCCGATTTCGTATTTTCAGCATAGGCGCCAACTAGCAGGAAGGTGGCAGCACAGTCAGCTACCTTGGCTGTTCTGCGGCACGTAAGCGCGCCGCCGCCTGGACGCGCAGCCAGCGAGCATGTTCTCCTTGCGCATCTTGCAACGCGCGGTGCGCGGGAACGACATCGTCGCCGACTGCGGAATGTGCAACGATGATGTGGACCTCGGCGTCGAGCTTAGCTGGCGTTATGACAGCCCGCAGGATGTCCGAAGCCGTCTCCCGCAATGCCTCATCCGTGTCGCGCAAACGGAGCGTGTGTCGGGGAAGTCCCGCGGCCCGGAGCAGCGTGCTCAGCCATTTGCCATCCCATGATGGCGCGCTGGCAAACAGGTCATGATCCGTCAGCGCTTCAATCATGCGTGTCGCCACCGAACTCACCGGTTCACCCCGCGCGACGAGAGTGTCGCGCGTGATGCCGTGGATCGCCTGCGACTCCTCGTCCCAGTCGGTCCAGTCTGCTGCTGGTGCGATCAGGTGCGTCTCACTCCGACCATCCTGGAACACCCAGGCGACCTCGATGGGATAGCTGTTCCTGGCCAGCGAAGACGCCTCAAAGTCGAGAAAAACCTTCATGTGCGGCGTAGTGGCGTGCGCTCATCACCCGAGCAAGTGGCGTGTTCAGTCGGCGGCGCGACATAAGATGGATATGGATAGCCCAAGACGCTGAGGAGCCGTTACTCCCTACTCCGTCTCGGCTTGTTCGTTTGCTTTGACAGCACCCTGACGCACGATCGAGACTGCCTGCATTCCAACGACGATAAGGTGTGACCCAACTTCGGGCGCCCGTTCATCGTCGCGATAGATGTTTCCCATTGAGTTCGGGAAACGAAATATTCGGCTGGCAAATCACCTGATGGCGGCAGCGGTTGATCGACAAGGAAGGCTGGAAGCCCGGCGGTGCCGACTTGCGCAACCCTCCATACCGGTGAAGCCTGCTACCAATTTAAGTTCAAGCGGCCGTAAATCTGGCGGCCGTTGAAGCCGAACGGCGAGTAATAGGGAAACGCCGTCACGCCGTTGTTGTTGAGAGCGGCCGGCGAGGTGGCCGGATAGACATCGAACAGGTTGTCCGCGCCGATCGCCAGCGCCACGCTGTCGTTGAACCGGTACCGCGCCTCCAGATCGACCAGCGTGTGTCGTCCGGTGTCGATGTCGCTCGCGGCAGTCGTGCCCGGCTGCAGCACGTTGCCATAGTGGATCGCGCGCAGCGTCACGCCCAGATCCTCCAGCCGCCAGTCGACCGAACCGACCAGCTTGGTCCCCGGCGTGCCGTCCTCGATTGTCAGGATGCGGTTGCGACCGAACAGGCTGGGCGCCGGGTCCAGCGTGGCAGTCGAGGTCGGTATGCGGTTGACCTTGATGTCGTTGAGGTTGGCCGCCGCACTGAGCGCGAAGCTGCCGAGCGTACCGGTGCGCAGCGTATAGGCCGCCACGACATCCAGCCCCTTGGTCGTGGTGGTGATGCCGTTGATGAAGAAGCGCGCCGCCTGAACGCCGAACGGTGCCAGCAGCGACGCGACGGCGGGGCTCGCCGCCGCCTGGATGTTCTCCGACAGCGCGATCTGATCACGGATGCGGATGCGGTAGGCGTCGACGGTCAGGCTGAAGCCGCCGGCGCGGATGACCGTACCCAAAGAATATTGACGTGACTTTTCTGGATCGAGCGGCAGCGCCCCCAGTGCGCGGGCGATGTCGCTGGAGACGGGATACAGCCCGGTTTCGAGGATCTGGTTGCCGGTGACCAGCGTCTGCGTCGACGTATAGAATTGTTGCTGGAGCGACGGGGCGCGGAAACCGGTCGAGATCGATCCGCGAAACGCCAGCCACGGCGCGATATCGTAGCGGGCCGAGACCTTGCCGGTCGCGGTCTCGCCGAAGTCCGAATAGCTTTCCCCCCGGGCGGCGACGCCGATCGTCAGGCGATCCCAAAGCCGCGCCTCAACATCGCCGTAGATGCTGCCGTTGCTGCGATGGACGTCGACCTCGTTGGCCGGCTGGAAGCCGAGGAACCCCTGCGCACCGGATCCCAGATTGGCGGCGGCACCCGGTGCCCGGTTGTAGCTTTCGGGCTCGCCTGCACCGATCTTGAACCCCTCGCGCCGATACTCCCCGCCCGCGGCAAAGTTGATGACAGCCGGACCGAAGCTGTATTCGCGCGCGACGTCCAGGCCGGCGACGAACTGGTCGTAATTCAGCCGGCCGGAATCGAAATCGGTCAGCGTCGCATTGCCATAGGTCGCATTCGCCGAGTTGCGCGTGGCGAAATTGATGGTGTTGCGGCCATAGGTCGCGCTCAGATCGACGTTCCATCCGCCGAGTTCGCCGCGCACGCCGCCGGTCGCGTTGTAATCCTTCGACCGCGTGGCGATCAGCGGCAGGAATCCGCCGGAATAGAGCCCGCTCACCGCCTCCGCATTGGCGTTGCCAGCCCCGACAACCCGCGGGAATGCCGCGCTCTCGCTATCGCGCAGCTGGAACCCGCCATTGGCATAGGCGGTCCAGCCGCCATCGCCCAGCGGCACGGCGGCGTTGACGTACCCTGTCCCCTGCTCGACCTCCGGGTCGCCAAAACGAGCCCGAATGCGCAGGGGCGCGGGACCACGCGGGTCAAGATCGGCGCGGTTGGTCGGCTGACGCGTGACATATTCCCCTGACACGGTCAGGAAACCGTCGGCACCCAGTCCGAAGCCCTGCCAGCCGCTGACGGTCAGCGACTCGCCGTCGCGCGCGTCACGGGAAATGCGTGCTGCGTCATAGCTGGTCACGAACTGGCCGAAGGTTACCGATCCGCCTCCGCCGGAGCGCGCTTCGCGCAGGCGCAGGTTGACGACGCCGGCAATTGCGTCCGACCCGTATTGCGCGGACGCCCCCTCCCGCAGCACCTCGACCCGGTCGAGCGCAACAGTCGGGATCGTGTTGAGGTCGACTGCCGCCGAGCCACGACCGACCGAGCCGTTGATGTTGAGCAGCGCCGAGGGGTGGGCGCGGTTGCCATTGATCAGGACCAGCGTCTGATCCGGCGAGAGACCACGCAAGGTCGCGGGTCGGATCGCGTCGGTACCATCGACGGCCGCCTGCCGCGGGAAATCGATCGACGGCGCGACGGTCGCCAGCGCATCGGCGAGTTCCGTTGTTCCCTGCGCCCGCAAGGCGTCGCCGCTGAGAACGTCAACCGGCGACACGCTGTCGAGCCGGCTGCGTCCTGGTGCACGCGTCCCGGTCACGATAATCTCGTCGTCCTCCTGCGGAACGACGGCAGGGTCCGTACCCGGCGAGGCAGCCGCAGCACTGTCCGCTACGCCTTCCGAAGCCGGCGAAACCGTCTGCGCGAACGCAGGCATGGCGATTGCCGTCGCGAGCAGCGACGCGGTGACGAGCAGGATGTAACGCGAGTAAGGCAAAGCGGAGTCCCTTGAACCGTGCCCAGCTTTATTCGACTTCCGCAGTGGGAATTAGAAGCCATGGTTTTTTGCGGCGCAGCAAGCGTAGCTTCAGCATCCCCCGCTTGCACATCGCACCGGGATTTCCGCAAACGCGCCAGGCCTAAGTTGCTGATCTACATTGCGTCGATCGCAACAGGGGAGCGCCGAGCGGGCATCGGCCGCAGCGGCCCGCCACCGGCGATTGGCGCCTTCGATAGCAGCTCTTGTCCGGCACAAAGATGCGTGGAGTTGGATATCCGACTAACCGGATGGAGTATCTTGTGCTCGGAAGGATGGACCCGGACATGACAGAATATCCGACCAATCGTGAACGAGCCGGACCACTGATGGAGTGGCCGACGATGGCGGTCGCGGTCACGATCTATAGCGGTTGGCTGATCGCAACCCGGTGTCACGCGGCAATTCCGACGCCGCTCATAATCCTCGCCGGTGGCTGGATCATCGCTTGGCAGGGATCGCTCCAGCACGAAACGATCCATGGTCACCCGACGCGCAGTCGGCGCCTCAATTCAGCGATCGGGTTTCCGCCGCTGGCGCTATGGCTACCTTATGCGATCTACCGCCGGAGCCATATCGCCCATCACGGCAGCCACGCCATCACTGATCCCCGCGCCGACCCGGAGTCCCGGTACGTCGATCGTTCTCGCGGGCTCACCTGGATCGCCGCAACGCTGCAAGCCAGCTTGTTAGGGCATATGTTGTTCGGACCACCGATCACGATCGGCCGGTTTGCGATCGACGAAGCACGGCGTGGTGTGCGGAAGCCCGGTCGGGTGGCGCGGGACTGGCTGCCTCATCTCGTCGGAGTGGCCGCGCTGATCGCCTGGCTGGACCATGTCGGGATGGGGCTGGGGCACTACATCCTCGTCTTCGTTTATCCCGGCATGGCGCTGACGGCGTTGCGTGCGCATGCCGAGCATCGTGCTGACCTCACCAGCCGGGCGCGTGCGGCAATCGTCGAGCATCGTGGGGCCCTCGCCCTGCTGTTCCTCAATAACAATCTCCACGTCTCGCATCACGAACGACCGCAGCTCGCCTGGTATCAGTTGCCCGCTTATTACCGGAGCCAGCGGACCCGGCAGATCGGCGAAGGTGCGATCGTCTATGCCGGCTATGGCGATGTCGTTCGCCGGTTTGCGTTCCGGGCGCACGACGCCATCGTCCACCCCGGTCACCGACCGGACCGCGAACGTCCGTGACCCGGTGCGCGTCCTTGGGCATGTACGATCATCCCGCGCAGCGTTTGGCCAACGACGCGCTGTGGGCAAGGATCGCCGATGAATTGCGGCGTAGCGGGGTTGCCGACCTGCCAGCCACGTTAGACCGCGACCGCGACCTAGACGCCATCTGGCGCGATCCTGAGCTAATCCTCGGACAGGCGTGCGGCTACCCGATGATCACTGACGCGACGCTACCGCTAAGAATCGTCGCGCTGCCAGTCTATGAATGCCCTGCCTGCAGGGGCAGTACCCACCACAGCCTGATCGTCGTCCGTCACAATGATCAGGCGTTCGGACTAGGCGATCTGCGCGGCCGTCGCGCCGCGATCAACGATCCTGCCTCGAACACGGGCATGAACCTGTTCCGTGCAGCAATTGCGCCGATCGCAAACGCTCAAGCCTTCTTCGCTGCGGTCGAGCATACGGGATCGCACCGTGCCAGCGCGCTGGCCGTCGCATCGGGTGACGTCGATGTTGCCGCGATCGACTCCGTGACCTTCGCCGCGCTCGACCGGTACGAGCCCGATCTTACCGACCAGTTGCGCATCCTCCAGATGACGGCACCTTCGCCGACGTTGCCGCTGGTTACTGCGGCAACCACGGACGAGGCGACGCGCGCGGTGCTGCAACAAGCGGTGCTTGCAGCGCTGGCAGACCCGGCGCTTGCGGACGCGCGGGACGCACTCTTCCTCATCGGCGCCGCGATCAGGTCCGAGGACATCCTGACGCCGCTGGCATCTCTCTCTCTTCAAGCGTCGAAGCTCGGATACCCTTTGTTACGCTGACGGAAGCTGGTTGGCTTCGCTAACGGTAAGGCCGTCACTTCTTACCGGATACGACAAAGGCCGAACACCGGCGTTTGCCGTTACTCAGGCTTTGGTGGTGCAGGCACAGTCCGCTGCCCGCCCAGGTCGATGCATGCGCTGACGCGAGTACTGCAAGCCCGGGAAGCGACGCCTCGATCTCCGCTGGGTCAAGGCGATAGTGTCGACACGGTCCACACCCGGCTTCACCCGTTGCAAACGAAGCGCAAACAGCGGACCATATGGACATGAGCGTCACTGCCCGAGCGTCTCCCAATGCCATCCGAATACATGGACAGATAAAACGTACCCCAGGATAACATTGACTGCCACCCCCGCGGTGAAGGCTATTAGTGGTTTGCGCCCTGCTGCTGCCAAGTCGCGGAAGCGTGTGGTGAGTCCGATAGAGAGGAAGCAGAAGATAAAGCACCAGGTACGCAGATCCTTGACGGGCGCGATGAACCCGGGTGATGCGATGGTATTGTACTGAGCAAGCGAGTAGCTTGCAGTCGCTGCGGTGACGATCGCGGACGTGATGAAGAAGCCCAGCACGAACTTGGGAAAACGCCGCCAGATCTCCCGTGCGTCCGGTGCGCTGCCAGCTGACTGCCTCTCCCAGCGTGTCGTCGACACGATGGCAAGCGCGACAGCCCAGATCCCAATCCAAACGTCCCGGCCGACAACCTTCACCAACGTAAAGGCTTGTACAGCCTGATCCGCCGTGCCCGCGATGCCGGGGAATTTGCCTGCGAAGCCGCCATAAGCCTGAGCCGCAGCGATACCTGCTGCATCGGCGAACTCCGAGGTTCCGATCCAGGCCCCTGCAACTCCCGTCGGAAGACTGAGGGCGCGCGACGCGAAGGGCAACACGAAGATCATCACAATGGCCCAAAGCACCACCGTCGAGATGGTGACGGCCCGTCTCCTCCTTCTTCGCCCCCACAGCGGCTGCTACCGCAATGGCAGCGGAGACACCGCAAACCGCGCCGCCAACTCCCAGCGTAGCGGCGAAGGGACGCTCGAGACCGAGCCGCCTGGCAACGAGGAAGATGACACTGAAGGTAACTACCGAGACGATCGACGCCTGAACAATGGCGATCGGCCCGGCCAGGGCAATAAGTGACAGCGGCACGGTGGCGCCTAGCAGCACAATCCCGGTTTTGACGTAGAGCTCGCCGCGGAAACCGGCATCAAGCCAGCGCGGCAGACGCAGCAGATTGGCTGCAACCAGCCCAAGGAAGAGCGCGAGCAGCGGGGGCTCGAGGTTATAAGCCGTAGCCTTGTCCCACTGGCCGGCGACGAAGACGACCCATGCGGTTGCATAGAGCAGCGCGAACGCAAGGACGAAATCTCGTGATCTAAAGCCGAGCGCCTTGAGCGGAATAGAGAATGCCACCAGCCAGAAGATAAATTGGGCCAGGTAGCGAGACCAGTTGGCCGTCATATCGGCGCCAACCTGCACAAGGCTCGACCATTTCGGTGGTGTTACCGCCAGCCAGCGCAGACTTGCCCCACTGGAGAACAGCGCGATCGCCATCACCACCACGCGACGCCGATCCAGATCGCCCACCAGTCCTCCTTCCGCCACAGCTCGCGCCAGAAATTGGGGTGGGGAGCAGCGGTAGTGTCCGTCATGGCGAGCTCCTCAGGCAGTTGCTGCGGTTTTGATCTCGTTGATACGAAGCCTAGATCCAGCGGCAGGGCAACCAAGAGCCGAGACATTCAGGAAGGTTGAGCCGTCCTTCGCCAGGCAACGCCGCCTTAGGGTCAGGACCCATTGAGGGGAGCGCCGCGATCTGATTCATGCTCCGTGAGGAGAGCGTGGATGAGCGACCTGTACTGGTTGACGGATGAGCAGATGGCGCGCCTGCAGCCGTACTTCCCCAAGAGCCATGGCAAGCCGCGGGTCGATGACCGGCGGGTGCTGAGTGGCATCGTCTTCGTCAATCGCAACGGACTGCGCTGGTGTGATGCACCGAGCGCGTATGGTCCGCACAAGCCTGTCTCGAGCGCAGTCGAGAGGACGCTGTACAACCGGTGGAAGCGCTGGGGTGAACGGGGCGTTTTCCTGCGCATGATGGAAGGTCTGGCGTCAGCGGAGGCCGTGCCGAAAACAGTCATGATCGATGCGACCTACCTGAAGGCACACCGCACGGCATCGAGCCTGCGGGTTAAAAAGGGGATCTCGGCCGCCTGATCGGCCGCACGAAAGGCGGCATGAACACCAAGCTGCACGCCGTCAGCGATGCAAACGGGCGGCCCTTGAGCTTCTTCATGACCGCCGGGCAGGTCAGCGACTACACCGGCGCGGCAGCTCTGCTTGACGATCTGCCAAAGGCGCAATGGCTGCTTGGTGATCGCGGTTATGATGCGGATTGGTTCAGGGACGCCCTGGAAGCCAAGGGCATCCAGCCCTGCATCCCGGGCCGTACATCGCGCAACGAGCCGGTCAGGTACGACAAGCGGCGCTACCGGCGCCGCAGCCGCATCGAGATCATGTTCGGCCGCCTGAAAGATTGGCGCCGCGTCGCCACACGCTACGACCGATGCCCAACGGTCTTCTTCTCGGCCGTTGCCCTCGCGGCCACAGTCATCTTCTGGCTATGACCAATGAGTCCTGACCCTAGCCAGCAGATGCTCGCTCGAACGCTGCGTGCACTTGAACGCGATGGCATGGTGACCCGCACCGTTCACCCCACCGTGCCGCCTCAGGTGGAGTACGCCCTCACCGCTCTCGGCCAGTCATTAGCCAATCCGATCCGCGAACTTGGAACCTGGGCCGGCACGCACATTGCGGAAATTGAGAGCAATCGGTCGACGTTCGACGAGGCAAGGGACAGCCGCTAACCCGCCCGACACCGCAAGGACCTCGCCTTCGCAGCGTTCTACAACCGGCGGCAAGACCCACGCCCAGACATTCAGAGCACCCTGCCCTCCACCCAAGCTCTGCCACTCGTTCATGTGTACCTTCAACCGCCACATACAGCCGCGTTGGAAATCAGAACGGAGCTGGGCCGGGGTCTGGCGGACATCGTTGATCTGCTAAGTTCGTGCTTTCAAGTATCCGTCATGGGACCGCGGCTATGCGCTCTAAGGATCATCGGACAGCATTGGCGGCTACGTTTGAGCTTCTCCTTCGTGCGTCTGTTCACCTAGGTGGTGGTCAGCATCTCCGCCGTTCTGCCGGATATCCGAGCCAGCACTTTCAGATCGGATCGTACCGGCCGTCCCGGCGGGCAGTTGACGCGCATGGAACGGGTATGGCCTAGCTGACAGGCGCTCAGCCCGATCAGGCCGAGCGCAGGGGGCACGGAAGACCATGAATTCAAGCGAACGCCGTTTGAACGCCATCGTAAATAACAGCACGGCCGCGATCTTCCTGATGGATGAGCGTCAGCACTGCGTGTTCATGAACAAGGCCGCAGAAGCGTTGACTGGCTACCGTTTGGAAGAGGCTGTCGACCGCCCCCTGCACGATGTCGTTCATCACCAGCGCCCGGATGGAACACCTTACCCGTTGGCGGAGTGCCCGATCGATCAGGCATTCCCCGAACGCGAACGGATGACGGGCGAAGAGATGTTCGTCCATAAGGACGGCCACTTCTATCCCGTTGCCTTCACTGCTTCGCCGGTCGCGGGCGATGACGGTCAGCCCGTGGGCACGATCATTGAAGTGCGGGATCTTACCGAAGAAAAGGCCAGAGAGGCTGCGCTTAGGGAAAGCGAGGGCCGCTTCCGCAACATGGCGGATCATGCCCCGGTGATGATGTGGGTCACCGATGCGACTGGCTATTGCACTTACCTGAACCACCAATGGTATCAGTTTACTGGCCAGACGGTAGAACAAGCCAGTGGCTACGGCTGGCTGGAGGCCACGCATCCAGACGACCGGCAGCGCACGGAAGATGCCTTCGTGGCGGCCAACGCGGACCACACGTCGTTCCGCTTCGAGTACCGTCTCCGACATGCGTCCAGCGCTTACCGCTGGGCGATCGACGCCGCGAGTCCCCGCTTCGCCGATGATGGCGAGTTCCTCGGCTATGTCGGCTCCGTCATCGACATCGATGAGCGGCGTAGTGCCGAAGAGCGGCTGGCGGTAAGCGAAGAGCAACTGCGCCTCGCCTTGGAGGTTGCCGAGATTGGCCAGTGGGATGTCGACCAGGCCACCGGCAGCATGTTCTGGCCGCCTCGGGTGAAGGCGATGTTTGGCATTTCAGCCGACGTCCCGGTCACGCTGGATGACTTTCATGCCGGCGTGCATCCAGAGGACCGGGACAAGACACGCGAGGCCTACGAGTCCGCAAGCGACCCTGAACTACGCGCTTTGTACGACGTCGAATACCGGACCGTCGGCAAGGAAGACGGTGCCATCCGGTGGGTGGCAGCAAAGGGTCGTGGGCTGTTCGATGCACAAGGGCATTGCTCTCGCGTCATCGGCACCGCGATCGACGTCACGGCGAGAAAGGCAGCCGAGATCCGGCTCCACCAGCTCAATGAACGGCTGGAACACGAAGTCACTGCGCATACCGCCGAGCGGAACCGTGTCTGGGAGATGAGCCGTGACCTGCTTGCGATCATGGGCTTTGACGGCTTTCTGAAAGCCATCAATCCGGCGTGGGAGGCGACGCTGGGCCGCGATGCCGAGACACTGATGGCTCTGTCGTTTCGTGAGCAGGTCCACCCCGATGATCATGACGCCGCCCGAGACGTCATGGAGCGGTTGCTGCGCGGTGAAACCGTCGAGCGGTTCGAGGAAAGGATCGCTCATGCAGATGGATCCTGGCGCTGGATATCCTGGACGCTCGTGCCAGAAGGCGATGTCTTCTATGCAGTCGGACGCGATGTAACGCCGGAGAAGGCGGCTGCCGAAGAGCTGGAAAATGCGCAGGAAGCATTGCGCCAGAGCCAGAAGATGGAGGCAATGGGCCAGCTCACTGGGGGCGTCGCACACGACTTCAACAATCTGCTCACACCGATCCTCGGCGCACTCGACATGCTTCAGCGCCGAGGCGTTGGAGGCGACCGCGAACAGCGTCTGATCGAGGGTGCTCTCCAGTCCGCTGACCGAGCCGCCACGCTCGTTCAGCGCCTGCTCGCATTCGCGCGGCGGCAGCCGCTGCAATCGGCTGCGGTCGACGTCGGCAAGCTCGTCGAGGGAATGGCGGACCTTCTCGCCAGCACAACCGGCCCGCAGGTCGAAGTGGTGGTGGAGGTGGCAGCCGATCTGCCGCCGGCAAAGGCAGATCCAAACCAGCTCGAGATGGCGCTCCTGAACCTCGGCGTAAATGCGCGCGATGCCATGCCACGGGGCGGCACGCTCAGGATAACCGCCACCCGCGACAGCGTCCGCACCCCTCGCGGTGCGCTCAAACGCGGGCACTACGTTCGCTTGTCGGTTGCTGACACGGGCGTTGGGATGGACCCGGCGACACTGGCTCGCGCTATAGAACCCTTCTTCTCCACCAAAGGCATCGGGAAAGGCACAGGCCTTGGCCTCTCGATGGCGCATGGCCTTGCAGCTCAGCTGGGCGGGGCCCTCATCATTCACAGCCGGGAGGGCGTCGGGACTAACATCGAGCTATGGTTGCCGGTGAGTGCGGTGTCTCCTGACGGCGCCGCGCAATCTTCGGACCTTGCACTCGTCGAGCCAGGGCGCGGCCTGGCTCTCCTCGTTGACGACGAGGACGTGGTTCGATCCATCACAGCGGACATGCTCGAAGAGTTTGGGTATGAAGTCCGTGAGGCGAACTCCGCTGAAGCGGCCTTGGCGCTCGTCACCGCCGGATTGTCTCCAGACCTGCTGGTCTCGGACCACCTCATGCCCGGCATGAGCGGTGTGGAACTCGCGTTGGAGCTCCGCAAGAGCAAACCGGATCTGCCTGTGCTGATCGTCTCAGGCTATGCCGATGTTGAGGGCCTTACTCCCGGCCTGCCGCGATTGGTGAAACCGTTCCGAAGCACCGAATTGGCTGCGAGCCTCTCGGCACTATGAGCTTATCGCAAATCCGCTCTGATCTGCTCGCAATAGATTATCCATCTAATCTATTCTGATCATAGCCGAACGTATTCACGCGATGCCGCGGTATACTAGGCTAGCTATCCGGCGAATGCCGGATCACACGAGCATCAATTCGAATTGCTATTTATACATGTTACTGCTGAAATTACATGTTCATTTTTGTGACTTGTAAAATTTGTTGAGAATATATTATAACGACGTTATTTAGCATGAAAGCAAATCTAAACTCTATCTGCCCACAATCTTCCGCCTCATTGGGGCAAGTTTGGCAAGCAACCGGTTCTGAGCGTTAAAAAGCACGCCTTCCATCTGCATCGCAGATTGGAGATTTTCCACTACTCGGTTCATATCACTTTGCTGGACGCCCATATCTTTGTGGGCAGCTCTCATGTCGCGTCCGGTGTAGGTGCATCCAGCGTTGAGGATGTAGCAGAATTGCTCAAAGAGCACACGTTTCAGTCGCACCTTGTCCTGATTCATAAAAATCTCGCCAACCCGGCGATCAGCGAAGTTCAAGCTGACGAACTGCTCGACAACGCGACGAATGCCTTCCTGTCCATGAAAAGCCTGTGCCATGTCAGCGCCTGCAAAAGGCTGCGCTCCCGCGTTTGTGGGATCAACCTTGTACGGCTCAACGACCTCTTCTCCCGAAGCCGACTGCGAAACTGACGACTCACGCTCCTGCGGCAGAGCGAGCATGAGGACCAAAGAGGCGAATAGCATCAACTGAGTTCCTAAGTGATGTTTTAGAAGCTGCCCTGCAGCTGAAGGAGTAATCCGCGCTGGCGATCAAATGTCGCAATCGAACCCAAGTCGGTATAGGCTACTGTCGCAGTCAGGTGCCGGTTAATCCCATACGCAGCAAACGCGTCCCACCAGTCATCTTCGCGTGCGATCGTAAGATTGCTGGGTTTCGAGCGGTATTCGGCGCCGAGCACAAACCGACGTGAAAACTGATACGCAACCGATCCTTCGCCTTGCAGGCGGTGATCATCACCGGTTGTGCCGCCGTGACCAAGGAGGCCATTCTGGTTTGCCTTCGTCGCACGCACGGTGATGCTAGCTAACACTGACCAGTCCAGGAAAAGCTTGGTGGCTGACGCATAATAGTCAACGCCGGCATCGTGCGACGCTCCGACAGCCTTGACGGTCGCCGCATCCAGGCTCTTTTTGTATTGCAAACCCAAGGCGAGCGCTGGCATCCAATTTGGGCCATAAACGACATCGCCGGCAATGCGGACCTTGGCAGCATATACGTCCTGATCGAACCTGAAGTTGTTGCCCAGTCCAAGCGCCCCACCGACTTTGTTGGTGTCGAACACCTGCCGAGCGTAGCTCACTTCGATACGATCCCACGCACCGACTGCGGCCGAAAAGCTGGAGAAGCGGTAATCCGGTAGCTCAACGACGGTGGCGCTGACCTGCCCGCCAATGCCATCCTTCGTCGCGTTGCCGGCAATCACCGCCCAAGGCGTCAAGCCGCCGCCAGCAGCACCCTCTACCGTGCTAATGCCATTAGTCAGAAGTAGCTTGCCCGGTCCGCCGACCTCTTGCGCTGTTGCGGCTGCCGGGGATGCAGCGATCGCGGCGACGCAGATTAGGAGGTGGTGACGACAGCGGAACATGCGATCCTCATGGTCCGATCGTCCTTAATATCCCGTAATTCCGCTACTTTTTCCATCAGTCAAATATCAACCAGTGCAGCCGTTTACCGAGGGTTGACCAGTATGAGGCAATAGGGAGCCATGAAGGTTGCCCATCTTTTTGCCGCAGCGTTGCTCGCCCCCAGCCCAGCACTTGCAGGGAGCGTCAGTATCCGCGTTGTCGACGCTAACGGCCGCCCGGTTCCTGACGCCGTCATCACCATCCATCCGGCTTCCAAGCTGCCTACAGGGCCCATCCGCTTTCCTTGGCCGAATACGATGATGCAAAAGAACATTGCGTTCAATCCCGGCACGCTGATCGTGCCGGTCGGGGCGAGCGTCGCCTTTCCCAACGAGGATCGGGTCCGTCACCATGTTTACAGCTTTTCGAAGCCTGCAAGGTTCGAGCTTAAGCTCTTCGGGAAGGACGAGAGCCGCAGCTACACCTTCACTAGCACCGGCACGGTGGCACTCGGTTGCAACATTCACGACTCCATGTCGGGCTTCATTCGTGTTGTCGACACGCCGTTCGCGGACAAAACCGGAGCAGCCGGCGACACGCGTATCAGCGGCGTGACAGGCGGCAAGGCGACACTCACGATCTGGCATCCGCGGCTTAAGGCCAAGTTGAACGAGGTCGCTTTTCCGCTCGATGTGCCGAGTAGCGGTGACGTCGCCAAGCTCATCACGGTAACGCTGCGCTGATCATGCCGTCGTTTTCACCACCACTCCAGAGGTTGACCGGAGGCGTGCGGCGGTCTTTGTCCGCGAAGCTGACAATCTTCTACGCGGCATTGTTTGCTGTTGCGACAGCTCTGATTCTTGTTGGCGCGAGGACCGGCATTAATCGCTACGCCGAGCGCATGATCAAGAGCGAGATGATCGTCAGTGCAAAGGTTTTCGATCGTGTTGCAGCCATGCGCTACGCTCAGTTCGGCGATGCCAGCAAGGTTCTCGCGGCAGATTTTGGTTTTCGCACCGCCGCCGCGACAGGGGACGGACCCACCATCGCGTCCGCTCTTGCATCCCTCAGGGGCCGACTGGACCTTGATCAGGCTTTCTTCATCGGGATCGATGGCGCAATAATCGGCTTCCGGGGTGCAATACCCAGCCAAGATGCCAATGAACTGCAGTCAGCGCTGGAAGACGGACAGACCCGCGGCGTTTTGCGGATCGGCGGCAAGAGGTTCAATGCCGCCGCCGCGGCTGTTCGAGCGCCGACGACGATAGGCTGGGTTGTGTTCGGCAACACCCTTGATGCTGCCGAAATGGCAAGATTGGCGAAACTTTCCTCGATTGATCTCGCTCCGCAGATAGTGCCCGCCTCTAACCTCACCGCTAAACAGCGGAGTGGTGGTGCGGTCGAGCAAGACATTGGTGGCACGAGGATCCTTGTTCAGGCTTCGCCGATTGCATCATTTCGAGCCGACGAACCGCAGATGCTCGTCCTCCAGCACAGCATCACCCGTGCACTTGCTGAGTACGGTCCGATGCTCTGGCTGTTGCTAGCCTGCGGCGTCGTTGGCGTGCTGGCAGCCGGCGTCGGAAGCTGGCTCCTGGCGCGACGGATCACACGCCCGATCTCGTTGCTGAGCGGCGCTGCCCTGCGTGTTGCCAAGGGCGAATATGTTCACGTGAAGGTGACGACAACGGACGAACTCGGCACGCTCGCCGCCAGCTTCAACCGGATGGTTGACGACATCGGTGAGCGAGAGCGTCAGATTACCCATATGGCGCTGCATGACAGCCTTACTGGTCTCGCTAACCGGGTCCTGCTGCGCCAGCACCTCGCCGACACGCTGGCCCGGCCCGTAGCAGGCCGCCAACAGGCGCTATTTTGCTTGGATCTGGACCAGTTCAAAAATGTGAACGACACACTCGGGCATCCCACCGGCGATGCGCTGCTGTGTGAGATTGCGCAGCGTCTGCGTGACTTCGCTGAGGATGGGTTCGTAGCCCGACTTGGAGGCGATGAGTTTGCGCTCATCCTCGATGACTACCAGCGGCCGCTTGATCGCATCGCTCACGAACTCATCCGTGTCGTGGCTGAGCCATGCATCGTAAATGGTCACCGCATCGTGCCGGGCACCAGTCTGGGCATCGCGATCTTTGGCGCTGATGGCGTCGACTCGGTGACGCTTGCCAAGAACGCTGATCTGGCACTCTACCGTGCAAAGCATGATGGACACGGCAGCTTCCGTTTCTTCGAAGCGGCCATGGACGCGGAAGCCCGCAAGCGGCGGCAGATGGAGCTTGATTTGCGCGAGGCGATTAGCGGTGGTCAGCTATCGCTGATGTTCCAGCCGCTGTTCAATCTTGCTGAGTCTCGCGTCTCGGCCTTTGAGGCCTTGTTGCGCTGGAATCATCCAGAACGCGGACTTGTCTCGCCTGTGGACTTCATCCCGCTGGCTGAAGATACCGGGCTCATAGTGCCGATCGGCGAATGGGTGGTTCGCGAAGCATGTCGAGTAGCGCGCTCGTGGCCCGACCATGTCCGCATTGCAGTGAACGTCTCCCCTGTTCAGTTCCGCAATCCGGGCCTAGCCGCGGTTATCCTGCAGGCACTCACCGAAAGCGGTCTGCCGCCTCACCGCCTGGAGCTCGAGATCACCGAGAGCCTGTTCATCGACAACCCCGCCACGACACTCGCGTCGCTGCACAGTCTGCGTCGGCTCGGCGTTCGCGTAGCACTCGACGATTTCGGTACCGGCTACTCCTCGCTCAGCTATTTGCGGGCGTTCCCGTTTGACAAGATCAAGATCGACCGCAGCTTCATCATTGATCTGATGAGCAGCGATGGTGCGACCGCAATCATTAAATCGATCACGATGCTGGCCGATGCGCTCGGCATGGAAACAACTGCAGAGGGCGTCGAGGACGTCGGGCAGCTGGACATTTTGCGTGAGCAGGGCTGCAATCAAATCCAGGGCTTCTACTTCAGCAAGCCTGTTGTCGAAGCAGAGGTGCAGCGGTTGCTGAGCGCAGGAAGCCGCGAGGAGATGCGCATCGCTAGCTAGAAGTTCTGGCTCAATAGCCGCCAAGCTCAGAAACAGCTGCCGCTCAGCTTACAAGACCCAATTCCGGACATTGATGCCCCTTGCCTGGCTCCCAACTTCTGCCATTCGTTCATGTCGCGTCGCCAAGGTTGCAATCCGGTCGAGAACCATGAGCTGTGGAGCGGCCGCGCGCCGTGCTTGTCACGACGCGGCGTCACAACATTTCAGGGGTTGGCCGCGAGGTCGAGCTCATCAGCGCCGAGATGCGCCGCCACAGGACGACTGATCGATCCTCCTCGCTCGCGGTCAGCTCCCGACATAGCGGCTGCAAGGCAGCCAGCTGAGGTTCTTGCGGAGCGGCCTTGACGTGTAGCTCGCCACTGCTTCCAAGCCTGAACGATCAACGATCGTCAGGCTCTTCTTCCGACGTTCTATTAGCCCTCTGTCCGTCAGAACGATCATCGTCCGATTCAGATGAACCTGCGATATGCCGATAACATCAGCCAATTGGGCCTGGGTCAGCTCCAGCTGGAATGTATCGCCGGCGGAGGTTCCTGTGGGCAGGAGCCGATCGGCGAGGTCGAGCAGCAGCGCGGCCACCTGCGCGAGCGCCGACGATCGCCCCATCAATGCGAGCTGATCCATCAGGGCGACGCGCTCACGCTGTACGCTCAGGAGGAAGTATCCCGCCAATCTTGGGTGGGTATCAAGCAACGCGCCGAACCGCTCCAGCGGAACAGCACTGATGGCTCCGGCCGTTAGCGCCGTCAGTGTTTCAACGGCATGATCGCTGCACATGCTTGGCGATCCCAGCACGTCGCCCGGCAGATGCACCTTGACGATCTGTCGCCCACCACCCGGCAGCTCCATCGATGCTGCAACCCACCCCTCGACCAGGATGTAGATCATATCGGCGACGTCACCCTGACGACGGATGGTGTGATGGCGCTGGATACGAGTAGGTCTATCGCCGAGAGCCTTTACAGCCTCAAGCTCCGCCAGCGTCAGGCGACCGAACTCCTCGAAGCGATGGAGCGTGGTGGGTTCCGTCAAGACTGTCTCTCCTGACGGCCACAGATAGCTCCGTTCCAAATCGCGTATCAAGCAAAGCGCACGAGACAAGGCTGCAGACGTCCCTCCGCGAGGCAGCTGCTCAGTCCGACAATCGAGCCATTCGGCTAACAGCGTGCCAGACACAACGAACACGACGACGAGCTGCACCACAGGCGGAACAGCCTGTGGAACAACGGGAACGGCCCCGCCTCGATAATCGCCGCCAGCGCAATTTGGATGGGGGCTCGGCGACAAATCGTCTGGCCCTTTTTGTTACGTCAGCAACAAGCGGAGAGGGCGGGTTGTAACGACAATCTCTGTGACAACGGCCGTTTCGGACACGCCCACTCACCGAGGTCAATGCAGGCATATGAGACGCTGATAGGGTCCGACACATGGCCCTGTTCAACATCAGCGTCGATGACGGATGCGCATTTGCCTCCAGTGCAAACGACAGTTTCATCGACATCGACTGTGCGCTAAGAACGGCGGTTAGGGCAGCGATGATGATCGCGTTCGAGGAGCTCAACCAAAGCATTGACAAGTCGTTCACGTGCGAGGTTCAGGATACCGATACACGTGAGAGCAAACGGTCCATCGTCCGTCTTATCGTCACGGCGGAATGATCAATCTTGAATAAGGTCGGAGCCGGGTAATTCAGGCTGTCGCCTCATAGCCCTGGTTGTCGGCTCATCCGCAGAGGCAGGTCACCCCTCTGTCAGATCATGGCAACGTCACGGCGGATCATTCCGGAAATTGGATCGTTCCTTTGGCAATCCTGGCAGACGTTCAGCGCCTGGGACCGAGGCGTCATCCTCTCGCACGAGCGCTGCCAGAGGATCATCATGCCACGCTTCTTTTTCCACACGCAGACCGACTCTCGGATGACTGACTTCGACGGCTATGAACTGGCGACTGCGTCCGAGGCTCGTCAGCAGGCGATACAAACCTGCGGCCAGATGATGATCGATGCTGCAGATGCGTTCTGGGGATCGCGCCCCTGGAGCATCACGGTGACGAACGCCGAGGGGTTGATCCTTTGGGAGATCATCATGGACGGAAGCGCAACGCCGGCCTCGAGAGATCTGACCTAACCCCATCGTTCAAAGCTTTAGCATCGGCGATGCAGCGCGGCACTCCTCCGGTATGGCAGTAGATTTGACGTAAGTTAGCGCCTTACGTCTCGTTCCGCAGTTATACCGGCTATGATGGATGAAAGCGCTTCGGCAAATCCCCTGACGGCCAAGCTCCGGACCATCGCCGATCTGTCGCCTAGAGATAGTGCCACATTGGATCGGCTCGTCCAGGATGTCCGTGACATCCCCAGCGGCGGCACCATCATCGATGAAGGCGACAGGCCGACCCGGATCCACCTGGTGCTGGCGGGGTGGGTAGCGCGCATGAAGTACCTGTCAGGAGGAAGCCGGCAGATCACCGGACTGCTTCTGCCGGGCGACTTCTGCAATCTTCATGCGACGATCCTGGATGAGATGGATCATAGCATGACCGCGCTTGTGGACGCCAAGGTGGCTTTTGTGGCGCAGGATCTCCTCGACGATGTGCTGTTCAGCTCGCGCGCTGTTACCCGCGCCTTCTGGTGGTCGACGCTCCTCGACGAAGCCATTGTCCGGGCCTGGCTGGTCAGCGTCGGTCGGCGTTCTGGTCTGGCCAGAGTTGCTCACCTCTTTTGCGAGCTGCAAGTCCGATCGACGCGTGTCGGTCTGGCAACTGGCGACACGATGGTCGTTCCCCTGACGCAGGAGCAGCTTGGCGATGCTACTGGCCTCACCAGCGTCCACGTCAACCGCATGCTTCGCACCCTGCGCGATGCTGAGGTCATAGACGTTTACAGGGGGCGCATACGCATCATCGACAGTTCTGAGCTACGACGGATCGCGGGGTTTGATCCGACATACCTGCACGGACCGGAAACCGGTGCTGGCAAAAGCCAGCACCGCCCGCGAGGGTAAGCCATGCCCAGCCCCTGGCATCGGGCTAAAACGCCAGAACCACACAGTATCATGCGGTGACGCGCTGCTTCTTCTGGTTGAGGTGCAGGTAGGACGGATTGAAGTCCGCCGCTGATGCCATAGCTTTCCACTCAACGATGACGATCGAGTTTTTAGTCCTCGTGATCAGGCCCTCCGCTTCCAGCTCCTTCAGCATGCGGTTGACGTGAACCGGGGTCAGCGCGACCGCATCGCCGATCTGCTCTTGAGTAAGCGGCAGGGCGATCGCCGTCTGGTCGGGAACGTGGCTTTTGATCGCAAGACGGACCGCGAACTCGCAGAGGAAGTGCGCAAGGCGGGCACGTCCTATCCTACGGCCGACATTGAGCAGCCATTCGCGTTCGATCGACGCCTCAATGACGTTGTCGATCGTGATCGCCTTCAGGACATTGGGGTGTTTGTCGGCAACGCTCTGCAGGTCGCCTCGAGCTACCTCGATCAACGTGATGGTGGTCAGCGCCTGGATGTTGTGATCGGCCTCGTCGAGGTAAAGTTGCTGGAGATCGAGCGAATCACCTGGAAGATGCAAGCCCACGATTTGACGAGCACCCTCGCTGGTCAGCTTCGATCGCATCGCGACGCCTGCGATCAGTAACGAGCTGGCAGTTGGGCGCTGCCGTTCTCGGATGAAGTAGCTCCCCGGTCGCATCTCTCGTGTAGAAAAACGCATCTTCAGGAGCGCTTCCGTGTCGGCGGGTGTTAGCTCCACACGGCTTGCAAGCTTCTCGACGAAGGGTCGAAGAGGATTGTAATCCATCAAAGGCGCTCCGAAAGCGCCAGGAGGCGTACCCAGCTGTCCTTCCTAAGCTAGTCGCCTAGCCACGACCTGACCTCCCGTCAGTGACATGCCTTGCACTGCCATGCGCAAACTATGTTGGCGATCCAATTCAAACATCATAATGTTTGTTCATAGGTCGATCGCGGAGATAACGCCCAGCATTCGGTCCCGATGTGCAATGCTGCGAAGTTAGCTTGAAAGCGCTACCGAAGACTGCCGCACCAGACACGCCTCGGTTCAGAAATTTGATTTGGCCCATATCCGAACATTCGGAGGCGTTTACCTCCGCCTCGAAAGCGGACCTTCGTTCATATTCGAGGCTGCTCCCAGGACTCGCGCCTCCGAGATCTAAGCGAGCTGGCCTCACGTTCAAGCCACGGCTCTGATGAACCGTGCGGGTACACCGCCCCAGAGCTCACCAGCTGGCACGTCCCTGGTCACGACCGACCCAGCTGCGACGACGGCACCATCGCCGATGGTCGTCCCCTTCAGTATCGTCACGCGCGAACCGAGCCATACGTGGTCGCCGATGTTGATTGGGCCAGCGCTCGTGCTCGTCCCGCTCAGCTGGTGTCGGTCGTCGTCGATCAGCATCAGCTCAGGCCCGATCGCCACGCCGTGGCCAATGCGGACGTTGAGGAAGCACGAGATTGAAGCATCGCCGTTGATGTAGCCACTCCCGAGGCTCAACGTTGCGTTCTCTGCGATCGTCACCGTCGCACCCGAGTAGATGCTGAAGGCACCATCGACCCGAAGCGTACCGCCTCGGCGAATGACAAGATACGATTCCCGGTGAAAGCGGCCAGCCCATTGGACGCCGAAACTCAAACTACCGTCACCACAGACGGCACCATAAAGGCGTACCCGCGACCGTCGGTGAATAGTAATGCGACCGCGCCGGACCAAGCCGAAACGGCTTAACCAGGTCACCTTCCTTGTTCGTTTACGATCGCCCTCCAGGAACGCTCCCTCGCTTCGATCGTCCATTTCGCTGCGGCAAGCACCATCAAGACGATGATCGAAGCGGTCGCTTGTAAGACCGCGGCACCGTCATCGAGGAAGAGCACGCTAGTGTAGATCGCCAGCGTGGCTGTTGCCGCAACGATCAAGGCGGCCATGCCCCAGGCGCGTGACCAATCCCGATCAAGCAGTAACCAGGACAGACGCAGATGCGCCGCACCCAGGACGAGCCAGATGATCAGAAGCGAAGGAACCGCTGCCAATTGGGCCCGAGCAAGATACGGGTTCCGCGCGTGCGAATGATCGAGCAGGCTATGGATGCCGGCGGTGCTCGGCAGGCCCGCAGCACTGAGGATGTGCAGGGCCGCCATCGGCACGAGGACGCCGAGCGTCAGGACATGATTGATGAGCGCAAACTGGCCATGGTGGTGCCTTGGCAACTCGCGGAACGCGGCCAACAGGCAACCCGCAGCGAACGACAGCCCCCTACCCTCTGCCGCGGCGGCCCCGAACTCCACTTGCATGGCCAGCCCCCACTCACGATGCGAGGATCCCAGCCATCGCTCAACGACGACCATCATCAGGCGTGGCAAGATATCCGTCACGCGAGTGCCTCCTGAAGTGGCGCTTGAGCCGCACCAGCCTCGGCAACATTTCGGGCCAGAGCGACGCCAGCTGCCGTCAATTGGTAGGCGTGTCGGGCGGGGCGTCCAAGCTGGACCGGTTCGCGCCACTCGGCTTCTACCAAGCCCTGCTCCGCCATGCGCATCAACAGTGGATACAGGGTACCTGACTGCAGCCCCGTCCGCTTCATCAACTCATAGCCGTGATGACCGTGCTGAGACGGAGCGGCCAGCGCATCCAAAAGCATGAGAAACTGCTTCGATGGTCGGCGGGAGCGCGGCATCAGTCGCACGCTACCTATGTAGCCGGTGCAATCAACCTCCAAGTCAATGCTTACGCAACTCCGCGGCGAAGTTCCTTGACCGATAACTCTACATATGCCGTTATAGCATCAGGAGAATGGCTGGATGGGCAGGGCCGACGATGCCACGGCAGCTGGAGCCGGCGTGCAGCATCCATAGCCGTACCCGCCCTGCGTCTGGCGAGCAGGAGAACTTGGCTATGTGGCGTTGGATCACCATCGGAATTATTTCTGTAGGCGCTCTGCTGACCGCCGTTCTGATCATCAGCGCTCGAAAGCCGGCTGCTCGGCTGGGCGAAAACGGAACGTTCATCAGCGACTGCTGCGGCACGATCACGCTCGCCAATGGCAAGATGCTGCTCAATGAGCAGCGAAGCATCGGATATAAAGTGATGAGAGACGCGAATGGCCCATACATTCTGCCGCGTGTCTACATCGGCGCCGTGCCGGACTTTGGCTTCGATGTGGACGGTACCCGCTCCATATTGAAGCTAAGGCTCGACAGGCTTCCCGCGCCGACCAGGATTGTCCTCCATGAGGGGCTGACGCCCTATGCGTTCAAACGTCAGGATCCAGCCGTTACGCCACAGTGATCTGCTAGCCTTTCGAGGCTGATCGACAGCTCGCTTTCGCGGCAGCTGGAAGAGCGAAACATCTACCAGCCTAGGTAACATTCCTTGCGCGATTCAGGCGTCGAATTTCGTCACCGCATTTTCATGAAGAGCGTCACTGCGTTGCGGACGCTATCTGCAAAGCGGTTGTAGATCACGCGTGCTACCTCGGCGATCGCCGGTTGGCGGTCGCGGCCGCCGCGTGCAAAGACAGCGACTGCCACGCGGCGGCCATCCGGCATTGTCATGAAGCCCACATCATTGGTGATACCGTCCAACGTGCCGGTCTTGTTCTCTACTCGGGTACCTGCGGGTAGCAACGCGCGGATGCGTCGGGTTCCTGTTGCACAGCGGTTCATCAGATCAAGCAGGAAGGCGCGGCTTTGCGCCGTTAGAATCGTGCCGTTGTCGAGCTTCGTCAGCAGCGTGACCATCGCGACTGGAGTGGCGACATCCTTACTGTCGGCCAGATGACCTTTGTCTCGCAACAATTGGGCGATCGAACGGTCGATACGAATGCCAGCAATCTTCTGGGTCAACAGCCACTGTTGAACCGCAGCCGGACCGCCAAGCGTTGCAAGCAATTGATCAGTTGCCTGGTTATCACTTCGAATAATCATCAGCTCCATAACCTTAGCCGCAGGCCGGCCAGCGATCATGTCACTTAAGCCTCGTCGCCCCTGGTCGACGTCAGCGAGGTAGGCAGCCGCGATGGCGAGCTTCACCGTGCTCGCCATTGCGAACGGTGTGTCGCCATTGATGGAAACCATCGAGCCGTCGCGAAGGTCGAGTGCTGCGATGCCGTAGCTTCCAGAGCGTCCCGCGACCAAAGTGCTGAGCTCGCGTTCAAGGCTGATGAGTTCAGGTGAGGTCGCGACAGCCGGTGCGGAGACGAGGATGCTGGCGGCGATACCGCGAGTAAGAAGCTTGCAAAGCGGGCGCGGGCGCATTGATCGTCCTTAGGCATCATTCTTGGTGGCGTCTTCATGCTTAGCCACAAGCTTGCGCATGCGATCGGCATGCGGATCAAGGCCCACATCTATTGGTCGCAAAAACAGTCTTAGCTACTACGGCCCACTGACTCGTCAAACAAGGGCCTGCGGAGCCAACTGGCCTGCTACTCACCCTCATTGGGTGGCGCCGCCGGGATCTGGCAACGCCTGATCGTAGCCGGACCGCCACGCCTTCATCCATCTCGCCCTCTCATAACAGAAGGGGAGAGTACAGGCTGGTTGGGCGGGCGCCGGACTAGCCCCGTCACTTACGTGACGAAGACCCAAACCCGGACATTCGCGAGCTCTTTGTTGCTTCCGAAGATCCTTCGTCCGTTCACCTCGTCCAGATGCCTGCCGTGTCGGCCAGGCGCAGGGACGCGCCCAGTCGGAAGCTTGTCAAGGCGACCCGAACCTCATGCTGCGCGTTGCATCATCATGAAGAGGATTGCTTTACCCGACGGCACCATGGTCCCTGCGCTCGGCCAAGGCACATGGAATATGGCGGAGGACGCTAATCGCCGTGTCGATGAAATCACGGCGCTGCGCACTGGAATCGATTTCGGTATGACGCTGATCGACACCGCAGAGATGTATGCGGACGGCGAGTCCGAGCGGCTCGTTGGAGACGCGATCTCCGGGCGCCGGCAGGACGCGTTCCTCGTCAGCAAAGCCTATCCCCAAAACGCGTCACGTGCGCGTCTGCCAAAGGCATGCGAAGCCAGCCTGCGTCGCCTCGGCACCGATCGACTTGACCTCTATCTGCTGCACTGGCGCGGAGCGGTTCCGCTAGCCGAGACCATCGAGGCGATGCAAAGGCTGGTCGACGCGGGCAAGATCCTGCGTTGGGGCGTCAGCAACCTGGACACCGACGATATGGAGGAGTTGATGGCCGCAGGAGGTCAGCCATGCGCGGCCAACCAGATCCTCTACAACCTGACGCGGCGCGGACCCGAGCACGACCTGCTGCCCTGGCTCGCCGCGCATGCGATACCAGCAATGGCGTACAGCCCGGTGGAACAGGGCAGGCTCGTCGCGGATACCGGATTACAGTTGCTCGCCGCCGAAATCGGCAAGACGCCGGCGCAGCTCGCGCTGGCATGGCTGCTCGCGCAGGACAACATCGTTGCCATTCCCAAGGCAAGGCGCAGCGCTCATGTCCGCGATAATCGTGAAGCCGCCGACCTGGTGCTCAGTACCGACACGCTTGCGCGGCTCGACCAACTGCACCCTCGGCCGCGAGGACGCGTACCGCTCGAAATGCTCTAGCTACCTTGAAACGCCGCTAAATCACTCAGCAGTAATGGATCGGACCTAAGTCGCGATAAGGTATCAGGACGATACCCTCATCGTCGAACCACCACACCCAGCCGATCTACTAAACCGCTGCCAAAGCTTCTTCGTGATAGGAGTTCATCCGCTGCATCGCCTGCTCGCTCAAGGTGATCATCTCGCCATCGACCACAATCATGCCATCGGCATGAAGGTGTTTTATCCAGCGATCACCGACCTTCTTGTTCTTCGACGTAAGATTGACAGCATTGTCGATATACATTTTCTGCTCACGCAAAGCAGCAATATACATATGGAGCATCATATCCCAGGCATATTCGTCAAAGATGTCTGCTGGAAAGTGGCCATACCGTAACGCCCTGAGCGCCACCTGGGACTTTGCGAGATCGAGGCAACCATCAAATGCGGCCATAAAGCGCTCCAGATCAATGCTAAGGCCGTAGGAGCCAGAAGGCAAAAGGTATACGATCCCCTCGTCGCGGCATCGGCGTAATGCCACATGGAGGCACGCATGACGAGTCATTTGGAGCACGAGCAACTGCTGGCGCATCTTGAGGACGCGCTTGCCGAAGCGGAGCGCATTGGAAGCACATTGGCGGCGGCGATGATCGCCGACTGCATCGCTGCACTCGAGAGGACCTCTTCGCCAAACCTCCTATGACACATAGGTGTTTAGGATCGCCGGCGCGGCGGCATCATGTCGACTTGAAGAAGTTTCAGCAGGCTGTGGCGGCCACCGGTACCGATCCGCTGCGTTAAGTCGCACGCGCCTCCTTCTATTTGAAGTTTGTATCCTCAGTGTCCCGTTGCCGTGACGTAATGAACGCCGGTAAGCGGCACTGTCGATCGCCTGGTGATGACCGGCGGTAGATCTGACATCAGCCTTGGGCGATGGTCCACGTCTCGGCGTCTAACGTCAACTCCTCGTCGGCGTGATTGCAATCCAGAGATCATGAAGACCAGCTGCCTCATCGTCGTCGACGACTTCCTCTTCTACCGCGTAGCTGTCACACTCTCGCCGACGTGAAATCCCATCTGCCCCCCCCTCCTCGCATTCAAACACCAGCGCGGCGCCCGGAGCCAAGCGCTTTGGCCACATCGATTGTCCCCAAATTGCCGATATCGACCGCGGGGAACCTGGCGGCAGCGGCTCAGGCAGTGGTGGCGCATCGTCCGATCTTTATCTCGTCGGATAGCAGGCGTGAGCTCAACTCGACCGATTGATGGTAGGGAGACAGAGCGTCCCGGTCAGATAACCCATGTCTACAAAGAATGATTCACCCAAACTGACAGTCGAAAGCGCTGAACGTTTCGGTCGGGCCATTGTTAAATATGGCGAGGCTGCGCAGGGTGGCAGTCTTGACAATCGACCGGCTGACGCACCCTGTTTGCGCTTCCCCCATTCGCGAACCTCCCCCGTCAGCCGGTCCCCTCGCAACACGTCATTCTGCCAACAGACTCGCCTCATTGAGGCTGAGGTACGTGTTCGTTGAGCCGTCGCTCGGCCGCGGCCAAGGCAACTGATAGATGTGCGGCGACCAGCGGTTCGCTGACAGTGTCAGCGATCTCAAGCGCCTGGTGTATCAGCGCCACGGCAGTGCGAAGTTCAGACTGCTTGAGCATCTTACATCATCCGCTCGACAATGACCGGGTAGGCGACACGCTCCCCGTCCAACCCGAGTCGCCCGCCCGATCCTTACCTATGTTGTGCGCCACTGTAGCTAGCATAGGAACGGTTAAAGCAGTTCCAACGAGTATGAGCCGTTAACCATTTGAGAAGGCACTGTCCTTCAATCGCCGGGCTGCAAACTGCAAGCGTATGTAGCGAAGGGACCAGCGGTGGTTAACAGTCTCAAAAGTGCTCAATTCCTGATCGAAAGCCGTATGGCCGATGCCAGCGCAGGTAACGGTGACGCACTTTTCGATCTCGGCATCTGCTATCAGACGGGCACGTCCGGTGTCGCCATCGACCTGATCGAGGCGCATAAGTGGTTTAACCTTGCCGCTGTATCCGGCCTTGCCGCCGCACAGGGCGCGCGCACCGAAGTGGCCGAGGACATGACCGCCCGCGAGATCGCCACTGCACAGGCCGCAGCTCGAGCTTGGCTCGGCACAACTCGGCGGATGGCAGCATAGGCCCCTTGTCTCGCTAGTTTTAGTCAGCCTGATCGAGGCAAGGGATGGATCCTGGCAGCGGCGCTATGCGGTTTGCGGGAGATCATGGATGCCGCGCTACCACCTGAACCTCTACAATGACGAAGTGACGATCGATCACGAAGGCGTAATCCTGCCCGATCTGGACGAGGTAAAGCGTTATGCAATTCATGGCGGCAGGGAGGTGATTGCTGCTCACGTGATGGCCGGGAAGGCTCTCTTCATGTCGCACCACATCGACATCACGAACACCGAGGGTGCGGTTTTGCACTCCGTCAGTTTCGGCGACCTCGTGCAGGTTCGAAGCTGAATGCCTCGAGCACGAGCACGCCGTTGACGCTGCATTGGGTGCGGCACCACCACGCTCGGCCCCGGATTGGTTCTTTAACCCTGCTAAAAGGCAACGAAGTGCTTCTGCGACGATCAACGTGGAAAGTCTTCGTCTGTGTTCAGCAATGCCCCTATCGAAGCGCCTTCGATCAAGATCGATAGGCGGGCGTTGAACCAGGCGCATGAGGAAATCCGCGCTGCGTTGACAGAACTTCGCGGTCAACTTGCTGCCAGCAAGCCGGTCCTGCCGGCCCTGACAGCAACGAGAATGAAACTGGCGAGGGCGAACCGCGCACGGTCGGAAGCAATGGAGGCGCTCCTTGATCAGATCACGCGGCGCGGCGGTATAGCTATGTCACGAGCTACATCGATGCAGACTGACCTCCGTCGCTTTCACGCTTCGGCCAGCTCCCACATCGCTCGATGGGGTTGCCCGCATATCACTGCTGATTGGCAAGGATACCGCGAAGCATCGCTGGCATTAAGCCGAGCCACAGTCGCTCAGATGACGGCCGAGATACTCATGCTCGACGAAATAGATCGTCTGGCGAACCGGCCCTAGCCGCCGCCACGAAGCATCACGCTTTACTGCTGGGCATAGCCACGTCGATCCTGCCGCACAGCTGCGGGCGGGAGTATGGTGCTTGAGAGGATCAATTCGATGAAAACGACCCATCCCGGCCGTTCACGCCCTCCTTCTCGCTGCCCGATACCTGCCGCTCGTTCATCTGAGCGGATTGACGGCTGCGACGCGGCCAACAGCACTTCGGAACGGATCGGATTGGGGACTTTCCTGCCAGTCAACTTTCAGGATTGGAACGGTCGAAAGCCACCGGTACTTGGTGTCACAAACGTTCGGTTGTGACGCCTACCCCAGTCGTGGCGATGCTCGACAGATCGGTTGTGGGGTCGATCGGCACCCCGGCTTCCTTTCGTTCGGAGTAGCGATCGACGAGCTGAACCGCATGGGGCCGAAGCAGCACCGTGAACCGCACCAGCTCCTCCATCACGTCAACGATCCGATCGTAATAACTGGACGGCTTCATGCGCCCGGCATCGTCAAACTCCTGAAATGCCTTGGCGACGCTCGACTGGTTCGGGATCGTCACCATTCGCATCCAGCGGCCGAGAACGCGCAGCGTGTTGACGCTGTTGAACGACTGCGAACCGGCCGAAACCTGCATGACCGCGAGCGTGCGGCCCTGTGTCGGTCGCATCCCGCCTATGGAGAGCGGCAGATGGTCGATTTGCGTTTTGATGATGCCCGTGACCTGGCCGTGCCGTTCGGGCGAACACCACACATGACCTTCCGACCACATCGACAGCTCGCGTAGTTCGTGGACGGCGGGATGATCGTCGCCGGCGACCTGATCGGGCAGCGGCAGCGCCGAGGGATCATAGATGCGCGTCTCGCACCCGAAGAATTGCAGCAGCCGCGCCGCTTCCTCGACACACAGCCGCGAGAACGACCGCTCGCGCAGAGAGCCGTAGAGCAACAGGATACGCGGCGGGGGATCACCCGCGCCGAGACCGAGGGCGGGCCGTTCGATTGCATAGCGCCGATCAAGCGCGGGCAGGTGATCGGGATCGGAGAGCTGGCGCAGCGGCATTAGAGGGCTTTCACGAGATAGGCGGCCAACACCGGACAGAGCGCGATGAACTCACGCGAGCTGGCGATCGACGCCGGGGCCGTCGCGCGATCGGCCGCAGCGTAGCCACTAGCAGCGAAGAACGGTGGGGCCGTGTTGGTGAGCAGGTGAAGGCGGACGACGCCCAGCTCGCACGCGCGGGCTTCAAGCAGGCCGAGCATGACGCGGCCCAAGCCGTCGCCGCGCCGATCGGCGACGACCAGGAGCGAGCGGAGCAGGCGATCCGTCCCCTGCCCTTCAAGCCCGCCATAGCCCACCGGGCCGGCGTCATCATCGAACCGGAAGAAGGCCCGGCCGGAGTCGACCAGATCGGCGACAGGCAGGCCCGAGGCCGCGAGCGCGTCGCGCAGCCCGTCCAGATTGTCGGGATCGAGCGCGGTGACACGCAGTGCCGTCATGCCATGCTGATCCTGATCGCGAGCGCCGCGAGCGTCACCAGCAGCACCGGGATCGTCAGCGTCGCGCCGACCTTGAAGTAATAGCCCCAGCCGATGCGGATGCCCTTCTGCCCGAGGACATGCAGCCACAGCAGCGTCGCGAGTGAGCCGATCGGCGTGATCTTTGGCCCGAGGTCGCAACCGATCACGTTGGCGTAGATCATCGCTTCCTTGATCGCGCCCGTGGCGTGCGTTGCGTCGATCGACAGCGCGCCCACCAGCACGGTCGGCATGTTGTTCATCACCGACGACAGCAGCGCGGCGATGATCCCGGTGCCGAACGCCGCGCCCCATACGCCGCCTTGCGCGGTGCGATCGAGCAGGCCGGCAAGATGATCGGTCAAGCCAGCATTCCGCAGGCCATAGACGACCAGGTACATGCCGAGCAAGAAGATCACGACCTGCCACGGCGCGCCGGCCAGCACCTTGCGCGTCTGGATGACATGGCCGCGCGCGGCGATGACGAACAGGAGGACCGCGCCGGCAGCGGCAACGGCGCTGACCGGTACGCCGACGGGTTCAAGCAGGAAGAAGCCGGCGAGCAGCAGGGCAAGAACCACCCAGCCCGCCTTGAACGTGGCATGGTCGCGGATCGCGTCAGCTGGCGCGCGGAGCTGCGCCACGTCATAGCGGGCCGGTATGTCGCGCCGGAAGAACAGCAGCAATGCGATCAGCGTCGCGGCGATCGACGCCAGATCGACCGGCACCATCACCGAGGCATAATCGGCAAAGCCGATCCGGAAGAAGTCGGCCGACACGATGTTGACGAGGTTGGAGACAATCAGCGGCAGGCTGGCAGTATCTGCGATGAACCCCGCCGCCATCACGAACGCCAGCGTCGCCTTGTCTTTGTACCCAAGCGCGCGCAGCATCGCGATAACAATCGGCGTCAGGATCAGCGCCGCGCCATCGTTGGCGAACAACGCCGACACCGCCGCGCCGAGCAGCACGATCAGCACAAACAGCCGGCGACCATGCCCCCGACCCCAGCGCGCGATGTGGAGAGCCGCCCATTCGAAGAACCCGGCTTCATCGAGCAATAGGCTGACGATGATGATCGCGACGAACGTCGCGGTCGCATTCCAGACGATACTCCACACCACCGGTACGTCGGCGAGCGAGACGACACCGACAAGCAGCGCGATTGCCGCTCCGCCTAGTGCGCTCCATCCGATGCCGAGGCCCTTGGGTTGCCATATGACGAGCGCGATCGTGGCGACGAAGATAGCGAGCGCGAGCAGCATCAGGCGATGCGCTGACCCGAGGCGTCCACGACCTGTTCGCCGTCTTCCTTGGGAAACGCACCCTGTTGCGGTTCGGGCAGCAGATCGAGGACCGCTTCGGACGGTCGGCACAGCTTCACGCCGAGCGGCGAGACGACCAGCGGCCGGTTGATGAGAACCGGATGCGCCATCATCGCGTCCACCAGCGCGTCGTCCGACAGCGCGTCGTCACCAAGGCCCAGTTCCGCATAGGGCGTCCCCTTCTCGCGCAGCAGATCGCGGGGCGTGATTCCGGCGCGGTCGATCAGTTCGACCAGCAACGCGCGCGAGGGCGGGGTTTTCAGGTATTCGATAACGTGCGCCTCAATGCCGGCATTGCGGATCATCGCCAGCGTGTTGCGCGACGTGCCGCACTCGGGGTTGTGATAGATCACGATATCGACGGCCACGGCGCGTCCTTTCAGCAGCAGGGGGTGAGTTCGGCCAGGAGCGGCGCGCACAGCTCGGGCGAGCCGGCGCAGCAGTCTTTGACGAGGAACAGCGTCAACGCGCGCAGCCCGTCCAGATCGGCGCGGTAGATGATCGAACGGCTATGCCGTTCGGAGCGGACCAGACCGGCGCGCGCGAGAATCGCAAGGTGCGCCGACATGGTGTTTTGCGGCACGTCGAGCTGGCGGGCGACTTCACCAGCGGCGAGGCCGTCAGGTTCGTGTCGCACCAGCAGGCGGAACACATCGAGCCGCGTGCTTTGCGCGAGCGCGCCCAATGCGGAGATAGCCGGCTGATTTTCCATATATCCAGCTTAGAGGATATATGAAGCGGCAGGCAATCCGGTCATTTCGGCGAAACCAGGCTCGCAACGCCTTCCGGCTCGGAACAGGCTATTAGGCGCAGCTCGCGCGCCGGTCTTTCCCGAGGACCAGCAGCATGATTGATTTGGACGACCCCCAGGCCGTCAAGGAAGCGTCGCGCCAAAATCGCGAGCGTCGCCTTCGTGGCCTCCCAAGACCAATACGCCCCACCCCGCCAACTGACGATTAGGACATGTGGTGTCAAAACCAGTCGGTTGTGACGCTGCAGATCCCGCCACGTCTTCCAAGGGTCTCCGTGTATCAGAAATCCGGTTCAGAATGTCCGCTCCCGAGATCGGCACGTGCCTCGGCTACGACCGTCTTTGGGTCGGTTGCTGACAGAGCGGCGTGCAATCCTTCCCGTGACCACGTTCAGTAAACGGCAATCACGGCCGTGGAGACGAACGATGGGACACGCACAATATGATCCTGCCACGCAACGCCGCCCTGTGTGGAATGCGGGCAAGACAGTCGGCACGAAGCGACCGCTGACGCAAAAGCAAATCTGGGCCGTTCGCTTCTTCTTGGATCGGGAGTGCCGTCTCCGCGACAGGGCGCTCTTCGACCTGGCGATCGACAGCAAGTTGCGAGGCTGTGATCTCGTAAAAATCAAGATCGGCGACCTCGTCTCCGGGGCTGATATTAGAACCCGCGCGATCGTTACACAGCAGAAGACCGGACGCCCTGTCCAATTCGAGCTTACGGCCGATGTCAGAGCAAGCCTTCTCGCGTGGCTCGAACGCCGAGGTGGTAGCGTCCAGGACTAAGCATTTCCGAGCCGCGTCGACCACGCGGGGCACCTTAGCACGAGGCAATATGCTCGTTTGGTGGATGAGTGGGTCGACGCGGTCGGACTTCGCCGCGCCGAATACGGGACGCACTCGCTTCGTCGCACGAAAGCGTCGATGATCTACAAGGCCTCCGGCAATCTCCGGGCGATCCAGATCCTGTTGGGCCACACGAAGATCGAGAACACTGTAAGATACCTCGGCGTGGACATCGAGGATGCCCTGACCCTCGCAGAACGCACCGAAATTTAACATTGGGGCGGCCCATCTGACGACGGATGGGTCGTTCCTATGCCCGGCGAGATCCGCCCCAAATCTCGCTACTCCTAGACGATGTTGTGGACGGCAGCATTCTTCAAGACCGGTCGCCTACATCACAGAAGTTGGTCCAACAGCGACGCTCTTTGCATCTGCCTCTTCGGCCCACGAACGATCGTTCCGCAAGCCGTACTTCGATCCGACCACTTAATGGGCACCAAAGCCCGTTGAACGAGAAAGCACTTCCCAGCGACCAACCTCCGCCCGCATATCGTCTAGTTTCTCATCGACCAGTCCGAGGGCATCTTCGCCGAGGAACAGCCGAGTCGGCGGGTTCTTCTCCTCAACTATCGCCAGCAGCGCCCGCGCCGCCTTCGCCGGATCGTTCGGCTGATTGCCGCTCTTGGCCTGTCGCGCAGCCCTTATGGGGTCCATCACTGCGTCATAATCCGCGATGCTACGCGGCGTCCGATCCATCGAGCGGCCAGCCCAGTCTGTGCGAAACTGCCCCGGTGCCAGCGTCGTAACTTTTATACCGAACGCAGCCACCTCCTTGCCGAGCGCCTCAGAAATGCCCTCCAGCGCGAACTTGCTGCCGCAATAGAAGCTGATCCCTGGCATGGTGATGAACCCGCCCATAGAGGTTACGTTGATGATATGCCCGCGGCGGCGCTTACGCATACCGGGCAACACGGCCTGCATCATCGCAACCGGACCGAACACATTCGAGGCGAACTGCCGCTGGAGATCATCCATCGACGATTCCTCGAGCACACCTTCATGGCCGTAACCAGCGTTGTTCACCAAGACATCGATAGGACCGTCATCGCGCTCGGCTGCGGTTATCGCCAGAGGAATGGAAGCGAAGTCAGTCACGTCGAGCAGCATCGGGCTCGCGCGGTCCGGTGCGAGTGAAGCGAATGCGTCCGCATCTTCCTGGCGCCGCACCGTCCCAATGACCCGGTGACCGGCCTTCAAGGCGCCCTCAGCAGATGCTCGGCCAAGCCCAGAGCTGACGCCGCTGATCAGAAAAACTTTTGGCGATTGTCTGTCACGCGTACACTCCTGCAGGACAAGCTGTCTATATCATGATATAGATGTGCAATGAGTGAACACAAGATGGAAGCAGGTATGAAACGTCGGGGGGAACCGGTGCGCCAGCGTGTGCTCGATGCGGCAGAGCGTCTCCTGCGTGATGGCAAGGCAGAGTTCTCGATGCGTGATCTTGCCTCGGAAGCCGGGGTCAGCTTCGCGACACCCTTCAATCAGTTCGGCAGCAAGCCGGCGATCATGCACGCGCTGTCGGCGCGCCGCATAGACGCGATGCTGACGCGCTTAAGTGAAACGCCGCAGCCGCAGCACGCCGCCGACCGTGTAGCGCTGGCTATCGACATCGCAGTCGCGGTCATGCTCGACGAGCCGATCGTGAACCGCGCGGTCATGGCCTGGATAGGGACCGGGAGCGCGGCGTCGGGCGAAGTGAGATCAAATTCCACCGCCTTATGGGCACACGCCCTCGGCGACGGAATCGGACTATCTTCGCCCCGCCGGGATGAGGCATGCCGCATTCTGCCTTCGCAACTCGCGCTCGCTTTCCGGGGCGCGCTGTCCTTCTGGACCGCCGGCGAGCTTGCCGATGAGGAACTCGGCCAGGCTGCGCGGCAGATCGCCGGCACGCTTCTTCGAGCATATTCTTTCGACTAGGGGGCGGGAGCTGGAGCTCTTGAAGCCAGCGTTCAACAACGAAGTCTGTTTCTTGTGCGGAGCCGCCGTTCGCGCGGCGCATGCCGATCGAGCGGCCCAGCCAGCTGCCCACAAAGCTGAACGGAGAGAGTTCAATCCTGTAAGTTTACGATCATTGTTGATCGGTCCAGATGCGTGCCGATGGCACATGCAACTCTAATCGTGATGTGCAGCGGCGGCACCTATTTCGATCGCGACCATTACGTCGACGCTCACCGACCCTTGGCGCTTGCCTGCTGGCAGCGGCACGGGCTGAAGAGCGCCTCCGCCTTCTTCCCACGTGACGCCAACGCTGCGGATGTTTCCGTGGGTATCTACCGGTTCCGCGACGAGGACGCGCTGCACGCCGCACTCGCATCAGCCGAAGCGGATGCCGTGATGGCCGACGTTCCCCGCTTCACGGATGCAACCGTGTCCCGGATCGTGGGCACGCCGTTCTAATCGTACCGAGCCTCGCTTGGGCGGAGCTGACGGCGAAGGGCACTGACCGACCCACTTCCTTTCAAAAATACAGGGCAAGCGCGATGACGTTTTCTGATCTCAAGGTATTCGTCGTCGGCGGCAGCCGCGGCATCGGCGCCGCGATCGTGCGGCGTTTCGCCGCCGCCGGCGCAACGGTGATGTTCACCTATGCCGCTTCGGCCGCGGCCGCGGACCAGCTCGCCGCCGAGACCGGTGCGCAAGCGCTCCAGGCGGATGCGGGGACGCGCGACGAGCTGATCACGGCGATACGTGACGCCGGCCCGATCGACATCTTCGTCTATAATGCCGGTCTGCTGGTGTTCGGCGATCCGCTGACGCTCGATGCCGACGAGGTTGACCGCATGATCGACGTCAATGTGCGGGGAGCCTATTTTGGCAGCGTCGAGGCGTCCCGCCTGATGCCCGACGGTGGGCGCATCCTCGTCATCGGATCCGACACTGCCGACAGCATGCCGTTCCCGGGCCTCGCGGCGTACGTGCTGACCAAGGCGGCGGTGCAGGGCATGGCGCGCGGTCTGGCCCGCGACCTGGGTCCACGCGACATCACGATCAACGTGATTCAGCCAGGCCCTACCGATACCGACATGAACCCGGCCGACGGTCCGCGCGCGGCCGGCATGCTCGAGCCGATGGCCATCAAGCGCTACGGCACCGCCGACGAGGTCGCGAGCCTGACGCTCTATCTCGCCGGACCGCAGGCACGCGGGATAACGGGTGCAATGCACACGATTGACGGCGGCTTCGCCGCCTGATTTCCGGCATTCACCCAGCCAGCCAAGCAGAAAATGGCGACATGGACGATCCGGTCGAAATCGTCAGCGTCGATGCCATCTGTCAGGTCACGACCGAAACTCGCTTCGAAAAAAGTTCGACATCGAGTGACCGACAACGCTTAGCGCGCGAATAAGAGATCATGCGCTCGGACTTCCTCTCGAGATTGATCTCAAGGCCCTCGCCGAGCACGGCGCCGGTCAGCCGTGAGCGTCCGTCCCGAACCGCGCCGGACGCCTGGAGCAGCCTGATGGTGGCGGCGCAGAACGGACACGGCGGCGCCTATCGGCGGCTCCTTGGCGAGATGTCGGAGTGGCTCACGCGCTACTTTCAGCGGCGCCTGCCACCAGGCGACGTGGACGACGCCGTCCAGGAGACGCTGTTCGCAGTCCATCGGCGACGCCACACCTATGATCCTCAGTACCCCCTGGGCCCCTGGCTGGCGGCCATAGCCAAGAACAAATGGGTCGACCAGCTGCGCAGTCTGGCGCGTCGCCCAAGGGACGAGCTGCCCGACGAGATCGCCGTCAGCGACCACGAGGCCTCGGTGGTCAGCAGCTCGGTTCTGGCCAGCCTGCTCGACGAGCTCCGCCCCGCGCAGGCCCAGGCGATCCTGCTGGTCAAGGTGCGGGGCTACAGCGTGGAGGAGGCGTCAGGCGAGATCGGCCTTTCCGTCTCCGCCGTGAAGATGAACATCCACCGCGGGCTGGCGCGCCTGACGGCCATCATTGAGAAGACTCCCGATGTCGAGTGAATCCCTGATCGTTGATCTATCATCCGACCTCGTGCCCGTGCAGCGCCGCAGCATGGTGCGTGAAGGCGGGCTCGTCCTCGCGCTCGGCGCGGTGGAACTCGCGCTGTTCCTGGGCCTGGGCGCGATGCGGCCGGACATGAGCCACATGGCCGGTTCGCCCTATCTGCTGTGGCGGGTGGGAAGCCTCGGCCTGCTCGCCGTGGTCGCCTGCGTGCTGGCGATCCGCTCCTTTTCCCCGACGGCGCGGCCGCGCCAGGGGCTGATGCTCGCCTGCGTCCTGGCGATCGCAGCCATCGTGGTAGGCGCCTTCGTCACGCCCGACGGCGCGGGCGAGCGGGGGCTGCTGGATCGCATCGATCCGGCCAGTGGCATGCTGTGCGCCGCGTCTATTTTCGTGCTCTCGCTGCCGATTGTGGCGCTGCTAGGCGCTCTGATGCGGAGGGCCGCGCCGACCCAGCCCCGGCTCAGCGCGCTCGCCTCCGGCATCGCCGCCGGCGCCTGCGGAGCCTTCGTGTTCGCCTTCTGCTGCCCCTTCAACGACCCGCTCTACGTGGTAGTTTGGTATTCCGTCGGGTGCGCCGCCGTGGCGGCCGCTGCCCGATGGCGCCTGCCGCGACGCTTCCGACTTTGAACTGATCCGACGCGGCAGATCACGAGCCGCACAATCCCTAACCAGCGATCACCAACCCACCCGGATTTCGGGACGGGAGACGTGTGCCTGCATCACAGAAAGGAACCATGCCATGAAGACCATCACCGCCGCTAAGTCCCCGGATCGCGACTGGCTCAAGACCTACTACTATCTGCGCTTCGCGGTCTCCGCGATCTGGGTCGCGCTCGCCTTCACGGTCGCGAAGGCCATGCCGCCGCTGGCTGCGGTGATGCTCGTCGCCTATCCCGCATGGGACGCGCTGGCGAACTATCTCGACGCCAGCCGGAGCGGCGGCCTGACGCGCAACAAGAGCCAGATGCTCAACTTCGTCGTCAGCGTCGTGACCGCCGTCGCCGTCGCCGCGACCTTGCCGCACGGCATGCATCCCGTCCTCCAGATCTTCGGCGTGTGGGCCGTACTCTCCGGCCTCTTTCAACTCCTCACCGGAGTAAGCCGCTGGAAGTCCTATGGCGCGCAGTGGGCGATGATCCTGAGCGGCGCCCAGTCGGGTCTCGCCGGAGCGCACATGCTCAGCAAGGCCGCCGGCGCGGCGCCGGTCAGCATCGCCGACATCGCGCCCTACGCCGCCTTCGGCGCCTTCTACTTCCTCATCTCGGCGGTCTTGCTGACCATCAGCGACGCGCGCCGACGCTCGAACGCGGTCGCGGCCTGACGCGCACGCCAACACCTTTGGCGCCGGACCTGTCTGCGCCGCTCCACGAAAGGATTGAACCATGTCCATCGACGTCAAATACCGCACCGCCGCCACCGCGAACGGGGGCCGCGATGGACGCACCCGCACCGAGGACGGGAAGCTCGACCTCCAGCTGTCCACGCCGAAGGCGCTCGGCGGCGCCGGTGGCGAGGGGACCAACCCGGAACAGCTGTTCGCGTCGGGTTACGCCGCGTGCTTCCTCAGCGCGATGAAGTTCGCCGCGCACGGGCTGAACCTCCAGGTCCCGACGGGTGCGGCGGTGACGGCGACCGTCGGGATCGGCATGCGCAGCGAAGGCGGCTTCGGTCTGGATGTCGAGCTTGCCGTGGCGCTGCCGGGCGTAGAACGCAACGACGCCCAACGTCTGGTTGAGGCTGCTCACCAGACCTGCCCCTACTCCAATGCGACGCGAGGCAATATCGACGTTCGCCTCAGCATCGTCTGACCTTGATGGGTCTGGCCATGTCCGAACCCGTCCCCTTTCCGAGCGGCGCTTCGCGCCTTGGCAAACATCGAAAGGTAGCCTTCGCATGCGCAGCTTCGACGCAATCATCATCGGCGCCGGCCAGGCGGGTCCGGCGCTCGCCGGCCGGCTGAACGATGCCGGCCTGTCGGTCGCCATCATCGAGCGCCATCATGTTGGCGGCACATGCGTCAACACCGGGTGCAGGCCTACCAAGACGCTCGTGGCGAGCGCCTATGCCATCCACACCGCGCGGCGTGGCGCAGACTACGGCTTCAGTGTCGCAGGGCCAGTTGACGTCGACATGAAGGCAGTCGCAGACCGGGCGGACAGGATCATCCGGGATGGACGGGCGGGTAACGAAAGCTGGCTGTTCGGCATGGCCAACGTCGAGCTCATCCGGGGGCATGCGCGCTTTGAGAGTTCCGGCGTCGTCACCGTTGATGGGGAACGACTGACCGCACCGCGCATCTTCATCAACGTCGGCGGCAGGGCTGTGGTGCCGGAAATGCCGGGCGCGGACCAGGTGCCGCTCCTCACCAATACCGACATCGTCGCGCTCGACGCGCTTCCCCGGCATCTCGTGGTGATCGGCGGAAGCTACATCGGGCTAGAGTTCGCCCAGATGTATCGGCGCTTCGGCGCCGAGATCACAATTGTGGAGCGGATGGACCGGCTCATCGCGCGGGAGGACCCCGACGTGTCGGACGCCGTCCGACAAATCCTAGAGGCCGAGGGCATCACGATCCGGACGGGTGCGGACTGCATCAGCTTCGCGCGCAGCGGCGCGGACGTCGAGGTGCGTGTGGACTGCGCTGAGGACGCGCAGCCGGTCGTCGCCAGCCACGTCCTGATGGCGGTCGGGCGGCGGCCGAACACCGACGACCTCGGGCTGGAGGTCGCCGGCGTGGCAGTGGATGCACGCGGCTATATCACCGTGGACGACAGGCTGGAGACCAGCGTCCCGGGCATCTGGGCGCTGGGCGACTGCAACGGTCGCGGCGCCTTCACGCACACTGCCTATAACGATTTCGAGATCGTCGCCGCGAACCTCTTGGACGGGGAGGACCGCCGGGTCAGCCAGCGTCTGCCTGGCTACGCGCTCTACATCGATCCTCCGCTCGCACGGGTGGGCATGACCGATGCCGAGGCGGCCAGGACCGGACGACGGCTGCTCCATTCCAAGCGGCCGATGTCCCGCGTCGGTCGCGCAGTGGAGAAGGGCGAGACGCAGGGGTTCATGAAGGTCGTGGCCGACGCCGAAACCCGCCGCATTCTCGGCGCAGCGATACTGGGAACGAGCGGCGACGAGGCGATCCACGGCGTCCTCGACATGATGAATGCCGACCAACCGATCGAGCAGCTTCGCTGGGCGGTGCCCATCCATCCCACAGTGTCAGAACTGATCCCGACATTGCTGCTCGATCTTCAACCTGGGAATGGAGAGGCGTGATGCGAATGATCGGTCTGATTGGAGGCATGAGCTGGGAAAGCTCGGCGGAATATTATCGCCTCCTCAACGAAGGCGTTCGCATCCGTTTGGGTGCAACCGCTTCGGCCCATTGCCTTTTATGGTCGTTCGATTTTGCGGAAATCGAGGCGCTGCAACATGCCGGCGACTGGAGCCGCCTCACCGAGCGGATGGTGGACGCCGCACGGCGGCTGGAGGCAGCCGGAGCGGACCTGCTTCTGATCTGCACGAACACCATGCACAGGATGGCGCACGACGTGCAAAGCTCCGTTAGCATTCCGCTGATCCACATCGCCGATCCCACCGCGGAGCGGATCGTGGCCGCCGGGCTCCAGAAGGTCGGGCTGCTCGGCACGGCATTCACCATGGAGCAGGATTTCTACAAAGGGCGCCTGACCGAACGCTACGGTTTGGAGGTGATAGTTCCCGAGGAGCAGGACCGCGCGACCGTGCACCGGATCATCTATGATGAATTGGTCACAGGACGGATAGAGTCCTCGTCGCGAGAGGCCTACCGGGCGGTGATCAGGCGTCTTGTCGGTGCCGGTGCCCAGGCGGTGATCCTTGGCTGTACCGAAATCATGCTGCTTATCGGCCAAGAAGACAGCCCCGTGCCGATATTCGACACCACGGACATTCATGCGGCAGCGGCGCTCGATCATGCGCTGGGCACCGTCAAGGGCATCGATAAAGCGCGGCGGACTGCGGAGTGAGCAACGAAGCGATCATCGAGACTGAACCGCGCCGGGAAGCATCGTCGAAGGCGACCCGCTTCATCTTAGCATCGGGACTGGCGTCGCTCCTCATCGGCGCTGCGGAGCCCGAAACGCGGGTCGCCGTGACGCTGCAGCCCGACCTCGCCGAGGACGCGAGCGGCCGGCTGCTGTTGTTCGCCGCACGGGCGACGAGCGAGAATATGACAAGCGACGCTGTCGACCTTGAGCGTGGAGAGGACGTATCGGTCGCGGCGCGCGACGTGGCGAGTTTTGGAACCAGTCGCTCCGCGACGATCAATACACGGACAGCGGCCTTCCCCGCCAGCTTCGCAACGCTGGCGCCGGGCACCTACCGCGTGCAGGCGGTGCTCGATCGCAACGGCGACTACAACTTTACCGGTCGGGGACCTGGGGACCTCGCATCCAAGGTCGTCACAGTACACTTCCCGCTATCATCGATGCCGACCCTCCAACTCGAGCATGCGGTGCCGCCGGAGACCGACCAGTTCGACACGACCGGGCTGCCTCTCGTCGCGGCGGAGCAGATCGCCGCATCCCGACCGCATCTTCACGATGAGCGAATGCCATCCAAAGTGCTGACGCGCTTTCACGGCGCGAACCAGGCGGTGGCCGCATGGGTGCTGACCCCGCCGGGCTATAACGCCATGTCGCGCACGACCTATCCCACCGTCTACACGGCCACTGCGTTCGGCACGGGACACAAGCTGGCCGGCCAGCAGCTTTCGCGCATGTGGCACCTGATGAAAACCGGCGTCATGCCGCCGATGATCTGGGTCGCCCTTGATCACTCGTCTCGGAACGGCACGACTGAATTCGCCGACGGCGTGAACAACGGCCCTTTGGGCGAGGCGCTGGTCGAGGAGGTTATTCCCGCCCTCGAAGCCAAATACAGAATGGATGCCAAACCGTCCGGCCGTTTTCTGACGGGGCACAGCTCGGGCGGCTGGTTCGCGCTCTGGGCTATCGTCCGCTACCCGCAACTCTTCGGCGGCAGCTGGGCGACGGCGCCCGACCCGGTCGATTTCCACGACTTTCTCGGCGTCGATCTCTATGCAGCCGGCGCGAACATGTATCGTGCCCCTGACGGCAAGCCGCGCCCGCTCGAACGCGATCACGACAAGGTGCTCGGCACTATCGAGGAAGCTGCCCGGCTGGAAAGCGTTCTCGGTCACAGCGGCGGGCAGCTCCGCTCGTTCGAATGGGTCTTTTCTCCTCGCCAGCGCGACGGCGAGCCCGCCTTCCTGTTCGACCGGGAAACTGGCGCTGTCGATCCTGCCGTCGCGGCCTATTGGCGTGAGCGCTACGACATCGGGCACCGGATCGAAGCCGACTGGCCGCGGCTGGGCAGGTATGTCGATGGCAAGGTCCATGTCGTGGTTGGAACCGCCGATTCCTACTACCTCGACGGTCCGGTGCGTCAGCTCGATGCCGCGTTTCGCAAAGTCGGCGGTCACGCCGACTTTCGCTACGTGCCAGGCGCGACGCACAGCATGCCGATGCTCTACACGACAGACGGCGACCGCAACGCATTGTGGAAGGAGATGTCGCGCGCGATATATGCGATGGCCAGACCCGGCCAAATGTGGGGTGCACCTTCTCGCGCCGTTTTTACCCCGCCACCGCCCGCGCGAGCGCGCCAGCACTGATCTTGCAGTTTATCCGGAAGCCTTGAGTCACTGCTGGGCCGCACATCATGCGGTCGCGTTTACGAGATGGTCCGTTACCGTCGAGATGAATGCGCGAAGACGCTGAAGACGCCGTAGGTCCCGGTGGTATCCCATCCAGATGTCTCGCGCTGGAGGTTGCGTCGGCACTTCCAGTGTGCGGATCCCCGGGATCTGATTGCCGACTACGCGGGGCAGGACAGCGATGCCAATGCCTTGCCGGCACATGCGCCCCTGGACGTTGCGGTTGTTCGATCGCACGACCGGTCTTGCGTTCGGGAAGCTCTCGATGAGCCACGCGATGTCGGGAAAATGACCCGTGGATGTGTCGTGGGTGATCAGCCGGGATCCGGTCCCGTCGCCATATTTGGGATCAGCTGCTTCCTCGGCGATGTAGGCGCCATATTCGAGCCTGAAGAGCCGCCGCTGAACGACATCGGCAGTGTCGAACGGAACAATACGAAAGGCGACGTCGGCCTCCCGTTGGGCAAGGTTGAACAGGCGCGTGCCGGTCAGTATCTCGACGTCGACATTGGGATAGGCCTTTGAGAAGTCCGCCAGGATGGGGGGCAGGACATAGGCCCCGAACCAGTCCGCCGACGAAATGCGCAGACTGCCCTTGAGATCCTGCTCCTGCCCTGCAAGCCGACGCTCCATGGCCAGCGCGCCTTCTTCCATCTGCTCGGCCAGCGCGATGACACCCTGGCCCTCATCGGTCAGGACAAGACCGTCCGCTGTACGCTGAAAGAGCGTGTGACCGATTGCCTGCTCCAGTGCGCGGAGGCGCCTGCCGACGGTCGGATGGCTTGTCTGAAGAGTGCGCGCGGCGCCACCGAGCGTACCAGCTCGCGCGACAGCGAGAAAAACCCTGACGTCACTCCATTCCATCGCCGCCACCCGCACAAAACTGAACGCGTAGAATACAGCTACGTCAGTTCAAGAACAAATCTAAACACCTAGATCTTCTCCATCATCTGGAGGTTCATAGTCATGAAAACCTGGCTCATCACAGGCTGCTCGAGCGGCTTCGGCCAACGGCTTGCGCTCGCGACGGCACGCCGGGGCGATCGGGTCGTCGCGACGGCCCGCAACGTCAAGGCGATCGAGGAGATGGCGGAGCCATTCGACGATCGCATGATCACCTTGCAACTCGACGTAACTGATGCGGGGGCGGCCAGGGCGGCGATCGCAAAGGCTGTCGATGCCTTTGGCGGGATCGACGTCCTCGTGAACAATGCCGGCTACGCACTGTTCGGTGCGATCGAGGAAGGCAGGCCCGAGGAATATCGGCCGATGTTCGAGGTGAACGTCTTCGGTCTGATTGAAACCACCAGAGCCGCGCTTCCGGCTTTGCGACGTTCGGGCGGAACGATCGTCAACATGTCGTCCGGTGCCGGCATCGAGGGCCGCGGCGGCGGAGGTTATTATCACGCCGCCAAGTTCGCCGTGGAAGGGATTTCCGAAGCGCTCGCCGGCGAGCTAAAGCCGTTCGGCATTCGCGTGCTGATCGTCGAGCCTGGGCCGTTCCGCACCGATTTCCTGGGCCGTTCGATCACGATGGCGGCTAACGAAATGCCGGAATACGCGGCAACCTCGCGCAGGAACTATCGCGACACCAACGACGGCAATCAGGCGGGCGATCCCGACAAAGCGGTGGCGGTGATCCTCGAGGCAGTCGACGCCGAAGACGCCCCACTTCATCTCCCGCTCGGCCCGGCGGCGCACACAATCGCCGAGCGCAAGCTGGCAGCGTTCCGCAGCGACATCGACGCCTGGCGCGATATCACGATCGCCACCGATTTCGACCGGGGCTGAGCGCTGGCCGCCAGTTTTGATGAACGTCAGTAACGAACGGGAGAGCAATCATGATCGCGACTTTGCACGGGTTTACCCAGCAACTGGTGCAGGTGAACGGCATCAAGATCAACGCCGTCACAGGCGGCGCAGGGCCGCCAATCCTGCTGCTTCACGGCTGGCCTGAAACGTGGTGGGAATGGCACAAGGTGATGCCGCTGCTGGCCGAGCATTTCAGCGTGGTCGCCATCGATCTGCGCGGCGCGGGTTTCTCCGACTGCCCGCAGGGCGGCTATGACAAGGCGACAATGGCGCGCGACGCGCATGATGTGATGGTTGCCCTCGGCCACTTCCGCTACGCCGTGTGTGGACATGACATCGGCGGAATGGTCGCCTTGCCACAGGCCGCCCTTCATCGCGAGGCGGTCACCCACCTTACTGTCCTCGACGTCCCACTACCGGGCTGGAGCGAGTGGGAGGCGACCACCGCAAGGCTCTGGCACTTTGGCTTTCACGGAAGCCGGGATTTGCCCGAGCGCCTGATCCACGGCCGCGAATATGACTATTTATCGACCTTCATGGCCGAGCGTTTCTACGACCACAGCACTTTCAATCCAGCGGACATCGATATCTACGCCAAGGCGATGGCGCTTCCTGGCCGCACGCGTGGCGGCATGGAATGGTACCGCAGCCTCGCCGCCGATCATGCGGCTGCGCTCGAGTACAAGAAGCAGTCGCTTGAAATACCGGTGCTTGGCCTGGGTGGAGACCAGCGGTTCGGTGCGCAGATGGTGCCGATGCTTAAGGAATTCGCGACCAATGTGACCGGCGGCTCGATCGCGCGGTGCAGCCATTATGTCGCGGATGAGCGGCCGGATGAAGTAGCAGCCGCCCTGATCGACTTCCTCTCGGCCCGGTGAAATCTGGCAACCGTTTCGTCATTAGAAAGGAGAATGGACATGACCGCACCCGTCATTCGCGGTGTCAATCATATCGGCATCACGGTGCCCGACATCGAAGCCGCTAAATCGTTCCTGGTAGACGCCTTTGGTGGGCAGGTGATCTATCAATCTTTCGGACCACAGGATCCGCCTCGGCAAGGACCCGGCTTCGAGCAGGCCGTTGGCGCCTTTCCCGGAACGGTCGTGCGTGCGCAAGCAATGGTCAAGATCGGAACCGGACCAGATATCGAGCTCTTCGAAATGTACGGCCCCGAGCAGGCCCAGCCAATCCGAGCGAGCGACTTCGGCATTACACACTTCGCTCTCTACACCGACGACATCGACGCATCAGTCGAGCGTTTCGAGAAGGCAGGAGGCACACCCCTCACCGCGCCACGCGCTATCCCGTATGCAACCGAGAAAGGTCCTGGGAACAAGGTCTGCTACTGCCGCATGCCGTGGGGCACGACCATGGAATTCATCACCACGCCGGCTCGCATGGACTATCATGACCAGACGGATCTGCGCAGGTGGCAGGACGACGACTGAACAGCCCGCAAAGAAGCGGGCTCTTTTGAACGCCGGATACTCACCCTCAGGCTGGATGAGAGACCGGGCGACCCTCTCAATCAAACGATTTTGATGCAGCGCACCGGCGGCTTTCGACCCTTACGATACTTAAAGCTGTCTGCAGAGAAATCCCAAGGTCAGTCGCCCCGGCCCCGCAGTGGCTAGAAGAACGAACGGCCGGTATCGGGAGAGCGCTGCGTCAAGCTTAACGTCGGGAATAGGGTCGAAAGCAGAAGGTCTGCTTTGAAGCTGCTGCGGATGATGCCTTCTGAGTGTACCTCAGGAGGACCGGCGTGATTTAGCTCGTTTCCACTACCGGTCTGACCGATTTCGGATGGCCACGTCGATTGATTAGAACTCGGCTTGCAGGTACTCGCATCCCGCTGGTGAGCGGCGTGGGCGGGCTGCCTGCCGAAACGCTGGCACGCTTGCAGAGTCTAGAGCAGCGCGCGCTCGAAGCTCTCGCCAGGATTGATCGCAAGCTTCAGGAAGCCTGAGATTTCGCAGCTTGCCGTAGCGGGCGAACCGTCGCCATCGAGGTACTCACACATCTCCGCGCATCATTTCTTCATGCTGTCGAGCCCGTTCGGCCATCTCCTCCCACCGCTCGGCAGATTGCAGGAGAAGCTGACGCGCCTTTGGCAGAGATTCTTGGGCTGCCGCAGCACGATCGGCATCGGCCATGTCTCGACAGGTCTGACTGGAGATCGCCATGATCGCCTTCTGGAATGCGGCTTTATGTCAGTGCGGTCGAGGCAGAGTGGAGGTCCGCTGTTCCTCCGCTTCGGCTATTGCCAAGGCCTTGGCGAGGTACGCCGCGGCGAGGATGGCGGCACAGGCGACACACCATGCGCGTCGCCAGCCGTCTGAGACGGTGGCTGTCGGAAAGGCCTCGCGGCGGATGCGCTCGGTGACCGCCACGAGCTCGTCTGGCCTAGGCGGACAAGCTTCTCGAACGCACCCCACCAGAACCGGGGCGAATACGCGACGCATCTCAGGCGACATTTGCGGCTGTCTCATCCCCACTGCCGCACCCGTCCCGTGTCGACATGGACAAAGCCGTCATGCGGGTAGTAGCCGACACCGCCGCCACGCAGCGAAATGGCAGCTTTGCGCAACTGGTGCAGCGCTACACCGGGTATGGCAATATCGCTCGCCTTGCCCAGCATGTGCTGGCTCTTGCTGGCAACGCTGTACGAGCGGGCGTGGAGTGCGCGGTTTGTCCGCGGGCACCGGTAGCCCGAGATCAGCCTGAGGTGCTTACGCGGCGATACATCGAGACGATCACGCAGCGAGACCAGCAAATCCAAAAGCCTTGGATCCATGCGACGCGCCTCGCCAGTTCGCCAGTCGCGCATGGCATGGTTCAGTTCTGCCAGTCCGTCCTCCCGGTAGCGGCCGCCCGAGAAGTAGCAGGCGTCGTATTGCTCACCGTTGTGCGGGTTCGAAAAGCCGATGCGCCGCTCGGGCGCGCGGGCGGACACGCGGGCTGACAGAGCCATCATTACGAGCGCAGCGGCACCCCCAAGCACCTGGCGTCGGCCGCAATCGTCCACAATCATTCCGTACTCCCACTTTCATTGTGTCGCCTCGGATCGGACGGTGGTGGCAGCACAGCCGCATCGATCGAGGCAACCAGCAGCGTGAACAGGTTCAGCCCCTGCCCATCCGTGACAACCAGGCTCCAGTTACCGCTCTCGGGGAACTGCTTCAGCTCCTTTAGCAGATCGCCCGCAAAGCGGTTCGCCACCAGACGAGCATCACCCAAGTTGGCGAGCTCGAGGCCGTTCCAGTCGGGCGCCATTGTGCCATCACGGACATGGAAAAAGTAGCGAGGCATGATGTGCCTCCTGTGGTGTTGGCGATGGTTCGCGCATGGATCCCGTGGCCGCACTGACGGTCGACCGGCGATAGCGGATCATTACCACCGACCATTTTCATGGCCGATAAACTCGGTCAAGAATGCTGTCTGATTTCGATGAGTTGCGACAGACTGAATGCTGACTAGGGTCAGCCGCAGCACCCGTTGATCCACCGCAAACGGCGTCGGCCGGGGGATCACATTAACGTCCGCCGTACCAAACGGGGAGGCATGCGCCGCTACCCCGCCGCTCACAGCGAGGGCTCACCTCACAGCTACGAAGCCCTCGGATCTGCCGACGACATTCTGCAACCGGCGAACCTGCTCCAACTCTGTTGTTACAGCCTCAAGGGTTGAGGCGCTGACGGTTTTCACGCTCAAACAGTACAACGTTTGTGGCGCGGCTGCGTAGAAGCTAAATCCAGCGATCGCCACAGACACCGCGGGCAGCGGGTAGAGCAGCGGGTGAATACCAACAGCCAGCATCGCAGGGACGGCCGTGCCAGCCCATCCGACACACTTCAAACTCGCTGGCTTAATCCGCTCTTCGACTTCTACAGAAACGATCTTGTCAAATCCGACCGATCTATCATCCAACCAGACAAACTTCCGGCCAACTCTGAGCGACACGACATTCTCCCGGCAGATGCTTACTAAGGTAGCCGTCGGTCGCACCTCAGCGCAAGGTCATAGGTCAAGGCCCGTGTCCTATTGCCACGCCTTGACCGCGGAGGTCGAGATTGCTCCTTGAGCCTGAGTACTCGCGTTTGCCGGTTACCAAACGACGCTTCCACTTCCCTTCTCGACGATCCGTACCGTGGCATCCGTTGGATCGACAGGGTCCATAACAAAAGCTCCGGCATCTCGCTGAGCTACCAGCCATGACACATGCGCCGAGGTAATACGCTGCCCGGGTACGAGCCGCGGCACTCCCGGAGGTGCCGGCGCAATCATCTCCGCTGCGATCTGGCCGGCGGCATCTTCGTATCGCACCATCTTTGCGGGCCCACTCATCGCATCCGGCCCCGCCATCACCATTTCGACTGACAACGTGCCGATGCCGGGCATCGCGGGGGCCTGCGGCAGGATCGACGGGTCAGCCGCCAGCTTGCGCGTCAGGTCCTTCAGCGCGCGGACGAGCTTGCGAAGATCGGATCGCGTTGTCCCTAATGACAGCACAACAAGGAGATGCCTGCCGTCCGACAGGCCCACACTGATCCGGTGGTGGGCGTAGAGCCAGTCGTCGATCGCGTAGCCGGAAACTCCGAGAGCCGACACGTCGATAAGGACTTTGGTTATATCCAGATCGCAATTCGTCGGAAGGTCATCACGAACGAAGAGGCGAAGAGGTTTAATCGTTGCGAGCTGCCCCCGTAGCCACACTGCCTCCGCGATGACGGCGGTCCACATCTGTTCGCCGTTTAGCGCATGATCACGCCGCGTGGCGTCAAGCGTCGCCAGGATGGGAACAGACGGGCTGGTCGTCTCGAACAGTTCGTACGCCATCCAGAGCCGCTGCCGGTCGATCAACTCGCCCTTGGCGACGATCACCGACGCCTGTGCCAAAGCTCCCATGGTCTTGTGGGCGCTGTATACGGCGACATCGGCACCCTTGGTTAGCGGATCGTCCGGTAGAGCTTCGCAGAAAGCGTACGCTCCGCCCCAAGCAGCATCAGCGATCAAGGGAATGCCGTGCTCGTGGCAGATGTCTGCCAACGCTGCGACGTCGCTGGTGACGCCGTAGTAGGTAGGGCTGACGAGGATGAAGGCCCTCGCATCCGGATGCTCTGCCAGCACAGCCCTCAGCGTGTCCGGCGTCACACCATGTTCGATGTCCCACTCCTCATCCACGTGGACCGGGACGACGATCGCGTTCAGCCCCGTCGCCAGTGCGTAGGTGCGTTCCGCCTTGTGAGCATTGGCCGCGATCAGGATCGTGTCACCAGGCGCTGCAACCGCCGCCATCACGGTATGCAGGCTCTGGGTAGAGCCGCCAGTCACGAAGCGGCAGAAGTCAGCGTTCCACGCCTCTGCGGCAATCTCGTGGGCCCGCTGCAGGGCCAGCTTGCCCTCGGTACGATCGTCGAGCCCTTTCGGTGTGAGCACATCCGCCTGAAAGACCCGTTTGCCCAGCAACGCCTTCATCCCTGACGGAATGGCTGCACCCTGATTATGACCGGGCGCGCCAAAGCCAATGACCGGCCTCTTCTCAATTGCGGCCAGAGCCTCTGCGAGTGGTGCGCTCTTCTGATCCATACCCTGCCCGTTTGTAGCCGAGCAGGTGAAACGATTTCACGCCCTGCCTATCCAGCGCCGCCGGTAACTCAGGTTAAATAGCACGCAATATCAGCATGATGCGCCACCAGGCGGATTTGTCCGCCGTCACCCGTCGTCATCTTGAAATCGGACGAGGCGATAGGCGACGACGTGCACGACGGTCCGATTCTGAATGGCCCGTCCATTTTTACACTCTCGCTAAAAGCGATAGGCTTAAGACATATATTGGAAGTAGTTAGCCATTTGATTTAGGTTAGTCATGAAATATCTAATGCATCTTGCAAACAGGGACGGGCTTTCCGAGGACGCCGAAGGTGTCGAACGAGCGGATATGGCCGATGCAGTTTCTTACGCGATTCAGCCGGCGCAGTGTATTATCTGCGACGACCTGCTCGGCGGCGCTATCGATCTCGATCAGGCGATCATCATCGTACCGCCCGGAGGAAAGAGCTACGTTTTGCATTTCACATCAGTGGTGAGCCGCATTTCTGCGAGCGGCTATGATCGGCCACCATTTGGAGCTTTGGATCAACATATACATCGATCATCTGCCTGGCACGTCCGTCAGCCAGTAACAGGAGCCGTTAGCCCTCCGGAAGAAGATTACATTGAACGATTGGCACGCTTTCGCGCCATCGCTGAGGGATCTAACAATCCTGCCGCTGCCAATGCCTGCATCGATCTCGCGCACAGTTCCGCATTCGGCATTTGAAAGCGGCTCCTATGCGTTATGCCCTCATGAGGGTGTGCATAGCGGCTGGTTTTCAGAGGGCCTGTTTCCTATTCGATGCTGCCGGTCGTGGTGAGACGAACTGCAGTGGAACTCTGCGTGTGATCCAGAGGACGATGAGCCTCTCTAACTCCCCATCGAAGGAGCGCAGATGATACTTAAACCAGAAGACATAGATCCTGCCAACGCCGCGATATGCCACGTGCTTAAAACAGTTATAGCTATCCTAAAGTCACTGGACGAGGTGATCGCAACTGACCATGTCAAAGCAGCCTTGCTCATCGTCGAGTGATATCCAGACAAGCAGTGACACGTACTTACTAGCTTTTATCTTATTACTTTCAGAATGTAACCTGAAATTGCCCATTTTTCGAAAGGACTTCCTTGCACTGCAGTTGCTGATCGATGCGTTGCACTTCATTGGTCAGGCTGAGCGAGCGGATTGTAATCAATCATGACCTCCGGCACTGATCCAGCAACAAGGATGGCCTGGTTCGCCCTGTCCTCGCACGCCTCGGCAATTTCGAGGCATGATCGTACGGCCTCCGGGTCGTCGATCATACCGGCCAGATTGCGGTACCGCCGCGCTCGCACGAGAAGCTCTGCATTCGTTTCCGACATCATATTAGCCTCCACGCACCCTGACGAACAATCGGGGCTACCCGACAATACTCTAACCTATGATAAGGTGCTGTATTTGCACATTAAGTTTACGAACACGCGTTTTCCTTCCAAGAGTGTAAATCTGACACGGCAGTCCAAAATTGTACCCTTTTAGCGTCAGGACGCTTAACCTAACTGAGTAAGATATAACGTATTTTCCCGCCCGCCCGCTCGCGGGGGGCGTTCCGTGAGCCGTGAGTGAGCTGCGAATGTTTGTTGATTGCCAGGGTTGCCCCTTGCGGGTGCTATCCTCGTTCCGACCATTGGCTGGGGATGAGCTGAAACAGGTCCGGTCGATGAAGATCGGCCAGGATACAGTGCTTGCACGAACGGATCTTTTAAAGGCTGGTGCCGAGAAGATCCCTGTCTATACAATTTTCAGCGGCTGGGCTTATCGCTACATCGATCTTCGCGAGAATTGCCGACAGATCCTCGACATACTGCTGCCAGGAGATCTGATCGGATTGCAGGCACCCTTCACTGGCAAAGTGCGCCACTCGGTCCGTACGCTGACAGATGTCAGCGTATGCAGCCTTGATCCATCAGGCTTTGAGGTCGTGCTTGCCGCGCATCCCGCTCTCTCTGAAGCGCTCATAGCGACGTTGCTGATGGAGGAGCATCGGGCCGACATGCGCTTGATGCTGCTGGGCAGACAGCGACCCACCGAACGGATGGGCTACCTCCTGCTCGAACTGCGCGACCGATTAAGCCGGCGGGGCACCGATGTTTCAGGAGGATTCCGGCTGCCGCTGACCTACCATCATTTTGCCGATCTACTCGGCATATCGCGCTCACAGGTCGCAAACAGCCTCACTGAACTACGCGATCGACGCTGGGCAACGATTACCGACAAATACGCAATTATCGACAATCACACCGCGATGGCTGGCGAATGCCAATATGATGGACTTCCACCCGCATCGCTTCGGGCCCTGATCTGACAGCGGCTCACATCTGCGCGCTGTGATGAAGGCCAATCAGACAAAGCGCGATCTCGGGTGGCTGAGGAGCGCGCCCTCGAAGACTGACAATCCACAAAGCGAGAAACCGTGATGTGTCATGCCCCGATGACTAATTTGAATATACTTCGCCAGCGTCTCGCTTATGCACTCCGCGATGCCGATCTGCTTGAACACCACGCAGTCGCGGCATTGATCAGCGGCGCGATGGACATGTTAGACACCGATGTTCCGCCCTCGAATAAAGTCCAGCACCAGCGTTGATGTTGATCGCTCGATTGGCATTCAGGTCCGCCAGGCGTGCTGGAAATAGCTGCCGCTTGGAGGTGCTGATGATCCATTCCGGCAGCCGTGTGCAAGTCGGTAGCGTTGTGCGCTGCTGGTTGACGCCTTGCTATGCTCGACGAACGACTGGATACTGATCGGCATGGTTCGGTCTAAACCGCGCAGTCCGCCTCAGCGTATCTTCCTGCTCGTCGCTCTGCTCGCGTGTGAGCCTGTGCATGCGGGGCAACTATCGGTGCCTGGTTCGGCCAGCAAATCCTCGGCTTCAGAGGCAGGAGACAAGCGGCTCGTCCTGCGCCTCGTCGCTGGCCGTGACTGGGCACCGCAAGGGATGGAGATCGTGAAGGGACTGGTCATCTTCGAGGCCCTTGTAAACAACAGGCCGGCGACGATCCTCCTGGACAACGGAACCGGACGCACGGTCGTAGACACGAGATTCGCCCAACGGGCAGGCATTCCCATCAGCCAGACTGCGGCGAAAGCCTTGACCGGTTCGGCCGAGATCGCGACCTTCAGGACTGGCCGCACTGTGCTTGACGTCCCAAACGCGTTCACCCTGACGAGCGAGCTGGCCTCGTTCGACTTACGCCAGATGTCGCAGGCGCTCGGACGGCAGATAGACGCTGTGCTCGGCAGCGACGCTGTTAACCTCATGGCCGTAATGCTGCAGCCCGATAAGAAGCAGGTCGCGTTCCTGCCGAGCGGGTCGATAAAGCTCGACGGACCGGATATCGCCCGCCTTCCCCTGCTGCCGGGCAACGTGGTCGAGGCCACTATCAACGGTCACAAGGTGAGGTTGCTCGTCGATTTCGGCTACTCGGGTGCGGTCCGGCTCAGCGACGCGGCTTGGAAGCAGGTCGCGGGAGGGTCAGAGAAAGGTACAGCCGTGCAGAACGGTATCACGGCCGACGGCACGGCGCTAAGATCCAGGGTGGCTACCGGAGCTCTGAGGATCGGCAGCATCTCTTCACAGACGGCGCCGATTGCCAGCGGCTACGTACCCGTAGGAGCAAGCGACGGTCTCCTCGGCAGCGGCTTCTTCCTTCAGGGAACCAGCGTCGTTGACGGCCCGGCAAGGCAGGTAATGCTGATCGTCCGGCAAACTAATCAGGGGCCACCCGCCCGCCCGGAGTGAACGCTGGCAGTCCAAAGGCTTGAGGCTGCTGTTCGATCGACTGTGGACGGCACGAAATCCGCATAAACTATGCCACTGCTCGCGGCGAAGAGGACCCACAAGTGGACATTCAGCCCGCCCTTCCCGCTCCCCAACTTCGGACGCTCGTTCATCGTCGCGAACGACCAGCTTGCCACCCTGGACATCCACTAACGAACGTCGTGATCTGCTGGGAAGCGGCCGCTCCGCTATTAGGAAAGCAGATGGCGTTAGCGGACGTCGTCAGGCGCTGCGGCCTTTCTCAAAAAAGGATGGGATGTTGAGCTTATCGTCGGGTCTGTGGTCAACGGTGTTCGATGACCCGGTGGGAAGGCGAAGCGGCGTGCGGCCAGGGCGATGAGGAAGGCGGCTACGGCCAGCGCGGCGACAGCGAGCGGCAGCAGCGTGGTCCCTCCCGTCGTGAGGAGCACCCCGCCAAGCGACCCACCGGCCGCAATCGCCAGGTTCCAAGCCGTTGTCACCATCGCCTGCGCCAGATCAACGCCATCACCGGCTGCGTCCGCCGACGCCGTCTGCATCATCGCCCCGGCACCACCGAAGCCAAGACCCCAGACAACGGCTGCTGCATAGACGGCAAGGCCCTGGCCGCCGATGAGCGACAGGAAAACGGCGACGGCGGCAAACGATCCGATCGCGAGCAATACCAGCATGCGCAGCATCCGATCGACTAGTCGCCCGACGATCCAGATGCCGACGAGCGAGCTGATGCCGAACGCCAGCAGGACGAGATCGACCCGCACGGACGCAGCGGTCGCGAACGGCGCGATGTAGGTGTAGAGGATGTTGTGGCCCGTCATCCAGGCAAGGATGACGAGCAGGATCGGTATGATACCCGGTGTCGCGACGACGCGGCGCAGAGAAGGACGATCGTCACCCGTCCGCCCGGGGGCATCGGGAACCTTGAAGATAATCCAGCCGATCAGCACGACACTCAGTGCCGAGAGGATCAGGAACGATCCGCGCCACCCAACCAAACCGCCCAGGAAGGTGCCTATGGGAACACCCAGTGACAGCGCCAGCGGCACGCCGACCATGGCGAGGGCCATTGCCGGGCCGGTCTGATCGGCACGCACGATGCTGCGCGCGTAACCCGCAAGGATTCCCCAGGCGAGACCCGCCGCGCACCCGGCGACGAACCGCGCGACCAGCACGACCGTGATCGATCCGGCCCAAGCGGTCAGCGTGTTGCCGACAACGAAGCAGATGATGGTGGTAAGTAGGACCGGTCTTCTTCGAAGCCCCTGGGTCAGGCTCGTGAGCGGGATCGCTGCCAGCAAGGACCCCAGCGCATAGACGGCAACGAGTTGTCCCGCGATCGCCTCGGAGATCTGCAGGCCGGATGCGATCTGCGGGAGTAGGCCAGCAGGAAGTGTTTCGGTCACAATGCACAGAAAGCCACTGGCGGCGAGACCAGCAAGGGCCGCGGTCGGGAGTTTGGAGCGTGGAGCTATGCTCGCTTCAACGCGGCGTTTGTTGGAGGATGGAGGCATAACTGTTTTTGTGCATCGTTGATACCACCTCTGCGCCGAGACGAACCTGAGGCATGGTCATTTCTATGAATGGTCGCTATACAAATATGACTGACACAGGCAAGCGGGTTGTGTAATGACCATTAACGAAAATAAGCGGCCACGGGGGCGGCCCCGGGGATTCGCGCTTGAAGCTGCGGTCGAAGCCGGGCAGCACCTGTTTCACGAGCATGGCTATGAAAACGTCAGCGTGGCGGCGCTGACCGAGGCGATCGGGATTACTCCGCCGAGCTTCTATGCAGCGTTCGGCAGCAAGGCCGCATTCTTCAAAGAGAGCCTAAGGCTCTACTCGGCCACCGTGGTGCCGCTGGACCGCTTCCTGATGCCGGGTGCAGCGCCGATGGCGGCGCTTGGCGACATGCTGCGAGCTGCGGCGCACGCTTATACCACTAGTTCGCAGCGGCGTGGTTGCCTGATCCTTGAACACGCAAAAGCAGGCATAACGGATTGGGGCATCGCAGCCAAACAAATTGCGGGAGAAAACCGCAGCAGGGTGGCGGAATTTCTGGACGATGCGGGAATTAAAGCTCCCGGACGTGTCGCAGATTACGTTGCTACGACAATGCTCGGCCTATCGGCTGCAGCGCGAGAGGGATGGGACGAGCCAAGACTGCTTGCCGTCGCCAACACGGCAGCCGAGGCTCTACTTTGTCGCTCAACCCTTGAGGAGTGAACAGGTTTCTGCTTGGGCGGGCTTTCCCAACTGGGGACCTGTTGACCCAAAATCGGCCATTCAGTGCAGTCGTAGCGCTTACTCGCAAGCGGTCGCTCGTTCATGTTCAATGACCCTTTTCTGAACAGGCAGACTTTCCCGGCCCCACCGCCTGCCGGCGCGGGCCTATGGGCCGATCTCCAGCGCCCGTCGGCCGATAAAAGCCGGGCCCGCGAAGCGACCGGGCTCGTTGAGCTTCTTACAACGACGAGGCGGAGACGGCATGAACACGATTGAGCGCGGCACTGGCCGCACGCTGCTTTTGATCCACGGCCTGGGCGGGAGTTGGCAATCGTGGAGTACCGTCTTGGACCCACTCAGCGCCTCGCGAAAGGTCATCGCGGTCGACCTTCCCGGCCATGGGGCTACCCTTGCCGAATCCGACAGCGGGACGTTCGATGGTCTGGTCGGCAGCGTCGAGCGTTACATCGCGGAGGCTGGCTTGTCCGGCGTCGATGTCGTCGGCAGTTCCATGGGTGCGCGGATCGTGCTTGAGCTCGCACGGCGCGGACTCGTCGGGAACGTCGTCGCGCTCGATCCGGGCGGCTTCTGGCGGGGCTGGGAGCGCACCTTCTTCAAAACCACCATCGGCGCCTCCGGTCGCTTACTGCGGGCCATCCGGCCAGGCCTGCCGGCGTTGAGCCGGAATGCAGCGTCGCGCACGGCGCTGCTCGCGCAGCTCTCCGCGCGTCCTTGGGCGCTTGACGGGGAGACCGTCGCGACCGAGCTGGAAGGTCTCAGTACAACGCCGACGTTCGATGCGCTGGTCCGGAGCCTTGCCACGGGACCTGAGCAGTCCGGTCCCGCCGCTGCCGGCACCGGCCGGGTCGTCATCGGGTGGGGCAGGCACGACCGGCTCTGCCTCCCCAGACAGGCTGCGCGCGCGCAGGCAGCCTTTCCCGGCGCCGAGCTCCACTGGTTTGATGGCAGCGGCCACTTTCCTATGTGGGACACGCCGGAGGAGACAGTCGCCGTCATTCTCGACGCGACGAGGTGATGCTCCACCCGCTTCACGGCTCGATTGCGCGATGATGGTAGCATCGACCCAATCCCGGCCATTCGCGACATATTTATCGCTTCCCAGCTGCGGTCATTCGTTCATCTCAATCTCTACTGCTCATCCGATTTTGAGGACGAACCGATGGCGATGCGGACTGTTCGAGCAGCCACTGAGGTCGCCCTAGGCGCCATCGTCTACGCATCTGTAGGATCAGAGGCCGAGTAGGCGCCGATACTCCGCCTCGGCGAACCCGTATGTGTCGCCAGCGAGCAGCAGCAGCCGCTCCCTGTCGCGCACGATCACGCGCCCGCGTACGGAGCGGACAGCCTCATCCTCTTCAAGCTTGTGGAGGGCGTCGGTGACGCTGCTGCGACGGACGCCGAGCATGAGCCTGAACTCCTCGTGCGTCATGCAGATGTCGTCCTCCCGCACACGATCGTGGTAGAGCAGGATCCAGCGTGCCATCCGCCGCTCGATCGAGTGCGCGAGGGACGAGACGATAGTCCTCGACATCTGGGTCATGACCACGTCGACGAAGCGGAGCAGGACGGTTCGAATCGCCGGACGTTCGGCCAGTATCTCGTTCAACGCCGCAGCCGACAGCCGCATCGCCGTGCCGTGTTCGGCCCTCATCACCACGTCATGCGACCAGCGCCCGTTGCCAAGCAACAACTGCCAACCGATGAACCCTTCGCTTCCGACCAGCGCGACCGCGTAGCGGCGGTCGCCCTCGAGCGAGTCGAGTATCGCAGCGATCCCGGTCAACGGGAAGCAGATGCTGTCGGCCGCATCGCCGGCGCGTGCGATCATGTCGCCGTTGCGAAACGGCACCAGTTCCAGATGTGGCGTGAGGGCGGCGCGGTCAGCGTCGTTCAAAAGACGCAGCAGCGCATTCGCCTCACAGAGCAGCGCGTTGGACCTGCGCGTCCCATCCACTATCGAAGCCATATCATCCATTCCGCCGCCCATACTGCCCAACCTCGCTGCCCAAACGCTTGGGTCTACTTTCGTACCGAAACGCTGAAGGTCGCCCAATGGTTGGGAAACGGATAGTTACAGGAGGAATATTTGCGCAGAACCATCTCCATGCTGATCGCCGCGTCGACCGCGATCGCGGGCGTTCCGGCTCTGGCCCAGTCAGCCCGCTCGATCACTGCACCTCCTCCGCCACCGCCTCCTGCGACATCAGTGCAGCCCCCGAAGGCCGCACCCGACATGCAGTCGGTCCTGGACGCGCTCGCGTCGCTCGGCGGCAAGCCGATCGAGACGCTCACGCCTGCGGAAGCCCGTATGCAGCCCTCGGCTGCGGACGGAGCCAAGGCGGCGATGCAGAAGAAAGGTATGTCGACCGCGCCTGATCCGTCGGTGACGACGCGGGACCTGCCTTACGGCAGCGACCCCAAGCAATTCGCGCGCATCTACAAGCCGGCCCGTGCGCCAGCCGGTGGCAAGCCGATGCCGGTCATCGTCTATTATCACGGCGGCGGCTGGGTGATCGCCGACGTCGATACCTACGATGCCGCGCCGCGTGCCATGGCCAAGGCGCTCAACGCGATCGTCGTCTCGGTCGAGTATCGTCACGCACCCGAGTTCAAGTTCCCGGCACAGCATGACGATGCGGCCGCTGCCTATCGCTGGACGCTGCAAAATGCGGCGAGCTGGGGCGGCGATCCCGCACAGATCGCCACGGTCGGCGAGAGCGCCGGCGGCAACCTTGCGGTCGCGACCGCGATCTACGCGCGCGACAACGGCCTGACGGTGCCGCGCCACATCGTCTCGGTCTATCCGATCGCGAACAGCAGTATGACGCTGCCTTCGCGGCGGGATTCGGCGAACGCCAAGCCGCTGAACACTGCCATGCTGCCGTGGTTCGGCTACTACTATCAGACGAGCAAGGCGGATGCGCAGGATCCGCGCCTGAACCTGGTCGCCGCCAACCTGCGTGGTCTGCCGCCGACGACGATCATCAACGCGCAGATCGATCCGCTACGCTCGGATGGAGAGACGCTGGCGGCCGCGATGCGGGCGGCCGGTGACAAGGTCGAGCAGAAGACCTTCCCGGGCGTGACCCATGAGTTCTTCGGCATGGCCAAGGTCGTGAACGGCGCCAAGCAGGCGAATGATCTCGCAGTCGCACGGCTGAAGACGGCGTTTGAAGCGCCAGCAACCCGCCGCTGAGCGTGACGGCGGCGGCGTCGAGCCGCCGCCTCCTTGCCGGAGAGGACCAATGACCATGACCCAGACCCCCGTCCGCTATTCTCCCGACGTCGAGGATGTTAAACCCGACGAAGCCGAGACGATCACGAAGCTCAACGAGACGTTCGACAAGATCCTTGAGACGACAGCGGAGGACTATGGTCACGCTGTACGTTCGGTCCACGCCAAGGCGCACGGTTTCCTCGATGGGGTGCTAATTGTCCATGACGGGCTTTCCCCCGAGCTGGCCCAAGGCCTGTTTGCCACCCCGGGCGAGCACAAGGTCGTCATGCGCTTCTCGACCAACGCGGGCGACATCCTGCCGGATACCATCAGCCTGCCGCGTGGTCTGGCGCTGAAGGTGATGGACGTCGACGGTGAACGCCTGCCCGGTGCCGATGGACAGACGCAGGACTTCGTCATGGTCAACGGCTCGGTGTTCCAGAACAAGACCGCCGACCAGTTCCTGGGTAACCTCAAGCTCCTGGCAGGCACCACCGACAAGCTCGAGGGCACCAAGGAAGCGATGTCCAAGGTGTTGCGCGGTGTGAACACCGTGCTCAGCGCGGTCGGGATTGAAAGCCCGAAAGTGCAGACGCTCGGCGGGGCGCCCAACTCGGATCCGCTCGGTGAGACCTACTTCAGCGTCACGCCGTTCCGTCACGGCGACTACATCGCCAAATTCGCGATCTTCCCCGTGTCCAAGGACCTGACCGATCAGACCGACACCACGATCGACGCGACTGGCCGGCCGGACGCCTTGCGGGACGTGATCCGGTCGGAAACCCAGGTGCTTGAGATGGAGTGGGAGGTACGGGTGCAACTGTGTCGCGACCTCGAGGAGCAACCGGTCGAGGACCCGACCGTCGAGTGGAAGCAGGACGATGCGCCCTTCCAGACCGTCGCGACCATTCGGGCGGCCAAGCAGGACAGCCTGAACGAGGACAAGTTTCAGAAGATCAACGAGGAGATGCGCTTCTCGATCTGGACCGGTCTTGCCGCACATCAGCCGCTCGGCAACATCAATCGGGCACGCAACGGGACCTACCGCCACTCCGCCGACTTCCGCGCCCACGTAAACGGTTGCCCCTATCACGAGCCTGTTGGCGGTCGCGCCTGAACGGCGAAGGTGGCGTTCGGTCCCTTGACGCTGACCGTGGACAGATCGGCTTGGAGGCGAATTGGGCACTTGGCCGTTCTGAAGGCCGTTGAACCGCTGGTTTCGCAGCGACGGTGAAATGGCAGGGTCGACGAAACGTCCGCAAAGGTTTGAACCGCCAGGAGGCTGACGAATGCCGATGATTACCGCCGGCGACCTCAACATGGAGGTGTCGATTCACGGCGCGGAGGAGGGACAGCCGGTGCTCCTCCTCCATGGCTGGCCGGATGACGCTTCGACGTGGGATCAGGTGGCGCCCACACTGGCCGCGGAAGGGTTCCGCGTCATCGTCCCGACGTTGCGTGGGTTCGGCGCCACGCGTTTTCTCAACGACGATACCTCGCGAACCGGCAACAGCGCGATGCTCGCGATCGATATGATCGCGCTGCTCGACACGCTCGGCATCGACCGCTTCATGGTCGCCGGGCACGATTGGGGATCGAACACCGCCGAGGCCTTGGCCGTCGGGTGGCCCGATCGGGTAGAGCGGATGGCCATGCTGTCGACCCCGCCCCGGCTCGGCGGCATGCCTACGCCGCCGTTCGAGCAGACCCAGCGGCAATGGTATCACTGGTTCATGGCAACCGCGCGCGGGGCGGAGGCGGTACGTGCAGACCGGCGCGGGTTCACCCATCTGCATTGGGTCAACTGGTCGCCACCGGGATGGTTCGACGAGGCCACGTTCGACCGTGTCGCCCGGTCGTTCGACAATTCCGACTGGGTCGACGTGACGCTCCACAGCTATCGCGCACGCTGGGGCGAAGCGGAACCCGATCCACGAAGCGCCTGGCTGGAGAACAAGGTCAAGGCGACCAAGACGTTGTCGCTGCCGACGCTCTACATCCACGGCGATGCCGACGGCGTGAACCCTCCCTCGACCGCGAAGGACGTGCGAGCGAAATTCGCCGGGCCGTTCGCGCGCATCACCATGACCGGGGTCGGCCACTTCCCGCAGCGGGAGAACCCGCAAGCGGTGGTGCGCCACCTCCTTACCCTCTTCGCCGGCAATCCCGCCGTGCTCACCGATGTCACCGATAGGAACCTGTCCATGAAGAAAGCCGCCCCCTATGCCGCCGGGATTGCCGCCATCGGCTTGGTCGCCGCTGCCGCAGCCGGCGTTGCCCATGCCCAGGGACGCAGCGCACAGCTGACGCAGGTGGCGCAGTTCGATCATCAGGCGACCGGCGTGGCGGTGACCGAGGATGGACGGCGCTTCGTCAACTTCCCCCGCTGGACCGACGACGCGCCTATCTCCGTCGCCGAAGTGATGAAGGACGGATCCTTACGCCCCTATCCTGACGCCAAGTGGAACAGCTGGCGCAACGCCCGCGCCAACGAACTGCCGGTCGGTGAATATTTCGTCTGCGTGCAGTCGATCGTGCCCGATGGTCACGGCAATCTCTGGGTGCTCGATCCCGGCGCGCCGGGGAACGAGAAGATCCTCGAAGGCGCGCCCAAGCTCGTCCGCATCGATCTGGCGTCGAACACGGTGACGAAGACGATCCTGGTTCCCGGCGACGTCGCGCTGCAGGGCACGTATCTCAATGACATCCGCTTCTCGCCCGACGGCAAGACCGGCTACATCACCGACAGCGGCACGCGCGGCGCGATCATCGTCGTCGACCTGGAAAGCGGCAAGAGCCACCGCGCGCTCGATGGGCACGCCTCGACGCAGATCGACAAGACGGTGAAGGTTACGCTCGACGGCAAGCCGTTGGTCCGCCCCGATGGCCGGCAGCCCGCCTTCGCCGTCGATGGCATCGCCATCTCCAAGGACGGCAAGACGCTCTTCTATCAGGCGCTGACCGGAAAGACGCTCTATTCGATCGACACCGCGAAGCTGCGATCAGACGTCAGCGAGGCCGATAGGGCGGCAGCGGTGAAGACGGTCGCGCAGACCCACGTCGCTGATGGTCTGTGGATGAGTAAGGCAGGCGTGCTCTACCTGACCTCGCCCACTGACTATGCGATCAAGCGTCTGAACGGAGCGACCGTTGAGATAGTGCTGACCGATCGCCGGCTGCGTTGGCCCGACACCTTCTCGGAAGGGCGCGACGGGACGATGTACGTCACCGCCAGCCATATACAGGACACCAACTGGTTCACGCCCGGCGCACCGCCGTCGATCAAGACGCAGCTGTTCTCCTTCGCTCCCGCCAAGTGATCGGACATCCCATGACCTATCTTCGCTATTCGCCCGATGTCGAAACACGAGAGCCCGACGAACAGGAGAGCACCGACGGCATCATCCAGGGCATGACCCAGGAGAGCCAGACGGTCGAGAAGCGCGACGGGCACGCGGTGCGGGCGAGCCACGCCAAGAGCACGGCGTGCGTGATCGGCAAGCTCATCGTCGCGCCCGGATTGCCGCCCGAGCTCGCACAGGGCCTGTTCGCGGAACCTGGCACGTTCGATGTCGCCGTCCGCTTCGCGCAAGGACCCGGTGAGAAGCTCGGCGATCGCGTCTCGACCCATCGCGGCATGTCTATCAAGGTGTTCGGCGTCGAGGGCGCGAAGCTGCCCGGCCATGATGCGCCAACGCAGGACTTCGTCCTTGCCAGCGGCACGACCTTTCCGGCGGGGACCGCCGCCGGCTTCCTTTCCCAGGCCAAGAAGATCGGCCTGACGGTTCCGATGCCTGAGGGGGTGAAAAGCGCGGTCGCTTCCGTCGCTCGCAACATCAACAAGGTGCTGAACGCCGTCGGCGCGGGTCCAAGCCCGACGCTGGACTTCTACGGCCATCCCTTCAGCCACCCGCTGGTCGAGGAATATTTCAGCCAATGCCCGGTGCGCTTCGGCGACCATGTCGCCAAGATCGGGGCGTTTCCCGTTGCAGCCGAGCAAAAGGCACTCGCCGATTGGCAGCTCGACCCTCATCAGGACGAGGATGGCTTCCGCCATGCCGCGGTGGATTACTTCGAGGGCAACGATGCGGTGTTCGAGCTTCGGGCGCAGCTGTGGACCGATGCCGAGACGCAGCCCATCGAGGACACCTCCGTCGACTGGCCGACGAGCGAAAGCCCGTATCGCACCGTCGCCACGATCCGACTGCCGCGGCAGTCAGCCTATGGTCCCGACCGCGTCCGCTACTTCGACGAGGTGATGACGTTCCGCCCGGCCCACAGTCTGGAAGTGCATCGCCCGCTCGGCGGCGTGATGCGCGCGCGCATGCAGGTCTACCAGGCGCTCAGCGACTTCCGCCACCGAGAGAACGGCATTGCCGCCGCGAACACCGCCGACATCCGGGACATTCCAGCCTAAGCTGAACGCCAGTGCTGACGATAGTGAAAGGACAATCATGAAGTTCGAAGGCAAGCACGACGTTCAGGCGGAGAATGCGTAATGGCGCGCTTTTCCAACAAGGTCATCGTCATCACCGGTGCCGCCTCGGGGATCGGTGAAGGCGCCGCGCGCCGCTTCGCTGAGGAAGGCGCAACGCTGGTGTTAGGCGACATCGACAAGGCCGCGCTCGACAAGCTGGCGGGCGAGCTGCACGGCACAGTCGAAACCCGCGAGATCGACGTGTCGGACCGCGCGGCATGTGAAGCTCTCGTCCAGGCTGCGATCGATCGCTTCAGTCGGATCGACGTGCTGGTCAACGACGCCGGCGTCGATCATCTGGGCAAAGTCGACGAGGGCGACTTCTCTGAATTCACCAAGGTGATCGAAACCGATCTCTATGGTGTCGTCCACATGAGCCGCGCGGCGATCGCGCACCTGCGACAATCCAAGGGCTGCATCGTCAACGTGTCGTCAGTGTCGGGCCTGGGTGGCGACTGGAACCACAGCTTCTACTGCGCGGCGAAGGGGGCGGTCAGCAACTTTACCCGCGCGCTGGCAATGGACGAGGCGAAGCACGGCGTCCGCGTCAACGCGGTCAATCCGTCGCTCACCTACACCGCGCTGACCGCGGGCATGAAGAAACAGCCTGAGCTGATTGCCAAGTTCGAAGAGCGTATTCCGATGGGCCGCGGTGCCCAGCCCGCCGATATCTCGGGGGCGATCGCGTTCTTGGCGAGCGACGATGCGCATTACGTGACGGGCGTGAATCTGCCGGTCGATGGCGGGCTGACCGCGTCAAACGGGCAACCGCCGCTGTCTTAATGAATGTGAGGCGGGCCCTTGCGCCCGCCCACTATTCAGGATTGGACCGTGCCGCTGGTGCCAGATTCATCACGGGCAAATTGCTCATGCCAATGGAGTCACGTCGCAGCAATTTTGACCCAAAAGCCGCCGCCCGCCGCCGGGCTCCGGCTTCCCGAAAGCTGTCGTCCATTCAGAAGACAATGCGCGGCCGGACCGGGGCCGTTTGCAGCCTGGCAGCTTCCGGGTACCAGGGTAGTACCAAGCGTGCTTCCTCCACCGCAGTCAGGGTGTTAGCTTCGCGGGATGGGCGAGGACGAAGCGATCACGGCGCTGCAGGAATTAGCGTTTCCCTACGAGATGCGGCGCTTTCAGGAGGTGTTTGAAAAGGGGCTGAGAATGGCCCATTACACCACCGCCGAGAATGCCGCGCTAATCCTTAAAACCAAGACGCTTTGGCTCCGCAACGCGCAGTTAATGAATGACTTTTCTGAAGTCGCATACGGCACCGCCTGCCTTATTGCCGCCCTTCAGATGGGCGTCGGGGCTCAGCTGGAAACCGCGCTAAACGGCGCACATCCTGGCCTCTGGAACTCAATTGCTGAATTCATCAACAAGGTAGAATGGCAGTCGCGAACCCAGACCTATTTGACCTCTTTATCGGCGCACGATCCCGAAGACTTCCTCGGGCGGCTGTCGATGTGGCGCGCGTATGGTGGCCCAACGTCGGGGGTCGCGCTCATCTTCAAGACGGAGGTATTCGAGAATGATGCTGGCCAGCTAAACACTTACTCAAGCCCGGTCGCATACGGGGACGAGACGGTGCTGTTCTCAAACCTGAAAGAGGTGGCTGACGGGCTGACGGGCTGACGGCGAACATCGAGACAATCAAGCAGGTGCCGTTCCAGAACGCGCAGTCGATAATTACGAACGCACTCCAATTCGCCACGCTATCGTTCAAGCACCCTGCGTTCGCGGAGGAGCAGGAGTGGCGCGTCATTCACCGGCCGCTTTCCGACCCGTCGCCATTCATCAAGTCGAGCATCGAAACGGTCCGCAGCATTCCGCAGATGGTCTGCAAGGTACCTCTGACGGACCAGCCAGGGTTGAATATGCCCTGGATGAACCTCGATAGGCTGCTCGACAGGATCATCATCGGGCCTTGCGTCTACCCGAACCAAGTCGCGTGGGCATTTCAGGAAATTCTACGCGGGTTGGGCATTGATCCAGCAGGCAAAGTTTCAATCGCGGCCATCCCGCTGCGGCAACAGGGCTAATCCAGACCTAACGTCTTCGATCGATTAAAGGAGCCTTGCGGTCTTGTCGAACCCTCGGACCAAGCTAACGCGATGGCTTATCTCGACGGCGAGATGGCTGGAAAACCGACCAAACGAGGAAGGGCGCGGACCCAAGTTCGTCGATTTGGCTCCTACCGATCAGGCGGATGAGGCTGGCATCTATTCTGGCGCTCTGACCGAGGCCACCGACAATCCGCGCGTGATGAACATCGCGCTCACCGGCCCATACGGATCGGGCAAGAGCAGCATCATAAAGTCGTTCCTGAAGAACTATAATCGGCCCGTTCTCCAGATTTCCCTGGCCGCGTTCCTGCCAGATGCCGCCGCGTCCGCCGACCAGGAGGGTCGGCGGGAGACCGAGCGGAGCAACCCTACGGTGAGTAGGCAGGAGATCGAGCGGAGCATACTCCAGCAGATGCTCTACGGTGCCGACGCCGACAGGTTGCCGCTATTCAGGTTCAAGCGGATCCAGCGACCTGGCCGGTGGGCGTCCGTCGTCTCCCTCTTCTGCGCGCTTGGCCTCGTCGCGTGCTGGCAGCTGATCCAGCGGCGCGAGGCGGTCATGTCGGGCGCGTACTTCCGGCCCCTCGGAATGGAGAATTGGTTCAACCTGCTCGTGTTCGTCGTCGGAGCGGGCTTCCTCTGGCTGATCTTCCACCAGATCTACGTCGCCAGCTTCGGCATCTCGCTGAAGAGCATCTCGCTCAAGGACATCGAGATATCGCCGAACGCGGTGACGGAGGAGTCGATCCTAAATCGTCACCTCGACGAGATCGTCTACTTCTTTCAATCTACGCCATACGACCTGGTCGTGATCGAGGATCTCGACAGATTCAACAATCCGGAGATCTTCGTCACGCTGCGCGAGATCAACAGTCTCGTGAACGCAAATGCCAGCGTGAGGCGGCAGGTCCGCTTCCTCTACGCCATCCGGGACGACATTTTCGTAAGCACCGATCGGACAAAGTTCTTCGAGTTTATCATCCCGGTCATCCCGATCATCAACAGTTCGAATTCGATCGACAAGGTGCTCGAGCAGGGGAGGCGCCTCTCGATCGACGACAGGCTGGACCGGCAGTTCGTGCGGGAGGTCTCAAGGTATCTCAGCGACTTGAGGCTCATCCAGAACATCTTCAACGAGTACGCCATATACGTGGCGAACCTCGAGACGGAGGGCGAAACCAACCTCGACGCGACCAAGCTGCTGGCCGTCCTCATTTACAAGAACGTGTTCCCGAGCGACTTCGAGCAGCTCCACCGCGGGCGGGGGCAGCTCGCGGAGGTCCTGCATGGGCACGACCGGTACATCGCCGCCACCGAGGCCAGCCTGACAGCCGAGATCGGCCGTCTAGAGGCGGCGGTGCACGCTTCCGGTAGACAGCTGCCCGAGGACTTGGCCGAGCTGCGCGCCATCTACGCGATGGGTGTCATCGAGATTCTCCCGGAAGGCGTAACCCACGTCGGGGTGGATCATGGCAGCCTGATCCCCGTGACGGAGTTGGCGAGAAGCGAGCGCCTCGAGGCGCTTCTGGCCTCGGACTACGTGATCGCGACCGGGCCTCAGCGGGGAGCACAGCGCATATCGCTAAGCGGCCTCGCGGCGAAGCTGAAGGACGGCGCGGCGTTCGCCGAGCGCACATCCCTGGTAGAGGGACGGTCGGCCACTTCGAGGAAAGGTGCCACCAGGTCGATCGCCGAGCTCAGGACGAAACTTTCGCGCGTGCGAATGATGAAGTTCAACGAGGTTCTGAGGGAGAGCTCGGAGCTGCTCGAAAGCATGTTCGCCGCGTTCGGCGACGATGCCGACCTAGCCCGCTTCCTGGTGCTCGAGGGGCATCTCGACGACACCTACTACCAGTACACGTCGCTGTTCCACTCGGGCAGGCTGTCGCCGAACGACAACAAGTTCCTGATCCGCATACGCGGCTTCAGCAATCCGGACCCGAACTTCCTTATCGATAACGCCAAGGAGGTCGTCGTCGAGATGCGCGACGAGGACTTCGGACGGAACTACGCCTTCAACGTGAGGATCGTGGACTGCCTGCTCGCCGATCCATCATCCTACGAGGCGCAGACGTCGCGCCTTGTGGGCTTCATCGCATCCGACCTCGGTGAATGTGAGGACTTCCTCGCGGCCTACTACGCGAGCGGCACCAAGGTCACGACGCTGCTGTCGAGACTGGCGTCCGGCTGGCCGGGCTTCGTGCCGGGCATCCTCGCTAGTCCGGCCGCCCGAACCCACGTGGCCAGGATGCTGGGCCACTTGCCGATCGGACAGCTGGAGACCCTCGCCGAACGTCATCCCGGGCTAGCGGATCTGCTCGCGACGGAACTGCCCGCGATCCTGGCGCTCGGGATCGACATTGCACCCGAGCGACTGCGGTCGCTCGACCTCGAGGTCTCCGACCTGTCCGCGTTGGAACCGCATCCCGGCTTCGTCGGGATGCTGCACGAGCGCGGGCTGTACCATCTGTCCATCGGCAACCTGGAGTTCGTGTTCAGGGCCGTGCTCGGCGTCCCAAACGACGGACGCTCGCGTGAATGCAACTATACCCTCGTCCTCGACGGGGGGGACGAACCGCTGCAGGCCAAGGTCGAGCGTCAGTTCGGCGCGTATCTGAAGGACGTGCTGCTGCAGCTGCCGGACAACCGTCACGAAGACGTCCCTGCGATCCTGCGCATCCTCGCCCGGACGGATGTGGACCGCGAACTTGTGCTCAGCCTCATCGAGCGTCAGACGACCGCGCTTCCCACCCTTGAGCAGGTCCCGCCGGACTACCAGGCGGCGCTGGTGGGCATGGGCAGGATCGAGCCGACATGGGACAACTGCCTCTTCTTCATCGGCCGGGAAACCTTCGATGCGGATGTCCTAACGAACTTCCTCGACAGGGAGCAGACGATCGCGGCGCTCGGCGGCCACATGATGCCCGGCGGAGATGCCGCCTTCCCCCTGCGCAGGTTCGTCGTCGAGAACGACGCGCTGAGCGACGAGGCCTACGCGGCATACCTCAAGGTCCTGCCGACCCGGTTCAAGTCGTTTCCGGATGCCATCGGTAAGGAGAAACGCCATGCTTTAGTCGAGCTCGACCGCATAACCTTCTCGGGCGCTGCGCGGGCGCAGCTCGAGGACGACGTTCCGCTGGCCGCGGCCTTTGTCACCGGCAACCTGGACGAATTCTTCAGGCTCGAGGACGAGCTGGAGGTGAGTGAGGATCTGAAGGCGCGACTCCTCGGGTCGGACATCCCGGATGAGAGCCGGTTGAAGATTATCCGCTCGATGGATTTGTCCGTGCTGCACGACATGCACTCTAGAGCTGCCCTTGTCGGCGGCATCCTCGCCCGCACGGGCGTCGTCGTTGAGAACCTAGACGCGGAGGGGATGCAGGCGGTCATCCTGCGCTCCCGCCCGCTCGGGACGCAGATCTCGCTGTTCAACATGCTGCAGGACCGTCTGGCGGACGCGGAGATCATGGACCTGTTCGCGCTGCTGCCGGACCCGATGCCGGACATCAGGCCTGGTTGGGCTACTCCGAGATTGGAGAACAGCGAGATCAACCGCCAATTCGCATCATGGTTGCAGGACCGTGGGTTCATATCGTCCTGGAAGCAGGGCGGCCTCTTCGATGACGACATACGCCTCAACATGCGCAGGAAGTAGCCTCGTTGATTAGTCGAGTTGGCCCGGCCGCGCCGGCTATCGCGGCGATCTTCCGGTCATTCCCGCTTAACTTCACAGCCACGCAGCAATCGTCTTTATCGATGAACCTCTCTCTGCAGAGATTTCAACAGCCGGTTGACTACATCTTTATCGCTCGAGAACGGCGGGGCCATAAACCATCGTTACTACCTAAATGAACGGCGGCTCTAGGCTTATACGCTGGGCGCGTGAATGGCTGGGATTAGGGCGCATGGCCTCCGTCCCGCTGAACCTGAACGAACGACAGGTTCTGTCACCTAGGCGCCGAAAAGCGGACTGGCAGATTTCCACCAGAAATGCCCAAAATCAGACGGTCTGTCTCGTCTCAGGAATGCTTGCTGCCGCTTAGGCCGGCTCTCCCTGATGTTTCGCCTCAACGTCACACGGCAGAAGCGGTGCGGGCGGACGCTTGGACAGTGGGTGCCCTGCCCCAGCCTTTTAGACGCCCGGGTTGCGGCGACGCATACATGACGGCAGCCGTAGAAAACGGTACCTGCGATCAGGTGACGCTCTCCTTCCAGTCCTTCGTCAGCACGTCCGCGCTCAAGCAGGCCTTCCGGGTCGCCGCGGCCTGCGCGGTCGCTTACGCGGCATACAGGCTGCTAGATCTGAAGCAGGGTTACTGGGCGGTGTTCACGGTGCTCATCGTGATGCAGGGCTCCATCGGCGGGACGCTTGGCGCAGCGTTCGATCGGCTGCTTGGCACGCTGGTCGGGGCAGCGCTCGGCGCGCTGGGTGCCTGGGCGCACAATGGCGGCGTGATCAGCACGGGTGTTGCGCTGGTCGCTGTAGCAGCCCTTGGCAGCTATCTGGCCGTGCTCCGCCCCCAGCTCAAGGTTGCGCCGGTCACGGCTTCGATCATGATGCTGACGGTGCCGCCAGCCAGTCCCATCGCGGACTTCGTCGTCGACCGCGTCGCCGAAATCATGCTCGGCGGGGCAATCGGCGTCGCAGCGATGGCACTGATCCTGCCGGCGCGGTCGGGGGCACTCGTCGCCCGCCGCATTGCCGCGGTGCTCGACACCATGCACGTAACGCTCGGCGACATGGCAGATGCCATCGCAAGCGGCGCAACGCTGTCACTGGGTTCATCGCTGATGGCGCTGCGTCCCGCGCTTGCCGGTGTCGAACAGGCGCTGAAGGATGCTGACCGCGAACATGCTGCTCGGTTGTGGCGGCACGCCATCTCCCCCGCGGTGCCGCGAACCTTGTGGCGCATCCGCTCGGACATCGTGCTCGTCGCCCGCGCGCTCAACCCGAGCTTCCCGGACCCGGTTCGCGCGGCGCTTGGTACCCCGGCCGCGGCACTGGTTCGCCTGCTAGGCGCCGAGATCCTCGCCTGCGCAACCGCGCTGCGAACCAGACAGACCGTCGCACGCGGTGATCTCACGACGGCGCGGCAGGCATTCTCCAGCGCCCTTGCTGCGTTTCGCACCAGCGCCGAGGGGAACGCACTGGATCTGGACATGGCGGGACATGTCTTCGGCTTCTCGTTTGCGCTGGACGAACTCGCACGCGACCTTAGGGATCTCGCTGACCGGATCGACGAGATCAACGCGTAAAGCTGTGTTGCTCATGAGCAGTCATTGATGATCTAGCCCGCGTCGCCTTTGACGAAGCACTCGTTGCTGACCGGAAGGCCGCCTGCCGCCTTGCTGAGCGCGCCAGAGATTAGCTGCTCTCAGCGTCGCCGGTGCTGCTGATGGCGCTGGCGATCATCGCAGCCAGCGTCTCCTCGGCGCGCTGCCGCTGCAGCGGATCGCGAGCGGCAAGGTCTACCCTCACCCACTCCGGCGCGCGGGCGAGCACCTTCTCAACGAGATCGACGAGGCTGGCAGATGGCATGATGAGGCGCTGTCTCACGGGCCAATGGCCGTCACAAGACGCTTGGGCGACGCGCTGTTCCATTCCGAGCCAGCATCGCTCAGCGACGATGCGGCTGCGCCTTGCGAGCGGCGTCGACGACATCGGCAATCGTCTGCAGTTCGCGAGCGACGTCCCGCAGTTCCTGGGCCCGCGTCGCAGCCAGAGGATCCAGCAGCGCCTTTGTGGCCATGTCCTCCATGATCATGCCCGCTGCGGTCATGTAGGTGCGGATAAGTTCGTCCGGTGTCATGCTCAGCCTCCTGAGCATGACCACAGCCCTGCGTGGCGGCAGAAGTCGATATGCAGCTTTCGAGGGTTGCCGCGCATCCCTCATCGCCGTCGCGGCGGATCCTCCCGGCCGGTCCGCGGATCCACGCGAGTGAGCATCCACATGCGGTGGTTCTTCTGGTGGCGAACGAAATGGCTGAAGCTGTCCACCTGATCGTCGTGCCGTCCGTTGGGAAAGGCCCGCAGTTCCCGGCGGAACTCGTCCAGCCACGGCGCGGCCGTGGGCAGCAGGATGTTGCCGGCCTCGACTTCCCCGAAGGTCCCGGTGAAGCGCGACATCTTGTCCACGTCGGTCTTGCTCATGAACGGCCGAAACTTGCCCTGCAGCCTGATATCCTGCGCCACCGATTTGCCGGCGCCGGCGTCCTCGATGATCACCCGGTCGGCCTTCCACTGGTCATGAAGCCGCTCCACCGCCCGCCGGAGTTCAGGATAGTCGAGCCGCTGGCGGAAGACGTCCAGCAGGTACCATTTGTCCCCGCAGAAACCCCATGTCGTGCAGACCGAGAAATCGCTGGTCGGTGCTGCGCTCATGCCCGTGTCCCAGCTTTGCACGACCCTGGTGAAGTTCCGGCGCGCGGGCGGCTCGTCATAGGTCTGGAACCACTCCATCCGGATCGAATTGCCTTCCGGCGCCACCGGGTTCTGTTGATACTGCGCCGAGAAGACGACGGGCCCGAGTTCGATGCGCATGCGATCCAGCAGCGCGCGGTCCTCGCGATCCGGGTTAAGCAGGTCGCCGACGACGCGCCGGTGAACCTTGCCGGGGCCAATCGGCACGTCCTCGACCTGCTCGGCGATGGCGGGCAGATTGAGGTGGCGATAGCCACGCTCCAGCAGCATCGCGGGCAGATCATCCTCGTGGAGGCGCTGCTGGATCGAGATGATCCGACCGGTCTGCTTGTCATTGAGGCGCGTGAGGAGGGTATTGGCAAACCAGTTCTTCACCTCCTCGCGCAGCGTGACGCTCTTCACATCGTCAGCCTTCATGCAATCATCGACGATGATGAGATCCGCGCCGAAACCGGTCACCGTCCCGCCGACCGACACGCCCTTTCTCACCCCGCCCTGCGTAGTGATGATCTCGAGTGCCCGGTTGCCGCCATCGGCAATCCGGGTCTTCGGGAACAGGCTCTGGTACCAGTCGGACTCGATCAGCGTCCGGCACTGGCTGGCGTGCAGGCGCGACAGATCCTGGCTGTAGCTGGCGACCATGATCTTCATCGTCGGATCACGCCCGAGCGCCCAGGCGACGAACGCCACCGAGGCGGTCACTGACTTCAGGTGGCGCGGCGGCACCGTAACGACCAGCCGTCGCTCATCACCCGCCTCGACCCTCTCGAGCCAATGGCACATCGCATCGAGGTACCATGCGTGCGCCAGTGGTTTCTCCCCCGGGTGCAGCGTCTCGAACGGTGCTGTCAGTCTAATGCGAACCGCTCTCCACCAGATGCATGTCGGGCTTTGAGGATGGCAGCCTAGCCGACGAGCACCTGCCACTCCGCAAGCGCTGCGGAGCGTCGTACCCGGTAGGTCTGTCGATCGGTGAGATGGCGCTCCAGGCTGAAGTGGTTGTGGACGTTGGCGTGAACTGAGGCAAACTTCTGCAGCGTCTTCATCTGCCTGAACCGGAGCATCGCGCGCTCCCGTCGTCGGAACGGCAGGTGGGAGTTCTCGACTCGGTTGTTGGCCCAGCGGCCCACCTCCTGCTTCTCGGCGTTGCCGAGCTCGTTCATGGCTGCACGGTAGGAGCGCAGGCCGTCGGTGGTGATCGCCTCTGGTGAGCCGTGGCGCTTCAGCGCCTTCTTCATGAAGGTGAGCGCTGCCGCCTTGTCACGCGTCTTGGTGACGTAGCTCTCCAGCACCTCGCCCTCGTGATCGACGGCTCGCCAGAGGTAGACCATCTCGCCGTTCAGCTTCACGTACATCTCGTCCAAGTGCCAGCGCCAGTGACGGAAGCCGCGCATGTGACTTACCCTTTTCCTCCGCACCTCGCCTGCGAACAGCGGCCCGAACCTGTTCCACCACAGCCGCACGGTTTCGTGGCAGATGTCGATCCCACGCTCGAACAGCAGGTCCTCCACGTTGCGCAGGCTCAGCGGGAAGCGGACGTACATCAGCACTACCAGCCGGATCACCTCGGGCGACGAGTTGAAGTAGCGAAACGGACTGGCTGGCTTGCGCGGGCGGGGCATGCAGCGCCCCTACCCTGTCCTGATTACCGGCTGGTGCATTAGCTTTGACAAAGCCTTGCCTGGGGTGCTTCGAACCGAGTCGTTACAGGCTTGATCAACCCCCTCTTGATGAGACGATGACGCTCTCAAGCCCGGAAGCGTATGCACACACGCTTTGATGTATGTTATACTTGATGCGTGTTAGTCTTCGTATTGCTCGCGCGCTGAGTTTCGTCGCCGGAGAGCTCATGCATTGATGGGAACAATCATGACCAACTCAGAGCCTGCGCCTCTTCGTCCATTCCTCGCCAGATTGCTGCGGCATTCGGCGTTGGACGAGGTTGAACAAGCGGCCATCATGAAGCTGCCGGGCATTGTCGCTGAGGTGGGGACGCATCGAGACATAGTGCGCTTGGGCGACAAAGTGAAGCATGCATGTTTGGTGCTGTCCGGCATAGTTGGCCGGTTCAGCCAGGATCGTGTTGGCCGTCGACAAATGGCTGCGATACACCTTCGCGGCGACATGGCCGACCTTCACTCGGTGGTCGTTCCCCAAGCGACATCGACGCTGCAAGCTCTTAGCGCTGCTACCATCTTGCACGTGCCTCATGGGGAAATTGTTACACTCGCAAGAACGTACCCGGCCATCGCTGACGCCTTTTGGAGAGATTGCGTTGTCGATGCCGCAATCATGGCAGAGTGGTTGACCAGCATGTCGCTGCGGAGTGCCAATAGCCGTACGGCACATCTCTTCCTCGAAGTGGCGTGGCGACTTGGGATCGCTGCCGGAGAGCGACCAGTCAGCTACGACTTCCCCATAACGCAGGAGCGACTGGGTGAACTGCTCGGCCTGACTGGGGTTCACGTCAATCGGACTCTGAAGGCACTTCGCACTCACGAGGTGCTGGATTTTCATCATGGGAAGGTGTCGATCATCGATTGGGAGAAAGCCGCACAGTTAGCGGACTTCGACCCCGCTTACCTTGAGGCAGCATCGCACCGCTTGCCTGCCGGGCGATCACGACGAGGTTGAGCTCCGCTCCTCCGCGCTGTTTCTCGGAAGTCCTGCTCCCGATCACCAGCTCAGGTGTCGGCCGACGCCGTCCAGGTGCCTGCATGATGCAAGTGAGCGAACGTCCGGCCGTGTTGGTCTATCATGCAGGGATGGGACGCTATCTGACATCGATCGACGACGGTTCCGGATTTCCGGCCGGCGCTGAACAGGATTTCGAGAGTCTAGAGGCGGCGTTCAACGCCACTCTCCGATCGGCCGCTATGATTGCGGCCGAGGAGCTGCCCACCTTGGGCGCCCATACATTCACGTGCGAGGCACAGGACGCGGAGACAAGCGAAAGGCGACGGGCCACCTTGAAGGTCGTCGTGGTGAGTCATCCATAGTGGGGCGCACGACGCATCGGACTGCGTCATGATTGGCCACAGCGATCCGTTGCCACTCGCCAGAACGTCGATCAGCTGACCAAAGCAAAGAGCCGCCAGCTGGTTGGGCTGGCGGCTCTTCCGATCTCCCGAGGGAGCGAGGATGGCTTACGCGAAGCTGACCTTCGTGCTAACGCGGCGACGGCGCATGGCGCCGCCAACCATGCCGATGCCGCCGATCATCATCGCCCACGTGGCAGGTTCGGGCACTGCGCCAGCCATCGTCGTAGCAGTGATCGTTGCGTCGGCTACGGTCTCAAAGCCGATAGTGTTGAGGATGTTGTCGCTCGAATAAGCGAACCCGTAGAAGGTACCGGTGTTCGTAACAGCACGAAGACCGAAGTAATTTTCACCATTGCTGAAGCGAATCGCAGTCTCGGTAGGGAAAGCGGCGAAGTTCATACCCGGGCCAAACGATACCGTCCCACGATCAGGAAAATAGGCCGAGGGCTCACCGAACGTCGTATTGATCTCGCCGCCATTGGCTGTGCTGACGGTAATGGGACCAGTGAACAACTGACCGTTAGAGCCGAACGTGAAGCTGCTCCCCATGTAAGTGAACGTGTAGGGTGAGGTCGACAAATCAGCGCCAATATTGGTGATGATTGGCGTTGCCGCGGCGGTAGAAGCTGCCATTACAAACATCGTTGATGCTGCGGCGAGCATGATTGATTTGGCGCTGAGTGTCATGTCGGTGTTCCCCTAAAAGGTCCGACACCACAGTCGCGTCGGTTCCACCGTGTGAACCGCACATTAACTATATAGTTCATCAAAATATTTCGCTGTGCCATTTCGAGACGCGCGCGTCTTTTTCCGTTTTCGGACGTGACGAGGCGCCGCCTTGCTTCGCCGGCAACTTCTCTGCCGACTGATCGTAAATCGCTGATTAGGCGAGTGTGCGGAGAGCGATGATGAACATCATGATCCTTGCGACGGCCCTAGTCGCTACACCCCTGCAATCACAGGGTGGAGTGCGATGGGACAACAGCCACCCCGTTTTTGACGAGACTGACGTCATAGCCAGGAGCGAGCGCGTACGACAGGCGCAGCTGCAAGCCGAGCAGCAGGAGATGCGCGCTGCTCAAGGTCAGCAAGAGCCGGACCAGAAGCCAAAGCTGCCAGCGGAAGCGCCCGCTCCTGTCGTCGAAAGTAGCGCTCAGGCACAGAAAAGCCGCTGATCACCCGACGCGATCAGCGGTGTATCTTCAACCACGAGGGTAAAGTTACGGGAAGCTGCATTTGTATAGCTCGTCACTACGGCAACCATGTCGCTTACCGCGCGAGGCGATCGTCGAGGGCGCGACCTTCACATTCCACAGACTGCGGAAGAACGCATGCTGCTACCAGCTGGAGTGCGGCCTGAACGACAGCGGAGTCGGCGAGATACTCGGCGTGTCACCGGAGTTGGTTAGGCACTACGGGAAGCGCGCGCGGGCGCTGATGATCGCGCGGGGCGAATCGGATCGCGTTACCACCGGCAACATCAATCCGCTGCCACTCGGCCGAGCCTCGATAAGCTGACCGAATGCAAAAGAGCCGCCAGCCTGATGGCTGACGGCTCTTCCGATCTCCTAAGAGAGCGAGGTAGCTTACGCGAAGCTGACCGTCGTGCTGACCGCACGACGGCGACGGAGAGCGCCGCCAGCCGCGCCGATACCTGCGATCATGAGCGCCCACGACGCGGGCTCGGGCACACCGCCGCCAGCAGCCAGGTCGTACACGATGTTGTCGATCTGAACGGTGTTTTCGCCGTATAAGCTCCCGGACGTGACGAACGAGAACGACGAAATGCCAGAAATGTTGAACAGCTTCGTCTGCATGCCAGGCGTGAGGTCGATCTCAACCGAACGGGTCAGGGTGCCGCCCGTCGTGTTGAACGTGGAGCCGTAAAATCGAGTGTTATCGATGCCGGTTGCCCGTTCGGGCCTCTAACCCGGTGTCATGCAAATCAATGGCTTATGGGGCGGGGAGGCAACCGGATGATCGTCTCCGATGCAGTCGACGAGCATCCGCAGGCTGACTAAACGCCGCGGTAATGGGACCGTCGAGTCAGGAACTCCGCGCACTGGCCGCTGCCGATCGAGCCGCAGCCGAAGTACAGACCCTGCCGAATGCCAAACGTTTGTTGCTGCAATCTGCCGAGCGGTGGGAACGGTTAGCGGAGCGCGCTGAGCTCATCGAGAGCCACCCGCGTACCAAATATTGAGCCTTCGATCCTCTTGGCGTAGGCTGTGGGGATGGACGACGATGACGCCGGGCCGCCACGCTGGAGCGATCCAGTCGAGCCCGGATACAAAGCAGCAGGATGGACCTGCCTCTTCATTCTGCTGGTGCCATTTATCGCCGTCATCTGGTTTGTCGCTGGATGGATGATCCGCGCCGGCTGAGATCGGGCTGACTAGCCGGATCTCAAATTACGATCCTTGAAAGGTGGTAGGCTGAGGGAATGACGATCGATCAGAGCAAGATGCTTCCGGTCTACGGAGGCCCTGAAGGCATGGAAGCGATGGGGTTCGCTCCCCTAGCACTATCAGGGTACGGGACTTTCGTTGTGACTGGGACGCCAAATACCGGCTTCACGTATGTTCCTGAAGACGACACCGATCTGCTCGCCGCTTATCAGGCCACAGACCGAGAGCCGGGCAACCCTGAGGCGGATGCTTTGGCGGCCGAGATCGAGCGGCGCGGCCTCGACGTCTGAAGCGCCGCTTCCTTCTCGTCGGCTTGTCCCTTGCCTTGCTGCTGGCAGGGATGGTGTGGCGGGTGCTGGTGCAGGGGTGAAGTGGCGGCCTTGATCTGCCGTGGTCGCTTTGCCACGATGTTCGTCCCAACTGGTGATAGCCTCCGGTTGATCCTCGCGCCGGCCTTCGGGTCGGCGTCTTTGTGTCAGGCACCCGTGTCCCGATATGCCCCCGACCGGCGCAACTGCCGTACGATCGCGTTGAACCCGGCTGTCACCCCCTGAGAGCGCCCGATCTCGCTCGGCTGACCCACGGCCTCGCAGAACGTCACCAGCGGCCAACGCTCCGGGCAGTGTGGCCACAGACACCGCAGCGCCAGGCGAACCGGTACCGCGTCGGCCTTCTGCTGACCCAACAGCCGCATCGCCTCGCGCAGGATCTGCACGGCAAGCTCGACGGTGATTCGCTGTTGCCGACGCATTCCGCTATGGAACGGAAAAGGAACAACATCGCAAGTGATTCGAGATGCCACGCTGCCGCCTCTGCACCAGCAACGACGATGAAGCGCTCAACGAGCACTTGGCCGAGAAGCTGTGGGATAGCCGGATAGAGCGGCTGGAGGGGCCGATCCCGTGGAGCGAGGCTGGCGCTACGTGGCAAGCGGCGTTCCGGGAGTTAGCGGTCGCGGCTCGACAGGCGCTGGTAGCACGGGCCTGAGCTAAGTGCCTCAAATAGGTGCATACCTATTCATGGTTGCGCTAGCGCGTTCGCATGTGCAGCATACTCGGGCCTTTCAGGCATCCTCTCCTAAGACTTGGGCCGGCTTCACCGCCGGTCTTTTTTTGTGTTCGCACGGTCTGCTATCGCCCCCGCACAACGGCGGCGCACATGCAAAAAGGGCCGCCAGCCTCTCGACTAACGGCCCCTCCGATCTTCGGGAGCAGACCTCTTACGCGAAGCTGACCTTCGTGCTGACACGGCGACGGCGCATTGCACCGCCCACCATGCCGATGCCGCCGATCATCATAGCCCAGGTGGTGGGCTCGGGCACAACGCCAGCGACACCGTCTGTCAGGAAAAAGGCATGCTCATTGCCGTTGTCGGTCCAGTTGTCGAACGTGCCGCCGAAGCTCTCGATGCCCGTGTTCGTCCGGTTGAGATCGGTTGTGACCCAGTAAATTTCATCGCGATTGTAGTCACCTGCGCCGCTGGCATGGATACCGAAGTGGTAAGTTGTGTTCGCAGCAGCGGCGAAGTCTGCAAAGCTAAACTGGAACAGGTAAGCGTTGCCGCCGCCGGCCCAAGGTGTTCCGCTGTCGGTGATCGTCGGCGATACGGCTCCGGTCGCTAGTACCGATCCCGGGGTTCCTGCACCGTCTGCGAAGATGAAATACTGGAATGCGCCATCGTACGCGTTGACGTTGCCAAACCCACCCAAATAAACGCCGGCGCCCCCAATTACGGTGGCGGCATCGAAGCTGAAGGTCTCGGCCTGCACCCAAGCGGTTGTCTCGTTGCCGCTGGTGATAGTTGGACCGCCGTTGTTGTAAACGGTCGCCGCGAATGCAGGTGTCGCGCTCATTAGCACGAGTGATGCAGCAAGCAAGCCTTTGTAAGACATGATATTTCCCCGTTAGCGACTCGCAAGAGTCGGCCGCTCCCCATGATGCGGCAAAGCAGTCTTACCAAAAACCGACCGTTCAAGTAATCGACAATAAACCAATTTTATTAGATTGTCCCGGAACTGGATCGATGCCGGCTCTCAGCAGGGCTCTGACCCCTGTCCGCCCTGCATCGACGGCACGACATCACCGCAGACGGTTTCGTTGCTGCCGCCGGTCGTGCTGATCCACGCCTCAAACAGCTCAGCGGCATTTCCCCGTGCCATACCGGTTGGCCTGCGCCGCCACGACGTTACCGCAGGCGAGTGCATCGCTGTCGGGGGCGTACACCCAGGGATAGGTCAGCGGGTGATCGCCGCGCGGCTGACGCGACCCGGGGATTGGCAGGATGCGATTGTTGCGGATGACGATCGCGCGCCCCTCATAGACGCTGATCCCATGCCATGCTCCGGACAGGCGCAGGTCGTTATCGCGGATCGTGATGCGATCGTAGCCGCCCTGACCGGTGTTCCCGAACCATATGCCCTGCATCGGCCCTTCCGCCGTGTTACCGGCGATCAGGACATCGGCGACAGGGGGCGGCCGCCAGCGCGACGGGATAGGCGAGGATCATGCGTTTGCACTCCGGTAGGGGCCAGCTTCACTGATGCAGATGACCGCGCCGACTGAGGCAGTGCTGCCCGACAGGTTGCGGAACACAATTGGGATGTTGAACTCAAACACGCTCGGCGTGACGGCGTTCTGGTTCTGCGCCACCAGGTTCGGATCCTGGAGGTCCATCACTTCGGTGATGAGGGTAGTCCGATCGCTGTTCCCGTAAGCGTCAACGACATTGTTGAGCGCGGTTTCGGACCCTAGAGCCAACGCCGTCGTGCCGCCCGCTACGTGGCTCCTGGCCGGCTGCCGCATCCGTGTAGCTGATCGACGTACCAACCCCGATCAGCTTCTGCGAACCCGCATCGGCGCGGACGTTGGCACGCCCACGCAGCTTGTCGTTGACCGAGAAGAACCCGCCGGCAATGAGCGCGTTCAAGGTTGCTGAGGTGATCTGCTGACGGAAGTTGAGCGTGGCCGTCAAGCCGGTTCCTAGGGAACCGCCAATGGTGATCTTGACCATCGGCTTACCATTTGGTTCCACCCGCCCCTTCTCGATCACGACCGTCATGCCCGACGTGTTCGCGGCACCAGCCAACACCCAGCTCTGTGGGACGCCAAAGGCAAGCGGAGCCGTTGCGAACGTGCCGCCCACCGCACCGTCCGTACCAGCCGTCAGGGTCGAATTATTGCTTACAAAGGTGCTGTCAGTCTAACGCGGACCACTCTCCACCGGATGCCTCTCGCGCTTTGAGGATGGCGGCCTAGCCGGCGAGCACCTGCCACTCCGCAAGCGCTGCGGAGCGTCGTTCCCGGTAGGTCTGTCGGTCGGTGAGATGGCGCTCCAGGCTGAAGTGGTTGTGGACGTTGGCGTGCACGGAAGCGAATCTCTGCAGGGTCTTCATCTGCCTGAACCGGAGCATCGCCCGCTCTCGTCGTCGGAACGGCAGGTGAGAGTTCTCCACCCGGTTGTTGGCCCAGCGGCCCACCTCCTGCTTCTCGGCGTTGCCGAGCTCGTTCATGGCTGCACGGTAGGAGCGCAGGCCGTCGGTGGTGATCGCCTCTGGTGAGCCGTGGCGCTTCAGCGCCTTCTTCATGAAGGTGAGCGCCGCTGCCTTGTCGCGGCTCTTGGTGACGTAGCTCTCCAGCACCTCGCCCTCGTGATCGACGGCTCGCCAGAGGTAGACCATCTCGCCGTTCAGCTTCACGTACATTTCGTCCAGGTGCCAGCGCCAGTGACGGAAGCCACGCATGTGGCTCACCCTCTTACGCCGTACCTCGCCTGCGAACAGCGGCCCGAACCTGTTCCACCACAGCCGCACCGTCTCGTGGCAGATGTCGATCCCGCGCTCGAACAACAGGTCCTCGACGTTCCGCAGGCTGAGCGGAAACCGGACGTACATCAGCACCACCAGCCGGATCACCTCGGGCGAGGAGTTGAAGTACCGGAACGGACTGGCTGGCTTGCGCGGGCGGGGCATACCATTACCCGTACTCTGCCACCATTACCGGCTGGTGCATTACAGCTGACAGCGCCCGACAGAACGTTTGCATCACTTCGCTGATCCGATTGCAGGCTGCTGTTAATTACTGACGCCACGTTAATCGGAAAAATGCCGGCTAAGGTGTTCCATCATGCAGGCCGCAACAGGCCGCGTGATTGGTGGCATTGCTGTCAGAACTGTAAAGACAAGATCGTTAGCAGCAGGAAGACGTTCAGGGCCAGCACCACGATCAGGGCGATCCGAAATCCCTGCCTGCGGATCAGCAGGAACAGGAGCGAGAGCAGTCCGACAAGCCCCAATGCCGCAAGCATGAACAGCTTATCGAAGGCGCTGCTCATCGCGTTTCCGGCAGCGTCGCCACCTGCGGAAGATGAGTATCCGCCGAAAGCAAAGTGCGCCAGAACGAGGTTCAGGAGCGCCATGGCCCAAAAGGTCAAGACGATCGGAGACGGCCATCTACGTTCCGTCCCACGTGGCCTGACAGCGCGTTCGATGTGATCCATTGTCTGTCGATCGCATGGCTCCGACCCTCCGTCCAGCGCTCGGCAAAAGATCCACACGGCGGCACGCAAGCCTTACTGTTCGACACCAGAGGAACGTGCCTTATGAAGGCGGAGTCATCACGATCTCAGGAACTCGTCCATCATGTTTAAGCCAAGATCCGCCACACTGTGCATGCTTGCTACAGCGACATTCGGCTTGTCCGCGTGCGGAAAGGGAACCAACACCACCACTAACGTTGCCGATGGCGCAGCCAATCAGGTGGGCACGGCCGGTACATCGGCTGCACCAGAGGTTGCGGCGCTTAATATTTCGGAAGGACCGGACGTCTGTTTCCGAGCGATCGCCAAGCACCTTGGCCCAAACGCCAAGGTTTCAGAAATCAATTCTTTCTTCAGTTCGGGCAAAGACATCGACAGCAGCGATGACGAACCGCAAGGCCAGCTGACCGTCTGCTCGGTCCAGTATCAGGATCCGACCGATGCAAGGAAGCTGCTCAGCACGTCCTTGAACATGCGCACAGGCAAGTTCGCGGCGCCGAGCCCAGTCGACATCACGGTCAGTGGTGGCGATGCGTCTGAATTCAAACTGGCGGACTACGTCACCCCGATGGCGCAGGTAAACGCAGCGGCCCTGGCGCCGTTCATGGAAGCCCAGAAGGGTCCTATGAGCAAGATCTACAGCCGCTCCGCTTGGTCGGGGATACGGCTGATGTCGCCGGGCGCCTTTAGCGACGTCCACGTGCTGCGGCTCGACATCGATGGTCGACTCGCCGCCAACGATATCAAGGAAAGCGGCTATGCCGAGTTCACCATCGACGGCAAAACGCTCAAGGAGAACAACTTAAAGCCGTAATCATCGGGCGTGCCGCCGTCGTGATGTCGTGTCATGGCGGCGGGCTTCGCATCGTGCGTCGTGTCCGTCAGGCCCTGCTAACTAGCGTGCAGACCTGAGAGATCGGGCAGAAATCTACTGCTGTGGCTTCAGCCGAGATGGCTCATTTTCGATTATGGTACGCCGCCATAACGGTAGAATTGGAATATCCCATTGATTACGTACCGTTCGCCAACGACCATTCCGCTGCACCTGCAACGATGTCCAGAACGGGGAAGTATCGCGGTAAGCCGTCCGTACCAGCAGACGGCCTGATCCTCCTATTAGGGCATCCAGGCCTTCCACCAGTTCGGCCGGCAGCCCGACATCCGGGCTTCCGGGAGTCGCCCCATCGAGAGTCCAACCATCGCCCCAGCAATGGACGGAGCCTTTCTCGAGCGCTAACGTGATTGCAAGCGAAAGCCCCTCTTGGACAGGAAAGGTGCAGACGACCTCATATGGCACGTCGTCTGGCCATTGCAGATCAAGATGATGGCGCTGAGCCAAATTGATAAAGGCTGCGCGGGCAGCGGGCTGATAATTCGCCCATGTCCATCCGCTATCTGCCATGGCTCGCGGCGATGGCAGTGCAGGCCGGATCGCCGATGCGATCGGCCACGCCATAACCCGCGCCTTGCCCTGCTCGAACTCCTCGTTCGAGATAAGACCTCGTTCGCGTAGCTCCTGCAGTTCGCGTATTTCGCTAGCAAGCGTTCGGACCGGTGTTGGCGGCACGAGGGCTTTGCGCGATGGCAAGCACAAGAGCAATGCAACGGCAATGGGGCCGCTCAGCACTCCCAGGATCGTCCACAGCACCACCGATCTATCCCTGAGGGCCGCGATCACGCCGCTCAGGATCGTGCTGACGAACATGGACAGCATAAGTCCGTTCATAGGGCGGTCCACCAACCTGAAAACGACGCCTGCTGTGGCTGCGAAAGCACGGATCGGGGAGCGTTGCCATTCTTAAACTCGCTCCTCAAGACGCCCACTTAGGCTCTTTCGAGCGACCTACTCTACCGCCCACGCTTCAGCGGCAATTCGTCCGCTCTTCGCGTTGCAGATCTTGTTGACGAATCGAGTGCCTTTCCAGTCGACCTCTGTCCTCCGCAGCCTCCCGGGCTGCCTACGGCTTCACGAAACCGGGCTGGCCGAAGCGGTTCAGGAAGAACGCGTACATGTCGGCTCGGAGCGCCAGGGTCTTGTCTCGACCCGAGCCGACGCCGTGGCCCGCGTCGTCATCGACCCGCAGCAAGGCCAAGTGCCGGTCTTGCCATGCAGCCCGCATCGTCGCGACGGCCTTGGCGGAATGCCAGAACGGGACCCGGTGGTCGTTGAGCCCGACCGTGAACAGGAAGTCGGGGCCGCCTCTCGACTTCGGAACGAGCATGGTCGTGTCCTGCGCGACCAGAGCTTCATACCCCTCCGCCGTGCGCGGATCGCCGAATTCGGCGAACTGGCTCGCGCCATTCTCGCCGCGGTCCAGCGCGGTTGGGTTGACCATGCCGACGGACGCGGTGACCGCCCGGAACAGGTCTGGACGAGCAAGGGCCGCAGGCGGCACGATCGTGCCTCCCGCACTCGTACCCCACGCACCCAGCGTCCGCGGGGTAGCGAAGCGCAAGGCGACCAGCCGCTCGCCGCACGCGATGACGTCCTCCTGACCGCGAGGCTTGTTGCGGCTGCGTCCCGCCTCGTGCCACGCACGCCCCTGCTCGCCCCCTCCGCGCGCATGACAGGTCGCGAACACGCCGCCGCGGCGCACCCATGTCAACGTGACCGGCCCGAAGAAGGGTGCCGCCACGGAGCCGTAAGAGGAATACGCCTCCAGGATCGTCGGCCGCGCCCCGGCAAAGGTCGCCGATGGAGCGAGGATGGTCAGCGGAACCTTGGTTCCGTCTTTGCTTGTCGCGACATCCTCAATCAGTCGCGCGCCGGCGACCACGGCAGCGTCCGTCTCGTTCCCGATGCCGACCGAGGTCGCCTTGCCGCCATCGAGCCGCAGATACTGCATGTCGTTGAGCCATCCGACGATCGACAAGATCGGCGAGCCGCCGTCCGCCGGTGCGGACACGTTGCCGATCGCACCGGCGAACGACAGCCTGACCTCGACCGGCGCTGCCGCACCGTAGCGCAGGAACAACAGTCGGCTCGAGCCGGTCGGGCGGAGCGCCGTGACGTACAGGCCGTCGCGGGCGGCAACGATCTCCTTCAGCACCAACCCGCCGCCGCCGAGCACCCGACGGCTGGCGGACAGCTTCGGGGCGCGGGCATCGACGCTGCGGACCTCCCCGTCGGGCAGTTCGCGCTGGGTGATGTAGTAGAGGGTATCGCCATGGACGGTGGCGCGCGTGACCCGGTCCTCGTAGTCGGCAACCGGCACCCAGGCGGCGCGGCCCGCAACGAGATCGGCCGTGCGCGCCAGTGCTATCCGAGAGTCCGGTCGCGCCTGCCCGATCACGCCGATCGTCCAGGCGCTGCCGACGTCCGACCCGGGCAAAGCCGCCTCCTCCTTGCTGACGACGACCGTCGTCCTGGCGAGGCTTCCGAGCAGCGGCGCGTCCTCCGACGCCGGCCTGCCAATGACGTGGCGGTAGAGCGTCACGTCCTCCTGCACGTTCTTGCCTTCGGTTCGCGCCATGCGGGTGTAGAGCAGCGTTCTGCCGTCCGCCCAGTTCACCTGATCGCTCCACATCGGCGTCAGCACATCGTCTAACCGCTTGCCGTTCGCGACGTCATAGATGTAGCTCGCACCGATCTCGCTGCCGCCCTTCGACAGCTGAACCACGACGAAGCGGCCGTCCGGCGACGTCTGATAGGTCCCGATCGCGGCATCCTTGCCGGGATCCACCAGCACGCGGTCCCGGCCGTTCTCGCGAACCATCAACACCGGCTGGTTGGCATCGGGCGCGATCAGTCCAAAGAACAGCCGCCCGCCGGCCGATGACACCTGGTAGATGCCGGGCTTGGCCCTGGAAGCCGTTGTGATCGCGGACAACAGCGCAGGGTACCCCGGCAGCGCCGACAGTTGTGCCCGCGTGTGCGCGCTCGATGCCTGCATCCATGTCGTCAGCTCGGCCCTCTGCTTGGCATCCTCCATCCAGCGCCAAGGATCACTGACATCGTTGCCAAAAACCCTCTGCCTGTACGGTACGCTCCTGGGTAGCGCGGGATAACTGGTGAGACTTTCGCCCGCCGCCTGCGCGGGGAGCGGCGCTTCCGAACACATCGCCGACAATACGGCTGCGATCGCGATAGTGGTGAGTCTCTGCGTCATTTTGCCCCCACGGCATGTCCAGTTTACACGGTTCTGTTGCTTGTAGTTGAACCTGTCCAGAAGCGATGAAAAGATTCCGCCACGAGGTCTCGACCATAGCAGAGGGTTTTGCCAGACAAGTGCACCAGCTCGCGAATTGACCGTACATCACTCATTCTTCAGCAATCGAGCATAAGCCAGTAAAGCTGTCAGTGCTGCGGATGCGCTCGCCCTGGTTTAGAGAAAGCACCCGTTTGCGCTCCGAAAGGCAGGCAAACGGGTTAGTATTTCGCCCTAGACGGGTCGTGTGCAGTTGCTTTGACAGCACCAACTCTAACGCCGGTATCGGCGCAGTCCCCGAGCCCTCCACATGGGCGATGATGATCGTCGGCTTCGGCATGGTCGGCGGGGCGATGCGCCGTCGTCGCGTCAGCACGAAGGTTAGCTTCGCCTGATCCATCATTCTGGGTGGTGTCGAGGAAGCCGCTGACCACTCCGCAGGGTCGTCAGCGGCTTCACTGTGCCTTGCCGGAGCAGGAGGGCCGGTTTGAGGCGGATCGTCCCAAATCGGGACGCACTCAACAGCCGATAAAACATCAAATGATGAATGATTATATAGCAGTTAACACAAAAGATCGTCCCGATAAAAGGTCATGAGGTTGGTTTATGAAGACTTTCGGGATACGGATTCTGGCTGCCGTAGCTATCTCAACGGCGTACTCGGCTCCTGCCAGCGCAGCACCGACGATCTATACCGATCGCGTCGCGTTCGAGGCTGCCGCGGAAGCGTTGATGTTCGAGAGTTTCGAGCAGAAACGGGAAGCAGCCGCCAGCCAAGCCTATGGCGATTTCACCATTGCAGAAACCGGAGGAAATCCTGATTTAGTTTTCATCAACGGTGATCTAGGCGCGAGTTCCGGAAATTCAGCGGCATTCATTACTGATAACGGCAGCAGCGTCTTCTCGATTGTGTTTCGATCCGATGTGTACGCGGTCGGCTTCGACCTGCTGTCCTATGATACATCGAGGCTGACGATCGGGGGCGCGGCGCATTATAGCCTTACACTCGCAAATGGATCGACGCCATTCTTTGGCTTGATCGACAGCACGGGGTTTCGCGCCCTGTCGATCGATGCTGCCGGAGGCCCGACGTTCGCGATTGATGGTTTGTCCTACGCGTCGACACCGGCAGGTGCAGTTCCCGAACCTGCAACGTGGGCGATGATGATCGGCGGCATGGGCGTAGTTGGCGGAGCGATGCGCCGCCGTCGCGTCAGCGCGGAAGTCTCGTTCGCTTAATTGATTTCCCCTGGCGGGGATGGGGAAGCCGCCGGTCGAGAGATTGTCGGCTTTGTCGTGCTGCCGGGACTCGCTCGGCTCTTGCCAACTAGAGCCCCGCTTGACGACGATTGGCTGAACGGCCCGCCCTTATGTTCCTGTATCTCACCGACGAGCCAGCGACTTCCCAGCGATCAACCTGGCAGATATGGTTCCGGCGTTAGCCAAATCGAGGATGTTGAATGCGACGAGCGAGTACCGGTTACACCGTATCGGCAGCTGCAACGGCAGTCCTTTTATCCTTAGCAGCGTGTGGTAACCAGCCGCAGCCGACACCGGCCCCAAGCATCCAGCCGGAGACCGTCGTGACTAGCCGCTCGGAAGGAAAGGCGATCGCGAACCCGCGCCGTGGTGGCTACAAGAAGTCCGATCCTAACGCGAAGGGTGGCTACAGGTCACCCGACTGAACCGCTGCGGCGGCGGAACTGCGGGACGTTCTATCCAGTTGAGCTTTTGCGAGCCCGTTTTGCCGCGGAGGTGGAGCCAGAACATGTCACTGAAGGATATCGTGGACGGTGCTGCCAGCACTATCGGCTCCGCTGCCGCAGCCGCATCTGACCCGGTTAACCCGAACACCGAACGATCCGCGATGCTCGACAAGCTCCATCAGGCCCGCACCGCCTACGATCTGGATCAATCGCCACAGGCCGGTGGGCAGTGGCTCGCACGCGACGACGCCGGGCGGGTGGCATTCACCCCGACACGTCCGGACGGCCAACCCATGGTGATCGGCGGACAGTCAGTCACAATCTGGCAAGTCGAAGAGCTTCCGGCGGTACTCGACGCCTTCGAAGCCGCAATCAAGTCGGGCGAACTTGATCCACAGCTTACCGGCTCTACACCCGCGGGGCACTCGCTGCCATTAGAGCGTCTCAAGCAGCGCTAATCTGTTTTTCCAACCCGAACGTGGCTTGTAGCTGCGCTTCGGTCATCTCAACCTTGTGATCGCGTGGGGAATACCGGCCCCCGCACCGTCATCCGCTCCGACGGATACGGCTGCTGGAGCGTAACCACATCGTCATAGCTACCCCGCAACCAACGATCCCAGTCCGCTTCATGCAGGATCGTAATCATCGCCTTGGGGTGGATCGGCGCGACCAGCTCGTTGGGGTCGCACGTGACCATTGTGAACCCGGCCCCCTTGCTCGTCTGCTGCCAGAACCCAGCGACAGCGAATACCGGCTGCTCTGGCACGTCGAACCACATCTCACCCTTGATCGGTGCGCCGTCTCCAACCTTGTGCTTGTCCGGCGTCCACTCGCAGAACTCGGTCAGCGGGACGAGGCAGCGGTTATGTGGTTCGGCCGCAAGCCGGCGCCACTGCGGCAGCCCCAGGTTGCGGACGTTGGTCATGGGCCACGGAGCAGCGCCGCCCAGAACGTCCCACAGCATCAGATCGACGGCCCGCTGGTCACGCTCCTCGCGAATGACAAAGGCCTTACTCTTGGGGAACAGCTCGACCGGATCCTTGTTTGGCCGCACCACGTCCTGCGCCCAGCTCGCGCTGAAGCGCGCGAACAGCGTCTCCGGTTCGCCAGAGAGGCGGGCTCGGTTACACATCAGGCGAGCCCCGGTGCATAACTGTGCTGTCCGCCCCGACCGTGATCGCCGTGCCAGCGCCTGCGCTAACCGACCGGCAACCGCTCACGGCTTCTGCTCCGTGACAGCCGCAGCGTGCACCTTCTCGAGCCGATCAAGAATCACGTTGAGGTCGTCGCCGGTCAGCGCGCTTGCCTCGCTGACATAGTCGTTAGGGCTGAACGTGGCGGCGAAGGCGTGCAGGTGGTTTATCGCTGCGCCGAGGCGGTGAGTCGCATCTTCGTCGGTCATGGTGCCAGCCTATGTCCGCGGTTGTCGCCCGTCGACTCCTGCTAGAAGTCGGATCGAACGATGCGCCACCAACGGATGAACCGCTCCTGCCACGTTTCCTTCAATCGCTCACGACGACATCGCGGATCGACCGGACGCCAGGGGCGCCTGCTAGCGGGGCGGCGGGGCATGGTGCTGCATGACATGCCACCGCTTCCCGGGTGGTGAACGCCACGGACTTGCCACGTTCAGCTAGGCGCGAACCGTCGGCACCTCGGCGATGCTGGTGGTCCACGCCGGCGAGCGCATCTCCGATCGCAGCTTCCACTCACGCCGGAAGCCTTGCGACGCGGTCACTGCGGTCCATCGTCCGAACCGACCGTTGATCTCGTCAAGCGCGCCCATCAGCCGGGTCCGTTTATCAGTGTCTTCCTCGAATAGCGTCCTCGGACGCATGTCTGCGGCGACGAGATCGTCCAGCATGATGCCAGCCTTGGTGTAAGCATATCCGTCCCTCCACGCCCGTTCCGCGGCCCGGCGTGCGGCCGCGATCAGCTCGAGGCTATCGTTCGTCATGGGATGCAGCGTCACCATCCGCGATCCGGCGTGCTGCGGCCGCTCCGGCTTGTGGCGGTTGGTATTGAAGAAGGCGGTCAGCCGCGCGGCGACGAGGCCGTGGCTGCGCAGCTTCTCGCCGGCACGCAGCGCGTATTGGCTGAGCGCCCCCATCATTCCGTCGAAGCTCGTCACGGGTGTGCCGAAGGACCGGGTCACCGCCATGCCCTTACGCTGCGGCTGCACCATCTCCACCGCCGCGGACGGCACGCCGCGCAGCTCGGCGACCAGACGTTCGAGCACGACGGTGCCGACCGCTCTGGCCTGCTTCATCGGCATGTCGCGCAGCGCTCCCGCGGTGGTGATCCCAAGGTCGTTCAGCTTGCGCGCTGTCGCCCCGCCCACGCCCCAGACGTCGCCAACCGGAAAGGCGGACATGACGTGACGGCGGACATCCTCGTCGCGCAGGTCCGCCACGCCGCCGAGCGCCGCGTCCTTCTTGGCGGCGGCGTTGGCGAGCTTCGCCAGGGTCTTCGTCCCGGCAATGCCGACGCAGGTCGGGATGGTCGTCCACTGCCGCACCTGATCGCGCATGGCGTGGGCGTGCTTCACGAGATCGCGGTCCTCAAAGCCGGCGAGGTCGAGGAACGTCTCGTCGATGGAGTAGATCTCGAAGTCGCGGGCGAACGCCTCGCACGCAGCGATCACCCGTCGCTGCATGTCGCCGTAGAGCGTGTAGTTGGACGACAGGACCCTGATCCGATGCTGACGCACCTTGTCGCGCAGATGGTGCATCGGATCGCCCATCTTGATGCCGAGCGCCTTCGCTTCTGCCGAGCGGGCGATGGCACATCCGTCGTTGTTCGACAGGACGATCACCGGCACCCCGACGAGGCTGGCGTCGAACGCCCGCTCACAGGACACGTAGTAGTTGTTGCAGTCGATCAGCGCGATCGGCGTCGTCATGGCATCTTGCGGGCGACACCGACCACGACGCCCCATATCTCCACGTTTTCATCGACGATGATGTGCGGAAAGCCTTCAGCCTCCGGCACTAGCCAGAAGCGGCCGTCCATCCGGCGCAGCCGCTTCAGCGTGCGGTCGCCGTGGACCAGCGCCACCACGATCGCGCCCGCCCGAGCCTGCTTGGCGCGGTTCACGACGATCAGGTCGCCGTCGTTGATGCCCGCTCCCGACATGGACTGGCCGTCGACGCGCATGATGTAGCTGGCAGCCGGATGTTCGACGAGCCAGGCACCCAGATCGATCGGATCCTGCATGTCGTCCTGCGCTGGCGACGGGAACCCTGCGGGCGTCCGGCACAGGAAGTAGGGCACCTCCCGCGGCACCAGATCATACGGTATTTCGTGGAGCCTCAACGCGCTCATGACTCGGTCCCTCGTTCGCGCGCATTGTAACGCTCGCCAGAACGAATGGGGAACACAGATTCGTAATCGGCTCGTCGCAGCTGACCGACTGGGCAGAGCGACCACTCAGCTGGCGTTCAGTCTGGGTGAGGGCCAGTGGTTGCCGCCTACCCCCCTTCGAATGGCGGCATAGCGGAACCTGTCGGACGCTCGATAGTCCGGCCGGTGATGCCCAGCCCCCCGCCCGCGCCCGCCGCCTTCGTCATCAGCCGCGTCATGCGCCCAGGACACGAAGAGGCGTATGGTTCGTGGGTGGATCGCGTGATCGCTGCGGCGCATGTCGATGGCGGGTTCATGTCGGCAGTGCGCCTCGATCAGGCGGGCGGCTTGCATCATCTCGTCCTGCACTTCGACGAGCGGCGGAGATTAGAGCGTTGGTCGGAGGGCGCGACCTACATCGCGCTGGCTTCCGAGGCCGATGCCTTCTCGGTCGGCCTGGACCAGAACGACAGCGGCAGCGTCATGGGCTTCGATCTGCCCAGCGAGGTTGCCGCCAAGAAGTGGAAGACGGCACTGGTAACCTGGCTGGGGGTAGTGCCGACGCTGTTGATCGTGAGCAGCGTCGTCGCGTGGGCGCTGCCCGACGTCCCGCGTGTTCTGCAGCAGATCGTGTCTTCGGTCCTGCTCACGTCCGCGCTGACGTGGCTGATCCTCCCGAAGGTGCGAGGCTGGTCACGGTTCTGGATGATGCAGAATGAGCAAGGGGATCTGCGAAAGGAGCCAGGCTGAAGCAAGCAACCGCATTCTTCAGGCGTGGTCCAGTCTACGTGACACGAACACTGCGTTCCTGCCGACCGGCGATCAGCTTCTTCAGCTGCTCCTTGATGGTCAGCCCGCTCGTCTCCGTCTCCACATTCTCGTAATGCTCCTCGCGAAGCTGCGTCCGGATCTCCGGTATCGAAGTGGCGGTGCCAATGCGGGCAATCTCGATTGCGCGCTCGACTGTCGACTTGCTGCCATCCGATCGCTTCACAGGCTCAAGCCACGGTGCTTGATCTCGGCTAGCAGAGCGTCAGCCTCGGGCTCACCGACGCGCTTTTCCGTTCCATTAAAGGCGGCGACCAACCGATCGTCAGGCCAGTCAGCTTCGATCTTACTGATCTCGCCCTGGCAGTTGTTGATAGCTTCTTCGCTTCCCGCAGAGCGTTGCGGCTGCTGCATCTCGCCCAGCGTGCCGCGGAGGCTACGGAGCTTGGCGATGTCGTGCAATTCGGTGCTGGTCATGGGCGACCGTAGGCGTAGCGTGGTCTCGCACACGATGATCCAGATCATCCGATCGCGAGATCGACGTCAACGGCCGGTGCTGGCTCCCGAAGCGGCTGTCCGCTCCTTGATCAGCTGGTTGAGCTGGGCCTTTATCAACATGCCGCTTGTCGCAGCCTCGACCCCTTGGCGCCCTTCGTTGTTCAGCCACACCCGGATGCCGTCGAGATTAGTGGCCAGGCCGTTCCGGGCGATCTCCACCGCTCGCTCCACCGTCGAGCGGTCGCCCCTCCAATGTCGCATGCGTCAGATCCTCGATGTGCGTCCTGACGCCAGCTCTATGCCAAGCCGGTTAAGAACATGCCGGCCTAGTGCAGCTCCGTCCCATTGATCTGTCGGCAGCGGTCGACAACGAGGCGCGCTTCGACGAGGCAGCCGCTGTGACCTGATCGCCAGCGACGCCTGGCTTCATCGCGTGCTGTGCACCGAGTGAAGCAGGTCGGGTGCGGCTGATCCGTTGGCCTTCAGTAGGGGCTTCAGCAGTTCGTGGAGCATCGTCACATTCCGCTCAGCGACGCTGAGCCGGTCTCGCAGCTGGCCGATCTCTGTGGTGTCTTCCATCGACATGGTATTCTCCTGAAGTCGGACCCAAGCCTAAGGTCAAGCAGGCCTATCGCGTGCCCGTTCGCCAGCTTCATCCACTGGTTCGACGACCACATCGATGTGCACATCGTCGCCGCCTGACGAGCCCAGCGGCTTTTTGGCCGCCTTGCCATCCATCGTCACATCAAGTTCGCCAGTCACGCCGATCTCGTCGAGCGCCGACTGTATCGCGGCCGCCACGTCCTTGGCATCTGCCATGACTTGTCTGCTTGTAATCGGCGGAACCGAGGATCGCTCCGCCATGTCGTAGCGACCTAGCACGGATCGAATCGACAGGCGAACGTCGGGCCCGTGCGGTCGGATCGGCGCGACACAAGTCGATGAACAGCTCTGCGCATCCAGCGTTGGTCGCCCCATGCACATCGACAATTCAGTCGCTCCGGTCAGCCTCGACCGTCGTCATCGCGCGCGATTGAAGCTGAAGGTCGGCCGACGTTCGGCACTGAGGCTAGACCTCGCGATCAGCTCGTCGGGCCTGCTGGCGATCGGCGGGCTGGTGTCGTCCATCCTGCTCGCAACGGCGGTGGTCGTCCAAGTCGCTACGCGCGGGCGCGACACAAAAGGCGGCTCGGCAGTTTCGCACCATCAGGAAGCCATTCCCGCACCCTGATGCAGCAGTTGGTCATACTTCGCAGCAACCGCCTTCCACATCCTGACATCGTCCCAATCACCAGCGATTGCGGCGGCGCCGATCCGCTCAGCTATGTGCCTCGACCCTTCTCGACCGTGTTCCTGTTCGAGCTTGAGCGTGAGGCTCCATAGCTCGTGATCGCACGCCATACTGTCACCTGCTGCCGTTCACCGCCTCCCGAACCCAGCCATGCTGTTCTCGCCGCTGTCGGTCCGGTCGCGACCGGCCAACACGTTCTCCAGCTCGGCCAGCGAATGCGGCACGTCCAGGTGCTGAGCTCCGAGGAAAAGGCGGGTTCCCGCACCCTCAGGCACAGCATGGGTCAGCTTGTCGATGTCCACCAGCGCCTTGCCGGATGGAAGGATGTCGATCTGAACGAACCGCATGATGATCTCCGAGGGTTGCCTGACTGGGCCGATGCAGGTCAACGCGCGATTGTGGAACATGGATCGCGGGCAACTGCCGCGCACCCAGCTTGCCCGATCTTGCGTTGAGGCCCGACACGAAGGAGCGCATCATGATCGATCCCGACACCACGCAGGATAAGGAAGAAGCAGAAGAGATGGAGAAGGTGCAGGAGGACGCAGCTGAAGAGCGCGAGGAGAACGGCGGTTATCAGTAAGCCAGGTCGAACGGCAGGTGACGCGGTTGCGTCCCTGCCCCGGCGCTCTGACGGCTTACTCAGGATTTTGACTGCTCGATCCGGAGCTTCGTGCCCGATGGGGTGCGTTCGGGGACTGCTGGCATCTCCGGCACACGGGGAGCGGCCCCGTCGCGTCGCACCGCATACGTCGATCCCGTCTCCTCGAAGTGCAGGACCAGGATCATAGCCACGGGCGCAGTGGTGAGAAGCAGCAGTAAGAAGCCTATCAGCCATTGATTGCCCTCGAGAGGCTGCGAGAAGTTATCGCTGGGCCGCAGTGATGGGCTAGCCCGCATCGGGCGCCTGCCCGCTTGCGTGGCATAGGACGAGCGGTGTGAGGTGTATGAGCGGGAAGACGGCGGAAGTCGCGAGCGATCGTAGGCGGCACGTGCTTCCTTCTTACCCAAGACGGCATACGCCTCGTTGATCGCTTTTGCGCGGGCAGAAACGTCCTCACCGAAGTTTGCGTCAGGGTGATATCGGCGGAGCAGTGCCTTCCACGCGGCGTGAATAATCGCACGATCTGCCGTAGGGGGCACTCCCAGCACAGAGTAATAGTCGGGCGAGTTAGCCATGCGCATTTCACCTGTCGCTAAACACCAGGCAGGCATGTTCGCGTGTCGCGCCATATGCCTGCTGACGCTGCGGGCAAATCGAACGGACCAGCTCCTGACGTAGTATGAAGTAACGGCTCCTGCAGCGTTTTGCTACTTCGATGAAGCTGTCAGTGCCGCGAAACTGCTTGTTTTGTTTCCTAGGTTGCCGCCGTTTGCCTGTTGGTTGATAGGCATACGGGACAGGGTCTGGCCCCGGTCTGCTCATTGGCGTTCCTTGGGAGTACCATCGACACTGCGACAAACGTGCCCGCAGTGACGAAGCAAACTGGACTTGAGCGCCCACCAGAGCGACAGGATGCCCGACTCGGATGCGCAGCGAGGGCCGACGAGCCAGAGCCCTGATCGGCGTGACCGACAGGGCTGCCGGTGGTGGCAGCGGCACTGGAGCCGCTGCGAGCTAAGGAACACCACCATGCCAAAACTCAGCGACACGCAGGCCATCCTGCTGACCCACGCCGCGCAGAACGACACCGCCAGCCTCTATCCCCTGCCGCAGACGCTGCGCCGCGGCGGCGGCATCACCAAGGCTATCGGCGCACTGGTGAGCGCCGGCTACGCCGACGAGCGCGAGGCCGGCGACGGGAGTGCGGTGCACCGCACCGACGCTGACGTCCGCTACGGCATCTACGCTACCGCGGCGGGTCTGGCCGCCATCGGCATTGTCGATGGCGAGCAAGGCGCGGCGCAGCCCTCCCCTGATCCCGCAACTGCTGCTTCAACTTTGGCCATGCCTCGGGTCACCAAAGCCAGCACGGTGGTGGCACTGCTATCCCAGCCCACCGGCGCAACGCTGCCGGAGCTGATCACCGCCACCGGCTGGCTGCCGCACACCACCCGCGCTGCGCTGACCGGCCTGCGCAAGAAGGGCCACACCATCGTGCGGTACAGCCGCGATGGCGCGACCTGCTACCGCATCGACGCTGCGGCGGCCGCAGCATGAGCAGCGTCGAGGCGGAGATCGCCGCGCTGGAGGCGCTGTCCTCGGCCGCCCTGCGCGAGCGGTGGTCGGCGCTGACCGGCAGTCCGGTGCCGCGGATCAGCCCGAAGCTGCTGCGGCTGGCGCTTGCGTGGGAGCTGCAGGCGCGGAGTTTCGGCGGACTGTCGCGGGCGACCACGCGCACGCTCGACCAGCTTGGCCGCGGCGAGACGCTGACCGCCCCTGCCCGGCCCGGCATGCGGCTGGTGCGCGAGTGGCAGGGCCGCGTGCATGTGGTGACGGTGGGAGAGGATCAGGTCGTCCGCTGGGAGGAGCGGCCATATCGCTCACTGAGCGAGGTCGCCCGCGCGATCACCGGCACGCGCTGGTCCGGACCTGCCTTCTTCGGCCTGAAGAAGAAGGTCGCGGCATGAAGCCTGTCCTGAGCAGAGCCGCGACCACGGTCCGCTGTGCGATCTACACGCGCAAGTCGAGCGAGGAGGGTCTGGAGCAGGACTTCAACTCGCTCGATGCGCAGAGAGAGGCGTGCAGCGCCTACATCCTCAGCCAGGCCAGCGAAGGCTGGCTGCTGAGCGGTGAGCGCTATGACGATGGCGGCATCTCCGGTGGTACTCTCGCCCGCCCTGCCCTGCAGCGGCTGCTGGCCGATGTCGCAGGCGGCGAGATCGACATCATCGTCGTCTACAAGGTCGACCGGCTGACCCGCTCGCTGCTCGACTTCTCGAAGCTGGTGGAGGCCTTCGATGCCGCCGGCACCAGCTTTGTCTCGGTCACCCAGTCGTTCAACACCACCACCAGCATGGGGCGGCTTACCCTCAACATGCTGCTCTCCTTTGCCCAGTTCGAGCGGGAGGTCACCGCCGAGCGCATTCGCGACAAGATCGCCGCCTCCAAGGCCCGGGGCATGTGGATGGGCGGTACGCCGCCGCTTGGCTACGCCCCTGATGGACGATCCCTCAGAATCGTCGAGGAGCATGCCGCCATCATCCGGCACATCTACACGCGCTATCTGGCGCTCGGCTCGGTGCGCAGCCTGTCCGAGGAACTGGAGCAGCGCGGCATCCGCGCCCCGGTCCGCACCACCCTCGGTGGCAAGGCGTTCGGCGGTGTCCGCTTCTCGCGTGGCAACCTCTACTCGATCCTGCGCTGTGCGACGTACGTCGGCGAGATCCACCATCAGGAGCGGGTTCACGCCGGCCTCCATGCGCCGATCATCCCGCGCAACGTGTGGGACGCGGTGCAGGCCAAGCTCACCGACAACCGCCAGGGCGAGCAGCGCCGCGGTGGCCGGGCAGCGGCCAGCCTGCTCGCCGGCCGCGTCGTGGATGCGCAAGGGCAGCCGCTGGTCGCCACCCATGCCGCCAGGGGGAAGGCACGCTACCGCTACTATGTCAGTCGTCACCTGCAGACCGGCTCCAGCGACACCGGGCTGCGCATTCCGGCCACGGAGCTGGAGGCGGCTGTCACCCGGCGGATCGCCGAGCTGTTTGCCGACCCGGTCGAGCTTGCTGCTGCCGCGCAGCTCGAGCTGACGCCCGACAGCTTTGCCGCCGCCGCAGCGAAAGCCGACGCGATTGCCAGCGGTACACCCGCTATCCTGAAGAATACTGCCCGCAGCATCCTCACCTCGGTGCAGATCCATGACGGGCGCATCGATCTGGTCTGCGATGCCGCGGCTATCGCCGCAGTCCTCCAGCTTGCCGGCACCACCACAGCGGAGACCATCACCATCCGCTCGGAGGTGCGGCTCACCCGCTCAGGGCGTGTCATGCGGCTGGTGCATGCCAGTGGCAGCGGCGTGACCGCGACCGCCAACGGTTCGCTCGTCCGACTCATCCTCAGGGCGCGGCGCTGGTGGAGCATCCTCAAGGCGGGCGAGCTTGATGTCACCACGCTGGCTGCTAGCGAGAACGTACAGGCGGGCTATGTCACCCGCGTGCTGCGGCTGGCGTTCCTGGCACCAGCGGTCGTGGAGGCGATCCTCGTCGGCAACATCAGGACTGGTGTGGATGGGGCGACACTGACCGCTACCGGCGCGGTGCCGGCGCTCTGGGCTGAGCAGGTTGCTGTTTTACTGCCAGAGCAACGATGATCTCCCGTTCAGCCGGCGTTAGGTCGGCTGGGGCGAGTTAGAGGCAACTCAGCCGACAGAAGAGAACAGCCGCATGTCCCAGCCTTCCCGCAGATCTCTGCTTCTCGGTGCAGCGTTGATCGCGCCGCTGCTCGCTCTGCCAGCCTGCGTGACAGGCGGACCGGGTGGAGGTTTGACCGAGGGCCTGCGACGCCTGCTGGAGATCTCCAGCCAGCGTGCGCTTGCCCGGCTGGCAACATCGAACGGCTACCTGAACGATCCCGCTGCGCGCATCACACTTCCAGGTGGAAGCAGCGATCGTTCTGCCGCGGTTCTCGGTGCCCTGTTGCGTTCGGCACCGGTGCAGCGTGAACTGACGCTGGCGATCAACCGCGCCGCGGGCGAAGCTGCGGATCGCGCCGCGCCGCTTGTTTATGACTCGATCCAGTCCCTCACCTTTTCGGATGCACTCGGCATCGTCCACGGCGGGCCGACCGCCGCCACCTCCTACCTTGAACGATCCATCGGCGATCAGATCATCGATGCGATGTTCCCCGAGATTGGTGAGGCACTTCGGCAGTTCGGAGGCGGGTCGATCCTCGGGCCGGTCCTTGGCGCGGCGACCGGCATCGACATACCCGCGATCCAGCGCGCAGTGACCAGCCAGGCTTCACAAGGGCTCTGGCGTGCCATTGGCCGGGAAGAAGCGGCCATTCGCGCCGTACCGGCGCGTGCAGGCGATCCGCTTGTTGAGGCGATACTGACCGGTCGGATACCAAGCTAGACTAAGGCCAGCGTTCGTCTTCAACAGCAGTCTGCGAAAAACGCGCTTGCCGATCATGGCGACCGACGCAGAACGGTACTTCAGGGCCCGAGGAGCAGCGCAAGGAAGCCGAGACCGCCGTCCCCACAATCACACCCGTTCCTTGTGCATCAACGAGCGAACGCCCACGTCGTTCGTTTGGAAGGATATCGATGAGCTACGACATGGTCTTTCTGAAGGACGCTCTCGAAATTGCCCGTGAGCCGATCAGCGGCAAATTAGGCGAGGCGATGGTTCAGGCTGAAGATGCGGTGCGAAGCGGGCAGCATGAGCGCGTGGAGATCCGCAACGAGGACGAAAAGATCATCTTCTGTCACCCACGCGTGAAGTTCGGTGCGCCCTAAAAGAGCCAGCTTATAACATGGCTGAATTCGCCTGCGCTGGGCTAGAAATCTGACCAGGAGCGCTGCGCTCATCGCCAACGATGCTCGACCTTCGCGCGGGGCGTAGCAAGCGGCAGGACGCGCTCCCTGCCGCTGCTTTACGTGCGGGTGCTAGCCGTCAGTCCTTGAGAGCGGCCGGAACCCTGCCGCCGCTCTTCTCCAGCTCGCGCATGACCGCCTTGTGCAGCCAGATGTTCATCTCCGCACTGCCATCTTTCGAGCCGTGGTAGCCGAGCTCACCTGCCAGTTCCTGCCGGTTGGCGAGGCTGGAGTCGAGATCGAGAAGCTTCATCAGATCGACAATCGATGTGCGCCAGTTCAGCGACATTCCCTTCCGCGCAGCCATGGCCTGAAGCACGGCCTCAACGTCGACGCTCTCCGCAGCCGGCGAATGCTGGGCAGGCGCGGCTGCCGGGGCCGGCGCTGCTGAGGGTGTCGAAACCGTCGATGCTGGAGTGGTATCGAGCCGTGGCTCGGGGGCCGTCGCAGGCGCATCGGGTTTAGGCGTGCCGAAGTGCCCGCTGCCCAGGACACCTCGCTCGCCGAAGATTGCCGATTTGATTTTGCCGAAAATGCTCACGCTCAACTCCAATGCTGGTGAAAGGCTGAAACGCAGCGACTGCGTCCAGGTGCCGCCGTGAGCCTTCGGTTCATGGCCCGACGTCGACGGCACCACTCTGCACGCGCAGGGCTTTGCCAGCCTTGAACCCGAGAGCTGCACCGATGCGATCATCCCAGCCATATGGGTCGTTGCGGACGATCGGCTCGTCCGCGCCGTCGAACAGCACCGTCTGATAGAGCATGCGGACCGGGATCTGCCCTGGCAGCTTCACGAACGTCTCCCTGCCGCTTGCCCGCGCTGTATGCCACTCATCCAGGACCCCCTCATCCTTCGCCAGCATTTCCGCAAAGCCGAGCGCATCCTCGACCCGGACACAGCCATGACTACGTTGCCGCTGCACCATGGCGAACAGGGGCTTGGCGGGTGTGTCGTGCAGATAAATGGCATGGTCGTTCTGCATGTCGAACTTGACCAGCCCCAACGAGTTTTTGGGCCCCGGCTGCTGCACGATCCATCCATCCTTCCACACCATGTTATTGGCCTTGAGGTAGCCAGAACCCTTGTTGACTATTTCCTTTTCCTGGATCGAGCGAGGCACGGTCCAGGTCGGGTTCGCCACCAGCCGGAAAATGGGCGATCCAAGCTGCGGCGTTTCGGTGTCGGGCTCACCGACGATAACCTTGCGGCTATCGACGATCTTGCCGTCACGCCAATACGTCAGTCGGGCGGCAGCCAGGTTCACGTCAATGCGCGTTGCAGGAGGTGTCCGCTCCAGCCACCGGAGCCGCTCCATCGAGACAGCGATAGCGCGGCTGCGATCGACGTCGGACATGTTGAGGATCGCCAGCGCTTCACTGCCAATGATGCCGTCCGGCTTCATCCCGTAATCGGCCTGCATCTGTCGAACGGCTGTAATCAGCTTGGGCGTATACCGATCGCCTTGAGCATCCTCCGGAGTGACATAGTCGAGAATGGCAAGCTCGCGTGCAATAGCCGGGATACGGGGATCGACCGCCCCTGGCTTGATCGCCTCTCCCATCACCGGGATCTCTGCAACCGACTGGGCCGGCGCCCTGAGCAACCTGAGGTAGGCGTCAGACAGTTTTTTGTAGTTGGCGTCCTGCGGAGCGAGGCTGGCAAACCATCCGGTCAGGTCGCCGGCACGCAGCGCGTTGGCAAGCCCGGCCTTCAGATCAGGGGATGGTCGCGGCACAGTGTAAACATCGTACAATTTCGTGGGGTCAGCGGCACCACGCGCCAGCGCTGCCGCGTAGCGCATTGCCTGTCCGGTAAGGTCCGCGTCCGCGTTCGAAGTAGCGCCGAAGTCAACCTTGTCGAGCCCGTGCACAGCCCGCGCCTCAAGAGCTTTGCGCAACTGCTCCTTTGCCTGGGCGGACCACTGGGGCTGCGCTGTCACCTCTGCTGCCGGAGAGGTTGAGTTTTCGTCCGGACCAAAACGGACGCTGCAAGCGGACAGCGAGATTCCAATCGCCAGAGACCAACCCACTGTTAAACGCACACGTTGTTCCTCAAAGCTCGGTCTGGATGAACGTTGCTCAACCTGTCGGCTGCTCGCCCGTCAAGCTGCGCCTTCGACCTAGCGCGGGCACAGCCCGAATGTTCAAGTTAGTCGTGCCGGCATCGCTCCTGGCGAGCTGCCGTCCTAGACGGGGCAGTTGAGCCGGGAGCCGCAGCCCCCGGCTCCTCGTTCAATATGCCGTCGACCGTGCCCGCGATGCAGAATGCCCGCCGTTGCGGTACAGCACCTCTCGAGCGCGCTCGCCCTCGGTGCCTGCAGCCTGGACGGTAACGAGCACTCCGCCGGTCTTCAGCCGCTCGCCGTAATAGGCTGCATCGTCCTCGCTGACGCCGTGCTTGGTCAGCACCTCGTTGAAGGTACCGGCAGCCGCGCCCGCAACTGCGCCGATCGCCATGGCTTCTGGGACGGCCGCCGCGGCTATCGCGCCGAGCGCAGCGAGGGGTCCGACGCCCGGGATGGCGAGCGCGGCCACGCCGAGGCCTGCACCGAGAGCGCCACCGCCCAGGATACCGCGAAGGACGCTGGTATGCTCCTCATCGGTGACCTCACCGTCGCCGCCCCTCGTCGTCATCGTTCCCTTGTTCTGGGCGATAACAGAGAGAGACGCATCGTGGACACCCGCCTGACGCAATTCAGAAACTGCCCGCTCGGCTTCGGCCTGACTGTCGAACATGGCCGAGATCACGCTGCCGCCGCTCCATGTGTGCGACCCCGACCGGTCGCCCGCCAAAGCTGCCGCAGTGCCACCTTCGTGTCCGGTAACAGCGTTTGCAGCGCGGTCCAGGGGACCGCGATTGGGATCGTCGTGGCCGGCGACAGCATTGGCAGTGCGGTCGATTGGTCCACGGGTTGGATCCTCGCGACCATCGAGAGCATTCACTGCACGGTCGATCGGTCCACGGTTCGGGTCGTCAGATCCGAAGCCTGCTCGATTGTCGATGCTCATCCAGTCTCTCCTCGTTGGCTTCCAAGCGTTAGATCGCACAGGTCATCGAATTCCTCGCGATCCGAGTGACTTGAACGGGTCCAAGGCCGCGGAGGTTCAAAGTAACAGGTTGGCCACTTGATGCGCCTGCACCACCCGAGCTGGTACAAACACGTGAGATGTCGCCGATTCTGCCGATGCAGAATCCTGCCAGATCGTGGGCACAGCTATCCGCCCGCAAAGCGAGGAGAGAGCATCTGCGCGGCCGCGGCGGCAGTTACTCTCGCGTAGCTTTGCGGCAACGCCAGCGTCAGAATAACGACGCTCCGCCCTACCGATCGGAACAGCGCCTTATCGCGGACCTATAAGCGGCAACGGCTGTTGATGATGTTCACGAGAGGACCGAACATGAACCTGAACGAGCTGCTGCCGAACGGCGGGATCGAGGCACTGGCAGGCCAGTTGGGCATCCCTGCGGACCAGGCGCGGCGTGGAGCTGAAGCCTTGTTGCCGTCTGTGCTGGGCGGAATGGGCGATAATGCCGCAGGCGTTGAGTCGCACGTCAACGATCTTGGCGGAGCACGCCTCGCTGACAACGTAGTGGGCAGCGAGCCGACGCAGGTTGATCAGGGCAATCAGCTGCTTGGAGGCATCTTCGGCTCGAAAGACGTCAGCCGTCAGGTGGCCGGGCATGCGGCGCAGAGCAGTGGACTTAGCCCGGCGCTGCTGCAGCAGATGCTGCCGATCCTGGCGATGCTGGTGGCAGGACACCTCGCCGGGCGCTCGGGCGGACAGCAGGGCGGTCTTGGCGGCCTTCTCGGCTCGGTTCTCAGCGGCTTGGGAGCCGCTGGCGGCGGTGGCGGAGTGTTGGGTGGCGCAACTGGCGGGGGGTCGCCTGCCGGGGGCCTTGGCGGCATCCTGGGCTCGATCCTGGGCGGCCGCCGCTGAGACTAAGGTGAGCCTCGCCGTTGAGCGCGTCGAGGACGGGCAGGACCGGTCCGACCTCACGCTCCCCGGTGCCGGCCATCACGCCGACCGACCTAGGCGCCCCAGTCCGGTCCATCGTCGTCGGGGTAGAAGCCGTCCGGATCAGGTCGCTGGTTCAGGCACCGTGACGAGCTTGTGGCAGCGCTGGACACCGGCGGCAACGTCGGCGCACCTCCTCCAAACCGCACCCGGACAAAGGCTGAGCCGCCGTCCATTCCCTGGAAGATCGCGACGGCGTCTTCACCGCGGCCCATGCGTCCGCTGATGTACGGTGCCCGTTCGGCGCTCAGGTATCCGATCTGCACGCCGCGCGGACTGATCACGGCGATGGCGTTGCTGTCGTGCTTGTTCTTCGGCTCGGGCACCAACTCCAACGGTTCGCCCGGCAGGGTCATCATCGCTTCGGACCGTCGGTTGCTGCCATCGGCGTTTGGAAAGTCGATGCCGACGACGGCGAGGGTCAGTTCCTGCATGACTGGTTTGTAGGTCTGGAGATCCTCAGAGCCAATCGCGCTATGCCGAGCAACATGCCTCCCCGCTGCGCTTGTGAGCTACGTAGCTCAGCCGGCTAGCGCCCGAAAGCTGCCATTCGTCGCGAATGGCATGACAACGGATCGTAGCGGTTGGAAAAAGCGTTACTGACACGCTTACCCTACAAGGCCCCTGCCCCTTTATGTACCCTGAGCCGATCCTCGCCGCGCTGATGGCGACGACAGACGATCACGTTCGGGAAGCAGAGCGCTGCCGTCGGTTGGCGATGGGGGTCAACGATACGCGGACGTTCTCGACGCTGTCCGAGCTTGCGGACCAGCACGACCTCTGCGCTCGCATCATCGCCGAGCGGAAGCAGTAGGCCGAGGAGAAGACATGTTCGGATGGTTCAAGAAGCCGAAGCAGGAGCTGACAGACGCGGAGATGGGAAGCACGCTAAAGGCCCTCGTAGTCGGCGTCCTTTCCCAGCACGGCGGTTTGGACCCCAACTACCGGCCGGACGTTTTGTCGGAAGAGGACTTTGAGGCCCGATCGGCCGAGTTGCCGCTCATCGTCGTATGGGGGGAGCATGACACTCCGGAAGGCTTGGCGTTCTCGATGTCGGTCAACAAGCACCTAGTCGAGAAGACGGTGCTTGGCTTCGTGGCTCGGGAGGACCAGTGGTTTCTGCCCGCCCGCAACCAGATCGTTGAGGATCTACGGACCGCCACCTTCGCTGCAATGATGAAGGCAGTGGAGGCGACCGGAGCGCCGCCTAGCGCAGTGTGCAGGTCGATGTCGTCCGGCTGAGCACCACATGCCCCACGGACAGCGTGGTGGCTCGCCACGCGACAAGGTTGGGCTCTAATACTTATTTCATGAGCGTACCCGCTCCGGGAGGTGCTAAGGACCGAGTCGGCCATATCGACAGGTCGGTGGCCCAGGGAAGTCGTATGGCGCACTACCGGCTGTATCTCCTACGCCCCAACGACCGCATCGGGCGAGCGCTGGACCTTGACTGCCCCAACGATGAAGTGGCGATTGCCGTCGTTGCCCAGCACAACCATTCGCACGCTATGGAACTGTGGTCAGGCAAGAGGAAGGTACGCTACTTCCCTGCACCCGAGGGAGACGGGCAAGTGAAGATGATGGGCGGCGAACGGCGCGATCGTAGCGCGGAGCTCGGCGAGTTGGCGAAGAGTGTCCGCGATCCCATCACGTCTGACAGCGACCCACAGGCCAGTGCGGGCTACGAGGCCATGGCGGCCCACTTGGATCATCAACAAGCCGACGCTCTGCAAAGCGAGGACGAGCGGCTCGGACGTCGATCCAAGGAGGCCTGAGCTCTACGCAGCCGCCAGCGCCCTCCCAAATGCGTCCGCCAACATCAATGGCGAGAACGGCTTCGCGAGTACCGCGACGGCGTAACTGCATGGACCGCACTCGTCAGGCGTGCCGGTGATGAAGATGGTAGGCAGCTCACCATGCTTGGATCGGATGACATTGACTGCATCGGGGCCGCGCCCCTTCGCCAATCGGATATCGGACGTGATGACCTTCGGTTGATGGGCGGCGGCCATCCGGATCGCCTCGTCCGCTGTCTCCGCCACGTCGAAGCTCGTGGCTCCTTCATCCCGGAGAAAGTCGCAGATAATCTCGGCAATCATCGGCTCGTCTTCGATCACCAGCACGTGGCACATACCTTAATCCTGACACGGGTTAACCACTAGGTCATCCACTTTGGCCTACTAAGTCGCTCGGAACAAACGAAACATAAGTCGAATCGCATCCGCTTTGGCTCAGATCAGCTCGACCTGCTGCATCGATCATCAACCTGGTTCTTTAAGAAGTCGTTAACCAGCGCGACCCACGTTTGAGGCAGCGGCGGGAGAGGCTCGGCCTGCCAGGGAACTGCAATGAACCACTACCGCCTTTACATCATCGGTCCGCACGGTCGCATCGCCAAGGCGCTCGACCTCCACTATCCGGACGACGACGTCGCTGTGAGGGCAGCCAATCGCCAGCCCCACTCCTATGGGATGGAGCTGTGGGCCGGGCCGAGGAAGGTGCGCGTGTTCCCTAAAGTGCCCAGGTTGAGTAACGAAGCGGCTTGAGGTCGCCAATCACGTCTATTCGGCCCTGTACCAGCCTCTTCGGATCGATCGCGGCCAACTCACCCTGCCGCTCCTTCAACGGGCGATAGTTCACGCTCCACGCGACCTTCCGGACATGGTGCGGCACCGCGGCTCCATGCCGGCTGAGTGCCGTACGTGCTTTTTGAGTGGCCCTGTTCTCGCCGGGAGAGCACGGAGGTCATCTCGCCCGCAAGTAGTGGGACAGCTCGTGGTCTCAGTTCGCGCGGAAGCCTAAGTGTCAGTGCGGGCAGGGCTTCGCGTTCAGGCTAAGCGTGCCTTCGGAGATCACGCGGATGTCTCTTCGGCGAGGAACGTAGAGCAGATATTGCCTGCATGTTGCGAAATTTGAAGGTGGATGATGACGAAGCAGCCTCAACGCCGCCGCCGTGGCCCGAAGTGTAAGGACTACATCGTCATCTTCGGAGCAGCCGTTCGTCCCGGTGGTCGTCCGAGCCCTGCCCTGCGGCACAGGATTGAGGGAGCGTTGGCTTGGGCCTGCGATCATCCCTCGGCTATGATCATGCCCACAGGCGGGATCGGGAAGTATGGGCCGGCGGAGGCCGTCGCGATGAAGCGGGCTTTGATGGAAGCTGGTGTGGCGGCGTCGCAAATTGTGGTTGAGCGCTACGGTCGAGACACCCTCGAGTCAGTTCGGCTGTGCCACCAGCTCTTGCAGGCACGTGGCGACTGCCGGCGGATCGTCTGCTGCACCAGCACCTACCATCAGCCGCGTTGCGTGCTGCTCTTCCGGCTGCTCGGCTACTCGGTCGTCGTTCCCAAAGTTCCCAACAGCATGGGACGGATGTCACGGACCACTTACGGCAAGCTCGTCGTACGCGAGCTTGCCGCCACGCCCTACGACAGCCTGCTGTTGATGCTTGGCCGGGATGACAAGAACAACGTCGCCGAGACGTCGAAGGATTCCCCAATGAGTGAGGGCCCAGAAACCTGAAGCGGTCGTCGCGGGCGTCCTGCTCATTGCCAATCGCTACCGTCCTTTCATCCTAGCGAAGCGTCGCAGCCTGACAGGCGATGCTGCTAGGTATGGACATCATTCACCGCTATTGCCCGAGACGGGGCGAGTTCGGTTACAAAGCCCTGCGATGGGAGAAGATCTGTGCTCTTTCACACGATGGTTGGTTCGAACGACATTGATCGATCCAAGCGCTTCTACGACACCGTTTTAGGTGCCCTTGGCGTTGGAGAAGCGTCGCTGAACGTAGCCGACAGTGGCCATACCCGTCTCATATACCGAGGTGAGGACGGGACCGCTTTCATCGTCACGCAGCCGATCAATGACGAGCCAGCAACCGTCTCCAACGGCAGCACAGTTGCGTTCCAATGCAACTCGCCAGAACAGGTAAAGCGATTCCACGATGTAGCGGTGGCGGCTGGCGGAACGTCGATCGAGGCGCCCCCCGGTCCTCGCCATACGGCCTCAATGGGCACGCTCGAACTTACCTATATTCGCGACCCGGATGGCAACAAGCTTTGCGGCATCCACTTTCCCAAATGACTGGCTATGGGTCGAGCACGCTAATGAGGTTTTCGGCAAGCTCGACTCAGAGTTTCGCGGTCCGTTTCCAGCTTTCAATATTCAAGCGCTGTTTGCTCTTGCTCTGCTAGCGCTCGGAGCCACCGCGGAGCGGTGTTACGCTCCGGAATACTGCTCAATCTCGTCCAATCGAAGCGTGATCGCTCTGCTGGGCAGGTGGACAGTTAGTCTCCGCCGTTCATCTGCGCTGAAACGAGCGGCCTTTCTCAACAGGTCACGGATGGCTGCGCGACCGACGACTCTGTCGCCTCCAAGCCAGCCACTGCCAAGCGGGATCTCAGGTGCCAGGATGAGGAGACCATAAGCGTCGGATGCCAAATGCTCGATTATGACAACGGCGCCCTTCCTGCCGTGATCGCGACCTGCCTCTAAACCAAGGATCTCGGCTTGGCGATCGGCAGGCGTTTGGACCCACTTCCCGCCATTCAACGGCCTTGTTGCGCTTCCCAAAATCTGCCGTTCATTCAGACTGTCATGGCTCGCTTCTGCGGGCGCCAGCTGCATTTCCACTGGCAGACGCCCGCAACAGAACTGACGCCTCACGCGCGATCTGTTCTTCCTCGTTGGGCGAAAGAATCCTGACGCTGACCCTATCCGACGCCTGTCCTGCTTGCGCCACTCCGGCCCAAGCTAGATCCGCGCAGATTGCCTGCCGCGTGTCGGCATCATGCTCGCCGATCCCGCCGCTGAACACCAGCATGTCGATGCCGCCCAGGCTGGCGATCATCGCCGCGACCTGCTTGGCGACCGATCGGCAGAAGATGTCGATGGCGAGACGGGCGTCGGGAAAGGACGGCGCCAGTTCGCGGAGCGTCCTCAGGTCGCCACTCCGGTCCGAGATGCCGAGGAGGCCAGATTGCCGATCGAGCAGCACCTCGAGCCGGCGAGCCGTCATCCCGTGCTCGCGCAACAGGAAGAGCAGCAGGCCGGGATCAACGTCGCCGCTGCGGGTAGCCATCATGACGCCTCCCGAGGGCGTCAGTCCCATCGAGGTATCAACCGAGACGCCGTCAAGGACCGCCGTGACGCTCGCCCCGCTGCCGAGATGAGCGATCACCAGCCGCTCGGGCAGATCTGCGCCGAGCTGGCGCACGATCGACTGACAAGACAGGCCGTGAAAGCCGTAACGTCTGACCCCGGCCGCCCGGAGCGCTTTGGGAACGGGCAGGACAGCGGCGATCGCCGGTAGGTGTTCGTGGAAGCCTGTATCGAAACAGGCGATCTGCGGCGTGCCCGGGTAGCGGCGCCGCGCCGCCGCGATCAGGTTCAGCGCGGCTGGCCCATGCAGGGGCGCAAATGCGCAGGCCGCCTTGAGATCTGCCATAACACCGTCATCGATCAGCGTCGGCCGGAACAGCCTTGGTCCACCATGAACGATGCGGTGGCCGATCGCATCGGGCGACCTGCCCAGCTTCGCCGCGATCTCGTCCAAGCTGGCGGTATGATCGTGGGCAGTCTCGATCGCGCCGGAGACAAGCGTTTCCGCCCTGTCCCCTGCGACGGAGAAGGTGCCGTACTTCAGCGACGACGACCCGCCGTTGATCGCCAGGATCAGCGTGTCCACTGCCAGTCCCGCACCTCCGGCAGATCGTCCCCCTGCTCGGCGACGTAGAGCTTGTGACGCTCCATCATCGTCCAGTAGCGGGCGGTCTCCGCAGGCACGCGGTTCTTCAGCCGCGGCACGCGCTCGATCGCGTCGAGTGCCAGCCGGTATCGATCGAGGTCGTTCATCACGACCATGTCGAACGGCGTCGTCGTGGTACCCTCGCCCTTGTAGCCGCGGACGTGGAAATTGTGGTGGCCGTGGCGGGCGTACGCCAATCGGTGAACCAGCGACGGATAGCCGTGGAAGGCGAAGATCACCGGCCTGTCGGTGGTGAACATCGCGTTGAACGCGCGATCGTCCAGCCCGTGCGGGTGTTCCGACTGCGGTTGCAGCACCATGAGGTCGACGACATTCACCACCCGAACGCGGATGTCGGGCACATACTCTCGAAGCAGGGTGGCCGCGGCGAGTGTCTCCAGCGTCGGCACGTCGCCGGCGCAGGCAAGCACCACGTCGGGCTCCCCGTCGTCACTCGCCCAGTCCCAGATGCCGGCACCGATCGTGCAGTGGCGCACCGCTTCGTCGATCGTTAGCCACTGCCATTCGGGCTGCTTGCCAGCGACGATCACGTTCACGTAATCGCGGCTGCGCAGGCAGTGATCAGCGACTGACAAAAGGCAGTTGGCGTCGGGTGGGAGATAGATGCGGGCCACCTCCGCAGTCTTGTTCGCCACGTGGTCGAGGAAACCAGGATCCTGGTGCGACGAACCGTTATGATCCTGCCGCCAGACATGTGAGGTGAGTAGATAGTTAAGCGAGGCGATCGGCCGGCGCCACGGGATCGTGCGCGCCGTCTTCAGCCACTTGGCGTGCTGGTTCACCATCGAGTCTACGATGTGGACGAATGCCTCGTAGCACGAGAACAGGCCATGGCGGCCGGTCAACAGATAACCTTCCAACCAGCCTTGGCAGAGATGCTCGCTCAGCACCTCCATGACGCGCCCGTCCTGGGCAAGGTCGGTGTCGTTCGGCTCCGTGTCCGCCATCCACGCCTTGCCGGTGACGTCGTACACTGCCTGCAGACGGTTCGACGCGGTCTCGTCGGGACCGAACAGCCGCATGTTCGACGCGCCCAGGTTCAGCGCCATTGCTTCCTTCAGGTAGCTGCCGAGCGTCGCCGTGGCCGCCGCCCTGACGCCCCCGGGCGCGGTGAGCGTAACGGCATGCGAGTGGAAATCGGGAAGCGCGAGCGCCCGTATCAACTCGCCGCCATTGGCATGTGGGTTCGAGCCCATACGGCTGTGCCCGGTCGGCGCCAATGAGGCGAACTCTTCGCGGAACTTGCCGGTGGCGTCGAACAGCTCTTCTGCGCGGTAGCTGCGCATCCACTCCTCGAGCTGGACGAGGTGCTCCGGATCGCCGAAGTCGGCGATCGGCACTTGATGCGCGCGCCAGGTTCCCTCGACCGGCTTGCCGTCGACCATCTTCGGTCCGGTCCACCCCTTGGGCGTGCGCAGCACGATCATCGGCCAGCGCGGCCGCATCCCGGTCGTCGTGGGCGAACGGGCTTCGCGCTGGATCGTGCGGATATGGTCCAGCACCGTGTCGAGCGCCCGCGCCAGCTGCTGGTGGACGCGCATCGGATCGTCGCCCTCGACGAAGAACGGTTCGTGCCCGTAGCCGCGGAGGAGGCTAGCCAACTCCTCGTCGCCGATCCGGGCGAGCACCGTGGGATTGGCGATCTTGAAGCCGTTGAGGTGCAGGATCGGCAGCACGGCGCCATCGCGCGCGGGATTCAGAAACTTGTTGCCGTGCCAGCTTGCCGCCAGCGCGCCCGTCTCCGCCTCGCCGTCCCCGATTACGCAGGCGACGATCAGGTCGGGATTGTCGAACGCGGCGCCGTAAGCGTGCGCCAGCGAGTAGCCGAGCTCGCCGCCCTCGTGGATCGATCCCGGCGTCTCCGGCGCGACATGGCTCGGGATACCGCCCGGCCAGGAAAACTGCCGGAACAGTCGCTCCATGCCGCCGCGACCGCGCTCGATCGCCGGATAGCGTTCGGTGTACGACCCTTCGAGATAGGTCTGGGCGACGATGCCGGGGCCGCCATGGCCGGGGCCGATGATCGCGATCATGTCGAGGTCGTGCTCGACAATCAGCCGGTTCAGATGGACGTAGATTAGGTTCAGCCCCGGCGTGGTGCCCCAATGGCCGAGAAGCCGCGGCTTGATGTCGGCCAGCGTCAGCGGGCGTTCCAGCAGCGGATTTGCGCGCAGGTAGATCTGGCCGACGGACAGGTAGTTCGCCGCCCGCCAATAGCCGTGCATCCGCTGCAGCAGATCCGGCGACAGCGGCGACGCCTCTGCCGCGTGCGTGTTTATGTCAGGGTCCGCAGAGGGCGAGCATTCGAGCAGCGCGTCCATGCTCAAGTCGTTCCGCCGTCGACGGATGGCCCACTGGTTGGAGTGTGGCCGGCTGCCCAGTGCAGGTCGGCGAGCTTGGTATGGATGATGCGCGCCATGTTGGTAGCCGACAGATCGGCCATCTTCCGTTCGAACCGTGCGCGAGCGAGATGACTGCTACGGATAATCGGCATAGCCGTCTCCCATTGGTAAGCGGGAGCGCTGACGGTCTCTCAGCCGTCGCGGTGCCCAGGGCGGAAGCGACGATGCGCTTCGTTACCACGCAGCGGCCCGGGGTCCTAACGATCTCTGGTCGGTAAACGAAGAGCCGGCGTGCAGTACAGTCACCGCCGCCAAGACCCACGATCGGACGTTCACGCACTCTTGCGCGCTTCCAGACTTCGGCCATTCGTTGATGTCGATCCTACGGCTCTTCTGGCGAGCAGGGTAAGCCGAGCGGCCCCACTTTCCAGGCCAGCGGGCTTATCACCCGCTGGCAGAGTTTCTCAAATTTGAGCCAAGCCTCCATCGGCGAACAGCTCACTGCCCGTCATGAAGCTGCTGTCGGAGGATGCGAGGAACGCGGCAGCCGCCGCCACCTCGGATGGGTCGCCGACATGGCCGATCGGCGTGGTAGCCCCCATATCGATCATCGCTTCGCGGCCGACGACTTCGGCCGCCAGTTCGGTCAGCGTTGGTCCAGGCGACAGGACGTTGACGCGAATACCCGTACCGCGCAGGTCCTGCGCCCAGCTACGCGCGAGGTTGCGGACAGCAGCCTTTGACGCGCTGTACATGCTGAATGCGGGCGTTCCCATCACGCCGGTGGTCGAGCCGGTGAGGACGACCGAACCACCCTTACCCATCAGCTTCAAGCCCTTCTGCACCGTAAAGATCGTGCCCTTCACGTTGATGTCGAAGGTCTCGTCATAATGCTCGGGCGTGATCTCGGTGAGCGGCACCAACGCGCCGGTTCCGGCATTGGCGAACAGGATATCGAGCGTGCCGCGCTCCTGCTTCACGGTGTTAAACAGTCGGTCGAGATCGCCGTTGTCCGTCACTGATCCCGCCACCGCGCGCGCATTCACACCGAGGGTAGCCACCGCTGCATCGAGCTTCTCCTGCCTCCGGCCAAAAATGTAGGCGAACGCACCTTCCTCAATGAAGCGCTTTGCTGAAGCGAGGCCAATGCCTGTGCCACCGCCGGTGATGATCGCAGTCTTGCCTTCAAGCCGGTTCATACGTGCCTCCAGTTCTTGGTTGCACGCAGCTGGCGCTAACCCTACCTATTGGCAAGTATGCACCTTTAGGTAAGTACCAGGATGTCCGAAGCCGTCCATCCCACCACCGTCGAGCCCACTCCTATCGCTCCCCGCTTCACCTGCGGCCTCGACGCGACCCTGAAGATTATCTCGGGCAAGTGGAAGCCACTCATCCTGTATTTCCTGCTGCGCGGACCAACGCGCTACGGCGAACTCAAGCGGGCCGTGCGCGATGTCAGCGACAAGGTGCTGATCCAGCATTTGAAGGAGCTGGAAGCGGACGGTGTATTGCGCAGGAACGACTATAAGGAGGTGCCGCCACGCGTTGACTACACGCTGACGCCGCTTGGCCAGAGCCTCGCTCAGGCGCTTGAACCCTTATGCACCTGGGGAACCGACAACATGGTGGAGATGCAGAAGATCTTCGCCGAGCGCGATAGCTGGCTTCGCGAGAAGCACGCCTAGCTGCCGCCCGGCAAACGGACGTGAGCGACGCAGCGGATTCCTCGCTGGCCGACTTGAACGCCTTAACCGCGCTTTAGCCTGCCTTGAGTTTCGCGGAGGCGACCCAATGGCGGACGCTCAGCGCCGTCTCAACCGACCAGAAGCGGTTGTCGCAGGCGTCCTGCTCATTACCAATCGCTGCCGTCCGTTCATCCTAACGAAGCTCTGCTGCCTGACCGTCGATGCTGCTAGGTATGAACATGGTTCACCGCTATTGCCCGAGACGGGGCGAGTTCGGTTACAAAGCCCTGCGATGGGAGAAAATCTGTGCTCTTTCACACGATGGTTGGTTCGAACGACATTGATCGGTCTAAACGCTTCTACGACACCGTTTTAGGTGCCCTTGGCGTTAGAGAAGCATCGGTGAACGTTGCCGACAGTGGCCATACCCGTCTCATATACCGAGGTGAGGACGGGACCGCTTTCATCGTCACGCAGCCGATTAATGACGAGCCAGCAACCGTCTCCAACGGCAGCACAGTTGCGTTCCAATGCAACTCGCCAGAGCAGGTAAAACGATTCCACGATGTAGCGGTGGCGGCTGGCGGAACGTCGATCGAGGCGCCCCCCGGTCCTCGCCATACCGCCTCAATGGGCACGATTGAACTTACCTATGTTCGCGACCCGGATGGCAACAAGCTTTGCGGCATCCACTTTCCCACATGACCGGCTTTGGGTCGAGCTCGCTACTGAGCTTGCCGGCAAGCTCGACCCAGAGTTTCGCGGTCTGTTTCCAAGTTCCCAGCTTCGGCCGCTCTTTACTCTTGCTTTGCAAGCGCTCGAAGCCGCCGCGGTCACGCTCCGAAACATCGTTCGATCTCATCCAACCGAAGCGTGATCGCTCTGCTGGGCAGATAGATAGTTAGTCTCTGGCGTTCATCTGCGCTGAAACGAGCGGCCTTTTTCAACAGGTCACGGATGGCTGCGCGGCCAACGACTCTGTCGCCTCCAAGCCAGCCACTGCCGAGCGGGATCTCAGGTGCCAGGATGAGGAGGCCATAAGCGTCGGATGCCAAATGCTCAGTTATGACAATGGTGCCCTCCTGCCGTGATCGCGACTTGCTTTGAGCCGAGGATCTCGGCTTGGCGATCGACAGGCGTTTGGACCCATTTTCCGCCATTCACGTGCACTTTCCTGCCGCCCGAGACCTGCCGCTCGTTCATATGAGCGCAGCGACTGTTTTCGAGAACCTCGTCGGATACTGGGAACAGCTGGAATTGGGGACCAAGCCTACAGGCGACCATCTGCCACTGATAAGGCGATAACTGCCGCAACCTGCATCGCTGACAGACGAATTCGCCGGGAAGCTGCTATACTCCAGCGCTTCTAACGAGGCCCTTTGCCCTCATCGCCGGAGCCCAGCGCAACTTTGTGCAATGCACAATGGTTGACATCAGATGACACAGAAGCCGAACAGGAAGTCGCACCAACACGCTGAGCATCCCGCGTCTTCGAAGACGTCCTGGCTCGCCACCATCAAGCACAACAAGGAATGGGTTGCGGCTGGCTCCGGAGCAGCAGCGCTGGCGGCCCTTGCCCTGTTCAATCGGGCGAGCGCGAAACGCGCTGAAGCGAATTACCCGCCAATCGGCGATTTCGTCGAGGTCGATGGCGTGAGGCTCCACTATGTGGATCGTGGCGAGGGGCCCGCTGTGGTGCTTCTCCACGGCAACGGCGTGATGCTGCAGGACTTCGAGCTAAGCGGCGTGCTCGATTTGGCCGCGGAGCATCACCGCGTCATCGCGTTCGACCGGCCTGGCTTCGGCTACAGCGATCGTCCGCGCTCCAAAATTTGGACCGCGGCAGCGCAGGCAGATCTGATCGCAAAAGCGCTCAAGCAGATCGGCGCCGGACCAGCAATCGTGGTGGGCCACAGCTGGGGAACGCTGGTCGCGTTGGCAATGGGGCTTGATCATCGGGAGGCGACCGCCGGTTTGGTGCTGCTGTCGGGCTACTACTACGGCACGGCACGCCCGGATGTTCTGCCGTCTTCGATCCCCGCTATCCCGCTGCTGGGAGATCTCATCGCTAACACAACAGCACCGCTGACCGGGCTGCTGATCGGACCGGCAGCGGTCAAGGCGAGCTTCGCACCCGCCGAGATTTCGGAGAAGTTCGCGTCCTTCCCGAAGGTCATGGCGCTGCGTCCGTCACAGGTGCGCGCGACGGCTGCCGATACCGCGATGATGATCCCGAGCGCGATCGCGCTGAGCAAGCGGTACGGCGAGCTCGACCTCCCGGTGATCATCATGGCAGGACAAGGCGATCTCATCGCGCACGTTGATAAGCACGGGGAGAGGCTTGTGGGCGAAGTCAAAGGCGCTGAGTTGCGGATCGTGCCCGATCAAGGACACCTGTTTCACTACGGGGTTCCTGAGCAAGTCGTGACGGCGATGGCCGACGCCTCGCGGGCTGCATAAGCTCACGCGGCGAGCGCGATCATGATGGCTTCCTTGATGTCCGCAATCATGGACCGACTAGGCTGGTTCGTATTCGACGAGCTATATAAAGACGGCGATCCGGTCGCCGACCATCGTGCGAGCGAGCATTCCCAAACCTATCTATCGTGATCGGGGATCTTGCAGAGCGGAGCGTGTTCACGCTCGGTCCTCTGGCGGTCAATTGAAGAGCTGTTCGCAACCAAGGATACGTACCATGGCCCTTAAGGACATCCTTCCATCGAAGCTCGGCTTCGGCGCCGCACCGCTCGGCAACATGTTCCGCGCCATCCCCGAGGACGAGGCGCTCGCAACCGTCGAGGCGGCCTGGAACGACGGGATCCGCTATTTCGACAATGCTCCCTTCTACGGCGCGGGTCTTGCCGAGATCCGCATGGGCGAGGCGCTGAAGGGCAAGCCCCGCGACAATTATGTCATCAGCACCAAAGTCGGCCGCATCGTGCTCGACGAGGTCGATGAGGCGCCGCGCGACAATGGCGAAAAGGGTGACGTGTTCGCCAACGGCCGTCCCAACAAGGTCATCAACGACTATTCGCACGACGCTACGCTGCGCTCGATCGACGATAGTCTGAAGCGCCTCCAGACGGACCATATCGACATCGTCTGGGTCCATGATCTGGCGCAGGACTTCTACGGTGACGAATGGCTTACGAGGTTTGACGAGGCGCGCACCGGCGCGTTCCGGGCGCTCGATCGGCTGCGCGACGAGGGAACGATCAAGGCCTGGGGGCTCGGCGTGAACCGGGTTGAGGCGGTCGAACTGCTGCTCGATCTCGACGGCCCGCGGCCCGACGGGTCGCTTCTTGCGGGTCGCTACACCCTCCTCGATCATGACCGCGCGCTCGAGCGCCTGATGCCGAAGGTCGCCGACCGTGGCCTGGGCATCGTCGTCGGTGGACCCTATAGCTCAGGCGCGCTCGTCGGCGGACCGAACTTCGAATATGCGCCGGCCACGCCCGAGATCCTCTCCAAGGTCGCGGCGATCAAGGCGATCGCAGATCGCCATGGCGTCAGCATGAAGGCGGCGGGCTTGCAATTCGCGCTCGCCAATCCCGCGGTCGCGGCAGTCATCCCTGGCGCAAGCCGGCCGCAACGCATTGCGGAGGACACCGCCGCGCTCAATGAGGTGATCGCTGCCGATTTCTGGCACGAACTGCGCCAGGGGGACCTCGTCAGCGCGAGTGCACCACTGCCCCTTTGAGGGTGCGATCGGCCGCGACTATCCAAGGTACAGGCGAGAATTGCAACTTCTTACTCATCGCCCGACGAGAGGCAGGGTTTCAGCCTGCCAAGCGTCAAATGTTCCTTAACCGGCGGAATTGACCCGATTGTGTTGAAAAAGGCTGGCTTGCAGTGGTGCCGGCAGTCTGATTCACTTGCCGCGAGGTGAGCGGAGACGGGCCGATGATGGGCGAGCGGACGGTAGCGCAGGAGGCGCTGTTCTACAGCTTCAGCCTGGAGCGGCACGTGCCGACGGATCACTTGCTGCGCTCAATCGACCGGTTCGTGGACCTGTCTGGCATCCGCGAGGAGCTGAAGCCCTTCTACAGTGACACGGGTCGCCCCTCGATCGATCCGGAGCTGATGATCCGGATGCTCATCATCGGCTATTGCATGGGCATCCGGTCCGAGCGGCGGCTGTGCGACGAGGTGCATCTCAACCTGGCCTATCGCTGGTTCTGCCGGTTGGGGCTGGAGGGCGACGTGCCCGACCACTCGACCTTCTCGAAGAACCG
>NZ_JAFEMC010000005.1:0-330798 GCF_016892685.1 Sphingomonas longa
TGAGCCAATCAGCACCGTCCAGCGTCAATCAGCCGTTGCCTGTCTCAAGACCCAACACCGACTTCTTCAACACAATCACCCACAAGCAGACACTCGCGGGCTCCTTGGGCCTTCCCAACTTCGGCCGTTTGTTCATGTAGGCATATCGTCGCGGACGGGATCGCATGGATATAGAGGATGCTGTCAGCCTTACGCGAACCGCTCTCCGCCAGAAGCATGTCGGGCTTTGAGGATGGCCGCTTATCCGCAGGGTCGGAACGCGGTCTGATAGGGCGACGGAGCTGTCGAGCCGGCTGTGTTGCTCGTCGAAGGCAAAGCGATTGGCTGCGGCACTGGATGTGAAGCGCCCGAGCAACACGCCGCTACTCTCCCGTACCGTCCACCCGCCACCGACATCCCGGCCAACGACAATGATTTCGTGCTCGGCCATCATCAACGCTCACGGAAATCAGACAAATAGTCCTGCGGGCGAGCCTTATAGCTTCGTCTCCACCGCGTGCTGACCTGAACCTCATCGAACAGATGTTTGCCGAGCATCGCCAGAGCGGTTCCTGCGCTGGCGGAAAAGAAACCCACTGTCGCCAGCGCGTAGGCAAGCGCTCCCGCCGTACGAGGCGCAACCTGCATCGCGATCAAACAGGTGAGCGCCAGATACGCCAATCCGCACAGGATCAGTCCAGAAATACGAAGGCCGATGTCAGCCTTCCACGATCGATGCCACGATGCCATGCCACAACTCTCAAGGTGGCCATCCAGCTATCGGTCCGGACGTAGCATTTCGAGATCGATTCCACGAAACTGCATAGCGCTGGCGTAGCGTTGCGTTGTTCGAACGACCGCAGCCGCTATTGATCGGCGCGCAATCGGTACCCAACACCAAGTTCGTTGGCGATGATGCTGCCGACCGCGCCCGGCGCTTCCAGCTTTTGCCGGAGGTTGCGCACGACGATCCGCAGATACTCGACGCGGGGGTCCTCCCCTGCCCAGGCAACCGCAAGGATGCGGTCGTGCGTCACGACGCGGCCGGCATGACGCGCCAATAGCGCGAGAACGTCATGCTCCTTGCGGGTGAGGTGTAGTTCCACTGTTCCGCGGCAGACGAGGCGACGATCAAGATCGATCGTAACGTCACCTTTGCGAACGATCTTTGGCGCTGTCTCCGAGACCCCGCGGTGGCGAAGGGCGACACGCAATCGAGCGAGCAACTCATCCGTATCGAAAGGCTTGGATACAAAATCGTGGGCGCCAAGATCAAGCGCGGCGACCTTCTCGTCGGTTGCGTCGCGAGCAGAGACGACAAGGATAACGGTGTCGCTGTTCTGCAGGAGGAGCGGGATAAGACCCAGCCCGTCCCTATCCGGCAGGCCAAGATCGAGGAGGATCGCGCTGGGGTACTCAGCTCCGGCGCGAATAAGGGCATCGCGTCCGTCGGCAGCTTCCACAACAGCATAGCCGGCCCGCTCGAGCGTGTTGCGAAGCAAGCGGCGGATCGAGGCTTCGTCATCCACGACGAGGATCTTTGCAGGCATCAGATGTGGCTCTCGGAAGTGTTGCGGACGATCAGGTCTGCAGGAAATACGAGTGTGAAGGCGGCACCTTCTCCGTCGTCACGGTTGCCAGCTTCGACGCTCATCCCCATCGCCTCGGCAAACGCCTTGACGATCGCAAGGCCAAGGCCCGTGCCGCCAATCGCACGATCAGAGCCCTCGAGGCGGCGGAAGGTCTCGAACACCTCCGCCTCTCGCCCAGGGGGTAAACCTGGTCCATGATCGAGGATGCTCAGCCGTATCTGGCCATATAGGTGGACGCCCTCGACGATGATTTCGGTACCAGGATCGCCGTAGCGCCCGGCATTGTCGAGGAGGTTGAGCAGGCAATGGTGCAGGAGTTGCGCGTCTACGCGGACGAGCGGCAGCGACGGCGATACCTGGAGGCGTACATCATGGCCTTGCAGCGCCCGCCGGGCATCGTGCGCGGCGCCGGCGACGGCATCGCTGAGGTCGGTGGCCTCGACGTTGAGCTTCAACGCTCCAGCCTCCACCCTCGCCATGTCGAGTAGATTGGCGACGAAGCGGTTAAGCCGCGCGGACTCGCTCTTGATGGTGCCGATGAGCTCCGGCGTCGCACCGTGATCCAGCTGATCCGCCGCGGCGATCACCGCGGTCAGCGGTGTACGCAGATCATGGCTGACCGACGATAGCAGGGCAGCGCGCAGGCGATCACGGGTCCGTACGGCATCGACGTCGCGCATCTCTGTCTCGAGCCGGAGGCGTTCGAGTACCAGCGCTGCCTGATCGATCAAGCTGGTCAGCAGCGGCAACTGATCGGCACGGATCGGATCGCCGCTATTCTCCTTCGCCACCCCGATCACCGCCAGCGCCTTGCCCCCTGCCTTGAGGGGCTGGAACAGCCATTCCGAGGCTGCAAGCGTGCCTGAACCCTTGCCCGCCGCGGTGCCGTTGTCGGATGCCCAATTGGCCGCTGCCATGTCCATCGTATCGAGGCGGTAACCGGGAGCACTCGCCGCTTGGACGGTAAGGCTGGTTCCGCCCGACGAGGTGAGCAGAACCGTCTCGACGTCGAACAGGCGCGCGACGTCGTCGCAGATCATGCGGGCAGCAACCGATGCGTCGTTGATCGCGCTTAGCTGCCGCAGGAAGCCCGCCAATGTGGCGTTCGTCCGCGCGCTGGCCGCAGCCATATCGGCCTGAGCACGAACGCGCGAAGTCAGCTGGCTGGTGGCGGTCGCCACGCCGAGCAGCACGAATATCGACACGACGTTCTCGGGGTTGCTGACGCTCAGCGTTCCCACAGGTGGCAGGAAGAAGAAATTATAGGCCAAGCTGGATGCAATGCCTGCGAACAGCCCGGTGCGAAGGCCGAACAGACTTGCGGCAGCCATGACGGGCAACAGGTAGAGCAGAGCAACGTTGCCGAGGTCGAGGATATGGAACAGCGCGCTGGCAAGCGCGGTGACGAATGCCACGAGCAGCAGCGTGACGAGGTAACCGGCAGGCTTGCCCCAGTTGCCACTCTGACGACGTACCGGTGATGAACCCGGTCCTTCCTCCATCGGAAGGACGTGCACGGTGACGCCCGGCGTCTCGCGGATCAGGCGATCGACGACCGAGCCGTGCAGGAACTCGAACCAGCGCGACCGACGGGACTTGCCTACCACGAGCTGCGTAGCGCGGGCATCAGTCAGAAAACCGCGAATGCCCTCCACTACGGAAGTCGCAGGCACGGTCGCAACCGCAGCACCGAGCTGCGTCGCCAAGGTCATCACCGCGGCAACGCGCTGATGCTGCGCGTCGCTGAAATGAGCGGTCCGCGGCGTCTCGATGAAGAGCGCTGTCCAAGGTCCCCGCAGGCCATCCGCTACCCGCTTGGCCGCGCGCACCAGGCCGTCGGCGCCAGGCAGTTCGTTGATCGCAACGACGATGCGGTCCGAACCCGCCCAGGTGCCACCGACGCCGAGCGCCCGGACATGCTCCAGCATCTGGGTATCGACCGCCTGCGCAGCTCGCCGCAGCGCCAGCTCGCGCAATGCCGACAGATTGGATTTCGAGAAGAAGTGGCTGAGCGCGCGCGTCGCCTCATGCGGCAGGTAGACCTTGCCGGCCTTCAATCGCTCGATGAGCTCGTCGGGCGGGATGTCGACGACCTCGATCTCCGCCATCTCGAGGATGCTGTCCGGCACCGTCTCACGAACCCGGACGCGGGTGAAACTCGCGACGATGTCGTTGAGGCTTTCGACGTGCTGGATGTTGAGCGTCGAATAGACGTCGATCCCTGCTGCCAGCAGTTCCTCGACATCCTGGTAGCGTTTGGGATGACGGCTGCCGGGCGCATTGGTGTGCGCCAGCTCGTCGACCAGTGCGAGACGTGGACCGCGCGCCAGGACGGCGTCCAGGTCCATCTCCCCCAGCGCGCGGCCCTCATAGGCGACGTTGAGCCTCGGGATGATCTCGTGGCCGCGGGTCAGCGCTTCGGTTTCGGCCCGGCCATGCGTTTCGACCACGCCGACGACGACATCGGTTCCATCACGGCGTCGTCCAGCGCCTTCCGATAGCATCTCGAAGGTTTTGCCGACGCCCGGCGCTGCTCCGAGGAATATCTTCAGGCGTCCCCTGCCCTCCTGCGCGGCTGCACGCAGGAGGGCCTCTGGATCCGGTCTGCCGTCGCCACTGACCGGCATCAGCGCGCGGCGGCGTCCAAAGTGCGGTTCAGGCCAAGCACGTTCACGTGCGGCTCTCCGAGGATGGAGGTTTCGGTCGATCGGGCAACGATCCCACGCACCACATCGACCGACATTGCTCGAACGCGCGCAATGCGGGGTGCCTGAACCAGGGCGGCGGCTGGCGACAGATCAGGGTCGAGACCTGAGCCACTGGCAGTGACGAGGTCGGCCGGCAGCGCGCCGGTCGCGCCTTCCGCCTGCCGCCTGGCGACATCGGGTTTGACCCTATCGACCAGCGCCTGAGACGCTGGGCCAAGGTTTGATCCCGACGAAGCGAGGCCGTCATAACCCTTGCCGGCCGCCGACGGCCGGGTCTGGAAGTAGCGGTCCGAGGTGAAGGCCTGGCCGACGACGGTCGAACCGATCACCTTGCCGTTTGCGCTCACCAGGCTGCCGTTAGCCTGCGAGGGGAATATCATCTGCCCGATGCCGGTCATTGCCAGGGGGTACAGGATCCCAAGAAGGGCTGCGAAGAGGATCGTCATGACGATCGCGGGCCGCAGGGCGGAAGTGAAGTCTTTGCCCATGATGGTTGTCCTTATGCGAGGCCGATGCCACCGACGACAAGGTCGATGAGCTTGATGCCGATGAAGGGCGCAATGAGGCCGCCGAGGCCGTAGATGGCGAGGTTGCGCGCCAGTAGCGGTCCCGCCCCCATGGGCTTGTAGGCCACGCCCTTGAGCGCCAGCGGCACCAGCATCGGGATGATGATCGCGTTGAAGATGATCGCCGACAGGATCGCGCTCTGCGGGCTGCCGAGCGCCATGACGTTGAGCACGCCCAATCCCGGATAGAGCGCGACGAACATCGCCGGGATGATCGCGAAATACTTTGCCACGTCGTTGGCGACGGAAAAGGTGGTGAGCGCCCCGCGCGTCATCAGCAGCTGCTTGCCGAGGCCGACGACTTCGATCAGCTTGGTCGGGTCGCTGTCGAGGTCGACCATGTTGCCCGCCTCGCGCGCGGCCTGCGTCCCGGTGTTCATCGCCACGCCGACATCCGCCTGCGCCAAAGCAGGTGCGTCGTTGGTGCCGTCGCCGCACATCGCGACCAGCTTGCCGCCCTGCTGTTCCTTACGGATCAGCGCCAGCTTGTCCTCGGGACTGGCTTGCGCAAGGAAGTCATCGACGCCCGCCTCGGCGGCGATCGCGGCGGCGGTCAATGGGTTGTCGCCGGTGATCATCACCGTGCGGATGCCCATCTGCCGCAATTCGCCGAAGCGTTCGCGGATACCCGCCTTGACCACGTCCTTGAGGAAGATCGCGCCGAGCAGGCGGCCATTCTTGGCGACCGCCAGCGGGGTGCCGCCAGCACGCGAAATCTCGTCGGTGATACGGCGAAGCTCGGTCGCGGCAGCCGTTTCGCCGACGCCGGGGTTGGCCTTCAGGATCGAATCCACCGCGCCCTTCTGGACCAGCATGTCCGGCGTCTGCACGCCCGATATCCGGGTCTGCGCGGTGAACGGGATGACCTCGGCACCCGCCGGCAGCTCGGTGGTGCGAACGCCGAACCGGTCGCGGGCGAGCACGACGATCGAGCGCCCTTCCGGCGTCTCGTCGGCGAGGCTGGCGATCAGCGCCGCCTCCGCCATCTCGGCGTCGGTCGCGCCGCCGACGCTGCGGAACTCGCTCGCCTGCCGGTCGCCGATCGTGATCGTGCCGGTCTTGTCGAGCAGCAGCACGTCGATGTCGCCTGCCGCTTCAACCGCGCGACCCGACTTGGCGAGGACGTTGAAGCGTACCAGCCGGTCCATCCCGGCAATGCCGATCGCCGACAGCAACGCGGCGATGGTGGTCGGGATCAGCGTGATGAGCAGCGCCGCGAGCATAGCGACCGGGATCGATCCGCCGGCATACGCGGTGAAGCCGGGGATGGTGGCGACCGCGATCAGGAAGATGATCGTCAGCCCGACCAGCAGCAGCGTCAGTGCGACCTCGTTCGGTGTCTTCTGCCGCTCCGCGCCTTCCACGAGGGCGATCATGCGGTCGAGAAAACCCTGGCCGGGCATGACCGTCACTCTGACGCGGATCTCGTCCGAGATCACCCGCGTGCCGGCGGTCACCGCCGACCGGTCGCCGCCTGCCTCGCGGATCACCGGCGCGCTTTCGCCGGTGATCGCCGCCTCGTTGACCGAGGCCACGCCGGATACGACTTCGCCGTCCGATGGGATCAGATCGTTCGTTTCGACCAGCACGATGTCGCCCACCTTCAGCGCGCTGGCAGGCACAGTCTCATGCTCCCGGCCGTTGCCCTTGAGGCGCTTGGCGGTCAGCTCCGCCTTGGTGGCGCGCAGCGATGCCGCCTGCGCCTTTCCGCGCCCCTCGGCCAACGCTTCGGCAAACGTGCCGAAGAGGACAGTCAGCCACAGCCAGACGACCAGCTGCAGCTTGAAGCCTGTTGTCAGCCCGTCATTGCCGATGATGAGCAGCACGGTCATCAGCGCGGCGACAGCCGCGGTGACGAACATGACCGGATTGCGGATCAGCTCCGCCGGATTGAGTTTGACGAACGAGGCCTTGATTGCCGGCACGACGAGGTCAGCCGTGAACAGGCTTTTCGATTGGGTCTTTGCCATGTCAGGCGCCCCTTCAGGACAGTTTGCCGCTGATCATCGCGAGATGATCGGCGATAGGGCCAAGCGCGAGGCTCGGCAGGAAAGTGAGGCCGCCCAGGATCAGCACGATGCCGACGAGCAGCCCGACCCACAGCCCGCCCGTGGTCGGGAACGAGCCGGCACTTTCCGGCGTGTACTTCTTCGCTGCCAGGCCGCCGGCGATCGCCAGCATCGGCACGATAATGAAGAAGCGGCCGACCCACATCGCAACGCCGAGCAACCCGTTATAATATGGCGTGTTGGCGGTGAGGCCTGCGAACGCAGAGCCGTTGTTCCCGACCGCGCTGGTGAAGGCGTAAAGGATCTCGCTGAACCCGTGCGGCCCCTTGTTGAGCGGCCCTGCCAGTCCCTGTTGCAGCACCGACGACAGCGCCGTCAGTCCCAGGATCATCAGCGGCAGCACGGCGATGGCGAGCACCGCGAGCTTCACCTCGCGTGCCTCGATCTTCTTGCCGACATATTCAGGCGTGCGGCCGACCATCAGCCCGGCGACGAACACCGCGAGGATGGCGAACAGCAGGAAGCCGTAGATGCCCGCACCGACGCCGCCGATCACGACCTCGCCCAACTGGATGTTGAACAGCGGGATCATGCCACCGAGTGCGGTGAAGCTGTCGTGCATGCTGTTAACGGCGCCGCACGACGCAGCGGTAGTGACAACCGAGAACAATGCGGATGCAGCGATCCCGAAGCGGACCTCCTTGCCCTCCATGTTCCCGCCCGCGACACCCAGATGATGCAGCACGGGGTTGCCCGCGGCTTCCTGCCAGTACGTCACGGTGACGCCCGCGAGGAACAGGATCACCATCGCCGACAGGATCGCCCAACCCTGCCGCGTGTTGCCGACCGCCTTGCCGAACGTCCACGTCAGGCCGAACCCGATCAGGAAGATCGACAGCATCTGCACCAGATTGGTCAAGGCGGTCGGGTTTTCGAACGGGTGCGCGCTGTTGGCGTTGAAGAAGCCGCCTCCGTTGGTGCCGAGCATCTTGATCGCTTCCTGGCTGGCGACGGGGCCGAGCAGCAGCGACTGTTTCGCACCTTCCAGCGTCTGCACATCCACCACGCCGGACAGCGTCTGCGGCACACCGCTCGCGATCAGGAACGTCGCATAGACGATGCTAATCGGCAGCAGCAGGTACAGCGTGACACGAGTCGCATCCGCCCAGAAATTGCCGATCGCCTTAGTCTCGCGTCGTGCAAAGCCGCGGAACAGCGCGAACGCCAGCGCGATGCCGGTCGCCGCCGACAGGAAGTTGTGGATCGTCAGCCCCAGCATCTGGGACAGGTTCGACATCGTCGATTCCCCGCCATAGCTCTGCCAGTTGGTGTTGGTGGTGAAGCTGATCGCGGTATTGAACGCGAGGTGCGGCGACAGCCCCGCCAGCCCTTGCGGATTACCCGACAGCGCGCCCTGCAACCGCAGCACCGCATAGGTGAACGCCATCAGCGTCGCGTTGAACAGGAGCATGTGCACCGCGTAGCGCCGCCAGCCATATTCCTGATTGGGGTCGATGCCGGCCAGCTTATAAAAGCCCGTTTCGACCGGGCCGAGGACGGTGTGCAGCGGCGTGCGGCGACCTTCGTACAGCGCGAACAGCCACGTGCCGACCGGCTTGGTCAGCGCGAGCAGGATGGCAACGAAGCCAAGGATCAGGAACCAGCCCTGGAATGTCATGAATCGCCCCCTTCAGAAGCGTTCGGGACGGATCAGGACCGCCACGAGATAAAGGAGAAGGCCAAGCGCGGTCAGCGCTGCGAGCCACAGGTCGAGGGTCATCGCATCACCTCAGGCGTTGTCGCACAGGCGTGCATAGGCGAGCGTTGCTGCCACCAGCCCGAGCATGACGAGGATCCAAAGCAGGTCGTCCATCAGCTGTTCCTCTTCAGAAAGCGGCGGTCAGCGACACGACGAACGTGCTGCCGGCAATATTACCGGAGCCGTCCTGGCCCTTGCTGAAGCTCGGGCGCAGGTAAGTCGCCTCTCGAGCGGAGATGTCGGTGTCGATGTACGAGACGTTGAACGTGAGGTTCTTCCAGGTCGCATCCGCACCCAGCGACCAGTCCCAATACTCGCCTGTCGGTGCGACCGCGGTGGCATTGGGACCCAGCCCGTCCTGCCCCCAGCTGTGACCGACATGTGCCTTGGCGGTGAACGGCGTACCCGTGACGGCCAACGCACCGTCGCCCCACAGGTAAAGATTGTCGTCCTTGTCGCCTGGATCGTTATAGACGCCCGCGGCTGCATCGGCGCCGGTGTTGTACCATTTACCGATCGCCTGCTGCTTGGGCGCGTAGGCCACGCCCGCTGTGAGGGTCGCAGGTCCAGCCGTGCCAGTAAGCTTGGCGTATGGCTCGGCGAAATCGGTCTTATCCGCGCCGCCTGGATACATGTACCAGGTTAGGCCAACGTCCAGCGTCGCGTTCTCGGCAAGCTCTGCCTTGTAGCCGCCGATCAGGTCGAGCTCCATGTTGGCGCCACCGAAGGTACCCCAACCGGCAAGGTTGGATGCCCATGTGCCGATGTAGAAACCGCTGTTGTGCGCGATGGTGATCCCACCCTGCACTGCCATTTCGCGATCAGACTGCGAGACACCGCGGAAGCGATAGTCGGATGCAATCGTCGCCGATCCGCTGACGGTGATCGCAGGTGGTGGTGCTGTGTCACCGGCCACCTTGTCCTCAGGCGTCGATTGCGCCTGTGCGGCAGGAGGAACCCCAATTAGCGCAACGGCGATAAGCGGTAGTGTAAGCTTCATTCTTGCCCCCAGCGGAACTGGCTACCGCTGACTGAGCGCGGAGCCTTAGGGGCATGCGATTAGGCCTATGCGGCGTAGCAATTCGAGATCGATTCCGGGAAAACGCGTATAGCTGGCATATAGCTGACGTTTTTTTGGCCTTCATCCGTCGCTTCGGTTTAGCTCGTTCCGAGAATCAGGCCTCTTACGACTGCCTTGCTGTACATCACTTGCGGTGACCGTACTTGAAGCGAAAGGTGCAACGTTCCTTTCGAACCGGTCCTACATGCTTGTACATTCAGGGTGCTGAAGAAGGAGTCTAAGGAAAGCCAAAATGGCTGCGAAACGTCCACTACAAGGCACCCACGCTCGACAGCCATCTTCCACCGCTCTGCTGCGAATAGCCGCCTTGATCGATTGATTACCGGTAAAATTTAGGTGTGCCTCAAAAGGACCAAGTTTAATTCTGCCGTCTTTGAGGCAAACCGCGACAGCTTCCAATTAACAACCTCGTCCGGCCGGAGTTTCGTGGCTTCAGGGTGCCCGGTTTGTGATCCTGACAACGTAAGTTCGAGCTTTCGACGACACGCGCCTCGGACGGCTTTCCCACGTCTTGCTGACCCAATTGCGGCCATTCACGCTTCCGATTTCCCTTCTCAATTTCGGTCATTCGTTCATCTGTACCATCACCATGGTGGGCAGCAGGTGAAAGCGCTCTTCTGTCTTCCGACAGAGCCGGCCGACTGCTGGTAAAGCAGCCCAGTACCCCGCTGCGGCTGATCAGCCATGGCATGAAGCCAATCGGCTGCGGCGGAGCCGACTACAACCCATACCGAAGCTGGCTCTTCCGCAGGGCCGCTCCAAGTTTACGATGGGGCTTGACGGTGTAGCGAATGCAGAGGCAAAAGGTGCAGGTCGCTCCGACGCACGTCCGCGACTGAATTGATTTGAAGGTTCGTTAAGCCGACTCGGTTACACGCTTGGACGAGCGGAACCGACATCGGATCGAGAGCATTCTTACCAACGGACGCTCCAAGGCGTCCCACAGGCCGCAAGGCAACAACGACCCCCGGCGGCAACGTCGGGGGTCCTTCATTTCAGCTTGGCGTCGACCAGCCGTCGGTCCTTGTGTTTCACCCCGCTTTTCAGCCAGCGGATCCCGAGCGCCCACATGTCGAGCGAGGCAGTCCCATCGCGGCTCCGCATGTCCCAGATTGATCGCCAGACATACGGCCATCCCGGCATCGTGAACGCCGCCTCGTCCAACCAGCGCTCACCCAGGCGACGAAGGCCGATCGTGTCCCTGCCCCCCTTGGCACGGATCGCGGAACGCCAGATCAGGCTCCAGTTTCGATCCGAGAAGTCCGTCTGCGATAGCCACCGATGTGCCCTCGCGACGATCGCCGCTTCGGTCCAGGGAGAAGGATCGACGAGTTCGCGCCACTTCATAACGCGCAGCCAACCCTTTCCCCCGCCCGCTTCGGAGCCAAGCCACGCGTCCACGGAAGCGATCACATCGTGCGTCCCAAATCTCTTGGGTGCCACCCGCAGGAGCGCCGAGAAGACGAGGTACCATCTCTTGGGCTCGATCAGCGGCAAGGCCTCGAGGCCCAGTTCGATGAGCCGGGCGATGTGGGCGTCGTCCGTCTCGACGTCGAAGGCAGAGCGCCAGAGCAGGCCGAATCCGTATCGCTCGGCGGGCCCCTCCAGCCAGGAGCGCGCGCAGCCCAGCGCCTGATCGCGCGCGGCGCCGTCCAGCCTCAGGAGCAGCGCCGCGCAGAGATGCACCCACGCTCCGTTGTCATGCGGCTTCAGCACGGCGGCGACGGCCGGGTCACGCAGCGTCCGATCGTCGAGAAGAGCCTCTCCTTCGGGATGAATGCTCCAGACCTTCATCCACCGCTCGGCGCCACCATTGGCGCGCAGCCAGATCGTCATCCCCGCGGCGATGCCCGGGCGCCGTGCGAAGCGCTTGTCGATGGCTCGCGCCCTCAGCAGGACGCGGTCCCATCGATCGTGCGACGGTCCCGACGTAAGGAGCCATGCCGACGCGGCGTCCAGCAGTTCCGCCCAGCCGGACGGCGACTCGTGCTTGGCAAGGCCCTCCCACAGCGACGGCCAGGATCTTCCGAGGGCATCCGAGCGGATCAGCGACATGCCCTGGTCGACCAGCGCCGCAGCGACAGCCGTCTCCGCGCGGAGGCCCAGCGCATAAGAGCAGAGGGCGGCACGACGGCGCTCCACGCCACGGCCGGACGTCAGGAAGTCGAGCGCCAAACGGGTGAGGATCTTCGTCGGGAGCCGCGCGCGGCGAGCGCCCTGCCAGACGCGGAACCATGCATCGTCATCGAGGTCCAAACCGGACAGCCGCTTCGAACAGTGAGCCTGGAACGCCTCCAGCTCGCCCGGCCCGGGATCCGACGCGATCCATGACGGGATCACCGGCAGCCATCCGGGATGGTCGTCGTGGCGAAGCAGCCAGGTGGTAGAGAGTGCACGCGCCGTTGAGATCGCGCCGGATGATCCGTCCTCGAGCAGGTAGCCGGCCACGCGGGACCAGCCGACATGCTCGCCCGGCGTCCTGCGCAACCACGTCAGACCCTGCGCCTCGATGGCGTTCCTCGTCTCATCGGGAGCCGCTTTGGCCAGCGCGAGCCAGACGTGCGCCCAGCTTCGATGCCCGCCCGACGAGCTCTCCAGCCACTCAGCCCCGAACCGCAGCGCCGTTAGCCGCTCAGCGGACTCGGTCGCGAGCAGCAGACCCTCGAAGACGAAGGCCCAGCCGAGATGCTCCGGGTCCGCCGTGGCGAGCCACTCCCGGCCGATACCCTCCAGATCCGCAACCGCGTCGCGGTCGGCACTCCGACGGGCCTCCTGGATGGCCGGGCCCCAGACATGGGACCACCCTTTGAGCTCGACGGGCGCAGACCGCAGGCGACGGACGGCTAGGGCCAGCAGTTCACCGCGCTCCCGCGGGTCGGCGTGCTCGAATACGTCGGGCCAGACCCTCGTCCAGCGCTCGTCCCCCACGTCGGACGCCTCGACCCAGTCGCGCCCGACCCCAAGCAGAAGACCGACCTCTAGGTCCCCGCCGTGGATCGCCTGATCGAGCAGACGACGCCAGATCATGTCCCAGCCGGGTGTCTCCGGACCCGCCAAGAGGCTGCTCCCCTCGGTGAGACCGAGCCAGCGCATGCCCTGCCTCCGCAGGGCGGCTGGCTGCCCCCTCCCCGTATCGATCAGCGCCGCCCAGACCCGCGGCCACGACCCCCGGTCCCGTCCTGCAGCCAGCAGACGCTGCGACAGCACGTCCGTCTCCGCGCAGTGCCCGTGTCCGTCGATCAGGTTCGATAGGATCGAGCCCCAGCCAAACTCGTCATCGGGCGTCCGCTGCAGCCAGTCGACGACGATGCCCCTCACCCGTTTGGACGTCTCGCCCTGAGCGAGGCCGTTCATCAGGCGCGACATTCCCCTCAGCTGCGGGGCGTCGCGCGACAGAGCGGCGATCTCGTCGAGCAGGGCCTCGCCGCCCTCCCTCGACACGTAGTCCATCGCCAGCGGCGCCCAGTCGTGCCACGGCAGGGGATCTCCCCAGCCCGCGAGCCGCCGCAGACAGCCGGAGACCGAGGCGACCGCGCGGTCACGGAAAGGACCCTCTTCGGCCAAAAGGAAATGGCAGGACAGCCGGAGTCCTCTGACCGGCTCCTGTACCTCGTCGATGGCGGTCACCAAGAGATCCGCGGGTGACGGGTTCAGCCGAAGGTCGAGAAGGCGATCGAGAGCCAGCCAGACCGGAAGGTCCTCGATGGGGTGCAGTCCGTCCGCGACTCCGTTCGCGTAGATCGAGGAGAGCACCTCCCGCAGCTCCGGTCGGATGAGATCGATGCGCGCGCGCAGCGCCGGGTCGGTCTCGCGCCCTCCCCGGTCGCGTTCGCGAGCGAGCCGACTTATCGCCCAAAAGGGGGCGTACCGTACCTCCGGTGGTCGTTCGTCGTTCACGAGGTCGGCCGCCAGCGATGCGGCGAGATGCCGCTTGCGCCATGGCCGGTCCGTGATCCGCCCGAACCACTCCCGGTAGATCGCGTCGGCGAGATGCGGATGGGTCAACCTTATGCCACTCGACGACTGCGCCGTGAATTGAAAATGCGACTCCAGCTCCTGCAGCCGTATCAGCGCACTCTCCAGCGTCGGATGCTCATGCTGACTGCGGAGCAGCTCCGACATGGGATAGTCGACGTAGAGCCGGTTGAGCGCCAGGATGCTGGCGATCGCGTCGAGGACCGGGCCGTCCTGGCGGCTGTCGTCGAAGGATCTGATCCGATCCCGAAAGCGCCTGGCGAACTCGGCGATGCTGCCCTTGGTCCACTCGAACAGCTGCTGGACGAGGAGGACGTTGCCCTCCATCGGCTCAACCGACCTCCCGGTCCGAAGGCGATACCATTCGGCGAGTTCGAGAAAGTCGGCGTCCGTCTCGTTCGGCATGTCGAAGCCGTCGAAGTCAAGCTGACCCCCGCAGGCCTCCTCGGCGGACGCCCGCTGCTCGTTCGGCCCGCAGCAGAGGAGGAGCGGTGACCGAGCCGTCTCCCCGGCACCGACGCAGATGCTCTCCCATTCTGCCTGCGCATCGGTGACCGACTTGATAAACTCGGACTGCCGCTCGGCCGTGAAGGGATCGTCGAGCACCAAGACGACGGCGCGCCCCTCCGCCGCCATCCGGCCAGCCCACCGCACGGCCGGCCCGAGCAGCTCGGGGCGGTGGCCGACCCAGAGCACCAGCCGGTCGGGGTTCTGCGCATGCAGCCTTGCCGCCACATGCAGAAGCGCGGCGCTCTTTCCGCACCCCGACCGGCCGGAGATCCAGAACACGGGCAGCTTGTAGAGCGGGCGTTCGCCCGCTAGCCGCTCTTCGCAGGCGCGCTCGATGCGATCATAGACCGCGCGCTTGGCCAGCCTGCCTTCGCGAAGATCGGACACGGACAGACGTTCCCCAATCCGGACCGCCCGCCTGTCGTCGTTCTCGCAGACGACTTGGTCGGGCGCCCTTTCCTCGCTGCTCCACAGGCCGAAGCGCCGCTCCACGGTCGCCGCCGCCAACCGGAGCGCGCGGAGCTCGGCGCGGAACTCGTCCACGACCTGATCAAGAACGCCGCCCGATGCGGCGAGGAAGCGCGACATTGCCCTGTCGAGCCTCTCGAGAGGATCGGCATCCCTGAACTCCTCGATGAGGATCTTTGCCGCCTCGAGCCGCGGAGAGGGAGTGACCGCGATGTCGACCCGCTCGCGGAACACGGCCAGCGCGTCGCCGTCCGCTCCTTCCGGGCTCCAGCGCGCGAGACTTCCGGTCCAGTCGCCGAGCGTCCGCGTGGCGGCCTGAACCCGGTAGCGGAGCAGCGGCAGCAGGTCCGGTGTCCGCTCCTTCGCGAGCAGGTGCACACCCCAAAGCTCGTCGAGCGCCGATCGAAACGCCGAACTGGAAAGGGTCCGCTTCGCCTGCGTGATCAGGAAGCCGTCGGAGCTCTCCACGATGTCGGAGAGCACCTCGATGAACGCCGCGCCGCCCTGTCCCCCAGCCTCCTGTCGCACGATGACGTGCAGTGCGCTCGCCAATTGGAAGTCGAAGCCGGCCATGGCAGCGAGCCCGCCGATGGCGTGCCGCTTCTCGGACCAGAAGCGGCGCAGAGTGAGAAAGGACTCGAGAGCCCCGGCGGCATCACCACTCAGTACTGCCATGACCCGGACCGACCGCTCCTAACCGGGCAAGCAGACCAACCCGTTCACTCACTGTTCTAGGTCGCAGTTTGTTATCGTCAATGCGATTGGGGCCACTTCGTCGGCCTTCAACATTCCCGATTTTCATCCAGGTAGGTGATTGCCGGGTTCCACTCGGGGGTGCTCTTGGCCGTGACAGCAGCATAGGCGCCCTGCCAGCTAGCGACTAGAGCGAACCGGCACCTTATATGAGTGCTGCTCCCAACGCTTCTGAGCTCGCTTACTCAAGACCCAATACCGGACCTTCAACGGCATCTCTGCGGTGCTCGAAAACGGACGCCCGTTCATCTGAGCATCTGCAAAGTTCGCTTATCGTCTCCGGTGGCGCGATACGGCGTGTCAGGTGGTGTGCCTGGACCTGCTCCTCAGATCGTCGAGCAGCCATGCCCCCGCGCGGCCTAGCGGCCGGCTACGCATGTGAGCTGCGTAGATCATGAGCCCGCCTGGCGGCGCGACGTCGTCTTCGATCGACAGCTGGACCAGCTCTCCCGCGGTAAGCAGCGGTGATACGAGCTCCTCGGGCATGCGACACCAGCCAAACCCAGCCCGCAAAAAGTCCATCCGCCGGCCGAGCTCCACGAAACGCCAGGTCTGAGAGCTGAGCACGCCGTAGCTGGGGCCATCCGGCACCGTAGCATCCGACAGGACCAGCTGCACATGGGTGTCGAGATCGCCACGGGAGACTGGTCCCTGTGCCTGCCCCAGAGGGTGCGACGTCGCGACGACGGGAATCATGTTGAGGCCGAACAATGGCAATGCCGCAACGTCTTCGGGAACGGCGGGCAGCAGCACGCAGAACGCCAGCGCAGCGTCGCCGTTACGCAGGCGCCGCTCGGCGCCACGCAGCCCCTCGGTGGAAAAGCTCACCGGCAAATGGGGAAAGGTCGACCGAAGCGCGTGCAGGCTGTCGATGAAGGCAGTAGTCGGAACTAGCGGATCAATCGCGACTGTGAGCTCCGGCTCCAGTCCCTCGCGGGTTCCCGCGGCGAGTGCCTCGAACTGCTCAGCGCTTGAAAGAACCACACGAGCCTGCCTGACCAGCGCAAGGCCGATATCGCTTAGCTTTGGTCGATGGCCGCTACGGTCAAAGAGCGTGACGCCCTGGACTGCTTCGAGGTTTGCCACCGCCTGGCTGATCGCAGACTGGGCACGTTGAAGCTTGCGCCCCGTAGCCGAGAAGCTGCCCGTCTCGGCAATCGTCACCAGCACACGAAGCTGGTCAAGCGTCAGGTTGCCGATCATCCATCATCCAAACCGATAGAAGCTATCGCTTCTTTATCTCTCCCGCCGCTGCTGTCGAGGGCGCAGAACGACCTCGTGCTCCCAGCCTCCACCCAAAGAACACCTGCTGTCGCTGATGTTGCCGTTGGCGCTGCGGAAGGTGATCCCGCCTTCCGTTCGCTCCCACGACCACGCCACCGCAAAGCCGACTTCCGGCTTTCGCTTCAACTTACCCATTCCTGAAAGGACACCATCGTGCCCAAGCTTCTTGTTGTCGAAACAAGTCCTCGCGGCGAGTACTCGATCTCGCGCAATCTAACCCGGCGCTTTGTGGCTGAGTGGCAATCCGCCCACCCGGGTGGCAAGATCCTTGAACGCAATCTGATGACGACCGACCTGCCGTTCGTGACCGCGCCCTGGCTTCAGGCGTACTTCACGCCTGTGGAACAGCACTCTCCCGAAATGCGCGACAGGCTTCGCCTGTCGGACGAGTTGGTCGCTGAGGTGCTTGAGGCTGATCATCTGGTGATCGCCACGCCTGTCTATAACTACAACGTTCCGGCTGCTTTGAAGGCGTGGATCGACCACATCGTTCGCAAAGGGCTGACCCTGGGGCTCGATGGCAACGGCCTGGTCCTCGGCAAAAAGGCGACTGTGCTGATGGCCTCAGGCGGCGTGTACACCGAAAGCTCGCCGATCCAGGATCGGGATATCGCTACCCAGTACCTGCGCATGATCCTCGGCGTCATTGGGATCACGGATGTAAACATCATCGCTGCAGGCGGTGCCAAGGCTGTCGACATGGGTCAGGTCGGTCGTGAGGAGTTCCTCGACCGCTTCGAGCACGAGATCGCAGTCAAGGCCGGGGCCGCCTAGAGGGCGGCAAGGTAGAAGGTAACTAAGCCAATCAACAGGCTGTTCACGGCAGAAGCGCCTATCCGCTCGACGGCACGAGACCGCTCGGGCACTAGGTCTTCCGCCTTTGCCCAACAGCGCAGCGAGAAACTCATGACTGAAGCTACCTGGAACGAAGCCTCCAAGACGCCGGAGATCGACTGGCGCATGAGTGCAGCACTCGAGAACGTGCCGCGCGGTGAAACTGACGTCGCCGACGTGACCAGCCTGGAAGGCGCGGTCCGCGTCTGGCTAGAGCTGGATCCACAGCACCGAGTGAATGCTACGCTCACGCCCGAAAGGCCCATCTTCATCGATGGCGCCGCTCACAGCACCTTCGTGGGAGAGGGTGTTGACCTGATCGCCCAGCTCTTGCCCACTAAGCAGACGGAGGCTTGAGGCGTGGCGCGGCCAAGTGTCTGGTTTGAACCGGGCGAATGGGAGTGGGTCGACGAGCGGGAAAGCATTGGCTTCACCGGCCATACTGAGATGGGACCCGTCGAGTTGCTGATCACGAGCGAGGCGCTTGTCGAGCTCCTCGATCCTTCGCGGGACGCAATGGACCGTGAAACCGCCATCGAGACATTCATCGAATTCGAGAGCGACATTCACAGGATCGCGCTTCGTGAATTCGTTAGCCGCCTAGGCGGCGAGCCGCCGATCCTGCTGACTTCGGCCGACGTCGCTAGTTGATTGGTGGTGCAGCTGGCCTGGACTTGGAACGCTGAGGGAGAGGCGGCTTTTGGAAGCTCGAAGCAGCCGCCGGCCCGCCTGCAGTTTGGATAGCAATGCGGGAGATCCGCAGCAGCGATGAGACCCAGAAACGGTCATTGAGCAGGCGGTTCTGGGATTCCAGCTCCGGAAGTTTGTTCATGCCGTGGTTTGAGCCTCTGTATATGTACTCGGCTGCTTAAGCTGCCACCCTTTCCCACTTGGGTGACAAGCAGCTCTTGAGGCCAAGAAGGAGGGGCTTGAGTTCGCCAGCGGGAAGGTGGTCAATCAGATGGCTGTCCTAGTCGTATGCGCTGACGAATGGACTCAAATGCTGCCTGTATGGAGCGGAAGAGCCCACCGACGAGGCAGAAATCGGTTGTCGCACCTGTACCGCACTTGCCGTCGTGACAGCGCGTCGTGTCAGATGCGGCGAGAAAACACCCGGCTCGACGTCCAAGTGACAATGGGCCAAGATTTTCCTGATCTCCGCTTCTGGATCGTGAACGAGCCGCTCGTACTGAACGTGCAACAATCTACTCCCAAGCAGGTCCTGCCATTTTTGTAGAAGCGATTCCTCCAGCCTAAAATGATGGGCTATGTCAGCCAGATCATATGACCAGTTGGCGCCGCGCAAGAAAAAATGCTTGAAGCACGACCATGCCTGATCCAGAGAGTTGCGGGTGATCCATATGAGCGGAGCATCGGGCAGGCACGTAGCGAACGCGCCTAGGTAACGACTTGCATCAAGGCTCTTGTCGACTACGCGTCCGTGCTCTCCGAACCGCTGCGCGAGCAGATGAAGGTACTGCTCGGCAAGGCCCAAACGAATATCCTTCTCGGACAATTGTAATGATGGAGGAACCGAGCTCCCGCCAATTTCATTGAATAGGCGGCGAAAGATTTCGAGTTCCCCGCCCCCTGCAACGCTAGTGTGGCTTGCAAGAATTTGCTCGATGAGTGTTGTTCCGGCACGAGGCGATCCGGTGACGAGGATCGGCCGTGACGTATCGCTGGATGACCGACGGTCCCCGTCGAATGACGCTCGGGTGTACCCCTCCACTGCGCTTTCAGCCGATCGTGAATCAGCAGATCGGTCTGGATTGATCTGGCTGCGCCAGTCGGCCGATGCAGCGGCGATGACGGCGAAGGCAGCATCATGGTCACCGGCGTCACACAGCAGCTTGCCGAGCCCGTAGAGGTACTGTGCACGCTCTCGCTTCGACGCTCGCGCCATCGCGCTTCTGCTTTGCTCTAACAACATGAGGATGTCTCGGTCGCCTTTACGTGCGACCATAGCCAAAGCCAGCCAAGCTTGCCCTGAAAGCGGATCGGACGACGTGGCAACCAGCAGGTAATGACGAGCCTCATCAAGATCGCCGAGGTTCAGTGCGAAAGTGCCGCGAGTATACGCATAGGCCCCCGGAGACGGCACGTTATCAGGCACGGCGATCAGCAAACGACGTGCCTCGGCGACGGCTCCCGCGCGAGCCAACAAAATTGCCTGCTGATAAATAGCTTTAGGGTCGCGCTGTGACGAGCGTAACGCCAGGTTGCCAGCCTCTACGGCAAGACGATGCTCGCCGTTAGTCGACAGAACGTTGGCTATTGTTTGCCAGCTGCTCCCGAGGTCAGCATTCCGCCTGATGAGAATAGTGGCAGTCGCATTGACCTGTTTCCGATTCCCTTCCGAAAGAGCCTTTTGTAGCCGCTCTATAATCAATCCGATTGGGAGCATCATTATCGATCACAAAAAAAAGGGGCCGGTTGAACCGACCCCTTGATCTACAGCCCTGATTTTAGAAGCCAACGCGGAACTGGATACGGGCAGAGCGCGGCTGCTGGTACACCAACGGCGAGCGGTAATTGGGATTGACGTCGCCGCTGTCCAAATCGCCAAACTCGTCGAAGTCGAGCGCCGACTTCGTATTAAACACGTTGAATACGTCGAACCGAATACTGGCATCGAAATCAGCAGGAACCCGGACCGAAACGGTGAGGTTCAGCTCCTTACGCCAGTCGCTTTCAAATGACTTACCACGTTGCGTCGCCACACCTTGGCAAAAGTTGCCGGCTGCCTGGTACTGGGCCGCAAAGGGATCGACACTGGTGGGGACGACGCCGATACAGCCAAACTTCTTCGGCGATTGAAGGAGCCCGTTAGCACCAAGCGTAACGACATCGTTGAGCTGATAGCTGCCGAAAAGCTTGAACGAATGCCGGCGATGGCCCGGGAGGTATCCATATGATCCCAGCGTCAGGCCAGGCTGATCGAAATCCTGCGTTGCGCCGGTATCCGCCTGGCCAACATCAGATTTCGCGCCGCCCTCGTAGTTACCTTTCAAGCTTGACCACGTATACGATCCTTGCACGCTCCAAACGCCGTCGAACTCGCGATTGAACGTCACGTCCACCGCCTTGTAGGTTCTACGGGCCTTCGGGTAACCCAATTGCTGAGCCGTAAAGTCGACGACGGGCGTCGTGCCGTCGGGAAGGCCAAGCAACTGTATCGAGGCATCTTCACCGGGATTGACGAGCACGTACTGCGAGAACCCAGAATAAATTTCGCCACAGGCATCGGAGGTGAAGCCTTGCGCGGTGCAGTACGCGATCGCAGCCTGATCGATCGCCACGTCCTCGAGAACCTGACCCAGCTTACGATAGGTGAAGTTCAAGCCTACCCGGAGGCGCTGACCAATGCGGCGTTCGAAACCAACGATGTACTCATCAAGAGACTGAGGCTTTAGACCTTGCGCAATAAACGCTGTAGGATCGGTGACCTCACCATTGCTGGTCACAGTGCAGTTTGCAATACCGGTATCAGGACATGGGCGGGAGTTCGACACGGTCAGGATAGGCGCACCAACGATAGGTGACCCATTGGCGTTTACGCCATCCAGAACATTGAAGCGGGAATAATCGAGTTCGCGCCCTGCACCTCGAATGTTGGTGTTAGCGGCGATAGGAACGAAGTATCGGCCGAACGATCCAAAGACTTTGTTACGGCCGTCGCCAAACGGGTCAGCCGTAAATCCAAGCCGCGGACCCCACTGGTCGCCAGACTTGTAGAACGGATCCCCGTTTGCATCCTTGTTCGTAAAGCGGTCGTTACGAATGCCAAGTTGCAACGATATTCTGTCCTGGAAGATCGACCAGCTATCCTGGATATAGAACGCCTCGTTGTTTGTTCCAAACGACCCCCCGTTTTCAAAAAAGCGCGAGGTTAAATATTGCGTGCCAATTGGCAGTCCCGTGCGATCATTCGCAGTTCTAACTTGGAAGTAGTTGATTGATCCACCGCCAATGGAAGTAGAGATCTGCGTCGCAGTGAGATTCTCACGATCATAACCGGCCCGAATGTGGTGAGAACCGAGCAGCTTGAAATAGAGATCGACATCACCGCGGTAGAACTCGCGCTTATCATCATTGGTGGTGATGCTGTTGGACGGATTGCCGATAGACGCTGACGTTCCGCTCCGCTGATCGATAACGTTCGGATTAGTTGTATCAAGTGGCAACGATCCACCACGATTCTTATTTACGCCGTACGCCGCCGATAGGGTAAGCCATGGCGCGAACGTACCAGTATACCTGCCGACGTAATTCTCGCCGCCTGAACGAACATTAGACCCCCCAGTAAAAAGGCCGCGCTCGTTAGTATCGGAATTGTAGATCGTTTGATAGGTATTTGTGGTCTGGGTAGTATTGAAATACGTACCCTCAAGCCGATGACCCTCAAAAAGAATGGCGTCGAGCTTACCTCCCCAAAAGGGGCTAGTCGTACGCTGCTGCGTGTTCCTATTGTTGCCGGGAGTCAGCGTGCCATCTGCAGCTGCCGCACCCGTTGTGCCATTTCGTGAAATGACATCGCGAGCGTTATACAGGCCATAGAAAAATAACCGGTCCTTGATGATTGGCCCGCTCAGCTGAAAAACGGTGTCAGTGCGATTGGAGTAGTCGCCGTCGTTATCAGCTAGGTAGGTGTTTGGCGCGTCGTCTGTTAGCGAGTTTGGCTCCCAGTTAAACAAGACGCTGCCGTGGAATTCATTGCTGCCGCGCTTGGTCGTGGCGTTGACCACACCGCCGGTCGATCGACCAAATTCGGCTTGGAACCCTCCGGTCTTGACTTCGACGGTATCGTAAAAGTCAAACGGCACCGTTACCGGCGCAAACCCCTGGCGGAATTCCGTGATATTCAAGCCATTTACGTAGTATGCGTTTTCCGTGAAAGACGATCCGCTGATCCCCGTCTGGTTGGCAAATGCAGCGTTTTGTCCAGACGATCCCTGGGTTGTGCCCGGTGCAAGCAGGATCACGTCGCGCAGCGAGCGCGCTACTGGAACCCGGGCTTGCAGCTCTCCAACGTTGATGACAGCGCCGGTGGTGGTGCGATCGAAGTCAGCGATTTGCACGCGAGCGCCCGTCACGACAATGTCGCCGCCCTCGGCGGCAGGCGCTGCAGCTCCAACGGCCGCAAGGCGGAAGCTGTTACCGGACTGACTCTGACTAATGGCAACATTATCATCCACGAAGGTATCGTAGCCATCGGCGGAAATCGTGAAGGTGTAGGTCCCAGGCGGCAGCTGCGGTACACGATAGGAGCCGTCGCTTCCGACTTCAGCATCGCGGGTGAAGCCCTGATCATTCGACCGCATCTGGACCCGCGCGCCGACCAACGCTTTGCCTGCGGTATCCGTAACGCGACCTGCAGCGGTCACGTTGGTGTAATCCTGAGCGTAAGCAGGCGAGGCGAAGGCCATTGTTCCGCAACCAGCGCCCAGGAGTGCGATCGCTGGCAAAGCCGAACCCAGCCGCAGTGAACGACGGGCAAAATCCAATGTCGAAACCATACCAAACCCTTTTTTCGCTTCGAGCGAACCCCACTCTTCTAGCGGCAATCCCTCCAAAGGCTGTCGTCCGCGGCGCCGCACACGCGGCATTCCATGGAATTTCAACAACGTGCAGGGCCAAGGTGGCGGTGTAAAGCGACGGAGCAAGCGAGCCTGAAATTTGCAGACGCGTGTGACCGAAATGACACGGTCCCTGTCCTACTTAGATGTAGTTCTAGTTGTACTGGCCGAGGTACCAGCGCGACATCCCATCAGCGCGTTCTCCGGGGTATGGCTATGAGTTGCTGATTTCACCAAGCCAGTGAAAATACTCTGGGCTTCTCTCGGCGTTCACGCAGCCAACGTTGAAACCAGATATGATTAGCCAACGTCAAACGGCTCAACCACTATCGGTCCTTCAGGATGATTCAGACGCCTCCAAGCTCGCTCCGCGGCGTTTACTTTGATTGTAAGAGCGCTCAGGTGAGGATGGCGCTGCAAGATCTCTGTTATTTGCATGATGGTTTCTGGCTGGTACCAACCTTGTAAACGAGCGGCGCCCGGCAGGGTATCATCCCTAAAGTCAAAATCGAAGTCGCCGCGTTTCACAAAGCTGTCGCAAAAGTGGTCATGTTTCATCCTCAGGCGGGATCAAGACTAGCATCTCTCGAAGCTGCCCTCGCGCGGTGCCTCTGCCATCTAACTTAGATCGCTTTATGCCGTCTCAGTCAACGATGATTTTAACCTACATTTTGCGTGAACTGATCCCTCTTCCCAACTCCGCACGCGAACCCTCCCCCAACGCCGCAATTCCCGCACGCCAGTCCGCCGGCGCAGTCCAACAGCGAAGGCAGCCCACCATCGATCCACTCGCTCAACATTGGTGGGCCAGCTAAGATCGAAGCAGAAAGTTTCCTTGGTGAAAATCGTCTTTTAAGGCTTCGCCGGCAGCTAAGATACTCGCGGCAACAACGGGCCGCGTGAACTCGACAGAGCTAGGTTGTAAGTTGCTTTGGGTCATGGCCCTATTGGAGGGCGGTTGCTTGACATCGGCAGCGTCGAGGCCTTTCTACCTGCTGATTCCAACCGCGAAGAGCCAAAGAGGAAGGCGTGTCGCATGCCCCTGTCCTACCCGATGATGCTGGCAATCAGTAGCTTAGCTCTTGGTGCATCACTTGTCGGGTATGAGCATCAAGCTGTGCCTCGAAGCGGTGTTCATGAGAAGTCAGACTATGATTCCGGCGCCATCGTGGTCACAGGCAAGCGGGATGATCTAAGCGAGGTTCCGGGCGTCATAACTGGCAGTGGACGTACGCGAACGCAAGACGGTGGCGACGGTCCAATCGATGTGGCATTTACCTACTCCTACGCCCGTGACGTGGCTAGATGCGCCATGAACGACGATATAAGACAAATCAAAATAGCCGTCGATGGAGCGCCAAGCTCTCCATCGCAGGTGTATGCTCAAGACTGGATTGTCCGAAACAATATAACGTGCTCAGTAAGCGGCAACCTTCTCTCGATAGCTCCACCAGAACTAGGTCGCTCTATGTATCAGCGGGGAGCCCTTATCACTGAGGTACTTGTGAGATTTGCCCCAAACCTAATCTTGAGCCGCTCGCAGACGACTGATCCTGCGGTAATTAAGCGTTATGAAGCTCGGGAGGCGAAAAGGAACCGTGTACGTGCACCGAGCGATCTTCGATACTTCAGGGCAGTGACGTGTATGGTTCAACTGCAGCCCGAGGCATCCGTCAAGCTTGCCTATGGCAATTTCGGATCGAAAGAAGAATCTAAAATTCGAGAGAAGATACTCGGTGGCGCTCAGTTTTGCCTGGGCAATCCGAGAAACGTCTATGTTAAGGCTCTGCAATTCCGCGTGTATGTAGCCGACGCGGTATATAGATGGGCTGTAGCAGTGCAAAACGTGGATACGCTTATCAAGTCATGATCATCGACATCGTTCAAACTGTTATAAACGATACGAACCTTTGACAAATACTATAATATTTTGCTTATCTATGACAGGTTTACTCGAGATTGTAGCCAATATTAAGAAGCGGGCGAGCGAAACTATGAGGGATAGGCTTACAAGTCCGTGGTTGCGTTACCGCACAGACCCACTTCCGGCCAGTCGTACGCAGTTTGCGGCCACCAAGGTTCAGACGTTCGTTCATGTCCGGTGACGACAGCTTTCGGCAACCGTAAATTGACGTTCGAACGACCGCCGCTGTGAGGAAAACGGTCATTAGGGTTACAAATCGTAGCCCCTGCTAGCGGTCCAACATGCCCACTAGAGCGAAGCACCACCCCCAAGCACCCCCGACAAGGCCCTCAATCAAGATGCGCCGGATCGTCCATATGGTCGGTCCTCAGGCCAACGTGGGAGGACCCCTTAAGACGGTCGACCGTCAAGGTTTCACGGCGGGGGCAAGCCCGCCCGCCCAGGTTGCAAACCCCGGCACTAAGGCGACCGGCACCATGAACAGCGGCGAGAGGATTGCAGCCGCACCCCAGTACCAGGCCGGATGGATTCTCCCCTGGGTCCATCGTTCGTGGACTGCGCTCCAGGCGACCGGCGCGAGCATTCCCGCCTCCATCAGCAGCAGACCGATCGGCCCAAGCTGTTCCATCGGCACGATCCGGGCCCAAGCGGGAGCGACGGCGATGATCGTGGCGCACGCCAGAAGCCGACGATGCCAGTCGCTGCGCCGCCGTACACGGATTGCCAACATCACCAAGAGGGCAAACGGGATCAAGCCGCCGATGTTTGCTACGATCGTAAAGGCGGGTTCTGACTGGCGGCCACCGACGATCGAGTCGAAGGTTGTCCAGATCCCGGTTGTTACCAGCGCGACGGCGATAAACGCGCCGATCCAACCAAACGTTCGGTGAAGCTCGCGCTGTCGCATGCCAATCAGCCATGGCTGGATGACCGCCAAAACGCACCAGGCCAAGCCGATGGTGGCATGCAGGTAGACTTCGAGTGGCAACGCGCCGTAATTTGTGCGTCCGCGCATGGGTTCCAAACCGAACCCGGCGATCACGACGAGCAACTGCGTAAGGGCAATCCCCGCGAACAGGCGCGGTTCTCCCTTTATTGACCGGAAGCTCCTGATCACGGCCTCTCCCAAACCCTAATATCGCTGATGCTACCGCCAAAGACGGGCGCTGGCGAGCGTCGGCTATTGGGGCGTTAACGAACTGGCATTTCGCGTTCGCAATGACCCACTTTCAGATGTTCAGCTTGGTTGAAGCGTCTCCCAACTCCGGTCATCCATTCATCTGAGCCGCGGCAAAATCGTGTTCATTCTGAGCCATTCCCGCCCAGTCAGCTCGTCTGGAAGCCCCTATGTCTTACGAGAGGCGACGTCCGCGGTGGCCAGCTGGAGCGCTTAACCCGGAAGGGTCAGTGGCCGCGCCCGCGTGGCGCGAACCCACTGGGAAACATCCGCTGTCAGGAGTTCAGCTGTTCGCCGGATCAGGCGGCGTAAACCATCGAACCCCGGAGCCTCATCCGTGACGATCCGTCGCAATTCAGCCAACTGTGTTGCCAAAGCCGCGTTGCGCTCTGCTGCGCCTGCAAAGTCACCCTGCATGCGGATGCCGTAAATGGCTGCGCCAATTGCAGGTAGCGAGGCGCTGACCACTGTCACGCCGAGCGGAAGGCTATGCTCCGCCCCCGGCGCATGCGAAAACGTCCAGAATACCTCGATGCCCAGTACGCCCGCGCAGACCAGAGCGGTGATCGCGAACAGGGCGCCGCCGAGGCGATGCAGCCGGTGCTCCAGCCGGTGCATCCGCCCGGCCTCTCGCCGTACGTAGCCGATCTGATTGTCGAGCAGAGCGGCGAGGCTGGCATGGGCGTCCGCGAGGTAGGTTGCATCGATTCTGGCAGATGGAAGTGCGAGCCTTCGCGCGATGACGCGCCGTTCGCGTCCGGCAGTGTCTGCCCCCTGCCCCTGCACGCCACGCAGGAACAGGTCACCGAGCGCAGCCGACACCGCTAAACAGCGAAGCTCTTCGGCAAGGGCGCGCTGATCGAGCCATCGCCCATGCCAGCCCGCCCGCGATCCCCAACTTGTAATGAGAAGGATCATTGCGATCGATGCGAACTCGCCTGCGGCGAGGAGCGGTTTCACCCCAACCGGCACGATCAGGCCGAGCAGAGCCAATGTGACCGCAAGCGCAGCCAGTGCGAAGCTGCTGACGAACGCGCTGCGGAACAGTTGTGCGGCCAGACTCGCCTCGCAATCTGCCGCGTCGAACCGAGGCCAGAGCTGGGCATCGATCCGCGCGGCCATCGAGCGGCCAGGCGCTCCGCCCGGCACTCGCGCGGCCGGGCACGGCCGGCGAAGGTCAGCAAGCCGGAAGCGCCGAACGCCCGTGAATGCGAGGAGAAGCGGATAAGCCACCGCGAAAAGCGGCGGCGCCTCGGGCACGACCCGGCGGCTTCCTTCGCTGCCACGAGTTGAGATCAACGCGCCGAGGCGCGTCATCAGCAACGGCAGGTCGTCCAGGCTTCCCCGAGCGATGGTATCGACGGCTTCCGGCCCGGTGTCATGCTGGTTCAGTCCGCTCCAGAGCAGGACCGGCGGTTGCGACGGATCGGGGTGCAGGACCAGCACGGGGATTGCCTGTGCAACAGCCTCCGCCACGATCTGGGCGGCACCTCCGCGCCCGCGGGCCGGCTCGCCGTCCCATATGGCGAGCAGGATGTCGCTCTGGGTGAGTACGACGCGACCGGCCCGTTCGTACGCTGCGGCTTCGCCGCCCGGCTCGTCGCGCCGACCCGGCAGTTCCAGCACGTTCGTGGATCGATCAAGCCTGGCGTGTAGACTCGCTGCGCCGGCACGGTCGAAATCGTCCGCATAGTCGTCGCGGGCGAATGGTAGCACGGTATCGAGCTGCCAGCCCGCGCCGAGCGCAGCATCGGCCGTCATCATGTCCGACCCTTCGGCAAGGCTGCCGATGAGGCGGAAGCGACTGTCCGGCGACGCCGCAGCCATCGCTGCCAAGACCTCGTCAATCCGCGCCTGCAATTGCGCCAGGTCGATGTTGGCGAGCCGGGCAAGCCGGTGCCCGGTTACGCCAATGGCGATGGGCGCATCCTGGATTGTTGCGGTCATGGTGTGCGGTGTCACCGCGTTCGTCGACGTGTTCAAGATCCTTGCACCTTCATGCGCGCGAGATGCCCGCCGATCCAAGGTTCTCGTCGATCTACATGCTCCACGCTCGTCTCCCCACCAGCGTCCGTCTCAACCCAAAGTCACCACTTCCACTGGGGAAGCGCATAGCGAGCCGACCGATCCTTGTCTGCCGCCACTGCTTTAATGGATCGCACCATCCCTGACTGTGCCCTGATGACGCTGCTGTTCCGCACCCCGGGCGGATCGCAGGTCGTATATCGCTAGATCATGAGTTCTCCATGACGTCCGGGGTCTTGCGAAACAAGGCGAGGTGCCCGACACGCGGCACGGGGAGTGCGGGGGCTACCCGCTTCGGGGGGCAATTTGTGAGCCGCTACGCCGCTTTCATCAGCTACAGCGGTGCTGTCAGTCTAACGCGAACTGCTCTCCCCAGGATGGATGTCGGGCTTTGAGGCTAGTCGCCTAGCTGGCGAGCACCTGCCACTCCGCAAGAGCTGCGGAGCGTCGTTCGCGGTAAGTCTGTCGGTCGGTGAGATGGCGCTCCAGGCTGAAGTGGTTGTGGACGTTGGCGTGCACGGAAGCGAACTTCTGCAGCGTCTTCATCTGCCTGAAGCGTAGCATCGCCCTCTCTCGTCGTCGGAACGGCAGGTGGGAGTTCTCGACCCGGTTGTTGGTCCAGCGACCGATCTCCTGCTTCTCCGCATTGCCGAGGTCGTTCATGGCTGCACGGTAGGAGCGCAGGCCGTCCGTGGTGATCGCCTCTGGTGAGCCGTGGCGCTTCAGCGCCTTCTTCATGAAGGTGAGAGCTGCTGCCTTGTCCCTGGTCTTGGTAACGTAGCTCTCCAGCACCTCGCCTTCGTGATCTACCGCTCGCCAGAGGTAGACCATCTCGCCATTCAGCTTCACGTACATCTCGTCCAGGTGCCAGCGCCAGTGGCGGAAGCCACGCATGTGGCTCACCCTCTTCCTCCGCACCTCGCCTGCAAACAGCGGCCCAAACCTGTTCCACCACAGCCGCACCGTCTCGTGGCAAATGTCGATCCCACGCTCGAACAGCAGGTCCTCCACGTTGCGCAGGCTGAGCGGAAAGCGGACGTACATCAGCACCACCAGCCGGATCACCTCCGGCGAGGAGTTGAAGTAGCGGAACGGACTGGCTGGCTTGCGCGGGCGGGGCATGCGGCGCCCTTACAATCCCCGAGTTACCGACGGGTGCATTTGCTTTGACAGAGCCACTGGCTGGCTTGCGAGAACGCGGCATGTCCGCGCCGTACCCTGCCCCGATTACCAGCCGGTGCACTTTCTTTGACGAAGCTCCTTATCCCGGCATGCTCATTCTGTTGTTCTGAGCGCAGGGTCGTCCGATCTTGGCATCGAAGCACGCCACGTTTCTAATCCCTCCGGGTAGTCTGCTGCGGCATTCCTACCGAACGCCTTCATGCGCAACTGCTCCGAAAGGATACCCGGATATTCGGCGGCAGGCGCGAAGTACAGGAAATCGAGCAGCCGGCTGCCGAACCGCCATTGGCCGTCTTGCCGGACATAGTGATCATGGTAGCGGGTGGCGCCGAGGAACCCCGTACCCTGCAGACTGCTTTCGACATGGGAGAAGACGATGCCGGTTGCGCTGTTGTCGTCCTCCAACGTGATCAGATGATCGTGCGTCCAGTGATTGGTGACACCCATGCCCGCATATCGGCTGCTGAAATGGCGGCGGATGGCGTCGCGGCCATGCGCATCGGTGGCGCCGTTGCGGCTCTGAAAGGTGCCTTCCGGCGTGAACAGCCCGGTCAGCGTATTCAGGTCGCGATCGTCGCACGCCATGCAATAGGTGCTCACCAGCGCACGGATCTCCTGCTGCGCCTCCACCCGGGCGATCCGCCGTTCCAGCGCCGCGATGTCCGTCATTTGACCACCTCCGTTTGCATCCGGGCGTTGCCGGGCTCCAGCACCATCGCGAACTTGCGAGGAAGCGCCTCCATCTGCCCCGGCTCATCCACGTCTGCCATCAGTCCCGGGCGGCGCAGCACCGCGACGGCGTGACCGGCCTCCCGCGTCGTGGACAGGTGGCGCCAGAAGCTGCCGGCGCCATGGCTGTAGGGGAACAGGCAGGCCGGCATCAGCATCGCATTGGTGCCGCCGCCCGCCTTGTCCGCCGCGATCACCACCGCACGATCCGATGATGCCGCGGCCAGGAGCGCCTGCACATCGCCCACCGTCAGCTGCGGCAGGTCGGTGAACAGCGACAATATGTGTGTAGCTCCCCTCGACGCCGCAAAGGTTGCCGCGCAACCCAGGGCATCGTTCAGATCGCTGTCCGCCGCTTCGGGCAGCGCACGAACGTCGTGTCGACGCGCCTGGCTCAGCACGTCCGGATCGCGCGAGATCACCACGGTGCGCTCGGGAGGGATAACCTGAGCCGCGGTGGTCAGCACATGGTGAAGAAAGGCCCGGTTCAGAGCCGCGCGTTGCCAGGCCGGCAGGCACAATCGTGATTTGCCGTCGCGAAACGGCTTGGCAGGAACGATCAGCCACAGTCCGTCCATGTCACCGGCCCTCGAAGACCGGTGGACGGCGCTCGCCGAAAGCTAGGACCGCCTCCTCATGGTCGCGCGTTTCGTGGGCAAGCGCCTGCATCGCCGCTGACATCTCCAGCACGGCGGAAAGGCTGGCCTGCTGCGCTTGGCGCATTAATCGCTTGGTCATCCGCACCGCATGCGGCGGGTTGTCCGCGATCTGCCGTGCCACGGCGGCCGCGGCCTCCTGCAAGGCGTCGGCCGGCACCACTTTCGACACGAGGCCGCATGCGAGCGCCTCATGCGCGTCGATCATCTCGCCCGTCAGCGCCATGTGCGTCGCCTTGGAAACGCCGACGATCCGCTGCAGCAGCCAGGCCCCGCCATCGCCGGGCACGATGCCCATCTTCACGAAGCTCTCGGCGAACTTCGCGCTGTCCGCAGCGATGCGCACGTCGCACATGCACGCCAGATCGCATCCGGCGCCGATCGCCGCGCCGTTGATCGCGGCGATCACCGGCACCTCCAGATCCTGAAAGACCAGCGGCAGGCGCTGGATGCCGTTGCGATAATTGCGCCGGGTCTGCGCCGGCAGGGCATCACGCAGCCCCCCACCCGGCACCATCTTCTTGACGTCGCCGCCTGACGAGAACGCGCTCCCCGCACCGGTGAGCACGACGGCGCGGACGGATACGTCGCGGTCCGCCTCCAGCAGCGCCGCGATGACCGCCTCGATCATGTCTGGATCGGAGATCGGGTTGCGCCGGTCCGGCTGGTTGAGCGTCAGCGTAAGGACATGGCCGTCGCGCCGGGAGAGCAGGATGGCCATGTCAGGCTGACGCCTTCACATAGGCGTCGCGCAGTTCGGCAAAGTCGCGGATGTAGTCGAGTTGCGCCTCGAGTGGATCGGGCGGGAAGCGCAGATGGACGTTGGTCACACCCACCGAGCGTAGATAGTCGATCTCCGCCATCACTTGGTGCCGATCCTTGCCATGGGGATGCAAGCTGATCTCCAATCCGAGGGTCGCGGGATCGCGCCGGGCCTCCGACATCGCTGCGCGCACGACATCCAGCGCCGCGATCTGGTCGTCGGGCAGCTTGCCCGTTGCATCGTCGATGCGGAATAGCGGCATGAACCCATCGGCAAGGCGACCGACACGATTGAGCACGGCTGGCGGCGGAACCGGTGCATCGGTACGGCCGCCGCCCATCCAGATCGGTATTGAACGGGCCGGCGGCGCCGGATTGACGTTCACGTCGCGCAGATGATGCCAGCGGCCCTCGAACGTCACCGACTCGCCGGTCCACAACTGGCGCAGCACGTGGATCTGCTCCTCGATCCGCGGCGCGCGTTCCTTGAAGTTGAATTCCATCGCCTCGAACTCGACCGGGTTGTAGCCGATGCCCACGCCCATCACGAAGCGGCCACCGCACAGGATGTCGACCTGCGCCGCCTGCTTGGCCACCAGCGCCGTCTGCCGCGCTGGAAGGCCCAGCACACCGGTCATGTATCCCAGCCGCTCGGTTATCGCCGACAGGTAGGCGATCAGCGTGAACACCTCGAGGAGTTCACTCTGTGCCGTGTACGGCGTCTTGTCGATGCCGCCGTGTTTCTCCGCGTCCACCCCCACGACATGATCGAGCAAGCGAAGATAATCGTAGCCAAGCCTGTCGGCCTCCTTGGCGAACGGCACCATTGAGGAAAGCCCGCCTGCATGGACGAAATGATTGCCGTTGACGGTGAACTTTAAAGCATTGCTCAAGGCATGTCTCCTGCGACGGACGGACGGACGGCCCATGCCGGCCAGCGGGATCAAACGGCGGTGATGCGGATGCCCGATCCGGAACTCTTGTACCGACGGTTGATCGAGATCAGCAGCGAGGTCAGCGCCTCGGCCGCAGCGGAATTAACGATCGGCCCGGCATGGAAACCGCGCATTCCGATCTCGCCGATCAGCGCCACGACCGTGTCGCACGCGTCATTGTCGTCGCCGCACACCAGCACGTCGCAATCGATCGCATGGTCCAGGTCGATCAGGTGATTCCAGGAGACGTTCTGAAAGGCGGAAACCACCTTGACCTCGGGTCCCAGCAACACCTGGATCGCGGCCACTGCCGATCCACCCTCGGGCAGCTGGACGCGCGCCACCTTGGGCGGCACCAGCGGCACCGTCGCATCCACCAGGATCTTGCCCGCCAGTGCTTCCTTGAGCGACAGGGCCGTGTGCTTCTGACCCTGATAGGGGACGGCTAGCACGACAAGATCAGCGGCAGCGACTGCATCCGCATTGGTGTGGCCGCTCACCCGATCGGCGCCCACCTTCTCGTTGAGACGCGCCGCTGCATCGGCTGCCTTGTCCGCGTCGCGCGAGCCGATGATCACGCGGTGTCCCGCATGGGCAAAGCGCGCAGCGAGGCCGCCGCCTTCCTGTCCGGTGCCGCCGATCACGGCAATAGTACGTTGCTCGGCCATCTCTTCTCTCCTTGTCAGCAGGCCGCGGTGGCGAACTGCAGCGGCGTCAGCGGCGCCGCATTGATCGACTGGTTGCGCCGCCCGGCGTGGGGGGTTCCGTACAGCGTGGTGCGCTGGCGAACGGGCCGACCGACCCGCTCGCCGAACGCCTCGATCGCGCGCGGCGACCATTCCTGGCCATGGCTGGCACCCGCGGCGCGCGAGATGCTTTCGTTCATAAGCGTGCCACCCAGATCGTTGACACCGGCGCAAAGACAGCGCTCCATTCCCGCCTCGCCCAGCTTCACCCAAGATGACTGGATGTTGGGGATCAGCGGCCCCAGCACGAGCCGGGCAACAGCGTGCATCAATTCCACCTCGCGGAAAGTCGGTCCGCGGCGCGCCAAGCCTTTAAGGAACATGGGCGCCTCGGCATGGACGAAGGGCAAGGGCACAAACTCGGTAAACCCGCCAGTCTCGTCCTGCAGGTCGCGGATCGCCAGCAGGTGCCGCGCGGCATCGCCATGGCCTTCGACATGGCCGAACATGATCGTCGCTGTGGTGCGCAGCCCGATCTCATGTGCGGTGCGCACGATGCGCAGCCAGCCCGCAGTGTCTAGCTTGTCCGGGCAGATCTGTGCACGAACCTTGTCGTCGAGGATTTCGGCCGCGGTGCCGGGCAGCGACCCGAGCCCCGCGTCGCGCAGCATCTCCAGATAGCGCCGCTCGCCCATCTCCAGCGTGGCCGCACCGTGCTGCACTTCGAGTGGTGAAAAAGCGTGCACGTGGATCGAGGGTTGCACTTCCTTGGCGGTCGCCAACACAGCCAGATAATCCCGGCCGGTAAAACGCGGGTGGATGCCGCCCTGCATGCACACTTCGGTTGCGCCGCGACCCCATGCTTCCGCAACGCGGCGCCCAATTTCCGCAAGCGGCAGATCATAAGGCTTGCCGCGCAGATGCTCGTGCTTCTTGCCCTTGGAAAAGGCACAGAACCCGCATTTGTACGCACAGATGTTGGTGTAGTTGATGTTGCGGTTTACCACATAGGTGATCGTGTCACCCGCCTGGCGAGCGCGTGCGGCATCGGCCGCCGCCATCACGGCCGCCGCCGCCCCGCCACGCGCATCGAGCAGCTCGGCGATGTCGCCGCTGTCGATTCGCTCGCCCCGATCCGCCCGCGCTAGGATCGCGTCGATACGCGGCCCCGCCGCCAGCAGGGTTGGCGCCGCAGGTGGCACGACGATCTCTGTTCCGCCGGGAAACCAGCGATCCTGGCGCAGTAGCCCGGCGCCATCACTAGCGCGCAACACGACTGGGGCGACCGCCGGATCGAGCCAGCGCGAACGCTGCGCCAGATAGTCGGGGTAGACAGGCAGGCGCGGCACCAGCTCCAGTCCGGCGGCGGCCGTGATCGCGGCAAGGCGATCAGCGGCGGGCCATGCCGCTTCGGGATTTACGTGGTCGGGCGTGACCGGCGACACGCCGCCCCAATCGTCGATTCCCGCTGCCAGCAGTTCGCCAAAGCGATCGAAGCTGAGATTGGGCGGGACCTGCAGGTGAACGGTGCCGGGCAGGATCAGCCGCGCCACCGCCGCCGTCCAGAGCAGTTCGTCAAATCCTGCGGCGGGCACATCCGCCAGCTTCGTGCCCGGCTTGGGCAGGAAGTTCTGCACAATGACTTCCTGGATGTGGTCATGCCGGACATGCAGGTCACGGATAGCCAGCAGCGCATCCACGCGCTCGCTGCGTGTCTCCCCGATGCCGATCAGGATCCCGGTGGTGAACGGAATGGCGAGCGTGCCCGCCTGCTCCAGCAGCGCCAGCCGCCGCTGCGGCGCCTTGCCGGGCGAGCCGTGATGCACGCCGCCCTTCTGCGTCAACCGCTCCGACGTCGATTCGAGCATCAGCCCTTGCGAGCCCGAGGCACGACGGAATGCGGCAAGCTCGTCCACCGTCATAATGCCGGCATTAACATGCGCCACCAGCCCGAACTCGCGCTGCACCATGTCGGCCATGGCGGCGCAATAGGCGTTGGTGGTGGCATGACCGAGGTCGGCAAGCTCGGCGCGCGCCACCGAATAGCGGGCCTCTGGCTGCTCGCCCAGCGTAAACAGCGCTTCGCCGCAGCCCGCAGCCGCGCCGGCAGCGGCTATGCCGCGGATCTCGTCCGGCGTCAGATAGGCGCGGTGGCCGGGCCGGGGAACCTGCGCGAAACTGCAATAATGGCATACGTCGCGGCACAACCGGGTCAGCGGGATGAAAACTTTTGGCGAGTAGGTTATCCGCGTTCCGTGGAAGGCGCGCGCCCGGTCCCAGGCCAGCGCGGACAAGGCGGTGATCGACAGCGGCTCGACGCGCGCCATCCAGCTGCCGGTTTCCTCGTGGCCGGCGGCGCCTTCGCAGGGTTCGCCCTGCCCGGCCGATGTTGCTGCCCTTCCGCCCATCAGATCGCCTCGTTCCACGCGGCCGCCCTGTCGACAACGTCCGTCCGTGCGATAGCATTGGAGATCTGCGACGGCACGCCCACTGTTGCAACAGGCGCCACGCCGTGCAGATCGGCTACCGACCAGCAGGTCGGGTATGCTGCTGAATTCGGCGGCTCCGCATCGCGCTGGGTGCCCATCTTACTCTCCTGCAGGCTTTCTCGCCCTTGTCTCTGTATCCTCTATATAGAACGGATTTCGCAATAGAAAAAGATTCTTGAAGCCGGATCGATGATGTGGTTTGCTGGCGACAACGACAAATCAGGCCAACGAGCCGTTGAGAGGACGCCGGCAGCTGTGCTGACCTATCCGCATTTCGAACCGCATTTCCCGCGTGACCAGTGGTCGTTACCCGCGGTTCTGGAGCACCAAGCAGTGCATCGCGCCGACCGGCCCTGTCTGTCGTGGACGGACGTCGGCCGTGCGCACTCCTTCGGGGAAGTGAATAAGATCGCCAACCGCGTTGGGCGCGGCTTTCAGAGCCTGGGCGTGGCCAAGGGTGACTTCGTGATCCTGTTCCTGCCCAATTGTCTGGAATACGTCTTCGCATGGTATGGCTTGGCCAAGATCGGTGCCGTCGAAGTGACGATCGGCAACGATTACAAGGGGGAGTTCCTGCGGCATCAGGCCGGCCTCAGCAAAGGCCGCCTCGCCGTCACCACGCCCCAACTTGCCGCACGCATGGCCGAGATCGAGGACCAGCTGGAAGGCATCGAGCATTGCATTCTGGTGGGCGACGGTACCCCGCCGGCCTTTTCGCGGATCACCACAAGCCGCTTCGAAGACCTGCCGCAGGGCGACGGGAGCAATCCGGGCATTGAGGTCGGCCCGCGCGACACAGCGGCCGTGCTGTTCACCTCGGGCACTACAGGCCTGTCCAAAGGCGTGCTCATGGCGCACTCGCAATTCTACTTCTTTGCCGAAGAGGATGTGCAGCTTGTCCGTTTAACCGAGGACGACGTCTACTCGACCGCGTTTCCGTTGTTCCACGGCAATGCGCAGTTCCTCACGGTTTATCCGTCGCTGATCGCCGGCGCGCATTGCGTGCTGTATCCGCGGTTCAGCGCCTCCGATTTCTTCGGGCGCATCCGCCGGTCCAACTCCACCGTTTGCAATCTGCTGGGCGCAACCATGGCGTTCATCCTCGCGCAGCCGCCCTCGTCCGAGGACCGTGATCATCGGCTGACGCGGATCTATGCCGCGCCGCTGGCGCCTGATCTGGCGGAGAAGTTCGTCGCGCGGTTCGGGCCGATCACCTTCGTCGACGGCTTCGGCCAGACGGAAATCTCCAACGTGTTCCAGACGCCATGGGGTGCGCCCCGGCCGGCGGGGGCGTCGGGCGTGCTGGTGGACCAATTTTTCGAGATCCGGCTGGCCGATCCAGAAACCGACGAGGAAGTGCCGGAAGGCGCGATCGGCGAGTTGCTGGTGCGCCACAAGGAGCCGGGCATCATCTGCAACGGCTATCTCGGTATGCCCGAGAAGACGGTGGAGACCTGGCGTAACCTGTGGTTCCACACCGGCGACGCGATGCGCCGCGATGCGGAAGGCTGGTACTATTTCGTTGATCGCGTGAAGGACGCCCTGCGCCGCCGCGGCGAGAACATTTCTTCGTTCGAGGTCGAGGCGGTGGTTCGCTCCCACCCGGCGATCGCCGAATGCGCGGTCATCGGATCGCCGGCGGACGAGGCCGGCGGCGAGGACGAAGTGAAGGCGTTCGTGGTGCTCAACGACTGCGCGGTGCTCGATCATCACGATCTCGCCGCCTGGTGCGACGCGCGCATGCCGTCCTACATGGTGCCGCGCTATGTCGAGGTGATCGATGCATTGCCGCAGACCCCCTCTCAGAAGGTGCAAAAAAAGGCGCTGCGCGAGTCGGGGCACGGGCCCGGCAACTGGGATCGCATGCGCGCCCGCCAGACCGCAGGAGCCACGGGATGAGCACGCTGGCAGCAACGCAGATCGAAGCCGACAGCCTGACGCTTGCGCGCGACGGCGACATCGCGATCATCACCCTCGCGCGCTCGTCGGCGATGAACGCGGTCAACGATGCGCTGCGGATCGGGCTGGTGCGCGCGTGCGAGGAAGTGAGCGCTTCGCCCGGTATCAAGGCGGTGCTGGTGCGCGCCGAGGGCGAGCGCGCGTTCTGCGTGGGCGCCGACATCAAGGAGGATCGCCCCGCCCTTTCCCCCACCGAAGCGCGCAAGCCCCCGGCCGACCGCGATTACACCAACGCGCTGGCGGCCATGCGCAAGCCGGTAGTGTGCGCGATCCACGGCTTCTGCCTGGGGGCCGGGCTGGAGATCGCGCTAGCGTGTGACATCCGCATCGCGTCGGCCGATGCGACCTTCGGTCTGCCGGAAGTCAATCTGGGGCTGATTCCCGGCGCCGGTGGCACCCAGCGGCTGACCCGGCTCATCGGTTCCGGCCGGGCGCTTGACATGATGCTCAGCGGCGAACGGATCGATGCCGCCAGGGCGCTGGACTATGGCCTGGTGACGCGATTGGCGCCGTCGCGCGCCGACCTGCACGACGCAGCGATCGCGCTGACCAGGGCGCTGGCCGCCAAGGCGCCGGTTGCTATCGCCTATCTCAAAGAAGCGGTGTGCGCCGGCATGGACGGCTCACTGGGAGCGGGGCTCGCCCGCGAGCGCGACCTCTTCACCATGTTGCTGACAACCGAAGACAAGAAGGAAGCGGCGGAGGCGTTCAAGATGAAGCGGTCACCCGTCTTCCAGGGCCGATAAGGGACAACAATGACCAACACGACGAACACGGTGCTGGTGATCGGTGCCGGCATCATGGGTACGGGCATCGCGCATGGCTTTGCGGTGGCAGGCGCGAACGTGCTGCTGAACGACGCCTCGCCTGAGGCGACGGCCAAGGCGGCAGCGGCGATCGGCACCATCCTCGACGGCGCCGTTGCAATCGGCAAACTGTCGGCGGAAGACGCCGCTGCCGCGCGCGCGCGGATCACGGTGGAGCCCGATCTGGCGGCGGCCGCCTCTTGCAGCGGGCTGGTGGTGGAGACCGCATCGGAACGGCTGGACGTGAAGATCGCGATCTTCGACACAGTCAGTGTCAATGCCCCCGCTGGCGCCGTTCTGACCAGCAACACGTCTGCGCTGTCGATCACCGAACTCGCCGCCACCACGCCCGATCCGACGCGCTTTGCGGGCATGCATTTCTTCAATCCGGTGCACAAGATGAAGCTGGTGGAGATCGTGCGCGGGCTGCAGACCTCGCCCGAGACGGTGGCGCTGCTGACCGACTGGGCGACGCGCATGGGCAAGCAGTCGATCGCGATTGCGGAGGCACCGGGCTTCACCACCAGCCGCATGAGCGCGATGCTCGGCAATGAGGCGATGTACATGCTGCAGGAAGGCGTGGGTACCGCTGAGGATATCGACACGGCGCTGCGCATGGGGCTAGGCCATCCGATGGGCCCGTTGGAGCTGGGCGACATGACCGGCTGGGACACGCGACTGTCCGTGCTCAAATACCTCCATTCCACGCTGGGCGAGAAGTTTCGACCCTGTCCGCTGATCGAGAAGATGGTCAAATCCGGCCGCTATGGGCGCAAGGTCGGCCACGGGGTCTACAAGTATGACGCGGGCCAGAAGGTCGCCGGCTCCGGGTTGAGCGCACGATGAGCGGCAACGACGTCGTGATCGTCGGCGCGGTCCGCACGCCAATCGGCCGTTTCCGCGGTGCATTGGCGCCGGTGCGCGGCGACCATCTGGGGGCAGTGGTTCTCAACGCGCTGGCGGCGCGCTCCGGCATCCCGCACGAGCAGGTGGACGACGTTATCTTCGGCTGCGTGACGCAGGTCGGCGAGCAATCCGCCAACGTCGCGCGGACCTCGCTGCTTTCCGCCGGCTGGCCGGTCGAGATTCCGGGCATGACGATCGATCGCAAGTGCGGCTCGTCCGAGGCGGCGGTGCATGTTGCTGCCGGGCTGATCGCGGCAAGATCGGCGGACATGATAGTGGCGGGCGGTATCGAGAGCATGAGCCGCGTGCCCATGGGATCGAACCGGTCGATCCATGGCGAGGCCTATGGCTGGATGGCGGAAGAGCGCGGCGAGATCCCGTCGCAGGGCGAAGCGTCGGAGCGGATCGCCGATGTCTGGCAATTGACGCGCGAGGACGTCGACGGCTTTGCGATCCGCAGCCACACGCGCGCGGCGCAGGCCGAGGACGCCGGCCGCTTTGCCGACGAGATCGTGCCGGTGGACATCGCCGCGGTGGCGGAGCGTGGCGTCGAACTGAAGGCGCAGCGACTGGAGCGCGACGAGACGATCCGCCGCGACACCAGCCGCGAAAAGCTCGGCACGCTGAAGACGGTGTTCCGCGAAGGCGGCCGCATTACCGCGGGCAACGCATCGCAGATTTCCGACGGGGCAGCGGCGCTGCTGATCGCGCGGCGCGAGCGTGCAGAGGCCCTGGGGCTGCGCGCACGTGCGCGGGTGGTCGCCTTCACCTCGATCGGTGCCGATCCCGCCCTGGTTCTGACCGGACCAATCCCGGCGACGCGCAAGGTACTGGCGATGGCCGGGCTCACGCTGGACGATATCGACCTGTACGAGATCAACGAGGCCTTCGCCTCCGTGCCGCTGGCCTGGCTCAAGGAACTGGGCGGCGACCCTGAGAAGCTGAACGTCAACGGCGGCGCGATCGCGCTCGGCCATCCGCTGGGCGCCAGCGGCGCGCGGCTGATGACGAGCCTGCTACACGAACTGGAACGTCGCGGTGCGCGCTACGGGTTGCAGGCGATGTGCTGCAACGGGGGGATCGCCACCGCCACGATCATTGAACGGCTTTGAGGCAGGATCGCCGACAGGGCACGAGGGAGAAGGGCGTGAAAACCGTACGGCTTGGCCGATCCGATCTTGAAAGCTCCGCCCTGGGGCTCGGCTGCATGGGCATGTCCGAATTCTATGGCGACGCGGATGAGGCGGAAAGCCAGGCGGTGCTGGACCGCGCGGCCGAACTGGGCATTACCCATCTCGACACCTCCGACCTGTACGGGCGTGGGGCCAACGAGGAACTGGTCGGCCGCTTCCTTGCGCGGCATGGCCGCGACGACATGCTGATCGCCACCAAGTTCGGCATCCTGCGCGATCCGGATGGACCCGTTGGCAGCACCTACGACCGGGTGCTCGATAACTCCCCGGCGCATGCCCGCGCGGCCTGCGAGGCATCGCTCAAGCGGCTCAAGGTCGAGGCGATCGACCTCTACTATGTCCATCGCCACGATCCGGCGATGGCGATCGAAGAGGTGGTGGGCGGCCTTGCCGATCTCGTCCGCGAGGGCAAGATCCGTGCCATCGGCCTGTCCGAAGTATCGGTAAAGACGCTGCGCCGGGCCAATGCCGAGTATCCGATTGCAGCGCTGCAGTCCGAATATTCGCTGTTCGCGCGCGAGGTCGAGGAGGACGTGCTGCCCACCTGCCGCGAACTGGGCATCACCTTTCTTGCCTACAGCCCGCTGGGGCGCGGCATTCTGGGCGGGCAAATCCGTTCGGTCGACGATCTGGCGCCGGACGATCTGCGCCGCAACGCGCCGATCTTTTCGGCGGCGCACCTGCCCGGCAACCTTGCGCTAGTGGATCGGGTGCGCACGATCGCCAATCGGCATGGCGCGACGCCTGGCCAGGTCGCGCTGGCCTGGCTGCTGGCGCAGGATGTGGTGCCGATCGCCGGCACCAAGCGCGTGCGCTATCTGGAGGAGAATGCCGGTGCCGCAACGCTGACGCTGGATGCAGAGGATTGTCGCGCGCTCGATCAGGCGCTTGCTCCCGGGGCGGTCGGCGGAGCGGGCAAGTGGAGCACGGTTCCGCAGCCGGCCGAAGCACGGTGAGCACTCGTTTTGCCCTGCGGGATCGCACCGCGATCGTGGGCCTGGGCGCGACCCCGTATGTGAAGCGCGGCCACTCCGCCCCGCAGACGCTGGAGGAACTTGTCGGCAAGGCGATCATCGCCGCGGCAAACGATGCCGGCGTGGCGGTGCCGGATATCGACGGTTTCGCCTACTTCGCGGGCGGGTTCGACACCGGCTATCTGATGGAGACGCTGGGCATCCGTGATTGCGGCTTCACCGCCTCGCTGACGGGCAGCGGCGGCGGATCGGCCGGCGCCGTGGGGCTGGCCTCCGCCGCGATCCTGTCGGGCCATGCCGAAACGGTCGTCGTGGTCGGAGCCGTGCAGCAGGGGACGCTGCGCTACGGCGCTATCCCGACCAGCTATGCCGCGAGCCCGGAAAGCAGCTTCTACCAGTCCGCCGGGCTTGTCGGGCCGGGGCACATGTTCGCGCTGCTCGCCCGGCGCCACATGCATCTCCACGGCACCACCCGCGACCATTTCGCCGACGTGGCGATCACCGTGCGCGACAATGCGGTGGGCCATCCCACCGCGCTGATGCAGAAGCCGCTGACCCGCGACGAGTATTTCGCCGCGCCGATGATCAGCGACCCGCATTGCCTGTACGATTTCTGCCTGGAGACGGACGGCGCGGTGGCGGTGATCGTGACCTCGACAGAGCGGGCCCGCGACCTCAAGCAGCGGCCGGTGCTGGTTCACGCCAGCGCGCATGGCGGCGCGGGCGAGTGGGCCCGATCGATCTACTGGATGGACATGCCGGACGAGACTTTCGCGTCCTCCGGCCATGCGGCGATCGCCCGGCGCCTGTTCGCCGCCGCGGACGTCGACGTGGGCGGGATCGATACCGCCCAGATCTACGACCATTTTACCTCGCAGGTGCTGATGCAGCTGGAGGATTACGGCTTCTGCGGCAAAGGCGAGGGCGGGCTGTTCGTGGCCAGCGGCGCGGTCGCCCGGAACGGCCGCCTGCCGATCAACACCGATGGCGGGCAGCTTTCCGGCGGCTACATCTGGGGCATGAGCCATGTGCGCGAGGCCGTGGAGCAGCTGCGCGGCACGGCGCACCATCAGGTCGCCGGCGCCAGGACTGCGCTGGTTACCGGCGGTCCTTCCAACGTGCCCGTCAGCGGGCTGATCCTCAGGAGCGATCGGTGACTCGGATCGCCAAGCGCCCGCCCCTTGGCGCCTTCACGCTGGCCAGTGATCGCTGGACCGAGCCGTTCTGGGACGCGGCTGAAGAGCACCGGCTGACCTGCGCCCGATGCGGCGCGTGCGGCCATTTCCGCATGCCGCCTACCCCCTTCTGCCCGGTGTGCCGCTCCCAGTCGATCGAGTGGCCGACGCTGCCGGGCACCGGCACGCTCTACAGCTACACGATCGTGGAGCGCGCCACGCTGCCGGGCACCGAGCATACGATCCCCTATGTCCCAGCGGTCGTGACGCTCGACGGCGCGGACGGCCGGCGGATGGTGACCAACATCGTCGACAGCGCGATCGACGCGGTGCGCATCGGCGCCCCCGTCCACGTGGTGTTCGACACGCTGGAGGACGGAACCGTGATCCCGCGCTTTCGCCTGGGAGAGAGTGCCGCATGACCCCCTCGCCAATCTGGGCCACGCCGTTCCTGGACGACCATCATCGCGCCCTGGCCGCCCGCTTGGCCGAATGGTCGATCCCGCATGTCGAGGAGGAGCCGGCTGACTTCGGCCCGCCGGTACGCACGATGCTGCGCGCGCTGGCGGACGAGGCACTGCTCGACCTGATCATTCCCGCAGCGGGCAGCACACTGGCCGTGGACGTACGATCGGTCTGCCTGATCCGCGAGATTCTGGCGTATCGCAGCGGCGGGCTGGCTGACACCGCCTTTGTGATGCAGGGCATCGGCACCGCGCCGTTATGGCTGGCCGGCGGCGGCGCGCTGGCCGGCGAGTATCTCGATCGTGCGCGGCAAGGGCGCACGATCGCAGCCTTTGCGCTCACGGAGCCTGACGCGGGTTCCGATGTCGCGGCCGTTGCCACCACTGCCGTTCGCGACGGCGATGATTATGTGCTCAACGGCACCAAGACCTACATCACCAATGCCGGCATCGCCGACCATTACGTCATCGTCGCGCGTACCGGCGAGGCGGAGGGTGCGCGCGGGCTGTCGGCATTCCTGGTCGATGCGGACACGCCCGGGCTTTCCGCCGAGACACAGGATTTCGTCGCCGCGCATGCCGGCGGCATCTTGCGCATGAACGACATGCGCGTGTCCGCCAGCCGTATGGTCGGCGCCCCCGGCAGCGCCTTCAAGCTTGCGATGCAGACCTTCGACATCTTCCGGGTTTCGGTGGGTGCCGCCGCGCTAGGCTTTGCCCGCCGCGCGCTGGACGAGACGGTGGAGCGGGTCGGCAGCCGCGCGATGTTCGGCAAGCCCATGGCCGCGATCGAGGGCGTACAGAGCAAGATCGCCGACATGACGGTCGCGCTCGAAGGCGCCGGCCTGCAGGTCTATCGCGCCGCCTGGTCCAAGGACGCCGGGCTGGGGCGCTGCACGCGAGAGGTCTCCATGGCCAAGCTGGTCGCCACCGAAGCCGCGCAGGAAGTTGTCGACACGGCGGTCCAGCTGTTCGGCGGCGCGGGCGTGCTGCGCGGCTCGATCGTGGAGCGATTGTACCGGGAGATCAGGCCCATGCGCATCTACGAAGGCGCCTCCGAAGTGCAGAAGCTGGTGATCGCGCGCGACATCCTGAAGCCGCGCTCGTGAGCCGGGCAGGGATTGCACCCTACCCCGGCGGCGCCGGTGACGTGGCAGGCCCTCGTGCCGCGCAGCCCGGCCGGGGAAAGCTGGTCTATGCGCTGCTGGTGCTGACGGCCGTCTACTGCTTCGCCTTCGTGGATCGTCAGATCCTCAACCTGCTGGTCGGCCCGATCAAGCGGGAGTTCGCGGCCAGCGACAGTCAGATCGGCTATCTGCTGGGGCCCGCCTTCATCTTCAGCTACGCATCGCTGGGCTTGCCGGCAGGCTGGTGGGTAGATCGGACCAATCGCCGCAATCTGGTGTTCGGCGCGGGCATCGTCTGGGGGCTGGGCACGATGGCGGCCGCCTTTGTCACTAGCTACGAGGCGCTGTTCCTCAGTCGGCTGGTGGTCGGCGGATCGGAAGCATTCCTGTTTCCCGCTGGCATGTCGATGATCGCCGACATGTTCGACAAGCGTCGCCTGCCGGTGGCAACCAGCGTGTTCCTGGCATCGCCCTATATCGGCGGAGGCCTGGCGCTGATCTTCGGCGGGCTGGTGCTGCAATGGACCGAATCGCTGCCGCAGGTCGCCTTGCCGCTGATCGGCGGCATTCCTGGCTGGCAGTTCACCTTCATCATCATCGGGCTGGTCGGCCTGTTGCCGGTGCTGCTGCTGCCCACGATCCACGAGCCGGCGCGCGATCGCCACGATGCCGACGAGGCGGCGGCTGACACACGGCGCTACGGCTTTGTGCAGGGGCTGGCCTATATGGCGCAGCGCTGGCGCTATTATTTCGCCTTCTTCTTCGGTGCTGCCTGTTCCTCGCTGGTGCTCACCACGGTTTCGGCTTGGGCGCCGACCTTTCTCACCCGCTCGTTCGGCATGAACCCCGCCGCGATCGGGGTGAATTACGGGTCGCTGGTGCTGGTGTTCGGACTAGGCGGCGGGCTGCTCAGCCCGATCGTCAATGCGTTCATCGCGCGTCGCCACCCGCTCGACTCCACCATGCGCACCGTTCGGCTCGGTCCGGTGATGGTGATGCTGTCGGCGCTGTGCCTCTGGTTCAGCACGTCGCAGACCATGGCGCTCGTCTGCCTCGCTTGCCTGACCTTCGCGTACAGCTTTCCGCTGTCCATGGCGGGCACCTCGCTCCAGCTCGCCACGCCGCCGCGGCTGCGTGGCTCTGCGTCGGCGGCGTATTTCGTCATCGTCAGCCTGATCGGACACGGCGTGGGGCCCACGCTGGTGCCGCTGGTTACGCACAACATCTTCGGCGACGAGGCGCGCGTCGGCGAGGCGCTGGCACTGATCGCCTTTGTTTTCGGGGTGCTCGCCTTCTGCCTGCTCTCGTTCGCCTTGCGCGGTTTCCAGATCGAACGCGGCCTGCGCGAGCACCCTGCCGTCCCCAAGGAGTTCTGACATGGCGCGGACATCGCCCGAAACTTTCGATTACGTCATCGTCGGCGCAGGATCGGCCGGCGCGTTGCTGGCCGCGCGGCTTGCCGAACGCGACGGCGTCACGGTGTGCGTGCTTGAAGCGGGGCCAAAGGACAGCAATCCGTTCATCGGCATACCCGCCGGCTTCCTGAAGGTAATCTTCGATCCCAAGCTCACCTGGGGTTTCACCACGGAGCCTGGCGAGCATATCGATGGCCGCACCGTGCCGGCCTTGCAGGGCCATGTCGTGGGGGGCTCCGCGGCGATCAACGGCATGGTCTATACGCGCGGCCAGGCGGACGATTTCAACGGCTGGGCGCAGCTGGGCAATCGCGGCTGGGGCTATGCCGACGTGCTGCCCTATTTCATGAAGACCGAGCGGCGGACCGACGGCGGCGGGGACGAAGGGTATCGCGGACGCAGCGGCAAGTTGCCGATCGTCGATCTCCACTGGAAGAACCCGCTGCTGGATCGCTTCTTCGAAGCCGCCGGCGCGATCGGCATACCGCGCAATCGTGACTTCAACGGCAAGGCGCAGGAAGGCGCGGGCACGTACCAGTATAATATCGGCCGGGGCAAGCGCGTGAACACCGCGCGCGCCTTCCTGAAGGATGGCATCAAGACCGGCCGCATCGACCTGCGCACCGGCGCGCGCGCCACGCGCGTCCTGTTCGACGGCACCGTCGCCACCGGAATCGAATATGTCTTTGAACGGGGCGGCACGGCGAGCAGAGTGCATGCCCGGCGCGAGGTGATCCTGTGCAGCGGTGCGCTCAACACGCCGCGCCTGCTGCAGGTGTCGGGCATCGGCGCACCCGCCTTGCTAGGCGCGCTCAACGTGCCGGTGGTCAGCGCGCTGCCCGGCGTGGGCGAGAACCTGCGCGACCATTTCACGCCGCGCACGGTGGTACGGGTCAAAGGCGCACCGACGATCAACGATTATGCGCGCGGGCCAAAGCTGATCGGGCAAGGCGTGCGCTGGCTGACCGGCCGACCCAGCGTGGTCGGCATCGGCGTGGTGCTGGGCCATGCCTTCTGGAAATCCGATCCGGCGCTGGACCGCGCCGACATCCTGATCACCTTCACCCCCGGCAGCTTCAAGGAGGGATTCCTCGGCGTGCTGGACGATCAGCCCGGCATGACGCTGGGCGCCTGGCAGCTACGTCCCGAAAGCTCCGGCTATGTGCGCGCACGCTCCACCGATGTCTTCGAGACGCCGGCAGTGCAGCCCAATTACCTGGCGTCGCAGAACGATCGGCGCGTGCTGCTGGCGGGACAGAAGATGATCCGCGAGCTCCTCGCCCAGCCCGCGCTCGCCCGCCACGTCGCGCAGGAGGTGATCCCCGGGTCGGCCGTGCAGAGCGACGACGAGCTGATGGCCTATGCCCGCCGGCAGGGTCTCGGCGGCTACCATTATTGCGGCACCGCCAAGATGGGTCCAGCGAGCGATCCGATGGCTGTCGTCGACGATAAGCTGCGCGTCCGCGGTGTTCAGCGCCTGCGGGTGGTGGACGCCTCGATCATGCCGGACATCCCCTCGGGCAACACCAACGCGCCGACCATGATGATCGCCGAAAAGGCCGCGGACCTGATCCTGCAGGCGGGCTGAGCCCCACCGGCAGGATCGTCGCCCGGTCAGCCGAAATAGGTGGCGCCGTTCACGTCCAGGATGGCGCCCGACATGAACCCAGCCGCGGGCGAGCAGAGAAAGGCAAGCGTCGCGCCGATCTCCTTGGGCCGCCCCTGCCGCCCCTGCGGATAGGCGTCGCCGGTCATGCCATTGGCGATCGCCATCGGCGTCTCGATCGACCCGGGCGCGACGGCGTTGGCAAGCACATTGTGCCGCGCGCCCTTTTGCGCGAGCCAGCGCATGAACGCGTGCAGCGCGCCCTTGGAGGCGGCATAGTGCGGACCGCAGGCAACGCCGCCCATCCGCCCGGACACCGATCCGCACAGCGCGAACCGGCCTTCGCCCGCCGTGACCATTGCCGGCAGGTAGGCGCGCGCCAGATTGATCGGGCCGACCAGATTGGCGCCGAGCACCGCGTCATAGGCGTCCTCCCATCCCGGCGCGGTCCAATCGTCCTGCGGGCAGAAGCCCGCGGTGTCGATCACGGCAAAGACCGGGCCGGTGGCTGCCGCCATCGCCTCGACCGCCTCGCGATCTGCCAGGTTCACCTGATGATAGGCGCTACTCGTGTCGACCCTGGTCAACCGCGCACGCGCGGCGGCTTCGGGTACCATGTCGGTCAGCGTCACGGTGGCGCCCTGCTCCTGCACGACGGCGGCGGCAGCGGAACCGATGCCGCCGGCGGCTCCCGTCACCAGGATATGCCGGCCCGAAAGGTCGAAAGGCCGCTCGAGTGCACGGTCGAGCGCGGAAAGGTCAATGGTCATCAGGCGATCGCCACATTTTTGGTGCGGATGAATTCGGCGAGCCCCTCAAGCCCGCCTTCGCGGCCGTAGCCGCTCAGTCCTGAGCCGCCGAACGGCGCGTTCTCGCGCGCGGTGGGCGCGCCGTTGACCTGGATCGTGCCCGCATGCAGCCGATGCGCCAGCCGCAGGGTGCGACCCAGATGCGTGGAATGAATGTAGGCGCCAAGGCCAAACTGCGTGCCGTTGGCGATGCGCACCGCTTCGTCCTCGTCGCGAAAGCGCAGAATCGAAAGAACCGGGCCGAAACATTCCTCCTGCCCCAGCGGGCTGGCCGGATCGACGTCGGCAAACACGGTGGGTGCGACATAATAGCCGCCCGGCTGCGACGCGGGACGCGCGCCGCCAGTCACGACCCGGCCATCGCCGCGCTCGCGCGCTGCATCGATGGTGGACAGCAGCCGCTGCTGCGCACCCTCGTTGACCACCGGGCCGAACTCCGTCTCGGCGTCCACGGGATCACCGATGCGCAGCGACTCCACCTCGGCCACCACGCGTTCCACGAAGGCGTCGGCGATGCTGTCCTGCACCAGCAATCGCGTCGGCAGCACGCAGCCCTGTCCGGCGAGGAACAGCGGCTGGCGGGCCGAATGGCGCACGGCAAGGTCGAGATCGGCGTCGGCGAACACCAGGTTGGCCGATTTGCCACCAAGTTCGTAGATCGCCGGCTTCATCAGCGGTGCGATCGTTGCCGCGATCCGCCGTGCGGTCGTGATGCCCCCGGTAAAGGCGATCTTCTGCACGTCCGGGTGGCGGACCAGCGCCTCGCCCGCTTCGGCACCGCCCGTCACCAGATTGAGCACGCCGGGCGGGATCCCGGCCTGCTCCGCCATCTGCAGCAGTCGATAGGCGGTGAACGGCGTCAGTTCGGGCGGCTTGATGACCAGCGTGTTGCCCGCCGCCAGCGCCGGACCCAGCTTCATGGCCAGCCCCATCAGCGGGCCGTTCCACGTGATGATCATGCCGACCACGCCGAACGGCTCGGCCAAAGTGTAGTCAAACACGGTGTCGTCCTGGAAGGTGGAGACGACGCGCCCTTCCAGCTTGTCGGCCCAGCCGGCGGCATATTTCGTCCACGCCGCGAACTTGCCCGGGATCGCCCGCACGCCGCTGATCGGGGAGCCGACTTCGCGCGCGCCGATCCAGGCGAACTCCTCGCCATGCGCCTCCACCAGGTTCGCCAGCCGGAACAGCAGGTCGCGCCGCACCGCCGGCCGCGTCGCGCGCCAGCCGGGCAGCGCCCGTGCCGCCGCCGCGACCGCGCGTTCGACGTCGCTCGCCCCGGCAACCGGCACCACTGCCTGCACCTCGCCCGTCGCCGCGTAGCGATGCTCGTGCGTGCCCGCGCTGCCCTGCTTCAGATATTTATCGCCGATCACGAGCCCGGCTTCGGGCAGCGAAAAGGCCGTGTTGCCCTGTTCCATGTCTCTCTCCTTAGCCGTCGATGTCCGACGCGCCGCCGCTACGCTGCAGCATGATCTCCATGCGATATCGGCCGGCCGGGAAGTGCCCGAGGCCAACCTCCATCACCTCGCCCGCACTGGTGATGAACTCAGTGCGCACCAGCAGCAGCGGCGATCCCGGCGCCACACGCAGCGGCGCCGCCATCGCCGGCGTGGCGGTGCTTGCCTCGATCGATTGCTCCACTCGGCGCACCACCAAGCCGGCGCGCTGCTCGAGCTGGCGATAGATCGTCAGGCTGTCGTCGATCGTGCCGAGCGCGTCGGCATGGCGCGCGTCCACATAGATTTCGGACAATCCCAGCGGCAACTGGCCGCGCATCGGCGTGCGAAGATAGTCGAGCCGCAACCAGCGCGATCCGGCAACCACGCCCAGGCGGCGCGCCATGTCCCCGGTCGCCACCACCTCGCTCCGAGCAAGCAGGGTGGATCGCGTTCGCCCGGAATATTGCAGCAACTCCCCGATCGACTGCACGGAGTTGACGAAGCTGTCGGTCGGGTCGTCCGCCACCAGGATCGAGCGCGCGCCCTGCCTACGCTTGATATACCCCATCGCGGCAAGTTCGCGCAGGCTCTCGCGCACCGTGCTGCGGCTTGCGCCGAACCGCTGCACCAGTTCGGCCTCCGTCGGCAGCGCGTCGCCGATCCGCCAGTTGCCCGCTTTGATGTCCAGGATCAGCGCCTCGGCCATTTCGCGATAGCCGATCACGCGATCCGCCCAGCCAGGCGCGGTGGTAGCCCGCACGCACGTGTCCACCTCGTGGACCAAGGCGTGTTCGCTCGATCCGATTTCGGGCTTTTGCACCGTCGTCACGCTCCCAGCATCACCTTAGCGTCCACGGCGATCACGCCCTCGCCTGCCGACTGGACCAGCACGGGATTTATGTCGAATGACTCGATCCGCGGTTCCGCCAGCGCCAGCGCCCCCAGTTTGGCGACTGCCCGCGCGAGCGCGTCCAGATCATACCGCTGCCCGCGATATCCCGCGAGCAGACGGCCGAACCGGGTGCCTGCAATGGCGCTTGCCGCTTCCGCCACATCGAACGGCGGCACCAGCACCACGGCATCATCCAGCAGCTCGACCAGGATGCCGCCGGCACCCACCACCACGACCGGGCCGACCACCGGATCGCGCTGGATGCCCAGGATCGCCTCCAGCCCGCTGCCGATCATCTCCTCGATCAGGATCGCGTTCCCGTTCGGGTCGGCCTTGGCCAGGGCGGCGGTGACCCGCTCCCATGCCGCGCGCAGCTCCTCATCGCTGCGCAGCGACAGGGCGACCAGGCCGTGTTCGGTCTTGTGCGCGATCCTGTCCGACAATCCCTTCATCACCACCGGCCGGCGAAGCGGGTCCAGCGCGTCCTGCGGGAACGCGCTCACCGGTGCCACGACGTTGGCCGGCGTGCCGATCCCGACGGCGCCCAGCAGCGCCTTGCTGCGCGCCTCGTCCACCAGCCCCGCGCCCTCGGGCAGCGCCAGCGCGGGTATTACGGGCAGTTGCCCACGGCCCGCGCGCAGCACACCGGCAGCACGATGCCGCTCGATCGCGGCCAGCGCCTTCAGCAACGCGGGCGTGTTGTCGGTCAGCAGGATGCCGGCATCGTTGAACCGCCGCCGCTCCGCCTCGTCCACTTGCGGCGACAGCGCGAACAGCTTGTCCATGCCGCGCGCCTTGGCCTCGATCAGCAGCGCGGCGACCTGATCGTTGATCGCCGGCTTCAGCAGCACCAGACCGAATAATAGCTGGTCGAACCCGTCGTTGCGGAAGATGTCGATGATCTCGGGGATCAGCGCGTTCTGCGCGGCGATGTCATAGGGGTTCACCGGGTGGCTCTGCGTCGGCAGCGCGGAGAGCGCCGCCTTGCCGGCCTCAGTCGGATCCTGCAGCGGGATGCCGAGCCGCTCCATCACGTCCGCGGTCTGCGCCGCGAACCCGCCCGAGATTGAGGCGAGGAAGCGGTTCGCCGGCTTGCCGGTGTCGGACCAGTCGTAGCGAAACAGGCATTCCGCGATCAGCGCCAGGCTTTCCAGATCGTCGGCGACATATACGCCCTCGTTCTCCAGGAAAGCGATCGTGTTGCGATACGATCCGGCGATCGCGCCCGTATGCGACAGCGTGGCTTTTTGCCCGCTTTCCGACTCGCCCACCTTGATCGCGACGATCGGCTTGCCCGCATCGCGCGCGCAGGCCAGCGCCGCGCGGAAAGCGGGCATGTCGCGGATCGTTTCCAGATAGAGGACGATCACATCGGTATCCGGATCGTCGGCGAGGTAGGTCAGGTAATCGGCCGCACCCAGCACCAGCTCGTTGCCGCAGGTCACCGTCTTGGCGATGCCCAGCCCGCATTGATGCAACCGGCTGAGCAGCGACGACACCATCGCGCCGCTTTGTGAAACCACACTGATACGCCCGCCCGTCGCACGCCCGGGATATTGGAAGATCGGGGCGATCGAGGTGGCAAGCCCGGTGGCGACGTTGGCCAAGCCGTTGGTGTTGGGGCCGGTGATCGCCACGCCCTGCGCGGCGAGCGCCAGCAGCCGGGCGTCGCGCTGCTCTCCCTCCGGCCCCGCCTCGCCGAATCCTTGCGCGATCACCACCATGGCGCGGATACCTTTGGCGGCGCAGGCTTCCGCCGCCTCCACCGCCGCTTCGGCCGGAACGATCAGCATTGCCAGATCGATCCCGTCCGGAAGCGCCTCAACCGAGGGGTAGCAGCGATGCCCCATCATCTCGGCATGACGCGGATTGACGACGTGGAGATCGCCCGCAAAGCCGAGATTGCACATCGCCACGAGCGGCGAGCTGCCCAGCTTGGTCGGATCACCGGAAGCACCGATCACCGCGACCGAACGCGCCTCGAACAGGTGCCGGATCGCATCGCGCGGATCGACCGCGACCGGCCGTTCCAGGATCGTGCTCGTCATGCCAGTTGCTCCAATGCCGCAGCACCGCAGCGTGTCGTCAGAAAGGACCACAGGTCGCCCTCGCGCCGGGCCGCCTCGCCCAGCCGCGTCGCCCAGGCCCGCTCGCTTCCGTATTCCAGCCGCCAGGTCCACAGGCGCCGAGTGACGTAATGGAGCATGTGCTCGTCCGTCACGCCGATCGCGCCGTGTACCTGATGCCCGATCGTCGCCGCGATGCGCGCCGCCTCGCCCGCGCGGATCTTGGCGATGGCACCGGCATGGTCGAGTGTCCCGGCATCCAGCGCGCTCCATGCCATGTCGGACGCCGCCTGCCCCGCTGCCGCTTCCGCGGCGAGCCTGGCGAGCAGTTGCTGCACCGCTTGGAATCGGCCGATCGGCCGGCCGAACTGCTGCCGGGTGTTGGCATAGTCCACCGCCATCTCCAGCACCCGCGCAACCGCGCCCGCCATCTGGCTCGCGCGCAGCATCGCGCCTAGCGTCAGCAGGTCGGGCAGCCCGTCGGGGATCGGATGCGTCGCGATCGCTTTGCCCCCCTGCGCCACCGCATAGGGGACGCGCGCGATGGAGCCGAGCGCCGCGCCGCTCTGCACCTCGAGCGCCCAACGGCCATCGCGCTGCACCAGCACGTGGCCGACGCCCTGCGCGGCAAACGCCTGGTCACCTCCCGCGGCCAGCGCGATCGGCCCGACCGGCGCTTCTACGCCCGCGCGCGCCAGCATCATGCGCGCCAGCATGGTCTCACCCACGGGCAGCGGCACGACATGCCGACCGAGCGAGGCGAACAGCGCACCCGCCTCGGCGAATGACAGCCCGCCGTCCTGCGCCGGCACTATCAGCGCATCCGGCAACCCGAACGCCTCGACCTGCGCCCACAGGCCCGACGGCCAGCCGCCTTGCTCCACCTCCACCAGCAACTGCCGGTCGACATGGTCGCCGAACAACCGATCGGTCTGGTCGAGCATCATCTCCAGCAGGTCACTCATCGCAGGCCCAATCCCCGTGCCGTCATGCCGCGCATGATCTCGCGCGTGCCACCGCGTAGCGAGAAGCTCGGCGCCGTCTGCGTGAGAAAGGCCAGCGCGTCCTCGAGTCCGCCGTCGCCAGGCAGCGCGGGCCCGATGTCCAGCATGTCCGCCAGCATGGCGGGCGTTTCCTGCTCGAGGTCGACGCCCAGATCCTTGATGAGCGCCGCTTCCTGCAGCGGCTCCAGCCCGCGCTCCAGCATGCCGGCGGTGGAGACGGACATGCCGCGCAGCGTGGCGTACCGCGCGACGAGCCGACCCAGATCGTCATCATGGCGCTCGGCATCCTCGCCCAGCCGGTCGAGCGCCGGCTGCAGCACCGGGAAGCTGGAAAGGTAGCGATCCGGCCCGCTGCGTTCATAGGCAAGCTCGGCATTGGCCTGCGCCCAGCCTTCGCCCTCGCGCCCGATCATCATCGTTTCGTCCACGATCGTGCCGTCGAAATGCACCTCGTTGAAATGCGCCTCTCCGGTGAGGTCCGCGATCGGCTTGATCGAGATGCCCGGCAGCGTGAGGTCGATCAGGAACTGCGTCAGCCCCGCCTGGCGCGGCGCGCCCTCGCCCGTGGGAGAGGTGCGCACCAGCGCGATCATGTAGTCGGATCGGTGCGCGTTGGTGGTCCACACCTTGGTGCCGTCCAGCCGCCAGCCGCTGCCCTCCCTGGTGGCGCGCGTGCGCAGCGACGCCAGGTCGGAACCGGAATCGGGTTCGCTGAGACCGATGCAGAAGGCCAGTTCGCCGGTGACGATCCGGGGCAGCAGCGCGACGCGCTGTTTCTCCGTGCCCGATCGCAGCAGCAACGGGCCGCTCTGCCGGTCGCCGAACCAGTGCGCCCCCACCGGCGCGCCCGCGGCCAGCATCTCCTCCAGCACGACATAACGCTCCAGGCTCGATCGCGCCTGTCCGCCATACCGGGTCGGCCAGGTCATGCCGATCCAGCCGCGCGCGCCTACCGCCCGCGAGAAGTCGCGGTCGAACCGCGTCCAGCTGTGCGCGCGATCGAGCAGCGTCCAGCCTGCGCCCCATTCGGCGAGAAACGCGCGCACCTCGGCCCGCAACTGCTCGGCCTTGGCCGGCAGGGCGGTGGGCGGAAAGGCGAAGCTCATGCGTGGCCTCCGTGGATGCGCAGCGTCTCGCGCGCGGTTTCGACATGCGCGATGTCGACATGCTCGCCGCGGTAAATCACCGCCGCCTTGCCCTGGGCCTCGGCCTCGGCAAACGCCGCGATCATGCCCGCGAAATAGTCGCGATCCTGCTCGCTCAGGGAATAGGCCTCGTTGGCGACCGTCACGTTGGACGGGTGCAGCACGATCTCGCCGGTATAGCCCAGCTGACGATTGAAGGCGGAGAAACGCCGCATGCCCTCCAGATCGTGCACGTCCTGCCACAGCCCGCCGATCGGGAACGGCTTGCCGGCCGCGCGGCAGGCGATGATCGTCTTTGACCGGAAATAGAGCGTCTCCAGCCCCTCGGCCGACCAGGTGAAGCCCAAGGCACGCGCCACATCGGCATTGCGCGCTGCCGACGACACCAGCGTCTGCACGCGCGGGTGCGAGGCGATGGCGAACGCCAGTTCGGCTGCCCGCGCCGTTTCCAGCGCGACGACGAAGCCGATGCTGCCGATCGCCATGCCGCGGCGATGCTCGGCTTCCGCCACCAGCCGGGCGAGCACCTCGACATCCTCCGGCCCCTGCACCTTTGCGACGAACAGGCCGTTCAATCCGGGCTGCACCACTGCCTGCACATCGTCCCAATCGGGCATGTAGGTGCCCGGATTGGTGCGCACGTAAAGCAGGCCGTTCGCCGGATCGTGGCGCGCGACCGCGTCGGCGACGATGACGCGCGCTTCCACCTTGGCCGCCACTGGCACGCTGTCCTCAAGATCGAGCACCAGCGCGTCGGCCTTCGCCGCCGCGGCCTTGTCGATCCACGAGGCGCGGTTGCCCGGCACGAACAGCATGGATCGGATCGGGCGCGCCAGCGCCGCAGCGGGCGTCATCAGAACGACCTCGGCAGATGCAGCATCCGCTCCGAAATGTAGGACAGCACGAAGTTCTGCGAGATCGGGGCGATCCGCCACACCCGCGACTCGCGGAAATAGCGCTCCACATGATATTCCTGCGCATAGCCGTATCCCCCATGCGTCTGCACCGCGCGGTCGCACGCTTCGAACCCGGCCTCGGTCGCCAGATACTTGGCGATGTTGGCTAGGTCGCCGCACGGCAGATCATTGTCGTACAGCCACGCGGCCTTGTCGCAGATCGCTTGCGCCGCCTCCAGCTTGGCCAGCGATTCCGCCAGCGGGAACTGCACGCCCTGGTTCATGCCGATGGCACGGCCGAATACCTTGCGATCGTTGGCGTAGGTCACCGCGCGGCGCAGCGCGCACCGGCCCAGCGCTACCGCTTCCCACGCCACCAGGATGCGCTCGGCGTTCAATCCGTCGAGCAGATACTGGAAGCCCTTGCCCTCCTCGCCCACCATGTCCGCCGGATCGACGGGCAGGTTGTCATAGAAGACCTCGCACGACGCAACGGCCTCGCGGCCCATCTTTGGGATCGGGCGGATGGTGACTTCGGGCCGCTGGATATCGACTAGGAACAGCGTCATGCCGTCCGACTTCTTGGCGCATTGCTCGATCGGCGTGGTGCGCGTGAGCAACAGGCACTTCTGCGACTCCAGCGCCTTGGACGTCCACACCTTGCGGCCGTTCACCACCCAATGGTTGCCGTCGCGCTGCGCGGTGGTCTTGATGCGCGTGGTGTCTGTGCCCGCGTCGGGCTCGGTGACGCCGAAACAGACGTGCAGGTCGCCCGAAATCACCTGCGGCAGATATTTGTGCCGCATCTCCTCGCTGCCGAACTTCACCACCGGGGTGAGGCCGAAGATGCTCACGTGCACCGCGGTCGCAGCACTCAGTCCGCCGCCGCTGGCGCCCACCACCTCTGCCAGCGCGATCGCCGCCTCCGTCAGCCCCAGGCCCGAGCCGCCATATTCCACCGGCGTGACCATGCCGAGAAAACCTGCAGCGGCGAACGCGTTGTAGAACTCCCACGGAAACTGCTTCTCGCGGTCCTTTTCGGCCCAATATTCGTCGGGGAACTGCTGCATCAGCTGGTTCACCGCGTCGCGAATCGCGACCTGATCGTCGCTTGGCGTGTAATCCATGATCGCGTCCTCAGGCGGCAGCGGCAGCGGCAGCCGCAGCAGCGGCAGGGCGCTTCATCATCAGCCCGGCGCGGATGGCGCGTACCACCAGCTCCTCGCGCTGATTGTAGCCGTCGTGCTGGAACATCACGATGCCGGCATCCGGATATTTGGCGCTCTCGCGCTTGGACACGATGGTGGTTTCGGACCGGATCGTGTCTCCGATCCGCACCGGATTGGGAAAGCGGATTTCCTCATAGCCCAGATTGCCCAGCGTCGTGCCGAGCGTCAGATCGGACACTGTCACGCCGTTCACGAACGACAGCGTCCACAGGCTGTGCACGATCCGGCTGCCCCACATGGTCTTCTTTCCGAACTCCTCGTCCAGGTGCAGCGGCTGGTCGTTGTGCGTCAGGCACGTGAACATCAGATTGTCCACGTCGGTCACGGTGCGGTGCAGCGCATGCTGGTACACCTGCCCCGGGTCGAGGTCCTCGAAATACTTGCTCATGCTCTCTCTCCAGCCGGCGGCAACTCGCGCTTGTCTGGACAGGTTCAACGCCAATGCCGACGCCATGTCAAGCCGACATGTTCTCTCACGAGAACATAAGACTATATGGAAAATAGTAGTTGTGCCCTTCGATGCCCCTCGCTAGCCTTTCCTCAAGCCGGAGCCGCAGAGCATCCGGCAACGGAGGATGCGATGAAGACGCTTCAGATATCTCTGTGTGCGGGCGTGTCGGCGCTCGCCCTCGCCGCAGCACCGGCATGGGCGCAGGCCGGTTCGAAGGAGCCGGCGCAGGCAGTGCCGCCACCTGCGCAGCAGGTGGGTGAAGCGCAGGCCGATCCGGCAGCGACCACGGATCGCGCGCAGCGTGGCGGTCTGGAGGACATCGTCGTCACCGCCCGCAAACGGGTGGAGAACGTTCAGAACATTCCCGTCGCCGAGACGGTGGTCTCGTCCGAGCAGCTGCAGAATCAGCAGATCACCAGCATCGAACGGCTGTCGTCGGTCGCGCCGCAGCTGATCGTCGGGCGTTCCGGCACCGGCAACGGTGCCGCCATCGGTCTGCGCGGCATCAGCGTGAACGCCACCTCGATCAGCCTCGAACAATCGGTCGCAGTGGTCATCGACGGCGTCTATTATTCCGGCGGGCGCGCCCTCAACGAAGGCCTGTTCGATCTGGAACGGGCAGAGGTCATCAAAGGCCCGCAATCCCTGTTCTACGGTAAGAACACCACGGCCGGCGCGCTGTCCTTCACCACCGCCGATCCGACGCGGGAGTTCCACGGCATGGCACGCGTGGGCTACGAGTTCCGCGCCGATCAGGTCTATTCGGAAGGGTTCGTTTCCGGCCCGCTCAGCAGCACGCTCTCGGCCCGCCTCGCCGGCCGCGTGTCCAAGCAATATGACGGCATCATCGACAATCTGGCGACCGGCGGCACGCTGTTCACCACCGACATCGTCACGGGCACGCGCACCGCGCATCCGTTTGCGGCGCCCTCGTCAGACGACATTCCGGCCGAAAAGCAGAAGATCTTCCGCGCCGGCCTGAAATGGACACCCGATTCCGCGCTGTCCGCCACCGTCAAAGCGACCTACAACAAGGTGGACCAGTCCACCCCGCATGCCAACGTCGTGATCGGCTTCTGCGAGCAGGGCTTCGTGCAGTCCGATCGCAATGCGCCATGCGGGCGGGACTGGCGCTCGGTGCAGCAGCGCCTGCCGGCCGACATCGCCGCCAGCAATCCGCTGCTCAATCGCCGGAACGGGCTGACCTACCTGGAATATGAGTCGGTCGGTGTGTCCGGCAACTTGCAGTATGACGGCGACAAGGTGAACATCAGCATCGTGCCGGGCTATATCGACTGGCGCACCCGCTGGCGCGGCGACAACGATTTCGTCCAGGCTTATATCCCGCCCAGCAACAGCGGCAACGGATCGGCGGAGGATTCCTCGCTCAAGGCTTTTTCCGTCGAGGCGCGCGCTCAGTCGCGCTTCAAGGGGCCGCTTAACGTGCTGATCGGCGGCTATTACCAGGACTCGGACCTGGATTTCCAGCAGGACAATCTTTTCCCGGGAGGTGCCGAGAACTCTGCCGTCAGCGATCAGACACTGCGCTATCTCACGCTGCGCAAGGTTTCGCACACCTATGGCAAGACCTATGCCGGCTTCGGCCAGATCCTGCTCGACGTCAGCCCCACGCTGAACCTCACAGCAGGCGCGCGCTATACGCACGAGACCAAGAGTTCGGTGTTCGCCCAGCCTTACGTGATCCGCACGGCGCAGGCGACCTATCGCCAGGATGCGATCGGCGCCGACCAGAGTTTTGACAACTTCTCGCCGGAGGGAACCGTCACCTGGAAGCCGAGCAGCGATGTCACCGTCTATGGCAGCTACAAGACCGGCTACAAATCGGGCGGCTTCTCCATCTCGGGGCTGATCGTGCGCAACACGACGCCGGCCGATGCCACCTTTGCGCCGGAAAAGGTCAAGGGCTTCGAAGGCGGAATCAAGACGACGCTCGCCGATCGGCAGCTGCGCGTGAACCTGAACGCGTTTAATTACAATTACAGCGATCTTCAGGTCGACTTCTTCGACGCGACGATCGTCCAGTATCTCACGCTCAACGCGGGCAAGGCGCGGACGCGCGGTGTCGAGCTGGAGGCAGAGTACGCGCCCCGTCCGGTGCCCGGCCTCACCTTGCGCGGCAGCCTGGCCTATACCGATGCCAAATACACCAGCTTCCCCTTCTCGCCCTGTCTGTCTGGTCAGCGCCCGGACGAAGGCTGCACGGTGGGGCAGACCCCCAACGGTGTCCGCAGCTTCCAGAATCTCACCGGCGAGCGCACGCAGCAGGCGCCGGTTTGGACGGGTACAAGCAATGTCGACTATTCGCGGCCGATCGGCGGTGGGCTGAAGGTCGGGTTCACCGGCAGCATGCGCTATTCGGGCAGCTATCACACCAGTCCGTTCGCCAACTCCGAAGCACGCCGGTTTATCCAAGGCAGCTACGCGACGTTCGATCTCAACGTGCGGCTGGCCGAGGAGAACGATCGCTGGGAGCTGGCGCTGATCGGCAAGAACCTGACCAACAGGTTCATCACCGCGGCAGCCTTCGACCTCACCTATACCGGTTCCGGCACCGCCACGCCGGCCGGCATTCATGCCGACGGGCGCAGCTCCGTTTATGATCCGCGCACGATCGCCGTGCAGGGAACCGTTCGTTTCTGAGCAGCACGCGCGGCGTTGCCCTGTTGGCAGCGCCGCCGCTGTTCTAGCCCAGCGCCAGCGGCTCCGCGGGGATGGTTCCACGACCGGCGGAGGAGCCGCGGTCGATCACCAGCGACTGCCCGCTGATCCAGCGCGCTTCGTCCGACGCAAGGAACAGCACGGCTTGCGCCACGTCCTTCGGCAGCCCGCGCGGGTTGGCGGACGCGGCGATGCCCCTCACCAGCCCGCTTCCCCTATCGCTCACATCCGGCAGGCCGACGATCATCGGCGTGTAGATGCCCGCCGGCAAGACGGCATTGCAGCGCACTGGCAGGCCGATCTGCTGACAGTAGAAGGCCACGGTGCGCGTATAGGCATCCACCCCGCCCTTGGCCGCCGAATAGGGCGCATGGTTGGGCTCGCCGCGCGCGGCCGCGATGGAGGCGACGTTGACGATCGAGCCGCCGCCGACCCGGCGCATGGCGGGAAGCGCGTGCTTGCACCCCCACACGACACCGTCCAGACTGACGGACAGGACGGTGTGATAGGCATCCTGCGTCACCGTCTCGGGCGTGCTCAGCCGCGCGACGCCGGCATTGTTCACCAGCACGTCCAACCGCCCTTCGATGCGTTCGCATTCGGCGACAAGGCGCTGCCAGGCTGCCTCGTCCGTCACGTCGTGCTGCACGAAGCGCGCTGCTGGCCCAAGCTCCTCCGCAAGCGCCTGACCCGCATCCGTGTCCACATCGGCCAGCACCACACGCGCGCCCTCCGCCGCGAACAGCCGGGCATCGGCTGCGCCAAGTCCCTTCGCGGCGCCCGTGATGATCGCCACCTTGCCGCCCAACCGCGCGCCCATCTTGTGCCTTCCTGCCCGATCGCTCTAGTGCGACGTGTCGCTATGGAGTTGATCGTGGCAGTTCCCCAAGTTTCTCGCAAATGATCCGCATCGAGCCCGTGACGGGCCTGGGCGAGATCGCGCCGGGCGACGATCTTGCCGACCTGCTGCGGCCTCGGGTCGCGCCTGCTGCGGACACCGTGCTGGTGGTGACGCAGAAGATCGTCTCCAAGGCGGAGGACCGCTACGTGGATCTGCACACCGTGAGGCCCGGGGCCACTGCGATCGATCTGGCCGAACGAACGCGCAAAGATCCCCGCCTGGTCGAACTGGTGCTCGCCGAGTCGAGCGCGGTGGTGCGCGCCGCGCCCAACGTCCTCATCACCCGCCATCGCACCGGCCATGTGATGGCCAATGCCGGTATCGACCAGTCCAATATCGGCGCCGGCGGCAACGATCGCGTGCTGCTGCTCCCGCTGGACGCCGATACGTCGGCCGCGGCGCTGCACGATGCCCTCGGCATCCCGGTGGTGATCGCCGACAGCTTCGGCCGGCCATGGCGCTACGGCACGGTGAACGTGGCGATCGGGGCCGCTGGCTTGCCGTCGCTGGTCGACCAGCGCGGGGACGAGGATCGCGATGGCCGCACGTTGCAGGTGACGCAGGTCGCGCTGGCGGACATGATCGCCAGCGCCGCCGGGCTTGCCATGGGCGAGGCGTCCGAAGGCATTCCCGCGGCGATCGTCCACGGGCTTGCCTGGCATGCCGTGCCGCGCGCGGCGTCCGCGCTGGTTCGCCCGCTTGAAGAGGATCTGTTCCGATGAAGGTGGTTGTGCTGACCGGCGGCGTGGGCGGTGCCAAGCTGGTGCTGGGATTGCAGCACGCGCTGCCGCCTGGAGACCTGACCGCGGTGGTGAACGTCGGCGACGATTTCACGCACCTGGGCCTGCGCGTCTGTCCCGATCTCGATACCCTGCTCTACACGCTGGCGGGCAAGTCCAACACCGAGCAAGGCTGGGGTCGCGCGGGGGAAGGGTGGCGCTTCATGGAGGAACTCCGCTCGCTCGGCGCGCCGGACTGGTTCAACCTCGGCGATCGCGATCTGGCGATACATGTCCTGCGCACCGCCGCCCTTGCGCAAGGCGAGCCGCTGTCGGCCGTGATGGATCGCCTGCGCACCGCCTGGGCCGTGCCGACGCGGATCCTTCCGGCAAGCGACCAGCACCTCGCCACCATGCTAGACACCGATGAAGGGCGGTTAGCGTTCCAGACCTATTTCGTGGCGCGCCGTTGCGAGCCGCAGGTCGAGCGCGTCGTGCTGGAGGGCGTCGATGCCGCGCAGATGGCGCCGGGGGTCGGCGAGGCGATCGCCGCCGCCGACGGCGTCATCCTGGCGCCGTCCAATCCGTATCTCAGCGTCGATCCGATCCTGGCCATTCCCGGCATGGCCGAGACGCTCCGCGGCGCGCATGTGGTGGCAGTAACGCCGGTGCTGCCCGGCCGATCTTTCAAGGGCCCCACCGCGCGCATGATGACCGACTTCGGGCACGCGGTCGACAGTGGGACGGTCGCCCGCCACTATGCCGAGGTCGCCAACATACTGGTGGTTGATCCCGACGAGACGGTAGCGGGCTCGCCGATCAGGATCGCCCATGCGCCGGTGACGATGAATAGCCTGGACGAGAAGGTCGCGCTTGCCGAAGCGTGCCTTCGCCTGCTGCAATAAGGCCGGTGCCACCACACAGGATCGGTTCGCCATTGCGAAAGCCGTTCTAGTCACGGCATAGACCGAAGGATCGTGCCGTCGGAGCTGCCCAATGTCGTCGAGTCCCTTGTCGCCTGAAATCTCCCTCGACGTTCAGGAACCTGTTGCCGCGTCGGCACGGGTCAGCAGCTTCAAGCCCGTCGGCGCGGTGGTGGCCGGGCTGGCCGTGCTGCGGTATCTCGCCGCTTCGCCCGCTCCCATGCCCCTGTCGCGCATCACCCGCGATGTCGGGCTGAACCCCAGCACCTGCCTCAACATCCTGCGAACGCTGACGCAGGAGAATTATGTCAGCCTCGATCCGCATTCCAAGCTGTACGCCATGGGCCTTGGCGCGCTGGAACTTGTCAGCGGCGTGCTGGCGCATGGCGGGGATCTCAGCAGCGTGCGCATGCTGATGGACGGCATCTCCCGCGAGGAAAGTGCAACCGTCACCTTGTGGCGGCGTATTTCCGATCACCGCATGATGCTGATACTGGAAGCGCTGCCCGCCGGCAACGTCAGCATCAAGATGAACATCGGCCAGCGCCTGCCGCTGCTGATCGGCGCTGCAGGGCGTTTGATGGCTGCGTTCACCCGATTGAGCGAGGCAGAGCTGCGCCAGCAATTCCGCACGCTTCGCCTTGAACAGCCGATGACCTTCAAGGAGTTCCAGGCGGATGTGGAGCAGACGATCGCGCGCGGCTATGCGGTGGACGAGAGCCACTTCTTTGTCGGGACCTCGTCCGTTGCGGTGCCCGTGCTCAACAGCGAGAACGAGGCCACCTTCGCGCTGACCGCCACCGTCTTTGCGGCTCGGTTCACGCCCGAATGGGCCGCCAGCATGGCGCAGCGCCTTGCCAAGCCGGCCGAACTGCTCGCGCGCGCGCAACCGTATCTGTGAGCCTGCCTGGCGCCGCCTGACGATGCGGCTTCGGCACACGCCTCAGCGGGCGGCCACCATTGTGGCGGCGATCTTCTCCGCGACCATGTAGGCCGGGAAATTGGTGTTGGCGCTCGGCACCGACGGGAAGATCGAGGCGTCAACCACGCGCAGTCCGCGCACGCCATGGACGCAACCTTGCGCGTCGGTGACGGTGATCGAATCGTCCGGCGCGCCCATCCGGCAGGGACAGGACGGGTGCTGTTAGTTTAACGCGAACTGCTTTTCACAGGATGGATGTCGGGCTTTGAGGCTAGTCGCCTAGCTGGCGAGCACCTGCCACTCCGCAAGCGCTGCGGAGCGTCGTTCCCGGTAGGTCTGCCGATCGGTAAGATGGCGCTCCAGGCTGAAGTGGTTGTGGACGTTGCCATGGACCGAGGCGAACTTCTGCAGCATTTTCATCTGCCTGAACCGGAGCATCGCCCTCTTGGACATGCCCCGGACGAGTGGAGAGTTCCCTTGAGGTGAAAGGCGAACTCGATAACGAAGCAGCGTAGCCTCAGCGGTGAGGTACGCCGCGGGTGGAACCACAGCATAGCGGCCATGACCCAGACCCGCTGGTCTATCACAATACGGAGCCTGTCGGAACGGGGACGCCATCTCACAAAGCTGACCAATTGATGAGGGCGCACCGGTCGGTGCGTAAAAGTTGCTCCTGATGACGACGGTTGTTGAAATGCTTACGAGTATCGCTCTTCCGCCCACGGGTCGCCGCGCATGTGGTAGCCGTTGACCTCCCAGAAACCAGCCTGATCGGCGGCCAGGAAATCGATCCCCTTGAGCCATTTGGCGCTCTTCCAGAGGTAGAGGTGCGGGATCAGCGCGCGTGCCGGACCTCCGTGCGCACGTGTCAGCGGCTTGCCGTCCCAGGCGTGGACGATCATCGCCGCCTCCGCTGCGAAGTCTGCGAACGGCACGTTTGTCGTGTAGCCGTCATAGCCATGGAGCAGGACGTACGCCGCTTCGTCATTGGGTTGGACGAGGTCGAGCAGATCGTGTGTCGCGACCCCATTCCAGTCGTTGTCGTAGCGCGACCAGGTCGTCACGCAATGCATGTCCGAACGCGTTCGTGTTTGCGGCAGCGCCATGAACGCCTTCCAGTCGAGCGTCACCGGATTGTCGACGAGGCCACCGATCTTCAGTTCCCAGCGTTCCGGCGCGACATCGGGCTGGCGGCCGAGATCGAGCACCGGCCAGTCGCGCACCAGATGCTGGCCCGGCGGCAGGCGCTCGTGCGCGCTTCGATTAACGTCCCCCGTGATGAACTTATGCTCGCTTGCCCAACGCTGCTTCGAGCGGGTCAGCTTGCTGTCGGGTGGCGTTTCGTCGGTCATGGCGGTCTCCAGCAACGCATCATCTCGTAGCGTTCGTCGCAGCACAAGCACGTGTGCGGCGACCCAAACTCCAAGCTGCGCGTTGCAACAGCATGAAGACGATTGCTCTACCCGACGGCACGACCGTCCCCGCGCTCGGCCAAGGCACATGGATGATGGCGGAGGACGCCGATCGCCACGCTGCTGAGATTGCGGCGCTGCGCACCGGGATCGACCTTGGCATGACGCTGATCGACACGGCAGAGATGTATGCCGACGGTGAATCCGAGCGTCTCGTCGGTGAGGCGATCACTGGCCGACGGGAAGACGTGTTCCTCGTCAGCAAGGCCTATCCACAGAATGCCTCACGCACGCGCCTGCCGCAGGCATGCGAGGCGAGCCTGCGTCGTCTCGGTACGGACCGGCTCGATCTTTACCTACTCCACTGGCGCGGCGGCGTTCCGCTCGTCGAGACCGTCGAGGCGATGGGACGACTGGTCGATGCAGGCAAGGTCCTGCGGTGGGGCGTCAGCAACCTCGACACGGACGAAATGGAAGAGTTGATTGCTGCAGGCGGCAAGGCATGCGCGACCGACCAGATCCTCTACAATTTGACGCGCCGCGGCCCCGAGCACGACCTGCTGCCGTGGCTCGCCACGCACACCATTCCGGTGATGGCGTACAGCCCGGTCGAACAAGGACGTCTCGTCGCGGATGCAGAGCTATGTTCGCTTGCCACCGATCTCGGCGCAACACCGGCGCAGGTCGCGCTGGCATGGCTGCTCGCGCAAAACAACGTCATCGCCATTCCCAAAGCTGGCCGCAGCGCGCACGTCCACGACAATCGTGCCGCTGCCGATCTGGTACTCGCTCCGGACACACTCGCGCGGCTCGACGGACTGTACCCGCGTCCGAGATGTCGCGCGCCGCTCGAGATGCTCTAGCCGAAGTTGTAGACGCCGCCTGCTTCCGCGGCGACGAAGCGGTACGTGCGATGCCAGCCGCCCGCAATGCCTTCGCCAGCCCTTCCGCCGGCGCACCGCGCGCCTCATCGGTCAGCTGGAACGTGCCCCAATGGATATCGAGCGCCCTCGTTGCGTCGACGTCGGTGAAGATGCGTACCGCTTCTGCCGGATCGACGTGCTGCGCGGTCATTAAACAGCGCGGCTCATCGGCGCCGATCGGGATCAACGCGACGCCGGGCGCTCTCAGGCGGCTCCGCACGTCGGCGAAGATCCGGCCGTCACCATAGCCGGTATCGCCGACGAACCAGATCGACCCCGCTGGCGTATCCAGATAGTGACCGCCCTACAGCATCATCCGCGTGTCGGTAGGCCAGCGGTTCGACCAATGGTAGGCGGGTGTCAACGTCGTCGCGATCTCCGAACCAAGCGGCAGCCGATCCCACCAGTCTACGGTAACGCAACGTGCCGCCGGCACCGCAGCACGCACGATAGCATCATTGCCGAGCGGCATCGCCATCAGCGGGTCGTGGACGGCGTGCAGTCGCCGCAGCGTATCAACATCGATATGGTCATAGTGTCGGTGGCTCAGCAATACGACGTCGATCGGCGGCAGGTCGTCGAACGCGACGCCTGCGCGGCAACCCGCTTCGGTCCATTTCGCCGGAAGGGGATGGCCCGCTCCGACCAGACTGGATCGGTGAGGATGCTCATGCCCCCCGCCTGGATCAGCAGCGAGGCATAGCCGATCAAGGTGATGCAGAGCCCATCGGCCCGCGCCTCTGGCTTTGCCGGAACGACCGGCACAGACTTCGGCCATTTGGCGGCCGCTCCCGCCAGCTTCAGCGCAGCATCGCGCGAAGGCCCCGATCAAAGCTCTCCTGCCCGGGATTGAACAAGCGGGTGCCGTCGTAATGGTCGCTCGGCGGGCCATCGTAGTAGCGGTTGGTTGCCATCATCAGGCAACGCTCATCAACTGTGATGGATAAGCGCTGAGGAGCGGCAATGCTTCATCGACCGGCGCCGACAACCAGCGTTCCTGATCCTCTGCCAGCAGGATCACCGGCATAGCCTTCGGGTGCTTGGGCGCGACCAGCGGATTGGGCTCGGTGGTGCAGAAGGCGTAAACCCGGTCGTGATCAGCATCGACCTTCCAAAGCCCCGCGAAGCACGGCACAGGCTGATCCTCGACGGTGAACCACCAGCTGGTGTCGCCCGGTCCCTGCCGGTCCGCGACCGCCTTGGGTTCGGAAAAGCGGGTGAATGGCACCAGACAGCGATGCTCGGCACGCAGCAGCCACGGCTTCCACATGTTGCTCTGCATGTTCCGCGCATTGGTCCACCAGTCGTAGAGGAAGGGCATCTCGCCCTCACGTGCCGGTCGCTTGCGAGGCTTGCGTGTCGGGAACCCCCAGCGCATGGTGCTGAGCACGCGCTGGCCGTCCTCGTAGCGCACGACGTACCCAGGCTTGCCGGGCGCGGCATAGTCCTTCTCGACAGTGAGTACATTGGCGGCATCGTCAACTGTGGCGAGCGCATCGAAGTAGCCGCGCGGGTCGACCTTGAGGTTGTAGAGGTTGCACATCCCCGTCTTCGATCACGAGCGATAGCGGGAGACAAGCCTCTTCCACGTCGCCTCGTCAGGGTACGGCAGCGGCTCGCCAGTGGGTGCTTCCCGACCGACTATGATGCGCGGTCGAACCGTAGTGCCTTGAGCCTTGCAGGCGGTGCAACACAGACGCGATGAAGCCGCGGGGAAGGCTTCCGTCCCAGCCTCGTCGCGTGAACATCCACCAGAGGCATACCGCGTCGAGCACCTGGACATGAGCGCAACGCGGGCAGGTCAGCCGCAGCGTCCGCTTGTGAAGCGCGCAATTTTCGAGCGTGCGAAGCCGCCGTCCGACATGGTCGTACTCGGCGTTCGCTGACACCGCCCGCCCCGTGTCGTTGGCGGCTTCGATCCCGTTTCGGTTCATCGACTCCGCTCCACAACGCCTTGACCCTTCGTCAATAATTTGGAACATATAGCGAACAGATGAGTCGCAGCAACCATGTCCACCAACCTCCAACGCCATGATGCCCTGGCTCTTCTTCGCGAGAGCATGGGCGAGATGCGTGGGGGTGAGACGGCGGTCCTGCCATTCGGGATCGATGCTCTGGACAAGCGACTCGCAGAGGGTGGGTTGGTGCTCGGCGGACTACACGAGGTCTCCGCTGCGACGCCGACGCTGACTGATGATGCCGCGGCTACGCTCTTCTCCGTCGGCATTGCCGCACGGGCGGCGGCGGGCAGCGGACGCCGTGTGCTGTGGGCCCTTACGCGCTTCGACCTTTACGCGCCGGGACTGGAGCAGGCGGGTCTTGATCCCGCCACGCTGCTTTTCGTCGAGGCCAAAGATGACAAAGACGTCCTCGCGGTTATGGAGGACGGGCTGCGCCACGGCGGGCTTGCCAGCGTGGTCGGCGAGGTGAAGCGCGCCGACATGGTCGCCACCCGCCGACTGCAACTTGCCGCGATGAGTGGGGGCACACCCGCCCTGCTGGCTCGCCGCTGGCGCAAGGCGGGCGTAAGCCCACTCACCGAACTCTCCGCGGCGATGACGCGATGGCGCATCGCCTGCGCGCCGTCCGAACGGCTGCCCGCACCGGGTGTCGGCCGGGCACGTTGGACCGTCGAGCTCGCGCGTCAACGCGGCGGCCCCCCTTTCACCCTGGAATTGGAGGCGTGTGATGACACGGGTCGCCTCGCTCTACCTGCCGCACCTCTCGATCGAGAGACTGCGCCGGCTCGAGCGACCGCGCGCGCTGCCTGAGCAGCAGCCAGCGCCTCAGCTTCCGGTCGATGACGATCCCAGTGTCTGCTCGGTGCCGCGGGGCGGTGGCTGGCGTCCCGGTGCCCGCTGGGCGCGAGCCGACGCCGCGCGTGCTGCCATCGAAGAACAGGCGTCGACACTACCGCTCCACCAGCAGCCAACCATGCGTGAACTTGGTCGGCGCTCGGAAGCCGCTGACCACCCCTTCAAGCGGCCGGTTGCGGCACCGGGCAGTCTTGCGCGGTCGCCCGTCCCGGTCATCCATTCCGTGCCACTGATCCTGGCCGAGCAGGTCGGCCAGCGGAACGTCATTACGGCGGCCTGCCCGGCTGCACTGGCACTCGGCCTGACACCGGGCATGGCGGTTACTCAGGCCCGGGCGCTCGTGCCGGACATCGACATCCGTCCTGCTGATCCCGCCGCGGATCAGGCTGTGCTCGACAGCCTTGCGCTGCACGCCGTGCGCCACTGGACTCCGACCGCAGCGGCGAGCGGCGCCGATGGGCTATGGCTCGACCTGACTGGTGCTGCGCATCTCCACGGCGGCGAGGAACGGTTTTGCCGCCGGCTGGTGAGTTTCTGTCGTCGGTTTGGCTTCACCGCACGAGTGGCCGTGGCGGGGAGACCGGGAGCAGCCCACGCGCTGGCTCGCTTTGGTCGTCAGTCAGTCACGTCCATCCCGAACGGCTCTGAAGCGCAGGCGCTTGCGCCCTTACCGCCGGCTGCCCTGCGCCTGACGCCGGATGCTTTGACCGCCGCGGCCCGCTTCGGCCTTGATCGTATAGCTGACCTGCTCCCCCTACCGCGCGGTCCGCTGGCACGGCGACTGGGCATCGCAAGTGTCAGGCGTCTCGATGAGGCGCTCGGTCGCGTTCCCGAACCCATTGTGCCTGTGGTGCCAGAGGAGACGCCGGTTGCACGGCGAAGGCTGCTTGAGCCAATCGGCACGGCTGAGGCGATCGAACATGTCATTGGCGATCTGCTCGGCGACATGATCCTGACCTTGCAGGAGCGCGGTCTTGGCGCTCGTACGCTGCTGCTGATCCTCGAGCGGATCGACGGCAGCGAGCAGCGCATCGCGATCGGCACCTCGCGCCCGAGCCGCGATGCTTCGCACCTCGCGCGGCTCTTCCACCTTCGTATCGAGAAGATCGACCCCGGCGATGGTATCGAGACAATGCGCCTTGCTGCCACACGCACCGATCCGCTCAGCGCGACCACGCTTGCCGCCAGCCTTGCCGGCGACGATGCGCCCGCCGACGTCGCCACGCTCGTCGACCAGCTCGCTGGCCGCGTGGGCGATGCCGCTCTGTTTACCGCAGCCCCGGTCGAGAGCGATGTTCCCGAACGCGCAGTGTGCCGCGCCTCGCCGCTCGCGGCACCGACCGGCTGGCCCGCGTGGCGTCGCCCGGTGCGCCTCCTGCGCCGCCCCGAACCCCTGATCGGCGTGCTCGCGCTGCTGCCCGATGCACCACCACGGCGGTTTACCTGGCGAGGGCATGTTCATGCCGTGGTTGCTGGTGACGGGCCCGAGCGCATCCACGGCGAGTGGTGGCGACGTGACGGTGAGCTCTGGGCGGTCCGCGACTATTTTCGGGTCGAGGACGACACCGGCGCGCGCTTCTGGCTGTTCCGCCGCGGCGACGGTGTCGATGCGAGCACCGGCGACCTCAGCTGGTATCTGCACGGACTGTTCGGCTGATGGCGTCGCAGACGACCTATGTCGAACTTCAGGTGACGACCCACTTCTCGTTCCTGCGCGGCGCCTCCAGCCCGGACGAGCTGTTCGCCGCCGCCGCCCTGCTCGGCCATAGCGCGCTCGGGGTGGCCGACCTTGGCAGCGTTGCCGGACTGGTCCGGGCGTGGGAGGCTCAGAAGGCAACAGGCGTCAGGATGATCGCTGGCGCGCGCGTCGACCTCGACGATGGCCGTGCTCTTCTCCTCTACCCGACAGACAAGCCAGCCTGGTCTCGGCTTACCCGGCTGCTGACGCTCGGCAAGTCGCGCGCTGGCAAGGGCGGATGCACGCTTGGCTGGGATGACGTCGTCGAGTGGAGCGACGGGCTGATCGCCATTCTGCTGCCCGATCTGCCCGACGAAGTCACCTCCACCGGTTTGACCCAGCTACGCAGCGTCTTCGGGAGCCGCGGCTACTGCGCACTCGCATTCCGCCGCCGGCCTGACGACGCCATGCGCCTGCACGACCTTTCGCGCATGGCGGCTGACGCGGGCGTGGCCACAGTCGCGGTCGGTGACATCCTCTACCATGCACCCGATGCCCGCCTGCTCCAGGACGTGGTCACCGCCATCCGCGAGAAGTGCACCGTCGACACGCTCGGCTACAGGCGGGAGCGCCATGCCGATCGGCATCTGAAAGCTCCCGAGGAGATGGAGCGCCGGTTCGCGGCCTATCCAGATGCGATCCGCGCGACCGCTGAGATCGCCCGCCGCTGTACCTTCGACCTGGGCGAACTCAGCTACCAGTATCCGCATGAGCGTGTGGTCGAGGGCATGACAGCGCAACAGGCGCTCGAGCACCTCACGGCGACCGCCGCCGAGCGTATGTTCCCGGACGGCCTGCCCGATCAGTATCGGACCCAGATCGCGCATGAGCTGCGGCTGATTGGCGAGCTCGGCTACGCGCCCTACTTCCTGACCGTCAACAGCATCGTTGCCGAGAGCCGGCGGCGCGGCATCCTGTGTCAGGGACGCGGCTCGGCGGCGAACAGCTGCGTGTGCTTCATGCTCGGGATCACCTCGATCGACCCCATCCAGCATGAGCTGCTGTTCGAACGCTTCGTATCGGGTGAGCGGCGCGAGCCGCCGGACATCGATGTCGACTTCGAGCATGAGCGGCGTGAAGAGATCATCCAGTGGATCTACGAGACCTATGGCCGCACGCGCGCGGCGCTGACCGCGGTCGTCACCCGCTACCGTGCCCGCGGTGCAGTCCGCGAGGTTGGCAAGGCGCTGGGGCTACCTGAAGACCTGACGAAGGCGCTTGCCGGGCTGGTATGGGGCTGGAGCCAGGAAGGTGTCGGCGAGAAGCAGGTCGAGCAGCTCAACCTCAACATGAACGACCGCCGGCTCCGGCTGGCGCTCGATCTTGCCCGCAAGCTGATCGGCACACCGCGCCACCTGTCGCAGCATCCGGGCGGCTTTGTGCTCACCCACGACCGGCTCGACGACCTCGTGCCCATCGAACCTGCCGCCATGATCGATCGGCAGGTCATCGAGTGGGACAAGGACGACATCGATGCGCTGAAGTTCATGAAGGTCGACGTGCTCGGCCTGGGCATGCTCGGCTGCATGAACCGCGCCTTCAACATGCTGGAGGAAGCCAAGGGCGTCCGCGTCGGAATGGCCGACCTTCAGGACGATGACCCCAACGTCTACGCCATGATCCAGAAGGCGGACACGCTCGGCACCTTCCAGATCGAGTCTCGCGCGCAGATGTCGATGCTGCCGCGCATGAAGCCGGCACGCTTTTATGACCTCGTCATCGAGGTGGCGATCGTGCGCCCGGGACCGATCCAGGGTGACATGGTCCACCCCTATCTGCGCCGCCGTGAGGGGCGGGAGAAGCCGGACTATCCGCGTCCTGAACTGCGTGCCGTGCTCGAGAAGACGCTCGGCGTGCCGCTGTTTCAGGAGCAGGCGATGAAGGTCGCGATCGTCGGCGCAGGGTTTACACCCGCCGAGGCGGACCAGCTGCGCCGTGCGATGGCGACCTTCAAGTTCACCGGCGGCGTCAGCCACTTCTTCGAGAAGCTCGTCGGCGGGATGGTGGAACGCGGCTACCCGCGCGAGTTCGCCGAGCGCACCTTCAAGCAGATCGAGGGCTTTGGCAGCTACGGCTTTCCCGAGAGCCACGCCGCCAGCTTTGCCAAAATCGCGTACGCCAGCTGCTGGATGAAGCACCATCATCCCGACGTGTTCTGCGCAGCACTGCTCAATGCGCAGCCGATGGGCTTCTACGCGCCGGCGCAGGTGGTGCGCGACGCGCGTGACCACGGGGTCGAGGTGCGGCCTGCCTGCATCAATGCCAGCCGCTGGGACTGCACGCTGGAGCCGGGCCGTGGACGCTATCTGGCGGTGCGGCTCGGCCTGCGGCAGGTGCGTGGGCTCGCCAACGCGCATGGTGCCGCGATCGTCGCGGCACGTGGTGATACCCCCTTCGGCTCGGTTGAGGAAGTATGGCGGCGGGCCGGTGTTCCGCGGGCTGCGATCGAGCGTCTTGCTGAAGCGGACGCCTTCAACAGCTTCGGCGAGGACCGCAGACAGGGGCTGTGGAAGGTGAAGGGATTAGGCGAAGCGCCTTTGCCTCTGTTTGCCGCCGCCGATGAGCGGGAGGCGCTATTCAGCCCCGAAGGGCTGGAGCCTGGCGTCGCGCTGCGACCGCTCTCCGATGGTCGGGAGGTGGTGGAGGATTACCGCGCCTTGCAGCTGTCGCTGCGTGCGCATCCGCTCGCCTTCCTGCGCCAGGACCTTTCCCGCCGCGGCATCGTGCGCTGTTCCGACCTTGAGCACATCAAGGACGGCCGCCATGTCGAGGTAGCCGGGATCATCCTCGTCCGTCAGAAGCCTGGTTCGGCAAAGGGCATCCTGTTCCTCACCATCGAGGACGAAACCGGGATTGCTAACGGCATCCTCTGGCCGGACCGCTTCGAGGCGCAGCGGCGCACCGTCATGTCGGCGGCAATGATCAGCATGAAGGGGCGCGTGCAGAAAGAGGGACAGGTGATCCACGTCATCTGCGACCGGATCATCGATCAGGGGACGCTGCTGGCGCAGGTCGGTCAGATGGATTTCCCGCATACGACGGGTCGTGGCGATGGCGCTCGCCATGCTGGGGCGCCGGACCGCGGCGATGCCGGCTGGCGACCGGGGCCGCGCGACAGCTACTGGCCACCGCATGCTGCCGGTGCCGACCCGGAGGATGTGGTGCGCGTAAAGTCGCGCGACTTCCACTGAACGCATGTCCCGGCATCAGCGGATTATCATCGACCTTGCGCTTCACGTCCTGCGCGCCGCCGCGGCAAGATCGGGCAAGGGCAAGGTAGACACGGTAGAGGTGCGGCTCGCGCTCCGGTGCCTCCTAACGCACTGCCCGGAGCGGTGGCCCCTCGACATGTTCTGGAGCTCGGCTGCCACCGACCATGACATTGGGCGCGCGCAGGGTTGCACGGCTGCATACAACGGGATTGTTCGCCAGCTGCGGGAAACCACGACCTAGTCGCTCGACTTCAGCGCGCACCAGAGCGACAGGATGCTCGACTCGGATGCGCAGCGGGAGCGCACGAGCCAGAGCCCTGATCGGCGTGACCGACAGGGCTGCCGGTGGTGGCAGCGGCACTGGAGCCGCTGCGAGCCAAGGAACACCACCATGCCAAAACTCAGCGACACGCAGGCCATCCTGCTGACCCATGCAGCGCAGAACGACACCGCCAGCCTCTATCCCCTGCCGCAGACGCTGCGCCGCGGCGGCGGCATCACCAGGGCTATCGGCGCACTGGTGAGCGCCGGCTACGCTGACGAGCGCGAGGCCCGCGACGCGGATGCGGTGCACCGCACCGACGCTGATGTTCGCTACGGCGTCTACGTCACCGCGTCGGGGCTCGCCGCCATCGGCATTGTCGATGGCGAGCAAGGCGATGCGGCCCAGCCACCCTCGCCTGATCCAGTGGCTACTGCGTCTCGGGTCACCAAAGCCAGCACGGTGGTGGCACTGCTGTCGCAGCCTGCGGGCGCAACGCTGCCGGAGCTGATCACCGCCACCGGCTGGCTGCCGCACACCACCCGCGCTGCACTCACGGGCCTGCGCAAGAGGGGCCACATCATCGTGCGGCACAGCCGCGATGGCGCGACCTGCTACCGCATCGACGCTGCGGCGGCCGCAGCATGAGCGCTGTCGAGGCGGAGATCGCCGCGCTGGAGGCGCTGTCCTCGGCTGTCCTGCGCGAGCGGTGGTCGGCGCTGACCGGCAGCCCGGTGCCGCGGATCAGCCCGAAGCTGCTGCGGCTGGCGCTTGCGTGGGAGCTGCAGGCGCGCAGCTTCGGCGGCCTGTCGCGGGCGACCACGCGCACGCTCGACCAGCTCGGCCGCGGCGAGACGCTGACCGCCCCTGCCCGGCCCGGCATGCGGCTGGTGCGCGAGTGGCAGGGCCGCGTGCATGTGGTGACGGTGGGCGAGGATCAGGTCGTCCGCTGGGAGGAGCGGCCATACCGCTCGCTGAGCGAGGTCGCCCGCGCGATCACCGGCACCCGCTGGTCCGGACCTGCCTTCTTCGGCCTGAAGAAGAAGGTCGCGGCATGAAGCCTGTCCTGAGCAGAGCCGCGACCACGGTCCGCTGTGCGATCTACACGCGCAAGTCGAGCGAGGAGGGTCTGGAGCAGGACTTCAACTCGCTCGATGCGCAGAGAGAGGCGTGCAGCGCCTACATCCTCAGCCAGGCCAGCGAAGGCTGGCTGCTGAGCCCCAGCCGCTATGACGATGGCGGCATCTCGGGCGGGACGCTCGCCCGCCCTGCCCTGCAGCGGCTGCTGGCCGATGTCGCAGGCGGCGAGATCGACATCATCGTCGTCTACAAGGTCGACCGGCTGACGCGCTCGCTGCTCGACTTCTCGAAACTGGTGGAGGCCTTTGATGCCGCCGGCACCAGCTTTGTCTCGGTCACCCAGTCGTTCAACACCACCACCAGCATGGGGCGGCTTACCCTCAACATGCTGCTCTCCTTTGCCCAGTTCGAGCGGGAGGTCACCGCCGAGCGCATCCGCGACAAGATCGCCGCCTCCAAGGCCCGGGGCATGTGGATGGGTGGTACGCCGCCGCTCGGCTACGCGCCTGATGGACGATCCCTCAGAATCGTCGAGGAGCATGCCGCCATTATCCGGCAGATTTACACGCGGTATCTGGCGCTTGGCTCGGTGCGCAGCCTGTCCGAGGAGCTGGAACGCACCAATATTGGCGCGCCGGTCCGCACCACCCTCGGTGGCAAGGCCTTCGGCGGTGTCCGCTTCTCGCGTGGCAACCTCTACTCGATCCTGCGCTGTGCGACATACGTCGGCGAGATCAACCATCAGGGACGGGTTCACGCCGGCCTCCATCCGCCGATCATCGCGCGCGACGTTTGGGAGGCGGTGCAGGCAAAGCTCACCGACAACCGCCAGGGCGAGCAGCGTCGCGGTGGCCGGGCAGCCGCCAGCCTGCTCGCCGGCCGCGTCGTGGATGCGCAAGGGCGGCCGCTGGTCGCCACCCATGCCGCCAAGGGGAAGGCCCGCTACCGCTACTATGTCAGTCGTGATCTGCAGACCGGCTCCAGCGACACCGGGCTGCGCATTCCCGCCACAGAGCTGGAGGCGGCCGTCACCCGGCGGATCGCCGAGCTGTTTGCCGATCCGGTCGCGCTTGCTGCTGCCGCACAGCTCGAGCTGAAGCCGGACAGCTTTGCCGCCGCCGCAGCGAACGCCGACGCGATTGCGACGGGTGCGCCGGCTATCCTGAAGGATGCTGCCCGCAGCATTGTCACCTTGGTGCAGATCCATGACGGGCGCATCGATCTGGTTTGCAATGCTGCAGCCATTGCTGCGGTCCTTCAACTCACCAGCAACGCCACCACAGTAGAATGCATCACCATCCGCTCGGAGGTGCGGCTCACCCGCTCAGGACGTGTCATGCGGCTGGTGCATGCCAGTGGCAGCGGCGTGACCGCGACCGCCAACGGATCGCTCGTCCGCCTCATCCTCAAGGCGCGCCGCTGGTGGAGCATCCTCAAGGCTGGCGAGCTTGATGTCACCACGCTCGCTGCCCGCGAGAACGTGCAGGCAGGCTATGTCACGCGCGTGCTGCGGCTGGCGTTTCTGGCACCGGCAGTGGTCGAGGCGATCCTTGCCGGCAACGTCAGGACTGGTGTCGATGGAGCAGCGCTGACCGCCACCGGCGCAGTGCCGGTGCTCTGGGCTGAGCAGGTGACGACGCTGCTGCCGAAACAACGCTGATCCACCGTCAGGCCTGAGGACGACCTCAGCTCCCAGTAAGCCGGTAAAGGCAGGCTTTCAGACGCCGGTCCGCCGCGATTTCATCCTGACGATTGGCTTCAACCGCCAGCACAATGTCATCCAGGCCGAGTTCGGTGGCCAGCCGTAGCGCCGTTTCCGACGACACGATCTCTGCTGCCTTCGCCTTTCGGATCGCCCCCGTCAGCGCGATGTCGAGCAGTCGGCCGCGCTGCGTCTGACTCGCGTCGCGCTCGGCGTCGTCCAGAATGCCGTTCATCCACAGATTGGAAGGCCCTTCCATGTCGCCACCGGCCCTCAGCAGGCGCTCAGCCTGAGCAGCAGCAGTTGCAGCTTCGGTGCGAAGACACTCGGCGAGTACGGCATCAGAGCACCCTGATGCGATAGCAGGCAGCCTTCGCACCTGATCCAACTTGCCCGCATGGAGATCCTGGAGCGCCACGTGCAGAAGCGCCGCTGCGGAAGATGTAGTTGTCATTCCTGTCCAGCGTGCAGAGGAAACGGCGGTTCCGCGTAAGGTGACCGCCACCCCCCATACGGGAAGACCAGCGACGCGATCAGTCGCTGACAGGACGCATGATTGATCATGAAATCGGGATGGCGGACCATCGAAGGCGGTAGCGATTATGGCGCCTGTTCAGCGGACGTTAGGGCGGACAGCGCGAGCGGAGGCCAGCCCGACTGACAGAAGAGAACAGCCGCATGTCCCAGCCTTCCCGCAGATCACTGCTTCTCGGTGCAGCGTTGATGGCCCCGCTGCTCGCTCTGCCAGCCTGCGTCACAGGCGGACCGGGTGGAGGTTTGACCGAGGGTCTGCGACGCCTGTTGGAGATCTCCAGCCAGCGTGCGCTTGCCCGGCTGGCAACATCAAACGGCTACCTGAACGATCCCGCTGCGCGCATTACACTTCCAGGTGGAAGCAGCGATCGTTCTGCCGCCGTTCTCGGTGCCCTGTTGCGATCGGCACCGGTGCAGCGTGAACTGACGCTGGCGATCAACCGCGCCGCGGGCGAAGCTGCGGATCGCGCCGCGCCGCTTGTTTATGACTCGATCCAGTCCCTCACCTTTTCGGATGCACTCGGCATCGTTCGCGGCGGGCCGACCGCCGCCACCTCCTACCTTGAACGATCCATCGGCGCTCAGATCATCGATGCGATGTTCCCCGAGATTGGTGAGGCACTCCGGCAGATCGGAGGCGGGTCGATCCTCGGGCCGGTCCTTGGCGCCGCGACCGGCATCGACATACCCGCGATTCAGCGCGCTGTGACCAGCCAGGCTTCACAAGGGCTCTGGCGTGCGATTGGCCGGGAAGAAGCTGCCATTCGCGCCGTACCTGCGCGTGCAGGCGATCCGCTTGTCGAGGCGATACTGACCGGTCGAATACCAGGCTAGGCTTGGGCCAGCGTTCGTCCCAGCATCAATTTGCGAGAGGTGTTGGTGCCGATCATGGCATCCGAAGCAGAACAGTACCGTCAGAGGGCCGAGGAGCAGCGCAAGGAAGCCGGGACGGCAACCCTCGCTAAGTCCGTGCCCGAGCGTTGCATGCGGCGGAGCGCTGGACCCTGATGGCAGAACAGGCCGAGCGGTCGTCAGCCGCAACCCTCAGGCGCGACGCAAATAAGGCGGTTCGCGATGCAGAACGAGAAGCGCGGGGCTGACTTAGCTCGCCGAAACACTTCGCTCTGCAGGCCCCTGTAACCCGGGCGGGGGCACGCCATTCGCATCGGGATCCACGCCACGCCGTTTGTCCAGTGAACGCATGATGGGCGTCACGGTCAGACCATGCAGGAGCACAGAAACCAGCACCACCAGCCCGACAATGCACCAGAGGCGTTCTGCGTTTGCCACGTCCATATGGTTGATGCCGTAGGCCAGATAGTAGATCGAGCCGACCCCGCGAATGCCAAAGAAGGCGAGGGTCATTTTCTCGCCCTGATCGGCTCGGTAGCCGAGCAGGGCAAGCCAGCCTGTCACCGGGCGCACGATCAGCAGAATGACCAGCGTTACGCCAGCGTCTGTCCACGTGACGGGCGCCAGCAATCCGCTGACCAGAGCACCACCAAACAGGATCAGCAGCACCATCATGGCCAGCCGCTCGATCTGCTCAGTAATCGCGTGCATGTCTGCCTGGAACTCATGCTCGCGGTGCGTGTGTCGGACGGTGAGCGCGGTGACGAAGACGGCCAGAAAACCATACACATGCATGATCTCCGTCAAACCGTAGGAGACGAAGGTCGCCGAGAGCGCGATCAGGCCGTCGCCGGTCCGTGCAAGCTTGGTCTCGGCCGGAACATGGAAGGTCAGCCAGCCAAAGACGCGGCCGACGATCCAGCCGCCGGCGATGCCTCCTCCGATTTCCCATAACACCCGGTAGGTCAGCCACTCCCCCAGCCATGGCTTGCCTGCCGGTAGCGCGACTGCCAGCAGGATGGCCAGGTGCACAAATGGAAAGGCCGCCCCGTCGTTGAGGCCGGCTTCGGAGGTGAGGCCGAAGCGCACCTCATCCTCGTCCCCTGTCTTGGGTGGGCCAACCTGAACGTCCGACGCCAACACGGGATCAGTCGGCGCAAGGCTGGCTGCAAGCAACAGGGCTACGGCCCAGCTTAAGCCAAGCGCCCACCACGTCAGCAGTGTAATCGCGAGAATGCCGAGCGGCATGGTGATCGCCAGAAGTCGCCAGGTGATCGACCAGCGTCGCCAGCCGAAGACCCGATCGATTTTCAGGCCGGCGCCCATCAGCGCGATGATGACCACAAATTCGGCAAAGCGCTCGGTTATTTCCGGGTAGCGCACCGGCAGTGGCCGCAATGTTACCTGCGGCAGGAGGAAGATAGCGGCGCCAATGCCAATACAGACAATTGGCAGCGACAGCGGCAGCCGCCTGAGCGCAAGTGGCAGCCACGCCACCAGAGCGATCAGCAGGCCGGCACCAGTCATGATGAGGATGTAAGGTTCAGGCGAGAAGGACGGCATGTGCCCTTAACGGCCGCACGCTGCGGGCGGACCCACCATCAATGCACAGACGACGCGTTGGGGTACCGCTCGTCTGCGTGTCTCCGTGACTCACAAGGCGTATTCAGAAGCGCTTCTGTTCCCCCTATGTCCTACAACCCTTTGGATGTGCCACATGGACCTGCCGAGTCGAACAGGTTGAGAAACATGGGTGTTTTGCAGAAGAGCTGGCCTGAGGGCCTGAGTGACGAGGAGGCCCTGCAGCGGCTTCAGACACTGTGCCTGGGCGCATGCGACGGCATCCAAGATCTCGCTGATGACGCGAGGTACAAGGCGCTACGCCGTGCACTGCTGGCCCGCGTAGACCTGCGGCCGCTCGCTCCCTCGTTCATCGCTGCGCAGCCCGGCCTCGAAGCGTTTGTTCGCCACATCCGCGAAACGAAGGATCGGGCAGCCCGCCGGGACAGGGTGCGGCAGGAGTTCCTGCCGCTCTGGAACGAGATCAGGGGAGACGAGCCAATCAGCTCGGCCGCGTGGACGGGCCGGCCTGCCCGGCATGAACAGGCCGCGATCGTTCAGGCCCTTGCCCCAATTGCACTCGAAGCAGTGCAGCGTCTGATCGACGACGAGGAACGCGCCCTCGGCAACGGCGGCCCGGTCGATACGGATCGTGCTGTCGCGCTCCAGCAGCTCAGGGCCCTTCATGACGCGCTTGGCCAGCTAATTATGTGCGTGGAGCGCGAGCAGCCGCTGACCACGGCACTGTCGCGACTGCAGGCCATCAGACAGGAAGCCAAGATCACATTCGGCAGGCTGGTGACTGCACTGCCCGTCACGACGTCGGCCTTGATGGCGTTCGGCAGCGTCGTCGGCATTGCCGAGATCTTCGTTGGCAACGTCGTCATTTCCGTTGCGGCCGGAGCCATGGCCGGAAACACGGTTAAGGACGCCATGCTCAAGAAGGATGCGACAGCATCATCAGCCGCCGGAAGACAATAGCCCCTCGAGCTCCCCTTCCGTAGAACCCTGCCTGGCTGCGCCTCCACTACAGCGGCTCACAACCACTTCCACGGCTTGCGCAAGCACGATAGAGCCAGCAGCATTCCAGGTGGGGAGTGACGTGCGCGAGATTGACAGCGCCAGCACTTGCTCCGGTTGCTGGCATGAGGCTGTGCACGGCTCCGCGTGATCAGCGGCGCATCCCTCTTGCAGCCATGATGTCCGGCGCGTGCGCTTGACCCACCTTCGGCCATTCACGTCCGCTTCGCGACGGCCCGGAAGCTGACGTCTGTTCAGGTTTACTCCAAAGTTCCAATCAGGGGACCAGCCACGGCCCGGCTCGTGGCTGGCTTCGTTGTCGACCTGCTCAGGCGGCCATCGCCTCAATCCTTTGAGCGGCGCTCGCCATCGCGGCCTGATCCTGCTCCGGCCCGTAAGCGATGCCTTCCGCTCGGATCACCTCGACGTCCAGCATGCCGAGGAAGTTAAAGATCGCTGTGAGGTAGGTCGACAGGTGATCGTACCCAGCGAACGGCCCTTCCGAGTAAATCCCACCCGATGAGAGGACGAGATACACCTTGCCGCTCAGCAACCCGCGTGGCCCCTCGGCCGTGTAGCTGAAGGTTTGCCCGGCGATCGCTACATGGTCGACCCACGCCTTTAACGTCGAGGGCACCGTAAAGTTGTACATGGGCGAGCCGACCACCACCACGTCTGCCGCCTTCAGCTCGTCAACCAGAGTCTTGGATCGGCTCATGGTCTCGGCCAGCTTGGTTTCGCCGCTGTCCTCGGCCGTCCAGGCATGCCGGATCGTCATGTCCACGTGAGGAAGCTGATCGGCAACAAGATCGCGGTACACGATTGTCGCACTGGGATTGGCCGTCTTGAGCCGCTCAACGAATTGGCTGGAGAGGCGGCGTGTATGCGAGGCAGCGCTGTCGCTCGCACTGGCATCGATGTGCAGGATGTTCATAAGGTCAGCTCCGGTCTGGAAAAGTGACCTGGACCAGCTATGAGACTTCAAGCGCCCCGCCAAGGAGGCATTTTTGCAGGACCTAGTCACATGGAGCTGACCACCCCCGAGCCGATCCATGTCGAGTGTAAGCGGTTCAGCGGTGTTCTCAGCCTGATTGGCGACAAGTGGACGGTGATGATTGTGCTGACGCTCACAGAGCGGCCGCGCCGCTTCAACGACATCAAGCGCACCATCGGCGGCATAAGCCAACAGATGCTCGCCCGAACGCTGCGTGCGCTTGAACGCGATGGCATGGTGACCCGCACCGTCCACCCCACCGTGCCGCCTCAGGTGGAGTACGCCCTCACCGCACTTGGCCGTTCGTTGGCCGATCCGATCCGCGAACTCGGATTCTGGGCCGGCACGCACATTGCAGAAATCGAGAGCAATCGGTCGGCGTTCGACGACGCAAGGGACAGCCAATAGCCCCGCCCGACACCGCAAGGACCTCGCCTTCGCAGCGTTCTACAACCGGCGGCTCGACCCATTTTCGGCCGTTCGCGGCTCGTGTCCGGCTCTGCAACAGCGGACGTTGGCTCATCGGGCACCGCCTATCGCCAAGTCGCGAAACAAGGCAACGAGCCGGCATGAACCGTCTCGCCTTTCTTGCCCTCACCCTGGCCGGACTTGCCTGGGGGCTTGGCTTTCCACTCGGCAAATTAGCCCTGCGCGAACTCGACCCGGCGCATATGGTGCTGCTCCGCTTCATCGTTGCCAGTATCGTCGCCTGTCCATTCGCCCTTGCCACGAAGGAAGCTCGAGCGCTGTTCCGTTCGCCACCGGTGCTGCTGGCGGGTGCGCTTTACGGACTGGCCTTCGTGGTCCAGTTCGAAGGACTGGCCGGGGTCACCGTTACGCTTGCTGCCCTGCTGGTCGGAGCGATGCCCGCGCTGATCGCAGTCTCGGCTTATCTGATCGGCGAACGTGTCACGCGCGCCTCGTGGATCGGCGTCGTCGCAGCGACGGGTGGCGCGGCTTTGATTGCTGGCAAGCCGGGCGCCGCCGGCACTGCGATCGGCATCGCGCTCTCATTGGCATCGCTGCTGATCTTCCTGGCGTGGCTGCTAGCGCTCAAGCGCGTGCCTGCGACGCGATCGGCGATGGCAGTGCCCGCCGTCACACTGGTTGTGGCGACGCTCACCGTGCTGCCGGTCGCTCTACTGCTCCACGGTGCGCCCCCACTCGCGCTTAGTCCGGTCGCTTGGGGTGGGATCATTGGACAGGGTCTCCTCTCCACCTTCCTTGCCACCGCCGCGTGGCAGTATGGCGCGGCCCGCGTCGATAGCGCCAGTGCAGGCGTGTTCATCAACATCGAGCCGCTGATCGGTGCCGCGCTCGGCATCAGCCTGTTTGGTGATCCGGTGGGATGGCCAGTCCTGCTGGGCGGAATGCTGATCGTGCTCGGCAGCATTGTCGTCGTTCGCGGCGAACGCCCCAACGCCAGCCATGCAGCAGACGCTACGCATGGTCTTTCAATGGACTAGGTCCTTTCCCGCCCTGCGCCGCAGCGGGGAAAAGACCCAAAAACGGACCTTCAGCGACCTCACGGGGGCACCCGAAATCAGCCGGTCGTTCATGAGAATGAGCCAACTGCGTCCAAGAGCCCGGCAGTCGCTTGGCCTGGCTCAGATTAAGGGGATCGGCGTCAGGCAGCTATCGAGCGACCATGTGCAGATAGCTGATGTGAGTGGACCTTTTCTGCACGTTGATTCTCGCACGGATTGATGGACGTGGATCTGCTACGATGCCCAGCTCCGGGCGTTCGGGATCTCAGCGTGCATAAATCGGCCGTTATATGTACATCGCCGCTACCAGCCCCTCAATGACCCGAACCGGTGTCCGCTCTATGGTTGAACCAGCCCCTACGTAAACGGACGACTTTCTCGCGAAGGAGCGGACCTCAATCGGCCGAACGCTTGCCCGCAGTCGCGTTCACGACCATTTGTCTAGCATGAGGCAGGAGATCATAGAGAAGCTGGCGATCGCCGAGCAGTTCTCGCACAACGCCCAGTATGCGGGTGTCCCGCGGCAGGCGGTAGCGGACGGTTATGCCTCGGTCGACGCGATGTTCTCAGCGGTCCTAGAGGACGAGGGGGTCGTGCCGCCGCGAAACCATCGGCAAAAGTTGGAAGAGGTCCACCGCCGGGCTCCCGCGATGTTTGACGAGCGTCAGGAGCGGTGTGGCTCTGGCTTTTCCTACATGGGCGGGATCGACTGGGCCGACCTGGAGATGTTTTACCGGGAATGGCTGACCAGCCGATACGAGCGGTTCGAAATGTCCGCCGGCTTTGCACGCGGCAGAGTTGCGATGACTATGCAGGCTAACAACCTAGGCGTTCGTTGGCTTGCCGACCGCCATGGCGAGGACTGGCTCGATGTGCAGGCGGCGGTTTCGCGTGCTGCCTACGGATATGATCAAAGCCGGACCACTGAGGCGCTGGCCCACGCGCACGACTACCTATTTGGGGAGGCCGAGGCGTACGGTGAGCGGATTGGCCGCAAGTTGGCGACCAAGATGGCGAGTGTCACGAACTTCTGTGGAGCCGACATCGTTGCGGGCGACGAGATCACACGCGGGATTATTGAGGACGACGAGCGCATCGCGCGGCATGCGTCGCGCGTCTACGTCGATTTCTGCGGTTTAATGGAGGAGATCAGGGCAAAGCGGCTGAAAGCTATACTAGCGAGGGACCCGGCAATTGGGTACAACGAGGCGCTCGACGCCGCGACAGACTTTATGCTTTCGATGAAGACCAAATATCACGGCGAGCCGCTGTCAGACATTGGCGCGGGAGTCAGCCGTATGATCGAGCGTTCGATTATGATGATGCCAGGGGCCAGGGGCGACGCCGACGGGATAGAGGCGGGACGCGAAGATTTGCCCAACAATGAGCCGACCGCTGGATGAGCGACGCTGCCGCGGATGATGAACTGAGCATCGGCTATCGGCAAGATCGCCCGCTCATCTACAAATATGTATCCGACGTAGCGCTGCGAGGGATCCTAAACAGCAGTCGGCTTGGCTTTTCGCTGCCCGCCGATCTCAACGACCTTTTTGACCAGCCCCGTGTCGAGCGGTCGCGCTTCCCCCAATCGATCATGACTTTGTTTGGCAGCGAAAAGACAGACGAGGAACTGGCGCAGGAGGAAGATGCGCGCTGGGGCACATGTGCAGTCGGTAGTTTCACGCGGACGCCGGACAACGCGCTGATGTGGGCTCACTACGCTGCCGGCCACCGCGGCGCGGTCATTGAGTTGGACGCAGACATTGCTGAGCTTACCGCTCCAAGCCTGCTAGTCCCAGTCCAGTATGGTTCCTGTATATACATGAAGCGGCCCAACCAGTCGCGTTACGGACGCCTACGCCTGCCGACGTTCCGGAAAGATGGGGAGTTCCGACTTGAGGATTACGAGCGTCTACAGCGGCTGTTTTTGAGCAAACCGCTGTCCTGGGCCTACGAGGAGGAAGTACGCGCCGTCGTCAGGACGAGCGACTTCGCGTTCTCGGGCCGCAGCATGGACGGACGATGGGAAAGGTTCGAGCTTGACGGACGGACGCTGTGGGGCCTCAGGCTGGACCCAGGTGCGGTGACGAGAGTGATCGCGGGGGCGAGGTTTGAAGGTATGGACTGGCTCAGGGCGTGGGGAGCGGAGCATCGCGCCACGATCGAGCGAGCCACCCCGTCGCCAGACACCTGGGACCTCAGATTCGTGACTACCTGAGCGTCTAAGCGCCAGTCTCATCCGCTGCCAAAGCGGAAGAAGTGAGACCGAGTCACCGAGGCAATCTACCATCCTTTCCGGAACAGCAGCCGGCGGAGCCAGTGCACTAAACAGCCATTTTTGCAGCCCCCAACGTCGCCGAGCCGCGCAGTGCTAAACTAATATGAGACGACGTAGCTAACTCTAAACGCAAAGGTGGTCATGCTTAGAACTGGCGACCTAGCGCGGTTAAGAGTGCTTCCTGGGCATCCCGCGCGGCCTAACCGCAGGACCAAGCAATGCCGTTCTGGTGATATCCGATATCGGTTGCTAGCCAACTCACTTCATGACAAACATAAATGCTATCATAAAAGGTGGTTGTGCGGAGGACGGCTTGGTTTTTTTTGAACTCCCGTGCCATCCTCAGGATGGTGCCACAGCTTGGCATCTAGGCAACCTAGTGCATATACACTCTCAACGCTTAGGAGCGCACAACACCCCATCCGCTGAACATGGCAACGAGATATTAGCGCACGCCAAGGGAAAATACGGCGAAATAGCGTTCCACAATTGGCTAATTACCCTCGGTCTAGTAATTAGCCACACGCCGTTCAGGGATGACTATACGCAGAAGGTTGGGGATGACGACTTCATTGTTAATGGCCATCGCTTAGAAATAAAGAGCAAAATGCGGACGGACGCTAGCTCGTTTCCTCCTAAGCCATATTACAACGTCAATCTTGGCAAAAAGGGCATTGAAGAGGCAATTCATGTCTTTGTCGAGATCAGTGGCCGTGATCCGCTTGACCGCGCACCGCCAGCGCTAATCGTCGGCTGGGCCACTCCGGATCTAATTCGTAAAAAGGGTGAACAGACGTGGCCCGGCAAGTTAAGCGACAACGGCCGTTTTACTTTTAAGCGCCATGACTGGGATATCGCTATTTCCGATTTATTTGATCCCTTTTCCTTATCTAGTATTCTAAAGGCTGCATAGTTTTATTTTACCGATCTTCATAGCGCTCCCATCTCTGACAAGAACCTTGACGGGCTTTTTGACCAACCATCCATTCGTGCAGCGTAAGACATGGTCAGGGTCTCTTGCGTCCTAGTTATCGCAACAAAGCAGTTTCGTCGTTCTTCTTGCATTTCCTTAGATGACGAACCCTTTTTAACCGCCGACCAACTGGGAAGCTGGTCTTCTATCATAGCCACGAGATAGACGTGGGCAAATTCTAAGCCTTTTGACGCATGAATTGTAAAGCATGGGATGGCACCTGCCTGCGGCAGCGCCGACTTGGATCGTAGATCCAGTTCCTGCAGAAGAAGATGCAATGTGACTTCGTCTCGGCCGTACTGAGCACAGATTTCCTGTGAAAGGTTGCTCCAGGTGCCCTTCTCATCCGGGTAATCGTCAAAGGTCCCATCCTGGGCAGCAGCCGAATTCGGAAGAGCATCAAGCCACTCAAATGCAGCCGTGATAAAGCCCCAAAAATCTAGCCGGTCCGCCAGATTACGAATTGGCCCATCAACAAGTCTGCGCGTATCTGTGGAAATGTGATCACGCGCCAAAACAGCCGCAATCCATGCTCTTAGATAATCCCCTCCCATAGTTGATGCAGCTGAGATTACATCTCCCGTGTTTAGGTCTACGCCCTCCAATGAGAAGAACGCTTTGTTCGCTTTACGCAGGCACTCACGGCTACCGCGCGCATTAGCAAGACGCAGAATTGAATGCAGCCACTGAAGCGGAGCGCTTTCAAACTCATTTTTACGCGCTCCGAGATAGCCGCTTATACCTTCCGCATCCAAAGCTCTTATTACGCCCTCAAGTGCTTTCCTAGTGCGAGCCAGGATCGCGCAATTGCCCCTATATGATTCCGACTTTGCGGCTATATCAGCCGCAACCCATGATGCCTCACTTGCGAAGGTGTCAAACTGACGCACCCGCACGACCTCATTGTCGGTTTGTGGCCGATGAGCCCGTAATTGGAGCTTTCCTTCCGACCTCTCGAAGTTATGGGCTATCAGCTTGTTTGCCAAAGCAACTACCTGCGGAGGACATCTGTAGTTATCCGGTAACTGTATAGTGGATACATTAAAGTCCTTTTCAAGCGCCCGCAGCCTATCAGGACTCGCGCCATTCCACTGGTATATGATCTGATCATCGTCGGCTACGGCAAACAGATTTTTTGACTGGCTATTTACAATATGACAAAGTATCTTATACTGAGTCATGTTTGTATCTTGGAATTCGTCAATACATACGTAAGGGTAAATGCGTTGCACTTGTTTTTTAACATTAGGCCTTGTTTCAAGTAGGTTAAGAGCTTCCGCCATAAGACCCGGAAAGTCTAAGGCGTTACGTTCAATCATCAATCTACGATAGCTCTTATACACTAGGCCTAATGATTCTGGTTCCTGAACACCCCCAGCTAAAAGCGTTGTGGAAGCCGTTTCGGGCTTGATGTCATTCTCCGTTAAACGATTTACTAGTGGAAGAAGACGCTCGCTAGATAACTTGTCACGAACAGAAATATCTTGCAGTTCATTAATCGCTTCTTCGAGCAATGAGTGACGATCGCCGTCTTCCACAAGCATTGTAAAGTCAGGGCGGAGGCCGACATGCTGACCATGCTGCCTGACAAGGTCAGCAGCAAATGAGTGAAACGTCGTCAGTAGCGTACGCTGTAAGGAACCCTTTAGAAGGTCAGAAACCCTTTCCCGCATTTCAGCCGCGGCCTTATTCGTAAAGGTCAGCGCTAGGACTTTAAAATGTCTGTCCGACGTCTCGTCGATCAACCTTGCTAAGCGATATGCAAGAACCCTTGTTTTACCGGATCCCGGCCCAGCCAAAACAAGTAGGGGCCCATCGTTCCACTGCACAGCTGCAAGCTGATTTTCGTTGAGCGTAGTTAGGTCCAACATCACGCTGCATCCTTCGCGAGTCTGATAGCTTGATTTATTGCCGACTTAAGAAGGGCAGGAACGCCTGCCTCCCCCTGCGCGATAATTTGTTCGGCAACTTGTAAAGCGGCAGCAGGCTTACCACCCTTTGCTTGAGCCTTGTAGACTTGGTGCCAGTATTGGACAGATCCAACTGGATCTACTACTGTCGCAGCCTTCTGGGGCGATATGTTTCCTTGATATACGGCTCCGTACCCTTCAACAGATAGAAATACCTCCATAGGTCCATGATCTAGCATGGAGATGTGATCCGCCGCAGAGCGGCCTGCCAAGCGATTGCTCGCGGTTGTTTGATACGTCGCTCCGGCCGGGTCGCGGTCAACCAGAACGAACCACGCGATGCCAAACTCGTCGGCCAACGTGATATACCTGTCTAGACCAACCTGAGAGAACTCGACGAACGACACGCCTTCTCCGTAAAGGTCGTGCCCCATAGCACGGGCACATTCCATCAATAGCTGCCCCTCTGTCTCGCCCTCTACGAGGATCCAACAGCGCGAAAACAAGAGGCTACCTCGCGTCGACCGCACCTTGTAATCTAGCTTTCGGACATCGTCAGCGTTCAAGGCACCTGGACTGAGATAGCTTACCTGGATATTCCCGTTTTTCCGGTGAAGCCTCCTAATCTTGCTAAGCGGAACGCCCGCTAACAAGTCACCTGAGTGGGTTGATATTAACTTCTGCCCGGCAAAAGACTGTAGCATCCTTCCAACTGCTTGAATCGCTGATGGATGTAAATGAGCCTCTGGCTCCTCCAACGCGAGCAGTGGAGATGCCACGGCACCATACCCGTCAGCTAAACGACTCTTCAAGAATGCGTCGAACAGGCAAATAACGGCGAGGCTTTGAGTGCCATTCCCATGCCTCACAATCGGAATCTTCGCGCCCGTACGAGCAGACAGGCTGACCTGCGTTCGTGACAGAATGTCAAAGACGCGCGCTGGCAACGCCTCGATTAGGACCGGATCAGCAGATCCGTCGGGTAGAAGAGCAGTAGCGTTTGCAAGATGGGTTTTAACATCTTCAAAAGCAGTATGCTTTTCTAGAATTTTCTCATTAAGAGCCGCTAGTGCCTCTTCTAATTCCTTCTGATCTTCTGGCGTAAGACTGAGACTCTTGACGAATGGCCCCCAGAATTGCGATCGGGGCTTGAATTCCTGAGTGGCGTCCCGCAAAGATGCCAGATAGAAATATGGCACAATCTGTGATAAACTACTCACCGCTCGGGATGCTTTGCCCGGTGACAAAGTGTTTCCGGCGCTATCGATAAATGATTGATCAGACACATAGTCATTGATGGTGCTATCGAAGCTACTACTCACGCGCAATGTAAGCGAACTTCTATCACCTAAATCCTGGGTCACACCGTCAAGAAGCTGGTATACATCGTCCGGCCATTCGGAACCTGGCTCCTCCTCGAAGTGAAGCGTTATGACGATTGGCGATGCCTGCCTTGGGTCTGCTGCATTGTCATCTAAATGATAGTCGTATTCAGAAAAGGGAGAAGAGCGCCGGCCAACCGAACGCGAGAGACATAGGCGAATAGCATCGAGGACTGACGTCTTCCCGGCATTGTTTTCGCCAATCAGAACGCAAATATCATCAAATTCAACGGTAAGGTCGACAATTCCGCGAAAGTGCTCAATTTTCACCCTCTTTAGTAGCATGGTACCTCCAGGTCTTCTTTGAGCACTCGCTTTAGGCGCGAGACCATCAACTTTAAAAAATTACGTTCTTACAATCATTGCAAATATCACTAGCTATGTTGATGCCTCGCCTGAGGGGCTAGCGTTGAAGTGTCCTAAATCAGCCTTGCTCATCCAACGTCGGAATTGGAGCTTTTGCTCGTTTCCAAATACGTCTTCATATTCGGCCTCCCCAAAGAAATATATATGCCTTTTACCTTCCCTAATTTTACGAGCCTCGCCAATGCTAATGCCGTACCTCTTCTCTCGAACTGCCTCTTGACCAGCTCCTAGCAACCCGCGGCTTTGTGTTGGCTTCCACGTTTTTGTCCTAAAGAATGTTTCCGCTTCAAACGGGTCACCAATCTTCAGCCTTCTTGATACCTTAAAACCTTTTGCTGGTGTCTGCCCAGTATTTCTAATCAAAAACTTAAGGTCAATGGTCGGTTTCGGTCCGTCAAGATCAACCTTCAAAACTTCTATATTAAAGGCTAGATAAGCACGTAGACCGATCCTTGATGCGTTATCAGCAATATAATTCGCTTGCCGCGCTCTTTCTAAAGCCTTTCTGCCCTGACGTAGAGTTTCTACGAGTGCAATGAGACCTAGCCCGCTTAGAAGCGATCCAACTATCGTGAGGCGCATCGACCACTCGCCAGCCCAAGCTCCCCGTTCAGCAGCAATAGCTGCCCGCCATTGCGCACATAAATCAGCTTCATCGTGCCCGACTGGGTTGGTACAAGGCCGGCGACGTTCCCGTACTGGAGGGACCAAACCTTTTTGAGCTACGACTTCTGAAGCTTGGTCAGCGCTCGTAAACTCATAGGTTGGCATCTGCGTAGCGTTAGCTGCCGCGTGATCCTTGCCAATCAGGAAGCCTATCCCAAATGTGAGAAAAAGCGCCAAGATTATTCCGATGAGAGGCATGCACCAAGCCGGTGCAACTGGTTCAACGTGCTTCTCATTATCCACGTGCCGCCTCTGCCGCGATATGGCCAGCCAAGGTGGCAACGAAGGTTTTTAGGCTGGTCAGCTCCGACATAGCGCAAAATTCGCCTGTCGTGGCGGCTTTACGTGGTGACGCGAGAACCGCCGCAGCGCTGTAGAGCTGTTCTTGAACAAGGCGTTGGCAAAGTACGTCATAGCGTTTGAGGTAGGATGCATCTTGGAACGCCTCAAAGACCGGGAAATGCGGCGAACGATCTGTCACTTTCCGGCGAGACTCGGGAGCATCTTCCACCATCATTAGCCACCCCACAAACGGCCTCGGCTGCGTGCCGAAAGCACCTTCCCGATAAGCGGTCCAGAGATCGTGCGCTGTGCCGATCGCCTCCTCCGTGCGGTTATTGAAGTTGTTGCCGAACGATGGTCCAACCTGACTTTTCAGCTCGATCGCAGCAACCAGGTGCCCGCGATGGATGACAAGGACGTCCCATAGCTTTGTCGGCCGAAAATAGCCCGGCAGTGTGAGCACGGCGCGCCGCTGGTGGACGTCTGCACCTTGCAGCCCATTCGCCTCCACCAGATCGATCAGGAGGGCAAGGAAGCCGTCCATGTTCTTGCCAGAGGTCACGCCGGCACGCTCGCCCTGATCGGCCTTCCCTGCCTCGATCTGAGCTTGGCGGGCCTTCTCGCGATTGCCCCAAAACGCCATCGTGGCTTCGTGGGCCTTCCGTTCATAGTCAGCTAAATCGAGTGCCATGTTATTCGCCGTTCCCCCCGAGTGCAGCTTGCTCGGCCTCTGACAAGCCGTAGAGCTTGAATACAGCGCGGTTGCAGGCCGCTATGTCCTGCCGCTCGGCCGCCTCGATCAGCTCGCGCTGTAGGGCCTGCGACACCATCTTCCATTCCGGCAACCGGATGCGGCGGAGATACTGCGCTTGAAAGCGGAGATAGCCGCCGCGCATTTGGGTCGAGTAGATGGCGACGAACAAGCGGGCGATGCCCGATAACAGGACCGCTTCCAACGCCCGAACGTTCCAGATTTCGGATGTGATGTAGTAGAGATTGTGGTGCGGGTAGAGCTTGCCGCTCTCATACACCACATGAGCCTTGCCCTTGATGTCGGGAATGAGAAGCTTCGGCTTCGCTGCGATAGCGGGGTAGATGCGGTCGATCGTCCGATACCAGTTGGCCGGCGACTTTTGAGCGACGTGTCGTCGTTCGATCTGGTCGCGCCGAGTTTCTAGGTAGCGGGCAAGCTTCGGGAACGCAGCCAAGTCCACCAAACGTCCATCATCAGCGAACGGGTTTATAACACCATAGCCTCGCCATACGACTTCGCCGCTGTCGATATCGCGGGTCATCGCCAGCCGAAGTTTGCGGCTCGGCTCCACGTCTAACGCGTCATACAGACCGATGAAGGCTTTATCGGCTCCGGTCGCGACGCCAATACCGACCTTGCATCCCGCATCCTCAATCGTCGGGAACTCGGCCTCGAGCCGCCGTACCAAGGCGAGCTGGTCAGAGGATTCCAATATCCAGGGTTCCGCGCCGGCAGTCACGCCGTACAACTCGCGAACCCCGCTTGTCGGGTCGGGCGCGCGCTCATTTGCGATATGGGTCGCTAGCGCGCTAAGCGCGGCGCGGTCGATCGCGGGACGATGCGCGATGCGAGTGGCCGTCCCCTTATCGCGACCGATAATCGTGATCGCGGGATAGGCTACGACATCGACGTGAAACGCTGGCGTATTCACCATGTCGATATAGGTTTTCAGGTGATAATGGCCGGCCACCAGTGACCGAAGAGGCCCGCCATAGCGGTTCTTCATCCACCTATCGGAACATATGAAACCGCAATGGCCACCATCGGCCAGTAGCGCCAGCGACCGCTCGATAAAGGGGACGTAGATGTCGGCGCGATCGTAGATCGTTCGATACCGCGCGCGGTATTCTGCCATCAGCACATCAGGAATCAGCTCCTGGCGCACATAGGGCGGGTTTCCGACAACGACATCAAACGGGCCATCAAACTCGGTCAGGAGGAAGTCTCCTTGGACGAGCCAACGCTCGGCCAAGACCCTGGCCGTATGGCTGGGCAAACCTTCTTCGGTCAGCTTGGCGACGACACTGACCGCCGTGCGAGCCACGGATGCACGATGCAGCTCTACCGCCCGAATAGCATTCCCAAGACTGGAAATGGGATCGGGCTTTCCAGCGCTCTCCCATGCCTGCAACAGCCGGTCGACCGCTGGCAGCAGGAAGTCGCCATCGCCGAACGACGGCTCCAGCAACCGCAGCTCATGCAACGGCCTATCTGCGGTGTAGCCCGATAGATCGAGGATGAAGTCCACCACCTCGCGCCGGGTGAAGATCGCTCCCCGCTCCTCGATGCCGGCATCAGCCATCGCATCAACCGCTGCCGATATGAGGCAAAGGCTCGGATAGGTGGTCTGGCGAAACGCCGGTATGATCGTCGCCATTAAATCAACCTTGCCTGCTGCTCGACCTGCCTACTCCCGACAGGAATGACGTTCAGGTTTCCCGCCCGCTTTTTCGCCTGCGCTAGGTCATAGGTGAGCTGATGCTGTAGCCACGCTTCGGCATCGGTGCTGAAGGCCTTCGCGAGGCGCAGCGCCATCTCCGGAGAGATGCCGCAATGGCAGTTCACAAGGTTATTGAGAGCTTGGCGGGTGACCCCGAGCACGCGCGCACCGTCGGCGACCGATAGACCATGGGGTTCGAGGCACTGACCACGAACGAACTGGCCAGGATGAACAGGTTCGATCGACATAGAACAAATGATGCACGTGCCTCGAGCTACACGTCAAGAGACAAGTTGCTCTTGTCACTTACCTCGAGCCGAATGGTCCTGTGCCCTATGATCGCTCACTGACGAGAACACGAAGCTGAGCCAACGTGAGCCATGGCTTCGCGGCATGGACCATGCGGTGACAGTTCGCACAAAGCAGCGCCAGATCGGACACCTTGGTCGTTTCGCCGTGCGACATGGCATGAACGGGATTGGTATGGTGCGCTTCAATATACCCGGCCCCACGCGAGCCGTAGGTAGCCAAAAAATCGAAGTCGCAGGCTTCGCACTCAAGCTTGCCATGTTTCTTCAGCGCGCCCGTTTTCCGTAGGGCGACGACCTTCCTATCGCGCTCAAGGTGCCTGTGCAGGCGGTAACTCACCCTGCCCTCTTTGGCCTCATAGCTCTCGATTTCATCGAGAACGTCTTCGTCCAGGTCGGCCGTGATGCCCTGTCGAATTACCTCCGCCGCGATGGCGAGGGCGTGCCGATCGCCGGCAAACTTATCCCAAACCACCCTGTCTAACTTGCTCGCCGAATTGAGCCCCTTGCCACCGCCAGCGGTAAAAATTGGGTCCAGGCTGCGAAAATTCATGAGCTTCATGGCTACACCGTTCGCGTTGCGAAAGGTGATCAGTCCTGCCCCGCCCGCCATCTCTCGCAGTAGCGCAGACAGCGCTAATACGTCTGGGTGGGTGTCGCCTGGGTCTCTACCACCATGGCGGTGGTAGAGGTCAAGGGCGAGGATCAACTCATCCCGAGACCATGGTGGGTTGCGGGCAGCAGCCGTCGCCGGTGGGTCAAAAGAGAAGCCGAGGGCCTTCAGCACAGGCACGACGTAAACCAGTCCCCCGCTAAATTCGTAGAATCGAAGCGGAGGAGGGTTGCCCGGCAGATAGCCGAACGCCGCGCCAACGATGGCTTTGCTGTCGTAAGATTTGCCCTCGTGCCAGAGCTGGTACTTGGTTGCTCGGCCATAGCCGTATTTCGCTAGAAACGGCTTTTGCCCTAGGTGGTCGTACTCAGCGAGCGCAGCGAGCACCGCCGGCCGTGTAACGTTGCTGGTGATCCGCTCTATCGCCATCCCGCCCCCAACGCTTCGGCCTTTCGGATACTTAGAGTTCCTGTTGAGACCGGTTGTACATCGAGGCCGGCAGATGGTGCCAACGATACCTGATAATCAAGCAAGATCGAAATAACGCGCGGTTCTGAAAGCAGTCAGGCCGGTTCTGCCCTCGCCCCCCACCCCCTCGTGCCCGACTGAATGAACGAACGATCGTTTACGGCCAAACATCGCCCGAAAGCGGTCAGACTGCTCTCCACCAGAAATGCCCAAAATCAGACGGTCTGTCTCGTCTCAGGAATGCTTGCTGCCGCTTAGGCCGGCTCTCCCTGATGTTTCGCCTCAACGTCACACGGCAGAAGCGGTGCGGGCGGACGCTTGGACAGTGGGTGCTCTGCCCCAGCCTTTTGGACGCCCGGGTTGCGGCGACGCATACATGACGGCAGCCGCTGAAAACGGTACCTGCCGCCGGGTGACGCTCTCCTTCCAGTCCTTCGTCAGTACGTCCGCGCTCAAGCAGGCCTTCCGGGTCGCCGCGGCCTGCGCGGTCGCTTACGCGGCATACAGGCTGCTAGATCTGAAGCAGGGTTACTGGGCGGTGTTCACGGTACTCATCGTGATGCAGGGCTCCATCGGCGGGACGCTTGGCGCAGCGTTCGATCGGCTGCTCGGCACGCTGGTCGGGGCAACGCTCGGCGCGCTGGGTGCCTGGGCGCACAATGGCGGCGTGATCAGCACGGGTGTTGCGCTGGTCGCCGTAGCAGCCCTTGGCAGCTATCTGGCCGTGCTCCGCCCCCAACTCAAGGTTGCACCGGTCACGGCCTCGATCATGATGCTGACGGTGCCGCCAGCCAGTCCCATCGCGGACTTCGTCGTCGACCGCGTCGCCGAAATCATGCTCGGCGGGGCAATCGGCGTTGCAGCGATGGCGCTGATCCTGCCGGCGCGGTCGGGGGCACTCGTCGCCCGCCGCATCGCCGCGGTGCTCGACACCATGCACGTGACGCTCGGCAACATGGCAGCTGCCATCGCAAGTGGCGCGACGCTGTCGCTGGGTTCATCGCTGGTGGCGCTGCGTCCTGCGCTTGCCGGTGTTGAACAGGCGCTAAAGGATGCTGACCGCGAACATGCCGCGCGGTTGTGGCGGCACGCCATCTCGCCTGCGGTGCCGCGAACATTGTGGCGCATCCGCTCGGACATCGTGCTCGTCGCCCGCGCGCTCAACCCGAGCTTCCCGGACCCGGTTCGCGCTGCGCTGGGAGCGCCGGCCGCGGCACTGGTTCGCCAGTTCGGCGCCGAGATCCTCGCATGCGCAACGGCGCTGCGAACCAGACAGACCGTCGCACGCGGTGATCTCACGACGGCGCGGCAGGCATTCTCCAGCGCGCTCACTGCGTTTCGCACCAGCGCGGAGGGGAACGCGCTGGATCTGGACATGGCGGGACATGTCTTCGGCTTCTCGTTTGCGCTGGACGAACTCGCACGCGACCTTCGGGATCTCGCCGACCGAATCGACGAGATCAACGCGTAAAGCTGTGTTGCTCATGAGCAGTCATTGATGATCTAGCCCGCATCGCCTTTAACGAAGCACTCGTTGCTGACCGCAAGGCCGCCTGCCGGCTCGCTGAGCGAGCCAGAGATTAGCTGCTCTCAGCGTCGCCGGTGCTGCTGATGGCGCTGGCGATCATCGCAGCCAGCGTCTCCTCGGCGCGCTGCCGCTGCAGCGGATCGCGGGCGGCAAGGTCCACCCTCACCCACTCCGGCGCGCGGGCGAGCACCTTCTCAACGAGATCGACGAGGCTGGCAGATGGCATGATGAGGGGCTGTCTCACGGGCCACTGGCCGTCACAAGACGCTTGGGCGACGCGCTGTTCCATTCCGAGCCAGCATCGCTCAGCGACGATGCGGCTGCGCCTCGCGAGCAGCGTCGACGACATCGGCAATCGTCTGCAGTTCGCGAGCGACGTCCCGCAGTTCCTGCGCCCGCGTTGCAGTCAGAGGATCCAGCAGCGCCTTTGTGGCCATATCCTCCATGATCATGCCCGCTGCGGTCATGTAGGTGCGGATAAGTTCGTCCGGTGTCATGCTCAGCCTCCTGAGCATGACCACAGCCCTGCTTGGCGGCAGAAGTCGATATGCAGCTTTCGAGGGTTGCCGCGCATCCCTCATCGCCGTCGCGGCGGATCCTCCCGGCCGGTCCGCGGATCCACGCGAGTGAGCATCCACATGCGGTGGTTCTTCTGGTGGCGAACGAAATGGCTGAAGCTGTCCACCTGGTCGTCGTGCCGTCCGTTGGGAAAGGCCCGCAGTTCCCGGCGGAACTCGTCCAGCCACGGTGCGGCCGCGGGCAGCAGGATGTTGCCGGCCTCGACTTCCCCGAAGGTCCCGGTGAAGCGCGATATCTTGTCCACGTCGGTCTTGCTCATGAACGGCCGAAACTTGTTCCTCAGCCTGATATCCTGCGCCACCGATTTGCCGGCGCCGGCGTCCTCGATGATCACCCGGTCGGCCTTCCACTGGTCATGAAGCCGCTCCACCGCCCGCCGGAGTTCAGGATAGTCGAGCCGCTGGCGGAAGACGTCCAGCAGGTACCATTTGTCTCCGCAGAAACCCCATGTCGTGCAGACCGAGAAGTCGCTGGTCGGTGCTGCACTCATGCCCGTGTCCCAGCTTTGCACGACCCTGGTGAAGTTCCGGCGCGCTGGCGGCTCGTCATAAGTCTGGAACCACTCCATCCGGATCGAATTGCCTTCCGGCGCCACCGGGTTCTGTTGATACTGCGCCGAGAAGACGACGGGCCCGAGTTCGATGCGCATGCGATCCAGCAGCGCGCGGTCCTCGCGATCCGGGTTGAGCAGGTCGCCGACGACGCGCCGGTGAACCTTGCCGGGGCCAATCGGCACGTCCTCGACCTGCTCGGCGATGGCGGGCAGATTGAGGTGGCGATAGCCACGCTCCAGCAGCATCGCGGGCAGATCATCCTCGTGGAGGCGCTGCTGGATCGAGATGATCCGGCCGGTCTGCTTGTCATTGAGGCGCGTGAGGAGCGTATTGGCAAACCAGTTCTTCACCTCCTCGCGCAGGGTTACGCTCTTCACATCGTCAGCCTTCATGCAATCATCGACGATGATGAGATCCGCGCCGAAACCGGTCACCGTCCCGCCGACCGACACGCCCTTTCTTACCCCGCCCTGCGTGGTGATGATCTCGAGTGCCCGGTTGCCGCCATCGGCAATCCGGGTCTTCGGGAACAGGCTCTGGTACCAGTCGGACTCGATCAGCGTCCGGCACTGGCTGGCGTGCAGGCGCGACAGATCCTGGCTGTAGCTGGCGACCATGATCTTCATCGTCGGATCACGCCCGAGCGCCCAGGCGACGAACGCCACCGAGGCGGTCACCGACTTCAGGTGGCGCGGCGGCACCGTAACGACCAGCCGTCGCTCATCACCCGCCTCGACCCTCTCGAGCCAATGGCACATCGCATCGAGGTACCATGCGTGCGCCAGTGGTTTCTCCCCCGGGTGCAGCGTCTCGAACGCCTTGATGAGAAAGAAGGACAGGCGCTGGCGGCGTACTGCCGCCAGCGCATTTACATGCAACGGGGTCATGCCGTGCCCCCGTTTCCGGTCGTCAGACCAGCCATGATCTCAGCCGTCAGCTGTTCGTGCAGCAACTGCAGGCTGAGCGCGTCCGCCTCGGTCAGGTCGGGTTGCGCGTCGCCGGTACCCGATGCCGCGTCTGCCCGTGCGGTCTGGATGCCTTGTGCCTGTCCGTACTGGCGCAGGACCTGGTCGATAGCACGCGGGTTGCCCTTCACAGCCAGTTCCAACTGCTTGCGCAGGAGGACCTCGATGCGCGGAATCCGCTTTGGGCCTGCCGGCGAGTTGACGGCGATGCGCTCGTCGCAGATCGCAAGCACCATCGTGTCGAGGTTCTCCGAGCCTTTCTTGCGACCCTTCGGGTTTCCCGACTGCCCACGCTGAAAGCGCGTGTGCAGCGGTGGCTTGCGGTAGCCGACCTCATAGCTTCCAGGCGGCGGCGGCTCGGCCGCCGTCGGCGATGCGGCAGGTGCCGTCATTACCGGAACCGCCGCTGGTGAAGCCGCAGCAACTGATGTTGGCGCGGCGATGCCCCCAGACGCTATGGGTCGCGTGCGCTTGCGAGCGGGTGGAAGATTGTCAGGCAGCAACATGGCACGCCTCCCCCTGCTCAATATCATCGGCAACGCTGGCGTCGTCACGCAGCAAAAGGCGCTCCGCCGCGACCCCTTCCCAGCTTTGGCCGGTGTCCGCGAGCACGGCCATGCCGCCCGTCAGCTCCTGCCAGCGTCGGATCGCAACATCGACAAAGCGCGGCTCGATCTCGGTGCCATAACCCAGACGGCCGGCGCGATCCGCGGCGAGCAGCGTCGTGCCCGAACCCATGAACGGGTCGAGGACGATCTCTCCCTTGCACGTGACATCGCGGATTGCATCGGCAACGAGGGCAACAGGCTTGACGGTGGGATGGTCCGCCAGGTCCTGCATACGACCTGCACCAAAGCTGTTGACGCCGGCATAGTCCCACACGTTCGTGCGATACCGACCGTGTTTGCCGAGTTCGACGTTATTGATGTGCGGTGCCGTACCGACTTTGGTGACGGCAACGATTTCGTGTTTGGAGCGGTACAGGCTGCCCATGCCGCCGTTGGTCTTGTTCCAGATGCATATGTTCAGAAGCGACAGCTGATTATCATCGATGGCTGCGTGCAACTCGCGCAGGTGACGCCAGTCCATGCATATGTCGATCACCGCGCCGTCGCGTAGATGCCGCTTGATGGCGGCCAGGTAGGACGAGAGAAAATCAGTGAACTCTCCCTGGCTCATCTCTCCCGATGCCATCGCAAACTCGGCATGTTTGACCTTGCCCAGACCACTGACATGGCCGCCGACCTTCACGTTGAAGGGCGGGTCGCCGAACGACATGCCGGCCATTTTGCCGTCCAGCAGGCGGTGCCAGGAGGCATCATCAAGCGCTGATCCACACAGCAACCGGTGCTGCCCGAGCAGCCAGAGGTCACCGGGTCGCGCCACCGGTTGCAGCGGCGGCTCGATCTGCGCATCGGCAGGGTCGCGTTCTCCTGCATCGCCGACGGGTGCGATCAGCAGCACGTCGAGTTCGGCGGTCGACCAGCCGATGCTCTCGACCTCGATCTCGTCGAGAGAGATGATCTCCGCGATCTCGATGGCGAGCGCCTTCATGTCCCACAATCCGAGCTCAGCCACGCGATTGTCGGCCAGTCGGTAGGCCTTCACCTGTCCAGGAGACAGGTGCGTGGCCGAGATCGTCGGCACCTCAGGAAGCCCGAGCCGCTTCGCTGCCTGCAGTCGCGCATCACCGGCGATGATCTGGCTGTCTCCATCGACCAGTATCGGCATGTTGAAGCCGAACTCAGAGATGGACGCCATCAGCGCGACGATCTGGCGCTCGGGATGTTTGCGCGGATTGCGCGCATAGGCGATCAGTTCGTCTGGCCGGCGATAGATGATGGGTCCAAGCCGTGCGAACAGCATGTCGCTGCTCCTGGCCTTCGCCTTTCGTGGACGCGATGTGGTCATGGAATTTCTCCTGTGGTTAAGCACCGGGCACAGACGCGCGTTTCCGATCCGCGAAGTTGCGGTCGCGCGTAGAACATCATTCCCGCAAGGCGTGGGGCATGCTGCTGGATGTGCCGACAGCCGGTGGATCTAAAGACCCGCACTGGCCCGGTGAGGCCGATTGGCCTGCGCGCTATTTTGGATGCGCGACTCCGGAGCACAAGAGCGTCAAAGTCATCAATTTGGTTAAGTCAAGATTTATTTTTGAGAGCGAGCGAATGTCTAGGTCTGTTCGAGCTATGCGGCTCCCTGCAGCATGCCGGCAATCTCCCTGCTCCAGTGCGACCCTTCGCTGCAATTTCCCTGCTCAATGCAGCAGGGAAATTAGCTGCAAAACCCGCGCAAATGCTTCGTTCCTGACCCACTCCGGCCCATCGGCCGACGGCAAAACCGACCTAATTCCCTGCAGATTCGCGTGCTATGGGAAATCAAAGCGGCACATCTGCAAACCGTACCGGCGGCCAGAGGCGCAGAGAATCAGGGCAATCTGGAGCCGCATCTCTCCTCCCCTGACGCTCTCCGCAGTAGCGTTTGCAGACGGGAATGCCGCAGAACTGCGCCGCTTTCGCGGGCATTCTCTGATCAGGTTCTGCACTGAGCGACTGGGTGGCGGAGCGGGAGGCCGCTGCTAGTTGTTCCTGCCTGATCCAGCATGTTCCCTAACTGTCTGTTTCTTTACGGTTTCTTATCATTAGGTTCCTGCGCCTTCCTATTTGGTCGGCCATATTCCCTTTTCGATTGATGGGCGATATGTTGGGCGCATTCACTAAGTCGAATGTTGGGCGGAGCAAAATATGAGCGGCTACAAGCCGACCGGTCGGCATCGTGAGAAGGTGCTAACTCCCGCTGCTGTTCGCAATTTGAAACCGGGGTTTCATTCAGACGGGGGCAACCTGTACTTGAAAGTCGATCCGTCGGGCGCACGACGGTGGATCGTTCGGCTAAACGTTCAGGGTAAACGTCGAGACATAGGCCTCGGGTCGGCGGCAGTTGTTAGCCTCCTAGAAGCCCGAGAACAGGCGCTACAGCACCGTAAAGCTGCGAGGGTGGGCGAGGACCCCTTGGCTGCTAAAAGGCGCTTACAGGCCATCCCCAGCTTCGAGGAAGCCGCTAACCACTATATTGAACATCGTAGGGGCGGATGGAAAAGTGAAAAACACCGGAAACAATGGAGCGCCTCTTTAGAGAAGTATGCCTATCCTATCATGGGCTCTCTTCAAGTGTCCAAGGTAGACAGCGCCGATATCCTTCGGGTTCTTGATCCCATTTGGGTCGATTTAAACGAGACGGCGAACAGAGTTCGGCAGCGTATAGGATTGATTTTAAAGTGGGCAATTGCTCGGGGATTTCGGACTGACAATCCTGCTGATGCGGTTCAACAGGCTCTAGCTAAACGTGACGGATCGAAGCGCCAGCGCATGAAGGCCTTACCATATGATGAAGTTGCGAACGCAATAGACAAAGTGACTGAAAGTAAGGCCTCGGACGCTACTAAGCTGGCCTTCCAGTTTCTTGTTCATACTGCATGTCGATCTGGCGAGGTCCGTGGGGCATTGTGGAGCGAGGTTGACCTCGCAAAGCGCGTTTGGACCGTATCAGCCGATCGCATGAAAGCCGGTAAGCAGCATCGAGTCCCTTTGAACGACGCCGCCGCCGCCGTTCTGGAAAGGGCTAAGGCGTTAAAGCAGGAGGATGTGGACCTTGTATTCCCCAGCACTAGGGGGAAGCCTTTAAGCGACATGACCCTATCGAAGCTGATGAAGGAACTCGGCATCGCCGCCGTACCCCACGGTTTCCGATCTAGCTTTCGGGACTGGGCTGCGGAGCAAACCAGCTATCCCGAGCGTGTTGCCGAGTTCGCCCTCGCCCACGTCATCAAGGACAAGGCAGAGGCCGCTTACGCCCGCTCTGACCTGCTAGATAAAAGAAAAAGTTTGATGGCGGATTGGGGCCAATTCCTAGCCGAAAGGCCAACAAAATCAACGATCTAGGTCTTTTAACCCCTCCAAACAAACGTTCAGGCCGCTTTAAGAGATTTTCCTATCTTGAGCCCTGTTGACAGTGCTTTCTGGATGGTTTCTGCGGAGTTCGACGACAGTTGGAGGAAGCCGTGAGTTCAGTCAGAATGCTTCGCAGACCCGAGGTAGAGAAAACCGTGGGCTTAAGCCGTAGCGCAATCTATGCTGCTATGAGCAGAAGCGATTTTCCACGCCCTGTGCAAATTGGTCGACGCGCAGTTGCGTGGCGATCTACTGACATTGAACATTGGCTTGAAAACCGCCCGCCTTCTATTGGATGGATTTAATGTCCAAAAACGTTCTTCTTCTAGATGATCTTATTTGCGTCATTCAGCAGATTGATTCGATTATCGATGCTATGTCTATAGCTATGCTCTCTAGCAGCGATCACGTCGGCGCAGACCGACTTAAGGAACTTAGCGACGCCTTATCATCGGCTGTTAAAGTGGCAAAATCGGTTCCTGATCGGGATACCTATACCGCCTTCATCAACAACGAAGGTTTGCTTCAAGTGGGAAGTGAGACCCGCACCCTTGACCTGACTACAGATCAGATCGACCGTCTTCAAAGGTTTGGGTTATTTTAACGCCTTAAGATTGTACAAGACACACCTTTCCCTTCCGCTAGGGTAATGCCCTTAAAGAGAAACGATCAAGATAGAGAATATACAAGATCATTAATCACCTACCGATTGGTAGTAGTACATTAGGCGGAATACTGCCCTAAAATCATCATGCTTCGTTTATCCTGGCTGCCTATTCGCCATCCCCTTGAAAGGGATGAACGGGGGCCAACCCGCGTATAATGCCTTGTGGACGCACAAGGACGTACATTACCCTAGCTTTCGCTTAGACCAGATTATTCCCTACGCAGATTTCTAGCGATCGGGAGAGGCGGAAGGGAAAGTTCCTCCGAAGCTGCTTGAGCCTATCCGGGTTTTGGCTTATCTCTATCGCACCGGTTCCGAGCACATCAGCGCATAGCGCCTTCGCTTACCAGAGTTGCGGAGTAGATGGGAGGGCCAAGCCGTTCAAAGGCTAAGTCTCACCACCTAGCTTACTAGAAGGCATACGCAAAGTAAATAGGTATCTCGACCGGGGTTGATTCATCATTACGCGTGTAAACATACTATCAACTTACATAAACATGTTTAAACATCTCGACAAGCCCGCTTTGTTTCAAGCCGCCCATTCTCTGTCGAATGTGAAGATGCAAAGGTTAGATTGTACTGGATTCAACTATACTTTAGCCATCGACAAAGCAGTAGAGGCAAAGTTACGCTGCAATCCCGGTCCGTCAGTCCTCCACTAAGAACGGGTAGGTAGCGTCATACAGCACGCTTATCGTCACGCCCTCAAAGGCCCAGTGCTGTCCGGGCGCGACGGCATAGGCTGCACCTGACACGATCTGTTGGGCCTTGGTCAGCGACACGATCTCGCCTCGGAAGCGCACCCTTTTCGGCTCTACAACCTCTACCTCTTCGCCGGTCAGAACGTGCGACAACGTCGACCCGATAGGCACGCCCATTTCGATGAAATTGAGCGGTGGACGGCGGCGGCGTTCGTAGCGCTCGGCGGCGGCAAGCGTGCCGGGTTCCGATGCCTCTACTTCCCTCTCTACGGCGCGCTCTGTCTGCGGGGTTAGATCATCGCCGGGGAACGCATTGATCAGCGCTATTGCTCGGTCAGCATGGATGGCGAAGAACTCGCGGGCCGGGTTCACACGATCGGGGCCGAAGGCAATGTGGAGGGCGCGCTCTACGACTTTTGCATCATGAACCGTTCGGGCAACAGCGACCTTAAAAGGAAGCGGCACGCCGGTTGCCCTGCTAAGTTCGGCAACCCGACGCTCCACGCCCTCGCCGGACGTACGCCCGATCTTGATGATGTTCGGCATGGCGTCATTGGTCAGGACGTAGATGATCCCGCCGTTTTCGATATCGTTCATGGGATCGATGTTACGCGCCGCCGTCAATCTGTCTACACTGATGGTGCTAGATTAGGCCGTTTAGAGATATGCCTTTATTTGGAAGCAGGAAGGCCATACAGCGGCGTTTCTATGTTGCTGGCTACCTGCCTAGCCAAAATCAGGAAAGTGCCTGTAGAGCGATCCTAGACGGTTTTAGAAGGGGTAACCCTCACACCCCTCCTAGTGAAAATGAGAAGTGCTCTTCCTCCCTAATAGTGTGAGGATAGAAGCAAGCGAGTGTTCTCACTGACTCCGCTAGGGTCAGCAGACCCCAATCTCGGTTAGACTTCACCTTCTTTCACCACCCCGTTGATGCCGCCGCCGCCATCCGGCATGGTGCCTCTGCCCGTATGCAGAATCATGCGGGCGGGGCGTCAGAACCTCAAAAGCACGTAGGCCGGTCGAACAGTGTTCGGCCGGGAGGGTGCTACGTATGTCCAAGGCATTGCCCAAAGGTAGTGCCGCTCGGTGCTACGTGTCGAGTTCTGAACTCCCGGCTCACCGCCGGGCCGCCCCTCTACAGGGGAGACCATCGTGAACAACACCGCATCATCCAATGTTAAAGAAGACCAAAGCGTTAATCCTTGGCTTAGCAAGCCTAAGAACAGCGGCCTGTGTCCCGAAGGATCATCCGCATTGTGGGCTGTAATCACTTGCCTTGGCTTAGCCGTCATTGGTGGCCTCATGTACTGGGCAGCCGAAACTGGCAGAGCGAAGATGGATGGCACGTCATCCTCCCTGACTTCCCCTGCTAAACGCTACATTGCATCGTTGATGCGCGATCCCTCGTCAGCACAATTTCAAAATGTGGTCTCGATTGGCCACTGTATACGTGGAGAAGTAAACGGTAGGAATGCCTTTGGAGGCTATGTTGGCTTCTCTGACTTCTACTTCGACACACGCGTAGGCACCGGCGCGATCAGTCCGATGACGAGGAATTATGTAACCGCTGGCGATGACGGGAATTTATCTGACGCGCTGGCAATGGGCGACTACCTGACCGGACAGGTTGCTTGCGCGCGACATTGAGGCGTTGCCTACCCTCTAGCCTGTCGAACCAAGCGCCGCCGCTCCCTGTCATCCACGGTGCTGTCCCATTCGCTCTGATCCATACCTTGCGGTGCGTGCGGTACGCCACTGCGTACGCCAGCTATTCGCCGGATGTAGGTGCTTATGCTGGCCCACAACCTCGATCGCCGACGCGTCGTCCGGGCAATCTAGATCGACCCTACGGGAGACACGATCGTCGGCTCCTAGGAAGTATAATCGGTAGTGAGCCACGGAGCGATCCTCGACCAAGAATTTGCGCAATATGGCCGAATCGGGCTGTACAGCCGAATGCCTCTTGGATCACCATAAATAGCACGTCACAAACGTCTTGATTTGGATCAGCCGCCGTGACGAAAATGAATAATCGGAGCAACGTTAGCGCTACCGGCATGTTTAGACGGAATGGAAGCCTCAAATATTCCGTTCGCTCTTGTCGTAGACGACGAGCCGATGATCCTGATGCACGCAAGTGCCATCTTAGAGGATGCAGGGTTTAGAACGCTTGAAGCAATTAACGGCGATGAAGCCAAGAGGCTACTGGCTGAATACACCGAGAACGTGATCCTCCTGTTCAGTGACGTAGATATGCCGGGAGAAACAAACGGCTTTGCGCTAGCGCGCCACGTAGAAGAGTCTTATCCTCACGTTGAGATTGTGATCGCAAGTGGAAGGGTTACACCGGGTCCCGGGGATATGCCTCCTAAGGCTACTTTTATAAACAAGCCCTTTAGCGAGCATTCCGTTGTTAGCCATTTGGCTGAAAAGTTACCGGACGGGAAGAAGCCAGAGCCTTTAAAGAAGGCTGTTTAGCTAAATCGCTGCACTGCGATCTATCTCGGAGGTAAGGCCAAGGCTAATAACTCTTGAAACTGCCATAGCGACGTCGCGTCGATTACAGTGCGCCCAATCTTTCGTAGTAGACACGCGTCGGCCATTCAGCACTCTTTAAGAGCCGAAACGATCGATACATGAAGCCGTTTTGACCGTCGAAAAGGCTGAACCATCGGGCTTACCCGCCGTTAATTGTTGAGAGGCGGCGCAGGGTGGTCGCCTCTCCAATGGCCGACTTGGCGACACCCTTGACGCGTCCCCCGACGTGAACCTCCACTCGCCAAGTCGGTCCACCCGCTAGCTGGGTAGACATAGAAAAGCCGTCAGACTTTCGACTGACGGCTTATCGATCCCGCTGGGGAGCGGTTAGGCGAAGGAAACCTTCGTGCTGACCCGGCGGCGGCGCATCGCGCCACCGACCATACCGATGCCACCGATCATCATTGCCCAAGTAGCGGGTTCTGGGACCGCACCCGAAATGGTGCCGCTGAACGTGGTCGAGTCATTGAAGTAGCTGTTGTTCGGACCTCCGCGATCAATGCCCAGACCGACCTTCTGACCAGCCGTCAGGAACTGGCTGTACTGGAAGGTGTAGGTCGGATTTCCGGCGTTGATCGTAGCAATCAACGGCTTCGTGCCGTCGAGGCTGTTGAACGTGAACAGGTTCACGCCGTCACCGCTGTCACCACGGTTGACGGTAACGTCGTAGGTGTAAGTGCCCGTACGAGGCGCAACGAACATCAGAAACGAATTCTGACCATCTTCCGGGCCGGGGTGGACCAACACATTGGCGGCGTCGCGCTGGAACAGGACCTGAAACTTGTCGGTCCCGCGATAGCAGAGCGTGCTGACGTTGATATCGGAACAGTCGGAAGGTGCGAAGGTGGTGAAGGTGTTGCCCGCTCCGCCGTTGGTAACCGTGCCGTACTGGAAAACGGGATTGCCGAAGTCGCCAGCAAGCGAATACGTGCGTGCTGCGGCAGGAACTGACGCGATCGTCGCAATGGCTGCGGCTGCAATGATCAACTTCTTCATATTACCCCTCCAAGTTTCGGCACTGTCGCCGCCTTGGGTTTCCTTTCCAGTAGATTAACAGATTCGGCAACGGTGCTTTTTTGTGGCGTTTTCAGGCTCTGTGCCGATTTCGTACAGCCACCAGCAGACGGCGGAGCCAGTTTGTCAATTTCCACGGCGCAAGGCGAGGCTCGACAAGCGCCAACACTGCCACCTATTTCCCGAAATGGGACAGGTGGGTCAGAGGCACTTTTTAACGGCGGCATCATCATATTGCTGGATGACACGCTGTCTGGTTCTGCGCGATGATGACTACTGACCCTGCGAGACTGCAAGCTGCCCACCGCATCCTCCTTAAAGCGTCGGTACGGAACGATATTTTCAAGAGCAAGCTTCTGCGTGAACCCGCTTGGACGATGATGCTCCACCTGTTCGTCGCCCGGTGCGAAGGCCGGACTATGACAGAGGCGCACCTGATCAAGCTGTCCGGGGCTTCACCCCGTGACGGACAGTTGTGGCTGTACCGGCTGGCAAAAGACGGACAAGTCACGCCACGCGTCGCCGGTGACGACGTAAATCTGACGGAGGCAGCTATGGCGAGGTTGTCGGAATATCTCGACTTCGCCGCGCTACCCGCGTGATTGCGTATCCGGCAGCGAGACCGACAAGCGCTCGAAACTCAAAAACGCGATACTACCGGTGTTCCACCGGACAGCATTGACATGACTGCGTCGTATTCTATGGTTAGACGAGCGCGGCGGGGAACGCGTTCGGTTTCTATCCGACCAGCGGTTCCCCCTGCCCCCCCGGCTTAAGCGCCCTCTGGTTGGACTTTTGTATGACCGGTCAGGCGGCGCGCTTCCCCTTTTCCGAGACGCCTGACCGATCCTTGAGCAACATTATACGATGTGCAACGGCAGGTCGCAACGGCGACTTGGAACAGCAGATTGCATCGTCCTTCAAGGGATCAAGCGCGGGTTTAGCGGAAGCTTGCTGTAGCTTCGTTGCTCGGTGACACTACCGCGAGCAATATCGCGTTACCGTTGCCGCAGAGACCTTCCAGTGCGCCGCCGTCGCTGCGATCGTCGCCTTGTTCTCCTTACGCCACGCAACGATAGCCGCCCGATCGCCAGCCTCTGGCCTTCCAAGGCTCTTCTTGCCCCTATGCGTCATGCCCGTAGCTGCTAGAGAGGCCTTAGCCGCCGCCCGACCTGCCTCGCAGCGCTCTCTGATCCGGTTACGCTCTAGGTCCGCCATCTGGGCTAGAACCGCTACAATGACCTCCCCAATGCCCTTAGCGATGGGTCCAAGGCCTCTAACGTCCACCGTCACGCCCTTATGGATTAGCTGGCGGATTACAGTCTGAACGTCGAGGGCATCGCGACCTAGCCGATCGATAGCGTAGACGTACAGGGTATCGCCTTCGCGGACATAATCCAGCAGGGCAGAGAAGCCGGGGCGGTCACAGGCAAGCGTCGCCCCGCTAACAGCCTCATCGATGAACTCGCGATCGAAGGCACCGCCTAGGGCATGGCGTTGGGCTTCAATGCTCTGATCTACAGTGGACACGCGGTAGTAGGCGATGCGGGACATAGCTTCGACTCACTCACTAGTTACCCTGTAACTATGTGATGTAGTCAGAATGGAGTCAACGTACCTTTTGAGGTAAGAAGAAGCCCATTTTTAGGCTCCATCAAAACCTACAACTACTGATCCGACGACCTTTAAAAGACCCTATCGGTGATTCCCAACCGCTCATACGCTAGTGAGTGATCAGCGCACGTTTGCCGAATGTAGCGTCTACATCCCCAATTTCAGCAGAAGCATCAACTATCACCTGATTTGTCTTTCTAGTGTAAGGCTCCCCAAATGCATCTTCGAAGGCTTCCTGAAATTTCCGATCTTCTTTGATAAAACTGAAAACTGGCCACGTCCTAAAGCTATCAGCAAATACGCTTCTTGAAGCCTTGACTAGCGGAATTAAGCGCACAACTTCATTTATATCTTTTCGTAAAGCGGCAACGCACAATTTAAAATCATCAGCGGCAGCAGTCCAATCCACCTTGTCCAAGGTCCTTTCAGCCAAATCTTCCTTCTTCATGTGCATTTGCGCGCTTGCAAGATTGACCACAAAACGTAGCCGTGTTGCTTCCTTCATAGCTGTATTTTTCAAGCTAAGAGCATACTCGCTTATGAATATAGCAACGCTCCCTCTACCTACAGCTATCAATTCATAAACTACTTCATTTAGGGCCGCGAACGCCTCACTTTCATCATCCGACTGATGCTTGCGCCAGAGACTGAAAACAAGAAGAACCGAGAATTCAAATAACGTGTTAAGGCTTTGCCGAAGATACCTCGGGGTAATTTCGATTTGCTTTCCTAGTACTTTATCTGAACCTTTGTGGTTATGCTTCGTGCATATCGACACGTATCTAGCAGTATAAGTACCTTCACCATGAGCAACAAGGTTTCGCGTTTCAAATACTTCAATCAAGTCTGGCCATCTTTTCCAAGATTTTCTTATCTCGATATCAAAGTTCTCTTCAATATACTTTACCTGCTCATCATGGCCAAACCTAGAGAATTGATAAACCTCATCAGCTACAGCCTCATCTATGATTTCCTGCAAGGAAGAAGCATTCATGATGCTTGATAGAGAGACCTGACGCTGGCCAGATCGCAGCTTGTCAGATTTCACGGTCAACATTGTCCGTACTGTTTCCGACATTTGACTGTCGAAGGTGGCAACAATGCTCAACAAAATCGCATCTGGTAACTGATCGAGGCCTTTGGTTGTTTTTACGAGTTGCGACACACCTTTAACAACATCAGATGTTTGCGCCTCGTTCAGAGAGTATATTTTGTAGTTATCCGTCTGAACAGCGACTAACGCACCAGCCAATGATTTATCTACGATCTCATACTTCGCCATAGCTTGCGGAAAGTGCGACTTTATTGCTGTCATCAGCATCACCATATCGTATTGATGATGACTACTATCTGCAATCTTTTTTAGTAACCGTCCGAGTACATGGTCGCCAGATGGCGAAATTACTTCTTCGGAGTTCTTCTCTCGGTCTATAGCCTCCTTGCCCCCAGCATCGGCCCAAGTACGCAGCTTGGCAAGGTCGCTTCCAATTTGGAACGCCTCTGGAATCAACGCTTCCTCCGACTGCAAGACACAGAAGTAAGTCGGTGGTTTCCCATTTGTGTCGTGCATCGTGCGTCCCTCGTCACCTGCGGATCAGGCTAGGTTCGTTGGCGAATTCCGCAAGCTAGTTCGAACGGATGTTGGGCGGCTTGTTGGTCAACCCGCGAATCATCTCAAAAAATGGTGCTTTTTCAAGATGTTTCGGCAGTAAGTGGCGGAGCGGGAGGGATTCGAACCCTCGATACGCTTTTGGCGTATACTCACTTTCCAGGCGAGCGCCTTCGACCACTCGGCCACCGCTCCGCATGTCCTGGAAGGGGGCCGATAGGACGGGTGGCGCGTGGGCGCAAGCGGTTGCTTGCATCGCGATGCTCGGGCAGGCTGACGATATGCTGTCGATCCTCATCTTTGCCGCCGTGCAGGCCGCTTCCGCCACCCCGCTCGCCACACCCGCCGCGTCGGATGCACTGCCGGCGGATTGGGTCGCCATTCCTGACGATCAGATCCTGGTGATGACGCTGGCCGGCGGCGGCACCGTCGTCATGCGGTTGGCGGCGGCGCAGACGCCCCGGCACGTCGCGAACATCCGCAAGCTTGCAAAGGCGAAATGGTGGGACACCGGCGGCAGCGTCTACCGCGTGCAGGACAATTACGTCGCGCAATGGGGCGACGTGACCGAGAAAAAGCCGCTGCCCACGGATGTCGATGCGAACCCGCCCGCCGAATATGAGTGGCAGGGCGCGGCCCCCGTCGCGAAGCTCACGCGGCGTGATCCCTATGCCGAATGGGGCGGCTATACCCGCGACGGCTGGCCATTGGCAGGCAGCGGCACGGTTCAATGGCTGCCGCATTGTTATGGCATGGTCGGTGTCGCGCGCGACCTGGCGCCGAGTACGGGCAGCGGCGGCGATCTGTACGCGGTGATCGGCCACGGCCCCCGCGCGCTCGACCGCAACATCGCCGTCGTCGGCCGCGTCGTGGAGGGAATCGAGCGGCTGTCCGCCCTGCCGCGCGGCACCGGTGATCTGGGTTTCTACAAGGCGCCCGCGGAGACGCCCGTCGCGATCGTGTCCGTGCGGCTGGCGAGCGACCTGCCCGCCGCGGAACGTCCGCATTTCCAGTATCGGGCGACGGACAATGCCCGCTTCGCTGCCTGGATCACGGCGCGCGAGAACCGTCAACCGCCGTTCTTCGTCGTCCCCGCGGGCGGCGCCGACATCTGCAACGCGCTGCCGCCGGTGCGCCGCGCGCCGGCGGCGTCCGGCGCTATTTCAGGTGCCGCACGCTGACGATACGCACCGGCGCGGCGAGCGTATGCCCTGCTGGACGCGCCCATGCCGCGGCCTGCGGAGAGTAGCGCGTCCCAGATCCGGCGAACCGCGTTGATGCCGTCCACGACCCGGCCGAACACCGCGTAGCCGCTATCGTCGCCGGGCTTCGCAGCATCGGCGTCGAGAGGCGCCAGCACAGGCCGATATCGGACGCAACGGCTGCCGGATCGACAATCGCCGACACACGCTACGCCCCCGTTCGGATCAGAAGTGAAAGGCCGCGCCGCCGGAGAACGCCCAGGGGTCCAGCCGGGTACGGCCGACCACCGGCGCGCCGCCGAAGCTGCCATAGGCGTTCGGCCGCAGCAGCGCCTTTTTCACGTCGGCGAAGATGCCCCAGTTCTGGCTGACCATGATGTCGGTGCCCGCTTCGAACGCCCAGCCCAGATCGTTGTCGACCTTCAGGTTCCGGAACGCGCCGTCCTTGGTGTCGAACACGATCATGTAGCTGGCGCCGATGCCGACATAGGGGCGGATGCGGCCGCTGCGCGTCGGGTGATATTGCACCGTCAGCATCGTCGGGCCGTAGGTCACCTCGCCCAGCTTCGGCAGCGCGCCGATGCTGCCCGCACCACGGATGTCGATCGTCGGCGGAAAGCCCAATGTTGCGTTCACTGCGATGTTCTGCGTCAGGTAACGGCCGATCTGGATCGACGGCGTCTGATGCTCGTACGTCGACAGGCCGGCGCCCGGATAGACCGCTCCCCCTACCGACAGGGCGACCTTGTCCGCCAGCGTCAGGCTGGTGAGGCCGCCGCGCAGCACCCACTTGGTGGTGTCGGTCTCGATCCGTGTGTCGCTCTCCGCCGCGCCGCCGCGACCGAAGCGCGCGACCACGCCGAGCTGGATCGTCAGCGGATCGAGTTCCGCCTTCGCATCGACGCTGGCGAACTGCGTATAGGTCGCATCCAGCGGCAGCAGGCCGGTGGCGTTGGTGTGGTAGAACGCCTTGCGCACGTCAGCGAACAGCCCCCAAGTCCGCGACATCGCGACGTCGACGCCGGCATGGACATAGGGTCCGTAGGCGTTGGGAATGTTCAGCCCGACGCCGAGCCCGTCCCGCTCCTGCGTGGTGAAGTGGCGGATGATGCCGCCGCCGACATAGGGTTGGAACTTGCCGCGAAAGGGATGCAGGCTGACGCCCAGCGTCGCCATCGTGAACTCGTCGTCGCCCAGGTTCGGGGTGCCCAGCAGCGATCCCGCCGGCAGATTGTCGGTCGTCGCGGGGGTGGAGATCGATGCCTCCACCGCGATGGAGTTGGCGATGTAATAGCCGCCCGTGACGACGCCGTGGAACGTCTCGCGCGTGGAGTAGCCGGCGGCGGGATCGAGCACGCCGTTGGTCTTCACGTCGCCCTTGTCGACCAGCTTGGTCCGCGCGGCGGCGACGCGGACATAGGCGTCACCGGCCTCCTGCGCGACGACCGGAGACGCGGCGATCATGCCCAACAGGCTGGCCGACATCAACGCGGCGATGTTCATCTTCATGGCAGGGAGGTTCCTTTCGCGGGCTAACCTGTAGCAACCCGCAGTAAACACGACGTAAACCCTCAGGCGGCGAGCGAACCGCGCCCACCGCCCCGTCTGGCCCGGGCACACGGCGCCTCCGGCTCCACCACCGTCCGGCGGACGACGGGCCGATCCCGTTCCAGCGTCTCGATCGTCGCCGCCCCGGTTTCCAGCGCATTCATATCGTCGGTGGCATCGGCGACCGCGGTCGACAGGCGGTGCACCGCGTCGATGATGTCGTGCTGGCTGTGGCGCGCCATCACCTGCAACCGGAACCGTGCCTGCCCCTTGGGCACCGCCGGGAACTCGACCAGGTTGGCGAGCATCCCGAGCGACGGCAGGCGACGGCTGACGAGCCGCGCCAGCGCCTCGCTGCCCATCTTCACGCACACGATCGCGGACGGATCGCCATAAACCTCCAGCCCGCAGCCCTGCAGCAGGCTGCGCAACATCAGGATGTTGTCCATCAACTTGCGCCGCAGCACCGCGCCCTCTTCCGACGCGACGATATCGAACGCCTTGCCGACGATCGCCGCGTTGGCGGGCGACATCGCGTTGGAGAAGGTGTTGGGCGAGCTGTAATAGCGCATATACTCCTTCACGCCGCGGCCCCGCGCGGCGACGAAACCGCCGTTCGACGCGAAGGTCTTGGAGAAGCTGCCCATCACCACGTCGACCTTGCCGAGCATGCCCTGCGCCTCGATGAACCCACGCCCGGTGGGGCCGAGATTGCCCAGGTCGTGCGCGACATCGACGACCAACGTCGCGCCGTATTCGTGCGCCAGTGCCTGCAACGCGCGAATGTCTGGCGTATCCGAGTCCATCGAGAACAGGCTCTCGGTCACCAGCAGGATACCGTTTTCCGTATCGGTGCTGCGGATCTTCGCCAGCTTGGCGCGCGCCGCCTCGACCTGATTGTGACGGAACAGGTGGATGTTGCGCGTCGCCGCCTGTGCGCCTTCCTGAAGACAGGCATGGCTCAGCGCGTCCATGACGATATGATCGTTCGGCCGCACCAGCCCCTTGATGACGCCGAAGCCCGCGGCCCAGCCGGTCGGGAACAGCGCGACATGGTCGTAGCCGAGGAAGTCGCCGATCTTGCGTTCGAGCGCGATCGACAGCGACGTGTTGCCGACCAGGGCGGGCGATCCGGCGCTGTGCACGCCGAACGCGCGCATCGTTGCGATCGCGGTTTCCAGCACCCCGTCGTGCGAGTTCAGGCTGAGATAGTCCTGGCTCGCGAAGTTGACGCCGTCGAACAGCTCGCCCTCGTCGGTGCGCGCGGTGCAGCGGCTGAACGCGCCCTGCTCCGTCGAGCGCCCAAGCGGCCAGACACCCGCCGCCCGGCGCGTCTCCTGCCACTGGTAGAAAGCATCGACGCGGGCCAGCAGGTCGGCACCGGGCAGGTAGCGAAAATCGCGCATGCTGCCAGCGAGGGCGCCGAACTGCGGCGTATCCGTGGTCATGATTGGCCTCGTATGGGATCGGGTCGGGAACTGATCCGGGATAGTTTCGCAACCCATAAGCATCGGCGAGCGGACCTGGTTAAAGATCCGGTAACTCGACGATTTGCGAACATTTACGCGGCGTTGCGCACGGTGGCATGCTGCTCGATCTTGGCGATCAGGTCGGGCAGCGACACCGGCTTGGTCTCGAAATCGACGCAGCCCGCTTCGATGCTGCGCAGCCGGTCGCTCTCCAGCGCGTGCGCGGTCAGGGCGATCACCGGGATCGTGGCACTGCGCGGATCGGCGTGGATCGCCATCGTCGCCTCCCACCCGTCCATATCGCCGAGTGCGACGTCCATCAGGATGATGTCGGGCCGGGTCGTCGTCGCCATCGCGATCCCCTGCGGCCCATCGACCGCACACGACACCGCATAGCCTTTCCGCTCCAGCCGGCGTTGCAGCATGTCGCGGTTCAATTCATTGTCTTCGACGATCAGAATGTGGGTCATATCGGAAATCCGGTGTCAGGCGGCGAAGGGGAGCGCGGGCGCGGCGGAGGTCAGTTCGGGCAGGGTCAGCACCGTGGCCGGCCGGCCGTCGGCCAGATGCACCGTGCCGATCGATCCGCCGAGCAGCTGCGCCAGCTTGTACGCCAGCGCGATCTCGATCCCGGTGCCTCCGTATTTGGTCGGCGAGGCATCGTCGCCATGTTCGAACATCTCGTGGATGATCGGCACCGCGCGCGCGCGACCGTTCGGGGCGGTGTCGATGAAGGTGAAGGACAGGCCGCCACCCTCCAGCGTCCGGCAGTCGATCGTCAGGGCGCCCGCGCCGTGCTGCACAGCGATACCGGTGACGAGGTGCCGGACGGCGGAACCCGTCGCGGTCCAGTCCATCGACCATTCCGTCGCCAGCGCCCCGCTCGGCAGCACCTCCACGGTGTAGCCGCGGACGCGATCGCCCAGGTCGCGCAGCCAGATCGGCATGCGCGCGCCGACCGAGCCGATCGCCGGGTTGACGGGCATCTTGCCCGCCTCGATGCGGGAATAGGCCAGGATGTCGTCGATCAGTCGCAGCAGGTCGGACCCGGCCCGGTGGACATGGCCGAGATCGGCGACGGTATCGTCGTCGTCCTCGTCCTCCGCCTCTTCGAGCAGCAGCTGGCTGTACCCGATGATCGCGTTCAGCGGCGTGCGCAGCTCGTGGCTCATCCCCGCGACGAAATCGGCTTTCGCCGTGCTCGCCTGATTGGCGGCGGCGGTCAGGTTGCGCAGGTTGTCGGATGTCGAAACCAGCGAGTTCAGCTCGCGCGTGAACTCCCGCTGCTCGTGGAACATCTTGGCGAAATACAGCGACATCATCGCGAAATAGAGCGCGACGCTGGCCATCGAGATCATGCCGATGACCTGGAAATCGGACAGCTCCACCGCCGGCAGCGGCGTGCCGTCGTAACAGCGCGCGAGGAAGAAGGCGACGTTGCCGAAGATCTGGATCAGCAGCACGTTGCGCACCCATCCGACCGGCGGCAGGTACAGGAACGCCAACAGGGGAAAGATCAGGATCCACGGCAGGAACGGCGAACTGACGCCGCCGAAGGAATAACACGCCCACAACGCGCAGAAGATCAGGTTCTGCACCGACAGGAACGCCAGCAACTGGTACCGCCCCGTCGCGCGCAGCACGAACGGATAGATCCAGAACGCCAGGATCGACAGGAAGAAGACGGTCGCACGATAATCGCGGCAGATGCCCGCCACCACCAGGTACAGCGGGATCGCATTCCCCAGGATCGGGCCGAACACGTGGCTGAGCATGAACATGCGCGCGCGGCGATGCGATTCCGCGTGCACCTGCATCTCGGCAGGGATGAAATGGTCGAGCAGCGCTGCGAGGGAGAAGCCGGGATTGATGCTGCGGGGCAAGGCGCGCGCCGTCTGCATTGCGGGTACATCCTCCGGGAAAGCGGCCGTCGATGCAGCCCGCTTAGGGGCGGACCCCTTAAACCCGGTTAAACCTGACCTTCATCAATCTTTAGGGGTGGTTGGCTATCACCAATGTCGATCCCGGGGGCATGATGCACAAGCAGTTCTACCGCGCCATTGACTGGTTCATCCCGGCCGCGATGCTGCAAGGCGACTCCGACCGGCTGATGGCGCGCACCTTCGTGATGCTGCATCTGGCGGGTCCGTTGATGGGCCACAGCGTCACCTTCTTTCTGGCGCGGACCCCGGCGGGGGAGACGTGGCAGTTCTGGGTGACGGAGGCGATGGTCGCCGGCTTCCTCGCCATCCCCGTGTTGCTGAAGGCGAGCGGGAGCATGCGCCTGCCCGCGATGACCAGCGTGCAGATGCTGGTCGGCCTGTCCCTGTTCGGCTCCTTTTACTTCGGCGGCATCAGCTCGCCCCTGCTGCCGTGGTTCCTGATCGCGATGGTGCTGGGGTTCTTCTACCTGTCGGAATCCATCAAACTCGTGCTGACCGGCATCGCCATGCAGTTGGCCGCGTTCTTCGTCATGCGTCTCGCCTACGGGCAGTTTCCGACGCTGATCGACGCGCGCGACCTGCATCTCGCCAATACCTTCTCGATCCTCGCGGCGCTGGCGTACATGACGATCCTGTCGCTGTTCTACGAGACGGTGCTGCGCATCAGCTTGAGTCTGGAACAGGAGACGATCGACCAGCGCAGCAAGCTGACGCTGGTGCGCGCCGCGATGGAGGCGGCGGAACTCGCCAGCAAGCGCAAGTCCATCTTCCTCGCCAAGATGAGCCACGAACTGCGCACGCCGCTGAACGCCGTCATCGGCTATGCCGAGATGCTGCGCGAGAATTTCGAGGATCGCGCCGACGCCAGCCGCAAGATGCAGGACCTGGATCGCATCCACGCCGCGGGTCGCCACCTGCTGGCGCTCGTCAACACCGTGCTCGACCTGTCGTCGATCGAATCGAACCGGCTGGAATTGTCGACGGAGGCGGTGGACGTCGCGTCCCTCGTCACCGAGGTCACCGCCACCGCATCGCCACTGATCGCGAAGCGCGACAACCGCCTGATCGTCAACATCCCGCAACCGCTCGGCACGATGGAGCTCGATCCGCTGAAGGTGCGCCAGTCGCTCCTGAACCTGCTCAGCAACGCCGCCAAGTTCACCACCAAGGGTACGATCATGCTGACCGTCCTGTCGCGCACGACCGACCGCGGCGAGTGGATGACGCTGGAGGTGACGGACAACGGCATCGGCATGAGCCCGGAGGGGCTGCGCCGTATCTTCGAGGATTTCAGCCAGGCGGAGAACGACACCGCCAGCAAGTTCGGCGGCACCGGCCTCGGCCTCGCCCTCACCCGCCGCTTCTGCCGGATGATGGGCGGCACGATCGACGTGCGCTCCGAACGCGGGGTCGGCACCAGCTTCACGATCGAGATCCCGATCGTGCGCGTGCAGGCTCCCGCCGCTGCCGGCCTGCCGCTGGATATCGCGGCATGAAGCCCGCCATGTTCGACGACGACGGCCACCGGCCCCTCCTGTATCAGGCGGCGCGGCGATCGCTCCACCTGCCGCTGACGGTAGCGCTGCTCGCGGTCGTGGCGACGGCGGTGATCGCCGGTGCCATGGCAGGTCTGCTCACGGAGCCGATGACGCCGTTGTGGCCGGTCGCCGCGGCGCTGATGGCGCTCGCAATCGGTGGTGGCGCGGCTGTCATCGCCGCGCGGCTGCTCGCGCGGTCGATCGTACGCGCCACGATCACGCCGCTGGAACTGCTCGTCGGCCAGCTGGAGCCGGAAGACCTCGCCGCCTTTCACTGGCAGCGGGGCGACGCCCTGTCGCGCAGCGAAATCACCGCCGACACCAAGCTGCTCAAGCGCCGCATCCGCGAGATCGCGCGTCGCGCCCGGGAAACGATGGGCGCCCTCGAACAGGCGCGCGAACAGGCGAACCAGCAGAATATCGCCAAGTCGCAATTCCTCGCGACGATGAGCCATGAACTGCGCACGCCGCTGAACGCGATCCTCGGTTATGCGATGCTGCTGCACGAGGATGCCGCCGACGTCGGCAATGCCGCGACGATGGCGGACCTCGACCGGATCCAGCATGCCGGCCGCACGCTGCTGGCGCTGATCAACGACATTCTCGACCTGTCGAAGATCGAGGCGGGACGCACCACCGTCAGTCGCGTCGTCATCGACGTGAAGGCGCTGGTCGCCGCCGTGGTGGCGACCGCGGGCACGGAAGCGCCACCGAACGGCAATCGCTTCACGATGACGGTCGACGACGGCGTCGGCATCATGATCGGCGATGTCGACAAGGTGCGTCAGTGCCTGTCCAACCTCATCAGCAACGCATTCAAGTTTACACGCGGCGGAGAGGTCGAGCTGACCGTCGCGGCGCATGAGCGCGATCACCAGCCGTGGATTGCGTTTACCGTGCGCGATACCGGCATCGGCATTCCCCCGGAGCATGTCGAGCGTCTGTTCGAGGCGTTCCAGCAACTCGACGGCAGTTCGACGCGCCAGTTCGGCGGCACCGGGCTCGGCCTCGCGATCGTCCGCCGGCTGGCGCGGATCATGGGCGGCGACTGCACCGTCGACAGCGTGGCGGGCGTCGGCTCCACCTTCCGGCTGGTGCTGCCGATGGGCGACGCGGTGATGCGCCGCGACCTGCTGGACGTGCCGGCGGCCGGCGTGGAGGACACCCGCTTCCTCGAAACGCCGAGTGCGGAGCATACCGCGCTGGTGGTCGACGACGATCCCGCCGCGATCGACCTGACGCAGCGCTGGCTGTCGCGCATGGGCTACAGCGTCCTGTCCACCACCAGTGCGGACGCGGCACTCGATCTGGCGCGGCTGCACATGCCCGATTTCATCCTGCTCGATGCCCTGCTGCCGGGGCGGACGGGTTATGACGTGCTGGAGGAATTGCGCCGCGATCCGCGCATCGGCCACATTCCGACCATCCTCGTCACCATCGACGACGACCGCGCCCGCGGCCTGCGTGCCGGCGCGACCGACTATCTGCGCAAACCGGTGACGGAGGCGCAGTTGCGCGACGTGCTCGACGTCTATCGCCTGCGCGCGTCGGGCGAGGTGCTGGTGATCGACGACGACGACGATGCCGCCGACCTGCTGACCCGCTGCGTCGCACAGGTCGGTTTCTCCACCCGGCGGGCGATCAACGGCGTTCAGGGATTGGCGATGGCCGCGGATATCCGCCCCGACGCGATCGTGCTCGATCTGGCGATGCCCGCGATGAACGGGTTCGAGGTGATGCAGCGACTGGCCAAGGACGACGACTTGCGCGACGTGCCCCTGATCGTCGTGTCCGGCTGCGACATCACGCTGGACGAACATCGCCGCCTCGCCGCGGCGGGCCATCGCTTCTTCCCGAAAGCCGCCTCCACCCCCCGCGAGATCGCCCAGTCGCTGAAGGAGTTGGCCGTCAAGGCCCGCGATGTGAAGACCCTCAGCTACAAAGACATGGCCCATAAGGAACTGGCCGCATGACCGCGCCGCTGCCGACCTCCATCCGCGCCCAGAAGCAGGTCCTGATCGTCGACGATGTCGAGGACAACCGCATCCTGCTCGACCGCGCGCTGCGTTCCGGGAACTATGGCACGCTGCACGCCGACAGCGGCCGGGCGGCGCTGTCGATCATCTCTGCGCGATGCCCGGACATCGTCCTGCTCGACTGGATGATGCCCGGCTTTTCCGGGCTGGAAACGCTCCGCGCGATCCGCGAGCTTCACCCGAAGACGCGCCTGCCCGTCATCATGTGCACCGCCGTCGACGAGGAGATGTCGGTGGTGACCGCGATGTCCGAAGGTGCCAACGACTATATGCTGAAACCGATCAGCCTGGCCATCCTGCGCGCCCGCATGTCGAGCCACCTCGACCAGCGCGACGCGCTCGCCAGCGTCACCACCGAAAAGCAGCAGGCCGAACGCCGGCTGGGCGAACAGGCGCGTCAGATGTTCACCGCGATGGGCCGCGACCGGCCGGCGGTCGGTGGCCGTTACACCCGGTGAGACTCGGCTCTGCGTACCGACGGTTGCGATCGGTGCCCTGGCGGTCATCGCTGGGGTGGTCGATGGCGGCTGCGTCCGGTGCCGGCTCGCTCGGCCTGCTGCTGCTGGGCGGTGCGGGCGCCTGCACCGTGGCGGGGCTGACGGCGACGATCGTCGCGCTGGGCTGCGAAGCCGTCCGCCACAGGTCCTTCGCTCATGCCCTGCTCGCCGGCAACACCGAACTCCGCGCGCTGCTCAACGTCGATCACCTGACCGGTCTGATGAACCGCAAGGCGTTTCATGCCGCGCTGGAGGATCGCGCGCTGCTCGATCACGAGATGCTGGTCGTGCTGTTCTTCGACCTCGACCGGTTCAAGGACGTGAACGACACGCTCGGGCACAAGGCCGGCGACGACCTGTTGCGCAAGGTCGCGGAGCGCGTCCGCCGCACGATCCCCTCACCCGTCGCGCTGGCGCGTCTCGGCGGTGACGAGTTCGCGGCGATCCTGGCGTGGCGGCCCGACGTGTCGGCGGAGGATCATGCGGAGGCGATCGTCGCCGTCGTCGCCGAACCCTTCGATCTCGGTGGGAGCCAGGTCGAGGTCGGCGCATCCGTCGGCCTCGCGATCGGCGATCCGACACGGCTCGACGGCACCGAGTTGCTCCGTCGCGCCGATCTCGCCATGTACGCCGCCAAGGCCGCGTCCAAGGGCTGCTACCGCGTGTTCGACGACGCGATGGACCGGCGCGAGATGCGCGAAAGCTCGGTGCGGGTCGAACTCGGGCGCGCGATGATCGAGAACCAGTTCTCGCTCCATTACCAGCCCTTGGTCGACGCCCGCTCCGGCGCATTCGAAAGCGCGGAGGCCCTGCTCCGCTCGCAATCGGCCGCGCTGCGCGACGTCAGCCCCTTCGCGCTGATTGCGACGGCGGAGGCGAGCGGCCAGATCGTCGCGCTGACCGACTGGACGATCGAGACCGCGCTCGCCGCCGCCGCCCGGCTGGAGAACGCGCCGGTCGCGGTCAACATCTCACCCGTCTATTTCCGCCACCCCGATTTCGTGTCGCGCATCGTCGACCAGTTACTGGCCGCGCGCGTCTCGCCCGAACTGCTGAAGGTGGAGATCACCGAGGGCGTCCTGATCGACAATCTTGATAGCGCCCGCCAGTCGGTCGACCGCCTCCGCGAACTCGGCGTGCAGGTGTACCTCGACGATTTCGGCACCGGCTATTCGTCGCTCAGCTATCTCCAGCATTTCGAACTCGACGGGCTGAAGCTGGACAAGTCGTTCCTGCGATCGGTCGGTGATCGTCGCAAGACGAACCAGATCATCCGCTCGATGATCGACTTCGGCCACAGCCTCGACATGCGTGTCGTGGTCGAGGGCGTCGAGAGCGACTGGCAGGCACGGCTGCTCCAGATGCTCGGCTGCGACCTGTTGCAGGGCTATGAGATCGGGATGCCGATGCCGCTCGACGACCTGATGATCTGGCGCGCCGGACATGACGCGACCCAGTGGCAGAACCCGCAACCGGCGATGCGCGACGCGGGGGCCGTGGCGGCTTAGAGGGCGCGCCTCTGCCCTCCCCTTGGGAGCAGCAAGAGGTAGAAGGACGGAAGCCCTACCGCCTGACCGCCCCGACATCCTCCCGCGCCCAGCCGCCACCAAACGTCTGGTACAACGACACATACGCCGCCAGCCGATCGGCTCGCGCCTGGATCAGCGCCAATTCGGCGGTCAAAAGCGCCCGCTGCGCATCGAGTTGTTCGATATACGCCGAATACCCCGCCCGGTAACGATTGGAGGCGATCCTGAGCGCCCCCGCCGCCGCCGCGCGCTGCCCCGCCAGCGCCGTGGCCTGCTGCCCCGACCGCAGCACCGACGCCAGACTGTCGTCCACCTCCCGAAACGCGATCAGCGCCGCGCGTTGATAGCTCCACGCCGCCTGATCGCGCCGCGCCGCCGCTGCATCCGCCTGCGCCCGCAGCCGACCGCCGTCGAACAGCGGCGACAGCACGCTGCCACCGATCGAGAACACGCCGATCGGGTTCGCCAGCGCCGTCGACAGCACGACGCCCGCACTGCCGGTCAGCGCCACGTTCGGCATCATCGCCGCCCGTGCGCTGTCGAGGCTGCGGTCGGCCGCGACCAGCGCCTGCTCCGCCTGGAACAGGTCCGGGCGCCGCCGCAGCAGGTCGGCGGGCAATCCGTCCGGCACCGCCGGCGCGAGCAGCCGGTCGAGCGGCAGGCCGCGCGGGATCGGCCCCGGCGACGTGCCCAGCAACAGGCTCAGCGCATTCTCCTGCCGCGCCACCAGCAACTGCGCCTGCGGCACGAGCTGCTCGGTCGCGCGATACTCGCCCTCCGCCTGCCGCAGTTCCAGATTGGACGTATAGCCCGTCTCCGCCCGCCGCCGCGCGATCCGCAGCGCTTCGGATCGCGCCGCCAGCGTCTCCCGCGCGACCGCCAACCGCAGGTCGAGCGCGCGCAACTGGATATATCCCGACGCCACAGAGCTGACGATCGCGAGCCGCACCGTATCGCGTGCGCCCTCGTTCGCCAACGCCTGTGCCCGCGCCGCCGCACTCGCCTGACGCAAGCGGCCGAACAGGTCGAGGTCGTAGCTGGCGGTGATCGACGGCTGCGCCCCGAACGCCGTCGACGGCGTGCCGAACGGGCTGACGGTCTGCCCCTCCGTCGTCGGCAGGCCGGCGTTCAGCGTCGGCGTGCGCTGTGCCCGTGCCAGCCGCTCGGCCGCGCGCGCCTCCTCGACACGCGCCGCCGCCACGCCCAGATCAGGGTTCGCCGCCAGTGCCCGCGCGACAAGATTGACCAGCACCGGATCGCCGAACGCCGTCCACCAGTCCGCCCGGATTGGTGCGCCCGGCCCGTCGAGCACCGTCCGCCACGCCGGCGGCGGCACTACCGACGCGCCCTGCGGCGGCGCGGGTCGCGGCCCGGCGCACGCCGCCAGCGTCTGGGCCAGCGCCAGCCCCAGCAGCAGCGCGCCCAGCTTCATCGGATCGCCGGACCGCCCGACGTATCCACCCGCGCCTGCACAGACATCCCCGGCCGCAACCGTTGCGCCAGCGGCTGACCCGGATCGACACGGATGCGAACCGCGATCCGTTGCGGCACCTTCGTGAAATTGCCGGTCGCGTTGTCCGCCTTCAGCACCGCGAACTCCGATCCGGCGGCGGGCGACACCCGCTCGACACGTCCGGTCAGCCGCGCATCCCCCAGCGCGTCGACGGTGAACGACGCCGGCTGACCGACCGCCATCCGCGCGATCTGCGCTTCCTTGAAGTTCGCGATTACCCAAGTCTCCGGGGGTACGAGGAACATCAACTGCGTGCCCGCCGTCACATATTGGCCGACGCGCACGCCGATTTCGCTCAATCGCCCGCTTTCGGGCGCACGCACGATCGTGTTGGACAGGTCGATCTGCGCCAGTTCGCGCGCCGCCTGAGCGCCGGACACGCCCGCACGCTGGCCGCCGCGCCCGACCTCGACGGTGCGGATATCCTGCCGCGCGATCTCTCGCGCCGCACGCGCCTGACGCACGCCGGCCTGCGCCTGCCGCAGCGCCGCCAGCGTCTGGTCGCGTTCGCGCAGCGACACCGATCCGTCGGTGACGAGGTCATTGACGCGCGCCATGTCCGCCTGCGCGCGCATCAACTGCGCCTCCGCATTGGCCACGGCGGCGTCCTGCGCGGTGAAGCTGGCGGCGCGGCTGCGTTCGGATTGCAGCGCGTTGGCGAGGGTCGCCTGCTGCGCCGCGACCTGCGCCTCCGCCTGCTCGACGCGCTGGCGATAGATGCGGTCGTCGATCGCCACCAGCGCATCGCCCTGCTTCACATCGGCGAAATCCCGCGCCAGCACCCGTGTGACATATCCCGACACCTGCGGCGCGATCACCGTCGTCCGCCCGCGTACATAGGCATTGTCGGTCGACTCATAGTCGCTGGTGAAGGGCGGCAGCCGCCACGCCGCCAGCACCGCCAGCACGCCCGCGATCGCCACCAGCGCCAGCACGATCACCACGCGGCGGCTGTTGGCCGGCGGTCGCCAGCCCGACCCGACGGGCGGTGCGGCCGGCGTCGCGCCGATCTCTGCCGCCCGCTCCTCGGTCACCGGTCCGGGCGCAACGGGTCCGGTCGCCGCCGGCGGCACGGGATCACGAATGTCGGTCATGCCGTCATCTCCGACCGCGCCGCCCGCCGCGCGCGCCAGCTCCGCCGCCCGAGCAGGAACGCCAGATAGCCGGACGTCGCCGCCGCCAGTACGCCGATCAGGCGGAACACGTCGTCATAGGCCAGCACGTTTGCCTCCCGCGTGGTCGTCTGCGACAGGATCGCCGCACCCTCCGCCGATCGCAGCGTCGGATCGCCGACGACGCGACCCACCGCTGCGCCGCCCGCCTGGATGCGCTGCGTCACGATCGGGTCCGTGGGCTGCATCTGCTGCACCAGCGCCGCACTGTTCGCCTTCTCCCGTATCTGCTGATAGCTGCCGAGCAGCGCCGTCCCCGCCAATCCGCCGATCGAATTCACGATACCGAACAACGCGATGAAGCTGATGATGTGTCCCGTCCCCGCCTGCAGCGCGCGAGTCATCCCGAACAGCAGCGATGGCCCGAGGAAGAACGTCGCCGCGAACGCGATCAGAGCCTGCGTCCAGTAAAGCTGCGGCCCGCGCGTCAGGCTGGTCGATTGCGCATCGAAGAACGCTGCCACCGCGACCAGCCCGATTGCCAGCATCACCGGATGCGCCAGCCGGTTGACGTCCAGCACCACCGCGCTGGCGACGACGCCGACCACCGACGCCGCGAACACGATCAGGAAGAACGTGCCGAGCTGGTCGTTGTTCTGGCCCAGCACGGTCAGCAATCCGACCGCGGCATAGGTCTGTTCGGACAGTACGATCCGCGCCATGATCGTCACGATCGTAAAGCGCAGGATGTCCGCGCTCCCCAGCCAGCGCGTATTGAGCAGCGGATTGGCGCGATTGTGCTCGATCATCAGCGCCGCCGCCAGCATCGGGATCGCCGCGATCAGTGCCCAGCCGATCCAGGCCGCATTGGTCCACCACACGATCCGGCCCAGCCCCAGCACCGCCGAGAACAGCGCCATCGCCCCCGCGAACAGCACGAATGTCAGGAAATCGAGCGGCTCGAACGCCTTCTGCCGCGTCGTCGGCGGCAGGCGCAGCCACGCCACCGCCGCCAGACTGAGCAACGCCAGCCCCAGTTCGAACAGGTACAGCGTCCTCCACTGCGACATCGCCAGCAGGTCGGGGGAGAACAGCCGCGCCAGCGGCGTCGCGCATTGCGGCACGCCGATCCCCAGCACCACCGCCTTCAACCGCCACTTCGCGGGCAACGCCTGCATCATGTAATAGAGCGCCAGGCTCGACACCGCCGCACCCGCCATGCCGCTGGCGGCCCGCACCGCGATCGCCGACGCGAAACCGTGCACGAACAGATGCGCCAGCGTCAGCGCGGCATAGACCGTCAGGAAGATGATCGCGAACGGGCGCAGGCCGAACTGCTGCCGGAACTTGATCATGATCAGGTTGATCGACACGTTGGTCATCACATACACGGTCGGCAACCACGCGATCTGCGCCGGATCGAGGCCGAGCGCACCTTGCAAGGTATATGTATTCGCGGAAATCAGCGCGTTGCCGAACCCCGCCGTCAGCCCGAGCAACACCGAGATCGATCCATAGGCGAAGCGGCGCGGATGCGGATGCTCCGGCGATCCGGGCGATCCGGGCATCACCGGCGCCTCGTGCGCGGCGAAGGCCCAATCCTCCTCGCGCAGGAAATGTCGCATCCGCTGGATCATGACGACGATGTAGACCGGTGCCGGCCTGCGGCAAGGTGATGCAGGACAATGCCCCCGGTCGTCGCGACGTTCAGGCTGTCGAAGCCCGCCGCCATGTCGATCCGCACCCCCCGTGCCCGTGCGATCAGGTCCGCCGCCAGCCCCGGCCCCTCCGCGCCGAGCAGCACCGCATTGCGCCGTCCGGGCACCACCTCCGCCAGCGTCGTCGCTCCGCCGGGCGTCAGCGCCAGCGGCGCGAAGCCGTGCCGCTCCAGCAGCGCGACCGGATCGTCACCGCGGGCCAGCGTCGCGTAGGGCGTTTTCAGCACCCCGCCGACCGATACCCGGATCGCCTTGCGATACAGCGGGTCGCAGCATTCGGCATCCAGCAGCACCGCACCGACGCCGAACGCCGCGGCGTTGCGGAACAGCCCGCCCATATTGTCGTGATTGGCGATCCCGCTCAGCACCAGCACGTCCGCATCCCCGGACAGGCTCGCGAGCAGCGCATCGGGCGACAGCGGATCGACCCGCCGTCCGATCGCCAGGATGCCGCGATGCATCGGGAACCCCGCGATAGCGTCCAGAACTGGTTGCTCCGCCGCATAGACCGGCACGTCGTCGGCCAGCGGCGCGACCAGATCGCCGACGGAGTCCAGCCGGTGCGCCGCGACCAGCACCGACTCCGCGCGATATCCGGTCGCGGCGACCAGCATCGCCAGCACCACGCGCCCTTCGGCCACGAACAGCCCCTGCCGCCCGACCAGATCCCGCTCGCGAATGTCGCGATACGCGGCGATGCGCGGGTCGTCCGCGTCGTGGATGGGCAGGATCGTCGGCATGGTTGCGCGCTAACGCATCGCGCGCGTGGCTTGAAGAGTGGGCGAGATGCTTGGGACAGCTACTCCGCAAGCGACGAAGGGCATGCCGTTGCCCGATCTCCGCTCCCCTCCCGTTGGGAAGGGGTTGGGGGGAGAGCCTCGCCACGAGCGCAACGCTGCCCGAAAACCGCCGCGCGAGCATTTTGTTGGACCCAGCTCCTGTCCTACGTGCCCGACTTGTGACACGCCGAACCCGCTCTTTCTCATGCGTCGCCGGTCATCGGGCTCGCCCGGCCGACACGCCCATCCGACACGCTGGCGAAACACCGCATTGGACTAACCTTAGCCTAACCTTCCGTCCGCAACGCCCGCCTACGATCTTCCGTCATAAGCGAAAATCCGCTGCATCGGCAGCCACTTGGGACCCGCCGGGTCGATCGCCCGCTGGTACGCGCCCATCTCGGCCTCCCACGCCGCGACCACCGGATCCAGCGCGGGATCGGTCGCCCGCGGATAGCCGTCCGCCGCGTCGAAGATCATCACCAGCCGGTCGGCGACATGCCACAGCTCCAGATCGTTGCAGCCGATCGCCTCCAGATAGCGGATGATGTCGGGCCACACCGCCCCCGGCGCGTGCCGTGCGCGATATTCGGCGATCAGCGCCGCATCGTCGACCAGATCGAGCACCTGCACGACACGGCTCATGCATCCTCCATCAGCAGGTGCACCGTGTCCGGGCGCACCCAGACCACCGCCCGGGCACCCAACGCCGACAGCGCCGCGGCATCGACCCTGTCGCGCGCTGCCACCACGATCCGCAACCGCCCCGGCAGCCGCGCGGCCACTACGACATTGCCCGCGCCGATCGCCGCCGCCACCCGTTGGGGCAAGGCATAGGCCACCGGCGCTGCCACTGGCGCAGCGACCCCCGCAGGACCAGCGTCCAGCACCGCGCGCATGTCCATCGCCAGCCCGTCCGCGATCCCGCCGACCACGACCTGCACCGCGGTCGGCGACGGCCGCAGGACGCCGCGCGCACCCAGCCGCTTGAGCGCGGGCTCGTCGATCGCCTGCGCATCCGCAACGGTCAGCCGCAGCCGGGTCGTACAAGCATCGACCCCGCGCAGGTTCGCCGCCCCGCCCAGCGCCGCGACATAGGCCGCCGCCCGATCGCCGACCGGCACCGGCGCCGCGGGGGCGGTCGCCTCCTCCGGCTCACGCCCCGGCGTCGGCAGGTCGAACCGGACGATCGCCCAGCGGAACAGCCCGTAATAGACCGCGGCATAAGCCGCACCAACCGGCAGCAGCAGCAGCGGCTTCGTGGCCTTGCCGAAGTTCAGCACATAGTCGAACAACCCCGCCGAAAATCCATAGCCGAGCCGGACGCCCAGCGCGTTCATGATCGCCTCCGCCGCGCCGGTCAGCACCGCGTGCACCGCGTACAGCGCGGGCGCGAGGAACATGAAGCTGAACTCGATCGGCTCGGTCACGCCTGTCAGGAACGACGTCAGCGCCAGGCTGAACAGCAGTCCGCCAACCGCCTTGCGCCGGTCCGGCAGCGCGGTGTGGTACATCGCCAGACACGCGGCGGGCAGGCCGAACATCATCACCGGGAAGAACCCGCTCATGAACCCGCCCGCGGTAGGATCGCCCGCGAAGAAGCGCGACAGATCGCCCGTCTTCCCGTCGTAACTCCCGACCACGAAGTACGCGACGTTGTTCAGGATATGGTGCAGTCCGGTGACCAGCAACAACCGGTTGAGCAGCCCAAAGGCGAACAGCCCCCACCCGCCCGCTGCGACCACGCCGTTGCTCAGCGCGTCGACACCCGCGCTGACACCCGGATAAGTCAGGCCCAGTACGCCCGCGATGACGAGGCCGGCGAGCCCCGCGACGATCGGCACGAACCGCCGCCCGCCGAAGAAGGCGAGATAATCCGGCAATTTGAACGTCGCGAACCGGTTGTAGAAATGTCCGCCGACCAGCCCCGCAACGATGCCGATCGGCACCTGCAACTTGTCGATCGCCGCCGCCTTCCACGCGCTCGTCACCAGTCCTGTCGCAGTATCGGGCACACCGGCCAGCGTCGCCGCCGGCACGGTCAGGAACACCTGAGCGCCATTCCCCGCCACCAGATAGCAGACGATCCCCGCCATCGCCGCCGCACCGTTGCCGTCGCGCGCGAAACCGGTGGCGACCCCGACCGCGAACAACAGGCCGAGATGCGCGAAGATGGCATCCCCCGCCGCGGACAGGAACGCGATGTCGAGCAGGTCGGGCTGCCCCAGCCGCAGCATCAGCCCGGCGACCGGCAGAACTGCGATCGGCAGCATCAGCGCCCGACCGAGCGGCTGGAGGAACGCCATCGGCGATGTCATGCGACCGTCTCCTCGGCAAAACGCCTCGCCAGCGTGCGAACCTCGCCAGCCGACTCGCACGCCAGCGCCTGAAGCGCGTGGACATGCGCCTGCGTCACACCGACCGCAGCGACGCCGGCCCGCGTCGCCGCGATCCGGCCCGCCGGCACCGACAGCGACGTGACCCCCAGCCCGACCAGGATCGGCACCGCCAGCGGATCGGCGGCCAGTCCGCCGCAGACGCCGACCGGCACCCCGTGCCGCGCCGCGCCCTCGCAGGTCGCCGCAACCAGCCGCAGCACCGCCGGATGCAGACCATCGAGCCCCGCCGCGACCGCCGGGTTCCCCCGATCCATCGCGAGCGTGTACTGAGTCAGGTCGTTGCTGCCGATCGACAGGAAATCCGCGCGCCGCGCGATCAGGTCCGCGCCGATCGCCGCCGCCGGCGTCTCGATCATCGCACCCAGCAATATCGGCCGCGAGCCGCGCAGCCGATCGACGACGACGCGAACCGCGTCCAGTTCCGCGACGCTGGCGACCATCGGCACCATGATTCGGCACGGCGCGCCATCGGCCGCATCGAGGATCGCCGCGACCTGCGTCTCCAGCACATCCTCGCGCGCCAGCACGACGCGAACGCCGCGCAGCCCTAGGGCCGGATTCTCCTCCGCCGCGATCGCCAGGTACGGCGCGGGCTTGTCGCCGCCGATGTCGAGCAGCCGGATCGTCAGCGGCCGGTTGCCCAGCGCCGTGCCGATCGCGCGATATTCCGACGCCTGTTCATCGCGCGTCGGCGCGGTCGCCCGCTCCAGGAACAGCAATTCGGTCCGCAGCAGGCCGCACCCTTCCGCCCCCGCCGTCACCGCCGCCGCCGCTTCCGCCGCGCTGCCGAGATTGACGTGGACGCCGACCGCGAGGCCGTCCGCCGTCGCCGCCGGGCGACCCGACGCCGCCGCCGCCAACGCCTCCGCTTCGGCCAGCCGGGCGGCCTCGACCTTCGCCCGTGCCGTGTTCAGGGACGGGGCGTCCGGATCGGGCAGCAGCGATCCGGCATCTCCATCGAGGATCAGCGTCGCGCCGTCGGGTACCGCCGCCAGTGGCTCGCCCAGCGCGACCAGCATCGGCACGCCGAGCCCCGCCGCCATGATCGCGACATGCGATGTCGGGCCGCCGCGCACGACCGCGATGCCGGCCAGCGCCGTCGCATCCAGCGCGGTCAGTTGCGATGGCAGCAGATCGTCGGCGAGCAGGATCGTTCCCGACGGCAGGACAATGGCGTCCGGCTCCGTGCCCAGCACCGCATGCGCCAGCCGCTGGCCGATATCGATCAGGTCGTCGCCGCGCTCGGCGATCCGCGCGTCGCTCGATCGCGCCAGCCGCGCCGCCTGAGCCCGCGTCACCGACAGGGCCGCCGCCGCCGCACCCTCGCCCATCTCGACCGCCGCGACCAGCGTCGCCTCCAGATCGGGATCGTCGAGGATCGCCCGGTGCGCCGCCAGCACGCTGTGTCCACTCGCCACCGCCAGCGTGTCCCGCAGCCTCGCGATCCCGGTGACCAGTCGCTCGCGCTCCGTCGCCACGTCGTCGGCCGGCGGCACCTCCGGCGCGGCGACCCTGAGCCAGCGCGCAATCCCGATCGCCAGACCCGGCGCCGCCGGCACGCCCGCCAGCGCCCCGTCGGCGACCTCCGCCGGCGCAACCGGCACCGCACGCGGCGCAGGCGGGTCCGCGTCCTCGTGGGCAGTGAGGATCGCGACCACCGCCGCGACCGCCCCCTCCGCATCGCCGCCCTGCGCTGCGATCGTCAGCGTCGATCCGTGAACGGCATCGAGTCCGAGCATGCCCGTCACGCTCAGTGCCGACGCGTTGCGATCGTCGCGCGTCAGCGTCGCGCTTGCCCCCGCCGCGCGCACCGCCGCCGCGATCCGCGCCGCCGGACGGGCGTGGATACCATGCGGCAACGCCACGACGACCGTCGCCGAGGCGCTTGTGGTGGAGGCTACCGTTCGCTCGCGCTGCGCCGCGCCGGTCGGGACCAGGCGCAACAGCGGCGCGCCAACTTCCACCAGCCCATCACACGCGACACCCTCGATCCGGAAATCGTCGCCCGACGTCAGGACGATCGGTGTCGCCAGCGCACTCGCCCGCTGCGCGATCAGGTCGAGGTCGAAGCGGATCAGCGGCGTACCTGCCGTAACGCCCTGCCCCGGCTCCACCAGTCTCTCGAACCCCTCGCCACCCATCGCGACGGTGTCGATGCCGATATGGATCAGCACCTCCGCCCCTCCCGCCGTCCGCAGCGTCACCGCATGGCCGGCAGCATGAACGCTCAACACCGTCGCCGCGCACGGCGCGTGCAGCGTGTCACCGGTCGGGTCGATCGCGACGCCCGCGCCCATCATCCCCTCGGCGAAGACCTGGTCGGGCACCGCCGCCAACGTCATCAGCCAGCCGCCGAGCGGCGCGACGAGCGTCTCTGCGCTCACGCCACCGCCCTCCCGCCGATCCAGGTGGCGACCGGGCGGAACTGCGCGTCGAGCTGTACCCAGTCGGCGCGCAGCCCCTTCGCCAGCGTGCCGCGCTCGTTCTGCAAGCCCAGGAACGTCGCCGGGATCGTCGCGGCCATCGCCGCCACCGTCGTCACCGGCACGTCGAGGTCGGCGACCGCGTTCGCCACCGCCTGCGCCATGTCGAGGTCGGACCCTGCCAGCGTTCCGTCCGCGAAACGGCAGATGCCGTCCGCGACGCGGATGGGACGGCCCTGCAACACGAAGTCCTTGTCGACCGCACCGACCGACGACATCGCGTCGGTGACCAGCATCATCCGGTCGTGCGGTCGCGCCCGCATCGCCACGCGCAGCACCGCCGCCGCGACATGCACCCGGTCGACGATCAGCCCGCACCACGGTCGAGCATCGTCCAGCGCCGCGCCGACCAACCCCGGCTCCCGCTGCATCATCGGCGGCATGGCATTGAACAGATGCGTGATGCCGGAGAGGCCGGCATCGAACGCCGCCTTCGCCTGCTCGAACGATGCCTCGCTATGCCCGGCGCTGACGATCACGCCCGCGGCGACCAGCTGCGAAATCGTGGCGGTGTCGGTGAGTTCGGGTGCAATCGTCAGCATGACCGTGCCACGATGCGGGCGAGACAGCAGCGCGACCGTCTCCGCATCCAGCCGGCGGAACCGCTCCGGATCGTGGATGCCCTTGCGCGCGACGTTCAGGAACGGTCCCTCGATATGGACGCCGACGACGCCCGGCACGCCCTGCGCAATGGCGGCGTCAGTCGCCTCCAAGGCGGCGGCGATGCGATCGGGCGTCTCGCTGATCAGCGTCGGCAGCAGCGCCGTGGTACCAAAGGCGGCGTGCGCGCGCGCGATCGCCGCCACCGCGCCGACGCTGATGTCGTTGTTGAACAACACCCCCCCGCCGCCATTGACCTGCGTGTCGACGAACCCCGGCATCAGCCAGCCACCGGCCAGATCGATATCACCCGCGCCTCTAAAGGCATCGATCTCGGCGATCCGCTCGCCGTCGACCGCGATCGTCGCCCCCGGCCATACCGCATCGCCGGCCACGACATGGCCGTTCCCGAACCGCATCGTGGTCATAGCGTGCGCGTCACCTTCGACAGGAACGGCGGTTCATCCGGGTCGAGCCCCCGCCGCCGCGCCAGCTGTTCCGCCAGCCCATAGAAACTCGCCAAAAACAGGATCGGCTCGATCGCCGGATGCGCCGCGGCCGCGGGCAGCAGCGACGGCCCTCCCGCACGCGCCAGCAACACCGCCGCACCGCGCGCCTCGAACTCGCCCGCCGCCTTCACCACGTCCGCACCCGCTGCGTCGGATGTCGCCAGCGCCAGCAACGGGAACCCGTTGCGCACGATCGCCATCGGGCCATGCCGCACCTCGGCGGCACTGAACGGCTCCGCCTGGATCGCGCAGGTCTCCTTCAGCTTCAGCGCACATTCTTGCGCCACCCCGAACCCGTATCCCCGCCCCAGCACGAACATCTGCGTCACCCCGGATAGCGGTTCGATCGCCGCGCTCCAGTCCTGCCGCACCGCCTGCGCCAGCGCCTCGGGCAGCGTCTCCACCGCCGCCGCAAGCCGCGCATCGCCGGACCACGCCGCGACCAGCCCCGCCAGACCTGCCATCGCCGCGATACAGGACTTGGTCGCCGCCACCGATCGCTCCGGTCCCGCGCATAACGGCAGCAGCGTATCGGCACACTCCGCCAGCGGCGAACCCTCATCGTTGACCAGCGCGGCGACGTGAGCGCCCGCATCAGCGTGCGCCGCAACCGTCGCCAGCAGGTCGGGGCTTCGACCCGATTGCGAGATCGCGATGCACAGCGCGCGCCGCGTCGTCACGCTCGCCTCGAACAGCGACACGACAGAGGGAGCCGCCGACGCGACCGGCACGCCGACCATCGTCTCGATCAGATATTTGCCGAACGTCGCGGCGTGATCCGAAGACCCGCGGGCGCAGGTGACCACGACATCGGGAGCCTCGGCCCGCAACCGCCCGCCAAGCTCGGCGAACGCGGCGGCGTTACGCGCGATCATCTCCGCTACGCGCGCCGGCGCCTCCAGCGTTTCCGACCGCATCAGCGTGGTCGTGGCAGGCGTTCGGGGTGCGTCGGTGATCACGAAAGCCTCTTGCTCAGAATCAGATGTCGGACAGCTCGGCCACGAAGTCGTAGGCATCGCCGCGGTAATAGGAGCGAGTGAATTCGACCGCGCGACCATCCCGCAGGAACCCGCGCCGCTCGATCAGCAGTCCCGGCTGGCCGGTATCCACGCCGAGCATGCGGGCATGTTCCGATCCGAACGGCACCGCGCGCAACCGTTGCAGCGCGCGCACCGGTCGATGGCCGGCCGCGTCGAGCGCAGCGTACAGCGAGTCGCCGATGGCCTCGACCGACGGCAGGCAGAATCCTGCGATCGTCGAGAACTCCAGGGCCATCGGCACCTCGTCCGCATATCGTATCCGAACGAAGCGAAATACCGGCGCACTCGGCGACAGGCCGAGTGCCATCGACTCTTCCGGACTGACGGTACCCGTCGCGCGCGATACCCAGGAACTGCTCGGAACCCGCCCGCGGGCGACCATATCCTCGCTGAAAGACGACAGTTTGGAGAAGTTCTTCTCCACCCGCCCCGCGACGAACGTGCCCGCGCCGCGACGCCGCGTCAGCAGCCCCTCCTCGACCAGGCCGGCAATCGCCTTGCGCACGGTGATCCGCGACACGTCATAGTCGAGCGCCAGATCGCGCTCGGCCGGAATTGCATCGCCACGCGCGACCGACTCATTTTCGATCGCTTCGCGGATCAGCTGCTGAAGCTGAATGTAAAGCGGCGAGGCGTTGCCGCTTCTGAAGCGGCCGATCCTGCCGGTGAAGTCGTCCGATCCGTCCATCGCCCTGCCGTCCCCTCGGTCATGGCCTGCCCGGTTCGCGAACAGGTCACGGCACGGGCATGATACAGCCTTATTGTCTTACATTGGACTTGTTGTCTAATGCCATCTTCAAGCCGGTCACCACGCCGGCATCGGTAGTCCGTCGCGCCGCCGACGCGAACCCCATTGCGACGACGCGGGCATCGCGTTCCCCCATGATCCCGCTGGCGGAAGCATGCACGGCGGGGACGCCCGTCGTCGCCACCAGCGCTGCGACGTTTTCGGGCCGCACGCCCGACCCGGCGATCACCTCCACCCGACCTGCGGCGCGAGCGACCATAGCCGCGATCACGTCATGCGCCTCTCCCGCAGTCGGTGCCCCCCCCGATGTGAGGATGTGGGTGAACCCCAGCGCAGCGATGCGGTCGACCGCTGCGACCGGATCGTCGACCAGATCGATCGCGCGGTGAAAGACCAGGGCGGCGGAACGACCGATGCCGCCGCGCACGCCTTCCATCCACCGCGTCGCCGCATCGACATCCACCTCACCGCTCCGTGCCGCCCCGAATACCAGACCGTTCACGCCCCGGTCGGCCAGCATGATGGCCTCGCGGATCGCTAAGTCGATCTCATCGGTGTCGTAAGCGAAGTCGCCACTGCGGGATCGTACCATCGCATGCACGGCGATGCCTGCGTCCGCGGCGCGGGCGACGGCGAAGTCCGTCAGTGCACCGCCGGGCGTTAATCCACCCACGTCGAGGGCGGAGCACAGTTCGATCCGATCTGCGCCGCCTGTAATTGCCGCGCCAATGCCGGCTGGAGAATCGACGCAGATTTCCAACGTGATGCGCGTCCCATTTCGAGATTCGGTACAGGTCATGCCCCCGCCCTTGCGCGGCCGTCCGTCTCCGTTTTTTGGCGCTTAATCACTACAATCATTATACGATTCCTCCACTGAAATCGATTTGTCATTTTTGGTAGCACCTTTGGGCTATATTGGTTATGAAGATGCGTCACAAACATCGTATCGGGCCGATTGATGCGCCAGAGCGGACAGGAACAGTGACCACCGCCAGCAACGCGGTGATCTCGGGGGGGCTGCGCTGCTGGGCGCATCCCGAAAGGGATTTGCAACATGACTATCCGCCAACTGATCCTGTTCACCACCGCCTTATCCGGCGCGATCGGTTTCGCCGACATCGCCGCCGCTCAGGAAGCCGGCCAGAGTGGTGCTCCGGGCGACACCCAGATCGGTACCGAAGACGAAATCCTCGTCACCGGATACCGCCGCAGCCTTGCCGATGCGATCGAAACCAAGCGCCGCGCCGATTCCATCGTCGACGTCATCAGTGCCGAGGATGTCGGCAAGCTGCCCGACAGCAACATCGCCGACTCGCTGGCGCGCCTGCCTGGCGTGACCGTCGACCGCCAGTTCGGCGAGGGCGAGCAATTGTCGATCGCGGGCGTTGAGCCGGCACTCAACCGCCTGACCATCGACGGCCACTCGGTCGCCTCCGCCGACTGGGGCGGCAACCCGTCCGACCGATCGAGCCGCAGCTTCAACTATTCGCTGCTGTCGCCGACGATCATCAGCCAGGCCGTCGTCTACAAGACGCCGGAAGCGCGTCTGCAGGAAGGCGCGATCGGCGCAACCGTCGACATCGTGACGCGCAAGCCGCTCGACCTCAAGGCGAACACGGTCGCCGTCACGGCCGGCGGTGAGTATAACGACCGCGCCAAGCGCGGCAGCTTCCGTGGCTCGGCGCTGTACAGCTGGCACAATGCGGACGAGACGATCGGCTTCCTCGGCGCGGTCAACTACGACAAGGAACAGCTCAGCCGCGCCGGCGTCGCAACCTATTGGTACCGTACCGGCGCCGCCCTGCTGGAGGCGTATCCGCGCGATATCAACGGCAACATCGTCTATGATGGCCCCGGCGGCACCGTCGCCACCGGCCCGACGATCAACGGCGCGCGGCCCAATCGGGCGACGATCGACGCCTTCAGCAGCGCCCGTTACGCCTCGTTCCTGGCGCGCGAGTTCTTCAAGCAGGAGCGTGAGCGGATCGGCTTCAGCGGCGCGATCCAGGCGAAGCCGACCGACAATCTTTCGGTCGTCGCCACCGGCCTGTTCATCCGCGGCAATTACGACAACGTGTCGAATTCCATGTACACCTATGGCTTCGAAGGGTCGCGGATGAGCGCGGCGACCTTCGACAACGGCATCGTCACCTCCGCGACCTTCACCGGAATACCGGACGGCACCAACGGCGCGACGGGCCAGCTCGACACCAACTTTCGCCGTACGCGCATCAAGAACGACTCCGTTGCGATGCTGATCGACTGGCGTCCGGACCGGTGGGAAATCACCGGTAATTTCGGCGGCACGCGCGCGTCGGGTGGCAAGAACCCCGAATATCTGCTCGATTTTCGCACGAAGCAGGGCTTCACCGCCGGCACCGATGGCCGCAATACGATCGTCAACTGGAACTCGCCCGCCAGCGACCCGACCAAGTGGCTGAGCAACTTCACCGCCCTCGGCGGCGAAAATCTCAGCGCGTCCGATCGCGAGAACAATGGCGGTCGCAATTTCTTCGGTCGCCAGATCGGCGGCATCCCGCTCCAGTCCGGGTTCACGCTCGACAAGGAGATCTTCGGAGAGGCCAATTTCAAGCGCGAGGTCGACATGGGGCCGATCAAGAGCCTGTTGTTCGGCGGGCGCTACGTCGCGCATGAGAACAGCAACAGGACGTTCAGCAACGCGATCTTCACCAACCAGAATTTCACGCTGGGCGACCTCGACTTCTACATCCTCGACGGCGACCTGTATAACGGCCTCGGCACATCCGGGAACGGCACGCCCTATGCCACACTGGACCGCGACGGCATCATCGCCGCGCTCCGCAAGTTCGGCACCACCAACGTCGAGCGCGGCTTCTCGGCCGGCGACTATTGGCTGGTGAGAGAAAAGATCGCATCCGGTTACCTGCAGGCGAACTTCCAGTCCGGAAAACTGCGCGGCAACGTCGGCGGCCGGTTCGTCAACACGCGCGACGAATCGAACTTCTTCCTCCAGAGCAATGGGCGGTTCGCCCCGACGCAGATCACCAAGAGCGACAATCGCTTTCTTCCTGCCGCCAACCTGATCTTCGACGTCAGCGACAGCGTCGTGCTACGCGGTGCCGCAGCCAAGGTCATCGCCCGACCGCGCTATTCCGATCTCGCCGGCTCGATCTCGCTCGACGACGCCTCCCGCTCGGGCAGCGGCGGCAACCCGGATCTGAAGCCCTATGCGGCGAACAATTTCGGGCTGTCGGCGGAATGGTATTTCGCGCCCGGCAGCTTCCTGTCGGGTGAGGTCTTCTACCGCGACATCACCAACTATATCGGCAATTCGGTGACGGATGACGTGACGTTCACCAACTTCGTCACCGGCATCACCCAGACCTATTCGATCTCGCAGCCGATCAATATCGCCAACGCCTCGGTCACCGGCTTCTCGCTGTCGGGCAATACCGCGCTGAAATGGGGTTTCGGCATCCAGGCCAACTACACCTTCGCGGATGCGCAGACCTCGATCGCGACCGGCCTGCCGTTCCTGTCGCGCAACACCGTCACGGTCGTACCCTATTACGAGAACGGGCCGCTACAGGCGCGGGTCAGCTACAATCGCCGGTCGAAGTATTTCTACCGCGTCGGCCGCCTCCAGTCGCAGGATTACACCGATGCCTATCGTCAGCTCGACGCATCGATCTCCTATGCGCTGACCGACAACATCCAGGTCCAGGCGCAGGCGTCCAACCTGCTCGACGAGACCTATTACCAGTATAGCAGCACCAAGAGCGCGCCGACCTCGATCTACAAGAACGGTCGCGTGTTCTCGCTGAGCGCCAGCTTCAAGATGTGAGCGACGGCGTGGAGCGACCCCGAACGACTGTCGTTCCTCGCACGCCGCCTGCCGCTGCTATCCCTGTCGTGCATGACCTCACCGCATGCACGTCCCTCCCCGCCCGCCGGCCCCGCGCCGACGGGCGGTTTTTTTCGTGACCAGGTCGGCACCGCGCTCATGTTGCGGTAGGGTATTGGTATTCGTCGTTTTCGGGAGCACGCCTTGACCGTCCTTCGCTTCACCCTGACCGCCGCCCTGCTGCTCGGTACGACGCCGCTGACGGCCCAGTCGCTGCTACCCATTCCCGCCTCGATGACGCCGGGCGCGGGCAGCTTCACCGTCGCGGACGGCACCCGCATCGGCGCCCCCGCCAGCGACGCCGGCGCGAACACCGCCACGAAACTGCTGGCCGAGCATGTGAAGAGGGTCCGCGGCCTGACGCTGGTGCCGGGCGCCACCGGCCCGGTCCGCTTCGTTCGCGATACCGGCATCAAGGGCGACGAAGCATACCGCCTGACGGTGACTTCCACCGGTATCGTCATCGCCGCATCGGGCGACCGCGGTCTCGTCCACGGCGCGATGACGTTGGCGCAGCTGGTCAGCCCCGATGCGCAGTTCGGCAGGCCGGTCACGGTCGCCGCGACGACGATCGCCGACGCGCCGCGTTTCGGGTGGCGCGGCCTGATGATCGACCCCGCGCGGCACTTCCTGCCGATGCCCGCCCTGCGGGCGATCGTCGACCAGATGGCGGCGGTGAAGCTCAACTCGCTCCACCTGCACCTGACCGACGATCAGGGCTGGCGGTTCGAGGTGAAGCGCTATCCGAAGCTGACCGAGATCGGCGGCTTCCGCACCCCGCCCTCGACCGGCGGCGATCCCGGCCCGAAGGTCGGCGGCTTCTATACGCAGGAGGAATTGAAGGCGCTCGTCGTGTACGCCCGCGACCGCGGCATCACGATCGTGCCGGAGATCGACCTGCCCGGCCACGCACAGGCGCTGGTCGCCGCCTATCCCGAGCTTGGCCTGCTCGGCGACCGGCCCGAGGTCAGCAACAACTGGGGCATCATGCCCTATCTCTTCAATCCCGGCCCAAAGGGCATCGCGTTCGTGAAGGCGGTGCTGGACGAGGTCATGGACGTGTTCCCCGGCACCTATATCCACCTCGGCGGAGATGAGGCGGTGAAGGACCAGTGGGAACGCAGTGCGGACGTTCAGGCGCAGATCAGGGCGCTTGGCCTGAAGGACGAGAACGCGCTGCAAAGCTGGATGATCGATCAGTTCGGCACCTACCTGCAGTCAAAAGGCCGCCGCCTGATCGGCTGGGACGAGATCCTGGAGGGCGGCCTGCCCGCGTCCGCATCGATCATGTCGTGGCGCGGCGAAAAGGGCGGGATCGACGCGGCCAACCTGGGCCACGACGTGGTGATGTCGCCGGGCACCCCGATGTACCTCAACTATACGCAGAGCGACCTGTCCGACGAACCGCCGGGCCGGTTCGACGTGCTGCCGCTGGATAAGGTGTACCAGTACGATCCGATGCCCGTCGGCATCGCGCCCGATCGGGAGCGGCACGTGCTCGGCGCGCAGGCCAATCTGTGGAGCGAATACATCGCCACGCGCTATCAGTTGCAGCACCACATCTTCCCCCGCGCCGCCGCCGTCGCGGAGGTGACGTGGGCGCAGAAGGGCGGCAAGGACTTCGCCGCCTTCCTGCCGCGCGCCCACCAGCAGGGCGAACGGTGGAAGCGCGCCGGCATGCAGGTCGCCGACAGCGCCTTTGCGGTCGATATCGGCGTCGACGGCACCCGCGGGGACGCACTGCGCCGGAACAGCATCCCGCTGACGCTGAAGACGCAGGCCCCCTACGGCACGATCCGCTACACCACGGACGGCAGCACGCCGACCGCACGCTCCAAAGCCTATGCGGCGACGCTGTCGGTGAAGCCCGGCACCGTCATCCGCGCCGCCGCGTTCGACGCCGCCGGTATGGCGACCGCGACGCCGCGCAGCTTCGACACCGCGCGCGCCGCGCTGCTGTCACGGTCGAGTTCGGACATGCGCGCCTGCCCGAATGGTTCGCTCGGGCTGCGGCCACCGCTGACGTCGGAGTCGACCGCCAACGCGCCGGCGTTCAACATCAACCTGTTCGACACCTGCACGCTCTACCCGGATGCGCCCCTCGACATCGCGCGCGGCTACGCGGTCGATGTCGTCCGCCTCGCGCGGCATTACGGACTGGCGCACGAAGCCCGGATGCTGCGCGAGCATTACAACGTCACGGACCACGGCGAATTGCTGGTGCAGGTCGGTTGCGTCGCCGCCGCCGCCGCGCGCAAGGCGGGTGACAAGACCGCGCGACCGGTCGCGGCGGGGGCGTTCCCGCTGCCCGATCCCAAGATGGCCCCGCAACGCTTCACCTTCAAGGGTACGCTGCCGAACGCGAAGGGGGATCAGGACATCTGCTTCCAGTTCACTTCGCCGCTCAGCGATCCCTATTACACCGTCGAACGCGTGCAGTTGACGGAGGGCGACCGATGAGGATCGCGCCGGCCCTGACCGCCGCCGCGCTTCTCCTGTGTCCGACCGCCGCCTGGGCGGGGCCGAAAACGGTCACGCCGCTCGACGCCGGGTGGCAGGTGCGGATCGACCCCGCCGACGCGGCGGCCACGAAAGCGCATCCGAAGGCCGCCCGCTGGCTGAAGGCGACGGTGCCCGGCAGCGTGCAGCAGGACCTGATCGCCGCGCGCATCGCGCCCGACCCGTTCAAGGGTACGAACGAGGCCGCGATCCAGTGGGCGGGGCTGACCGACTGGCAGTACCGGCTGGTGCTGGACGTGACGCCGGCGATGCTGGCGCGCGATCACCTCGATCTGGTGTTCGACGGGCTCGACACGTTCGCGACCGTGTCGGTCAACGGCCGGCCGCTGATCGCCGCCGACAACGCGCACCGGCGCTGGCGCGGCGACGCGAAACCGCTGCTGAAACCTGGTCGTAACGAGGTCACGGTCCGCATCGCCTCCCCGATCAAGCGGTTGCAGCCGATGGTGCTCGCGGAGAAGAACCCGCTGCCCGGCGAATATGATTCCGCATTCGGCGACGAGCCGAAGGGCAAGCAGACCTCCCCCTATCTGCGCAAACCCAAATATCATTACGGCTGGGACTGGGGCCCGCGCCTCGTCGCGATCGGCGTGTGGCGGCCGGTGCGGCTCGAAGCGTGGGACGATGCCCGCATCGAGGCGTTCCGCGTCGACCAGCAGGCTTTAAACGAAGCCGAGGCTCGGCTGGCCGCGACGTTCGACATCGTCGCCGATACACAAGCGACGACCGAGGTCCGCGCCACCGTCACCGGCCCGACCGGCACGCCCGTCACGGCGGCGCGCACCGTCACGCTGGTGCCCGGACTGAACGTCGTCACCGTGCCGCTGACCGTCGCGCACCCCGAGCGGTGGCAGCCGGTCGGGTACGGCGCACAGCCGATGTACCGCGTCGATGCGACGCTGGGGCAGGACGACACCGCCAGCCGCCGCATCGGCCTGCGCACGGTCGAGCTGATCCGGGGCGGCGGCGCGTTCGGCTTCCGCGTCAACGGCATCCCGATCTTCGCCAAGGGCGCGAACCTGATCCCTTTCGACAGCTTCCCCGCCCGCGTCACGCCCGCGTCGATGCGGCCCCTGCTTCAGGGCGCGCGCGACGCCAACATGAACATGCTGCGCATCTGGGGCGGCGGCTATTATCTCGACGACGCCTTCTACGACATGGCCGACGCGATGGGCCTGATGATCTGGCAGGACTTCATGTTCGGCGGCAGCGTGACGCCGCCCGACGCCGCCTACCGCGAGAACGTCAAGATCGAGGCGGAGGAGCAGGTCGCGCGCCTGTCCTCGCATCCGTCGATCGTGCTGTGGGCGGGCGGCAACGAGATCCTGTCTGGCTGGGAGAACTGGGGCGACCGCAAGGCGTTCAAGAAAGCCGTCGGTGCGGACGAGCAGGAGCGAATCGGCGCGAACATGGCCGTGCTGTTCGACCGCGTGCTGCGCGCGGCGGTGACCGCGAAGGCCCCGCAGACGCCGTATTGGGCGAATTCGCCATCGACCGACTATGACGGCCCTGTCGACACCGACGCGGCGGGCGACCGGCATTTCTGGGACGTGTGGTCGGGATCGAAGCCGATCGAGCGCTATCTGGATAGTTGCCCGCGCTTCATGTCCGAATACGGGTTCCAGTCGATGCCCGACCTGTCCACGATCCGCAATTTCGCGGGGAAGGGTTCGCTCGCCGCCGAAAGCCCGGTGATGAAGGCGCACCAGAAGTTCCTGGCCGGCGAGGGCAATGCCCGCCTGCAACTCTATCTCGACGCGCGACTGCGGCCGGCGAAGGATTTCGCCGACATGGTCTATCTGACGCAGGTCAATCAGGCGCAGGCGATCGAACTGGCGGCATTGCACCACCGCGCCTGCCGGCCGGTGACGATGGGGTCGCTCTACTGGCAGTTGAACGATGTCTGGCCGGCGATCTCGTGGGCCAGCATCGACTATTCAGGGCGGTGGAAGCTGCTCAACTACGCCGCGCGCCGCTTCTTCGCACCGCAGGCGATCGTCGCGGAGAATGTGAACCGGGTCACGCGGGTGTCGCTGATCTCCGACCGGACGACACCGACGCCCGCGCGGTGGCGCATCACGGTGCGCGACATGGCCGGGGCGACACTATCGACGCGCGACGAAGCAGTGACGCTCGTGCCGCTTGCGGCCACATTGGTGGCGACGCTGGACGACACCGCGCTGTTCGGCACGGCAGCGCCGACCGCCAGCTATGCGGTCGCGGAACTGCTGGTGGGCGACAAGCCGGTCAGCCGGGCGATCGTCGAGCGCGCCCCGCCCAAGGACATGGCCTATCCCGCGCCCGGCCTGTCCACGCGTTTGAACGGGCGCGACGTGACGATCACCGCCACCGCACTGGCGCGTGCGGTGATGCTCGATTTCGGCGATGTCGCCGCGCAACCGTCCGACGACGGGTTCGACCTGTTGCCGGGGGAGAGCATCACCGTTGCGGTCGCCTCCGAGGCTTCGCCGGCGACGCTGGCCAAATCGCTGACATTGAGGACGCTGGCACGATGATCTGGCTATTGTTCGCGCAAGCTGTCTCGGGTTCGGGTGACCCCGTCACCGCATCGATCGCGACGATGTCGGTCGCCGAAAAGGCCGCGCAACTGCAAAGCAGCGCCCCCGCCGACGCGGAGGCCGGCCTGCCCCCCTACGACTGGTGGGGAGAGGGACTGCATGGCCTCGCGCGGAACGGCCACGCCACGGTGTTTCCGCAGGCGATCGGCATGGCCGCGACCTGGGACCCCGATCTCGTCCGGCGCATCGGCGACACCGTCGCGACCGAGGCGCGCGCGAAGTTCAACGCGCAACCCGTGGCGGCTCCACGCCGTATCTACGAAGGGCTGACGATCTGGTCTCCCAACATCAATATCTTCCGCGATCCGCGCTGGGGGCGGGGGCAGGAGACGTATGGCGAGGACCCGTATCTGACGGGCACGCTCGGCGTCGCGTTCGTCACCGGCCTGCAAGGCCCCGATCCGCTCCACCCGAAGGTGATCGCCACGCCCAAGCATCTGGCGGTGCATAGCGGGCCGGAGGCGGGGCGCGACGGGTTCGACGTCGATCCCTCACCCCGCGATCTGGAAGCGACGTACCTGCCCGCGTTCCGCATGGCGGTGATCGACGGCAAGGCGCGGTCGTTGATGTGCGCGTACAACTCGATCCACGGCACCCCCGCCTGCGCGGACGGCGCGTTGTTGAACGATCGCATCCGCGGGGCGTGGGGGTTCAAGGGCTTCACCGTCTCGGACTGCGATGCGGTGGCGAACATCCACCTGTTCCACCACTACCGGCTGGACGGCGCGGCGGCGGCGGCGGCGGCAGTGCGCGGCGGCACCGACCTGAATTGCGGCAACGCGTATAGCGCGCTGCCCGCCGCGGTCGCGAGCGGGCTGGTCACCGAAGCCGAACTCGACACCGCGTTGACACGGGCGCTGACCGCGCGGCGCGATCTCGGCATCGCCTATGGCGCGAAGAGCCCGTGGTCACGGATCAAGCCGTCGCAGATCGGCACGCCGGCCCACCGCGCGCTGGCGCTGGAGGCGGCGCGCAAGGCGATCGTGCTGCTCCAGAACACAGGCGACCGGTTGCCGCTGGCGACCACGACGCGGCTGGCGGTGATCGGTGCGAATGCCGACGATCTCGGCGTGTTGCAGGGTAATTACCACGGCACCGCGACCGCGCCGGTGACCCCGCTGGAGGGTCTGCGCGCGCGTTTCGGCAACGTCGTCTATGCCCAAGGATCGATCCTCGCGGACGGTGCGCCGGTGGTGGTGCCGGAGACGGCGCTGATCGGGCTGAAAGCGGAATACAGCGTCGATGGCCGCACCGTCGCGACACGCGCCGAGCGTCGCGTCGACCTCGACATCAACCGCGCCGCGCCGGTGCCGCAGATCCGCGGCGACCGGTTTGCCGCGCGCTGGACGGCGCGTTTCACGCCGCCGGGTCCGGGCACGTACAAGCTGGTCGTCGATGTTCCCGCATGCTGGAAATACTGCAAGTCGCACGATGCGGTGCGACTGTGGATCGGCGATCGTCAGCTTGCCGCGGGCGAGGTCGCGAAGGGTCGTGTCGAGGTCGATTACGTCAGCAACGGCACGCCCGTGCCGTTGCGGCTGGAACTCGATCACGTCAGCGACGACGAAGGTATCCGCCTGATGTGGCTACCTCCCGCAGAGCCGTTGCTGGCGCAGGCGGTTGCCGCCGCCGAGTCCGCCGATGTCGCGGTCGTATTCGCCGGCCTGTCCCCCGACCTAGAGGGTGAGGCGCTGCCGGTGCAGGTGCCCGGCTTCGTCGGCGGCGACCGAACTGATATCGCGCTGCCGTTCGCGCAGCAGCGCCTGCTCGCCGCGCTGAAGGCGACGGGCAAGCCGATCGTGCTCGTTCTCGCCAGCGGCAGTGCGGTGGCGGTCGATCCTGCGTCCGCCGACGCGATCCTGACGATGTGGTATCCGGGCGAGGCGGGTGGCACCGCCGTCGCCGACACGCTGGCGGGCGTCAGCAATCCGTCCGGGCGGCTGCCCGTCACCGTGTACGCGAAGACCAGCGACCTGCCCGCCTTCGTGGATTACGGGATGAAGGAGCGGACCTATCGCTACTTCACCGGCACGCCGCTCTGGGGCTTCGGCCACGGGCTAAGCTACACGCGCTTCGGCTATGACGGCGTCGCCGCGCCGGGCGTCGCGACGGGTGCGCCGATCACCGTCACCGCACGCGTCGCCAACACCGGTACGCGCGCTGGCGAGGAGGTGGTGCAGGCTTACTTGGTCCCGCCGCCGTCGGACGAGCCCGCGGGCTTCACCGATCCGGTGCTCCAGCGCCAGCTTGCCGCCTTCACGCGTGTGGCGCTGAAACCCGGCGAGACGAAGACGGTGTCGCTCCGGATCGATCCGCGGACGATGGGCAGCGTGTTCCGCGACGGCACCCGCCGCGTGCTGCCCGGCACCTATCGCCTGTGGGTCGGCGGCGGCCAGCCGGATGCGGCGGCGGGACGCTGGATCGATGTCGCGGTCACGGGATCGCCGCTCGACCTGCCGCAATGACCCTTACCGGAGTAGCCGCATGACCGAGTTTTCGCGCCGTACCCTGCTGGCATCCGGTCTGGTGTCGGGGCTGGCCAGTGCCGCGCCGGGCTTGGCCGCCGACGGCGCACCCGCAGCGTGGGGCGCGACGCCATCGCCGCGGCAATGGGCGTGGCACGGGCACGAGCAATACGCGTTCGTGCATTTCTCGATCAACACCTTCACCGACAAGGAATGGGGCTATGGCGACGAAAGCCCGTCGCTGTTCGACCCGACCGATTTCGATCCGGATCAGATCGTCGCCGCGGCCAAGTCGGCGAACATGCGCGGCATCATCCTGACCGCGAAGCATCACGACGGCTTTTGCCTGTGGCCGACGATGCTGACCGACCACTGCATCCGCAACAGCCCGTACAAGCAGGGCAAGGGCGACATCGTCGGCGAGATGGAGCGCGCCGCGCGGCGTGCCGGGCTGATGTTCGGACTGTATCTGTCGCCCTGGGACCGGAATCACCCGGAATATGGCCGCCCCGCCTATATCGACTATTACCGGAAGCAGGTGGTCGAGCTCTGCACCCGCTATGGCGAGCTGTTCGAATTCTGGTTCGACGGCGCGAACGGCGGTGACGGCTATTATGGCGGCGCGCGCGAGACCCGGACGATCGACGCGCCAAAATATTACGACTGGCCGTCGATCATCGCGCTCGTCCACCAGCACCAGCCGATGGCGTGCACCTTCGATCCGCTCGGCTCCGACATCCGCTGGGTCGGGAACGAGGACGGGGTGGCGGGCGACCCATGCTGGCCGACCATGCCCAATCACCCCTATGTGCAGACGGAGGGCAATGCCGGCGTGCGCGGGGGCGCGCTGTGGTGGCCGGCGGAGACCAACACGTCGATCCGGCCCGGCTGGTTCTATCACGCCGACGAGGACGCCAAGGTGAAGAGCCCCAAGCGGCTGCTCCGCTATTACGACGAGTCGGTGGGGCGCGGCACCAACATGCACCTGAACCTGCCGCCCGACCGGCGCGGCCGGATTGCCGATCCCGATGTCGCCTCGCTCGCGTCGTTCGGTGCGGCGATGCGCGCGACGCTGGCGTCGAATCTGGCGGAGGGGGCGGTCGCGTCCGCCAGCGCCACGCGCGGTCCTGCGTTCGCCGCCGCGAACGTCCTCGACGACCGGCGCGACAGCTATTGGTCCAGTCCGGAGGGCGACACGACGCCGTCGCTGACGCTCGATCTGCCGCCGGGACGCAGCTTCGACCTGATCCGTATCCGCGAATATCTGCCGCTGGGGGTGCGGGTGACGCGGTTCGCGGTCGATGCGTTTACGGATGGCCGCTGGCAGACGCTGGCCGAACGAGCCTGCATCTCGGCGCAGCGGATCATCCGCCTCGATCGCCCGGTCAGTGCACGCCGTCTGCGCCTGCGCATCCTCGACGCCCCCGTCTGCCCGGCGATCAGCGAGATCGCGCTGTTCCGTCAGGTCGCGCCGCAGCCGGTCGCCGCTGCCCGGTCGAGCGACCGCACGATCCTGTCCCCCGCCGGCTGGTCGATCGTCGCCGCCTCCGCCCCCGGCGGCGAAGCACTGATCGACGACGACGCCGCGACGGTGTGGACGATCGATGCACCGACATCGACCTCTCCGGCCACCGTGACGATCGATCTCGCCCGTGCCGAAACGCTCGCCGGATTCAGCCTGACGCCGTCACGCGCGCCGCCGAACGGCTCGGTCCCGCCGCGTGGCTACCGCGCGGACACCAGTGTCGACGGACGCGTGTGGCAGGCCGGCGCCAGCGGCGAGTTCGCCAACATCGCCTACGCCCTCGCCACCCAGCGCATCGCCTTTGCCCAACCCCGCACGGCGCGCTTTCTGCGATTGCGCTTCGACGCACCCGCCGTGGCGGGCGCGACCCGCGTCGCGGTGGCCGGGATCGGGGCGTTTACGACGCCGCAGGGTGCACCGCAGCCGCGGTAGCGCTCCCGCTATTTTGCATTAATCCCGTCATGGCCGCAAAATACTTTCCGGTACAATTGTTTGCACGCCGCCTCGCCGGTCGTGACTTTGCCGTTACGACCGGTTAGCATCATCTCATGACAGGCCAAAAATTGCCCGAGAACGAGGGAAAGTCTCCCACCTATTCAGCCCCCGCGTTGGAAAAGGGGCTCGACGTGGTCGAGCTGCTCGCGCGGGAGCCGTCCGGTCTTTCGATCGGCGAAATGGCGGCGCGGCTGGGTCGCTCGATCAGCGAGCTGTTCCGAATCATCGTGGTGCTGGATCGGCGCGGCTGGTTGCAGAAAATTCCCGGTGGGGACCGCTACCGTGTGACGTACAAGGTGCTGGAGGTGGCCCACCACGCCACGCCGGCCCGCGAACTGACCCACGTCGCCGCACCCCTGATGCACGATCTGGCGGCGAAGATTCAGCAGTCGTGCCACATGGCGGTGATGAACGGCGACCACGGTTTGGTCGTGCTTCGCCACGAAAGTCCCGGGCCGACCGCGTTCGCCGTGCGGCTGGGTACGACGATCGACCTGCTGACCAGCTGTTCGGGCCATGTCCTGCTCGCCTTCGCCAGCCCGGAACGTCGCGAGGCGCTGATGTCGGCGCTATCCGCCCCGGCGGGACTGGACGCCGAACTCGAAACGATCCGCGAACGTGGGTATGAGCGGCTGGCCAGTGCGCGCCTGTCCGCGGTGTGCGACGTCAGCTGCCCGATTTACGGCTTCGACGGCAAGGTCGTGGCGGCGCTGACCGTTCCCTATCTGGAGGCGATCGACCGCGACGGTCACGCCGATCTGGACGCCTCGCTGGCGGAACTGCAAAGCACCGCGGCCGCGATCTCGACCGCGCTCGGCTGGTACGACCGCTCCGACCAGCCGATCATGCCGACCCTGTCGGTCGCCACGCCGCCGCCACGCCGCCGCCGCGCCCCCTGATTGCGCCGGCCGGAGCGACGGACGGCACGATGGGCGACCGCATCCTGATCCTGTACGGGTCCTACCGATCCGATCGGCAGGGCATCAGGCTGGCGGACTATCTGGTCGCCAGCTTCACGGCGCGCGGCGCGGCGGTGGAGTTGATCGATGCGAAGGCGATCGACCTGCCGATCCTCGATCGCATGTACAAGGAATATCCGGCGGGCGAGGCACCGCCGAAGCTGGCGGAACTGGCGGCGAAGATCCGGGCGGCCGATGCCTTCGTGTTCGTGACCGGCGAATATAACTGGGGCGTCCAGCCCGGCCTGAAGAACCTGACCGACCATTTCCTCGAGGAATGGTTCTGGCGACCCGCCGCCATCGCCAGCTATTCCGCCGGCCGGTTCGCCGGCGCGCGGGCTGGACTGGCGTGGCACGGCACGCTGTCGGAAATGGGGATGGTCGTCATATCCAGTTCGCTGGCGGTCGGCGGCATCGGTCAGGCTTTCGACGCGGACGGTGCACCCGCAGGGTCGGGCGGCGCGGCGCTGGAACGCGCCTTCCCGCGCTTCGCCGACGATCTGGCGTGGTGGACCGAGGCCGCACGGGAACAGCGCGCGAAACGACCGCCGCCGTATTGATGGTGGTGCGCGGCAGCCGCTCTCTCATGCCTGCCCGGCGGAAGCCGAGGCCAGTCGGGATGTCGGCGGCAATCAATTGAGAGCGACAGCCGAACGCGACTTCGGCCTTCGCCGGGGTGGTAGCTTGGCGACGGGCAGCCTCGCTATGCCGCCCCGCCCGAGCCCCCGGCATCCGCCCCCGTGACGTCGCCCAGCAAGTCCCGCGTCGCACTGATCCGCGCATTCTCCAGCAGCGCCGCCGCCCGTTCGTCGGGATAGGCGCGGGACAAGGCGACCGTGCCGACCATCTGCGCCAGCACCGATGCGGCGCGCGCATGCGCCACGACCGCCTTCAGCCCCAGCCGCTCGAGCAAATCCGCCACCCGACCGACCAGACGGTCGATCGCATCCGCGAACCGGGTCTGTGCGGCTTCCGGCAAGCGGTGGATCTGCCCCGCCAGGATCGGCACCGGACACCCCTTGGCCAACGACCCACGGTGCAGCATCGACATATAGGCATCCACGAAGCGGCGCAGCGTCGCCGCCGGATCGTCGCCCTCGCCTTCCAGAAACCGCCCGTACCGCTCGTCGAACATGTAGCGGACGGCTTCTCCCAAGAGGTCGTCCTTCGACTTGAAGTGCGCGTAGAAGCCGCCATGCGTCAGCCCGGCACGGTTCATCACCGTCGCCACCGCCATCCGGTCCGCGCCTTCGATCCGGATCGCCTTCGCCGCCTCTTTCAGCACGCGCTCGCGGGTGCGGGCCTTGTGTTCGCTGTCATAGCGCATGCCGCATCCTATCCCCTCTTGTGACATGACGTCCATCATATTATGAGCATCATATTACGATTTGGGAACGCTCTCGCATGAGTCAGGATCAGGATCGGGATACCGACCGCCCCGATGGACTCACGCAGTTGCGGGCCATGATGGAGACGAACCGGCAACCGCCGATCGGCGAAACGCTCGGCTTTTCGCTGGTCGAGGTCGATCGCGGCCATGCGGTGTTCACGGGCACGCCCGGCCGCAGCGTCTACAACCCCATTGGTTCCGTCCACGGCGGCTATGCCGCGACATTGCTGGACAGCGCGTGCGGGATCGCGACCCATTCCGGCCTCGCCGCCGACCAAGGCTACACGACACTGGAGCTGAAGGTCTCGTACGTGCGCGGTCTCACCGATCGCAGCGGCGAAGTCCGCGCGGTCGGCCGGCTGGTGTCGATCGGCCGCCGCGTCGCCTTTGCGGAGGCGACACTGCACGACGGCGACGGACGCCTCTGCGCCACCGCCACGTCCACGCTGCTCGTCTTCGAACAGCCGCGCTGACTCCCGTCCTGCCGCCCCATTCTATCGGAGAAATACGATGATGATCGTCGCCGCCACGCTCGCCCTGTTCGCCGCCGCCGCCCCGCAGACGGCCGAGGCTCCCAAGCCCGGAAAGTATCTGACCCAGAGCGACGGTCGCCAGATCGCCCGCATCCAGCGCGTGCTGGCGGACGGTTCCGTGGTCGTGATCGTCGGCGAAAAGTACGTGACCGTCCCCGCCGCCACCGTGTCGGTGAAGGACGGGAAAGCCAGCACCACGATGACCCAGCGCGAGATCGCACGGATGTAGCCGGCCGGCGACGTACCCTCCCTCACCCCGTCCCGTCTGGGCTGAGCCTGTCGAAGCCCCTGCGCCCACCGACGACCGTGCCGGCGGATAGCAGCCCTTCGACACGCTCAGGGCGAACGGATTGGGCGAGTAGCCGTCGTCACCTCCACGGCATTACGGGATCAGCCGGTCCGCGCGCAGACGATCGAACAGCGTCAGGAACGCGTCGTCGGTCGCGCGGTAGCCGGTGAACCCCAGCCGCCGACTCTTGGACATATCCGTGACAACCTCGATCGGTCGGCCAAGATCGGCGTCGGTGTGCCACGGCGACGCCAACCGGGCGAGGTCCGGTTCCGCCAGCCCCTCGCGCAGCGCCAGTTCGCGCCAGATCGGCGCATCGTTCGCCATCTGCTGCTCCAGCGGACGGACGGTGCCGTCGAACGGTGCCGCCTCGATCCCGAACGCGGCGGCGATCCGCCCCCACATCCAGCTCCAACGGAAGACGTCGCCGTTGACGACGTTGAACGCCTCGTTGCGCGCAGCCGGTGTCGTCGCTGCCCACAACAGATGCTCGGCGAGCAGGCCGGCGTCTGTCATGTCGGTCAGCCCGTTCCACTGCGCCGCCGATCCGGGGAAACAGAAGGGCCGTCCGGTCTCGCGACACAGCGTCGCGTAGACTGCCAGTGTCGTGCCCATGTTCATGGCATTGCCGACCGCTTTGCCGATCACGGTGTGAGGCCGATGCACGCTCCACCCGAAACCGTCGCGCCCGGCCGCGGCGAACACCTCGTCCTCCTGCGCGTAGTAGAAATTCTCGATATCGAGCCGCCCCTGCTCCTCGCGGAACGGCGTCTGCGGCAACGTGCCCTTCCCATACGCCTCGAACGGCCCGAGATAATGCTTCAGGCCGGTGACCAGCGCGACGTGCCGGGGCGCGACGCCGGGTCGCAGACCGTCCAGCAGGTTGCGGACCATCGCCGAATTGACGCGGATATTCTCCGCCTCGCTGTCCTGCCGCAGCCATGTGGTGATGAACACCGCGTCGGGCGTCACGCCCTCCAGTGCCGCCGCCGATCCAGCCGCATCCGTCAGGTCGGCGACGATGGGCGTCACGCCCGCCTGCTCGACCGGCCGCCGTGCGAGACCCTGCACGCTCCAGCCCTGCTCCACCAGCAGCGCCGCCGTCGCGCTGCCGACGATCCCGCTCGCGCCCACCACCAATGCCGTCTTCGCCATCTTTCCAGTCCCTTGCTGCTGCGGACGGCAGCTAGGCAGCGGATGCGTGCGTTCCTAGACGGCACCAAGAGGTAACCACATGCAGGCTGGCAGCGACGACAACGATTGGCGGGAGGATTGCGCGCCGCGCCGCGTGATGGAGCTGTTCGCGACGAAATGGACGAGCATGATCCTCCACACGCTGCACGCCCGTCATGCCGGGGCGGCGCGCAGCGGCGTGCTGCTGCGCAGCCTGCCGGGCATCTCGAAGAAGATGCTGACCCAGTCGCTACGAGAGATGGAGGGTAGCGGCCTGATCTCGCGCCATGTCGAGGACACGACCCCGCCCGCAGTCGAATACCGGCTGACCCCGCTCGGCGCACGCTTCGTGGGCGCGGTGGAACTGCTCTACGCGTGGGGCCGCGACAACGCCGACGCGCTCGATGCGCTGGGCACGCGACCGTCGTCGCGGCGGCGGGCTGGATCAAGTCCTCCCCTGTAAGGGGAGGGACTACCGCTCGTGCAGCCGCGCCAACACACCTCCCGCCAGATTCTGCGCCCGCTTCACATACCGAACCCGCGGCCCCTGCCCTGCCGTCGCCTCGACGAGCGCAGCATGATGCCGCGCGTCTCCGCCCCGCGCCCGCACCGTGCCGTTCGCCTGCGCCACCACCGCCGCGGAGTCGCCGATCAGCACGACTGCGTCCCACCCGATCGCCCGCGTCAGCTCCACCGCGTGCAGCAACGCGAGCCATTCCGCGTCCATGCTGGTGCCCGCCCCCAGATCGCGGCGGACATGCGCCTCCCCGCGGATCACCACCGCCGTTTCCATCCCTTCGGGACGCAGCCCGCCGTCGAAATACACCTTCAACCGTGACAATCGCGGGCTCCTTTGCGCTAAGGCGGCGCTCATGCTGCGTATCACCGAACTGAAACTGCCGCTCAACCACCCGGAGGAGGCGCTGGCCGCCGCCATCCGCAACCGGCTGCGCATCACGCCGCGCGACCTGATCCGCTACACGATCGCGCGCCGCGCCAACGACGCGCGCGACAAGATGGACATCCAGCTCGTCTATTCGATCGACGTGACGCTGAAGAACGAGGCGCAGGTGCTCGCCCGGTTCAAGCGCGACCGCCACGTCAACCCAACTCCCGACACCGGCTACCGCTTCGTCGCGAAGGCCCCCGCCAATTACGACGGTCCGCGTCCGATCGTCGTCGGCGCGGGGCCATGCGGCCTGTTCGCGGGGCTGCTGCTGGCGCAGATGGAATTCCGCCCGATCATCCTCGACCGTGGCAAGGTGGTGCGGGAGCGGACCAAGGACACCTGGGGCCTGTGGCGGCGCAGCGAGCTCAACCCGGAGTCGAACGTCCAGTTCGGCGAGGGCGGCGCGGGCACCTTCTCCGACGGTAAATTGTGGAGCCAGATCAAGGATCCGCGCCATCTCGGCCGCAAGGTTCTGACCGAATTCGTCAAGGCCGGCGCACCGCCCGAAATCCTGACCGAGGCGCACCCGCATATCGGCACGTTCCGCCTCGTCACGATGGTCGAGAGCATGCGCGAGACGGTGGAGAAGCTGGGCGGCGAGTACCGCTTCGGCACCCGCGTCGAGGATGTCGACATAACCGAGGACGCGGACGGCACGCGCCGCCTGACCGGTCTGACCTTCCACACCGGCGAGCGGATCGAGGCCGGACCGGTCGTCCTCGCGGTCGGCCACAGCGCGCGCGACACCTTCGCGATGCTCCACCGCCACGACGTGCATATGGAGGCCAAGCCTTTTTCGATCGGCGTGCGCATCGAACATCCGCAAAGCTGGATCGACGAGGCGCGGTTCGGCCCGTGCGCCGGCCATCCCGATCTCGGCGCCGCGGCCTACAGCCTGTCGCACCACTGCAAGAACGGGCGCACCGTCTACAGCTTCTGCATGTGCCCCGGCGGCACCGTCGTCGCGGCAACGTCGGAGGTCGGCCGGGTCGCCACCAACGGCATGAGCCAATATTCGCGCAACGAGCGGAACGCCAATTCGGGCATCGTCGTCGGCATCGATCCGGCGCGCGACTATCCGGGCGATCCGCTGGCGGGCATCGCGCTGCAACGCCATTGGGAGGAACGCGCGTTCGCGGCGGGCGGCGGCGACTACCGGGCCCCGGCGCAGCGGCTGGGCGACTTCGTCGCGGGCCGCGCGTCGACCGCGCTCGGCAGCGTCATTCCCAGCTACAAGCCCGGCGTGACGCCGACCGATCTGGCCGAGTGCCTGCCAGATTTCGCCGTCACCGCGATGCGCGAGGCGCTGGTGGCGTTCGGGCAGCAGATCCCCGGCTACGACCATCCCGACGCGGTGATGACGGGCGTGGAGACGCGCACCTCCTCCCCCGTCCGGATCACGCGTGGCGACGACTTTCAGAGCGTCAACACCGCGGGGCTCTATCCTGCCGGAGAGGGCGCGGGATATGCCGGCGGTATCCTGTCGGCGGCGGTGGACGGCATCAAGATCGCCGAGGCGGTGGCCGTGCAGCTGACAAAGGATTGCAGCGGCTAATTCACATCGATCAAGATAAAAGTCTTATTTTTCCAACATATATGCATTGAGGCGAGGCAACACGCGCGGTATAATTGCATCACTCACTTCGAGCGGAAGGCCGCCGAAGCCGCTTGGGGGATGATGCGATGAAGGCGAAGATGGCATTGTGGATGGGCATGTCGGCAATGGCCGCCATGACCAGCCTGTCGCAGGCGCAGGCGCAGACGGCGTCACCGTCGAGGACACAGCCGCAATCCGGTGCGGCCGACCTGCCGCGGCCGGAAACGCCGTCGGATCAGAGTGCGAACACCGCCGCACCACTGCCGGCGGTGCAGGAAACGCCGGAAGAGGGCGGCGACATCGTCGTCACCGGCCTCCGCCGCAGCCTCGAATCCGCGCAGGCGCTGAAGCGCAATTCCGACGGCATCGTCGATGCCATCGTCGCCGAGGATATCGGCAAGCTGCCCGACACCTTCGCCTCCGCCGCCCTTGCCCGCGTGTCGGGCGTGCAGGTCACGCGCGGGGCGGGCGAAGCCGCGGGTGTCCAGATCCGCGGTCTCCCGGACATCAGCACGACCTATAACGGGCGTGAGATCTTCACCGCCGAAGGGCGCTTCGTCGCCATCCAGGACTTCCCCGCCGGCACCGTCGCCGCGCTGGAGGTCTACAAGAACGGTACCGCCAACCTGATCGAGGGCGGCATCGGTGGGCAGGTCAACGTGCGCGGTCGTCGCCCGTTCGACTTCAACGGGTTCGAGGTGTCCGGTTCGCTCAACGGCGTGAACTGGGAGCATTCGGGCCGGACCACGTGGAATGGCAACATCCTCATCAGCGATCGCTGGGACACCGGCATCGGCGAGATGGGGCTGCTGGTGAACGCGTCCTATGTCGGGCTGAACTATCTCGACGCGACGCGCGAACAGTCCACCGTGATCGGCACCACCACCGCCGCAAATGCGCCGGGCGTCGGCGCGGGCATTCGCTACCCCGATGCGCAGGGTCGCTTCACCAGCAACGGCGACCGTTTCCGCCCGTCCGCCAACGCCGCGTTCCAGTGGCGGCCGACGCCGGAGCTGGAAATCTACGTCGACGGCCTGTTCCAGGGCTATCGCGGCAAGGACACCAACCAGTGGATGTTCGTACCGATCTTCGGCGGCCCCGATTTCCGGCTGGAGAATGTGACGACGCGGGCCGGGCGTTCCAACGTGGCGCAGAGCGCGACCGTCGTTGGTGCGACCGCGCCGGACGGCTACTACACCTCCGCCAACGGTCATACCGACACCTATCAGGGCGGCGGCGGCGCGGTGTGGAAGCGCGACAACCTCCAGATTTCGGGCGACATCGCCTACACGAACAGCAAGTACAAATTCGACCTCGTCAACATCGACTATGCGATGGCGAGCTCGCCGACCCGCGACGTCGTGTTCGATGCGCCGGGCACGAACGGCGGCCCGACCTTCGCCTTCCGGAACTTCGACGTCACCGATCCGTCGAACTACATCGCCCGCGGGCTATTTCAGGAATATCTGGTCGTCAGCGGCAAGGACATCCAGAGCCGCGCCGACGTGCAGTATGAATTCGACAGCGGTTTCCTGAAACGCATCCAGTTCGGCGCCCGCTACAACGACCGCGATGCCACGCGCGACCGCGGTGCGCCCTACGTCAACACGATCAACGGCGTGCCGGTGCCCGACCTGCGCATTCCGATCTCCGGCCTGCCCGTGTCCGTTCAGAACACGCGTCCCGCCTTCACCTTCGATAATACGTTCGGGGTGCGGACCTTCGCGGGCATCTCGTCGGCCAGCATCCGCGACAATCTGCCTGAGTTGCGTGCCTTCTTCCAGGCACCGGAAGGGCGGCCGGCGTTCAACCCGACCGAGAATTTCGTCGCCAACGAAAAAGCCTATGCCGCCTACGCGCAGCTCAAATACGGCTTCGATCTCGGCCCGACCATGTCGGTCGACGGTTTGATCGGCCTGCGGGCGGTCAAGACCAAAACCCGGATCAGCGGCTTCGTTCAGGAAGAGACGACACCGGGCGCGACGCCCAGCTTCTCGCCGACGACGGCGTCCAACGACTATACGGACTATCTGCCCAACGCCAGCGCACGGCTGATGTTCACGCCGGAACTGCAACTGCGCCTGAACTACAACCAGACGCGCACGCGCCCGAACTTCTTCGACCTCAATCCGACCCTGACCGTCGGCCCGCCGCCGACGATCTCGCCGGAATGTCAGGCGAACCCAGCGCTGCCGCAGTGCATCAACAGCAACCTGCGCAATATCACCGGCGGCAATCCCGATCTGCGCCCGCTGACGTCGGACAATTACGACATCAGCCTGGAATGGTATTTCTCGCGCTCCGGTTCGCTGACGGCGGCGGTGTTCCGCCGCGACGCCAACGGCTTCATCTCGCGCATCAACCGGGAGGGCGTGGATGTCGGCTACGGTCCGTCGCGCCTGAACCTGCCGGAGAATACCGGCAACACCCGCTTCCAGGGTGCGGAGGTGCAGTTCACCAGCTTCCTCGATATCGACGGCCTGCCCGACTGGGCCAAGGGTTTCGGTATCCAGGCGAATGCGACCTATGTCGATTCCGGCGGCGATCTTGCGCAGGGTCTCTCTGACTCTCCGAACGTTGCCGGGCGTCAACCACGCTTTACCGGCGTGTCGACATGGTCGGGCAACCTCGTTGCACTGTACGAACGGCCGTTCTTCTCGGCGCGCATGGCGTATAACTACCGCTCCGACTTCGTGTTCGAATACGGCGTCGTGAACCTCGACGTCGATGCGAACGGCGTACCGCGCACCGGTGCGATCATCGAAAAGGGTCGCGGACAGCTCGATTTCTCGACCACGGTCACGCCGATTCCGAACATCACGCTGGCGTTCGACATCGTCAATCTGCTCGGCAATCCGCTGAAGCGCAGTCGCGAGTTCGGCAGCGACGGCGACGCCTTCCCGCGTCAGGTCGTCTATCTCGAGCGCGTCTACTCGCTGGGCGTCCGCTTTCGGTTCTGAACGACATACGCGCCGTCATGCGGGGATGGTCCAGCATGACGGACGATGATTGTCGATTGTGCTGCTCCAGATCAAAGGGGGCGGCGGTTGAGGGTGACACCACCCGCCTGCGGGACTAGGCGACACGCGTGCTCCCGGTCCGCCGCCTGATCCGCGACTATCGCGCTGTCGCCGCCCTGCTGGTGGCGCTGGCGTTGGCGCTCCGGCTGCTGGTGCCGGCCGGGTACATGCCGATGATCGCGCAGGGCAGCGTCTTGCTCGCGATCTGCGACGGTGCCGGGCCGGTGACGATCACCGCGCCCGCCGCCAAGACACCGATGGCCGGCATGCACCATCATTCCGGCACCCCCGCCGACACCGCACCGGTACCGTCCAAGCCCGCCAGCGCCTGCGCCTTCGCCGACCTGTCGACGCCGGCGATGGCGTCGGTCGACGCGGTGCTGCTGGTCGCGGCGATCGCGTACGCCTTGGCGCTGGCGATCCGCCGGGTGGTGCCGCTGCGGGTCCGCGAACATGGCCATCTGCGCCCGCCACTCCGGGGACCGCCGGCGCTCGCCTGAGCCCGTCCGTGTCCTCGCCCTGCGGCCCGGCCGCGGGGCCAAGCTGGTATCGTCATGTCCCGAACATCTCCGCGCGTCGCCGCGGCTGCACTGGCGTGCGTCCCGTGCGCCGTCCTCGCGCAAGTCGCGCCGCCGCCCCCGCCCGTTCAACAGCCAGACGAGATCATCGTCACCGGCACCGCTCTGACGCTGACCACCGGCATCGCCGGCCAGACCGTCACCACGATCGACACGCGCGACATCGCGCTGACCCCCGCCACCACGATCGGCGACATCGTCAAGCTGGCGCCCGGCGTCGCGTTCATCCAGGGCAACGGCCCACGCGATGTCGGCGTCTCGATCCGCGGCTCCAACGCCCGCCAGAGCTTCGGCGCGCGCAATATCCAGGTGTTCGAGGACGATTTCCCCGTCACCCAGCCGGACGGCCTCGCCCGCTTCGACCTGACCGATCCGCATGCCTACGGCGCGGTCGACATCGTCCGGGGCCCCTCGTCCGCGCGCTACGGCAATTTCGCGCTGGGCGGCGCGGTCAATTTCCGCAGCCGCAGCGGGCGGGAGGTCGACGGGCTTGAGGTTGGCAGCGACGTCGGCCGCTACGGCTACGCCAACGTCTATGCAACGCTCGGCAAGGCCGGGCCGGGTTACGACTACAGCATCTTCGCCAGCCTCGTCGGCGGCAAGGGTTCGACCGGACACACCGATTACCGCACCGGCACGATCAACGCGCTCGGCACCTTCGCTGTCGACGGCAACGATCGCATCGCGCTGAAGCTGATCCACAACACGGGCGAGTTCCGGCTGTCGACGCGGCTGTCCTACGCGCAATATCTGGCGAACCCGTATCAGCAGGGGTGCGAGCGTGCCGCCACCGCCGCGCCCGGCTGCGCGACGATCCAGGTGTTCGTCAACGGTCGCAACGGCCCCCGCATCGCGCAGACCGCGGCGGAGGCCGATCTGGCCCGCGACGACAAGCGCACGATCATCGGTGTCCGCCACGAACATGACTTTTCGTCGCACGCCACGTTGCGGACGCAGGGCACGTTCGATCGCCGCGACGTGTACCAGCCGACCAGTGCGACACCGTTCCGCGGCACGCTCAACAGCTATCAGCTATCGTCGGACCTGACCGTCCGGTCGGGCGCGACGACCGGCTTCTTGCAGGTCGCCTACGGATCGCTGGAGAACCGCAGCTACAGCTTCGCCAAAACCCCGGCGGGCCGCGACGGGTTTGGCGCACCGACGCAGTTCGTGGTCGGCGACGTGCGCAACCTCGCGATCCGCGCGCGCGGCGAAATGGCGCTGACGCCGCGGCTGCTGGCGGTGGCGGGCGTCGGCGCGGAACGGTCCTGGATCGACGTCGTGCAGACCGGCTTCACCTATCCGCTGAACACCACGCGGGTCGTCAGCGTCATCCCGGCCGAGCGCCGCTTCGACAATCTCGCGCCCGAAGCCTCACTGCGCTGGCGCGCGATCGACGCGGTGACGCTCCACGCCCGCATCGCCAAGGGCTACGGCATCCCGCAGGCGGGCGGCCTGTTCGTCACGCAAGCGGGCATTCCCGGCGACAACCGCGCGCTGAAAAGCCAGCGCAACACCGGCGTCGATCTCGGCGCGACGGTGGCGCTGGGCGGCACGCTGACCGCGGAGGCGACGGTGTATCAGGAGTGGTTCCGCAACGAACTGGTCAGCCAGTCGGCGGGCGTGAACCTGCTCGCCTACACGTCGAACGTGCCACGCTCGGTCCACCGCGGCGTCGAACTCGGGCTGGATTGGCGACCCGTCGCGGGCCTGCGCGCACTCGCGAGCTATGGCTATACCGACCAGACCTATCGCGATTTTCAGGAGCGGCTGACGACCGGCACCGTCTCGCGCACGATCGACCGGCGCGGCAATGCGATCCCCGGCGTGGTTCCGCATTTCGGCAATGTCCGGCTTGGGTACGACCAGCCGACCGGGCCGGCGGCGGGGCTCGGCGGATTCGTGGAGACGAATGTCCGCAGCCGCTACTGGCTCGACAACGGCAACCGGCTGCGCGTGCCGGGCTATTCGCTCGTCAACCTCAACCTCCATTACGATCCACCGCCCGGCGACGGCGGGTGGCGGCGCTTGAGCTACTTCGTCTCGGTCCAGAACGTCGCCGACAAGACCTATGTCGGGTCCGCCAGCATCGTCTCCGACAGCCTGTCGGCGGCGGGCGTGGAGAACGGCGCGGCGGTGCTGCGCAACGTCGGCAGCGCGCTGTATGCCGGTCAGCCGCGGACGTGGTTCGCGGGCATCAAGGCGCGGTTCCAGTGAAGCGCGCCTGGCCCCGCTACCCGACCGTCTGGCGCTGGCACTTCTATGCCGGGCTGTTCTGCATCCCGTTCATCCTGTGGCTGTCGCTGACCGGCGGCGTGTACCTGTTCAAGCCGCAGATCGAGGCGTGGCTCGACCGCCCCTATGCCACCGTCGCGCAACCCGGCCGCCGCGCCGGTCCGGTTGCCGAAGTCGCCGCCGCGCTGAGGGCGGTGCCGGGCGGTACGCTGTCGCAGTACGAACTGCCCGCGACCCCGACGCAGGCGGTGCAGGTGCTCGTCAGCGACGGCGATCTGACGCAGCGTGTCTATGTCGATCCGGCGACGCTCACGGTGCTGAAGGTCGAGCGAGAGGATCGCCGGCCGATGAAGATCCTGTCGCGACTGCACGGCGAGCTGCTGGCGGGTCCGGTCGGGTCCTACGTCGTCGAACTCGCCGCATCCTGGGCGATCGTCATGCTGGTGTCCGGCCTGTTCCTGTGGTGGCCGCGCGGGCAGCGTCTCGCGGGCGTCGTCTATCCCCGCCTGCGCGCCGGCGGACGCCGGTTCTGGCGCGACCTGCACGGCGTGACGGGGTTCTGGGTGTCGGCGGCGGCGCTGTTCCTGCTGGTGTCGGGCTTGCCCTGGGCGGCAAGCTGGGGCGCGTATCTGAAGATGGCGCGGCACGTGGCGGAGGGGCAGCCGGTGAAGCAGGACTGGTCCTCCAGCCACAGCGGACACGACGGGATGGCCGACATGGCGGGCATGACGATGCCGAAGCCCGCGTCCGTCCCCCTCGCGCCGCTCGACCGCGTGGTCGCAACGATCCGACCGCTCGACCTCGCCGCGCCGGTCCTGATCGCGCCGCCCGCGCAGGCCGCCCAGCCGTGGACCGCCAAGTCGAACGCCGCGAACCGCCCGCTCCGCACCGACCTGACGCTCGACGCGTCGGGCGCGGTGCTCACCCGTCAGGATTTCGCGCAACGCCCGCTCGTCGATCGCCTCGTCGGCTGGGGCGTCGCGATCCACGAGGGGCAGGCGTTCGGCTGGATCAACCTGCTGGTGAACCTCGTCACCGCGCTGATGCTGATGCTGCTGTCGATCAGCAGCGTCATGCTGTGGTGGCGACGGCGCGCACCGGGGACGCTCGGCGCTCCCCGAGCCGCCGTCCGCCCGGCGCTGGCGTGGAGCTTCGCCACAACGGTGGCGGCGCTGGCCGTGATGCTACCGCTGTTCGGCGCGTCGCTGCTGCTCGTTCTGCTGATCGACCGCATCCTGCCGGCTCGGCCACGCGCCTGGCTCGGGCTGGAGGCGACGTGAAAGATAGTTAACTTGGCAGTATCCTTTTTCTTGCAATAGCGCGGGATCAGGGAGCGAACATGTCGGAAAACCCGGTCTTCTACGATGCCACGGGACGGCGACGGCGCCGCTTTCTGGTGGCGGCGGTGGCGTTCGCGCTGCTGCTCGTGCTGGCGGTGGCGGCATTCGCCGCGACCGTGCTCGACGTGGTGCCGCAATCCGCGCTGCCGTTCCACGCGGAGCGCGCGCAGTTGCGCAAACCCACCGGGGCGGAGCGGCTGGTCGCGCAGGGTCGCCAGACGCTGCGTCACACCGTTCATGCCGGCAAGCGCCTGTTCCGCACCGGTCCAGCCGTCAGCCCGCCGCTGGCGGTTGCCTTCCACGCGCCGTGGGACGATGCCAGCGCCGCCTCGCTCCAGCGCAATATCAGCCAACTCGACTGGCTCGTGCCCGGCTGGCTGTCGATCACCGGCCCGCAGCATCAGGTGACGCTGTTCCCCGACGCCCGCGGACGCGCGATCATCGCCGGGGCTGCGCGCCGGCCCAAAGTGCTGCCGATGGTCCAGAACGCGCTGAACGGCGAGTGGGACGGTGCGGGCGCGGCGGCGCTGATGCGCGACCCGACCGCGCGCAAGACGGCGCTCGACCGGATCGAGGCGCTGCTGGTGCAGACGCATGCGGACGGCGTGTTCTTCGACTTCGAGAGCCTGCCCGACACCGTCCACCCCTATTATCGTCGCTTCCTGACGGAGGCGCGTGCCCGCTTCGCCCCGCGCAACTGGGTCGTGTCGATCGCCGTGCCCGCCGCCGATCCCGCCTGGGATCTCGCCGCCTATGCCAAGGTGGCCGACAAGCTGTTCCTGATGGCGTATGACGAACATTATGCCGGCGGCACCCCCGGCCCGATCGCGTCGCAGGAATGGTTCGAGAATGTCGTCGCCCGCGCCGCGCGCGACGTGCCGGTCGGCCACCTCGTCGTCGCCGTCGCATCCTACGCCTATGACTGGCACAAGGGCGGCACGGACGCGCTGGCCGTCGACGAGGCGTGGCTGGCCGCCAAGGAATCCGACGTCGTGCCCCGCTACGACAAGGCGAGCGGCAACAGCGCCTTCGCCTATGACGAGGATGGCGAGCGGCATGAGGTCTGGCTCGCCGACGCCGCCTCCGCCTATCACCAGATCGACTGGCTGCGGAAAGCCGGCATCCAGTCGCTGGCGCTGTGGCGGCTGGGGAGCGAAGACCCGTCGCTGTGGCGCTTCTTCGGCCGCAATCACCGCAAGCTGCCGCCCGCCAACGTCATCGACGAAATCCCGGCGGGTACCGATGTCGATATCGAGGGTACCGGTGAGGTCCTGCGCATCGGCGATCCCCCCGTCGCCGGCCATCGCAAGGTCACCGTCGATGCCAAGGGCGAGCTCAGCGACGTCGTGTTCTCGCAGCTCCCATCCCCCTGGACGGTGCAGCGGACCGGCTATCGCCCCGGCCTCGTCGCGCTGACGTTCGACGACGGTCCCGATCCGAAATGGACGCCGCAGATCCTCGACGTGCTGAAGGCGAAGCACGTCCCCGCCACCTTCTTCATCATCGGCGACAATGGACTGACGCAGCGCGGCCTGCTCCAGCGGCTGATCGCGGAGGGGCATGAGGTCGGGAACCACACCTACACCCACCCCAATCTGGCGACCACGTCGGACGACACGACGATGCTGGAACTGAACGCGACGCAGCGGCTGTTCCAGGCGTTCACCGGCCGCTCGCTGCGCCTGTTCCGCGCGCCCTATTTCGGGGACGCCGAGCCGAGTACCGCCGACGAAATCGGCCCCGCCTATGCCGCGCAACAGCGTGGATACCTGTCGGTCGGCCTGCACGTCGATCCCGACGACTGGATGCGTCCCGGCGCGCAGGCGATCGTCGATCGCACCGTGGCCGGCGTCGAAGCCGGCGACGCGGAGCGCAGCGGCAACATCGTCCTGCTTCACGACGCCGGCGGCGACCGCGCCCAGACCGTCGCGGCACTGCCCGTGCTGATCGATCGGCTGCGCGCCAAGGGATACCGGTTCGTGCCGGTGTCGGAGCTCGCCGGCCTGCCTCGCGACATGGTCAACCCGCCGATCTCGTCCGGCGACCGCTGGGCCGCGCGCGCCGACCTGGGCCTGTTCCTGACGCTCGGCGGGCTGACGGTAGCGATCAAGTGGCTGTTCGCGGTCGCGATCACGCTTGGTATCCTGCGCGCGCTCGCCTTATCCCTGCTCGCCCTGATCCAGGCGCGGCGCGAGGCGCAGACGGTGTTCCCGGCGATCGATCCCACCACCGAAGTCACCGTGCTGATCCCCGCCTTCAACGAGGAACGCGTGATCGAGCGGGCAGTGCGCCGCGTGCTCGACAGCCGCGACGTGGCCGTGAAGATCGTCGTGATCGACGACGGCTCCAGCGACCGTACCAGCGCCGTCGTCGCCGAGGCGTTCGCCGACGAACCGCGCGTCCGCCTGATGACGCTGGCGAACGGCGGCAAGGCGCGCGCGCTCAACACCGCGTTGCTGGAAGTGACCAGCGACATCGTCATCGCGCTCGACGCCGATACCCAGTTCGAGGAAACGACGATCGCCCGCCTCGCCCGCTGGTTCGTCGATCCGAAGCTGGGTGCGGTCGCCGGCAACGCCAAGGTCGGCAACCGCGTCAACCTCATCACCCGCTGGCAGGCGCTGGAATATATCACCGCGCAGAATCTGGAACGGCGCGCGCTGGCGCGACTCGACGCGATGACCGTCGTGCCCGGCGCCGTCGGCGCATGGCGGGTCGCAACGCTGCGTCAGGTCGGCGGCTATCCGACGGATACGCTGGCGGAGGATCAGGATCTGACGATCGCCATCCAGCGCGCCGGCTGGCGCGTCCATTACGACCAGTACGCCGTCGCCTGGACCGAAGCCCCGGAAAACATTCGCGGCCTTGCCAAACAGCGCTTCCGCTGGGCGTTCGGCACGCTGCAATGCCTGTGGAAACACGGGCGGGTCATCCGTGAAGGCCACCCGAAAGGTCTTGCCCGCGTCGGCCTGCCGCAAGCGATCCTGTTCCAGGTCGTGCTGGCCGCGATCAGCCCGATCATCGATCTCGCGCTGATCCTCAGCGTCATCGGCACCTGGACCCGCGTTGCCGCGCACGGCTGGGCACAGACGCAGACCGACGTGTTCACGATGCTGACCTATTGGCTGATCTTCACCGCGATCGACCTGCTGGCGGCGTTCATCGCCTTCGCGCTGGAACGGCGGGAGAAATGGCGCCTGCTCTGGCTGCTGATCCCGCAACGCATCGGCTATCGCCAGATCATGTATTATGTCGTCTGCAAGGCCATCGTGCAGGCGATGCGCGGCCCCTCCGTCGGCTGGGGCAAGCTCGACCGCAGCGGCCGGGTGACCGCGGCATAGTCACGCTTCAACCGCCGTCATTGCGAGCGTAGCGAAGCAATCCAGAGCGTGGAGGTCGGCCCTGGATTGCTTCGCTACGCTCGCAATGACGGGTGAATTGCCGGTAGCTCGCCAACCTTCAAACCGTGAAGGCCGAAACGCGTCAAAACGCCCCCGCGAAGTCCGGCACCACCGCACACCCCGTCCGCGCCGCCTCCGCCGCCGCCTCGACCACCGCCATCACCGCCAGCGCCTCGCCCGGCGGCACGGGGTTCGGTGCGCCGGTCGTCAGCGCCGCCACCACGCCTGCGTAGAAGCGCCGCTGATCGCCTGCGATCGCCGGCACCACCCGCGGCGCGCCACCGCTGCCGTCATAGACCAGCAGCGGGTCCGGGTCCTCGCCCCAGCCCGGCGCACCCGGCGTCATCCCCTCGATCAGCTGCGCCTCCTGCCGGTCGATCGATGGCTTCACCAGTGTGCCCCCGCTGCCATGCACCACGAACCGATGCGTGCCCCCCGCGACCAGCATGCCCGCATGCAGCACCACGCGCCGCGTCGGATAATCGAGCACGACATGCGCCCAGTCGTCGACCTGCGCGCCGCGGCGCAACGTCCCCAGATTGGCGTGCACCCGCTCCGGCGGACCGAACAGGCACAGCGCCTGATCCGCCAGATGCGGCCCCAGATCGTACCACAGCCCACCGCCCGGCCCATCCCGCTCGCGCCAGCGGTCGCGGACGACCGGGCGGAACCGGTCGATGTGCGATTCGAGATGCGCCACCTCACCTACCAGCCCGTCCTCGATCGCCTGCCGCACGGTCAGGAAATCGCTGTCCCAACGGCGGTTGTGATACACCGACACCAGCCGATCGGCATCGCGCGCCGCCGCGATCACCGCGCGCGCTTCGGTAAGGTCCAGCGTGAAGGGCTTGTCGACCACGACATGCCGCCCTGCCCTCAGCGCGGCCAGCGCCAGCGGCGCATGGCTGTCATTGGGCGACGCGATCACGACCAGATCAACACTCTCGCTCATCGCCAGTGCAACCGGGTCGCCGTCCACCCTGACGTCCGGCCAGTCGGCATGCACCTTCGCCGCATCGCTCGACGCCACCGCGACCAACTCCAGCCCCGGCGTCGCCTGGATCAGCGGCGCATGAAACGTCTTGCCGACATAGCCATAGCCGATCAGCGCGACGCGGATGGGGTGCGGCATGAAGGTTCTCCCGGTGGTGCCGCCGGGCGACGGCGGCTATCGTCACCGACTTTCCACAGGAATGGGCCGATGACCACCGCCTCCCGCACCGTGACGACGATCCGCATCTTCTGTCCGGTGCAGGCAGCGACGCTCGCTGCGGCCATCGCGGGCGACGCGGCGGCGATGGACGCCGACCCGGTCCTCGGCGCGATGCTCGCGATCCTCCGCGACGACGGCCCGCTCGGCGACTTCGGCATCTACCGGAACGTGGTCGAGATCGCGCCGGGCTGGGAGAGCTTCCGCCCGACCGAAGACGCGAACCCGACCAGCGGCACCGCCGGTGCGGTCGCGCTGTCACCGACCATCGTGCTGACGACCTATATCGCGGCGGACGCGCCGGCGGAGGCGGTCGACGCGGCACTGGCCCGGATCATGGCCGCGCATCCGTGGGAAGTGCCGGTCGTGGAGATCGGCAGCGCCCGGTTGTTGGTACGGGGGTGAGCACGCACGAGCGGGTTGGCCTGTGGCCATCCCGCTCGTGGCGCAAACCCTCAGTGGTTGTCCCGCGGCAACCCCATCGTCTGCGCGATCCGCTGATACGCTTCCGCGCCCTCCAGGATCGCGCCGGTGCCCAGCTGGCCCACCGTCGCGCGCTGAATCTCCTGCCACGGCGTCTGCGAAGCGGGATATTTGAACCCGCCCTCCGCCGCGAGCGCGGCACGACGGTCGGCGATCTCGGCGTCGGACAGCAGCACGTCGGCGCTGCCCGTCTTCAGGTCGATCCGCACCCGGTCACCCGTGCGCAGCAGCGCCAGCGTTCCGCCCGCCGCCGCTTCCGGGCTGGCGTTCAGGATCGACGGCGAACCCGACGTCCCCGACTGGCGACCGTCGCCGATGCACGGCAGCGCGTGGACGCCGTCCATGATCAGGTGCGCGGGCGGCCGCATGTTCACGACCTCCGCCGCACCGGGATAACCAACCGGGCCGGCACCGCGCATGATGAGCAGCGTCTCCGCGGTGATGCCCGTCGCCGGATCGTCGATGCGGTGATGGTAATCCTCGGGTCCGTCGAACACCACGACCGGTCCCTCGAACGCGTCGAGATCGCCCGGCTTCGACAGATAGCGCTCGCGGAATTCCGGGCTGATGACGCTGGTCTTCATCACCGCGCTGTCGAACAGGTTGCCGGACAGCACGACGAAACCCGCCGCCTCCTTCAGCGGCTGGTCGAACGGGCGGATCACCTTTTCGTCCTCGATCGCGACGCCGCGGCAGTTGTCGCCCATCGTCTTGCCGTTGACGGTCATCGCGCCCTCGTGGATCAGACCCTGACCCATCAGCTGGTTGACCACCGCGGGCACGCCGCCGGCGCGGTAGTAATCCTCGCCCAGATACTCGCCCGCCGGTTGCAGGTTGACGAGCAACGGCACGTCCAGCCCCTGCTCCTGCCAGTCGGTGATCGGCAGGTCGACGCCGATGTGGCGCGCGATCGCGCACAGGTGGATCGGCGCGTTGGTCGATCCGCCGATCGCGGAATTGACGCGGATCGCGTTGTGGAACGCCTCCCTGGTCAGGATGTCGGACGGCTTCAGGTCCTCGTTGACCATCTCCACGATGCGGCGGCCGGTGTGGTACGCCACCTCCTGACGGTCGCGATACGGGGCCGGGATCGCCGCCGAACCGGGCAGCGACATGCCCAGCGCCTCGGCCAGCGAGTTCATCGTCGTGGCGGTGCCCATCGTGTTGCAATAGCCCGTCGACGGTGCCGACGACGCGACGAGGCGGATGAACTCCGCATCGTCGATCTCGCCCGCCGCCAGCATCTGCCGCGCCTTCCACACGATCGTGCCCGATCCGGTGCGCTCGCCCTTGTGCCAGCCGTTGAGCATCGGCCCCACCGACAGCGCGATCGCCGGGATGTTCACCGTCGCGGCGGCCATCAGCATCGCCGGCGTCGTCTTGTCGCAACCGATCGTCAGCACGACCGCGTCGAGCGGATAGCCGTACAGCACCTCGACCAGCCCCAGATAGGCCAGATTGCGGTCGAGCCCGGCGGTCGGGCGCTTGCCCGTCTCCTGGATCGGGTGAACCGGAAATTCGAGCACGATGCCGCCCATCTCGCGCACGCCTTCACGCACGCGCTCCGCCAGCACCAGATGGTGGCGGTTGCACGGCGACAGGTCGCTGCCCGACTGCGCGATACCGATGATCGGCCGGCCGGACCGCAGCTCGTCCAGCGACAGGCCGAAGTTCAGATACCGCTCCAGATACAGCGCGGTCATGTCGATGTTGGCGGGATTATCGAACCACGCGCTGCTGCGGAGCTTCGGGGCGGTGGTATCGGACATCGTTACGAGCTCCGGGTCAGAATACGAACACAGATATAGTCAGACAATTATGCCAATCGCGGCGACGGGGCAAGCGGGCCGGTGACGCAAATATAACATGCGCTATCGACAAAGACCGGTGCCGTCGGCTCACGCCATTCGCGAAGAGGGAAACGCTGGCTGCCCGAACCGGTCGGTCGGAAAACGGGACTACCGGTAAGGCGAACGGACGGACGGCATGCGATGCGATTCACGACGTCCTCCTCCCTCATCGCCCACTACGATGGCGGACGCGTTGCGCTGATAGCGCTATCACGAGCAGGGTTATCGGGCCGCTCGCTAGGCGTCAAGGCGCATGCTCGTCAGCGGTAGCGGTACAGCTTCACCCGCTGGATCTGCCAGTCGCCCGCACCCAGCCGGATATGGCGTCCCTGATGGGTCTGATCGCCGTTGAGCAGCCGCCCCGGCACCCAGCCTCCGCCCGCATCGAACACCCCCTCGTACGCGCTGTCGATACCGGCGGAGGCCGGGCCGTCGCCGACCGGCTTGAACGTGACCGTGATCCCCTGCCCCGCGATCAGATACTCTTCCGGCCCGATCTGGATGATCATGCCGCCCGCGGTGGCGATGTCGGGCGACGTGACCGGGCGCTGGATGTCGGCGAAGGCGATGGTGAAGCGATAGCCGCCGATCTCGCGCGTCTGCGGCTCATAAACGATCGTGTCGTCGTACAGTTGCCGCGGTTTGAAACCTGCCATCCGGCCCGTCCCCTGCGCCGCCAGGATGTGCGGACGAAGCTGCTGCAACACGCCGTACGCATCCTTGAGCTTCCCCGGCTCGGCGTCGATCGAATCGATCGAGAACGGCCCGAAGCCGATCGCGTCCAGTTGCCCGAAGGCATAGAAGGCGTTGGCGGCGACGGTCGGGTGATCGGCATTGTTGGCTTCGGGCACGAACAGCGGATTGTCGCGCCGAGTGTACCGATTGACGATGTCGACGAAGTTCGGGAAATAGATGTCCGGGGCGATCAGGTCGATGCTTGGCGCGCCCGCTTTCCACACGTCGATCAGATGCGGCAACGGCCCCCCCGCCGGATACTCGCCGGGCGCACGGCCCGGGCGGTTGAGCGCCACGTTGACGTACATCGGCATCGGGTACGCCGCCTTGCCCGCCCGCGTCAGGGCATCGGCGAACCGCGCATAGTGCCACGCCGCGAACACCTCCGCCCCGGCATCGCCCTCGCCGAACAGTTCGGTCCAGCTTCCCGCCGTCTTCGCCCCGCGATCCAGCCACATCGCCCGCATTTCGGGCACCAGCCCATCCTTGTGGGCGACCAGATAATCGACCAGCTCGCGCGGCACCGGCTGTGCGAAGGCGGCATTGGCGACCGGGCTGTAATCGCGTGCGACCGGCAGCATGCCGATCTCGTTCTCCACCTGGGTCATGACCACGGTGTTGTCGCGGTCGTCCACGGTCTTCAGATGCGCCATCAGCGCCGCGAACGCCTTCTGGTCCGCCGCCAGCGTCTCGGCGCCGAAGGTCGAGAGGATCTCCACGCCCTGCCCGTTCGGCAAACCCGCTCGCGGAAACCGGGTCTGATCGCGCTTCACCCACGCCGGGACATAGGTGGACATCGAATTCTTCCACGCCCCGAACCACAGCACGACGATCTTCAGGTCGTTGGCCCGCGCCGCCTTCAGCATCGCATCGACCGACGACCAGTCGTAGCGGCCGTCGACCGGCTCGATCAGTTCCCACGACACCGGCGCCAGCACGGTATTGAGATGCATCGCCTTCAGCTTCGCCCAGTGCGGAGCCATGTAAGTCGCACTCGACGCGGCGGAATTGCTCAGTTCGCCACCGATGACGAGCATGGGCTGGCCGTTGACGATCAGCTGGGTCGCCGTTCCCTGCTTGCGCAGCGAGGGCGGGTCGGCGAGCGCCGGCGCGGAAATCAGGGTAGCCAGAAGCAGGGCGCGGCGGATCATCGTTGAGTTCCCAGGCTGGCGACCGCGGCCCGGGCGCCGCTGGTCTGAAGGAGGTGGAGATGCGCCGCGATCGCTCCGCGCGCCGTGGCGTCGATATCGTCGGCACCGATCGCGGCCAGCAAGGCGTCCACTCCTCGCGCCGATGCCAGTCGATCGGCGATGGGATCGTCGACGACGAACCGGTCGCCGGCATCGGTCGTGCCCGCCTGCCACCGCATCCATGCCGCCACCGCGAGAGCGAGCGCATCCACCGGCAAGCCCCGCGCACGTCGCTCGCGGATCGGCGCGATCAGCCGCTGCGGCAGCTTCTGCGACCCGTCCGCCGCGATCTGGCGGGTGCGATGCTGGAGCGACGGATTGGCGAAGCGCGCCATCAACTGTTCGCGATAGGACGCCACGTCCAGCCCCGCCGGCGGAGTCAGCGTAGCGGCTGATTCATTCCACAACGCATCGACGAACGCCCGCCCCTCTGGCCGTGCGACGAATTCGTGCACGAAATCATCGCCTGTCAGCCCGCCGAGATAGGCGATGCCCGAATGGGCACCGTTGAGCAGCCGCAGCTTTGCGTCCTCCCACGGCCCCACCGCGTCTGTCAGTTGCACGCCGAACCGAGCCAAGTCAGGTCGCGGTCCGGAAAACCGGTCCTCGACGACCCATTGCAGGAACGGCTCGGTCTTCACCATCGCGCGATCCTCGACGCCGATGCGCTCCGTCAGCTTTATGATATCGTCGTCGGTCGTCGCCGGGACGATCCGGTCGACCATCGTCGCCGGAAACGCCACGTTTGTCGCAATCCAGTCCGCCAGCGCCGGATCGTGCGCGCACGCGATCTCCAGCACACCCGCCCTCAGCAATGCCCCGTTGTGCGGAAGATTGTCGCACGACAGGACCGTGATCGCCGCGATCCCCGCCGCCCGCCGCACGGCGAGCCCGGCCGCGATCAGCCCCGGCACCGTGCGCGGCGCGTCGAGCGAGGCCAGATCGCGGGCCACGTCCGCGTCGGTCCGGTCGAGCGACCCGCTGGCGCGATCCAGCTTGTAACCCTTCTCCGTCACCGTCAGCGTCACGAGGTGCGTGTCCGGTGCGCCGATGGCTGCCACGACCGCTTTGGGGTCCTCGGGTGCGACCAGCACGTCCAGCACCGCGCCGATCACCTGCACTTGCGCTGCGTCGTCGTCTCGCACCACCACCGTGTACAGCCCGTCCTGCGCCCGCATCTGGTCGCGCACCGCCGGGGACCGCAGGGAGACGCCGACGACGCCCCATCGCAGATCGCCCGCCGCCAGTGCCGCCTCGAAGATCGTCGCCTGATGCGCGCGGTGAAACGCGCCGATGCCCAGATGCACGACGCCGCGCCGGACCTGCGACCGGTCGTAGGTCGGTACGGCGGCGCTGTCCGGCAGGACGGATGTGGACAACCTCACAGCTTGTAGGCCGCCTTCACCAGATCATACGTCAACGCGTGCGCCAGTTCGTGCGCCTCGTCCTCGTCGAGCCGATGATCCGCGACGAGTTGCGCCAGCCACGCGCAATCGATCCGGCGCGCGACGTCGTGGCGGGCCGGGATCGACAGGAATGCACGCGTATCGTCGTTGAACCCGACCGTGTTGTAGAAGCCGGCGGTTTCCGTCGCCCGCTCGCGGAACCGGCGCATCCCTTCCGGCGAGTCGTGGAACCACCACGGCGGCCCGAGCTTCAACGCCGGATAGTGCCCCGCCAGCGGTGCGAGTTCGCGGCTGTACGTATCCTCGTCGAGGGTGAACAGGATCAGCGTCAGCCGCGGATCGTTGCCGAACCGGTCGAGCAGCGGTTTCAAACTGCGAACGAACTCCCCCGGCAGCGGGATGTCACCGCCCTTGTCGCGCCCGAAACGGGCGAAGACATCCTTGTTGTGACTGCGGAACACGGCAGGGTGGAGCTGCATCACCATCCCGTCCTCGACCGACATCCCGGCCATTTCCGTCAGCATCTGCGCACGGAACAGTTCCGCCTCCGCCGGCGTCGGGTCGGCAAGGACACGCAGGTACAGCGACGCCGCCTCGTCCGGCGGCAGGTCCGCCGTCGCGGCGGACGGATGACCGTGATCGGTCGATGTCGCTCCCGCCTCGCGGAACCGTGCCCGGTGAAAGCGGTGCGCGGCAAGATAACCGGCATAATCCGCCACCGCGACACCCGCCGTTTCGCCGAAGCGGCGGACGTTGTCCGCGAAACCCGGCGTGTCCGGATCGACGACCGGGTCGGGGCGATAGGCCGTGACGACCCGCCCGTGCCAGCCGCTCGCCCGGATGGCGGCGTGATGCTCCAGCGGATCGAGCGGGCTTTCGGTCGTGGCGATCACTTCGATGCCGAACCGTTCGTATAGCGCACGCGGGCGGAACGCGTCGGTCTTCAGCGCCGTGTCGATCGTGTCGTAATAATGGTCGGCCGTGGACGGCTCCAGTTGTTCGTCGATCCCGAAGGCCTCCGCAAAGACCCAGTCGAGCCACAGTCGCGACGGCGTACCCCGGAACAGGTGGTAGTGGTCCGCGAACACCCGCCAGATCGCGCGCGGATCGGTTTCGACGGGACTGCCGTCGACGCTGGGAACCCCGAGCGCTGCCAGCGGAACGCCCTGGCTCATCAGCATGCGAAATGCATAATGGTCGGGCACGATCAGCAGATTGGCCGGATCGCTGAACGGCTCGTTTCGCGCGAACCATGCCGGATCGGTGTGACCGTGCGGACTGACGATCGGCAGATCCTTGATCCGGGCGTACAGCGACCGGGCGATCGCACGCATACCCGGGTCGGCGGGGAACAGGCGGTCGGGATGCAGAACGAGCGGGCGGGTCATGCCATGATCCTCACGGCCCCATCATGGAGCGTCGGCCACACACTATCAGCAGTTCCTTGGAAATGGCCAGACCACATCGACAGACAGCATTCCTGACAACGGCTTACCAATCTCACGCCATATATGTGGCCGCTCAGGCGATCTCGAGCGTCGCGGTCTTCAGGTCGCGGCTGTTCGGACCGGCCATGATGTCGAACAGACCGGGCTCCACCACCTCGCGCATGTCCATGTCCCACATCCGGAACGCCTCCGGACCCAATACGAAGCGCAGCGTCCGGCGCTCGCCGGAGGTCAGCGTCACCCGCTCGAAGCCCTTCAGCTCCTTGACCGGTCGCGCCACCGACGACACCTGGTCGCGGACATAGACCTGCACGACCTCGTCGCCAGTTCGCTCACCGACATTCGCCACGTCGACCTCGACGGTGACGCTGCCGCCGCTACCGATCCTTGGCACGGACAGCCGCGGCGCGCCCACCTCGAACCGCGTGTAGCTCAGCCCGAAACCGAACGGGAACAGCAGCTTGTCGTCATCGAACAGATATCCGCGCCGCGCCGACGGCTTGTGATTGTAATAGAACGGCACCTGCCCGACATCGCGCACGACGGTGACGGGCAGCTTCGCGCCCGGATTGAAATCGCCGAACAGCGCCTCCGCGATCGCGGTGCCGCCCTCCTGCCCGACATACCAACATTCCAGCAGCGCGTTCGCCCCCGCGACGGCGGTCGGCCATGACGGCGGCCGGCCATTGATCGCCACCACCACCACGGGCTTGCCGGTCGCCTTCATCGCCTCGAACAGCGCATTCTGCTCGCCGAGCAGGTCCAGCCCGGTACGGTCGCCGAGATGGTTCTTCGCATAGCCTTCGCGGCTGGTCTGTTCGGTGTCACCGATGGCCAGCAGGATCACGTCGGCGGTCTTCGCGACCTCGACTGCCTCCGCGATCAGCGCGCGGTTCTTTGCGGGGTCGGCGAGCAGCACCTCGTTCGCGGACCGATCCTCGCTCTGCGTGATGAACACGCCCTGCGCATGCACGACCTCCGCCTTCCCCTTCAGGCGCGCCCGCACGCCGTCCAGCAGCGACACCTCGGTGCGCGGGATCGAGGAATAGCCGCCCAGCCGCGTCACCGCCGCGTTCGGCCCGATCACCGCCACCCGTTTGTGCGCGCCCGCCGTCAGCGGCAGCACGCCGTCGTTGACCAGCAGCGCGATCGACCGCCGCGCCGCCTCCAGCGCCAGCGCGCGTGCCTCCGCATTCGCGGTCAGCGCCGCCGCCGCGCGTGCATTCACCGGCTCCGCCTCGAACAGCCCCGCGCGGAACTTCATGGCCAGCATCCGCCTGCACGCCGCATCCACCCCCCCCACCGACACCGCGCCGCTGCGCACCTGATCGGCGAGCGTGCGATACGCGACCCCGTCCGGCAGGTCGCTGTCCACGCCGGCCTTCAGCGCCAGCGCCGCCGCCCCCGGCAAGCCGGGGGCGATGCGGTGGAAGCTCGCCAATTCCTGGATCGCGGCATAGTCGCTGACCACCGCCCCGTCGAAACCCCATTCGCCGCGCAACACCGTGCCCAGCAGCCAGTGATTGGCGTGACTCGGTACGCCGTCGATCTCGTTATAGGACGGCATCACCGCGCCGATGCCGGTCCGCTCCACCACCGCGCGGAACGGCGGGAAGAAGCTCTCGCGCAACTCCCGCTCGCCCAGCGGCGCCGGCGCGACATTGTTGCCGGCCAGCGGCTGGCCGTGCCCGGTCATGTGCTTCAACGTCGCAAAGACCTTGTGCCGCGCCAGCGTCTTGCCCGGGCCCTGGAGGCCGAGGACGGCGGCCACACCCATCTCGCCGCATAGATACGGGTCCTCGCCGAACGTCTCCTCGATCCGGCCCCAGCGCGGGTCGCGCGCGATGTCGACGACGGGCGACAGCGCCAGCACGGTGCCGTGCGCGCGCACTTCGCGCCCGATCACCGCCTGCACGCGCGTCATCAGGTCGCGGTCGAAGCTGCCTGCCAGCGCGATCGCCTGCGGAAAGCTGGTCGCCTCCGGCGCCATGTACCCGTGCAGCGACTCCTCGTGGTACAGGATCGGGATGCCCAGCCGCGTCGTCCGTGCCCAGGCTTGCCCGGCATTGACGAAGCCTATCGTATCCGCCGGCTTCCGCCAGCGACCGGTAACATCGGCGCCCGTGTTGTTCGCCGTCGCCGCACCGCCGCGATCGGATGGCCGGGCGATCTGGCCGATGCCGTGCGGATATGCCGTGCTCGCCATCACCGGATCGAAGGCGCGGTCGGCGTTCATCACGTCGCGTTTGCTGGTCGACAGCGTAATCAGCTGCGCGACCTTCTCGTCCAGCGTCATCCGCCCGATCAGGTCGCGGACGCGCAGGTCGACGGGCGCGCGTGCGTCACGGTACAACGGACGGTCGGCCACGGCAGCACGTACGGCGGCGGGCATCAGGCTGGCCAGCGAAACGCCCGCGCTCCAGCGCAGCAGGTCACGGCGGGCAAGGGTCGTGGCGGCGGGGGTCATGTCAGGCTCTCTCCCGGATGCAGACGCGGCATTGCTTGCGATGCCATCACTGTGATAGCGTTACCATGAACGACGGGAGGCGGCGCTGTCAACGGCACCGCCCGCGCAATGGGACGAGGATGATGACGCTTTTCGCACGCATCGTGCTGATCGCCGGGTTGTTGTCGGCGGGTGCCGCGCCCGCACTGGCCGAAGACGGTTACGACCTGTGGATGCGATATCCTGCGACGACGATCGCGCCGGACAGCGTCTCGGTACGCGGCGACACCCCCATGCTGCGCGTCGCCGCTGCGGAGGTTCGCCGTGCGCTTCCCGCCCAGGCCGGTGCGATCGTGCTGGCCAGGACGGCAGAGGTCGCCGACCTGAAGCTGCCGACCGCGACGCTGGGAGACGAAGGCTATCTCATTCGCGCCGTCCGGCTGAACGGTCGCCCGGTCACCCTCGTCACCGGCAACACCGATCGCGGCGTACTCTACGGCGCGTTCGCGCTGATCCGCCAGCGCGCGACCGGCGCCGCCGGCGACCTCACCTCCGCCCCCCGCGTGAAGCTGCGCGTCCTCAATCACTGGGACAATCTCGATGGCGTGGTGGAGCGCGGTTATGCCGGCCGCTCGCTGTGGGACTGGTGGACGCTCCCCGACTATAAGGACCCGCGCTACGTCGACTATGCGCGCGCCAACGCGTCGCTCGGGATCAACGGCACTGTCCTCAACAACGTCAACGCCAAGGCCGAAAGCCTTTCACCGCGCTACATCGCCAAGGCGGCGGCTCTGGCCGACATCTTCCGCCCCTACGGCATCCGCGTCTACCTCTCGGCGCGCTTCTCCGCGCCGATCGAACTCGGCGGGCTGAAGACCGCCGATCCGCTCGACCCGCAGGTCGCGGCGTGGTGGCGGGCCAAGGCCGACGAGATCTACCGCGCGATCCCGGATTTCGGCGGCTTTCTCGTCAAGGCGAACAGCGAGGGGCAGCCCGGCCCGCGCGACTATCACCGCACCCATGCCGACGGCGCGAACATGCTCGCCGCCGCCGTCGCGCCGCATGACGGCATCGTGATGTGGCGCGCCTTCGTGTATGCGGACACCGATCCCGACGATCGCGCGAAACAGGCCTATACCGAGTTCAAGCCGCTCGACGGCCGTTTCGCGAAGAACGTCATCGTGCAGGTGAAGAACGGCGCGATCGACTTCCAGCCGCGCGAGCCCTTTCATCCGCTGTTCGGCGCGATGCCGAAGACGCCGCTGATGATGGAATTCCAGATCACCAAGGAATATCTGGGGTTCGCCACTCACCTCGCCTATCTCGGCCCGCTCTTCGCCGAAACGCTGGCGAGCGACACCTTCGCGAAGGGCGCGGGATCGACCGTGGCGAAGGTCGTGGACGGCTCGCTGGAGGGACATACGCTCACCGGCATCGCCGGAGTCGCCAATATCGGCGACGATCGCGACTGGACCGGCTCAACCTTCAATCAGGCGAACTGGTACGCGTTCGGCCGCATGGCCTGGGACCCGTCGCTCTCTGCGGAAACCGTGGCCCGCGAATGGGCGGCGCAGACCTTCGCACCCGCCGCGGTCGCGCCCGCCGTGGCGATGATGATGGGATCGCGCGAAGCGGTGGTCGATTACACCGGCGCGCTCGGACTCGCGCATGTCATGGCGACGGGCCACCATTACGGGCCGGGGCCGTGGGTGTCCGACCTGAAGCGCCCCGAATGGAACCCGGTCTATTACCACAAGGCCGACAAACGCGGCATCGGGTTCGACCGCACGAAATCCGGCAGCAACGCCGTCGCGCAATATGCCCCGCCGGTCGCCGCGAAGTTCGCCGATCCCGCCACCACGCCGCCGGGGGAATTGCTCTGGTTCCACCACGTCGCATGGGACCGGCGGATGCCGTCCGGGCGTACGCTCTGGGCGGACCTCGTCGGGCATTACGATGCCGGTGTCGCCTATGTCGTCGGGATGCGGACGCGCTGGGACACGGTGAAGCCGGTCGTCGACGCCGAACGCTGGCAGAAAACCGCCAGCTTCCTGGCGGTGCAGCAGCGCGAGGCGCAGTGGTGGCGCGACGCCAGCCTCGCCTATTGGATGTCGGTCAACGGCCTGCCCCTGCCCGCGGGTGTCGCGCCGCCGCCGCACGACCTGAACTGGTACAAGGCCCTGAGCTTCCCCTACGCGCCCGGCAACCCGCAATAGCGGCGGGCGCGGAGTATCAGCACCGCCAGCAACGGCACCGCGACGGTGCCGTACAGGTACAGCCCGCCCCAGGTCGACCAGCCGAACCACTCGCTCGGCCATGTCCGAAGGTCGCCGCGCAGGAAGCGGTAATCGATCACCGCGCTCCAGATCGGGAAGCGGAATTCGGGCGGCGCGGCGATTTCGGCCGAGGCGACGCAGAGGTTCAGCCCGATCGACACCCCCAGCACAGCGCCCGCCGCCCAGCGCCCGGCCGGCTTCAACCCCGCCCACCACGGCGCGAGACACAGCGCGAGCAACCCCACCGCAGGCATCGCATGCCGCGGTCCAGTGGAATTGCCGCCATCCCAATAGACATAGGCGGCGTTGACCATCAGCACGATCAGGATCACCGCCGCCACCATCGCCGCCACGTCGCGCGTCCGCCGCTCGTCCGCCATCGTCGCCAGCCCCAGCGGCGCGATCAGCAACACCGGCGCGACCCAGAACAGCCCGCGCCGCTCCCCGAACAGGATCTCCCAAAGGAGGATCGGTCGCGGCCATGTCAGTCCGAACAGCCCCTGCTGCATCCCCTCGAAACCGACCACGCCGGAATAACCGACCTTGAACACCGTCCCGAACGCGAACAGGTTGTAGAGCGGCAACGGCAACAGCGCGACGACACCCCCCGCCGCCGCGAGTCCCAGCAGCAGCCAGCGCCGCGGCGATGGCCACACCCGCCACACCGCCCAGATCGCAATGGCACTTCCCGCCAGCACCGCCTGATATTCGACCACCACCGCCCAGCCGAGCGCCGCGCCACCGATCAGCGCCGGCCAGCGTCCTTGCGTCAGGCTCGCACGCCAGAAGCACCAGACCGCAATGACGTACAGCGCGGCCACCGCGGCATGGCCGAAGATCGTCGTCGACCATCCCCAGATCGGCGTCCCCAGTGCATAGGCGAGCGCCGCGAACAGCCCCGCCCCCACGCCTGCTCCCGAACCGGCGGTCGACGCCGCCATGTCGAACAGCAGCACCGCCGCGATCGCCGTCAGCACCGCCGGCCCGATCGCCGTCGCCAGTCGCAGCCTCAACCGCAGGAAGCGCGCCAGCGACGGATCGCCCAGCGCCATCACGAACGAGCTCGCCCGCTCACCCGTCACCGCATCGGCCAGCGCGACCGCCGGCACCGCCATCAGCGTCATGCCCGGCGCCTTGTCCAGATAGGCGTGCGGGCCGAAGATCGCCTTGTCGATCGTCAGGTCGCGGAACTCGTCGATCGTCGCATCGCCGTCCTCGACCATGCTGATCGCCGCAAACAATCGCGTCGAGTTGTTCGGATTGAACTCCCACGACCCGAACCACGCGCACGACAGCCAGACGAGCGCGAACAGCAGGATGCGGATCGTCTTCATCTTACGACCCGGCGACTAGCCGGCGGCCGGACAGCACGACGGCACCGACCGGCAGCATGTCCTGAAACCCGTCGGCCGCCATCCCCGATCGCGGCGGAACCCCCGAAACGATCGTCGCCATGTTCTGCGCCCCCCGGATCCTACGCGATCTGGCTAGCCGTCATGGCCGGTGCCGTCAAAGTGCAGGACGTGCCGAGGATGCAGTCGTCATCTGCCGGACCCGCCGCATGCGACGGTGCGCGGAAGTCTTGCTGTCGCGCCTCCACATAGTGGAAATAGCGGAAGTCCGCCGGTCGGCCGGTGCCGGCCATGTCCTGACACGCCATCCCCACGAACGTGCCGGTGAAATTCGGCAGGCCGGGCAGCGTCGCTTCGTCCGACAACAGGCTGGCATCGTGCTGTTCAGCCAGCCAGCACCAGTCGGTGTCGCCTTCCATTCGCCATGCGAACCGCAGATGTTCGTGGTCCACACTGGCGCGCAGTTCCACCGGACCGGGCGCGACGACGATCGGCGGCGTCATCAAGCTCTGCCCCTCGCCGAGCGGCAGGATCGACAGAAGCTGGATCTGGCGCTCGCCGTCATCGCCGGCAGTGATGTGCAGGAAATGATATTTGGTGCTGTTGTAGTAACAGACCAGTCCCGCCGCCTGCTGGAAGTGTTCCGGCTCGAAATCGACCAGCGTCATGGCATCGTACCGAAACGCCTGTTGCCGACGCGCGACCAGCGATTGGCGGAAGTGACTGCCGATCGTCTCGCGCCCGAACAGCCGCAGATATCCTGGCCGCTCGGTCAGGCTGAACAGATCTTCCGGGTACGGCGTGCGCAGCCACTGGAACGCCGGCGGCAGGAGCGACCCGTCGAATTCGCTGCGCTCGTCGATCGGCACCTCCACCGTCTCGGTGGGTAGCGGCGCGGCGCGGCGCAGCCAGCCGTCCGCATCCCACCGCATCGGCAGGATCGCCGTTTCGCGGCCCAGCACGCAGCGGTCCGTGGCGGGCAAGGGGCGTCCGCACAGGAACGCCATCCACGGCTCGCCCGTGGGCGTCTCGACCAGATCGCCGTGCCCGACGCGCTGCAATGCCGACGCCGGATCGCCCGCCGCGGTCAGGACGGGACCGTCCGGGTGCGCTTCATACGGGCCGAACAGCGAGCGCGACCGGGCCATCACGACCGCGTGGTTGCGCTCGGTACCGCCCTCCGCGACGAGCAGATGATACCAGCCGTCGCGCTTGTAGAGGTGTGGTCCCTCGGTGAACCCCAGCGGGGTGCCGCGGAAGATGAGGTGCCGCTGCCCGACCAGGTGCCCGGCGTTCAGGTCCATTTCCTGCGCGATGATGCCGGCGAAGCGCCCCCGGTCCGGGCGGTGATCCCACAGCATGTTCAACAGCCAGCTTCGGCCGTCGTCGTCATGGAATAGCGCCGGGTCGAAGCCGCTGCTGTTGAGGTGGACGGGATCGGACCAGTCGCCGTCGATCCGATCGCTCCACACCCAGAAGTTGTGGAAATCGCGCAGCGACGCACCCTTCGCACCGTCGACGGTGGTGCGGCCGTAGCGCTTCACGTCGGTGAAGATCAGGTGGAAGCGGCCGTCCTTGTAGCTCAGGTCCGGTGCCCAGACGCCGCAGGAATCGGGATCGCCGCGCATGTCGAGCTGGCTGGGGCGGACGAGCGGGCGACCGACCAGCCGCCATGTCGCGAGGTCGCGACTGTGGTGGATCTGCACCCCCGGAAACCATTCGAAGGTCGATGTGGCGATATAGTAGTCCTCGCCCACCCGCACGATCGAGGGGTCCGGATTGAAGCCACGCAGGATGGGGTTGGCAGGAGTCATGCGGGTTTTCGCACCAGGGTCCAGAGCAGGGCCGCACCGGCGAGATCGAGCAGGCCGAGCAGGACGAAGAAGGGCTGATAACCGACCTGATCAACCAGCGACCCGAGCGTCAAGGTGAAGATCAGGACGCCGAGATTCGCGGCCGTGCCGGACACGCCCGTGGCGGTCGCGACCTGATCCTGCGGAAACAGATCGGAACACAGGGTGATGACCGTGACCGACAGCGTCTGGTGCGCGAAGCCGCCCAGACACAGCAAAGCGACGGCGGCGACGGGGCTGGTGACGCTGCCCACGAACATCATCCCCGTCATCAGCACCGCACCGAGCGTGAAGACACCGCGGCGGGCGTCGATCAACCCGATGCCTCGCCGTTGCAGGTACGCCACCACCGCCGGGCCGAACAGGCACCCCAGATCGGCCGCGAGAAACGGCAGCCAGGCGAACAGCGCGATCTGTCCGAGGTCGAAGTGGCGGACCTGCACGAGGTAGAGCGGCATCCACAGCGACAGCATGCCCCAGACCGGATCGGCCAGGAACCGCGCCGCCGCGATGGCCCAGAGGTTGCGGCGGCGGAGCAGTTCGCCCAGCGGCGGCCGGCGGCGATGCCGGACCAACGCGGGCTCCTGCCCCTCGACGATCAGCGTCCGCTCGCGATCGGACAGGGCGCGATGCCGCGCGGGCGGCGCGTACCATGCGATCCATCCGAGCACCCAGACCAGCCCGAGCCCGCCGGCGACGAAGAACGCCGCACGCCAGCTATAGTTGAAGACCGACCAGGCGACGAGCGGCGGCGCCAAAACCGCGCCGAACGACGCCCCGATCTGGTAGATGCCGCCGGCAACGCCGCGTTCGCGGGCGGGAAACCACTCTGCGACCAGCTTCATCCCCGCCGGCTGCGCCGATCCCTCGACCAGCCCCAGTGCGCCGCGCAGCCCCGCGAAGCCGACCCAGCCGGTGGCCAGCCCGTGCCCGAGCGTGATGAGCGACCAGACCGCGACGAACAGCGTGAAGCCGATCTTCAGTCCGATCAGGTCGAGCAGATAGCCTGCCACCGGCTGGAACATGATGCCGAACTGGAACGCGCCGGTGATCCACGAATATTGCGCGGAGGAGATATGCTGTTCGGCCATGATCGCCGGGGCCGCGACGCCCAATACGCTGCGGGTCAGATAGTTGATGACCATCGCGCCGACGAACAGCGCGATGATCGTCCAGCGGACATAAGGGAATCGTCTCACCGTCCGCCTCCATGATTCATGGCCGTGGCCCCTGTGGTAAACAACGTCCGAAAGGTCCGCCGAATCCCCGAGACGATACGCCCCATTGACGTGCCCCGGCGGAACGATGCAAGTCCTTGAGCGGCGGCGACGATCCACGATACGCCGGAGCCAGCACAGAGAGAGACTTGGACCGTTCGACCCGTCGCCCACGCGGCGTGACCATCATCGATGTCGCGAAGGCCGCGGGCGTGTCGCCGATGACCGTGTCGCGCGTCATCAATGGCGACGCGGGCGTCCGGGCCGAAATGCGCGCGGCGGTCACCGAGGCGATCACCGCGCTGAAATACACGCCGAACCTGATGGCGCGCAGTCTCGTCACCTCGAAAGAGGTGAGGATCGGCGTGATCTATTCGAACCCCAGCGCCGCGTTCATGAGCGACTTCCTGGCCGGCGTGTTCGAGGAGGCGTCCGCGCGGGCCGCGCAGTTGATCCTGCTGAAGGGCGAAGGCGGCGCGCCACCGACGCGCGATGCGATCGAGGGGCTGATCGCATCGCGGATCGGCGGCGTGATCCTGGCGCCACCACTCGGCGAGAGCGCGGCGGTGCGGCAGATCGTGACCGACGCCGGCCTGCCCGTCGCCGTCGTCGGCGGCGTCGTTCCGGATGCGATCTGCGTCAACATCGACAACCACCGTGCCGCCTACGACATGACGCGGCATCTGGTCGGGCTCGGCCATCGGCGGCTCGGCTTCGTCCTCGGCAACCGCGATCAGGCCGCCAGTATCGAGCGGCTGGCGGGCTTCGAGGCGGCGGTGCGGGATGCCGGGACGGTCACCACCCACGTCGTCGAAGGTGATTTCAGCTACGCGTCCGGCCTGATCGCGGGCGAAACGCTGCTCGATGCGGCCAGCCCGCCGAGCGCGGTCTTCGCCAGCAACGACGATATGGCCGCCGCCGTCGTGTCGGTGGCGCACCGACGGCACATGGACGTGCCCCGCGACCTGACCGTCGCCGGATTCGACGACAGCACCGCCGCGGTCACGCTCTGGCCGCCGCTCACCACCATCCGCCAGCCGGTCCGCGCACTGGCCGCCGAAGCGATGCAGCGGCTGATCCAGGCGATGCGCACCGGACCGTCGGCGGCCGAGGTGGCCGGCAAGACCTGCATCCTCGACCACCTGCTCGTCGAGCGGGAGTCCACCGCCGCGCCGGCGTGACCGGCGAGCGCAGCTCTCGCTACGCTCGCCTCTCCCCAGCATCAGAAGTTGAATCGCACACCCGCGCGGTAGATCCGGCCATACACATCGTAGAGCGCCGGATTGACGAAGAAGGGCGACTTGGCCGGATCGCGATCGAGGAGGTTGTCGACCTTGAAGTACGCGGTGATCTCCTTGGTGACGTTATAGCTGCCGCCGATATCGAGATAGAACGCACCCGGCATGAAGTTCTGGTCGATCGTCGGCCGCGTGGTGGTCGATGCCGGGCAATTGCCCGCGCCGCACTCGACATACTGGTTCCCCAGCACGCCGTCGCTGAACCACCGCTCCTGAACCAGCAGGGAGAAGTCGTCGTTGGAGTAGCTCTGCTGCGCCAGCCACTTCCAGTCCGGCGTGCTCCCCGTGTTGACCCCCGCGGTATCGTTCGGGATCGTGCCGGGCAGGCCGGTGTCCGTCACGAACTTGCGGATGTTGGTCGCCAGCGCGCGCACGGTGAAGTTGCCCGGCAAGCCCAGTGGGCGCTGCCAGCGATAGCTCGCCTCGATGTCGAAACCCTCGGTATCGATCGACGCGAGATTGAAGGCCTGGACGTTGATGAAGTTCGGGCCATTGGTGTTGTTCAGGTTGAACGCGCTGCAACCGGCGGGAAGGATGTTCCGGAAGCACAGGTTGACGATGTCGCCTGCGCCCAGGCTGGAGATCACGTCCTTGATCTTGATACGATAGTAATCGACCGACACGCTGAGGCCGGGGAGCCACTTCGAGTCCGAGAAGGCGATGCCGGCGGTCGAGTTGCGCGCGATCTCGGGCGTCAGGTTGGTGTTGCCGATGGTATTCTGGATCGCCAGCACGTTCACGTTGCGGAACGGATCGAAGAAGTTTGGCAGCGTCGTCGTGACGGGTGCGGCGAACAGTTCCGACAGATTGGGCGCGCGCACATCGCGCGACGTCACGCCGCGGATGCGGAAGCCGTCGATCGGCAGGTCCCATGTTCCGCCGACCTTCCACGCCCAGACCGTGCCGGAGGTGCTGTAGTCGGTGACGCGGACCGCGCCGTTGATGTTCGCGCGTCCCGCACCGTCCGAGTCCAGAAGCGGGATGTTCGTTTCGACGAACGCTTCCTTGACGCTGTAGGCGCCCTGCCCGTTCTTGTAGTTGCCGGCGTACCAGTTGTTGCCGCCCGGCAGCAGCAACGGGTCGAACGGATAGGCCGCGTTGTTCGGCGTGTTCTCGATGCCTGCGCCGTACGGATCGGCGCGGACGCGATAATATTCGTGCCGGAACTCAGCGCCGAATGCGAACGAGACGGGCCCGGCCCACAGGCTGAACGGGGAGCCGGAGAAGTTGACGCTGATCACGTCCTGCGTCTGCCGGGTCCGCTGGTAGGGTCCGTTGGCCGGCATGATATAGTCGAGCGCCTGCTGCGACGGATTGCCCCCGAAGATGTTCAGCGGCTGGCAACCGCCCGCTCGCGCCACCGGGTTGGCGCAGACGATCGCACCGTTCAGCGTCGTGGCGTTGATTGCCTGGTTGAAGCGATTGGACAGCAGGATGTTGCTGACATCGATGTCCGAGTAGTTCGTCCCGTGTTCGTAGTACATGTCGTAGGTCCAGTCGGACCCGGCGACGGACTGACGCCCCTTCGCTCCGGCGACGAAGCGATACTGCCGCCGGTCGGTGTGCACCTGCGTGTTGCCGAGGGCGGCGTTGCTGGTGCCGTACTGGAAATTGGTGATGCCGGCGGTCGCGCAGGCGGCCTGGACGAGTGCGGGAACGAAAGGGTTCGCGCACTGGATCGTCAGGTTCGGACGGTTCTGCCCGCCCACCGGCTGGTTGCGGGTCTTCACCTGGCCGATGTTGCCGGTGAAATATATCTCGTTGTCGGGTGCCCAGTCGAACCCGATCCGGCCATAGCTGTTGACGCGCTGGATGCGCGACTGGAGCGATCGGCCCGCATCGACGTTGCCGGACAGGTCGCCGCCCAGACAGAAACCGGGGAAGCACCCGGTGACGGAGCCCGCGGCGTCGCGCGCGGGGGTGCCGTTGGAGCCGTACTGGAACTGGAACGGGTTGCCCGCCTGATCGAACGCGGTGCCCTGGAGCGGTCCAGCGGTGATCAGGCCGAACTTCGTGTAATTGTACGGCTGGGCGAAGTCCCGGAACAGATATTGCGGCGATCCGTCGTTCAGGACGTTGCGGTTGATGAGCGTCGATTGACGAAACCAGTCGCGCCCACCGGCCAGACCGATACCGAATTCACCGCCGCCGATACCCTCTTCCCGCGCATATTCGGTGCTGGCGACGACATGCACGCGATCTTCGAAGAAGCTGGTGCCGGCCGCAAGCTGCACCAGCACCTGCTCGTTATCGCCGTAGTTGGTGATGCCGCCCTGCACATTGCCCTTCACGCCCTGATACCGCGTATCGGTGATGAAGTTGACCACGCCGCCGACCGCGTCCGATCCGTAGGATGCCGATGCGCCGCCGTTGACCACGTCGACCCGCTTCACCAGCAACTGCGGGAACAGGCTGATGTCCGGAACACCCGTCACGTTCGCTCCGACGACGCGCTGCCCGTCGAGCAGCGTCAGTGTCCGGATCGCGCCCACGCCGCGCAGGGAGAACGAGCTGAGCCCCTGCTGCCCGCTAGACGTGCTGAAGGTGTTGGTAGCCGTGCCGGTCGATCCCTGCAGCGACGGCAACTGCGCGATCGTCGTGAAGATGTTAGGCTGCGCGTTCGCCGCGATCGCACTAGCGTCGATCACCGTCGTTGGAGTCGGCGCGGTGTAGCCGCCGGTCGTGATTCGCGATCCGGTGACGATGATGTCCTGCGCCGCGCCCGCCTCCGGGTCCGCGACCGTGTCTTGCGGGCTGGCAGTCGTTATCACCGTGTCCGCAGCCGTTGCAGCCGCGGCGCCGGACTGCTCCTGCGCCTGCGTCGCCGGAAGCTGGGCGGAGGCTGGCGATGCGATCAGGCACGTCGTGATCGCCGCCGAACTGACCGCACCCAACCGCCAGCGCCGAAAACGCAATCCGCTCGAATTACTCAAAGCCACAATCCTCTCCCATCGATCCAGTTTGTCTCTGGTAACGTTACCAGAGACATCCCAGTGTCGAGCGGACATGTCAATACTCGGACAGGAAAAATCCTATATGATCGAACATTTGACCGTCGTGCAGAAGGCTGGGAGCCCGAGGATCGACGTGCCTGACCGACGCGCCGCGGCGGGTCGGACTGACGGACCTGACCCCGTTTTTCCTCAACCGAGCAGGATGCGGCGCGAGTCGCCCTCGGGATCGTCCACCATCCGGCTGTCGACATCGAAGACCATTGTCTGGCAGCGCGCCGGATCGCTTGCGGTCCACGTCAGCGAAGGCTGGCTCGGATTGCCCGTGCGCGCGAAATTCGCCCAGGCCGTGGCCATCGTGCGGCCCAGTCGCTGCGCTTCCACCGTGTTGCCCGTCCCCTGCGCGCAACGCTCGACATTGTCGAAGCAGAAGGCGAGCTCGGCGGTGTGCCACGCTCCTGCCACGCCGCCGAGTTGCGGCGACTGGAACTGGAACAGATACTGGTAGACCGGCGCTCCGCCCTGTCCGTGCTTCAGCTTGACCATGCTCTGAACGCGGTTGCGGTTCATCAGGCCCTGCACCCCGTAAGCCAGCGTTCGCGTGGCTTTCTCCGGGTGCGCCGCCTTCATCGCCGCGATCAGCCGGCCCGCCTTGGCTCCTCCCATCTGTTTCGTCAGATCGGCACGCCACTGCGCCTCTTGGGGGTTGTAGCCCCACCTCATGCCCTCCTCGCTGGTATTCCCCACCATAAACGGCACGTCGCGCGACACCGCCGGCGCCGTATCGGCGAAGGAGCGCACATCGATGACCCGGCCGTCCAGCGTCGGGTTCCATCCGACCCGCGGCGTCATGGCAGGCCCCATCGGACCGCGTGGACCATTGATCTCGTCGGCCACCGCATTACCGGCTTCGAACAAGGGCTTCCACTCGATCTTCTGCAAAGCGCCGATGTCCTTGCCGCCGATATCGAGACGGCGCAGCAGCCGATGCGCGAATTCCCGCGACTGATCCGCGGTCGGCAACGCTCCGCCACCGCCCGATTGCGCCGCCGCACGATGGATCAGTCCCTTCCCGCTCTGCATCCCAAGCAGCGTGGTCACCTTCGATCCGCCGCCGGACTGGCCGTAGATCATGATCTTGTTCGGATCACCGCCGAACCTGGCGATGTTCTCCTGCACCCATCGCAGCGCGGCGATGCAGTCGGTCATGCTGACGTTGACCGATTCGTCATAGGCGGAGCCGCCCACGTCCTTCAGATCGAGGAAGCCGAGCACGTTCAGCCGGTGATTGAGCGAAATCTGCACGACATCGTGATGGCGCGCCATCTGCGCGCCATCGTGGGAGGCGAGTTCGTAAGAGGACCCGAAGCTGAAGCCGCCTCCGTGAAAATACACCATCACCGGCCTGCTGCCCGACAGCGAGGGCGTCCAGATGTTGAGCCGCAACATATCCTCGCCAAGGAACCCGTCGGTCCATTGTTGCAGGAAAGTGTGCTCTACCGCGCGAAAGTCGTGCAGCGTCTGCGGACAATTGGGACCGTATGACAAGGCATGGAAATCTTCCGTCCAACGCCGCGGCGGCTTGGCCGGCAGCCAGCGGTTCTCGCCACCCGTATCGGCGCCGTAGGGGATGCCCTTGAACGTGTAGACGCCGTCATCGAGATAGCCTCGCACGGGACCATATTGCGTCCGTGCCGTGGCGTCGCGCGGCGTCGACAGGGTGGACCGGCCCGATGGCCGCCTGCGGGCCTGGGCGGCCCCTGCGCCGGGAAGCATGAGCCCGGCCGCACCCAAGATGGGCGCGACCATCGCTTGACGACGACCGATCGGCAGACCTGACATGACGTGAACTCCCTCTCCTGCGCCGCATCGCGGTCGCCAGGGCCGATGGTACTACACGGGCGAGGAAATCATATAGGATATTTGGCAGGGACGGTTTGGGGCGTCGTTTGGAGTATGTTCACGGGCGTATCGATCCGCTCAGACCCGGACCTTCGTGCACACCGCTCGATGGGCAGGTCACCCCGATCGCGCGGCCATGCTGAAGGCGGGCGAGATCGACGTCGTCCCGCTCGCATTACGCGCGAAGAGCAGTACGCGCGACGACAGGCAGCGGGAGCGTGTCACGCACGTCCTGCGTCACACGCTCCCGCTGTTCATTGCTATGGAGCCCCGGCCGGCGGCATCGTCAGCAGGGCAGGCGGCCGCCACCGACCCGATGTCGGCGCGGCCGGCGACGGATTACCGGTCGCGTTCGGCCCGCTTGCGATCGGCCTTGCGAGCGCGGCTGATCGCCGCCGCACGCTCGCGCGCGCGCTTTTCCGACGGCTTCTCGTAGTGCCGGCGCAACTTCATCTCGCGGTACACGCCTTCGCGCTGAAGCTTCTTCTTGAGCGCGCGGAGTGCCTGATCGACATTGTTGTCGCGAACGATGATCTGCATGGTTGGTCTGATTCTCGAAATTGGCAGTGCGCGCCCCCTGTATGCGGGGATGCGTGGCTCGCCAAGCGTTGTGTTGAGGAACACTCTTCACGCGGCCGGGCGCACGAGGCCCCGACCGCCTTGCCCGAACGTCTTCGCGCCAACGGGTGCAACGCACCGCACGCGTGTCCGCGAGTAAAGACGTACGGCGCATAGTGGCCGGAACCAATGAATTCGCCGCCACCCCCTCCTGCCCAAAGAGGATCTGTTCGGCACGCCGATTGGGATCGCATCGGCATCGCACGCCTTAAGCATCACGATTGTCGAATTACGGGACATCTCCGTAGACAGTATTGACAGTAGCTGCCGTTGTATCATTTAGCGATCGGGCATAGATCGGATAGCGTAATCCGGCATGCTATCCTCGTATCGGGCAAGAGTATCTGAATGACTGACGACATCAACACGGTCGAACTTGCGACCGAACTCACCATTGCGTGGCTCTCCAATCCCAGCACGCGCACCAACGCCGACGACGTGCCGGCATTCATCGCGTCCATGCACGACGCCCTGAACAAGCTCGGCAAAGGTGCCGCGGCACCCCAGGATGATTCGGCGGAGCAGACCTACACGCCGGCCGTCACCGCCCGCAAATCCTTGGCCTCGCGCGATCACATCATCTCCATGATCGACGGCAAGCCGTACAAGACCCTCCGTCGCCACTTGAACGGCCATGGCCTTACTCCGGAGCAGTATCGTGAGCGCTTCGGCCTGAAGGCGGATTATCCGATGGTCGCAGAAGCCTACAGCGAAGCGCGCCGCGCCATGGCCAAGACCATCGGTCTCGGTCGCAAGCCGGGCCAAAAGGTCGCCAAGAAGGCCGAAGGTGCCGTCAAGCAGGTTCGCAAGACCGGCAAGGCCGCTCTCGACGCCGCCAAGACGGCGCTCGGCACGGCCGAATAGGCATGCGTGGGGGAGGAGCGTACGCCCTCCCCCATGTTTCGACGCGCTGGTCCGCAGGGCGCCGCAACTCCGGCGGGCGCGCCGGGTGAACATCCGGCCCTGTCGAGCAGGTGATTTTAGCGGTTGTGCCAGCCTGTCAAAGAAGGCAGGTCGCCCGACCGCTTTCGGAGTTCAGACAATGCCCAGCCGTTTCAAGATCGATCACGACAGCCTGACCGACAACGATCGCGAGCGGCAGGTCGAATTCACCGCCGAGATCGCCGGCGACGACCGCGATTTCGCCGTCAAATACGCTGTCCTCACCGAACTGAGCGGCGACGAGCCCGAGAACGATGCCCTGGAGCTGTTCGAGCGCTTCAGCGACGAACTCGTCGACGTTTGCATCGACGTCGCCGCCCGCAACACGAGCGACCTCGTCGTCATCACCGAAGACGATCTGGAATAAGCCCCCGCCAGCATCCACGGCTTGGCCTCCGCCGGAACCGCAACCGCACCTCGCCAGCCGTCAGCGCCTGCTGCACCCGCATGTGCAGGCAGACGGGGGCGAGGGTCACAAGCATGATAGTGGCAGTGACGACGGTAAAGCGTGGTCTAGCGTGGCTACGCCGCTCTACGATGGGCGGCGAGAAGCACGAACGGCTCGCTGAGGCCGCGCAAGGCCCAGCTATCGACATGGCGAAGCGCGGGACGCTCCGTGCTTCTCCGCCTTCGAATCAGGACAGCCTCAGCGACCCGCCCCGTGACGGGCTCTGCCTCGCCGATGGCGACGGTCCCGGATGCGCCGCAGTACCGCCAGGGGGTGCGGCGTATTGGCGTCGCCCCAACTGGTAAGCTGCTCGAGCGTTCCGCTGGCCTCGTCGCCGACGCATCCCAGGCGGCCGGCGCTCGGATCGCGGCCGCCACCCGCGACGCGACGACTCACAGACCGAAGCGGTCCGTGGCGTTCCGCTGCTATGTCGCTGCGGCAGGCTCGTGATATTCTCGTTACGGACCAATCCCCACCAGTCGTCCGTCCATTTCTTACATCCGCGTACCACGAAAGGCCGGAACATAGGCGATCCGCGGACCGACACGGCGCTCATTTCCGTAAGTAGCAGCGAAAGCTGAGCAAAAGAAGCCGCATTGGCGGAGACGGAGGGAACCTAATCACCATCGAAGAACATGAGAAATGTTGGGGTTTAGTATAAACGACAATAGCCGACCCTAAATGCGGCCCTAATCGCTGGTATTTGGGTGGAGGCACGTGTCGATCGCGCCCGCGACCCATTCACCTGCGGCCCATCACGTGTGCAGGCGAGCACAGACGACGTGTGGAGGCTCACGTAAGGACTTGCGCTGCCCGGCTCTGGCCGCTTGTTCATCTCAGCCGTGACGAGCTAGTGAGTGGTTCCAAGAACCTCTTTTGCTCAATCAGCTCGCGGGCGAATGAACATAGTCGCGAACGCCATACCCGCCTTATTGGATAAGGATGTATCATCCCAGAAGGCTCTGCGGCCGCACCCGCTCGGCCAAAACCCATTGAAAAACGTTTTCTGTCAGGTGTTCAGCTGTTCGCCGGATCACGCGGCGTAGACCGTCGAACCCCATGGCGTAACGCGAGCATCGCTCCTGGCTCGGTCTCTACAACGACAAATCGGTTGCCCCTGATCCCCGCGCCTGTATTATGGTATATACACTCTTCTAGTAGGCGGCGCATGCAGCAGTTCAAGACGGTCTACTTCGCCGATCATGCCTCGCCCGGAGGCCGCTCAGGTTTGACCGTTTCATTTTCGGCCGGCGACGGGCAGCTTTTTGGTGCGATAGCTCACCTAAGCAGCCATGCGATACGACGAGCCATCGGCCACGACAGCTTCGGCGATCTTCAGAAAGCTGCCGATCAAGCGGGTAGCACCGCTTCCGGCTACGTCAGGGACCGACTTCGTTCCGTTGTCCGGCCACTGTCGGTGAACAGCATCGGTACCGATACGACCATACAGTCCACCTTCGTCGGAGGGAAAGGAAGCCCACTTCACGACTGGTTTCCTTACTTGGAAGGCTACTCGCCTGCATTCGTCCGAGCCATCCTCCACTCCTATGCACCGGGCGCGACATCCGTCATCGATCCATTTTGCGGGTCCGGAACAACCGCACTCACCGCGGCCACCTTGGGGATGCGGGCGGAGTACTGCGAGGTCAATCCCGCCTGTCGTCGCGTCATCGAAGCCAAGTCGCTCGCCATCCTGCTGCCCGATGCGGAGCGGCTCAAGATTGCGGGCAGCCTACGGCGGGTTGCGGACGACCTGAGGGCAAGGGTCGCTGCAGTAAAGCCTGCGGAGGATCTCCGCGCCGCCTTCTTGCAGGTGTTCGGCACTCGTCCGTTCTTTCGCGCCCCGGACTTCGAGGCAGTCCTATCACTTCGAACGGTGGTGGATGAGATCGGCCGGGAGAATGAACAGCTCGGCCGCCTTGTCGAGGTCGCGGTGCTGGGTTGCCTTGTAACGAACTCTCTGATGGTACGACGAGGAGATCTGCGCTTCCGGACGTCTACAGAGCTCGCCATTCACCGGACGGATCCCGTGGAGGACGCCGCTGCCAGAGCCCGCATGATGGCGAGTGACCTTCTCGATCTCGACCAGGCGAATGGTACAATCAAGCTCGCCAGCGCCGACGTGCGAGACGTCCATGTGTCAGATGGCGGGCCATTCGACGCGGTGGTGACCAGCCCGCCGTACCTGAACGGCACCAACTACTTCCGCAATACGAAGATTGAGCTGTGGTTTTCTCGCTATCTGTCCACGAAGGCCGAGCTCAGAAGATTTCGTGATGCCGCGATTACGTCAGGTATCAATGACGTCACGAACGGAAAGGTTGGTGCCAGAGTAGTGCCCCAAAGCGAGGAGTTGCAGAAAACCCTGATGGCTCTCGAGGACGACGCCTACGATCAGCGCATCCCGAAGATGGCCGCCGCATACTTCGCCGAGATGGACGAGGCGTTCGGACGGCTTCGGGCCGTCGTGCAGCGCGACGCATGCGTGGCTGTGGATCTCGGCGACTCTTGCTACGGCGATGTCCACGTTCGTACGGACACCATTCTTCGTGCGCTCATGACCCGAAGAAATTTTGAGTTCGAGAAGGAAGTCGTCCTTCGGGAGCGAGCATCCCGTTCCGGTAGGCAGCTTCGACAGACCCTTCAGATCTTTCGGGTGATATGAGCATGTACCTAGCAGAAAATAGCGCCCCCGAGCGGCCGGCGGTCGTCCCAAAGGGCTGGTCGCACCTGGCAAGCGCGCTACCTCATCAGTCGGGAGAGCAGGCGAAGCGCAACTGGGGACATCCTTGGCATTCACTTTGCTCTTACCAGGGCAAGCTCAAGCCAGCCATCGCTAACAGTCTGGTGGGAGCCCTACTGCCGCAGGGCGGCGGCAGGATGCTTGATCCGTTCTCGGGCGTCGGCACCATTCCACTTGAGGCTCGTCTGGCAGGCCACACTGCTTATGGCTTCGACATCAGTCCCGCCGCTGTCGCAATATCGCGCGCCAAGGTTCAGCCCATGGATCCGAGCGGGGTCTGGGATGAACTCGATAGGCTGGAGAAGTGGATCTCCCTTACTCAGGACGGCGATGACAACCATATCGCCGGGAGCGTCAGCTTTAACGGCCCAGTCGAAGCGTACTTCCACCCGGATACCTTCAAGCAGATCCTCGGTGCTAGAGCTTACTTCCTCGAGTTCGGCTTCGATCTCCCCGAGCGAGCGATGGTACTCGGATGCTTACTGCATATCCTTCACGGCAATCGGCCATACGCCCTTTCGCGTCGGTCCCATCCCATAACGCCATTCGCCCCCACTGGAGATTTTGAGCGCCGAGATCTCATTCCTCGTCTTCGGACGAAGATCGAACGCATCCTCGCGGCTGAACTTTCTACCGCCGCCGATGGCCTGATCTTCGATCAGGACGCGACCGAAGCTTGGCCGGACGAGGTCAACGATCTCGATGCTATCATCACCTCGCCACCCTTTTTCGACAGCACCCGCTTCTATTCCGCCAACTGGATGCGGCTGTGGTTTGCCGGATGGAACCCGGCAGACTTTACGAACCAACCCAAACGCTTTGTGGAACGCCGGCAGAAGATCGACTTCAATGTCTATCAAAACATCTTCAGACAGGCGGCGGAGCGACTGAAGCGTTCCGGCTACCTGGCGCTTCATTTGGGCAAGAGCACGAAATGCGACATGGCACGCGATCTAGTCGACATCGCCAAGGCAGACCTGCGCGTCATCGACATGTTCGACGAGGATGTCGGCCACTGTGAGAGCCACGGCATACGCGACAAGGGTACCGTCACGTCTCACCAGTACGTTCTACTTCAACGCAGGGGCTGACCAACTCGCCATCACCAATCAAGGATTAAACGCGACAGCGCCGCCCGACCACGCGCTCTGCGGAATGGAGTACTGCTCGGTCGAGGTCTCAGTCGGCTGCAACTTCGTAACCGGATCTGGTATGACGGAAAATCGTGGAGTTGCCGAGATCATCTCGACCACGACGAGGAGGTAGTTTCCTTTGTAGTGCGCGGCAGCGGCATGTTCCATCTTTGTCAGAGTGACAGTACCGCCGGTGCCGGAGAAGCTCTTGACCTCGACCAAGAAGGCTTGATCGTCCTTTCGGGTCCAGAGATCGAAGCCGTAACCCCGCTTCCGTCCATAGTAAGCCACCTGCCAGCCGTTCGCCTTAAATATCTTTGCGACGAGCAGCTCCGCTTCGAACCCGTCATTGACCTGAGGCGCTGCCGGAGGCTCTAGGAGGTCGACCGGCGCGGCATCGTCCGGAATTAGCAGACTTGAGGACGGACGGACGCCAGCGGATCTTTTAGCCGCAGCCTTAAGCGAGCCCAAGCTCTCTCCGGCGACTTTCGCCGGCCAGGAAGGTTTCATCTTCGTTCCAGTGCCGGTGCGTCCGCCGGAATTGCCGACTTCGGGCTGCGTCTTGCCATCGTCCGGTGCATACGGATTAGCTGGCGACGTCGCGGGATGGTCGGCGCCTGCTTCGATCAGAAGCTCGCTCGCGAGCCACAGGCGATTGCCTTCACGTTCTGCGGAAACACCTAGGGAGAGCAGGGAAAACGTATGACGAGCGACATCTCGCCAGTTGAAGTACGCCTTCCTCTTGTTCTTACCCCCACCTTCCGCCGGGATCCGCTCCTCCACGAGGCGAAGTAGCGACGTGCGATCTTCAGGACGCAACGACCGGAAGGCCGCGATAGAAGCCACCGTGGAGGCGATCTCTCCGTCCGTTCTAATGCGAGAGACAAACAGATCAAACTCATCGTTGTCGATATACCCCGTGGAGAGCCTCAGCACCTCAAGTGTCGCTGCATAAGGTGCCACGTCGAACTCAGGATATTGTTCCTGCCGCCCCTCGCTGTACCAAGGCGACTGGGCAAAGCGAATATCGTGCAGAACCTGCTCAAAAACATCGATAGGGTCGTCCGACGATGCCAACTTTCGGCCCGCATCGGTCAGCCTTATCTTGGACCATGAGCGGGACTCGGCCCGCTCAATCAATCGGAGCGGCTGATCCATCGCAAGAAATATATGCCGCTTGACGTTCTTCTCGGCATCCTTTCTGATGCCCATGATCTCGCCGATCTGCTCATAGTTCTGCTCAGTGAGCTCGATGTAATCGTCCACTGACTTGACGGCAAGGAAGCGAGCTACCTCGGTAATCCGCGCTGGCGTGAGATGTACGCGCGTCACGAGCCACCAACCACGATCACCCCGCACGCCATCATCGAGCCGTTCGATCAGTTTATGGCGCAGATCTTCAAGTACCATTTACTTCTCCAAGCTGCCCGGCGTCACGGCGACAAGCCATCAGACACCACCTCTCCAAGACGGTCTGTCGCCGTCCGTATCGTCAAACCGGCGTGTTTGACGACTCGGCGAGTCTCGATGATCCCGTAGGCGACCGCAAGGGCCCTTTGCTCATAGCGTCAGCTTGAGTTTATCGGCTCGGAGGAATGGTATGCGTTGGACACGGTACGCCTAGGGGGGGCTCGACCGCGCAGCACCGCCGACTTTAAACTCTCGATGTGCAGACGAGGGTATCAATCGCAAAAACAAGCCTCTGTAAAATCGGCGACCTGACCGCGCTGTTGAAGCTACGTATGGAGTGCGAGCAACAATAAAGGTTTCGGGAACTTCCACATCACTGGGGATGGCCGAAACAGCAACGCAAGGCGCGCACTAGAGCCCACGAAGGTATGCAAGATCAACGGCTCGTTTCGCGGGACTATGGCAACCGCGGACTTGCGCGCCTGCGTGGGTCCCGGCACCATCCATCCATCCATCCATCCATCCAGCTTAGCAGGCATGGCCCTCGCGACGCAGTATCTACTGGAAACCTGTCCTTGCCCCGCATCTTCGCCTCCGGTGTCTTCGGTTCGGACTACGACCTCTGGGGGGCGTGGTCCTTCAGCGATCGCAAGACACGCGACAAGCTCGCGCAGACCATTGCCGATGACGACTGGTGCCTCGCGATCGGAATGACCTCGCCGCACACGCCGCAACATGAGCGAGGACGCCTGCTGGCGCTCTTGCAGATCGGCCACGAGGCCGTCGATACGCGAGAGCTGGTCGAACCTGAGCACTGGCGACGTACGGTGGAGGAGCACGGCAACGGCAAATGGCTTCACGCCTTCCCGATAAGGCGGGTCCAGCGTTTCATTCCAGGACCGGGGGGACTGCCACTTCGCCGTGAGGTTCTGCCGAGGATCGATAGCGAGAACCGCTACATGCAGGTCGGCCGCTACTACCTCGAACTCGATGAGGAGGAGGCTGCTGTCGTTTTCCGACTAGCGAGGACGGAGGAGACCGCGATATTTCGCAGCTCGGCCTCCATGTTCGCGGCAGCCCTCAGAAAGACGCGCGCTGGTCCGCCGCCGTCACCCGGAACGCGCGTTCTCTCGACCCTGTCCGGACCGGCAGCGACCTATCTCATGCGCCTCGAAGGAGATGCGGAGCCACAAGTCACTGCCGTCGTCCGGCCGAGCGCAGAACATGCAGTCTGGAAGATCGGTTTCTCGAACGATCCCGCCAGGCGTCTGGAGGAACTCAACGCCTACCTGCCGTGCCATACCGCACTACGGTGGAAGCTCTGCAGGCAGCAATGGCATTCCGACGAGATCAACGCTTATTCGCTAGAGCAGAGAATTTTCAACCTGGTCGAGGCACACGGGATCCACCGCTTCAAAGGAGAGATGATCTGTGCTCGGGCCGCCGACGTCGACACGTGTTGGACTGAGGGACTACGATCCGCTTCGCGACCATCTCACGAGATCATCGTCAGAGCCTACGATTGACTACGTTGCACCGGAGTCGCGGACGAGATGCAGCGCCGCAACATCGACCTCTGACAGCAACCGGGGGGCGGCGGCATGGGTGAGCAAGAAGACGACACGATCGTCGAGCGGTCGTTCAGGACAATAGTAGAGACATTCTCCATCTGGACAGCGGCTGGCTTCGTCGTGTCGGGATTGATCAACGCTTACCTGTTTTGGCGAGACTTTAGGCTAAATTTCTTCGCAGTCGCTCAGCCAACCGACATAATTATGAGCGGCTTCGTTTACGTTACGTACACTTTAGTCGCCGTGCTTGGCATCGCCGCAATAGCTTTCGTTTTGAATGCTATAACCCCCAGACGGCTGGTCACTCATATGTTCCTGTTCGGAACGAGAGTAGACTTGAAATACCCGGAGAATGTCCGGGCAAGGGCAGGATGGGCGATCGGAACTGCTTTCTTCGTGAACCTGATAGTTCAGGTAGTGTTCGCTTATGTCGGCGACGATAGGACGAACCCCAAGCGGCCAGGGGGTGAAGCTCGCACATATTGGGAACAATGTCTCACAACAACCGCGCAGAACGGTCTGCATCTTTCACCAACCAGCGACCAGTTCGCCGCGTGTGGGCGAGCGCCGGTTCTTTGGCTGGGATCGGCGACCGTTATCCTCAACTGTCGTGGCAGACTGCGCCTCGTGCAGAACACCGAGAACCTTATCTTGGAGCGCCTGTCACCAGAGGAGGAAATCGCCGATGTCAAAGCCCTAGCAATCCGATTGGCTCAGGAGTCCGGGGATGAGCAGGCAATCAACCAGATCGAAGGGCCGACGCCTACTGGCAGCCGGCGGTTGCCACCGCCAGCCGGTCGCCATACGCCTTCCGGTCGAGCGCCTGAGCCTGGGCCAGCTTCTCGCGCTGGTCAGTCGTCATCGCGTCCCACGTCGACCGGTCCATCCTGTCCCGCAGTGGGGTAGGCTCGGAGGGTTTCGCCACGACGCACGGGACCGTTACGGGCACCTTCACCTCGACGGGCTTCTCGACGATGACCGGCACTTCTGAAGCTCGCTGCCGTCCGGCTTCCGGCTGACGACCGTGAACTCGCCTGACGAGCCCGCATCGCTGAGCAAGCTGTCGGACATGCCGGTGACGGCGATGCAGTCATCACCGTCGGCGATGATCCGCATCTTTTCGAGCTTCAGGTGGGCGAAGATGCGCTTGTGGATCTCCTTGGTCGCCGGATCGCGCCATAGCTGGAAGACGTTGCCGTCGACTCTGATGTAGATGGGGAGATCGCAAGCGCCGTTCGCGCGGATGCGCTGCATCGACAAGTCGATGTTTACTCCCGCAATTCGGCCCAAAAGGCGAAAATTGTAGCGGAAGAATTTGGGGCTAGTTAGCATCGGCAAGCCTCACATTGGGAGAAAAGGGTGGTACCCTTCTCCCAACGGCACCGAGGCTCCGGCGCTGGTCGTGGTTCAAGTTGCCGCCCTCGACGGCGATACGCCGCGGAGCGGCAAGATCAGCCGGGATACTTGGAGCGGCTCGCGCAGGTTTTTTAGGGACCTCGACATCGGCCGCGATGTCCTCGGCGATTACGTCGCGAAGGGCGTCGCCAAGCGGGAGGGTCTGAAACTTGCCGCGTAAGCTGTCCCCTGCGCGGGTTCGCGAGCTCGAAACCGACCTCTCGGCCCGTCTCACCCCCGCTGACCATGCGTCGGCGGGGGGTTTTCTCCACTTCTGCGACGAGTGGGACGGCCTCCTGATCGACCAGACGGACGACGAATTTCAGTGCTGCAGCTGCCAGTTTTCGGATGAATTTGACGAGAACGGCCACATCCGCGCTGTAAACTGAGCGGAACGTAAAAAAAGGGGGGCGAAAGCCCCCCTTTTCGTATCACTTGGCCTTGGTGACCGCCGCCTTCGGGGGCGGCGAGACGGCACAGGGCTCAGTGCCCACGCCCTTCGGCATTGCCGGGACGGTGTTGCCGCATTGCTGGTAATTTCGGCAGCTCGATATGTTTGGGAACTTTGCTAAGCAGGTTAGCGAGCTTGGGGCCGGGGGTATGTGCTACACGTACGGCTACTTCAAAGCCGGAGCTTGGAAACTTTGTCGCATAGCATCGCGCGAGCGGCGTCGATCATCACTGGGTTGGTCTTTGTCGACAGGCGATCCGCCGGTTTAGAGCCGATGAAATAGGCAATCCGTTCGGCATTAGCGCCGCTCGGATGAGGCAGCCCATCCAGAATACGATCTGTTGAGATGGCGCCGAGTGCCGCAAGATGGCGCAGCCCGGCCGCTACCTTGGAGCCAAGGGGCACGAACACCGCATCGTCGAGCAAGGCCAGTTCTGAGCCCGTGTAGACTTCCAGCCACCGACGCATGGAGGCGTTTTTGATCATGTCGGGAGAGCCAGACCAGTTTTGGCCATCTACAAAGACGGGGTATCGCAGTGCGGACGTGAATTGGATCAGTTGGGCATCTTGGGCCCACAGGCTCGCGGTAGTATCGAGCCGCAGCCAGCGCGCGATGCCAACCGAGTCCAACATGCTCACGAGGTTGGCTCGCATTGGGCCTGAGAAGCTGGCGAAAACCTTGGCTCGCTCAGCGGCTTCATCGTTGCTGAGCCCAGCCTTTAAAGCAGCGTGCGCCGCCCGAAGAGCGTTCGCTGCCTGCTGCTTTCCCGGCGTTAGCCCGACGATCACCAAACGAGCCTTACGGTTCACATGATCGAATGGGGCATAGACCATCTCGATCTCACGCCCGCCGACCACTTCGCGATCGAGGAGGAGATGGGGCGCGGCCCGCGGATCATCGATTTGGCTTAGCGAAAGCTGACAGACGGCAGGCATAAATTTTGGGAAGAGATTGGGTGTCGTGCGCACGGTTTCGATTATTCCTGTTGATGTAAAATTGGTGCAGCTCAGCAGCCGGGCGCTCGGGCGACTGCGTCGTCAAATTTCAGCACAAAGGTGTCGATCGCCAAGCTTAAGTGGCGGGCATAGGATCTCAGGTGTTCTGGTGCTGGCGCCCCGTCTTGCTTCACGGCCGTTATGATGTGCTTCTCGACCGAGGCGAGCGCGTGATGGTCATTCACCCTGAGGTTGCGGCTGCGGACTGTGTCGAACGCAGCTGGTAGAGGCTGCGTGCGGAGGTGATGGATCGCGTCCCATGTCGATCGCGCTTCTGGCCGCTCCTCCTCCCGCAGCGGCACAAAATCGCGTCGCTGCTCTAACCAGCGGATCACCGCATCGTAGTCGATCTTGCCCTTGACCGGGCTAAGGCCCTCCTTGTTCAGCGAATTGCGCACTGCCTGCTCCGACATGTCCGCCAGCACAGCCAGGCTCTCGACCGCGCTCTGGTCGAGCTTGTTGTCGAACAGCGCCCCAGCCGACAGCTTCCAGCGTAGATACGCGGAAAGCATCGTTCGCCGGAGTGGACTACCAGGTACATCCGCGGGGTTTCGGTATCGGCGCGCCGCACCGCCGGTGATCGCCCCGACGATTAGTTCCAGCTCGTCAGCATCCTCGTCACTGAGCGAGCTATGTCCAACGCGGAATGCGCTTTCGTAGGCGTTTTTTATGACTCGAGCGAAGTTGAACTGGTCGAGATCGACTTGCTCTAATTGCTCGCCATGGTCCACGCCGTCGATGTCCAGCGGGAAGCCGATAAACGCATCAGCCGCTCTTGCATTAGCCAGCCAATACGTTTCGCCCGCCTGTACGAGTAGCGCCTTGCGAACATCCTGCTCGACGTCATCGAACGAGAAAGGAACGCTAGGCATCGTGAAGGCCCAGAGCTCATCGAGCGTCTTTACGGGTTCGTCTACGAAAGTGAGCGACGCCGGGGTGACTAGCGATGCCGGCGCCTTGCCGTCGGACATCCGGATCGAGAACCCGCGTTCGACCAGTTCGAGTGCTTCACCGTAGTTGTCGACCTTCGTCGCTTGCGCATCATGATGCCGGTCTTCGCCCTTGGCGGGGTCGCCCAGCACGAACTCGCGATCGCGATTTCGCCAGGGACGTTCCACGCGGCCGCTGGTGGGGTTGGTTCGCAGGATCTGCTTGAAATGCACGGTGCCTAAGGTCCTTCTGGTGAAATTTGTGAAAAGCTGGATCAGTGGTCGCGCTTGAGGCGGCGCGTTCGGTGCGCGACGGTGACCACAGCGCCGTTCTCGCTGACCACGTACGTACCCAGCCATGGCTCTATAATCCGGCAGGCGCGCTGTCCGCCGAACGCCTTGGTGATGCGCTTGCGCGCGGCTTTGTCGAAGAACAACACGTCCGCACCGTTGTGGCGCATCGAGCTGGCGAACCGTTCGAACAGCTCCAGCGCCAAAGCCGGAATGGCGCGCTGCTGCATCCGTGTTTGTGCATGGTGGGTAATCATCACTTACTCCGCTGATCCGATTAACAATGTATGTAACATCATCAGCGAGAGGTCAATGCTCCCGATGCGTTTTTTTTCCACCTTATGAGGCGGGTCACGCTCTGGCGCGCGGACGCCCGTTCGGCTCAATTTGTATCGGGGAAGAGAAGCGGTAGTTACCGACGGTCACAACCCGCATCGGAAAATACAGGTGGTACCCTTCTTCGCCCGCCCCAAGGCTCCGGCGCTGACTGTGGTTCAAGTTGCCGCCCTCGGCGCCGATGCACAGCGGGGCGGCAGGATCACCGCTCACCCGCGAGCACCGTATCCTGGATACGAGTGCCGGCAGGTCTAGCCCGGCGTCTGGAGATCAGTACATCCCGCCGCGGCCCGGCCGGCCCATCATCAAGGACAACAGCAATCAGGAATTGAAGTGACCGACCTTATCTTCCACACACTTGCCCCGTACTATTGGTCCGCCGGACTTCCCGCCATTCCGCTCCTGCCCCGTCAGAAGCGTCCGGCCATCATTCAGTGGTCTGCATTCGCCACCCAGATGCCGAGCAACGAGGTTCGCGAGCACTGGCTCTCGTCCTTCGCACACGGTAACATTGGTTTACCGCTCGGCCCCCAGGCCGGTGTCGCGATCATCGACATCGACACCGTGGACGAGGAAATCACCGCGGCTCTCCTCGACATTCTGCCGACGTCGCCGTGGAAGCGCGTCGGCAAGAAGGGGATGGCGCTCGCCTACCGCTTCCAGGGCCAGAAGAATTTCAAGCTCCGCGGCGTCGACGGCGAAATGCTGATGGAGTTCCTCGGCAACGGCAACCAGGTCGTACTGCCCGGCTCGATCCATCCCGACACCGGCCGTCCGTACGAGAGCAACACCCACCTTTGGGAGGTTCTCGACCAGCTGCCCGATCTCGGTGTCGACATCGAGGCCCGGCTTCGCAATCGCCTGGGCGTGAAGGGTTACTCCCTCGCCGCCGGGGGTCGATCGGCTCCGCTCGACGTGATCGCCGCTGGCGAGCGCGACGTGCAGATGATCCGTCATGCGGGATACCTGTCGCGCGTGGTTATGGGCATCGACAAGTCGCGGTCGTTCTCATTGTTCGAGGCGATCCAGCACATGTATCACTGGGTCGAGGCGTTCACCGCCAAGGTATCGGGCGACGCGATGGACCCTGAGAAGGGCGTCGCCAAGCTGCTGGAGTTCCTGGCTCGGGATTTGGAGATCGGCCGCACCCTTCCCCGCGGCTGGGACATCGAGCTTCCCCAGGAGTGGCAGGACCACCCGACGATCCGCGCAATCCAGGAGCGCGCTGCTCCCGTTTCTTTGGATCATGACAAGGCCACGGAATGGTTTGTCTCCTGCATGATGGAGGACCCGGACAGCGACGCAAAGACCGTTCAGTGCATTGAACAGCTGACGTCCAAGGCGGCTATGGATCGTCACGTCTCCGACGCAATGTTCGACGCGATGATGAATATGATGAGCGCACGCTGCCGCGTTAAGGTCAGTAAGCCTGTGCTGAAAAAGCTCTTTAACGGTATCCGTAACGGCAACGTACCGGATCAGGAGCAGACGCACTATACCATTGCCGGATGTGTACTCGAGAGCATGGAGACGGAAGGGGAGTTGCGGCATGACGCCGGCCAGTTTTGGCAGTGGTCCGGATCCTGTTTTCAGGCGTTGGACGACAACCAGGTGTATATGCACGTTGCGAACAGCGTCACTGGAACGCCGCTTGCTCGTCGCGACGGTGACTATGCGGCCGTCGTGAATGTACTCCGTCGGATGTGCCAGAGGCCGCTGAACTCGGGAGACGTGGCAGGTATCAACTTTGCCAACGGCTTCGTCGAGATGGACCTCGTGGTTCGGGAGCACAATCCCAGCTATGGTGCCACCTTCACGCTGCCCTTCAATTACAACCGCGATCTTGCGTCAGCGCCCGCAAGGTTCTTCGAGTACCTGACGTCATGCTGGGGCCACGAACCCGACTTTGAGCACAGGATGATGGCCTTGCAGGAAATGTTCGCCGTGACTCTGTTCAAGATCGCTCCGCGCTTCCAGCGCGCGTTTCTCCTGTTCGGACGCTCCGGAACGGGGAAGACGGTGCTGCTCAACATTCTGCGTGCCCTGCTGCCGCCTAACGCGGTTGCCGAGTTGAAGCCTACCAAGTGGGCCGAGCGTTTCGCTCCCACGCGGTTGATTGGGGCGGCAGCGAACATCTGTGGAGAGCTGCCGGAGAACGGGACCATCGGTGGAGACGTCTTCAAGGAGGTCGTTGAGGGATCTCCGATCGAAACCGAGTTCAAGGGCAAGGATGGGTTTTCGTTCCGGCCCGTCTGCGCGCACTGGTTCGCGTCGAACTATCTGCCGATCTCGCAGGACTCCAGCCGGGGCTTCATCCGCCGCTGGCTGATCCTCGACTTCAACAAGCCGGTCCGCGACGAGGACAAGATCGAGAACCTGGCCGAGATCATCGTTGCCGAGGAGCGCGAGGCGATCGCCGCGTGGGCGCTTGAGGGCTTGCATCGGGTTCTGGATCAGCGTGGTTATACCAAGCCCGCTTGTCACGATAAGCGGATGGGCAGCATGCGGCGCATCAACAATTCCGTTCACGCTTTCCTTGAGGACACTCGGGGCTACGCTCCCGGTGTCGGTGAGGCGCCGTGTCGTCAGGTGTACGATGATTACGCGTTCCACATGCGCGACGTGGGTCGGGGCAAGCCTGTCTCCTTCGAGCGGTTCGTCCAGATGCTCGAGGACCTCGACTTCGAGGTGAGCCGCAACCCGGTTGGAGACTTCGTTGTGCGGGGATTAACGAAGGTGATGGGCTTGGCTAACGCGGCACGATCGGCTTAAACGAAGCGATCACAAACGGCAGCCCCTTGCCTATAGGGGCTGCCGTTGCAGTTTCGATGCCGAAAAACAATAACTAATTGCTCAGATAATGGAGAAGCCCGTCGCCATATAACTGAAAACTTCTTAGTCTAGGACACCTGAATTTCAGTCTCTGACATTCAGATATATATCCAGGATATATAAAATTTACGCTTAAGGCGGTCGAGCTTAGCCACACGCCTTCCCGGATCGGCATTTCAGAAGATAACCTGGTTTTATGAGCCTAGGCACTCATATCCTGGATTAGCCGCTCGGACCGCCGGACCTCCGCGCCCACATCGGCGTTCTTGTTGCAGGAGTCACGGACTCCTAAGTCACCCAGCAGACCTGAGCGAGGCGGCAACCTCGCCCAGGCCCTGACCCCAACCGTCTAATGAGGAGACGACTGTGGCTACGACCACTGCTAATCGCGCCCGCCGGTGGCGCAATGCCCTTTCGAAGTACGATGCCCTGAACCAGCGCCTGGATGAGGCTCAGCCTCACGAGGTGGACGCGATCGAACGCGAGCTCGCAGATCGGGAGGCCGAGCTGTTCGACCTGCCCTCCCCGTCCTTCGAAGCCGTCCGCCAGAAGCTGGCGATCATGTGGCGGCTCGACATCGAAAAGCCGGACATTGAAGCCGGTGAGAAGGCGCTGATCCTCGAGGATTTGGATGACCTGATCGCGGAGACGGCCGAGTTGCTCGGCAGTCGCGCTTAGGTAGCCTCGGGGCTGGGCGAAGAGCCCGCGCAGCCCCGAACATCAAGTCCTGGATACGGTCGCCGTAGTACCTAGTCGCCCACGTTCGTGGGCGTATTTGGACGCCTCCTTTAACTGGAGGCAAACGTGACCGACCGTATCTCATTCTCGATCAACGAAGCCGCTGCGCTCTGCGGCCTGAGCCGGACCAAGCTCTACGAGCTGATCCGGGCAGGAGAACTGAAGCCTGCCAAGGTTGGACTGCGCACGCTCATCCTGCGAGCCGACCTCGAAGCCATGCTCCAGCGCGCCACGGCCTGAGGTACCAAGTGGCAAAACATACCAATCGTCTCTCCGCGCTCCGCATCAGCAGGGCGATGGAGCCCGGCCTGCACGCCGACGGGAACAACCTTTATCTGCGGGTTACCCCGTCCGGCTCTAAGAGTTGGACGCTGATCTACAACTGGCACGGCAAGCGCCGGGAACTCGGTCTTGGCAGCTCAACGGTGGTGTCGTTGGCCGAAGCCCGGCAGCGCGCACTGGAAGGAGCTCGCTTGCGCCAGCAGGGCCTCGACCCCAAGGCTGAGTGGTCCAGCACCAAGATCGATGTCGCGGCGCCGTCGTTCGGCAACGTCGCGCTCGAGGTCATCGCCGATCGACGTGCTGGCTGGCGGAATGCGAAACACGCTCAGCAGTGGCAGAATACCCTGCGGACCTACTGCGCGGCGTTCTGGGACAAGCCCGTTGCCGCCGTCGACATCGACGATGTCCGCAAGGCCCTGCAGCCGATCTGGTCGGCGAAACCGGAAACGGCAAGTCGGGTGCGTGGCCGTATCGAAGCTGTGCTGGATGCCGCCAAGGCGCGCAAGCTGCGGACGGGCGACAACCCCGCGGCGTGGCAGGGCAACCTCGCGCACCTGTTCCACCGCCACTCGTCGGCGCCGAAGCGGCATCAGCCGTCGATGGCCTACAATAGACTGCCTGGGTTCATGCTGGACCTGCATCGGCGCGAGGAACTCAGTGCGCGGGCGCTCGAACTCACGATCCTGACGGCGGCGCGGACCACTGAGGTACGGGAAGCCAGGTGGGAAGAGATCGACTTGGACGAAGCAGTTTGGCAGGTTCCGGCCGACCGGATGAAGATGAAGCGTCCGCATCGGGTTGCGCTCTCTCGGGCGGCCCTCGGCCTGCTGGCCGGTCTCGACTCGAGGTCCGGCCTGCTGTTCCCGGGCATGAAGCCGCACAAGCCCCTGTCCAACATGACGATGCTTCAACTGCTTCGGCGGATGGGCTTCGGCCAGTACACGGTTCACGGTTTCCGCAGCAGCTTCTCCACTTGGGCAGCCGAGCAGACCGATTATCCGCGGGAGATCGTCGAAGAGGCTCTGGCTCACGTCGTCGGGTCGGCGGTTGAGCGTGCTTATCGCCGGAGCGACGTGTTGGAGAAGCGGTTCGGCCTGATGGAAGCCTGGGCCGGCTTCATTGGCGCAGGCTGATCGTCGATCGGGTGGGGTCACCTAAGTGACCCTACTCGCGACCCTACTGGAAGTTCTGAACACAGCCGCACGTTGGCGCACGCCGATACACATCTAACCAGTGATTGCCGGAGGATGGCGGCCGACCCGTGCCACTAGCGAACACACGCGGACGCAACGTGGCGGAGACGGAGGGATTCGAACCCTCGGTACGGTTTCCCGTACGACGCTTTAGCAAAGCGTTGGTTTCAGCCACTCACCCACGTCTCCGGATGCGGCAGTGGAGCGGCTATAGCCAGCGTCGCGGCGGCGATCAACCGTTTGGCGCATCGGTTCGGCGACTCGTTCATTGCGTGGCAAGCCGCGGGTTGGTTAACGTGCTGCGATCAAGACAGGGGTTCGGGTTATGCGGGGCGGTTGGATCATCATGGCGGCGGCGGCGACCCTGTCGCTGGCGGCATCGCCCGTCGCGGCGCAGGTGCGCACGATCGACCCGAACAGCGCGATCGACAGCGATCTCGCGCCGGGCGCGCCCGCGGCGTCGCCGTCCGCACCAGTCCGATCGACCCAGCCGGCGCCTCCGCCGGTGCGGACCGCGCCGCAATCCACCGCCCCCGTCGAAGCTCCCGTCACGGCGTCCGAGGCCCGCAAGGAGGCGACCACGCGCGCCGCCGACACGTACGAGCGCGATGACCTGCTCGCCGCCGGGGAGGGTGTGTTCGGCAAGGGCGCGGAGGGTCTCGCCGGCATTCTCGAAAAGGTGCTGAAGGAGCAGGGCCGCCCCAATGCCTATATCGCCGGGCGGGAAGCCTCGGGCGCGTTCGTCGTCGGCGTGCGCTACGGATCGGGCGTCATGACGCACAAGGTGGAGGGGCAGCAGCCGGTCTACTGGACCGGCCCCTCGGTCGGCTTCGACGTCGGCGGCGACGCGAACAAGGTGTTCGTGCTCGTCTACAATCTGTACGACACGGAGGAGCTGTTCCACCGCTTCCCGGGCGCGGAGGGGCGTTTGTACCTCGTCGGCGGCTTCGCGGCGACCTATCTGCGGCGCGGCAACGTGGTCCTGATCCCGATCCGGCTGGGCGTCGGCTGGCGCGCGGGCGTCAACGTCGGGTATATGAACTTCACGCACAAGAGCCGCTGGCTGCCGTTCTGATCCCGTCCGGGTGCTGGTCAGTCCGACCGCTGCGAGCGCTGGCGGAGACACCGGCGCGCGGCTAGGCTGCCGCCATGCAGGCGATCGCGGTCTACAGTCCCAAGGGCGGCGTCGGAAAGACGACGCTTTCGGTGAATCTGGCATGGTGCGCGGCGACGCTGTCGGCGCGGCGCACCCTGTTGTGGGATCTCGATCCCCAGGGTGCCTCGACCTTCCTGCTGGGTCATGACCGCGCGCTGGACGGGCAGGCGCGGGCGGTGTTCGCGCGGGACGTGTCGGCGGACGCGCTGATCGTCGGCACCTCCGTCGATCGGCTCGACCTGCTGCCCGCGGATACGTCGTTACGTGGACTCGACCTGCTGCTGCACGGGCTGGGCAAGCGCAAGCGCTTGAACCGGCTGCTCGAAACGCTCGCGGGTCGGTACGATCGCGTCATCCTCGATTGCCCGCCGGGGCTGACGGAAACGGCAGAGCAGGTCGTTCGCGCCGCCGCGCTCATCATCGCGCCGGTCATCCCCTCCCCCCTTTCGCGCCGCGCGTTCGACGAGATGGTGCTCCACCTCGATCGCGGTGGCGGCCGGCGGCCGGCGATGCTGCCGGTGTTCGGCATGGCCGACCGCCGCCGCAGCGTCCACAACGCCGCACTCGCCGCCGATCCCGACTGGCCGGTGATCCCGATGGCGAGCGTGGTGGAGGCGATGGCCACGCGCCGCCAGCCGCTCGGCGCGTTCGCTCCGTCCAGCCCACCCGCACGCGCGGTGGCGGAACTATGGACCGCGATCGAGCGACGGCTGGCGGGCTGAGCGGCCGAGGTCAACGTTCAGGTCCGGCGTGGGTCTTGCCGCCCTCCCCGTCGCTCCAGGAATGAGCGACCCCGGCTTGATCGGGGTCCAGCATTCAGCGACGCTATCCACTGAAAAACGGGACGGCCACCTGCCCAACATTCCCCGTGCTCCCGCGAAAGCGCGAGTCCAGTGCAGCCCAGGATCGAGGTGCCGCCTACGCGGGCGCACCCGACCAGCACAGGTCTGAAGGACAGAAGCACCGAACACGTGAGGGTTACGCCGCGACTACGCCGATCATCCCACACCAGCCGAGAAAACGATCCGGCCCGACCGCCGCGCCGACACCACAGGCACGTCCCGCGTCGCTGGCACCGGACAGCGATCGGCAAACAGAACCTTCGCTCGACCGGAGCGATCTAGCAACGCCGCAGGGATCGCCGGGCCGCCATGCCGCGCGAGGCGGTGCGTTCCATGCCGTACCCAAACCGGTCCAACAGGAACGCCAAGCCGGTTCGCAGTGCGCAACAGCGGCACTGGGAGCGACACCTCCGACCAGTATCGGGCCTGACCCCACCACGCTGCTCTCCAGCCCGCTTGCCGGCTAGCTCGCGCACCGACTTCGGGCACAGGATGGACGCCGCCGAGCCGACCACGCGCGTCGCACCGCCGATTGCGGAACGCCCGCATCAGCCACATCCAACAAACCACTGGCTGACCTGTCCTACAGACGGGATCGAGCGTAGGCGTCGGGGCTCGTCAGGCGTCCACTCGCCGGACCGCTCTTTCAACTGTCCGACACCACCTCCTCGACGAGCCGAGGCGACCGCGGACATGCGTCGTTGGACTAACCTTAGCCTAACCTTCCAAGACCGGGACCTGAAAACATGAGGCTTTTTCCGCCACGCCACGCGGGCCGACGCGCCTCGCACCCCCTATCGCGCGGCACCGCGAGCCGGTTCAGCCGAATTCGACCGCGTCGAACCGGATCGGCTTGCCGGCGGGGGCCGCGCCCAGCTCGTCTTCCCACATCGCCGTCTCGCCGCGGACGATCGTGCCGACTGGCTTCCCCGTCAGCGTCATGCCCGTGAACGGCGACCAGCCCGCCTTCGACGCCAGCCACGGCTGCTCCACCGTCCACTGCTTCTTCAGGTCGACGACGGTGAAGTCCGCGTCGTATCCGACCACGATCCGGCCCTTGCCGGTAATGCCGAATACTCGCTGCGCGCCCGCACTGGTCAGCTCGATCAGCCGTTGCAGCGTCATCCGCCCCGCCGCGACATGATCCAGCAGCAGCGGCAGCAGCGTCTGCACGCCCGGCATGCCGCTCGGCGAATTGGGATATGCGTTCGCCTTCTCCTCCAGCGTGTGCGGCGCGTGATCGGAGCCGATGACGTCGGGCACGCCCTGGTTCAGCCAGCTCCACAGCCCGTCGCGGTGGGCGCCCGACCGGATCGGCGGGTTCATCTGCGCCAGCGTGCCGAGCCGCGGATACGCCTCTTCCCCCGCCAGCGTCAGGTGCTGCGGCGTCACCTCGCACGTCGCGATGTCCTTGTTCTGGCCGAGCAATTCCAGCTCGGCGGGCGTCGTCACGTGCAGCACGTGGATGCGCCGCCGCGCCGCCCGCGCCAGCGCGAGGATACGCCGCGTCGCCAGCAGCGCGCTCTCGTCGTCGCGCCAGACCGGGTGCGACGACGCATCGCCCGCGACCCGCTGGTCCAGGCGCGCCTGCATCCGCGCCTCGTCCTCGGCATGGATCGCGACGCGGCGGTGGCCGGATGCCAGCACATCCGCCAGCGACGAATCCTCGGACACCAGCAGGTCGCCGGTCGATGCGCCCATGAAGATCTTGACGCCCGCCGTGCCCGGCAGCCGCTCCAGCTCCGCGAGTTCGGCCGCGTTGGCGTTCGTCGCACCGACGTAAAAGGCGTGATCGCACCACATCGCACCGCCGGTCGATCCCGATCCGGGCGCACCCGCCGCCCGCGCCAGCTTGTCGGCGATCGCCGCCGCGCTGTCGGTGTTGGGTTTCGTATTGGGCATCTCGAACACCGCCGTGACGCCGCCCAGCACCGCAGCGCGGCTGCCGCTCGCCAAATCTTCCTTGTGCGTCAGGCCGGGCTCGCGAAAATGCACCTGCGTGTCGATGACGCCGGGCAGCACGTCCAGCCCGGTGCAGTCGATCGTGCGCCCCGCATCGCCGATACTGCCGATCGCCACGATGCGGCCGTTCCTCACGCCGACATCCACCCTGGCGGGACCGCCGGGCAGATGGACGGTGCCACCGGACAGCTTCAGGTCGATCGTCGCCATCGCGCGGGGCTCCTTCGGGTGTTTCGCTTGCGGTTGCGGCTCCCTACCTTGGTGCCATGACAGACACCACCCCGGGGATGCTGGAGGATCGCGCCGTGCTGCGCATCGCCGGCGACGACGTACGCGGTTTCCTGCAGGGACTCGTCACCAACGATGTCGCCGCGCTGGCGCCCGACCGACCGATCTGGGCGGGGCTGCTGACCCCGCAGGGCAAGGCGCTGTTCGACTTCCTCCTGTGGGATGGCGGCCAGGATACGGTCCTGATCGATTGCGAAGCGACGCAAGCCGACGCGCTGGCGAAGCGACTGACGATGTACCGCCTCCGCCGCGCGATCACGATCGAACGCTCCCCGCTGGCGGTGCACTGGTCCCCGGACGGCAGCCTCGGCGTCCCCGACCCCCGACAGGCCGCGCTGGGCGGCCGCTGGCTCGGCGAGCCGGGCGAGCCGGCGCAGGGATGGTTGGCCCACCGCCTGTCGCTCGGCGTGACCGAAGGCGTCGCCGAACTCGGCAATGGCGATACGTTATGGCTGGAATGCAACGCCCGCGAATGCAACGGCGTCAGCTTCACGAAGGGCTGCTACGTCGGCCAGGAAAACACGGCCCGCATGCACCACCGCGGCAAGGTCAACCGGCATCTGGTCGTGGTGCCCCTCGGCGAGGCCGGCGACCGGACGCGGGTGACGTATCCCGACGTGGGGTGGATGGTGGAGCATCGGCGGGTGGACGCTGTTGCGTCCCGGATCAGCTCCGGCGACGGTGCTTAACTCGGCAAAAAAAGGGGCCGGCAAGCCGACCCCTTGTAAACGACGGAAGCTAGTTTTTAGAAGTTCACACCGAACTGCACGCGAACCGATCGCGGTGCCTGATAGCCGGTGATCGCGCGGTAATCGGCGCGCGGCGCACCGCCACCTGTCGTCCCGACTTCCTGATAGTCGAGTGCCTGCGACATGTTGAAGACGTTCAGCACCGATACGCGCAGGAAGCCATCGAACAAATCTGAAGGCACCTTCAAGGTGGCATCAAGGTTCAAATTATACAGCCACTCCGAATTGAACGCCGTGCCGCGGCGCACGATCTGACGCGGAGGTAGTACTTCACCTGGCGCCGCCGGATTGGTTCGAACCGAGCCGTCGGAGTTCAGATTACAATAAGTCCCGTTCGCTCCATAGAAGAGCGACGCGTCCCGATCCCGGGAAGCTGGAACCGTTCCCAAACAGCCGAACTTACGAGGTGATACAATCTGGGCGTTAAGGCCAAGCGTAAGCCACTCGGTAGGAGCGTAGGACCCGAACAACTTGAAATTGTGAGCACGGTGATTCGGCGAGTAGCCATACGTGCCGTCGGCCAGACCAGGAAGGTCGAAGTCGACGGTCGCACCGGTATCATCCTGACCGTTATCCGAACGAACGCCACCCTCGGTGTTTCCGACGTTAGAAGAGTAGGTGTACGAGAATTCGCCGCCCCACTTTCCGTCGAAGTCACGCTGAACCTGGAACGTCATTGCCCGGTAACGGCGCTGGGCCCGCGGATAACCCAAGGCCGCAGCCGACAACTCGACGGTGCGTAGGCTCGTCTCCCCGTTAACCGGATCGCTGAGAGTGACGACCGCGTTGTTACCGGGATTGATCAGAACGTACTGGTGAGTGCCGCTAAAGATGGACTGGCACGTACTGCCATCGGCATTCGCTCCGTTGAGGTTGTTGGCCGTGCAATAGGCCCGAACCGCCGGATCAACTGCTGAGTCTTCCAAGCTCGCATTGAGATCGCGCCATGTCCCGAAAACATTGAAACGGAACTTTCCGACCCGCCGCTCAAAGCCGATGATGTATTCGTCGACAGATTGCGACTCCAGGTTACCCGCAATGAGCGAGGTCGGGTCGCCCGGCTGCCCATCATTGCGGATCACACAGGACCCGGCCAATCCTTCCAGGCACGGCCGGCTGCCATCCGGGGTTAGCTGCGCGCCCAAGATCGGCTGATTGGCGGCAGTCAGCCCGCTGAAGCGGAACACCCGCTCTTGATCCAGTTCGGCGCCGCCCAACCGGTTGTTAGTGCTTGCTGCGATCGGAAGGAAGTAACGTCCGAACGAACCATAAACTTTCGTCGACCCGTCGCCGAGCGGATCGCCGCTCAGTCCCAGCCGTGGACCCCATTGATTGCCGGACCGATAATATGGCGTTCCATCGATCGTGCGATTGGTAAAACGATCATTACGCAAACCAGCTTGGACGTTAAGGCGGCTGTTGAACATCGACCACTCGTCCTGGATGTAAAACGCTTCGTTCGCGGAACGGAACGTTCCGCCGTTCCGGAAGAAGCGCACGACCGCATACTGCCCCGTCGTGATGCCATATTGATCGTCGGACGATCCATCGGCGAGAGTAACCTGTCCGATGCCATTGGCCTGGGTGACGATGTCCGACCGGAGGTTCTCCCGGTCATAGCCACCACGGACGTGATGCGACCCAAAGAGATTGAAGAACAGGTCCACGTCACCGCGATAGAATTCGCGCCTGTCGTAGTTGGTCTCCGAGTTTGCGATTGGGCTACCGATAGAGTTGTTCAGGCCTCCACGGGTATCGACCACACTTGACAAGCTCGAGTCACTTGGCTCGGTCGTGTCCCGATCCTTGTTCTGGCCATATGCACCAGAAACTGTGATCCACGGGGCGAACGTTCCTGTGTATCGACCGACGTAGTTGATACCACCGGTGCGGAACACTGTCGTCGAGTCGTACGCGCCTGGGTCGTTCGTCGTAGGATTGTAACGGCGACCGCTTGCCGGGGTGCCAAATACATCGCGCGTAACCAAATTACGCGTGTCGAAGAACGTGCCTTCTAGGCGATGGCCGTCGGTAATGATGGCATCAACCTTAAACGCATAATACGGGCTGGACTGCTTCTCGCGAAAATACTGGCTGCCCACGATGGTCGGGTTCTGGAGCGTACCGCCACCCAAGGCCGTCACGGCCGTGGATGACGTCACGTTGCGGGCATTGTACAAACCGTAGAAGAACAGCCGGTCCTTGATGATCGGACCGGAGAGCTGAACTATTGTATCCTTCCGGTCGAACTCCCGCGCATCATTGTCGCGTACCAAAGTATTTGGAGAATTGCTGAGAAGATCATTCACCTCCCAGTTGAACGTGATCCCACCGTGGAACTCGTTCGATCCCGATTTTGATACGGCATTGATGATGCCACCGGTCGCGCGGCCAAACTCAGCCTGGAAGCCGCCGTTCTTGATTTCGACCGACTGGTAGAAATCGAAAGGAATCGTGACGGCACCCAAGCCGGTCCGAAAGTTCGTGACGTTGAGGCCGTTCACAAAGAACGCGTTCTCGGCCACGGAAGAACCCGATACGTTCGGCAGATTGCCGAATGCCGTATCGCCGGCCGTCGTTCCGGGCGATAGCTGAACGATGGAACTGATATCGCGGGCAACGGGCACCCGGGTTGCCAGTTCGCCCACGTTGATGACAGTACCCACCGTGTTGCGGCTAAAATCGGCGACCTGAACGCGGCCGGCCGTCACGATGATATCGCCGCCCGCCTCGGCACCTTCCGGCTGCAGCGTGAACTGGTTAGCGGCGCGCTGCAAGGTCAACTGAATGCCGGCTTCCGTATAGGACTGGAAGCCAGGGGCTGTGACTGTGAAGGTGTAGCTGCCTTGAGGCAGCTGCGCGACCCGGAAAGATCCGGAGGCGTCGGTTACGACGCTTCGCGTGAAACCCTGATCATCCGACCTGACCTCGATAGTCGCCCCGCCAATACCTTGGCCGCTTGTTCCCTGAACGCGGCCAGACGCTGTGACGTTCGTGTAATCTTGCGCCGCCGCCGGAGCAACCATGCCCACCGCGCCGACACCGGCGCCGAGCAGCGCCAGCGCGTGTAGCGCGGTACCGCCGCGCAGCATCTTGCGTGCGAAATCGAAATTGTTGGTCACGTGAAGCCATCCCCTTTGCTGCGACGGCAACGGCTGCTTTGCAGTCCGCGCCATGCCTGAGCGCTCCTCCCCGAACGCCTGTCGGCGCTGCGAATTGGAACATGAAGGGAAGATGACGGGACAAGTTGCCTTGTGTAAAGGCGGGCATTCACAATGGGTTCAAGTTTGAACGGTGGGTGTAACGTGAAAGCCACATCCACCTGCTACAGAGCCGGGTTTGCTGCCCATGCGGCGATCACGCCTGAAGAACCTGCCCGTTCAACGAGCAACGGGTGGCGGTGAGCCGGCGATCAGCAGCGGGTCGAGCTTGGCGCCCTGCCATTGCAGGCTCCAGTGAAGGTGCGGGCCGGTTGCACGGCCGGTAGCTCCCGACAGGCCGATCGGCTGACCCTGCCGCACGCGTTGTCCCACCGCGACATCAATCCGGGATAGATGCAGCAGCGCGCTGTTCAGGCCGGCACCGTGATCAAGCATCAGCAGATGCCCTTCCAGCGTGAAGGGTCGTGCCGCCGCCAAAATCACGACGCCGTCCGCCGGAGCGGTCACGACGGTGCCGGTGGGAACGGCGACATCCGCCCCGCCATGATAGCTGCCGGGCTTGCCCTGATACACGCGTTGGGCGCCGAACCGGCCCGACAGTCGCCCCGCCGCGGGCCAATGCAGATCCTGGCGCCAGCCTTTGGCGTCGGTGACCATCGCCCGCGCGGCGACGATCTGGGCGAGTTCGCCGGGTCGGAGTGCCGCGAACTCGGCGTCCGTCTTGCCGGCACGGTAAGGAGCGTCCACCCGTTCGATCGGCCAGTCGCGCGGTGCAACCGAGATGGGGCGCTCCATCCGGGTACCGTCCGGCGAAGTCAGCAGCAGCAGCGCCGCCGGTCCGGCATCGCGGTCGAACGCGATCAGGAACGCGCCGTCCGCGGCGACCGCCACCGGCCGACCGTCCAGCGTCAGTATACCGCCCAATGCGGTGCCACGCAGGATGCCGCCTTGCATGGCCTGTCCGCCGACCGTCAGGCGCGGCGCCGGCACCGGGGCTTGGGCGGACGGTGGCGTCGCGGGAGCGGGGTCTGGCTCGACGACGACCGGCGCGCCCACACACCCGGTCGATACGCCGACCAACATCGCGATACACCAAGTCCGCATCATTGCGGCGCAAGCGCCTCGCTGGCGATCGCCGCGGAGGCATAGGCAGCCTGCTCGCCCACGCTCCAATAGCGCAGGTCCTCCAACCGGATGCGAGCACCGGTCACCGCGCAGACGACGTGATCGCCCGGCGACAACACGCGGAAACCGTTCGCCATATAGTGGAGGCGCGCAGGCCGGTCGGTGTTGGACATCAGCATCTCAGGAGACTTTCCGGATCAGAGCAGCGTCGGCTGCGCATCGGGAGCGACATAGGCGCGGGTCCCACCGCGCTCAACCCGCGGGCGTGGTGCGGAGGGCGCACCATCCACCCGCGCATCGACCGCACCATCCCGGAAGCGCAGCGTCACCGCGCCGGCCGCCTTCGCCGCCGCGCTGGACGACAGGGTCGCGCCGCCGTCGCTGGCGGTGATGCGGGCATAGCCGCGCTCCAGCACGTTATCGGGGTTGAGCGTCTGGACGAGCCGCCACGTCGCCGTCAGCCGGTCCCGCGCGGAGGCCACCTGCCGCTCCAGCACCGCTGGCCGCAACGCCCCGGCCGCCCGGTCGAGCGTACCCCGCGCCGCAACCACGCGCCGCTCCAATCCCCGGTCCAGCCGCTGCGCCGCATCGTCGGCGCGCTGCCGCTGGGGTCCGAGCAGCGCCTCCCGCTTCGGCAGCAGCCGCGCCAGTCCGTCCAGCCTCTGACGGCCATAGTCGACATAGCGGCGGGCGCAGCGCTCGATCCGCTGGTGGTGGCTGGCGACGGTCAGGCGCAGGTCGGCAATCACCGGCACCGCGATCTCCGCGGCTGCGGTCGGCGTCGGCGCGCGCAGGTCGGCGGCGTGATCACACAGACTGGTATCGGTCTCGTGGCCGACCGCGGAGATGATCGGGATCGAACAGTCGGCGACGGCGCGGACCACGACCTCCTCGTTGAAGGCCCACAGGTCCTCGATCGAGCCGCCGCCGCGCGCGACGATGACGAGGTCGGGGCGCGGTACCGGTCCGTCAGCGGGCAAGGCGTCGAAGCCGCGCACCGCTGCGGCGACCTCCCCCGCCGCACCCTCGCCCTGCACCTTCACCGGCCACACGACAACATGCGTCGGGCAACGATCCTCCAGCCGATGGAGGATGTCGCGGATCACCGCGCCGGTCGGGGAGGTCACGACGCCGATGACGCGCGGCATGAACGGCAGCGGCTGTTTGCGGTCGCGGTCGAACAGGCCCTCCGCCGCCAGCTTGGCGCGCAGCTTCTCGAACAGGGCCATCAGCGCGCCGGCACCGGCCAGCTCCATCCGCTCTATCACGACCTGATATTTGGAACGGCCGGGGTAGGTGGTGAGCTTGCCGGTCGCGATCACCTCGATCCCGTCCTGCGGGCTGAAGGCGAGGCCAGACGCCGCGCCCTTCCACATCACGCCGTCGATCACTGCCGCCTCGTCCTTCAGGCAGAGATAGGCATGGCCCGACGCGGCGCGCTTGTAGCCGCTGATCTCGCCGCGCAGGCGGACATGGCCGAATTCGCCCTCCACCATCCGCTTCAGCTTCATCGACAGCTCCCCGACCGACAGCGCGAGCGCGTTGTCGCCGGGCACGGCCTCCGCTACGAGCCGGGCTTCATCGGAAAAGGGGTCTGGCATGAACGTCCTGCTATTGGGCTCGGGGGGGCGCGAACACGCATTGGCGTGGAAGCTGGCCCAGTCCAAGTCACTGGATACGCTGTATGCCGCACCGGGCAACCCCGGCATCGCAGGGCATGCGACGATCGTGGCCATGGACGCGACCGACCACGCCGCCGTCGTCGGTTTCTGTCGCGACCATGCGATCGGCCTTGTCGTGATCGGGCCGGAGGCACCGCTGGTCGACGGGCTCGCCGATTCGCTGCGTACAGCCGATGTGCCGGTGTTCGGCCCTTCCAGAGCGGCTGCGCAGCTGGAGGGGTCGAAGGGCTTTACCAAGGATTTGTGTGCGCGCGCGGGCATCCCGACCGCAGGGTACATCCGCGTCACCGACCGCGCGACGGCGGAAGCGGCGCTGGGGGGAACCTTCGGCCTACCGGTTGTCATCAAGGCGGACGGGCTGGCGGCGGGCAAGGGCGTGACCGTGGCGATGACGAAGGACGAGGCGATCGCCGCGATCGCCGACCTGTTTGCGGACGACGGAGGCGAGGCGGTGATCGAGGAGTTCCTCGACGGTGAGGAAGCCAGCCTGTTCGTCCTGACCGACGGCCGGACGCTGATGCCGTTCGGATCGGCACAGGATCACAAGCGGGTCGGCGACGGCGATACTGGCCCGAACACCGGCGGCATGGGCGCGTACAGCCCGGCCCGCGTGCTGACGCCAGAACTCGAGGCGCTGGCGATCGATACCATCGTCCGTCCTACCGTGGAGGCGCTGGCGGCCGAGGGAATGCCGTTTGTCGGCGTCCTTTATGCCGGGCTGATGCTGACGCGGAGCGGACCGAAGTTGATCGAATACAACGCCCGCTTCGGCGATCCGGAGGCGCAGGTGCTGATGCCGCGGTTCGAGGGCGATCTCGTGCAGGTGATGCTCGCCTGCGCCACCGGCACGCTGGCAGAAGTTGCGCCGCCGGTCTTCTCCGGCCGATCGGCCTTGACCGTCGTCGTCGCGGCGGCGGGATATCCCGCCGCGCCGCGAACCGGCGGGCGGATCGAAGGGCTGGCCGAAGCGGAGGCGACCGGCACGTTCGTGTTCCAGGCGGGGACCCGCGCCGATGGCGACACGCTGCGGACGAGCGGCGGGCGGGTCGTGGCGGTGACGGCGCTGGGCGACAGCGTCGCCGCGGCGCAGGCCGCCGCCTATCGCGGCGTCGCGGCGCTGGCGGTCGAGGGCGGTTTTCACCGCACCGACATCGGCTGGCGCGAGGTGGAGCGGGAGACGCGTTGATCGCTTACCGGCGATGTGACAATGTTGCATCGAGGCGCGGGTCGACTCGTTGCGCCGGGAGGGTTCATCATGCGTCTTCGTGCCGCCGTCGCCGCCGCCTCGCTGCTGGTCACCACGTCGGCGGCCCCGCCGCCGTTATCGTCGTCGCTGCTTCAGCGGACCGGCGGAGCGACCAGAACGATCGCCCGCCACCCCGACACGCGATCACCGGTGCACTGCCGTATCGGTGATGACCGATCCGACCTGGTGCAGTTTGCACCGGGAGCGCCCATCGCCCCACCGCCGCCGCCGCCACCGCCGCCACCGCCACCGCCCCCCTCCCCGTCGCCGGCCGCCACGAACAGCGAGATCATCGTCACCGGCGCATCGCGGGTCACTTCCTCGGCTATTATCCCGCCGACGATGATCCGCGGACCCGCACCCTATGGTGCCCCCGGCAACACCGAACGCTATGCCGGGAACGCGGTGGCCGCCGTCCACAGCGTCGCCGATACGCCCGTCTCCACCTTTTCGGTCGACGTCGACACGGGATCCTATGCCAACGTCCGCCGCTTTCTGAAGGAGGGGCAACCGGTTCCGGCGGAAGCGGTCCGGACCGAGGAACTCATCAACTATTTCCGCTACGACTATCCGCGACCGACTGATGCCGCACAGCCGTTCAGCGTCACGACAAATGTCGCGCGGACGCCGTGGAATGCGGATACGCGGCTGCTGCGGATCGGCCTGCGCGGCTACGACGTGACGACGGCCACACGACCGCCCGTCAATCTGGTGTTTCTGGTCGACGTATCGGGATCGATGGCCAGCCCCGACAAGCTGCCGCTGGTGAAGGCGGCATTGTCCGGGCTCGCCGATCGGCTGACCCCCCGCGACCGGGTGTCGATCGTCGTCTATGCCGGCGCGGCGGGCATCGTGCTCGATCCCACGTCGAGCGCGGACTACGTCAAGGCCGCGCTGTCGTGCCTGTCGGCGGGCGGCAGCACCGCCGGCGGACAGGGGCTGGAACTGGCCTATGCCACGGCGCGCGCGGGCTTCATCAGGAACGGCGTCAATCGCATCCTGCTGGCGACGGACGGGGACTTCAACGTAGGCGTGGCCAGCAACGACGCGATCGAGGCGATGGTCAAGCGCAACCGCGACGACGGCATCACGCTGACCACGCTGGGGTTCGGGACCGGCAACTACAACGAGGCGATGATGGAGCGCATCGCCGATGTCGGCAACGGCAACTACGCCTATATCGACAGCGCGATGGAGGCCGAGAAGGTGCTGGGCCAGGAGATGGCCGCGACGCTCGTCACGATCGCCAAGGACGTGAAGGTGCAGGTCGAATTCAACCCAGCCGTCGTCGCTCAGTATCGGTTGATCGGGTATGAGAATCGGGCGCTGCGGGACGAGGATTTCACGAACGATGCGGTCGATGCCGGCGACATGGGCGCGGGCCATCAGGTGACGGCGCTGTACGAGGTCGTGCCCGTGGGCGCGAAGGGTTGGACCGAACCGCGGCGCTATGCCGCCAATCGGGCCGCCGCCACGCCAGGATCAGGGTCGGGCGGCGAGATGGCCTATGTCCGGTTGCGCTACAAGCTGCCCGCTGGCGGGGCGTCGCGCGAGATGGATCGGCCCGTGTCCGCGGCATCGCTGCGCCGGGCGGTGCTACCGGCAGGGGACATGGCCTTCGCGGTGGCGGTCGCGGCCTACGGGCAGCGGCTGCGCGACGACCCTCTACTGGAGCAATATAGCTTCGAAGATATCCGACGGCTGGCCGGCGATGCACCGGATTACTGGCGGCAGGAGTTCGGGCAACTCACCCGGCTGGCAGATCGCGGCGCGGGCCGGTCCGGTGGGGGCGACTGAGCGGTGTGCGCGGATTAGCACTCGCAGGTGTCGGAACGGCGGGTTAGACACGGTGTTATGAACGAGACCAGCGCCGCCACCTCCGCACCCGGCTCCAGCCTGCTGCCCGACGGCACGGGGGTCATCACGACGATCCACCTCGTGCTGATCGTCCTGATCGCCCTTGCCGCGGTGGCGGTCATCGTCATCGGCGCGCGGCGCAAGCGGGCACGACGCCGGGCTGAAATCCAGGTCGAACGCAATGCGGAGCAGGCGGGTATCGAACCGGCCGCGCCTGCGCCTGTCGCAGGTCAGGAGGTGAGCGTTACGCCGCCTCCGCCCTCACCGGCAGTCGAGCAGGTCCAGACGCAGTCGCAAACATCCGCACAGCCCTTCGCGACCGAGCCCATGCCGGTCGTGACGCCGCCTGCCGATCGCCTTCCCGCAGTCGATCCGCTGGCGGTCGATCCCCGGCCGGCCGATCCCCAGCCGGCGGATCATACGTCGCTATCGGACGAGCCGATTCCGGCCGCCGCGCCGCTGGACGCCAGCCCGGCGACGCTCGCAGGCGACTTGCCGGGTCCGGACCTCGTCAAGCGTGACGCCGCGACGCCGGTGTCGGCGGATGCGCCGGTGACGACCCTGAAGGGTCTCGGCCCGAAAGTCGCGGCACGACTGTCGGAGCTCGGCGTCACGACCGTGGGTCAGATCGCTGCGCTGACGGATGCCGAGGCGGAGGCGCTGGATGCCGAGCTCGGCGCGTTCCGGGGTCGGATGAGCCGGGATCGCTGGATCGAGCAGGCGCGCCTGCTGTCGGCGGGCGACCGGGCTGGTTTCGAGGCGGCGTTCGGCCGGCTTTAGATCGGAAGGTTAGGCTAAGGTTAGTCCAACGCGCATCTTTCGGCATGCGCGCTTTTGGGGTGTACCGGCGAGTTCAAGGAGCGAGCCGCGGTATAGCCGATGTGAGGGTTGTAGGACAGCGTGACGCGTCCTGCCGCCCTCGACACCTCTTGTTCGATATACCGGCGATCGAGTGCGTGCGCCTCTCGTCATGCCGGGCTCGTCCCGGCATCCACTAGCCCGCAGGCGTCGGACTTACTGAACGGTGGAAGTCGGGACGGGCCCGGCACAACGTAGACCGTCGCTCGAATGCTGCCGACGGCGCGATCGCGGTCAGCCCCCGTGCCCTACACCGCGCTGACGAGCAGCTTGTCGATGCGGCGACCATCGAGATCGACGACCTCGAACCGCCAGCCCTGTTCGACGAAGCTTTCGCCCTCCAGCGGCAAATGGCGGAACGCGGCAAGGGCGAGGCCGGCGGCGGTGGCGTAGTCGCGGTCCTCGGGCAGGTCGATGCCGAGCCGTTCCGCCAGCGCGTCCGCCGACGCGGTGCCCGCGACCAGCAGCGATCCGTCGTCACGTTCGACCACCGGCGGGGCTTCGTCGGGGTCCGCGTCCGAGGCGAAGGTGCCGCCGATCGCGGACAACAGGTCGGCGGGCGTGACGATGCCTTCGAAATGGCCGTATTCGTCGTGGATGAGCGCCATCGGCACCTCCGCCTGACGCAGCGCCAACAGCGCATCCGGCGCATCGATGACGTCGATGACGACCGGCGCCTTGCGCATCAACTTGGCGAGATCGAGCGGTTCGCCGCGCAGCAGCGTCGCGGCGATGTCGCGCGACTGCACCACACCCTCGACCGCATCGATCGACCCGCGCGCCACCGGCAGGCGGGTATGCTGGCTGGCCATCAGCTTGGCGCGCAGCGCGTCGTCACCGGCGTCGAGGTCGAGCCAGTCGACCTCCGTCCGCGGCGTCATGATCTCGCGCACCGGCCGGTCGGCAAGGCGGACGACGCCGGAGATGATCGATCGCTCATGCTCCTCGATCACGCCCGACTTCGACGCCTCCGCGACGATCAGGTGCAGTTCTTCCGCCGTCACCTGATCCTCGTTCTCGCGATCGAGGCGCAACAGATGGAAGATCAGCGCGCTCGACTTGTCGAGCAGCCAGACCAGCGGCGCGGTCAGGATCGCGAGCCAACCCATCGGCACCGCGACCAATGCCGCAACCGTCTCCGGCGAGCGCAACGCGAACTGCTTGGGAACGAGTTCGCCGACGATCAGCGACGCATAGGTCGTCAGCGCGATCACCAGCGCATAGCCGACCGTCGACGCGGTTTCCGCGGACATGCCCAGCATCTGCAACCGCGCGGCCGTCGGCGTGCCGAGGCTGGCACCGGAATAGGCGCCTGCGATGATGCCGATCAGGGTGATGCCGATCTGCACCGTCGACAGGAACTTGCCGGGATCGGCGGACAGCGTCATCGCCGCGCGCGCGCCGCGCTTGCCGGAGCGGGCCATCGCCTCCAGCCGTGCCTTGCGCGAGGAGACCAGGGCGAGCTCGCTCATCGCGAACACGCCGTTCAGCGCTACGAGCGCCAGGATGATGAAGACATCAATCCAGGGAAAGGGAGGAAGTGCCATCGGCTTGGGTGCTTCCTTAGCCGGGATGATCCGGCCGCCACAACCGTTCATGTCACGATATGGGTCAGGCGACTTCGGGGTCAGCTTCGGTTCAGTGCGCAACCGGAACAAGGGGGCATGCGCAGGGTTCACCTGCCGAGATCGCAAAAGAGGGAATCGCCCATGAAGACCCGTCCGTTACTGCTCGCCAGCCTGACCGCGCTGCTGACCACCACCGCCTGCGTCACCGATCCGGAGACGGGGCAGCGCACGATCAGCAAGACCGCGATCGGCGGCATCGGCGGCGCACTGGGCGGGTACCTGCTGGGCGATCTGGTCGGCGGCCGGCGCGACCGCACCGAGAAGATCCTGGGCGCGGGCATCGGCGGCCTCGCCGGGGCCGGCATCGGCGCGTACATGGACAAACAGGAGCGTGAGTTGCGGGCCCGCACCGCCGGCACCGACGTTCAGGTGATCCGCCGCGGCGACGATCTGGTGCTGAATATCCCGTCGGGCATCACCTTCGCCTATGACAGCGCCGATGTGCAGCCGCAGTTCAAGCGGACGCTGGATCAGGTCGCGTCGACGCTGGCCGAGTATAACCAAACCTATATCGACGTGTACGGCCACACCGATTCGACCGGCAGCGATGCGTATAACCAGACCCTGTCGGAACGCCGCGCGCTGTCGGTAGCCAATTATCTGGCGTCGCAGGGCGTGCAGCAGGCGCGGATCGGTACCCGCGGCTATGGCGAGACGCAGCCGATCGAACCGAACGACACCGATGCAGGCCGCGCGGCGAATCGACGCGTCGAAGTGAAGATCGTGCCGATCACGCAGAACGATTTGCGGCAGTAGGGCCGGCGCGGGTCGGGGTGGCGGCTTGGCTTATCGGGGCGCAAGTCCGTGGTCGGGGTACGGTTCCCTGGGAGGGTCGGTTCGAGATTCTCTTCAGCCATCGCGGAAGGCCGGGTCCAGTCGGGTTACCCGGAGTAATATTCCGGAAACCGCTACCCTATTGGACCCCGGCCTCCGCCGGGGTGGGGTATTACCGAAGGGAAGCGGCGCTGTTTCGCTGCGATCCCGTTGGAGAAAGACGTGCGTGGGGCACGCGGCGGGTTCTCCAAGACCTGCATCACCGTCGTGCGGCGAAGAACTCCCGGAGCAACTCGCCGGCTTCACGCTCACCGATGCCTGCATATACGTCCGGCCGGTGATGACAGGTCGGCTGGCCGAACAGCCGCGGTCCGTGCTCGACCGCCCCGCCCTTCGCGTCGGGAGCGCCGTAATAAAGCCGCCGGATCCGCGCATGCGCGATCGCACCCGCGCACATCGCGCAGGGCTCCAGCGTTACCCAGAGGTCGCAATCCTCCAGCCGCTCGCGGCCGAGCACCGACGCCGCCGCGCGAATCGCCAGCATCTCCGCATGCGCCGTCGGATCGCTCAGTCGCCGTGGCGCATTTCCGGCAACAGCCAGCGCCTCGCCATCGCGCATCACCACCGCGCCGACGGGCACCTCCCCCGCCGCCGCCGCATCGCGAGCGGCGGCGAGCGCGGTGCGCATCGGTTCAGGGAGCGGGAACATCGCCGGCGTCATGCGCGAGAGGTCCCCTCCCCTGCAAGGCTCAGTTCGGGGCTTGTGCGTTCGCCGGACGCTCGACGTTGATCGTCGGCACCGCCACGGTCTTGTTCTCCGTACCCAGCGACACCCGCGCGACATCGGCCTCGAACTTGGGTGCCTGCACGACGCCGCGTTGCGTCTGGTCGATCGAGACGATGTTGAAGTAGAGCAGACCGGCGACCACCAGCACGGCGATTGCAACCAGGACCAACAGCGCGCGCATTCTCGTCTCTCCCATCCGATTCGATGGCGTAACAACGCGCCTCGTCGACAAGCGTTGCACGGGTGGAAGCTTGACGGATCGACCGTTGCCCGATACGAGCGCGACCTTTCCGGGCCGACCCGAAAACCAGGCCAACACCGAGATAAGGTAGTCATCATGTCGCGCATTTGCGAGCTGACCGGCAAGGGCCGGCAGGTGGGTAACAACGTTTCCCACGCCAACAACAAGACCAAGCGCACGTTCCTGCCCAATTTGCAGAACGTCACGCTGATCTCCGACGCGCTGGAACAGGGCGTCCGCCTGCGCGTGTCGACGCACGGCCTGCGCTCGGTCGAGCACAATGGCGGTCTGGACAATTGGCTGGTGAAGACCAGCGACGACAAGCTGTCGCTGCGTTGCCGCCGCCTGAAGCGCAACATCGTCAAGAAGCGCGCCACGACCGACGTCGCAGCGTAACGCGCGTCCCCTAGGGTCACGAAAGGCCCGCGCATCACGGTATGCGCGGGCCTTTCGGCGTGTCCGGCCTGATCCGCTAGCAGGTCAGCCGGAACTTCAGCAGCAGGGTGCGCTGGATCGGCAGGTGATTATCGTCCGACACCAGCCAGACGACGGTCGAATCGCCCTCCCGCCGAGCGGCGACGCCTTCGAAATTGTCCGTGATGAGCGGCGCGGCGAGGACGCCGATCGGCCGCGCCTGCACGCGCGCTGCTGGCCGAATCGACGGTAGATCCACGATTCCGACGCGGAGCGACCAAAAAAAGGGCAATGTGAACCCCCGCTCCAGGATCAGCAGGCGGCCATCGGGCAATTGGGTCATGTCCGACGGATCGTCGTGATCGTTGGTCGGGGCATAGCCGAATCGGAACGCCGGCCGGGTCCGCGTCGGATCGCCAGGCCAGACCAGCCCCATCCGCAGCCGCGCTCCCACTTCGCGCGGTGGTGATTCGGAGATCGCGGCGAAACGGCCATCGGCCAGACGAGCGAACGACTCGATCCCGCCATTGTCGCTCCAGTCGCGCATCGCCGCCGGCGCGATGCCGCGATCGCCGCGGCGGAAGCCGGGCGTATAGCGCCAGATCTGGTTATAACCCTCATACCCCACCCACGCGCGGTCCGTGACGGGATCGATCGCAAGCGACTCGGCGTCGCGGTGGCGTTTTTCCCAGCCGCTGGCAGGGCCACCGGGCAAATCCTCGAACAGGATGTCGCGCGGCGTCCAGTCGGCGCCCATCCGAAACCGGAGCACCTGCCCCCCGTCGCCGATCATCGTAAACCGGTCGCCACGGACCCCGAGCGCGGAGAAGCCGCCGAATGTGCGGTCGCTGCCGGTCAGGGCGACACCGCCCAGATAATCGAGGCAGCCGACGCGTCGGCGCGCCGGATCGTGGGCATCGAGTGGCACGCGTTCCGCCGTGACCGAGAGTTGGCCTGCGGGCACCGAGCGCCGTTCCAGCGTCGTCCACCGTGGCAGCACCGCGAGAGGGAACAGGACGATCGTGGCCAGTAGAACGGAGCGTCGCACCCGCCGGCCATAGCGGACACTCCCCGCGCCGCCAGCCTGAACCGCCGATAACGGACGCATTCAGTATCCGCTCAACGCGAATCGGCGAAAAGCCTCTCATCGACGACGGGCCCACAACCCGCCGACGGGCCAGAAACGGGAGTAAGAAACATGTTCAGGAAGTTTTCCCTCGCCGCTGCCGCTCTCGCAATGGGCGCGTCGGCCTTGATCCCCGCCACCGCTGCCGAAGCGCAGCGCGGCCGTCATTATCGCAGCTACGACGATCGCGGTTACGGCCAGTCCTATCGCGGCTACGACCGTCGCGATTACCGCGACCGTCGCGACTATCGCGGGCGTCAGCGGTGCAAGGACGGCGCAGGTGGTGCCATCATCGGCGCCATTGCCGGCGGCCTGCTCGGCCGCACCGTCGACACCCGTGGCGACCGCACGGTCGGCACGCTGGGCGGCGCGGTGCTCGGCGGGCTCGCCGGTCGCGAGATCGATCGGTCGGATCGTCCCGGATACTGCCGCCGCTAACGCCTGCGGCAGTTGCGTACCCCCCGCGTAGCGTTTGGGGGGCGGGGGGTCGGTTCCTGGCGGGGCCGGCCCCCTTGTGCGTGCGCCTGCATTGCGATGTCAACGCCCGCGCGCTACGGGTGAAAGCATGTTTCGCACGATCATGCTGTCGGTGCAGGTGGCGGCCCAAGTGCCAGTTGCGCCGCCGACGGTGCCCGCGCCCGACATCATCGTTACGGGCGAACGTCCGGCGACCAAGGACGAGGTCCGACGGAAGGTGGAGCGCGTGCTGCCGCCGCTGTCGTTCGATCACCCGCTTGCGCGTTTCACCGTGCCGGTGTGCCCCGGCGTCGTCGGCCTCGCGCGTCCGTCCGCACAGGCGATCGTCGACAGGATAGGTGTCATCGCCGACGAGGTCGGCTTGCGCGTCGGCGAGCCCGGATGCGATCCGAACCTGCTGGTGCTGATCGTCCCCGATTCGCGGGTCACGGTACGCCGGCTCGCCAGTCGCCGGCAGGGGGTCGTCGCAGCGCAGTCGCTGGCGGACGTCCGACGGATCGTCGCGGAGCCGGGCGCCGCCCGCGCCTGGGTGGAAGCCGAGGTCCGCAGCCGCGACGGCACGCCGCTCTACCTTGGTGCAGGCGGACCGCCGGAACTGGCGATCGAAAGCCCCAGCCGCGTCGCGCTCTCGTTCCGCCGCGATATCGTCGCGGCCTATATCGTCATCGACGCGGCCAGTGTCGCGGGACGCGATACGACGCAGATCGCCGACTATGCCGCGATGAGGGGACTCGCCGACGGACGCTCGGGGCTGGCGGCGGCGGGCGACTCGATCCTTGCGACGTTCACGCCGGACGGCGATACGCGGGCACCGGCGACGTTGACGGCGATCGATCGTGGCGTGCTGCGCGGCCTGTACAGCGGACAGGGCAACCGGGCCTCGGTCAATACGAGCAGTTCGATCGTGGCGACGATCGTCGGTGGCGGCGGGAAATAGGCGGGCGTTGCGCGCCGAAATCCGGTCGCGCCGGCTTTGGCAAGTTCGAGAGGCCGCTCCGGGTGCAAGCGAACTTCAGGTTGCTTTTTACCTCCGCGCGCCGACGGTAGTCAGTGACTGGCCCGGCTAACTCCGCCCTGGATACGTCGCCCCGGCTTGCGTCGGGGTCTTCTACGGCGGGGTCCTGATGACATCCCCGTGGACCGTTCGTGCTGAGCCTGTCGAAGCACCGATGAGGCGCATGCCCTTCGACAGGCTCAGGCGAACGGAGCGGTGGGTTCAACGTCATGTCATCGCGTGCGACCGTCTCAATGCACACGATTGCCACACCGCCATTCGACGTCGACCGGTTCGGCTTGCGCCGACCCGCCGGCCGTGCCGGTGGTGGCGGCGCGGCAAGGCCGCGCTGCCGCCATCGTCAGTACATATGCTGGCCGCCGTTGATGCTCAGCGTCGATCCGGTGACGAAGCCGCCGTCCTCCGAGCACAGGAAGGCCACACCGCGTGCGATTTCGTGTGCCTGGCCCAGGCGACCAACCGGGATTTTGGCGACGATCTTTTCCAGCACCTCGGGCGGAACCGCGGCGACCATGTCGGTGTCGATATAGCCCGGTGCGATCGCGTTGACCGTCACACCGGCGCGCGCGCCTTCCTGCGCCAGCGCCTTGGTGAAGCCGTGGATGCCGGACTTGGCGGCGGCGTAGTTGACCTGACCGTACTGGCCGGCCTGTCCATTGATCGAGCCGATGTTGACGATGCGACCCCATTTGCGGTCGCGCATGCCGGGGAAGACGGCCTTGGCCATGTTGAAGCAACCGCCCAAATTGGTGTCGATCACTTCCTTCCACGCCTGATAGGTCATCTTCAGGATCGTGCCGTCGCGGGTGATGCCGGCATTGTTGACCACCACGTCGACCGGACCGAGATCGGATGCGACCTTCGCGCAACCCTCCTGACAGGCGTCATAGTCGGACACGTCCCACTTGTAGGCAGGGATGCCGGTCCGTTCAGTGAATTCGGCCGCGCGCTGTTCGTTGCCCGCATAGTTCGCGGCGACCGTGAAGCCAGCTTCCTTCAGCGCAAGGCTGATCGCCTCGCCGATGCCGCGCGTTCCGCCCGTGACGATCGCCACTCGTGCCATTCAACCTCTCCCGTTCTGGTTGTACCGACGCTAGGGCAGGCGCACCCAGCCTTCAAGTTCCCGCGAGACGATGTTGCGCAACATTTCGATGCTCACATCCTCGTCGTTCAGGCACGGGAGATAGGCGAAATGGGTGCCGCCCGCCTCTTCGAACGACTCGCGGCCGCGGATCGCCAGTTCCTCCAGCGTCTCCAGACAGTCGGCCGAAAAGCCGGGTGCGACGACCGCGACCTTGCGCGTACCGGCCTTCGCGAGCGCCACCAGCGTCTCGTCGGTCGCCGGCCCCAGCCACTTGGCCGGTCCGAAACGGGACTGGAACGCGATCGTCACCGGCCGACCGAGCGCATCCGCCAGCAGGCGGGCCGTCTTCTGGCAGTGGCAGTGATAGGGGTCGCCCAGCGCCAGCGTCCGCTTCGGCATGCCGTGGAAGCTCGCGATCAGCGTTTCGGGCTCGAAGTCGAGCCGCGCCAGCGACTCCGCGATCGAGGTCTTCAGCGCGCCGATATAGAGAGGATCGTCGTGATAGGGCGGCAGCGTGCGGATCGCCGGTTGCCAGCGCATCGTCGCCAGATGCGCGAACGCCTTGTCGTTGGCGGTCGCAGTCGTCGCCGCGCAATATTGCGGATAGAGCGGCGCGAGCAGGATACGCTCGCACCCGGCATCCTTCATCGCCTGCAACCGCTCGGCGATGGCCGGATTGCCGTACCGCATCGCCCAGTCGACCAGCACGCCCGGCCCGAATGCATCCTTCAGGCGCGCCGCCTGAGCACGCGTGAACGCGGCGAGCGGGGAGCCGTCCTCGCGCCAGACCTGCTGATAGGCGTGCGCAGATTTCTTTGGCCGCGTATTCAGGATGATGCCGCGCAGGATCGGCTGCCACGCGATCGCTGGAATCTCCACGACGCGGCGATCCGACAGGAATTCGCCGAGGTAGCGCTTCACCGACTTGGCGTCCGCCCCGTCGGGCGTCCCGAGGTTCATCAGCAGCACGCCGATGCGCGGCTTCGCGATGGGCGGATGATCGGCGGGCGCGTGGACGGGAGGGTTCATGCTCAGGCTCTTAGCGGCAAGCGGCGGATGCGATAGCCCGTCGCGGCATGCAGCGCGTTGGCGATGGCCGGCGCGACGGGTGGAATGGCGAGTTCGGACACGCCGCCGGGCGCTTCGCCGGAGCGGATCAGCTCCACCGTGATGTCCGGTGTATCGGCCAGTCGCGGCAGCCAGAACCCGTCGAAGCCGCGCGCCGTCGCGAGATTGCGGTCGAAACCGGTCGCCCCGCCCAATGCCTGTGCGAGGCCGACGATCAGCCCGCCCTCGACCTGTTGACGGACGATGTCGGGATTGACCATCCGCCCGCAATCGACCGCCGCCACCAGCCGGTCGACCACCGGGCGGCCGTCGTCCCCCCTATGTGCCTCCGCCATGACGGCGACATAGCTGCCGCGAAACGCGTGCGCGGCGATTCCCTGCCCGCTGCCCTGCACGCCGCCCTCCCACCCGCCGAGGGAGGCGGCGGTCGACAGGCAGCGCGCCAGACGCGGCTCGCCGCCCAGCATCCCGATGCGAAAGGATACCGGTTCGGACCGGCCCGCATGCGCGAGTTCGTCGAGGAAGCATTCGGTGAAGAAGCAGGTCAGCCCATGCGCGCCGCCGCGGAAGTGACCGGTCGGGATGCCGATGTGGGCGGGGTGGTGATCGATGGCGACCACCGGCAGCCGATAGGGTGGCAACGCGCCGCCGACCGCATAGGCGTCCGCCCCGTTCGTCGCCTGTGCGATCCGCGTACCGAGCCCAGGGACGAGACGCCGGGCGAGTTCGACACCGGTCGGGGGCGCGGCGATCTTCGCCTGCCAGCCGAGGATCGCACCGCCCGCGCCGAGCCGCGCCGCCATCCGCGCGACCGCGGGCGGGCGGTATTCGTCGTGCAGCATCGCCTCGCCACGCGACCAGGTCAGGCTGACGGGGCGACCGATCTTCACCGCGAGGACGGCGGCCTGTTCGGCGCATTGCGTATCCAGCCCCTGCCCCACCGACCCGCCGATCTGCATCGGGTGAACTAGCACCGCCTCCTCCGCCAACCCGGCGGCGCGCGCCGCGGCGGCACGGGCGACGCCGGGGGCTTGCGTCGGCAGCCACATCTCCAGCCGGCCATTGTCGTAGTGTGCGGTGGCGGCGGGCGTCTCGATCGCGGCGTGAACGCCTGCTGCGGCACGGTAGGTGGCGGTGAACAGCACCGCGCCCCTGAACACCGCGGACAGGTCTCCGGTCGCGGCCAACCGGTGGCCGTTCCCGTCGAGGGCGGTATCGAGCGCGCGGGCGATCGACGCGTCGTCGATCCGCGGGCCGTGCGTCTCGAACCGGGCGCCGAGCGCCTCCAGCCCCTGGCTTGCGGCCCACCACGTCGTCGCCACGGTGGCAACCCAACGCTGCGTCTCCACCACCGACAGCACCCCGCGCACGCGGTCGGCGGCGGCGCGGTCGACCTTCACCAGCCGGCTGTCGCCCAGCGGTCCCTGACGAATGGCAGCGTGGACCATGTCGGGAAGCCGGATATCCCCCGCGAAGTTGACCGAGCCGTCGACCTTGGCCGGGGCATCGAGCCGGGGCAGGTCCTGCCCCATCAGCTTGCCCGCCCCCTGCACCCCGATCGGCAACGGATCGGGCGGGGTCAGCTTCGCCGCGGCGGCAGCGAGTTCGGCGAAGCGCAGGCGCTGCCGGCCAAGAACGACGAAGCCGGCCGCGGTGCTGCACGCGCGCCAGTCCGCGTCCCAGCGCCGGGCGGCGGCCATGCACAGCAGCGCGCGGGCGGTCGCGGCGGCATCGCGCGCAGGGTCCTCGAAGCGGCGGATCGCGCTGGAGGCGGCGGTGAGCATCGGTGCGGGGTTCGCGGCGGTGACGCCGGTCGGCATCCCCTCCAGCAGGTCGTCCAGCCCCAGCGCGTTGGCGTAGAGCGGGCTGAGCGGTGCGGCCTCCACCGCCACGGTGCGCCAGTCCGCGCCGAGTTCGTCGGCGACGATCTGCGGCAGCGTGGTCCAGATGCCCTGCCCGTGTTCGGCTTGCGGCACGGCAACGGTGATATGGCCGTCCTCGCCGATCTTCAGATACGCACCGAACGGCGTCTCGCCAGCACTGGCGACCAGCGTCGGCGGATAATCGCGCGGCCACAGATTCCACGCGACGATCAGGCCGGTGCCGATGCCGCCGGCGACCAGGAGCTGGCGGCGGTCTATCGGCATGGGGTCGCGGGCGAGGTCATCGGATGGAGTTAGCGGGTTTTCGGGCGCGGCTTAAGTGTTTGCTGCGCCAACTTCACTCCTCCCCTGCAAGGGGAGGTGGCAGGGCGCAGCCCTGACGGAGGGGTGTGCCGCTATCGAGAGGGGTGTCACCCTCCGTCGCTTCGCGCCACCTCCCCTTGCGGGGGAGGAGTGTCACCCCGCCTCCGCCGCCGCGAGGGCGCGGTAGTGGGTTTTGAGGGTGACCTTGTCGATCTTCTCGGTGCCCAGCCGCGGCAGGGGGCCGGCGGCGTACCAGATGCGGGCGGGAATCTTGAACGCCGCGAGGTGCTCGGCGAGGAACTTCGTCAGATCGTCCGGCTCCAGCCCTTCGTCGGCATAGACGACCGCGGCGGGGACTTCGCCGAGACGCGCATCGGGGAGGCCGAACACCGCCGCCTCGTGCACGGCGGGATGGGCGTAGAGCGCCGCCTCGACCTCCTGACAGCTGATATTCTCACCACCGCGGATGATGATGTCCTTCTTGCGGTCGACGATGAACAGGTATCCGTCCTCGTCGAGATAGCCGATGTCGCCCGACCGGAAGAACCCGTCCTGCGTATAGGCCGCCGCGGTCGCCACCGGGTCGCGCCAATATTCGCGGAAATTGGCGATCGAGCGGATTCCGATCTCGCCGCGCTCGCCCTGCGGCAGATGGTGGCCGGCATCGTCGAGGATCGCAAGTTCGACCAAAGGTGGCGAGGCACGACCGGCGGAGGCGGGCTTGGCGACATAGTTCGACCGCCAGTTGCCGGTACCGACGGCGTTGGTTTCGGTCAGGCCGAAGCCGATCAGCGGCGCGGGTCCACCCAGCTCCTCGTCCATGCGGCGGACATGCTCCTCCGGGCGCGGCGCACCACCGGCGGCGAAGTCGGAGACGGTCGACAGGTCGTAGTCCGCACGGTCCGGGTGGTTGAGAATCTCGTAGCTCATCAGCGGCACGCCGACGAAATAGCTGACCTTTTCCTGCTGAATCAGGCGCATCGCCTCGGTCGCGTCCCAGCGCGGCATGATGACCAGCCGGCGGCCGATCGCGAAGCTCTGGAGGAAACAGGGGACTTCCCCCGTGACGTGGAACAGCGGCAGCGTCAGCAGCGTGACATGCTGCGCGGGCGGTGCCTTGCCGTCCTGCGTCGACAGGCCGAGCATGACGACGGCGGAGGCGAGGAAGTTGAAGGTCCCCTGCACCACCGCGCGGTGATCGGACAGCGCGCCCTTCGACCGGCCGGTCGAGCCGGAGGTGAACAGGATCGTCGCGGCGTCGTCCGGCAGCAGATCGGGCAACTCGCCCTCCGCACCCCCGAGCAGCGGCGCGATCGCCTGCGGCAGCGGCAGCGTGTCGTCGAGCACGACGACGGATGTGGTCAGGCCCTGGATCGCGGCGAGGCGCTTGGCGCGCGGCGGATCGGCGAGGATCAGGGCGCAGTCGACGTCGCGGATCGCGACCGCCAGCTCGTCCGCCTGCCACCAGCCGTTGAGCAACGTCGCGACGCCGCCCGCCATGACGATGCCCATGTAGCTGACGATCCACGACGGCGAGTTGCGCGCGGCGATGCCGACCCGGTCGCCCTTGGCGATGCCGCGCCCGGTCAGCGCCTTCGCGACCGATACCGCCGTCTGGAACACCTGCCCGAAGGTCAGCCGCTCCTCGCCCGCGACGATGAAACAGGCGTCGCGGTGCTGTTCGCAGAAATGCGCGAAATAGGCGGCGAGCGTGGGCGGGGCGGCGGCGATCACCGGCAATTGCGTGCCCCAGCGTTCGACCGAGGCCAGCGGCATCATGCCGCCTTCGCCCGTGATCGCCGCGAGCATGCCGTCCATCCGGCCATCCAGCTCCGTCCGCATCGCTCTCTCCACTTGGTCTTGTCGTTTCCGACCTTTATGCAGGCCCGATCCAAGAGGGGGAAGCCTTGATCCTGCCCATTCTCGCCGCGGCCGTCGGCGATCATATCCGTTTCGAATCGTTGGGGCTTCACCCCGATGTCTTCTCGATCGGGTTCTTCACGCTGCGCTGGTACAGCCTGGCCTATATCGCCGGCATCCTGATCGGGTGGTGGTACCTGCTGAAGCTGCTCGCGCAGCCCGGCGCGCCGATGGCGCGGCGGCATGCCGACGATCTCGTCTTCTACGCGACGCTGGGCATCATCCTGGGCGGGCGGATCGGCTACGTGATCTTCTACGCGCCGGAGATGTTCCTGCACCCGCTGCGCATCGTGCGGTTGTGGGATGGCGGCATGTCGTTCCACGGCGGCGTGCTGGGCACGTCGCTGGGGATCATCCTGTTCGCGCGCAAGCACAAGCTCGACTGGCTGCGCATCCACGATTACGTCGCGTGCGTGGTGCCGTTCGGCCTGTTCTTCGGGCGGCTGGCGAACTTCGTGAACGGCGAATTGTGGGGCAAGCCCGCCGACGTGCCGTGGGCGATCATCTTCCCGCACACGGTCCCCTATCCGATGCTCGACCCGGCCCGGCACCCGAGCCAGTTGTACGAGGCCGCGCTGGAGGGCGTGCTGCTGTTCGCGCTGCTCGCCTATGCGTTCTGGCGGACCAGGGCGCGCTATTATCCGGGGCGGCTCGTGGGGCTGTTCCTGGTCGGATACGGCATCGCGCGGTTCACGGTGGAGTTCTTCCGCGAGCCCGACCGGCAACTGGTCGCGTTCGCGGAGGCGACCGGCCTGCACATGGGTCAGTGGCTGTGCGTGCCGATGATCGCGGGCGGCGTGTATCTGGTCATGACATCGACGAAGCGGCGGACGCGGGTCGAGCCGATCGCCGGCGTCGAGAGCGTGGCCTGACGCGTGAGCGAGGACGCCCTGCCCGAACGGCTGGCGCGCGCGATCGCGCTGGCGGGACCGATCCCGGTGTCGCAGTACATGGCCGCCGCCAACGGGCATTATTACGCGACACGCGACCCGCTCGGCACGGACGGCGATTTCGTCACCGCGCCCGAAATCAGCCAGATGTTCGGCGAACTGGTCGGGCTGTGGGGCGCGGACCTGTGGGACCGCGCCGATCGACCCGCCGTGGCGTGGGTCGAGCTGGGACCGGGGCGCGGAACGTTGGCGGTGGATGCGACGCGGGCGATGGCGCGGGCCGGGCTGACGCCGGACGTGCATCTGGTCGAGACCAGTCCGGTGTTGCGGGCGATGCAGGCGGAGCGGCTGCCGAACGCGACCTGGCATGACGCGGTCGAGACGTTGCCGACCGACCGGCCGCTGATCGTCGTCGCCAACGAGTTCTTCGACGCGCTGCCGATCCGGCAACTGGTCAAGGGACCGGATGCGTGGCGCGAGCGGCTGGTCGCGTGTCAGGATATCCTGTTCCTGCCGATCGCGGGCAAGCCGGTGCCGGACGCCGTGATCCCCGAACCGCTGCGCGCGTCGCCGGCGGGGTCGGTGCTGGAGGTGTCGCCCGCAGGCGTAGCGATCATCCGCACCCTGGCGGCGCGGATCGCCAAGCAGGGCGGTGCGCTGCTGGTCGTCGATTACGGGCACGAAGGGCCGGTACTGGGCGAGACGTTGCAGGCGGTGAAGCGGCACGGCTTCGCCAACCCGTATGAGAACCCCGGCGAACACGACCTGACCGCGCATGTCGACTTCACGACGCTGGCCGCCGCCGCGCAGGCGTCGGGAGCGGTCGCTTGGGGACCGGTCGAGCAGGCCGAATGGCTGGTGACGCTGGGTATCGACTCGCGCGCCGCCGCCCTTGCTCGCGCAACGCCCGATCAGGCGGAGCGGATCGCGGCGGACCGGATGCGGCTGGTCGGCGAGATGGGGCGGCTGTTCAAGGTGCTGGCGGTGACCGCGACGAACTGGCCGGTGCCGGCGGCGTTCGACAGAGGATGACATGATCGAATATCGCGATGCCGTGACCGGCGATGCGGCGGCGTTGTCCACGCTGAGCCGACAGAGCTTCACCGACACGTTCGGCCATCTGTACCGTCCGGAAGATCTGGCCGCGTTCCTCGAAACCCTGTCGGAACAGGCCTGGGCAGCACAATTGAGTGATCCCGGTTTCCGCATCCGCATCGCCGAGGACGACGGCGTCGCCGCCGGCTTTGCCAAGCTGGGACCGCCGGCGCTGCCGGTGGAGCGACGCGGACCATCGGCGGAGTTGCGGCAGCTGTATGTGCTGGGGGCGTGGCACGGCACCGGCGTCGCCGCGACGCTGATGGACTGGGCGATCGAAACCTCGCGCGCGGAGGGTGCGCAGGACCTGTACCTGTCGGTGTTCATCGAGAACCACCGGGCGCGACGCTTCTACGAGAAGCGCGGGTTCGAGCGGGTCGGGACCTATACATTCATGGTCGGCGAGCAGGCGGACGAGGACGATCTGATGCGGCTGGCCCTGTGAACGACCGCATGACGGGTGTGGACGTGATCCGGGCGCGGTCGCTGGACGGCGTGGCGCACGGGTTCCTCGGGCGGCGCGGCGGCGTGTCGGCGGGTATCCACGGCGGGCTGAACGTCGGGCTGGGGTCGGAGGACGATCCGGCGGCGGTGGCGGAGAATCGCGCGCGCGCCGTCGCGGCGGTGTTGCCGGGCGCGGCGCTGACCACCTGTTACCAGATCCACTCCGCCGACGCGGTCACCGTCACCGCGCCGCTCGGCGATATCCGGCCGCATGCGGATGCGCTGGTGACGAACCGGCCGGGGCTGCTGCTCGGCATCCTGACCGCGGACTGCGCACCGGTGCTGCTCGCCGACATCGAGGCTGGCGTCGTCGGGGCGGCGCATGCGGGATGGAAGGGCGCGATCGGCGGGGTCACCGACGCGACGATCGCCGCGATGCGCGCGCTGGGCGCGCAGCCGGAGCGGATCGTCGCGGCGATCGGCCCGTGCATCGCCCGGCGCAGCTACGAGGTGGACGACGCCTTCCTGACGCGCTTCGCCGCCGCCGACCGGGCGAACGAGCGCTTCTTTTCGGAGGCGCGGCCGGGGCATTATCGCTTCGACCTGGAGGCGTATGTCGCCCATCGGCTGGCGCAGGCGGGGGTGACGCGGGTCGAGGCGCTGGGGCTGGACACCTATGCCGACGAGGCGCGCTTCTTCTCCTATCGGCGCGCGGCCCACCGCGGCGAGCCCTACTATGGGCGGCAGATCGCCCTTATCGGTTTGTAATTCGGGTTGAACTAGTTTCCCACGATACGGGTTGGCTGATAGCATCCTTCGCAAAGGAGACGGATCGTGCCGAACACCCCTACCCCGCCCTCGACCCCTACCGAAGCCGACCTGACCGGCGTCGAAGCGCGGATCAGCCCCAAGGCCGAGGTCGAGGCGATCGGCGGCCGCAAGCTGAAGCCATCGACGCTGATGATGGGGCATGGCTATGACCCCGCGCTGTCCGAAGGCGCACTGAAGCCGCCGATCTTCCTGACCTCCACCTTCGTCTTCCCCAACGCCGCCGCCGGCAAGCGTCATTTCGAGGGCGTGACCGGCAAGCGGCCGGGCGGTGCCGAGGGGCTGGTCTATTCGCGCTTCAACGGCCCCAACCAGGAAATCCTGGAGGACCGGCTGGGCGTTTGGGAAGAGGCGGAGGACGCGCTGGCGTTTTCCAGCGGCATGTCCGCGATCGCGACGCTGTTTCTGGCCATGACCAAGCCGGGTGACACGATCGTCCATTCCGGGCCGCTGTATGCCGCGACCGAGACGCTGATCGGCCGCATCCTCGGCAAGTTCGGGGTCAAGTGGCTCGACTTCCCGGCAGGCGCGACGCGCGAGGAGATCGACCGCGTGCTGGAGGAGGCCGCGACCGGCAACGTCGCGCTGATCTATCTCGAAAGCCCGGCGAACCCGACCAACGCGCTGGTCGACGTGCAGGCGGTGGCCGCCAGCCGCGATGCGATCTTCGCCGACAAGTCAGAGAAGCCGCCGATCGCGATCGATAATACCTTCCTCGGGCCGCTGTGGCATCAGCCGCTGAAGCACGGCGCGGACATCGTGGTGTATTCTCTCACCAAATATGCCGGCGGCCACAGCGATCTGGTCGCGGGCGGCGTGCTGGGCAAGAAGGAGCAGATCAACACGATCCGCGCGATGCGCAACACGATCGGCACGATCTGCGACCCGAACACCGCCTGGATGCTGCTGCGGTCGCTGGAGACGCTGGAACTGCGGATGAGCCGCGCGGGCGAGAACGCGGCCAAGGTCTGCGCCTTCCTGCGCCAGCATCCGAAGGTCGACAGCATGAGCTATCTCGGCTTCATCGAGGATGCGCGGCAGAAGGATATCTTCGACCGGCATTGCTCGGGTGCGGGATCTACCTTCTCGTTGCTGGTGAAGGGCGGCGAGGCGGAGGCGTTCCGGTTCCTCGACGCGCTCCGGATCGCGAAGCTGGCGGTGTCGCTGGGGGGGACCGAGACGCTGGCGAGCCACCCGGCGGCGATGACGCACCTGTCGGTGCCGGACGCGCGCAAGCAGGCGCTGGGGATCACCGACAACCTCGTCCGCATCTCGATCGGGGTCGAGGACGCGGACGATCTGATCGCCGACTTCGATCAGGCGCTGGCGGCGATCTGATCTGCGCGTCTCCCTTCCCTTGCAGGGGGAGGGAGACGTCCGCGTCACCCCAACAACTGCGGTCGTGTCGTCGCAAGATGCACGATCAACTGCCCGAACAGCCCGTTCGCCCAGGCGAACCAGCTGCGCGTGAAGGTCTTCGGATCGTCCTGATCGAACGATTCGTGCATGAAGCCCGTACCGCCATGCGTCGCCTTCAGCACCGCCAGGCATCGCCGGATCGTCGCATCGTCGGTAGCGGAAAAAGCGCGCATGATGATCGACATGGGCCAGATCTGCCCCTCGCCGACATGCGGCCCGCCGATCCCCTCTCCCGCCTTGCCGCGGAAGAACCACGGGTTCGCGTCGCTCCACGCCGCCGCTGCGGTCGCGCGCCACAGCGGCTCATCGGCGCGGACGCAGCCGAGGAACGCCAGCCCGGACAGCGACGGCACGTTGGCGTCGTCCATGAATGCCGCGTTTCCGAACCCGTCGACCTCGTACGCCCACACCCTGCGCCCGTCGCGCAGCGTCATCGTGCCGTATTCGCGCAGCGCCCGCTCGACCTCGTCCGCCAACGCGCTCGCGTCCGCCGCCAGCCCAGCATCCTGCCGCGCTCCCTGCGCCACCACCGCCAGTTCGCGCAGCGTCGTCACCGCGAACACATTGGACGGGATCAGGAACGGATAGGTGCAGGCGTCGTCGGACGGGCGGAAGCCGGAATGGATCAGCCCGACCTTGCGGGTCGGCGCGCCGTACCCGGCCTGTAGCGTCTCGCTCGGCTGCGGCGCACTGCGCTGGAACCGGTACGGCCCCGGTCCGTCCTTGCGCTGCTGCTCGCGAAACGTGCGGACGATCGCCCGCGCGCTCTGTGCCCAGGTTGCGTCGAAGGGTCGCGGATCGCGCGTCGTCGACCAGTAATCATGCGCCAGCCGCATCGCATAGCAGAGCGAGTCGACCTCCCATTTGCGCTCGCCGACGCCCGGCTTCATGTCGGTCCGGTCCGACTGCGACCATTCCAGATCGCTCTTCGCGGTCGGATCTTCCATGAACGCGTTGGCGTAGGGATCGATCAGGATCGACCGCGCCTGCCGTGCGATCAGGCCGCGGAACAGCTCCTTCAGCTTCGGATCGGTTTTGACGAGGTGCAGATAGGGCCGCACCTGCGCCGCGGAGTCGCGCAGCCACAGGCACGGGATGTCGCCGGTGATGACGAACGCGTCGGGCTTGCCGTCGACGACGACGCCCATCTTCACCGTCGTGTCGAGCGTGTTCGGATAGCAATTCTCGAACATCCAGCGCAGCTCGGGATCGCCGATGCGCCGGCCGACGCGCACGATTTCGCGCTCCACCGCCGGGCTGACGAAGCGGCGGTCCTTCGGTGCCGGGCGCTGGCTCGTCAGCGGCGCGTCGGCCGCCCAGCCCACACGCGGCATCGCGGCCAGCAGCCCGCCCGTCGCCATCACCGCCCGCCGCGTTATCGTCATCGTTACCGCCCTTCGATTGCGAAAGGCTCCATCACCCTTCGCGCCCGAAAAGCCCAGCCCGGTGGAGCGATTCCGTCATTGCGAGCGCCGCGACGGCTTGAGGTCGCCCCCTACCTCACGAACACGGCAGCACCCGGTCCGCGCTCGTCCCCAGCGCGACCCGCGCCAGCGAGAAGGTCATGCGCCCCGTCGTCCGGATCACGAACGGCCGCGTTACGTCGGTCATCGTGCCGAAGCACTTCAACGGAACACCCACCGTCAGCCATTTGCCCACCGGCAGCGTCTTCGGCAGCGCCGCCCCGCCCTTGCACCCACCGCCGCAGTCGGCGACGATCCGCGCGTCGGCGGCGGGGGCGGTGTCGAAGCGGATCGTCGCGACCGTCATCACGTCGCCGTTCGCCTCCCGCGTCAGGTCGCGCGAGCCGGCCGGGCTCAGCGACACTTCCGTCACGCCACCGCCGCGCAGCGCGAACTCGCGGCCACCCTCCTGCACGCGCGCATCGACGGCGCGCACCGTGACGCGTCCGCCAAGCGCCGCCAGCGGCACGCTCGTCACCCGCGTCTGGTCCGCAGCACCGTCGCTGACGTGCAGCGACCAGGCCGCGGACGGGACACCGTCGGCGAAGAACACGCCGCCGTCGTCGACCGCCGCTACCCCGGAGTCCTCGGACACCGGCGTCCACGCGCCCGCTCGCTCACGCCCGGTCATGCCATAGCCGAGCGGGTACAGGACCGGGCCGTCCGCCTTTGCCGACATCGGCCACGGCATCGACAGCCGGCCGGTGAATCCCGCAGAAGACGAGAACAGCCGATCCGCCACGCCCCCGCCCTCGCTGCCCGGCAACCATGCGACGACGAACGCGTCGGCGGTGTTCAGCTCCTCGCCGGTGAACAGCGGTCGGCCGGTCAGCATCACCGCGACCACAGGAATGCCCTGCGCCTTCAGCCGCTTCATCGTCGCGAGGGGTCCGACCTGATCGCTGCGCAACTGCAGCGTCTTCAGGTCGCCCTGAAACTCCGCATAGGGCGTTTCGCCGAATACGACGATCGCAGCATCGGGCCTGGTGGTGAATTTGCCGTCCGGCGCGAGCTGGGCCTTGCCGCCCGCCTTCTTCACCGCGGCGTCGATGCCGCCCCAGATCGACGTCGCACCGGGGAAGTTGGCGTTGGTCAGGCCGGTGCCCTGCCACGTCAGCGTCCACCCGCCCGACTGGCGCGCGATGTCGTCCGCACCGTCGCCCGCGACCAGGATGCTGGCACCCGGCTTCAGCGGCAGCACGCCCTGGTTCTTCAGCAGCACCAGCGACTTGCCGACCGCTTCGCGTGCGATCGCGCGATGCTCCGGCGCGCCGAGCAGCTTATACTGTCCCGACAGTGGCCGCGACGACGGTCTGCCCGCCTCGAACAGCCCCAGCCGCATCTTCACGCGCAAGATGCGCGCGACCGCATCGTCCAGCCGCGCGGCGGGAACGACGCCCGATTTCGCCTGCGCGAGCAGCGAATTGTACAGCGGCTTCCAGCTGTCCGGCGCCATGTACATGTCAACGCCGGCGAGCAGTGCCTGCGGACAACTGGCGTTGGTGCAGCCGGCGACCTGCCCGTGCGCGTTCCAGTCGGTGACGACGAAGCCGCCGAAGCCCATCCGGCCTTTCAGCACGTCGGTGACCAAGCCCTTGTTCCCGGCCATCTTCACGCCCTGCCAGCTCGAGAAGCTGGTCATGACCGTGCCCACGCCGGCGCGGATCACCGGGCCGTAGGGGGCACCGTGGATGTCGCGGAGCTGCGCCTCGGTGATCTTCGCATCGCCCTGATCGCGGCCCTCGAACGTGCCGCCGTCCGCCAGGAAATGCTTGGTGCTGGCGAGCACGTATGGCCCCTTGAGCATCGGCTTGCCGTTCACCGGCCCCTGCAATCCCAGCACCATGCGGTCGGCATAGCGCGCCACCAGCGCCGGGTCGGACGAGTAACCCTCATAGGTGCGCCCCCAGCGTGCGTCCTGCGGCACGGTGATCGTCGGCGCGAAGGTCCACTCCTGCCCGGTGACACGGATTTCCGCCGCGGTCGCCGCCCCGATGCGCTGGATCAGGTCCGGATCGTTCGCCGCGCCCAGCCCGACATTGTGCGGGAACAGCGTCGCGCCGACGATGTTGCTGTGCCCGTGCACCGCATCCGTGCCCCAGATCAGCGGGATGCCGACGCCACCACCGCTACGATCCGTCGACGCGGCGTAGAACGCGTCCGCCAGTTCCAGCCACTTCGGTGCCGGTGCCAGATCGTCGCCATACGGACCGGAATTGCCGCCGTTCAGCACCGAGCCCAAATGATAGCGCTTCACGTCCTCGGGCGTGACGCTGGCGATGTCGGCCTGGATCACCTGCCCGACCTTCTCCTCGACGGTCATCCGGGCGAGCAGGTCGGCGATGCGGCGTTCCGCCGCGGCGTCGGTGCGCACCGGCCAAGCGATCCTGGGCCACGCCTCCGGGTGGACGATGCCGTTCTGCGCCGCCACCAGGCCCGGCGACACGATCGCGGTCGCGCACGCCAGCATTGCAACGATAGGCAACGCGCCTGACCTCATCATCCCCTCCTGTAGCTCTATGGCTCGCGAACGATCCAGCACACCTGTGTCAACGTTGTCAACGTCGGACAGACCGGCGAGCTTCAGGAGCGTGGCGGTGCGGCGGTCGATGCCCGGATCAGCAAGTCGTGGGGATGATCGTGCCGCAGCAGGGGCGGACGATCTTCCAGCTGGGCGATGACCATGTCCGTCGCTTCCCGTGCCATTTCGAAGACCGGCTGGCGAACGGTGGTGAGCGGGGGCCAGCAGATCCGGGAGATTTCGGAATCGTCGAAGCCGACCAGCGTCAGGTCGTCGGGAACCGTCAGCCCCCGCTCGCGCGCCGCGAGCAGTGCTCCGACCGCCATGTCGTCGTTCTGCGCGAGAATGGCCGTTGGCGCTTCGGCCCGCGCCAGCAGGCGTTCGGCCGCGGCATGGCCACTCTCCCGCGTGAAATCGCCCTGCTCGACCAAATCGAGCCGCATCGGCAGTCCCGCTGCGTAGAATGCCTGACTATAGCCCATCGTCCGCGCCTCACTGGCAGCGTGCGACGCATGTCCCTTGATGATGCCGATCGTACGATGACCGAGCTCGATCACATGGGTCGCGATCTCTCGCGCCGCCGTGATGTCGTCGACGATATTGCTCGGTGCCAATTCGATCGCGCGCGACGGCCCGATGCGCGCACACGCGATCCCGGCAGACGCCAGATCGTTCAGGATGCGCAGATCGTCGGCAGCAGGCGGTGCGAGAACGACGCCGTCCAGCCCCGCCGATCGCAGCAATCCCGCGACCTCGCCGCTGCGTTCGATGATCGACGCGATCGGAAACACCACCAGGCGGTAGGGCGTGTCCGCCAGTCGGGTGAGCATGCCGCGCTGAAGTTCGACCACGTAACTCGCCGAAGGATTCTCATAGACGAGCCCGAGCAGCATCGACCGCTGCCGCACCAGGGCACGGGCGAGCATGTTGGGATGGTAATGCAGGCTCGCCGCCGCATCGCGGACACGCTGCTGAACCGCAGGACTGACATGCGGCTCTCCGTTCAGGACACGCGACACCGTCTTGGCGGACACTCCCGCGTGCCGGCCCACATCGATGATCGTTGCCCGTCGGCGCGCCTTTTCCAACACGTGTCCTCGTTAAATGCGGTGGCTGTCGACGATCGGTCGACGGCGGTCAGGGGGTTATCACGGCGTGTCCTGCCGTTGATAACGTACGACAACGGCGCGGGGCTACCGCAGGTGAATAGGAAGGCTGGGTCGAAATTAGTGCCAAGCAGCGGTGCCGCATGGCCAAGTTGAACGATTGCTGCCTCACAATGACAGTTTGCGATCGTCACCGCAAATGTCCGACCAAACCGCGCCCGGCACGGGAATTACGAGCGGCCAAGTCCCGCGCCATTGCCGCCCATGAGGATGTTTGCCGTCGCCGGACCGCCCTAGAAATCACAAAAATACGAGTGCGTTGACCGCGCGCTTCCGAAGGCATATCCATAAGCGAATCATATACGATACGATATGTGATCATAAAGGGGAGTGATATGCGAAAGGGACTGAACCACAGGATCATTGCGTCCGGTGCCGCTCTGGCATTGGCGTTGATGTGGAGCGAAGCCGCACTGGCGCAGGCCGGTGCCCCACAGGCGACCACGCCACCCACACCGGCAGCGGACGAGCAGGCGGAGGAGGATCGCCCCGCCGTCGCGACCCCCGTCGTCAATCCGCAGGACACCGCGGACGGCGGCGGCGCCGACATCATCGTCACCGGCAGCGCCATCCGCGGCGTCGCGCCGATCGGCTCCAACCTCGTCTCGGTCGGGCTGGAAACGATCGAGAAGACAGCACCCGTCAACGCCTCGCAACTCGTCAACACCGTGCCCGCGATCTCGACCGCGGGCTCCGTGTCGCAGGGCGAGAACGGCTTCTCCTACTACGCACCGCAGATCCACAGCCTGGCGGGATCGTCCTCGAACACCACGCTGGTCATCGTCGACGGCTTGCGCCTGCCCGGCGGCGGCACCCAGTTCTCGCAGACCGATCCCAACATCATCCCGATCAGCGCGATCCAGCGTGTCGAGGTGCTCGCGGACGGCGCATCGTCGGTCTACGGATCGGACGCGGTCGCGGGCGTCGTCAACTTCATCACCCGGCGCACTTTCGACGGGCTGGAAGCGAACATCCAGACCAGCTTCGCGGACAATTACCGTGACTTCCAGAGCAACTTCATCTGGGGCAAGACGTGGGAGACGGGCGGCGTCTACGTCGCCGGATCGTACAGCGACCAGTCGAAGCTGCTGAACCGGGATCGCGAATTCGCCAGCCGCGGCGATTACCGCGCGGTCGGCGGCAGCGTGAACCAGAGCTTTCAGTGCAGCCCGGCGACGATCATCGTCCCCGGCGTGTCGGGCGTATTCACCTCTCCCGGCGCCACCACCACGGTCGCCAACACGCCCAGCAACGCGCCGTGCAACAACTCCATCTACGCGACGCTGCTGCCCGCCCAGTTCCGTGCCAATTCGTTCGTGAAGGTCACCAACGACTTCGGCGACCGGCTGACGGTGACCGCGACGATGAACTATAATCGTCAGGAGACGCACGCCCCCAACGGACCAGGCGGGATCAGCAACGCCACGGTGTTCGGTCCGGGATCCGGCCGCGGCGGGCAGATCAATCCGTTCTTCGTCGCCCCCGCCGGCGCGCCGAACGCGACGCAGGAAAGCGTCAGCTTCCTGTTTCCCACCACCGACGGCAATTACGGCGAGACGGAGTCGCAGGCGGACTCGATCTACGCCACCGCCGTCGCCGGCTACAAGCTGACGGAGGACTGGACGATCACGTTCAGCGACGCGTTCGGCTGGAACCGGTCGGCACTGAACACCGTCAACGGCTTCTGCACCTCCTGCGCGCTGCTGGCGCTGAACGGCACCGCGCAGCTCAGCGGCAGCACGACGGCGACCAACATCGCCGGCCAGAACGTCATCGCGCTGAACCTGCCGCTGACCACCGCCAACGCGCTCGACGTGTGGAACGGCCTCGGCACCAATCGCACGCCGGATTCCGTGATCCGGCAGCTGTACCGCGCCAACAGCGAGAACACGAACTACAACACCTTCAACCAGGTGAAGCTGGACCTGCAAGGGTCGCTGTTCGACCTGCCCGGCGGCACGGTGAAGATCGCGGTCGGCGGCGAATATTACTGGCAGGAGCAGACGCAGAAGATCACCGGGTCGAACAACACCGGCCCGACCACCACCGGATCGAACTTCCGCGTCTACAACTACGATCGCGACATCAAGTCGGTGTACGCGGAACTCTACATCCCGGTGATCTCGCCGGAGATGAACATCCCCTTCGCCCACCGGATCGACGTCAGCATTTCCGGCCGGTACGACAGCTACAGCGACGTCGGCGACACCAGCAACCCGAAATTCGCGGCGAACTGGGAACCGTTCGAGGGGTTCAAGCTGCGCGGCAACTATTCGCGCTCGTTCGTGGCGCCGCCGATCGGCGTGATCGGCGATCCGACGCAGGGATACCTCTACGCGTCGGGCAGCGTCGGCGTGAACGGCACGCAGATTTCCGTGCCGATCGCCAACTACCCCGATGTCGCGCAGATCCCGGGGGTGCAGTGCGGCAGCACCACCTGCGTCATCGGCACCTCCGCCATTCAGGGTCTGCGGCGGCAGCTTGGCGGCGGCTTCACCAACGAAGTCCCGCAAAAGGGGCGGAGCTGGTCGGTCGGTGCGGATCTGTCGCCACGTTTCCTGCCGGGCTTCGTCGCGGCGGGTACGTTCTTCCACAATACCTTCATCGGTGGCGTGAGTTCGCCCAGCCCCAGCGCGATCGTCAATTCGGCGGGGCTACGGCCGCTGCTGACGATCTGCCCCACCACCTGCACCGCGGACCAGATCAATAGCTTCGCCAACATCGCGAACGGCGCGTCGATCTCCGGCGCGGTTCCGCCGCAGGTGTATTTCCTGATCGACCAGAGCTCGCGCAATGCCCTGAACCTCGTCGTGGAGGGGATCGACGGCCAGTTCAGCTATCGCACCCCGGCCACCGACATGGGCCGCTTCACGATCGGCAGCGCCTTCACCTACTTCACGAAGTTCAAGCAGAATTTCGGTGGCGGCACGACGTTCAGCATCCTCAACACGTCGGGCTACAACACCACCTTCCCCTCGGTGCAGTTCAAGAACCGTGCGCAACTGGGGTGGGAGTGGAGCGGCTTCTCCGCCGACCTGTTCTGGAACCACACCGGCGGTTATCGCAACTGGATCAGCACCTCGGTCGCGCCGATCACCGTCGATGCGGTGGGCAATCCCACCGGTGGCGGCGACAAGGTCAAGAACAACGACATCTTCGACATCCACCTGCAATATACGTTCGGTGGGGAGAACATGCTGCGCGGCTGGCAGCTGTTCGTCGACATGCAGAACATGTTCGACAAGGACCCGCCCTTCTACAACGGCAACACCAACGGCATTCTGGGCGGGGCATGGGGCTATAACGGCTTCGTGTCGAACCCGATCGGCCGGCTCACGACGCTGGGCCTGCGCATGAAGTTCTGAAGAGCCCCCTCTGCCGCCCCCGCGACCATCCGGTCGCGGGGGCGGTCTTTTTGTATCCGGCTGCTACTGACGTCCGCGCGATTCCAGGCTGTAGCCGTGGAGGCCCGACGGATAGGGATTCACCGCCACGCGCGTGCCCATCTGCCCCTCCGGCCCGCCGAAGCTGGCGCGGTGCCAGCGGCCCTGCTTCGCCGTCAGCACGTCGCCCGGCGACGCCGCCTTGATCAGCGGCTCGCCCTCGATCTGAAGATCGATATTGCCCTCCATCACGAACCAGAACTCGTCATAGCCGACGTGGAAATGGCCGAGGTTGCTGGGCGGTGGCGTCGGTGTCGCCTTGCCGCGGATGTTGTTCACGAACAGGTGCTGTGCCGCGACGAACGCCCCCGCCCGCGCGCCGCCGCCGACCACATCCTTGTAATAGTCGAGGAACGGGCGGTTCTGCGCGTCGTGCGTGCCCGGCCCGCCGGAGATCAGGCGACGCTCGTACTGGAACCCGGCGACGTCCTTCGGCCGGTTCGGCGTGGTGGCAACCGGATGGAGCGGCACGTCGCTGGCGGCATGCACCTCGAACCACAAAGCGGGTTCGTTACCCACCGTCTCCAGCGTGAACGGCACGCGCAGCGGCACGTCGATCTCGAAACCCTTGGTGGCGACGAACGGCTCGACGCCGGCCATATTGACGCGCAACTGCCCGCTCCAGACGATGATCGCAGTGCGGTTGTCGGGATAGGCGAGCTCCGGCGTCCTGCCGCCCGCCGCCTGCTGGTGCCAGTCGGCGACGATATCCTTGTTGCGGATGATCGGCTGCGACCAGTTCGCCTTGCCCTTGTGCATCGCCACCACGTCCGCGAGCTTCCACCACGGCCGGTTCGGCGCGTCATAAGCGGCATAGGGCGTCTTCTTCGGCGTCCACATCTCCACCGGCGGCGGCGGCACGAAGCGGCCGGCCGGCGGCGGTCCAGACGATGCGCCGGGGCCGGGGGCACCGGGGGCTCCCGCCTGCGCCAGCAACGGTGCGGCACAGGCCATGCCCATCGCGAGCGCCGTCGCGCCCGCCAGCAGATAGGTTCGGTCGATCATCATATCCTCATCCTCCACGACGCTCGGACGGCGCCTATCGTTTCCGATAATATAGGATATGATGCAGGCTTGCCGGTCAACCGGATTTGCAACAGACTGGCATCGGTGAGCCGCAACGTCGGCAGGAGAGGATCGCGTATATGATTGTAACTGCCGCTTTCGAAACGGTATCCGCACTTCTCGCCGTGATGTCACCAATAGCCTTGCCAGAACCGCAGGACTGTCGCGCGATCACCGAGCCCTCGAAGCGTCTCGCCTGCTACGACGCACGGAACACGCCGACGGAGCCGGCCGTAGCCCGCCCCCCGGCGGCGGCACAGCGCCGTCCGTCCAGCCCACCCGTCTCCAGCTACGTCCCGCCTGCCGCCAGCATCGTGGCGGATCGCACAGGCCGAATCGTTACCGTCGAGCGTCTGCGCTACGGGCGCTACCGGGTCGCGCTGGACGATGGTCGCGCGTTCCTCACGTCCACCAACACCGCCGCCCCTCCACGCGTCGGCGAAAGCGTCTCGCTGCGCCGTAGTGCGATCGGGACGACCTTTCTGGACATCCGCGGGCGTCAGCCGATCACGGTCCGCCCGACCAAGGCGCGCCAGATGCCATAATATCCTATATGATTCTTGCAAAGGCTTGATATAGTCCCTGCACACGCCGGCACATACCGGCGGCAGACGGGGAGAGTTACGTGGCGCATGCTCGCACAGTCGCGCGATGGCTGGCACTGGTCGGCACCATCGTCGCCGCCGCTCCGGCTGCCGCCCAAGGTTCCCGCACGCTGGCGGAACGTATCGGTCACACCGATCCGGGCAAGTACCGCGAAGCCAGCGGCGTGCATGCCGGCGCGGGATCGATGGCCTTCGCGCCCCTGCTCGGCCCCGACGCACTCAGCACCAATCTCATCTTCGTCCACCGCGGCGTGATCGCCCCGCACAGCGGCATCGGCCAGCATTTCCATAACCAGTGCGAGGAGATGTTCGTCATCCTCGACGGCGATGCCCAGTTCACGATCGACGGGCGCACCGCGACGCTTCCCGGACCCGCCGCGGTACCCGACCGGATGGGTCACGCACACGGCGTCTATAACCCTACCGACCGGCCGATGCAGTGGCTGAACATCAATGTCGGCATGACGAAGCGCTACGATAATTTCGATCTCGGCGATCCGCGTGACACCGCCGCGCTGGATCCCGTGCCGCAGTTCATCAGCCTTCGTCTGGACCGCAGCAAGCTGAAGCCGGTGGAGAGGATGGATGGCGGCACCGGCACGGTCCGGTATCGCCGCACGCTGGAGCCTGCCGTCTTCGCGACGCCGTGGACCTTCGTCGATCACCTGCTGATCCCGCCGGGTGCCTCGGTCGGCACCGCGACCAAGCCCGGCATCAGCGAAGTCTATTATGTCGTGGGCGGCGCCGGCGAGGCGACCGTTGCCGGTCAGACGGCGCCGCTGCGCACCGGCGACGCGCTGCCCGTCGACATCGACCAGCCGCGCGCGATCCGCGCCACCGGCACCGCGCCGCTCGAACTGATGGTCGTGGGTGTCGCGAAAGATCTCGCGGCCAAGGCAGCCTACGCCGCCGCCACCGCTCCACGGCCGCGCTGACACTCGAAGGGGAGAATGCCATGCATCGTCGCAACCTGTTGAAACTCATCGCCGCGGCCGGCTCCGGGCTGGCCATGCCGGCCGTCGTTCGCGCCCAGCGCAGCCGTCGCAAGCCGATCGTCCTCTATTGCGACCTCGCCGTCGATCCGGCGCGCGAGCAGGAGATGCTGGACGCCTTCCACACCCACTTCCTCCCGGCCGCACAGAGTTTCCGCGGGCGTGGGTTCGTCGACCTGAAGATGCTGAAGCTGCGCTCCGTGATCCAGGGCGGCCCCGCGCCGGCGACCGGCATCAACTACCGTTTCCAATTGACCTATGAGAGCGAGGAGCAGCGGCAGGTGTGGATCAAGTCCGACATCCATCAACGCAACTGGCCGCTGATCGAGAACACCGTCCTGAACAAGGATTATCTCGTCCTGCTCACCGACGCCGTCTGACGGGGAGACAAGGATCATGCGCAACACGATCATCGCAGCCCTGCTGGTGGCCGTGGCCGCCCCGGCCGCGGCGCAGGACCTGCGCGTCGAGCGGCTCGACCCGAAGCTCGACGCGCTGATCGCGCCGGGCACCGCGATCGAGCGGGTGGCGACCGGCTTCACCTTCACCGAGGGGCCGATGTGGCACGACGGCCGCCTCTGGTTCTCCGACGTCAACGGCGACAAGATGCGCGCCGTCGACCCGACCGGTAAGGTCGAGGAGCTGATCGCCAATTCGGGCGGCCTGCCCAACCCGCCGGCCGGCAAGAGCATCGGGTCCAACGGCATGGTCACCGACCGTGACGGCACCGTGCTGATGGCGCAGATGGGCGCCCGCCAGATCGCCCGCGTCGGCAGCGACCACCGGCCGGTGGCGTTCCTGACCGATTATCAGGGCAAGCGGCTGAACAGCCCCAACGACCTGGTCTTCGCGCGCGACGGGTCGCTGTGGTTCACCGACCCCCCATTCGGCCTGTTCAACGGCATGGACCGCGATCCCGCCAAACAACTGCCGTACAACGCGGTATTCCGGTACGCGAAGGGCGCGCTGACGCCGGTCATCACCGACCTGAAGCTGCCCAACGGCATCGGCTTCTCGCCGGACGGCAAGACGCTGTACGTCACCGACTATGGCCCTCCCGGCACCATCTATGCGTACAAGGTCGGCGCGAACGGGGCGGTGTCCGATCGCCGCGTGCTGATCGCCTTTCCGGCGAGTGGTGGCGGCGGTGCGGACGGGCTGAAGGTCGATACGCGCGGCAACATCTGGGCGACCGGGCCCGGCGGAATCCGGGTGATCTCGCCGCAGGGCAAGGTGCTGGGGCAGTTGAAGCTGCCGGAGGTCGCCGCCAACCTGGCGTTCGCCGGCGACGGTCGCACGCTCTACATCACCGCGTCGACCAGCGTGTACCGCCTGCGCACCAAGGTTGCCGGGGTGCTGCCGCGATACACGCGGTAGATCAGTCGGGCAGGCGCTCCAGCGCCGTCGCGAAGTGCGCCTGCCGCGTGGCATAGCCCGCGGCGGACGCCTTCAGCCCGGCGATCACCTCCGGCGACAATTCCTTCACCGCGCGCGCGGGCGAGCCGATGATCAGGCTGCCGGCGGGAAAGCTCTTGCCCTCGGTCACCAGTGCGCCCGCGCCGATCAGACAGTCGTCGGCGATCACGGCGTTGTTCAGCACGGTCGCGCCCATCCCCACCAGCACCCGGTCGCCGAGCGTGCAGCCATGCAGGATCGCGTGGTGCCCGACCGTGCAGTCCGCCCCGATCGTCAGCGGCGTGCCGGGATCGGAGTGGAGCATCGCGCCTTCCTGAATATTGGTGCGATCGCCCAGCACGATCGGCGTATTGTCCGCGCGGATCACCGCGCCGAACCAGACGCCCACCTCGTCGCCCAATTGCACATCGCCGATCAGGTCGGCGGACGGCGCGATCCAGCTCGACGCCGGGACCTGCGGTTCCTGCCCGTCGATGCGATAGCGCGGCATCAGTGCGCCGCCGCGCCCGATGCGGCAGGCCCGGCGGCGGCTTTGTCGGTGGCGTAATGCGCGACGAGATAGTCGTTCACGGTCTTCTGCTCCTCCGGCGACAGCTCGGCGCCACGATCGATCATCGACTGGACGATCGCCGGCCATTCTGCCGAAGTCTTGCGCGCCGCAAAGACCTGATTCGTGGTGTGGCAGAATCCGCACCGCTCGTTGACCAGGTCCAGCCCCGGTCCGGCCGGCGGCGGCGCGGCCTGTTGCGGCATCCCCGCCGCCAGCGAGGCGGCCCCGATCATCGCCGCGGCGGCGGTGGTCAGGACCAGGCGATAGGGGCGGGTACGCGACATACGGAACTCCTCAGCGAACGGCATAGGCGACCACCTGATCGCTGGTGGCGGGCTGGAACGCGAAGCCGCCGGTCGCCACGGTCGCCAGCATCTGGCGGCCATCGGCGGCACGGTAGGTCATTGGCGTGCCGTAGTTCGACGCGGGCAGGGTCGCACTCCACAGCAGTGCGCCTGTCCGCGTCTCGAACGCGCGGATCATCGAATCGCGGGTCGCGCCGATGAAGGTCAGGCCGCTGGCGGTGGTGATCGGGCCGCCCGCGCTGATGACGCCGGCGTCCGCGAACAGCGGGTCGTCGTTCTTGCCCAGCACCTTGCGCCACGCGATGTCGCCGGTGTTGACGTTCACCGCGACCAGCTCGCCCCAGGGTGGCTTCTGGCAGGGGTTGCCCGTCTCCGGATCGAGGAAATACGCGTAACCGGCCTTCATTCCCCAGCTTCCGTCCGGCTGCTGCGCCAGTTGCTGCGGGCTGGCGAGGTTGTTGACGTTGATGACGTACAGGCCCTGCTTCGGATCGAAGGCGCCCCCGCCCCAGTCGACTCCGCCCAGGCTGCCGGGGAAGAAGTTGACCGAAGAGTCGGCGCGCAGCGGCTGGAACAACTTGCTGGGCGCGATCTTGAGGTCCGTGACCATCTTCTCGCACGCCGCGCGCAGGGCCGGTGGCCCGGCGACGAGGTCCGCGGCGTCATAGGTCAGGCGGCCGAGCGGCGCCGGCTTCACCGGCATCGGCTGCGTCGGCCAGGGCTGCTCGCCCGCGACATCGGTGTCGGTCGGCACCGGCACCTCGCGCACGTCGTACAGCGGCTTGCCGGTGACGCGGTCGAGGATGAACATCATCGCCGTCTTGTTCATCACCGCAATCGCCGGGATCGTCCTGCCGCCGCGACGCACGTCGATCAGCGTCGCGGTCGGCAGGTCGACGTCCCAGATGTCGTGATGCACCGTCTGGAAATGCCAGAGATACTTGCCCGTCGCCGCCTCCACCGCGACGATCGAGTTGCCGTACAGGTTCGCGCCCTTGCGGTCCCCGCCCCAGCGGTCGAAGGTCGGTGCGCCCACCGGCAGATAGGCGATGCCGCGCTTGTCGTCGACGACGACGAACGTCCAGACGTTGACGCCCGACCGGTTCTTCCAGCTTTCGCCTTCCCACGTCCCGAAATTCGCTTCGCCCGGCTGCGGAATCGTGTGGAACGTCCAGACCAGCTTGCCCGTGCGCGCATCCCAGGCGCGCACGTCGCCCGCCGCGCCCTTGGTGGGCATTTCCTGCACGCGGGATCCGGTGATGATCAGGTCGCGGTAGACGGCGGGCGGACTGCTCAGCCCCAGCGGCGCGCGAGTCCCGTTCATCACCTCCGGCGTCTTCATGTCCACCGCACCGGCCGTACCGAACCCGTCGACCGGCTTGCCCGTCGCGGCATCGAGCGCGAACAGCTTGCCGGTGCGCGATCCGAACACGATCCGCGGACCGACGCCCTTGCCGCCCGGCCAGTAGGCGACACCGCGCGTCGACGGCTGGTCGTTGCCCGGCAACGCGAACACCCACAATTCGCGCCCGGTCGCGGCGTCCAGCGCAACGACCCGGCGATAGGGCGTCGCCAGGTACATCGTCCCCTTCACCACCACCGGCGTGGCTTCGGACGCGGAGAAACCGGTGCGGAACTTGGCCGGCACGCTGTCGGGCATCGGGATGCTCTCGCCCGCGGTGCCGGCGGGGCGCATGTGATAGCTCCACACCTGTCGCAGCTTGCCGACATTGGCGGGCGTGATCTCCGTCAAAGGCGAAAAACGCGCATGACTTTCGTCGCGGCCATAGCTCGACCAATCACCACCGGCCTGCGCCAGCAGCGGCGCGACCGGCAGTGCAGCGATCACGATCGCCGCGACACGCCTGAACCGGCGCGCATCCATCCTCGACAAGCCTACTCTCCCACATCGCTTGGCCGGGCGCGCCTGTTGACGGTCCGCGGCGTTGTCGCCTTACCGGAATGATGCTAGCAAGCTGATCGATCATATACAATATGATCCGTCAGCGGCGGGGATGTCGAACGACGGATCACGTGAGAGGAGTTGACGATGCCGACCTTGCCGCTAGCGGGCCTGAGGGTCCTCGACATATCGCAGGTCATGGCAGGGCCGTTCTGCTGCATGCTGCTGGGCGACATGGGCGCGGACGTCATCAAGATCGAACCGCCGCACACGGGCGATTCGACGCGCCATTCGATGGGGTTTCGCCTGAAGGGAGAGGACAGTCCCGGCTTCCTGGCGCTCAACCGCAACAAGCGCAGCATCACGCTGAACCTGAAGGACGAGGCCGACCGCGAGGTCCTGTACGCGCTGGTCAAGACCGCCGACATCGTGGTCGAGAATGCGCGACCGGGCGTGTCGCAGCGGCTGGGCATCGATTACGACACGCTGTCGGCGATCAATCCGGGGCTGGTCTATGCCAGCATCTCCGGTTTCGGCCAGACCGGCCCGTGGGCGCAGCGTCCCGGCTTCGACCTGATCGCGCAGGCGATGTCGGGTGTGCTCAGTTCCAACGGATTTCCGGGTATGGAGCCGGCGAAGAACTCGATCGCGGTCGCCGATCTCGGCGCCGGCCTGTTCTCCGTCTACGGCATCCTCAGCGCGATCATCGGTCGCCAGACCTCCGGCAAGGGCCAGTATATCGATGCATCGCTGCTGGAGGCGGCGCTGGGTCTGTCGATCTGGGAGACGACCGAGCTTTGGGGCACCGGCAAGCCGCCGACGCCGATCGGCTCCGCCAACCGCATGTCCGCGCCGTATCAGGCGGTGCTGGCATCGGACGGCTGGTTCGTCATCGGCGCGGCCAATCAGGGCTTGTGGCTGACCTTCCTGAAAGTCGTCGGGCGGCCCGAGTTGCAGGAGGACGAGCGCTATTCGACCAACGCCGCGCGGGTCGCCAATCGCCTGCAACTGATCGACGATCTCGCCCCGACCTTCCTGACCCGCACCAAGCAGGAGTGGATCGACGCACTGCTCGCGGCCGGCGTACCCGCCGCCCCCATCCTCGATTACGGCGAAGCGGTGGCGAGCGAGCAATCGGTCGCGCGCGACATGGTCATGCAGGTGCCGCACCCCATCGAAGGCGAGTTCAAGGCGCTCGGTTTTCCCGTGAAGATGCGCGGCACCCCACAAGAGGTGCGGCTGCCGCCGCCGCTCATCAACGAGCATGATGCGGAGATCCGGCAGGAGCTGATCGACAAGGGCCTGTTGCCCGCCCGTGCCGAGGCCGCGGAATGAGCGACGCGCCCGCTTCCTCTCCGGGCCGGATCGTCGTCGAGCGCGACGGCCCCGCCGTGCATGTCCGCTTCGACAACCCGTCCGCCTTCAACGCGCTGACCGGCGAGATGTGGCTGGCGCTCCGCGATGCGGCGCGGGACATCGCCGACGACGCCTCCGTGCGCGTCGCGACGTTTCGCGGCACCGGCGGCAAGGCGTTCATCTCCGGCACCGATATCGCGAAGTTCGCCGACTATACCGACGGCCGGCAGGGTATCGATTATGAGCGCGAGATCGACGAGTGCATGGCCGCGGTCGACGCGATCCCGTGCACCACGATCGCCGTGGTCGAGGGTTGGGCGGTCGGTGGCGGCCTGAACATCGCGTCGTCCTGCGATTTGCGCATCGCCACACCCGACGCGAAGTTCGGCTCCCCGATCGGCCGCACGATCGGCAATTGCCTGTCCGCCGCCAGCGTGGCGCGGATCGGCGGCGCGGTCGGCATCCAGTTCGCCAAGCGCATGGTCCTGCTCGGCGAGTTCCTGACCGCCGACCAGTTGCTGGCCAGCGGATTCCTGCTGAACATCGTCGAACGCGGCGAATTGGACGCGGAGGTCGCTTCGCTCTGCGCACGTGCCGCCGCGAACGCGCCGCTGACGACACGCACGACCAAGGCCACGATCCGGCGCATGACCTACGACGCGCTGCCCGACATCGAACCGCTGATCGCGCAGGTCTACGGCAGCGCCGATTTCCGCCGCGGCGTCGCGGACTTCCTCGCCAAGACCAAACGCGTGCCCGACTGGACGGGCGAGTAGCCGGTCATTTTCGCACCCGCCCGGCGGGCGTGAGCGCGGACAGCCTGAAACTGTCGATATCGACCCAACCCTTGCTGGCGCCGGGTGCGTAGCAGAACAGCGCGAACTGTTCGCCCTGGAAGGTGCCCGTTCGCCACGCGAACGCCAGCGGGAAATCGCCGCCGAGCCCCGTCCAGCGCCGCCCGTCCATGCTGTACGCCACACGGCCGCGATCGGTCGTGAAGTCCATGTCGGTACGCAACCACATGGTGTCGCCGGCGGGCACGGTCGCGCTCGCGCGCACCTCCGTTCGCGCGCCGTCGACGGAGTCTTCCGTGACCTCCATCGTCACGGCGGCGCGGCGGCCGTTGCCGCGCGTCACCGTCAGATTGGCGCTATACTGGCCCAACGTCCCAAAGCCGCATCGATCGCCCGGCGTCAGATGACCGATGTCGAGCTTCACCTCCGCCCGGCTGGCCGGCCCCTGCCCCTTTTGCGTCAGCGTGTTGCGGGCGGTCCAGAACCGCTCGGCCGGGGTCGGCCGCAGCCGCAGCCAGCCGGGACGCTCGGCCAGCGACCAGCGCGTCGGATCGGGGTTGTGGTTCCATTGCCATTGCAGCCCCAGTCGTCGTCCTGTGAAACCGTCGGACGTCGCTGGTTCGGCGAACGGAGCACCGGCGATCGGCTTCGCCGCACGCGCGGGCACCCGACCGGGCGCCGCCGGCGTGCCCCAGACCGGCCAGTCGTCCTGCCAGAAGACGGGGCTGATATTGGTCATCCGGCCGATCGCGCCGCTGTCCTCCATGACGAAGCCGAACCAGCCGCCGTCGGGCAGGTCGACCAGCGCACCCTGATGCCCGCCGGTCTTGTCGTCGATCTGGTCGCGCGTCTCCCACGGGCCGAACAGGCTGCGCGCGCGCGACACGGACAGCGCCAGCCGCGGCGGCAGTGCGTTGAACATGTAGTAATAGGCGCCGCGCCGGATGATCTTCGATCCCTCCGCGCCCTTGATATAGTGGATCTTCCGCGCATCGGTGACGTGGGCCAGCGCGGCGTCCAGCGTCAGCAGCGTGATCGTCCCGTCCGCCGTGCTGGCCGTCGCCAGATAGGCGCGCCCGTCCGGCTCGATGAACAATCCGGGATCGAACGCCTCCCGGTCCAGTTCGTGGAAGCGCCACGGCCCGCGCACGTCACGGGCGTACCAGATGCGTGTCTTCTGCCCGACCGGCGTGTTCGCGAGGTAATAGGTACCACGGTGATGGCGCAGGCTGGAGGCGTAGAGCCCCTTCCGATACGCCGTACCGCCCGTCAGGTCGTATTGCGGCAATCCTTCCAGCCGGTTGGCGAGATGCGACGCGATCGTCCAGTTCACGAGGTCGCGGCTGTGCAGGATCGTGATCCCCGGCACGTTCGCGAAGGTCGTGCTCGCCATATAGTAATCTTGCCCGACCCGGATGACGTCTGGGTCCGGATAATCCGCGTACAGGACGGGGTTGCGGAACGTCCCGTCGCCCTGATCCGACCGCCAGACCTGCGCCGATGCCGATGCGGCGACCATGAGGGCGGCAAGGCTCGCGGTCCGCGCCCTCACCGCGCGAACGCCAGCGCGCGCGAGAAGAACGGCAGCATGTGATCCTGAACGCGTCCGGCGACGCCGCTCGTATGATCGCCCGGATAGACCTGAAAGCTGTTGGCGATGCCGTAGCGGTCGAGCCCGGCGTGCAGCTTCTCGGCATCGTCCTTCAACCCGTCGCGGTCGCCGACGTCGATGCCGATCGCGGCGTAGCGCTTCAGATTGGCCGCATACTGGTCGAGCATCGCCAGCGGTGCGTTGGCGGACCAGCGGGCCAGCACGTCGGGCTGCGGCTGGCCATCCTTGATCGGCAGGTCGAGATAGAGCGGCGGCGCCTTGGGGTTCGGCGACCACGCAGCCGCGGTCGCCAACTGCGCGCGCAGGCCCCAGGACAGGCTGGCACTGTCGGCCGGCGACTTCAACGCACGTAGCGTCGCCTCCGTCGTCGCATCGGGCGTGCCGAGCGCGCGCGTCGAGAGGCAGCACGGGCTCATCATGTACAGCGCGCCGAACACGTCCGGATGCTTCATGCCGATGCGCGCGGTGCCGTATCCGCCCATCGAATGCCCGGCGAGGCCGCGGCTGCGCCGGTCGGCAATCGTCCGGTAATGCCCGTCGATATGGGCGACGAGGTCGCGCGCCACGAACGTTTCGAAATCGCCGACCGTCACGGAGCTGGAGTAGAAGGAGCCGTTATGCGCGGTCTTGCTGTCCGGCAGCACCACGATCACCTCGCGGGCGCCCTTCGCGAACGCGCCCTCGATCGTCTGCGGCACGTGGATCTCACCCACCCACTGCTCCGCACCGATCGAATAGCCATGCAGCGCGTACACCACCGGATAGCGCCGCTTCGCCTCGGTGCGATAGGACGGTGGCAGCACCACCAGCACGGCGCGATCCGGGCTCTCGCCCTCCAGATTGCCTTCGATCGCGGGGGAGTGGACGGTGATCCGCTCGATCGTGACGGGCTTCGCGCCCGCGACCGGGGGCGGTGCGGGCGTCTTCACCTGCGCCGATGCCGAACCAGCGAACGACAGGGCGAGCGCGACCACCAGCAACTTCATCATGATACCATTCCCCTATATCAGATCGGAACCGCGCACCCGAACGGCACGGCCCGGTGTCAGCGTTATCGTCTTGGTCCGCGCGCCCAGCCGAACGGTGCGCCGCCCGGCGATGTCGCCGCGGATCGATGCCTCGAGCAGCGTGCCGTCCTGCCAGTGCACGTCGACGCTGCACCGCCCACGCGCGCGCAGGCCGGTGATCGACCCGCGGGGCCATGCCTTCGGAAGCGCCGGCAGCAGCAGGATGTCCTCGCCGTGGCTTTGCATCAGCATCTCCGCCATCGCCCGCGCGCCGCCGAAGTTGCCGTCGATCTGGAACGGCGGATGCGCGTCGAACATGTTGGGATAGGTCAGCTTCGGCCCCAGCAGCAGTTCGATGATGCGATAGGCATGCTCCCCGTCTCGCAACCTGGCCCACAGGTTCGCACGCCACGCCGTCGCCCAGCCGGTCGACTCGTCGCCGCGAATGTCCAGCGAACGCCGGGCCGCCTGCGCCAGTGCCGGCGTCCGCTCGACGTCGATCTGGTCGCTGGGAAACAGGCCGTACAGGTGCGAGACGTGACGGTGATGCTGTTCGGGGGCCGCTGCGTCCCAGTCGGCCTGCCATTCCTGCAACTGGCCGTGCGCGCCGATACGATCCGGCGGCAGCCGCTTGCGCGCGGCCGCGACCTCTGCCGCGAAGGCGCGGTCGGTGCCGAGCAGCGCCGCCGCCCGCCCGACCTGATCGAACAGGTCGCGCAGGATCTGCATGTCCATCGCCGGGCCGGCGCAGATCGACGCGCCCTTGGGGTGGATGTTCTCCGGCGACAGCGACGGGTTGGTGACCAGCGCGCCGGTCTTCGGATCGGTCTGGAGCGTGTCGAGGAAGAACAGCGCCGCGCCGCGCATCACCGGATAGACCGACCGGAGATACGTCAGGTCCCGCCCGTAATCGTAATGCTCCCACAGATGCGTGCACAGCCATGCGCCGCCGGTGGGCCACAGGCCCCACTCGGCACCGTCGATCGGCCCGGTCGCCCGCCAGAGATCGGTGTTGTGGTGGCACACCCAGCCGCGCGCGCCGTACATGCGCTTCGCGGTCACCGCTCCGGTTTCTGCGATCTCGCGCACCATCCGCACCAGCGGCTCGACGCACTCGGGCAGCGCCGTGACCTGCGCCGGCCAATAGTTCATCTCGGTGTTGATGTTGACCGTGTACTTGGATTCCCAAGGCGGCTTCACCTGGTCGTTCCAGATGCCCTGAAGGTTGGCCGGCTGACTCCCCGCGCGCGACGACGCGATCAGCAGGTATCGGCCATAATCGAAGTACAAGGCCGCCAGCGCTGGATCGTCGCCCAGCCGGTCGGCGCGGATACGCTCGTCGGTCGGAAAGTCGGCTGCGGCAGACCTTCCGAGATCGAGGCGGACGCGCCCGAACAACGCCTGATGCGCGGCGACGGCATCCGTCCGCATGCGATCGAAATCGCGACGCGCGGCGCGATCCAGCACGGCCAGCGTATCGGCCTCCGGATCGCCGCCGGTATCGTCGAAGCGGCGGAAGCTCGTCGCCATCGCCACGAGGATCGTCACCGATCGCGCGCCCGTCACGCGCAGTCGGTCGCCCGTTGCGACGACCGTGCCGCCATGCGTCGTCACGAGGGCTCGGGCGGCGAAGCGCAACTTCGCAGCGATGCCCGCCTGGTCGCGGTTGCGCCCGGTCAGCGTCAGCATCCCCGCCGCGACGGCGACCGTGACGTCGGCCTGCGGAGAGGTCAGGCCGACGATCAGGTCGAACGGCCTGTCGCCGTGGAGTTGCACCGCGATCACCTGATCGTCGGGGGAGGCGAATACGTCCCGTGAGTAACGCGTGCCGCCGGCGACGAAGTGGGTCGTCGCGGTCGCCGTATCCAGATTCAGATGCCGGCTGTAATCGTTCACGGCCCCGGTCGCGCCGGGCAGGTCGAGGATCAGGTCGCCGACCGGTTGATACGCCATCTGCTTGATCGGCACCGCCATCACCCTGGCATTCGCCAGCGCCTGCGCCGCCGCGAACTCGCCCGCGTCGATCAGCCGGCGAACCTCTGGCAACGCCGCCCGTGCGTTCGGGTTGATCGGGTCATAGGGACCGCCGGCGTAGAGCGTGTCCTCGTTGAGTTGCAACCGCTCCTGCGCAAGGCCGCCGAACACCATCGCGCCCAGCCGGCCGTTGCCGATCGGCAGCGCCTCCGTCCAGACTTTGGCCGGCTGCCGATACCAGAGCTGCCGGTCGTTCGGCATCGGCACGGCGGAAGCGGGGATCGGCAGCGATACGACGGCGGCGATCGCCGCGCCGCCCTCCAGCAACTGGCGGCGTGTCGGCTGGTGCGCGCGGCTATGGAACGTGTCCATGCTCTCCCTTCGCGCACCCTCCGTCCGGGGTCCGCAATGTTGTTATCGTTAACAGCTACCGTATCGGTGTGGACCGTCGGGCGTCAACGACGAAGCGGGGGATCCTGACGGCATTGCCCGCATGGTTACCGCTACCGGCCTGCACCCGCTCAGGTAATCAGAGGCATCAACGTGCCTGCGCCCAACGATCTCCGCCACTGGCGCCGTTCCGTGTTAGCGCTATAGTCACCTTCATACAGGCGCGGACAGCGTCGCGAACGACGAAGAGAGGGTGACGATGGCGGTCAAGATCGCATGCGGCATGATGGCGATGCTCCTGACGGGCGCGGGTGTCGCCGGGGCACAAACCGCGCCGCGAGCCGCACCGGCGATGACGCTCGGCACAGCGGGCTATTACGAAGTGCCTGCCGCGAACGTCCTCGTCTTCTCGAACTGGTATGACGGCCTGTTCGCGGATTCGAAGATCAGCGGCGTCGAGATCATCCAGCAGGGCACGCGCATCGCCACGAATGGCGACGTGCGGCTCTCCTCCACGCCGGGACAGTGGGACGCAATCGGGCGGCTTGTCGACCGCAAGGTCGATGCGGCGACCGGCACGATCACCGTGACGCTGGAGTATCCCGACTATAACTGGCGCTATCGCATCCGCTCCGAACGGCGCGATGGGGCGGTCGCAGTGGCGGTGATCCTCGATGCCCCCGTCCCCGCGGCGCTGGCGGGCAAGGCCGGCTTCAACCTGGAATTCCTGCCGACCGCCTATTTCCACCACAGCTATATGGCGGACGGACGCACCGGCACATTCCCGATCTACCCCTCCGACGCGATGACCGCGACGCAGGAGCGCAACGCCGCCAGCGGCCGTAACGAGGGTCCCGGCGCGGAGCCGACCGCGATCGCGCAGGGCAACCGCTTCGTACTTGCGCCCGAAGACGCGGCACGGCGTGTCACGATCTCGTCCACCGCGCCGGTGCAACTCTTCGACGGCCGGAATCAGGCGCAGAACGGCTGGTTCGTGCTGCGATCGCTGCTGCCGACGGGCCGGACCGGCACCGTGCTGGAATGGACGATCCAGCCGAACAGCGTCCCCGGCTGGCTGCGGCCACCGGTGATCGCGCACTCGCAGCTCGGCTACGCCCCGACCGCGCGCAAGATCGCGACGATCGAGCTCGACCGCAACGACCGGCGCACGCTGCCCGCGCGCCTGCTGCGCATTGGCGACGACGGGCGGATGACGCCGGTCCGCACCGCGCCTGCGAAACGCTGGGGCGAGTACCTGCGCTACAGCTATCTCCAGCTCGATTTCAGTGCGGTCCACGATCCCGGCCTGTACGTACTCGAATACGGACCCACCCGCACCGCGCCGTTCCGCATCGCCACCGATGCCTATGCAGGCGCGTGGCACCCGACGCTCGACGTGTATTTCCCCGTCGCGATGGACCACATGTTCGTCAACGAAGGCTACCGCGTCTGGCACGGCGATGCGCACCGCGACGATGCGCGGCAGGCGCCCGTCGATCACGAACATATCGACCTCTATCGACAGGGGCCGACCACCGACACCCGCTTCAAGCCGGGCGAGCACATCCCCGGCCTGGCGATCGGCGGCTGGTTCGACGCGGGCGATTTCGACATCCGCACCCAGTCGCAATATCAGGTCGTGCGTTCACTGGTCGATACGTGGGAACGCTGGCGGCCGACGCGCGACACGACCGCGGTCGACTGGACGCGGCGGCGAACCGAGATGCATGTGCCGGACGGAACCCCCGACCTGCTCCAGCAGATTCGGCACGGCGCGCTGCAACTGGTCGCGCAATTCGATGCGGTCGGTCATGCCATCCACGGCATCGTCGAGCCGGATGTCGCGCAATACACGCACCTCGGCGATGCCTCGACCAAGACCGACGGCCTCATCTACGATCCGTCGCTGAAGATCGGCGAGGAGAAGCATGGGCGCAGCGGGACGCCCGACGATCGCTGGGCCTTCACCAGCAAGGTTTCGGCGCTCAACTACGGCTCGATCGCTGCGCTGGCCGCGACGTCCCGCGCGCTGGCGGAGATGGACCCGGCGCTGTCGAAGAAGGCGCTGGGCATCGCCACCAAAATTTGGGCGGAGGAACAGGGCCACGCCCCCGATCTCTACAGCCACGGCAACACCACCGGTGGGCCGCTCGACTCCGAACGGTTCGCCGCCGCGGTCGAACTGCTGCGCACCACCCGCGATCCGCGCTATGCGGCGGCGGTGCAGTCGCTCTGGCCGTCGATCGAGGCGAAGTTCGGCGCCCATCTGCGCGATGCGGTGGCGGCGATCCCGGCCATGCCCGCCAGCTACCGCGACGCGATGATCCCTGCCGCCCGCGCCTATGCCGCGGCCGTCCAGAAGGACGCCGCCGCCAACCCCTTCGGCGTGCCGATCACCACCGGTGGCTGGGCCGGCAGCGGCACCGTGCTCGGCACAGCGCTCAACGCCTATGCACTGCACAAGGCGTTCCCGGACATCATGCCCGCCGCCCCGGTGCAGCGCGGGCTGGAGTTCCTGCTGGGTCATCATCCCGGCTCCGACATCTCGTTCGTGTCCGGCGTCGGCACGGTGTCGAAGGAGGTGGCATACGGCAACAACCGGGCCGATTTCTCCTTCATCGCCGGTGGCGTCGTGCCGGGCGTGCTGGTCATCAAGCCCGACTTTCCGGAGAATCACGAGGACTGGCCGTTCTTCTGGGGGGAGAACGAATACGTCATCCCGGAAGGCGCGATGTGGATCGAACTGGCGCACGCCGCGCAGGATCTGACGGGAGAGACGAAATGATGCTGCGTATTCTGGGGCTGATGCTCGCGGGCGCGTCCGTCACCGCAACCGCCTCCGAGCCCGCGCGGTTTGGTCGGTTCACCTACGAGGGGCGCAGTGAGGAACGCAGTGCGGCGGGGCCGGGCGAATATCGCAACCCGATCCTGTCCGGCTATTACCCCGATCCGTCGGTGACGCGGGTGGGCGAGGATTACTATCTCGTCAACTCGTCGTTCGCGCACTTTCCCGGCCTGCCGGTCTTCCATTCGAAGGACCTCGTCCACTGGACGCAGATCGGCAACGCGATCGATCGCCCCGGACAGCTCGACTTCATCGGCCGCAAGACGTCGGAGGCGGTGTTCGCGCCCGATATCTCGTTCCACGACGGCGTCTTCTACATCGTCAACACCTGCGTCGCCTGCAAAGGCAATTTCGTCATCACCGCGAAGGATCCCGCGGGGCCGTGGTCCGACCCGATCTGGCTGCCGTTCGAGGGGATCGATCCGTCGATCTACTGGGAGGGTGACAAGGCCTATATCGTCAACAACCGCGCGCCGGACGAGCCCCCGCGCTACGACGGGCACCGCGCGATCTGGGTGCAGGAATATGACTGGCGCGCGGGCAAGATGGTCGGGGAGAGCACGCAACTCGTCAACGGCGGCGTCGACATCAGCAAGAAGCCCGTCTGGATCGAGGGTCCGCACATCTTCCGGAAGGACGGCTGGTATTACCTGACCGCTGCAGAGGGCGGCACCAGCGTCAACCATTCGCAGGTGGCGCTGCGCTCGCGAGCGCTGCGCGGGCCGTACGTGCCGTTTGCCGGCAACCCGATCCTGACGCAGCGCGATCTCGATCCGGCGCGCGCGCATCCGATCACCTCCGCCGGCCATGCCGAACTGGTGCAGACGCAGAATGGCGACTGGTGGGCGACCTTCCTCGCGGTGCGACCCTATGAGGGCGATTACTACAATATCGGGCGCGAGACGTTCCTGTTGCCCGTGACGTGGAAGGACGGCTGGCCGATCATCCTGCCCAAGGGCCAGGCGGTGCCCTTCACCGCGAAGGCGCCGAGCCTGCCGGCCTCGACCGCAAAGCTGCCGACCGCCGGCGACTTCGCCTACACCGACGAATTCGCGGGCGACCGGCTGGCGATGCAGTGGATCGGTATCCGCAACCCCGAACAGGCGTTCTACCGCGTCGCGGGCGGCGACCTGATCCTCCCGCCGGGGCCACGGATCGGCGACCTGGCCAGCGTTCCGGCCTTCGTCGCACGCCGCCAGCAGCACCACGTCGCAACGGTATCGACCACGGTCCGCTTCTCACCCGACGCGGATGGCGAGCGCGCGGGGCTGGCCGCGGTGCAGAGCGACGAGAACTACCTCGTGTTCGGGATCACGCGCATCGCGGGGAAGCCGGTGGTCGCCCTGTACACGGCCGACAAGGGACGCGAAACGCTGGTCGCCTCCGCACCGATCGCGGCGGGCGGCCCGGTGACCCTGACGATCCGCGCCACTGGCGGCACGATGGCGTTCGACTATCGGAGCACCGCGGGTTCGCGCACGCTGGCGAGCAACGTCGACGCGCGTTTTCTCAGCACCAAGTCTGCGGGCGGCTTCGTCGGAACGCTGATCGGCCCTTACGCCGCCCGACGCTAGAGTGGGTTCCGATCGTGGTGCATCATCGGCACGGAAGCGACTTCGCCCGCCGCGTATCGAGCCGCAGAAGGGCGACGCCGGTGCAACATGGTCGAAAACCGTCCTAGGCCATCGCCGCGCGCAGCCGTTCCGCCATCCCCTCCAGCGTGACCCCGGCGAGACGCGTATCCGTCTCGTCGCGGTTGCGCAGCAGGTCGGCGACCGCAAGCTGGATCTGGGTGATGTGGTCGACCTTTTGCAGGCTGGCCATGTGCCGACGCAGCGTGGCCTCGTCACTCCCCAAATCATAGGCGAGGTCGTTGAGCATGCGGGATGCGAGGACGAGCTCGTCCGCCAGCGCGTCGGCGAGCGGAATGATGGCCGGCGCGACCATGCTCATTTCGAACACATCTTGAGGATTCCTCCCGGCAACGCATCGCGCGTCGTCGGCTGGGTCACCATGTTGCGCGCGAGCGTGTAGCCGCCGCCCTCGCCTGCGGGCGAGAACACATAGGTGCCTGCGCCGAGCATCGCCTTCATCCCTCCACCGCCATCCTCGCTGCCGTCGAGCAGCAGCACGCCGACCGCATTGGCGCCGGCCGCCTTCGCCACGGCGGCGAACAGCAGCGAAATCGATGGCCGCTCTCCCGCCACCGGATCGCGCGGCAGCAGGCGCAGCTTTCCCGCCGGCCAGCTGTCGACGATCAGATGGTGATCGCCGGAGGGCGCGAAATAGATCGTGCCCTGTTCGATCGCCATGCCATCGGTGGCCACGACGACCTTCGGCGCGACCTTTTCGTCGAGCTGTGCGACCATGCTCTCGACCAGACCCGGACCGAGGTGCTGGACGACGACGGTGGGCGGACAATTGGCCGGAAACGCCCCGAAAATCTCGAACAGTGCCGCGGTGCTCGATGCATCGCCGCCGACGGCGAGCAGCCGCCCGTTCCAGTCGATCGGTCCGGCGGCGACCGGAACGGCAGGGGCTGCCGTCGCCGACCGCAGCGCCGCCGTACGCGCCGCCTTCAGCCGCTTGCCCAGCTTGGCGATGATGACGTCGAGTTCGGCCGGCGCCGCGACGCGCGGCTTGGGGAAGCAGTCGATCGCCCCGAGCCGGAGCGCCTCGATCGACTCCGCCGCACCGTCGGTCGTACGCGTGGAGAACATGATGACCGGCATCGGCCTGGTCGACATGATCTCCGCCAGATATTCGATCCCGCTCATTCCGGGCATCTCGACGTCGAGCGTCATGACGTGCGGCTTGAGCTGCTCGACCATCGCCCGCGCTTCCGCCGCGCCGTCCGCGAGCCCGACGACCTCGACATTGGGGATCCGTTCGAGCGCGCCGGAGATGAGCGCACGCATCGTGAGAGAGTCGTCGACCACGAGAACCTTGGTGGTGGCAGCCATCGCGTTGATCTTTCCTGTCGGGGCAATAATCGGGTGGAGTTCAGGCGGCGTCGGCGAGTGCGACGGTGTCGACCAGCCGATCGAGCGCGAGGACGAGGATCATGCGCTGTTCGATCGTCGCCAGCCCTTCGAGGAAGCGCGAGGCGTCGGCGTCGCCCATTTCCGGCAGCGGCTGCATATCCTCCGCCGCCACGGTGACGATGTCGTTGACGGCATCGACGATGATGCCCTGCAACTGCTCGCCGATGCGGACCACGATGATGACGTGGCGCGCGCTGGGATCGGTCGTGCCCCAGCCGAGCCGGCAACGCAGGTCGAGCACCGGCAGCACGACGCCGCGCAGGTTGACAACGCCGCGGACATGGGCGGGAACATTGGGCAGCGGCGTCGCCGGCGACCATGCGCGGATCTCGCGGATCGCCATGATATCGACGCCGAGGACCTGGTCGCCCAGCTGGAAGGTGATGAGTTGTCGGGACATCGCGGTCGCCTTTCTTGGATCGGGATCAGTGCAGCACGCGCCGGATGGCGGCGGCGAGCTTGTCGGGGTGGAAGGGCTTGACGATCCAGCCGGTCGCGCCGGCGGACCGCGCGCGCTGCTTCTTCTCGTCGGAACTCTCGGTGGTCAGGACCAGGATCGGCAGATTGCGGCGGCCGCCCTCGCGCACCTCGGCGATCAGGCCGAACCCGTCCATCCGCGGCATGTTGATGTCGGTGATGAGCAGGTCCGGCTCCGGCGACGCCGCGAGCGTTTCGAGCGCATGGACGCCGTCCTCCGCTTCGATCACCGTGTAGCCGAGGTCGGTGAGTGCCGCGCGCAGCAGCATCCGCATGCTGGGCGAATCGTCGACGGTCATGATCGTCTTGGGTGCGATATCGGTCATCAGAAGAACTCCACGTCGCCGATGGCGGCAGGTGCTGGCAGGGGTGCGGGACGCCGTACGACGGCGGTCGGCGGGGCGTCGTTGACGGTGGTGCAGCGCGCCAGCCCCAGTGCGGCGCGGAATTCGACCCGGCGTGCGCCGGTGCCGCCGACATCCTCGCCGACCAGCGGGATGCGCTCGTCGCGCAGGAACGCGCGGGCGAAGGCGATGTTGGTGCCGCCGATGTCGCGAAAGCCGCTGCGCATCGTCGCGCCGCCGAAGATGCGCGCCTTCAGCCGGTGCCGCGAAGCGCCCATCGCGAGCATCGCGTTGATGAGCACTTCCATCGCATAGACGCCGTAACGCTGCATCGATCCGGTATCGGTGGAGGTGCCGTCGGCGAGCAGATAATGGTTGATGCCGCCGATCTGTTCGATCGGATCGTAGAAGCACGCCGCGATGCAACTGCCGAGTACCGTCGTCATCACGACATCCTGTTCGTCGGACACCCGCGTCTCGCCCTGCGCGACGGTGATGCGGCGAAAGCCGCCGCGGGCGACGGGTCGGAGCGCCGGGCGGATCATGCCCGGCACTCCGCGATCAACCGCGCCGCGATCCGGCCGAGCGGCTGTTGCTCGCTCACCGCGCCGATCCGGTGCGCGACCGCGGGCATGCCGTAGACGACGCAGGTCGCCTTATCCTGTCCGATGGTCACCGATCCTGCATCCCTCATCGCCTTCAATCCTTCCGCTCCATCGCCGCCCATGCCCGTCAGGATCACGCCCACCGCATCGGCCCGGGCAAGGCGCGCGACCGAGTGGAACAGGCGATCGACCGACGGCCGGTGCCCGCTGACCTTGTCACCCTCGACCAGACGGCAGTGCCGCTTGTCCCCAACGCCCGCGATCTCCAGATGCCGGTCGCCGCCGGGCGCGAGGTAGACGGTGCCCGCGACCAGCGGCGCACCCGCGCGCGCTTCCTCGACCCGGGGCGGACAGAGCCGATCGAGCCGGGCGGCGAAGCTGGCCGTGAAACTGGTCGGCATGTGCTGGACGATGACCGTCGGCGGGCAATTGGCAGGAAAGTCGGTCAGCAGTGCGATCAGCGTCTCGACGCCGCCGGTCGAGGCGCCGATCGCGATCATGCTGCGGGGCTTGGCGCGGAACGCCTCGGGCTCGGCATGTCGATAGGACACGATCTCCCGGCGCCCGGTCGCCGCCGGCCGGGACTGGGCCGCGGCGCGGATCAGGTCCGCGAGGCCCGGCGCCCCGGTCGGATCGACCGCCAGCGGCAGGGCCGCCTTGTCGAAACAGTCGAACGCGCCGAGTTCCAGCGCGGTCAGGCTGACCTCCGCTCCGTGCGACGTCAGCGTCGACAGCATGACGACCGGCGTCGGCCGCAGGCGCATCAGCCGTTCGAGGAATTCCAGCCCGTTCATGCCGGGCATCTCGATATCCAGCGTCACGACGTCGGGATCGAGCGCCTTGATCTGCGCGCGCGCCTCGTCCGCCGAACTCGCGGTGCCGACCACCTCGATCATGGGGTCGGCATCCAGCTTGCGCCGGATCACCGCCTGCATGCTGGCGGAATCGTCGACGATCAGGGTCCGAATGGTCATGCCGACACCTTCAGATAGGCGGTGCGGCCGACACACTCGAACCGTTGGGCGACATCGCCGACCAGCCGTTCGGAATGGCCGATGTACAACATCCCGCCGACGTCCAGCCGGTCGGCGAGCCGCGACTGGAGCCGCGCCTTGGTCGGTTCGTCGAAATAGATCATCACGTTCCGGCAGAAGATCGCGTCGAAGCGACCCTTGATCGGCCACTCGCCCAACAGGTTCAGCGGTCGGAAGGCGATGGCGTCGCGCAGCATCGGGTCGATCGTCAGCGTGTCGCCGCTGCCCTGGACCCAAGCGGCGCGCAGGGCGGACGGGACCGTCGCGAGCGTCGCCTTGCTGTATCGCCCGTCGCGCGCCGTCTTCAGCACGCTGGCCGACACATCCGTCGCCAGCATCCGCAGGTCGCCGCCCAGCACACGCTGCGCCTCCGGCCGGTTGCTGCCGAGCGCGGCCATCAGCCACGTATAGGGCTCTTCGCCGCTGGAGCAGGCCGCCGACCAGAGGCGGACACGCCCCCCCTTCGCCAGCCTTGCCGACAGAGCGGGCCAGAGGCGCGTGCCGAAATCGTCGAAATGATGGCTCTCGCGGAAGAAGCTGGTGTGGTTGGTGGTGAGGGCGTCGATCGCGCAGGCACGCTCGCCGGCATCATTCCCGATCAGCGCGATATAGTCGGCGACGCTGGTCAGACCGCAGGCACGGACACGCGGAGCCAGCCGGCCGTACACGAGTTGCGCCTTGCCGTCGGGCAGCAGGATGCCGACCTCGTCATAGACCAGCGCCGAAATCGTCCGGTGGTCGGCGGCGGAGAAGGCGAACTCACGCGCCCGGTCGGTGCTGCCGGGACGCGGCGCGGGGGACAGCGCGGCCATCATGCCGCCTCCGCCAGCGGGATGCGCACGGGCCGGCTGCGCGCCGTCAGCGTATCGATGTCGACGATCAGCGCGACGCGGCCGTCGCCCAGGATGGTCGCACCGGCGACGCCGTCGATCTCCTGATAATTGGCCTCCAGGCTTTTCACGACCACCTGTCGCTGGTCGCGGATCGTGTCGACGAGCAGCGCCGCCTGGCCGTGATCGCCTTCGACGACGATCAGTACCGCCTTGGTCGGGTCGCGCTCCGCATCGGCGATGCCGAGATGGTCGGCGAGCGGGAACACCGGCACATAGGCTCCGCGCACGTCGAGCAGGGCGCCGTCGAGGCCGAACCGGTTCAGCGTCTCGCCGGTCGGGCGCAGGCTTTCGACGATATGGCTCAAAGGGATCACGAACGTCTGTTCGCCGATCGTGACGATCATCCCGTCCAGCACCGCCAGCGTCAGCGGCAAACTGAGCGAGAAGCTCGACCCGACGCCTTCGCGCGACTGGATGCTGATGCGTCCGCCGAGCGCCTGGATGTTCTTGCGCACGACATCCATGCCGACGCCGCGGCCGGAGACGTTGGAGATGGTGGCGGCGGTGGAGAAGCCGGGTGCGAAGATCAGGTTGTCGATCTCCTCGTCGGTCAGGATCGCGTCGGGCAGGATGATGCCCCGCTCGATCGCCTTGGCGCGGACGCGGGCGCGGTTGATGCCCTGGCCGTCGTCGGACACGGTGATGACGATGCGGCCCGAATGATGCGCGGCGGACAGCCGCACGACCCCCTCCGGCGACTTGCCGGCGGCGATGCGACCCTCGGTCGATTCCAGCCCGTGATCGACGGCGTTGCGGATCAGGTGGGTCAGCGGTTCGCCGATGCGCTCGACCACGGTCTTGTCGACCTCGGTCATCTCGCCCTCGACCTCCAGCCGGACGCGCTTGCCGACCTCCCCCTCGAGTTCGCGGATGATGCGCGGCACGCGGCTGAACACGGTCTTCATCGGCTGCGCGCGGATCGCCATCGTCGATTCCTGAAGATCGCGCGTCAGGTGTTCGAGATCGCTGAGTTCGGAAATACCGCCCATCTGGCATTCGGTCAGCCGCTGCGCGAGCATCGACTGGGTGATGACGAGTTCGCCGACGAGGTTCACCAGCCGGTCCAGCTTGTCGAGGTCGACGCGGATCGTCTGCGCGGCCGGGGGAACGGGGGCGCCCTTCGCCGCGGACTTCGGGTCGTCGATCGGTGGAGCGGCGGATGCGACCGGATCTGCGGCCGGGGCAGGCGTCGCGTCCGCGGCGTCGACCTGCACCGGATCGGTCGGCGTCGGCACCGGCGCGGTGGCGACGGCGTCGCGGGTCAACGCGATGGCGCAGGCGTCGGTGAACTCGAACACCGCGAGGATGTCCTCCTCGCTCGCCGTACCGGGCAGCGCGATGGTCCAGCCCAGATACGCACAATCCGGATCGATCGCGTCGAGCGACGGCAGGGCCGTGACATCGCAGTCCACCACCGTACCACCCAGCATCGCCAGTTCGCGCAACAGCAGCAGCGGCTCCGCACCATGATCGAGCGCGTTGGCGGTAGGCCGGTAGACGAGCTTCCAGCCCGCCGGCGCGTCCGCTTCGACGCCCGGTACGGCCGGCGGCGAGACGTCGCCGAGCATCGCCATGAGGTCGTCGAAATCATCGCCGACCGTGGCGGCCGGTTCGGAAACGGTCGCGGCAGGCCCAGCAGGCCCAACACGCGCTGTCACCGTGGAGCCACCACCCGCGGCCGCTTCCAGCCGGGCGAGCATCGCGGCGTCGGCGGGAACCGCGCTGTTGTCGCGCGCCGCCGCGACATGGTCGGACAGCATATCGAACGCGCCGATGACGATGTCGAGCAGGGCGGGCGTCAGATCGAGGCTGCCGTTGCGGATCAGGTCGAGCAGCGTCTCGTAATGATGGGTATAGGCTTGCAGCCGTTCGTGCCCGAACGCGCCGGCGCCGCCCTTGATCGAGTGGACGCAGCGGAACACGCCGTTGATCGTCTCCGCATCGTGATCGCCGTCGCGAAGGATCGCGAAGGCGGCTTCCATGCCGGCGAGACCTTCGTCGCACTCCTGGAAGAACATCTGCTGGATGGCATTGAGGTCCACGGGAACGCTCCTGGTTCAGGCGGTGACGGGGACGTGATGCCCCGTGGCGGCGGCGGGAGCGTCATGCCCCGCCAGCGGCACGAGGGTGTCGAGACCGGCGAGCGCGATCATGGCGGTCAGCGGCGGGCCGGCCGGATCGATCCGGAACACGGTACCCCCCTGCGCTGCGGCGGAGCCCGCTGCCGCCAGCACCTGAAGACAGGCGAGGCCCGCCCGTTCGACGCCGCTGCCGTCGATCAGCAGCGGTTCCGCCCCGCCAAGCGCCTGTTTCAGCGCCTGCCGCAGCGGTCCTGCGGCGGGGGTGTCGAGTATTGTGGCGAGGGTCATGGGCATGCGACGGCTCCAGGTCGAGCGAAGTGAAGGCAGGCGGGGTTGGTCAGAATTCCGACCAGTCGCTCTCCGCCGCCACCGCCGCATTGCCACCGCCTGCCGAACGCCGCCGGACGGTGCTCCGGGCGATCTCGCGCCCGGCCTGTGCCGCGCGGGCCTGCAAGGTGTGGACGACGGGTACGCTGGACGGAGCCGCGACCGACCGGGGCGCACCGCCGAGCGTGAAGCGCGCGACTTCGCGGGCCAGCTGATCCGCCTCTTCCGCCAGGCTGCGGGCTGCCGCCGTCGCTTCCTCGACCATCGCCGCATTCTGCTGCGTGACGCCGTCCATCTCCGACACTGCGGTGTTGACCTGCTGAAGCCCTGTGGCCTGCTGTTCCGCGGACGTCGCGATCGTGCCGACCAGCACACTGATCTCGCCGATCCGGCCGATGATCCGCTGCAGGGCCTTGCCCGTCTCGCTGACCAGTTCCACGCCGACCTCGACCTGTTCGGACGAGGCCATGATCTTGGCCTTCACGTCCTTCGCGGCGTCGGCCGAGCGCTGGGCGAGCGCCCGGACTTCGGACGCCACGACCGCGAAGCCGCGACCAGCATCGCCGGCACGCGCCGCCTCGACGCCGGCGTTCAGCGCCAGCAGGTTGGTCTGGAATGCGATACCGTCGATGACGCTGATGATCTCGCTGATCTCCGCGGAGGCGCGCTCGATCCCGCTCATCGCCTCGACCGCGCGGCGGACCACGTCGCCCGACTGCTCGGCCTCGGTCCGGGCTTCGCCGACGACGGCATTGGCGCGGATCGCGCCGGCGGCGGTTTCGCGTACCGTGCCGGTGATCTCGTCCATCGCCGCGGCGGTTTCCTCCAGGCTGGCCGCCTGCTGCTCGGTGCGCTGAGACAGGTCGTCCGACGCTTGCCGGATATCGCTGGCACCGTTGTTGATGCCGCTGCTCGCATCGCTGACCGCCGTCAGTGCCGCCCCTACGGCGTCCATCGCGCGATTATAGTCGATCCGCAGCCCTTCGTAATCGGCCGGGAAAGGTTCGACGATCCGGTGGCTGAGATCGCTGATCGCCACCCTCGCCAATCCGGTGCCGAGCGCACCGACGACCAGTTCCTGTGCCTTGCCCGCCGCCTGGACCGCCTCGCCGTTCTGGCGAAACACTTCCATCGCGCGGGTCATGCGACCGACGCAGTCGGTGAATTCCGTATGCGCGATCGGCGAGATGAGGTCGCCCGCGGCCAACCCCTCCATCCGCACCACCGTGCCGACATAGGGGTCGCAGATCAGACGCTTGGCGGAGATCGCGACGATCGCCACCATCATCAGCGCGGCCGTGGCCGTACCCAGCAGCACGGTCGAGCTCTGCGCCCCGGTCAACGCCAGTGCCGTCGTCGCGACCGGTATCGCGGCCAGCGTGACATAGGTGACGAACAACACGTCGAACTTGCGGCGGATCGGTGCGTCGGCGCGGAACCAGGCGATCATCTGAACATCTCCTTGATCTGGAGCGACCCGGTGCAGAACGTCAGCAACCGGGAGGCTTATTCTCGCGATCTGATTAGTGGCAGCGGTGCTAACGAATGCTTAATTCGCAAGTTACTTTCAGGTGTGCAACCAAAGGGTAGCCTTATCATCGGCTTAGCTGGCGTGCGCGGAGGCTGGGATTGGCTGCTTCCGTCGTGACGGCCGGTCGGGGCGCAAACGAGCGAGTCGCCTCGTGCAGGATGGAGGTCTCTGGCCGCCGTGCCGACGCACGTCCGCGTCCCCGGTCATCAACGACACGCCGCGGGGTTATTCCACCGACGAAAATTACGCGGCGAACTTTTTGCTCCGCATCATTCAAAAAGGGGCTTTCGAATGGTTAAGATACTGTTAACATAGCTCTTATCGGGCCGAAGCGGGAATAAATGCTGCAACGCCCATAGGTTGGATAAGGGGAAAGTCGTGATCCGTAAGCTACTCGTCGGCGCCGCCATGGCGACCGCATTCGTGGGCGGCCAAGCCCAGGCCGTGACGTTCAATCTCGTGAATACGGGTGGAGCGGAAGTCGGCACGCAGGCTCGTCTCGGTTTCGACATCGCCGCCGCCTATTGGTCGTCGGTCCTGACCAACGACTCCGTCGTCAACCTCAACATCGGCTTCCAGTCGCTCGCCTCCGGCGTGCTGGGGTCCACCGGCAGCACGCGGGCCGATGTCCGCCTGTCGACGGTGCAGAACGCGCTGCGCAACACCGGAACGTCCGCGCTCGATCGTCAGGCGATGTCGGTGCTGGACAGCCAGATCACCAACGGTGCGATCTCCGCGATCACCAACGGCCCCGGCGCCGCGAACGGCAACGGCGTGAACACGGCGACGCTGGAATGGGATAACGACGGCAGCGAGAACAACCGTTACATCTATGGCAACACCTCGCTCTATCGCGCGATGGGCCTGACGACGGACGAGTATCAAAACACCAGCTTCGCCGACGTGTCCGACGGGTCGGTGACGTTCAGCTCCAACTTCTCGTTCGACTTCGATCCGACCGACGGCCTGACGGCCAATTCGTTCGACTTCATCGGCGTCGCCGTGCACGAGATCGGTCACGCGCTGGGCTTCGTCAGCGGTGTCGACCTGTACGACGTCTATGGCGGCCCGAACGGCCCGTCGGCCGCCAGCGGCCGGACCTTCTCGTTCGACAATCCGGGCGGCGGCCTGATGTCGGTCCTCGACCTGTTCCGCTACAGCGCCGACGTTCGCGGCGTCGCGCCGGGCAGTGGCCCAGCGCTCGACTGGTCGGTGACCAACGCGAACACCATCGCGCTCGGCGGCAACCCGTACTTCTCGATCGACGGCGGCGCGACGCAGTTGTTCGGCGATTCTCGCTACTCGACCGGCCGCTACAATGGCGATGGTCAGCAGGCGTCGCACTGGAAGGACAAGGGCGGCTGCACCGGCCAGATCGGCATCATGGACCCGAACTTCTGCCGCCAGCAGGACGGCGAAGTGACGGCCAGCGATCTCGCCGCGTTCGACGCGATGGGGTGGAACATCAACTTCGACGTGCTCCGCAACCCCGGCTATCTCGCCACCACCGCCGACATGTACCGCGCCTTCAACAGCGCGGTGCCGGAACCGTCAACCTGGGCGATGATGATCGGCGGGTTCGGCATCGTCGGCGGTGCGATGCGCCGCCGCCGGTCCACGACGACGGTCACGTTCGCCTGATCTGAGCGAAACCTGAAAAAAGCCGTCGATCGCCCGATGCGATCGGCGGCTTTTTTCATGCGCGGCGACAAGGCGCTTGCACGGCTTGGCGCTCGTCGTTAGGCGCGCAGCTTCCAAAGCGCCCGTAGCTCAGCTGGATAGAGCATCAGACTACGAATCTGAGGGTCGGACGTTCGAATCGTTCCGGGCGCACCACTTCCCTTTGAAGCATAAATCGGCTCGTTAAGCAGGCATGTCGCCAGCGGCGGCGAGTTCATCGATCACGTCCCGATCGCCGGTCTGCGCGGCCCAGATCGGTCGGACCCGTAACCGGACCATCACGACCCTTTTCCCGCTCCCCGGCTTCGGACGCTCATCTATGGATTTTCGGCGTCCCGACCATCGGTCGGTATCCGAAATTCAAAGCGGCAGAAGATAGCGGCCGGCTCTTTCCGTGAATGAACCGGATGATGAGCGAGGAGAGGGAGTTCGCATGACCGACCCGAGGGCCACGACGCTTTCCCTGCTCGCGCGCCGGGAATCGGACGCGACCATCTGCCCGAGTGAGGTGGCACGGGCGATCGCATCGGATTGGCGCAGCGCAATGCCCGCGGTTCACGCCGCGATCGATGGGCTGGTGCATGACGGGCTGGTGCGGCTGAGCTGGAAGGGACGATCGATGGCGACGCGGTCAGGACCGTACAGGATCGGCCGTCGCGGCGACGATTGACCCCCGCCCCCTCCCATGTCCGTCGCCGCTCCGCTATCGCGCGGCAATGGCGAGGAAGAAGCGCTACCTGACCGCGACGATGGCCGACGGTTATGTGAAGACGATCGGCCCAACTGCCGCGCCGTTCACGCATTACTGGCGGATCGTCGCGCATCTGCACGACGGCAAGACCGAAATATTCTGGGGTCACGCCACCTCCAGAAAGGAGGCTGCCGGCAAGGAGGCACTGACAGCACAGGCGGCCCGCCGGCACGGGTGGAAGCGGTTCGACTTCGAAGTCGTCGAACTCACCGAACACTGACTTCCCCGCCCTGCTGGCAGTTCGATGCGGGCGGCAAGCCGACGCCTGGACCTTCAGGTTGAACTCGCCGGACCCGTTCAGGCATGTTCGGAAGATTGCGGAAGGCGCGGAGCGGCCGAATAGCGGCGAATGCGACCACCAAGGGGGGGGCTACCACCGTCAGCCGCTTGTTGATCCCTTCGCGGCCGCCGCGGCGAGTTCCTCGAGGTCGAGGTCATGTTCGAGGTCGTGGAGCGTCTCGTCGTCGACACGCCCGGCGCGGTGCAGGCGGACCAGCTCAGCGCGGCCGGCCCTGACCGCGGCGATGATGACGTCGAAATGGCTGGCTATCGCCTCGTTGCGCTCGTCCGCCGTGCCTTCGAACGCATCCGCTGCCGTCGCGCGGGTCCGGTACCGGCGCAACAATTGTGGGTGGATGATCGTACCATCGGCCGCCACCGCCTCGCGCTCCACGGCGGCCAGCTGCGCCCGGAACAGCATCGTCTCGGCGGCATGAAGATCGAGCGGCGGTCGCGTGCTGGCGTCTTCGGATGGCTTCACCCACCGAATGACCCAGCCGAGCGACGTGCCCTGCACCAGCACGGTTACCAGGATCACTGTGAAGGCGGTGACGAGCATCAGGTCCCGCGCCGGCATGGTTTCGGGCAACGAGAGCGCGACGGCCAGCGTGACCACGCCGCGCATCCCCGCCCAGCTCATCACGACCGCCGCGCGCGGCCCAAGCGGTTGCTGCCGTGTCCAACCCATGCGGCGAACGGCCGCGACGCCGGCATCGACGCCGAAAACCCACAGGAAGCGCGCGACGACGACCGCCGCGACGATGAGCAGCACGGGTTGTGCCATCGTGTCCACCACCGTGCCGAGTCCGCCGACACGGTCCAGCAATCCCCGGAGCGACAGGCCGATCAGCAGAAAGACGGCGGCTTCGAGCAGGAACACCAGCACCTGCCAGAACGCCAGCGCCCGGATGCGGACGCGCGCGTTGAAGACGACGTGCTGATACCAGCCGCAGGTCAGGCCCGCGGTAACGACCGCGATGACGCCGGAGACGTGCAGCAGCTCGCCCGCGATATAGGCGCTCCAGCAGACCAGCACGGTGGCCGCGATCATCAACGTGTCGTCGCCCAACCGGCGAAGCAGGACCACCCATAGCCCGCCGATGGCCGCTCCCACCGCGATACCGCCCGCGACCAGCAGGAAGAAGGTGCCGGTCGCCGCACCCGGATGGAAGCTGCCGGTCAGCACCGCCGCCACCGCAAACCGGAACAGGACGAGCCCGGCGGCATCGTTCAACAGGCTTTCGCCTTCGAGCAGCGTCGTCAGCCGACGCGGCAGTTTGACCCGCTGCAGAACGGCGCGGGCTGATACGGCGTCAGGCGGCGACAGGATTGCACCCAGGGCAACGCAGGCAGCCCAGGGCAACTGGGGCATCAGCAGCCTGGTCACGATCGCCACGATCGCGGTGGTGAAGAAGACCGCGCCAACCGCCAGCGACAGAATGCCGGCCATGTGCCGTCGGAACGGCGCGATGGCGGTGAACCACGCGCCGTCCATCAACAGGGGCGGGAGAAAGAGGACAAGAACCAGTTCCGGATCGATCGCGATGCCCTGCACGCCGGGCACGAAGGCCACCGCGCACCCACCGACGATCAGCGCGGCTGCGGGCGGCAGGGACAGGCGACGGGCCAGATAGTGAAGTCCCAGCACCACCAGGAACATGCCGATGATCAGCTCGAAATTCGCCGCTGGATGCACGAAGCCGCCCTTTTCCTGCTCGTCCGATCGTCCTGTGCAATTTGCCCCCCTCCATCGTCAACGTGAGCGCGGAGCATATCGGGGCAGATTGCGCATCTCGTGATCGCGACATGTGAGCCGGTGCGACGGGCGCAAGCTCGCCATCCACCAGAACCGAAGGTCCATTCCTCTACTGTTTCTGGGTCGGCTCCGACATGCTCACGCGGTTCCGGACGCTCGGGCGCTCCTGCATGCGTGCATACCAGGCGAGCAGCGCCGTGCAGTCGCCGGGTATCGGCAGATCGACGAGCCCGGCGAAGATGAGACCTCCGATCACCGTGATATCGGCCATGGAGAACGTCTCCCCGGCGACGTAGGGCTGGTCCTGAAGAACGCCATCGAAATACTGCATGCCGCGAATGGCCTTATCGCGCTGCCGGAACCCCCATTCGGCGTTCTGGTAGAGCTCGACATTGGGACCAAGCCCCGGCGTCGCGTGGTGGAAATAGACGCTGACGGCGTCCAGCAACTCGATCTCTGCTCGCTTGCTCATCATGTGGATCACGCCTTTGTCGCGCGCCGACCCGCCGGTCAGGGTGGGAACGCCATCAAGCGCGTCGAGATATTCGGTGATTGCGGTGCATTCCGCGATCAAGGTTCCGTCGTCGAGTTCAAGCACGGGGAGCGTGCCGGAATAGTTCTTGGCGAGAAACGCCGGCGTCTTGTGCTCGCCCTTCCAGAGATCGACGGAGACGAACTCGACCTCGGACCCCAGCGTCTTCTCCGCGAGGGCGATGCGGACTCGCGCGGGGTAAGGCCCGGTAGGCCAATCATATATTTTCATGCTATCTCCTATCATCTACCTGCCAGTTGATAGGTTCGCCTACGACTTTCATTCTCGTCGAGCAAGGCCTATCTGCCAGTTGGCAGGTAAAAGGTTGGAGGGTAGGTTTGAGCACAAGCGCCAAAGAGGCGATCCTCGCGGCAGCCCGCAGTGCGGCGCAGGCCCACGGCTATGGGGGCCTGAATTTCCGCGACCTCGCAACAGCCGTGGGTATCAAGGCCGCGAGCATCCACTATCATTTCCCGAGCAAGGCTTCCCTCGGGGCGGCGGTGGCGCGACGCTACTGGGAGGACACGGCTGCGGAACTGGAGGCCATGTCCGCCGGATCAGCCGAGCCGGCCGACGGCCTCAGGCGATATCCGGATATCTTCCGCCGATCGCTGGAGAGCGGTAACCGCATGTGCCTGTGCAGCTTCATGGCTGCTGAATTTGATGATTTGCCGGACGCGGTGAAAACGGAAGTTCAAACCTTTACCGATATCAATGTGGCATGGCTGGCGAAGGCTTTGGCCGGAAAAGGCTTGGCCGGCGCCGACGACAACGAACGGCAGGCGCGTGCAATCTTCGCCGCCATCGCCGGCGCGCAGCTGGTCGCGCGAAGCCGCGCGGACATTGCTCTCTTCGACGCGCTGATCGCCAGCTACCGCAAGGCAGGCCTTCTGCCGGAGTGATCGCATGTCGAGCAATTCACGGCGCCGTTGGATTCCGTAGGGGAGAGGATCCAGACGCCGCGATTTCGCGCCCTCACCGCACGGCCGAACCGCAAGCATTCGCTCCCATCGGCTCATCGAAGGCGAGAGAACAGCTGGCAAAACGCGAAACGGCAGGACGTGGGGACGTCTCTGTCGCTTCCTGCCGCAGTGGGTGACGTCCTCGCCAAGCCGGTCGATCATGGCGGATTGGCGTCAGCCGGCCATTGGCTTCGATCGCTTGCTGGCGGCTGCCATCGTTTGCTGGTGACGATCCTGCCGCGACGGACGGCGCGTGCTCCTCAGCGATAGCGGATCAGTGACATGGCGATCGACAGCCGCAGAGAATAGCGGAAAAAAACTCGCGTCGGCCTGAACCCGGCAAGGTAAACTACCGCTGCCCGCGAAAGTACGAGTACGCGAAAGGGCCTCCCGAAAACGTCAAGGACCGCCCCATCCGGGTCATGCTAGTCGCGCAGATCATGGGCGGGTCGACTGGGCGCCCATCGTGCCGGTGACCACGCGGCCGGCTGCCCCCTAAACAACTCGCGATCGAGATGCGCGACGCGGTGCGGCTCGACCTCAAGCCATTGGCCGACCGGTCGTGGACCATCATCACCAAGCGGACTCGCTACGCTTAGCAGCGCCTCTCAGCGTGGAGTCCGGCCTGTATATGCTGGGCCGCGGGAACGAAAATGCTCCCGCGGCCCAAGCTATCAAACAGAGTAATGGAATGACATGAAAACCGCTCGTACCAATTCAGTGGCCGATTGGCACATCATGGATTGCACGGACGTGGCTGGTCGGTGTTGCCGTTGAGCGTGTAGTTTACACCCCAAGTGCCAGACCTCGACTCCAGGTCGCACGCCCGAACATCGGTCACGCGTGGAACGGCGCCTTCGAGCTTGATCGAATAGGGGAACTTCGTTCCCTTCACGGGCTCCCCGAGAGTCTGCCAGCCGTTACTTTCGTAGCGATACGGCGTGGCCGTGACGGCCAGATACAGTTTCGCGTCGGTGGGCACGCCGAGTGATATGGTGCCGCTGCCCCTTCCATCGGCCCGACCGAGCGTGGAATAGCTGGTAGTGTCGCCTCCGCGAACCGCGACGATGCTGAAGCGCCACGCCGCCGAGTTGGCTGTCGTCCTGCCGGTCAGCGTCACCTTGACGGTCGATGCGTTGCTCGACAGCGGGATCAGATGGGTCCCCCATTGCAGCAATGGTCGCTCGTTTGGCGACGTATAAACGGTCGCGTCGGCAGCGTCACGCACCAGCGGTGTGTAGAAATGGCCCATATTGTGGGTGTCGCGGGTCCAGCGAAAAGCGTCGCGCAGCAACCGTTGACTCTGGAAATCCATCGTCACCAGACGCGCACCGTACCAGCCCATGTCGTTCGCAAAGGAAACGAAGCCCTCGGGGTAAGCGCCGCTAACCCGCCCTGCTTCCACCACCATCGGAAAATAATCCTTCTGAAGAGAAGACCAGGCACCCTGTCGCGCCCCAGGCTTCCAAACCCCGAACACGAGATCACGGGTGCGATCCTGTTCGAACAAAAACGACATGAACGGGTAGCTGGCATAGCGAGACACCGACCAGGTCGGCCCATTTTCAAGATTGTCGAAATAGGAATAGGCGTTGTTGATGCTGGGATTGACTTCGGCAGAATTCCAGTTCGCACCCATCTCCCAGATCGGACCCGCGTTGCCGCCCTGAAAGCCGCCGGTGTAAAACTGTATGACATGGCCGAATTCATGCGTGATGACGCCGGATCCCTTGGCCATGGCCCATGCCGAGATGCCGATGAAGGCGGCAGCCGATGCTCCGCACCCTTCGCGATCGCCACCGATGTTCGGACGCCCGGTACCGCACAGGAAGACGTTGATCTTCTTTTTGTCGGTGCTGTTGGCAAAAGGCATCGGGGCACCGACGATATCCCGATTGATATACCAAAGGCGCTCATACCATTCGGCGGTTTCCTGAAGCACCTGCTGCATGGTCCGCCCTTGCCGGGCTATGTCGCGCGCGAATTCGTAACTCTGATCCGTGCCGTTGCCGTACCAGAAGGCGAAATGCGGCGTTTCCAGAAGGTTCAGCTCCCCGCTCGCCACCAGTTCCGGCGACGTCGTACCGTTCGGCTGGTATTCGATGCGATAGGTCGCGGGATCTGGTATCGTCGGGTGCTTCGCCAGCTCGCTATCCAGGAAACTATTGTCGGCCTCGGACAGCGATTGGGTCTTGAACTTGCGGCGGCAACCATCCTCCAGTTCCAGGGTGACAGAACGGCGGGCTTCGCCATAATCCGCTCCGTATGCCTGAACCAGCCTGGCCGAGAAGGGGGCACCGTAAGCCGAACCGGGAGATACCGATGGGTTGATCGGCTGCATCGCCTCGCGCGGGGTCCATGTCCGCAGCTCCATGCGCCCCCACGGGAAACGCGCCGATCGGCTCTGACAGCCGACGGCGGTGGCATTCGGGGCAGCCTGCGTAAATGCCGCCAAGCTGGCGGAGGCCAGTTCCCTCGGCGTCTCCATGTCACAGCCCGTCAGGCTCAAAGCTGCAAGCGAACACGTAGCGGACAAAAATGCTTTCACGCCAACCTCCCGGTGATGATTATTATGACGCGCAAGACCGTTAAGTCGCTGAGATACGACGCAAAAGATCAGGCGCAGGTGCGATATTAGGCAGGACGCGGATACGATCTTGAAATTACGAAGCCCGAAAGCAGAGAGCAGCAACACTGCTCCCCGATAATCCACTCAGTAAATCAACGTTTATATATGGTATACTATTCATTACGCGACGAAGATGTCAAGCGACGATTTCAAATCGGAAAAACGCTGCGTTCGACACAGCCGAAGACGGCGTCATCCACGCCTTCATCAGAGAAAATACCCGTGAAGGCAGTACTTTAGCTACACCGATGAAGACGTAATCGGTCCGCGACATTTGACGCTCGCTATTTCCCGCTGTTGGGTCGGGCATGTCCGCAGGTCGCAGCGGTGATGACCTGCGCGCGTTCGGCCGCCGACGTCGCCCCTTTAGATGGCCTTCTATGGACTTGCGCGATTCTCCCGGCCTTCATGGACGAATCGGGTCGCGACGGGAGCCGCAGCCAGACGCGCGGCGCCCTTCGAAATCGTCACGATCGAGCGCGAGGACGTGATCGAGATCGGCCTCGTCGCCAGCGACGACCCGGCATCCGGTGATCGGCCGATTCTTCCATGACCTCGGTGCCCCGCTTCGCTATGGCCCGGCACACTATCGGACACGAACGACGGGTTCGACGAGGTCGGGGGCGAGATGGACAAGAGCTGGGGCGCATCGCCGACGAGCGGCTTCCGCATCCGCACCAACGCCAGCCCCGAGGATCGGGCGGCCGAACGCGCAAAGGCGCGGGAGGAACGCGCCAAGGATCGCGCCACCTTTGCCACACAGCAATCCGAGGCGCGTGCCGCCAGCCGCGATGCCGACCTGCGCGCTCGCGAGCAGGCGCGGATCGAACGCCGGGAGCAGGAGCAGCAATCGGCCGCGGGCGATCCGCACAAGGCGGCGGCGCAGCGGCACCGGTCGTCCGGTCGCAAGGATGTCGTCCGCGAACAGCGTGATACGCGGTCCTACACGACGGTCGTGGATGTCGCCCGCATGCGCGAACTGGCGAAACGCGGCGCGTCGGTATGCGGTCTGGCCGGCGCGTTCGGCATCACGACCGACGAGGTCGAGGCGGCGCTGGCGCAGGACGGACCCCGGCCGGGCGCGGTGCCAACGGCGTGCCCGCAGCGGCACAGACATAGGTCGCCAGATCCTCGCGCAGCGGCAGCCCCTCGATCGACCGCAATGGACCGTCATAGGCGATCGCGGTCTCCGCGAACGACCGGCGGTTGCCCACGCCCAGGATGTGGAACAGTCGCCCTTCGCAGTTCACGCCGACGCGCGCATAGGCGACCCGGCCACCGCGTTCCTGCCGGATCACGGCGACCAGCTTGCCGGCCATCAGCGGCTTGCGCTGCCACAATAGGAAATAGCGCGACTGCGTGTCGGACGGTGTCGGGATCAACGTGCCGATATCGTCCCCGCGCGCCGGGGCCGACGTCGCCGCCGTCAGGTTGCGCAGGGTCACGCGCGGCGTGGCATCGGTGTCGTTGCCGAACGTGTCGCCGCTGGAACACGCGGCCAGAAACAGGAACGCGGCCGGGACGATCCGCGCCGACGATATCGGCATAACGTGTACTCTAACGCGGGTTAAGGGAGGGCGGCGATACCGGGCGAGTGGTAGACCGGCAAGCATGACGCTGCGGTGAACCCGTCCGGTTCGGCCGAATTCGGGACTGACCGCGTGTTGCCGACAGGCGTTGTGCCCGCGCCCGTCCCCCTAAACCTCGATCCCCTCGTCAACGTCCGCCTCGTCCTCCGCGCCGACGCCCCGCTCCAGCCGCGCCTCGTCCGCGGCATAGGCTCCGGCGTCCTCGGCGGTGATGCCGAAGCGCGCCGCGACGTCGGGGGCGAACCGCAACAGGTCGGGGCGGAGCCGCAACAGGCTCAAATCCTTGGACTTGCCCTCCATCATCACGTCGAAGACCAGTCCCTCGGCCATACGCATGAAGGTGGCGAATTCGAACGGGTTGGTGAAGTCCGCGTGCCCCGTCCAGATCGGCGGGCGGAGCACCGTCTTGACCCGCGCGGTCGGCTTGACCGGAGCCTTGAGCAACTCGCCGGGCTTGCCCTTCTTACCCGCCTGCGCCGCCGCGCGCTGCTTCGGCGTGATCTTCTGCTTGATCTCCCGCAGCTCGGTGCGCGGCGACGAGAAGTGAATCTTCGGCCGCACCCCCGCCGGCCACGTCGCCAGAAACCGCTCCAGCGTGTCGCGCATGTCCAGCCGTTCGGGGTTCAGGCACCAGAAATGCTGGTAGTCGAAGATCAGCCGCACGCCGGTGCGCTCATGGATCCACAGCGCGTCGGCGGCGGAGAAGCGAACGTCGTCATTCTCCAGCACCAACCGCCGCCGGACATGCTCCGGACACTGTTCCCACCCCGCGATCCAGCGGGCACGGCTGGCGTCGTGATCGTCATAGACGCCGCCGACATGCGTGATCATCACCGCCTCGTCGTCCAGTTCCATCCGGTCCAGCATCTCCGCCTGCGACGACAGGTCCCAGATGCTCTTGCGCGTCAGGTCCGGGTTGGGCGCGTTCAGCAGCACATATTGCGACGGGTGGAAGGACAGGCGAATGTCGTATTCGCGCGCCTTTGCTCCGAACGCGCGCAGTTCCGCATCGCTTTCGGCGACCATATTGTGAAACTGCGGCATGTCGGGATGCGTCGCGTACGGCGCGATGTCCGACGACAGCCGGTACATATCCAGCCGCTCCGATCGCAGATAATCCAGCACCCCGTCGAGCAGCTCAAGCGAGCATTTCAGGTGCGGGTTCTTCTGCCAGCGGCGCGTGTCCTGCACCTTCAGATCGGGTCGCCCCATCACCTTGACGGGGAAACCGAGGCGCAAAGGTCGTTCGTTCATAAAGACATAACGACGCCGACCCGGACAGGCTCCACCCTTAGCTGGCGATCACCGCATTCTCGACATCCTCCTCGCGCGGTGCGGTGCCGGCATAACGCTGCGCCAGATTGGCGCAGACCAGCAACTGCAACTGGTGGAAGATCATCAGCGGCAGGATCACCGCACCGACTTCCGCCGACGAGAACAGCACGCCCGCCATCGGCACGCCCGCCGCCAGGCTCTTCTTCGATCCACAGAACAGGATGGCGATCGCGTCGGCACGGTCGAACTTGAGCCGCTTGGTCACGAACCGCGTCGTCAGCATCGCCGCCGCGAGGAGCACCGCACAGAACAGGAAGACCAGGGCGAGCTGCCACACCGGCACGCGCGTCCACAATCCCTCGACGACCGCGGCGCTGAACGCCGTGTAGACGACCAGCAGGATCGATCCGCGATCGACATAGGACAGCATCGCCTTGCGCCGCTCCACGAACCCGGCGGTCAGCGGGCGCGACAGATGCCCCGCTACGAACGGCACCAGCAACTGGAACACGATCGTCCATACCTCGCCGCCAGAGACGCTCCCATGCCCGCCCATCAGCAGCGCGACGAGTGCGGGCGTGAACAGGATGCCGAGCAGATTGGATGCCGACGCGCTGCACACCGCCGCGGGCACGTTGCCGCGCGCGATCGAGGTGAAGGCGATCGACGACTGCACGGTCGAGGGCAGCAGAGTCAGGAACAGCAGGCCGCTCGCCAAAGACGGCGCAAGCAGCGGCATCGCCAGCGCGTGTGCCGCCAGCCCGAACATCGGAAACAGGCAGAAGGTGATCGCGAGCACCAGCAGGTGCAACCGCCAGTTCGTCAGCCCCTGCACGATCGCCGCCCGCGACAGCTTCGCGCCGTGCAGGAAGAACAGCAGCGCGATCGCGCCCTCCGTCGCATAGCCCAGGATCGTCGCGGTCGTGCCGCGGCACGGCAGGAACGACGCGAACACGACGGTCGCGATCAGCAGCAGGCTGTAACGGTCTATGCGCTTGAACATCGTGCCTAATCGTCCCGGTGATGCAGTGCGTCAACGGACGGGGCAGCGATACGATGCCGCAGCTTTGGCTACGCAGACGATCCGCCTTCGACTATGACGGCGGGATCGAAGCGATTACCAAGGGCGGCGGATACCGACCGTCGTCGGACAGGAGTAGGGTCAGGAATGGAAGCTATGATCGCGTGTGCCGCCGCTGCAATGGCCTTGACCGGCATCGCCGCCGCCACCCCGCAACCGCAGGCCGCACCCGCCGCGCCCAGCGCGATTGCGGCTTCCGCCGCACAGGCCGCCCCCGCCGGCCGGCCCGAGGATACCGAGGTCTGGGCGCCCGAAGTGCCGGTGATCGTCCCCGGTCCGGCCACGACGACCCCTGCCCCCTCCGACGCGATCGTGCTGTTCGACGGCAAGGATCTGAACGAATGGGTTTCGACCAAGGACAAGGGTGCAGCGAAATGGACCGTCGCGGACGGCGTGCTGACCGTGAAGAAGGGCACCGGCAACATCCAGACCAAACGCAGCTTCCGCAACTATCAGGTTCATCTGGAATGGAAGGTGCCGGCGAACATCACCGGCGTGGGGCAGGCGCGCGGCAATAGCGGGCTGTTCCTCGCGTCGACCGGCGACGGCGACAACGGGTACGAACTCCAGATCATGGATAGCTATCGCAACAAGACCTATGTCAACGGTCAGGCGGGCGCGATCTACAAGCAGTTCGCGCCGCTCGCGAACCCGGTGCGTGCGCCGGGCGAATGGCAGAGCTACGACGTGATCTGGACCGCGCCGGTGTTCGCCGCGGACGGATCGGTGACCAGCCCCGCCTATGTCACCGCCTTCGTCAACGGGGTGCTGGTGCAGGACCATGTCGCGCTGAAGGGTGAGACGGCGTATATCGGCGCACCCCGCTACAAGGCGCACGGCCCGGCTCCGATCAAGTTGCAGGATCACGGCGACCCGAGCGCGCCGATCAGCTACCGCTCGATCTGGATCCGCGAGCTGAAGTGATCTTGTGGGGGGAGAGCTGCGGCCCACCCCCACTTCCCCTGCGAGGCCGGGGTCCAGTCGCGGTGAGTTCATTGAAAATCATGAGGTCAGCGGCAACTGGACCCCGGCCTTCGCCGGGGAGGGGAATGGGCGCTGATCGGCAGTCCCCTACTTCGCCTTCGTCGCCGCGATGTAGCGGTCGACCTGCTCCTCCAGCACCGCCAGCGGCAGCGCCCCCTGGCTCAGCACCGCTTCGTGGAAGTCGCGGATGTCGAACTTGGGCCCGAGTTGCTGTTCCGCCCGCTTGCGCAGCTCGGCGATCTTGAGCTGGCCGACCATGTAGCTGGTCGCCTGACCCGGCCAGTTGAAATACCGGTCGACCTCGCGTCCGATGTCCTTCTCCGACACAGAGCTGTTCGCCTTGAAATACGCGACCGCCTGTTCGCGCGTCCACCGCTTGGAATGGATGCCGGTGTCGAGCACCAGCCGGATCGCTCGCCACACCTGCAACGAGAGCATGCCGAACCGTGCATAGGGGTCCTTGTACACGCCCATTTCGTTCGCCAGCCGCTCCGAATACAGGCCCCATCCCTCGACATAGGCGCCGTAGCCGCCGAACTTGCGGAACTTGGGAATGCCCGTCATCTCCTGCTGGCGCGCAATCTGGAAATGGTGGCCCGGTGCGCCCTCGTGCGCGGCGATGCCGGCGACCTGCACCTTTTGCGTCTGGTTCATGTCGACAAGGTTGACGTAATAGATGCCCGGCCGCGATCCGTCGGCGGAGGGCGGGTTGTAGAACGCGGTCGACGCGGTGCCCTCCCGCCACTTCTCCACCGCACGCACCTCCAGCGGTGCCTTGGGCAGGACGCGGAAATAGCGCGGAGCGGCGACCATCACCGACGCGATGACGGCGCGCGCATCGCCCAGATACTCCTCGCGGCCGGCGGCGGTGTTGGGATATTTGAACTTCGGATCGGTGCGGACGCTGTCGAAGAACTGCTCCAGCGTGCCGGTGAAGCCGACCTCCCGCCTGATCGCGTCCATCTCCTGACGGATCGCCGCGACCTGACGCAGGCCGAGTTCGTGGATCTGGTCCGCGGTCAGGTCAGTGGTCGTCGAACCCTTCAGCCGGTCGGCGTAATAGGCTGCGCCGTTCGGCAGGCTCCACGCGCCGAAATTGCCCTTCGACAGCGGTTCGATCGCATCCAGCGCCGCGAACAACGTGTCGTAGCCACGCCGGAACGGACCGGTCAGCGCCGCGCCGGCATCCGCCAGCAGCTTAGCCTTCGTCGCTTCGGGTGCCTTCAACGCCGTCACCTTCTTGCGGAAATCGGCCATGACGGTCGAATCCGGGCCGTTGTCGAACGGCGCGCCGGTGATGACCGCCTTCGCGTCGGCACGGGCGGGGGCGAAATTGACCTTGTTCGGGATGATCCCCGCCGCCGCCTGCTCGCGCATCGTCGCGGCGACCTCGCGCATCACCCGCTCGGTTTCGCGGAGGCGCGCAATATAGGCCTCGGCGTCGGCGACCGTGTCGACCTTGTGGTTGTTGATGAGCAGCACGGGAATGTCGCCTGCCGGGCTGCCGTTGGTCGACACCGGGAAGCGCAGCTTGCGGAACTGGAAGGACTCGCCCTCGCGCTCGACCTGATACTCGAACAGGCGGTAGCTGACGCGCGCACTCTCCCCCAGTTGCTCGGGCCGGAACTGCGCCCGCATCGCCTTCAGCTGCCGCTCGGCCAGCGCCCGCCCCCGCACCGCGGCGGCATCGGTATAGTCGTCGAGCTTCCCATAATTCGTCTTGAACCCGAGCTGCGTCTGGTTCTCCGGGCTGAGCGCCAGTTGCTCGTCATAGGCACGGTCGAGAAATTGCAGCAGCGCGGCGTCCTGCGCCTGAGTGGCGGCGGCTTGCAGCGGCACCGGCGCGCTCGCCTGGATCAGCGGAGTCAGGGGCAAGATCATGAGGGCGAAGGCAAGACGCATCGAATACTCCTGTGTGTCCGGCGCTTGTCGCCCACCCACCCCTGCGAGGCAATCGCCTAGAAGCGGTAGACGCCGCCCGGCTCGGCGGCCACGAACCGGTCGGCGGCGATGCCCGCATCGACCAGCGCCTGCCGGAGGCCATCGCGCGGCGCCTCCCGCGCTTCGTCGGTCAGTTGAAACGTGCCCCAGTGGATGCCGAGCGCGCGGCCGACCCCGACATCGGTAAAGATCCGCACCGCTTCCGCCGGGTCGACATGCTGCGCGGCCATGAACCAGCGCGGTTCGTAGGCGCCGATCGGGATCAGCGCCACGTCGGGCGCTCCCAGCCGCGTTCGAATGTCGCCGAAGATGCGGCCGTCGCCATAGCCGGTGTCGCCGACGAACCACAGCGACCCCGCCGGCGTGTCCAGATAATGGCCACTCCACAGCATCATGCGCGAGTCGCTCGGCCAGCGATTGGACCAGTGATAGGCGGGCGTCAGCGTCGTCGCGATCCCCTCCGCCAGCACCAGCCGGTCCCACCAGTCGCCCGCGACGCAGCGCGCCTCCGGCACCGCCGCCCGCACGATCGCATCGTTGCCCAGCGGCATCGCCATCAGCGGCGCATGCACCGCGTGGAGGCGACGCAGCGTGTCCACGTCGAGGTGATCGTAATGGCCGTGGCTCAGCAGCACGGCATCGATCGGCGGCAGGTCGTCGAACGCGATCCCCGGTGCGGTCACCCGCTTCGGTCCGACGCGGCGGAACGGGCTGGCCCGGTCCGACCAGACCGGATCGGTCAGGATGTTGACCCCCGCGACCTGGATCAGCAGCGCGGCGTGCCCGACCATCGTCACCCGCAGGCCGTCGACGCGCGCCTCGGGCGTAGCGGGCGTCACCGCCACCGACGCGGGCCAGCGCGCGGCCGCCCCCGCCAGCTTCCAGCGCAGCATGTCGCGCAGGCCGCGGTCGGTAGACGGCTGGCCGGGATTGAAGAAGCGGGTGCCGTCGAAATGATCGCTCGGCGGGCCGTCATAATATCGGTTGCGGGGCATGGCGCATCCTACTGTCCGGTCGCCGCCGCGTCCAAGCCAACTAATCGCTTCGACTAACGACAAGGCGCTGCCGGCGTGGGACATTCCGGATCGTCAGCAGAGGAGTCGCGCGTCATGGTCAGCGCAGTATCGGTCGCCGCGAGCGTCCGGGCGGATGCATCCCTCCGTGTCGGTGGCGAGCCGCCGAAGCCGGGTGGCAGCCACATCGTGACGTCGGGCGAGACGCTGTCGTCGATCGCGCATCGTTACCAGACCGATGTCGAGGTGCTGGTGCGGCTGAACGACATCCGCAATCCCGACCTCGTCCATGTCGGCCAGACGCTGACGCTGCCGGCCGGCGCAGGCCAACGCTATACGATCGAACATGGCGACACGCTGGGCGACATCGCGGCGAAGCACGGTATCGGACTGAAGGCGGTGCTGTCCGCCAATCCGCAGATCGACAATCCGTCCCGCATCTACCCCGGCGACACGATCACGATCCCGGCCGGTACGGGGAGCGGCGGCACGGGGAGCGGCGGCACGACGCCGACTCACATGACCGGCCGCACATCCGCCACCGTCGGGGTGAGCCAGTCGACGCGCGTCGAGAACGGCACGCTGTCGCTGACGGACGCCGACGTGACCAACCTCAAGAAGACGTTGCAGACCGAATGGGTGCAGACCGCCGGCGACGCGCAGGCGCGCGGCATCGTCGACACGATCCTGAACCGCACCGCGTCGGGCCATTGGGGTAGGAGCGTCGCCGACGTCGTCGACAGCTACAACCAGTTCTCCGACATCAACGGTCCGATCGCGCGTCGGGACGGGCGCAATTCGGTCCAGGACATCCCGAACAGCCGGATCAGCACGCGCGTCGATACCTTCGTCGACACCTATCTGGCGGAGCGGGCGAGCGGCACGCCGTCATCGATCGGATCGCACCTCAACTACGCCAATCCGAACTATTCCAGCGCCAACAATCTCGGCTGGATCAACGCGCTGGACGGGCCGGTGCTGGGGCGCGGCAATGCCGTGCACCATCACGGCACCGTTCCCGAACTGGAACGCTACCGTCCCGGCGAGGTGACCGTCGCACTGCCGGGCACGGCCGCCGCCGACGTCGACGCGAATGCCACCGCGACCGGCCGCATCGACGGCAACACGGTGGCGGCGGAGGCCGGGGTTCAGGTCAAGAGCGACGGCGTGCATATCGGCCGGCTCGACGCGGCGATGTCCCCCGCGATCCGCGCCGTCGCGCAGGCGGCGGAGAAGCTCGGTCTGCCGACGCCGGTCATCACGTCCGGCAATGACAGCCGCCACTCGACCGCGTCGCTCCATTATGCCGACCGCGCGCTCGATTTCCGCGGCAACAACATCACGATCGAACAGGGTCGCGCTTTCCAGGCGGAGGTGCGCGGGATATTGGGCGCGCGATACGACGTTGTGTTCGAGACGTTCGCCAATCGCAGCAACAACCATCTTCACGTGGAGTTCGACCCTGACTGACGGCCTGCCCCGCGGATCGATCCGCATGCTCGTGATGTCCTGCCTCGCGCTGGCCGGCTGTTCGCAACCCGCCCCGGCGACGAAAGCAGCGGAGCCCGCTGCGCCCACGGTTGCGCCCCTGGTTGGGCCCACGCCGGTGGCGGCAAAGCCGACCCCGCCGACGGCTTCGGCGGCGCAGGCCAGGTCGCGCGTGCTCGCGAAGAAGGACTTCGCGTTGCGCGGCAAGCCCGCCTGCAAGGTCAGCTATAGGTATGTGGGACACGCCGCCGACACGCTGTTCTGGGAAGAGCCCTGCGCTGCCGTGACCGCGAAGATGATGACGCAGCCCGAACTGGTGGAACTCGGCAAATGGGATCGCCTCGACGAGTCCGCGCGTACGTTCATCGCCGCGCTGCCGGGGGGCAAGGTACTGTACGTGGAGGGCAGCTTCAGCGCGTCCGTCTACCCGATCGGGACCACGGGATCGGCCTATGAGGTATCCGTCGCGGATTGAGCGCAGGTCTCGCGCATCGTGCTACGCATCATAGCCATCCTATAGGATTGTGCCCGCGACCGCTTCCCGGCATGACTGTCGGTCAGGAGAAACGCAGGATGTACCGAATTCTGGCAGTGGTCGGGCTGTTGACGGCAGCGCAGTCGGCCCCCGATCCGCACCTTCCACGGGCGACCTATGACACCGTGCGGCCGGTGCTTCCGGCAAAGCTGGACCGCGCGGTGTTGATCGTGTCGAAGACCAATGGCTGGCGACACATCGAACACATCCCCCATTCCAACGACGTGCTCGCCGACATCGCACGTGGTCTGGGCCGCGCCAGTTACGCGACGGAAAATGCCGCGGTGTTCAACGACGAACAACTCCGCCATTTCTCCGTCGTGGTGCTGAACAGCGCCAGCGGCGACTTCCTGACCCCCGATCAGCGCGCCGCGTTCGCACGGTTCGTCGCGCGGGGCGGCGGCGTGGTGGCGCTGCACGCGGCGGGCGACGATAGCCACACCGCACCCTGGTATGTCGACACCGTCATTGGCACCAAATTCATCGGTCATCCCGGCGGCGACGACCACATCCAGTCTGCGCGGATCGTCGTCGACCAGCCTCGCCACCCGGTCATGGCCGGCGTGACGCTGCCCTGGTCACCGAAGGACGAGTGGTACTCGTTCGCCGGTGATCCGGCGGCCAAGGGTATGACCGTCCTCGCGCGCATCGACGAGGCGAGCTATCGGCCGGGCGCGAAGCTGACGATGGGATCGCATCCGGTGATATGGTTCAATCCACGAAGCAAAGGGCGGGTCGTCTATTCTGCGCTGGGCCATACGCCAGAAGCGTATGACGACCCGAACTACCGCCGCATTCTCGTCAACGCGGTCCGCTGGGCAGCGCGGTAGCGGTACGTCTCCGCAACGTGGGGCGACGTGCATGAAGACGCACACACATTCGACCCACAATCCTTCTAAAACACAGATTATTGACGTAAGTTCGTTTCATCCGTGGTTAGAATGTTCGCCCAAGTATTTGCGATCGTTCAGAATGGTTTCTTAACTACCGTGACTGCACAGCGGTTTAGCGGGTAGCTGTGGCACCCGCCGTCGACTGCGGGGTCCGGTACAATGCATTTCGGTTCTGACAGACCGCGCGCCTTTCTGGTGCGTCTGGCGCAAAGCCGTCGCGGCAACACGCTGGCGATCATGGCCGCCGCGCTGATCCCCCTATGCGGCATGATCGGCGGCGGTGTCGATGTCGCGCGCATGTACCTCGTCAAGACCCGGCTCCAGCATGCATGCGATGCCGGCGCGCTCGCCGGGCGCAAGGCGATGGGCGGCGGCCAGTGGAGCCAGAGCGGCAACATGCCGAACACGGTCGCGCAACGCTTCTTCAAGGCGAACATCGCAGACGACGCGTACGGCAGCAGCGGCATGACGTCCGCGTTTTCGGAAACGGCGGGAAAGGTCACAGGCGCGGCATCGGCGGTCCTGCCGATGACCCTGACCAAGGTCATCGGCGCCACGACCACGACATTGTCGGTGACCTGCGAAGCGGAGATGCGCCTGCCGAATACGGACGTGATGTTCGTGCTCGACAACACCGGATCGATGGATTCCAAGGCGGTGTCGACCGACAGCCAGACGAAGATGCAGGCGATGCGCTCGGCAGTGAAATGCTTCTACGAGATCGTCGCCCGGCTGGATACCGACGAGGATTGCGTCGGTGGCGCTCCTTCGGGCGGACTCAGCGATCAGGTCCAGGTACGCTTCGGCTTCGTGCCCTACGCGATGAACGTCAATGTCGGCCGCCTGCTGCCGACCGACTACATCGCCAACAACTGGACCTACCAATCGCGTGAGGTCGACGACGATCCGGAATATGGCGCGTTCGACCGGTGGAACGACACGTTCGCGACCAACACCGTCGGCAGCTACGGCACCGCCATACCCGTGCAGTTGCGCGGCGTCGGATCATCGGCGGACTGCAATTCGAGCACGTTCCCGACGCCGGCCGATACGTACACGCCGACATCCGGCCAGCGGCAATGGCCGATCGAGAATAGCGACAACGGCACCGAATGGTCGGCCTATACGCCGACGATTCATCGCACCTACAGCACCAGCTACTCCAGTTCGCTGAAGATCTGCACGCTCCGCTATCAGGAACGGACGATGTTCCGGCTGGCATGGCACAAGCGTGTGTCGTCGAAAGCCGCCGGCGCGGTCGGCTTCCCGATCTTCGCCTATCGGCCGGTGCGGTTCGACATAAGCCAGTTGAAGAACAACCCCGGCATGGCCAACGTGTCGCTGCCGATCGGCAAGTTCAATGCCGCCACTTCGGTGGCGTGGGGCGGCTGCATCGAAGAACGCCAGACGGTTCGCGCGACCTCCTACGACCCCATCCCCGGCGACGCACTCGATCTGGACCTGAAGAATGCCCCCACGGGCAGCGAGGAGACGCAGTGGGGCCCATTGTTGCCGGGTGCCGTCTTCGGCCGCAAGAACGCCAGCGGCGTCTATACGACGGACACGATCAGGACGTTCAACGCCCTGCCCTTCTCGCGCGTGTCGGAATGCCCCGCCGCCGCGACGAAGATGATGAAATGGCCCTATGCCAACGAGTTCAGCAACTATGTCGACGGCCTCGTCGCGAGGGGCAACACCTATCACGATATCGGTCTGATCTGGGGCGCGCGCCTGATGTGGCCGACCGGCATCTTCCGGGCAGAGAACGAATTCACGCCGCAAGGCGGCGAGATCCAGCGCAATTTGATCTTCATGACCGACGGCGATGCGTGCACCGACATCGACAATTATCAGGCCTATGGCTTCGCGGCGATCGATCGCCGCCAGACTCCGGCGAATACGTTGCCGACCGAGGGCTGCACGACGACCGGCACCCTGACGCAGCAGGTCAACGCCCGCTACCAGGCGGTGTGCAGGGTGGTCCGCAACGAGAACATCACCTTATGGGTGATCTGGTTCGGCGTGAAGAACAACACGCTCGAAACGCAGATGCGCAACTGCGCCACGCCCGGCCGGTTCTTCGCGGCACGCAACCAAACCGATCTTCAGAACACCTTTCGCCAGATCGCCGACCAGATCTCGCAGTTGAGGATCACCAATTGAACCGGCCCGCGTACCCCCGTCCGTCGCTGTGCACCGATCGGAAAGGCGCGGCGCTGGTCGAGTTCGCCGTCGTCGCGCCCGTCATGTGCCTGCTGCTGGTGGGCAGCTTCGACGAGGCGCACACGCTGTACATGCAGGCGGCGCTGCAAGGCGTCGTGCAAAAGGCCGGTCGCGATAGCAGCCTGGAGGACTCCACGTCCGACGTCCAGAATGCGATCGATGCGCGGGTCAAGGCGCAGGTGCTGGTTCTGGCCAACAATGCCGACGTGACGATCGGTCGCAAGTCGTACCGGACTTTCTCCGATGCCGTGAGTGCGAAGGCGGAAAACTGGACCGACAACAACGGCAATGGCCGGTGCGACCAGCACGAACCCTATGTCGATGCCAACCGCAACGGCAGTTGGGACAGCGACGGCAGCAACGGTGCGCAGGGCGGCGCCAAGGACAAGACGATCTATACCGTGACCGTGAAGTATCCGCGGATGCTGCCCCTCAACAGGTTCATCGATGTCCCCGACAAGCAAACGCTGGTGGCGCAGGCGGTGGTGCAGAACCAGCCCTATGCGGATCAGTCGGACGTCGGCACCGACGTGCTCCATTGCGATTGAGCGGCCGATGATGTTTCCGACCTTCGCCCGCCGCCTCCGTCGCGATCGCCGCGGCCTCGCGCTGATGGAATTCGCGATCGTCCTCCCGGCGCTGGTCCTGTTGTGTCTGGGCGGAATGGAGATCGCGAATTACGTCACCACCAAGATGCGGATGAGCCAGATCGCCTTGCAGATCGCGGACAACGCTGCGCGGATCGGCTCCGGATCGCCCCTGGCGGCGAAGACGATCACCGAAAACGATGTCAACGACCTCTTCATCGGTGCTCAAACCGCGTCGGGTAAGTTGAACCTGCGCGAGAATGGCCGGGTCGTGCTGTCGGATCTCGAACCGCAGGCGAATCCCAACACCACCAGCAAATACAAGATCGCGTGGCAGCGGTGTTACGGCGCGAAGGTGCACCCCTCCACCTATGGCAATGCCGGCGCGACGAACCTGGCGGGCATGGGCCCCGTGGGTCGCCTCGTGACCGCGCAGGACGACAATGCGACGATGTTCGTCGAAGTCTATTATGTCTACAAGCCGATCGTCGGGCTGACCTGGACGCCGGCGACGGAGATGGTCGAGATCGCGTCGATGGCGGTGCGCGATCGCCGCGACCTCGCCTCCGGATTGACGAACGCGGACAAGGTGACGCCCTCGACCTGCTGATCGGTCGAACCATCTACATCGTCGCGGCACGATTGGTGCCGATCTACCAACCCAAGGGTATATCAGCACGATATGGCCGCACCCGGGCGAGTGGTAGCGACGTCATCATGAGCGACGATAACGACCCTGCCCCCGACTCCGTCCTGCGTCTGGATGCGGAGGAGTATGAGTATCTGCGCAAACGTGCCGCGGATCACCAGCAACTTGCGGAAAAGGCTGATGATTTTGCCTCGAAGACCATTCATCGCCGGCTTCGGCAACTCTACGAGGATCGGGCCAGGGCGCTCCGTTTAGTGCTTCTCCACTAGTAGAACGCGCAAAAATACCAGGAACGCCCGGTCCCGTGACTGGTTGATCCGCCCGAACCAGCTGGACCCGGCGGTACCGGTCGTGGAGGATCGATCATGAAAGCCCTGACCGTCGCGCTTGTCGGCGCGACATTGCTGTCCGCCTGTGCCGCGCCTGCAACCCGCATTTCGACGGGGCTGCAGCGTTACGGATTGGACGGCCCGCGTGCGGATTGCGTCGGCGACCGGTTGCAGGGCGACCTGTCGCTCGGCCAGCTCCAGCAGCTCGGACGCGCTGCCGCCGCCTATCGCAAGGGCGATACCGATCCAGGCGTCCTGACGGTCGGCGACCTGCTTCGGGTCGCCGGCGAGTTGAAGGATCCGGCCATCGCGATCTCCGTCGGCAAGGCTGCCGCCGGATGCGGCGTCCTTCCCTGACCCGATCCGTACCTCCCTTTTCGAGTCGACCCAGCAGCAACAGGACAAGATGATGAACAAGGACGAATTCCAGGGCGGCGCCCGCTATGTCGGCGGCAAGGTCGAAAAGGCCGTCGGTGATGCAGTCGACAGCCGCGACTGGCAGGTGGACGGCGTGGTCGATCAGGTCGCCGGCGGCGTGCAGCACGGCTATGGCCGGGCACGCTCCATCGTCGAGGATGCCGTCGACAGCGCACCCGAGCTGGCCGACGCCGCCCGCGAACGGCTGAAAGCGGCCGGCGAGCGCGTCGCCGACAGCGCCCGGACGGGTGGCCACGCCGCCGTGCAGACCGTTCACGATACACCCGTCCTCTGGGCCCTCGCCGCCGCCCTCGGCGGTTATGGCCTGGCGTGGTTCATCCACGGTCGCCGCGACTGACTCCCGTCATGGCCGAGGCAGCGTTCAAATCGCTTCGCGAGACCGCCGATCTGCGCCACCTGCGTCAGATCATCGTGGGTCTGGACGAGGGCGTGATCCTGATCGATCCCGACCAGAGCCTGCTCTGGGCGAACGACGCTGCCTTGGCGATGCACGGGGTCGGCGACATCGCCGAACTGGGCGCGACCGTCGACGAATACCGGGCGCGCTTTCAACTGCGCTATCGCAACAACCACCGGGTCGAGGCCGACGATTACCCTATCGAGCGGGTGGTGGCCGGCGACTCGTTCTCGGAGGTGGTGGTCGAGGTCACCGTCGCCGGGGAGGAGTCGCCACGCTGGGTACATCAGGTCCGCAGTCTGGTCCTCAACGACGCCGACGACAGCGAACCGGCGTGCCTCGTGCTGATCATCCAGGACGTCTCCGCCCGGTTTGAGGCGGAGGATCGGTTCGAACAGTCGTTCAACGCCAATCCCGCGCCGGCGATCATCTGCCGGCTGAGCGACTTGCGATACGTCAAGGTCAATCAGGGCTTTCTCGACATGACCGGCCACCACCGCGACCAGGTACTGTGCAGGACCGTGTACGACATCGACGTGCTGCGCGGTGCCGAAAAGCGTGATCTCGCGAAGGAACGGCTTGGGGAGGGTCGGACCGTCCCGCAGATGGAGGCGGAGCTGGAACTGCCGGACGGCAGCACCAAGCTGGTGATCGTCGCGGGCCAGCCCATCGATATGGGCGATCAGCCCTGCATGCTGTTCACCTTCGCCGATCTCGAACCGCGCCGAAAGGCGGAGGGCGCCCTTCGCCACAGCGAGGAACGGTTTACGCGCACCTTCCAGATGGCGCCCGTGCCGATGGCGATCGGTGCCCGCGACGGCCATCTGCTGTGCGAAGTGAATGCCAGCTTCACGCAGATGACCGGTTACGGCGTGACGGAGATCATCGGCCGGCCTTTGGGCGACGTTCAGCTGTGGGAGAGCGACGCGACGCGGCGCCAGATCGAAGCCGCCATCGACGGAGGCCGGGACCTGCGCGCGCACGAGGCGCGCATCCACGCACGCGACGGCGCGGCGATCGACTGCCTGATCTCCACGGAGGCGATCCGCCTCGGCGACGATGCGTGCGTGCTGTGGGCGTTTCAGGACATCACGCAGCGCAAGGCCACCGAACTGGAGCTCGTCGAGGCGATCGAGGCGGTGATGAAGGACACGAGCTGGTTCAGCCGCTCGATCATGGACAAGTTGGCGCGTCTGCGTGCGCCGCAAACCGACGCCCAGGGTCCCGGTCTCGACGACCTCACGGCACGCGAACGCGACGTGCTGGGCCTGATCTGCCGCGGCTGCGACGACAAGACGATCGCTCGCACGCTGGACGTCGCCAGCAACACCGTGCGCAATCACGTCGCCCGTATCTACGCCAAGATCGGGGTCAATCGCCGCATTGCCGCCGTGGCTTGGGCCCGCGCCCGTGGCTTCGACGGAGAGGGCGTCGCTGTGGACAAACATCAACGGGAGACGGCGGCATGACTGCCCGGCCGACGGACACGCGCGCTTCGCGGGACGACAAGGCGAAGGCCGCCACAACGCGGGAAGCCAAGGGATCGGTTCACGAGGCGATCGGCAAGCTGATCGGCGACGATGCCGCCCAGGCGGCCGGCACTGCCGAACGGCAGGCCGGCGCCGCCGATGCCTCGGGCGTCCGGAAATCATCGCGGCCCTGACCGCGGCGTACAATCAGTTCAACAGGAGTAACTATGGCTACCTACGCTACCACCGGCCTCGCGCCGGTCGATGAGACGCATCCGGGCAAGACGGCGACCCGACTGTCCTGGGGCGCGATCTTTGCCGGCGTCGTCATCGCCGTCGCCGTCCAGCTGGTGCTCGGCATCCTCGGCGCGGGCATCGGACTGACGATGGTCGATCCGGTCGAGGGCACGACGCCGGGCGCGGCGGGCTTCGGGATCGGTGCCGGCATCTACTGGCTCATCACCACCGTCCTCGCGCTCGGCGCGGGTGGCTTCGCGGCGGCGCGCGTCGCGGGCGTGCACGAGCGGTTCGACGCGCTGGTCCACGGACTGGTGGTCTGGGGCGTGACGCTGATCCTCACGCTGTACCTGCTGACCTCGGCGGTCGGCGGCATCATCGGCGGCGCATTCAGGACCGTCGGCTCCGTCGCGGGCGCAGCCGGGGCGACGGTCAGCGCCGCCGCACCCAAGGCGGCGTCGATCGCCGGCATCGACGAGAGCGACGTGCGCAGCGAGGCGGCGGCGTACCTGTCGGATGCGCCGACCGACCCGGCGCAGATGACGCCGGAGCAGGCACAGAAGGAAATCGCGCGCGAACTGCCCGCCCTTGCCCGCGGTGGAACTGACGGTCGGCAGGCGGAAAGCCGGATCGTCGACATCGTCGCGGCACAGCGCAAGATCAGCCGTCCGGAGGCTCAGGCGCAGGTGACGCGGGCCAAGCAGCAGTTCGTGCAGACGAAGAACGACACCGTCGCCACTGCCAAGTCGGCTACCGACGCAGCGGCCGGTGCGGCGGCGGGAACCTCCTTCGTCCTCGTCCTGGCGCTGCTCGTCGGCGCGGCGGCGTCCGGGTTCGGTGCCACCGCCGCGACCCGCCGACGGCTGCGGTGAGTATCCGCGGCGGACCGGCGTATCGGGTCCGCCGCCTTCGCTTTCAACGAAAAGGAATGACAGCATGACCAGGAAGATCGGGCTTGTGTTCGCCCTCACCACGATGATCGCACTTGCGGCCTGCAACACGGTCGACGGCGCGGGCAAGGATCTCAAATCGGCCGGCTCGGCCGTGTCCAGCGCCTCGGGCGAAAGCAAGAAGTAACGATCGCGGCGGAGCGCCCTCTGGCGCTCCGCGCTTTCGCCTAAGTTGCGGCCCGCTTCATCAGCGCCTGCACGCGCAGTCTCGGGAAGACCTCTTCCAACGGCTTGGTGTCGGGCAGGATGTACACGTAGCCGCCCTTCCGCTGGAACATCGGTCGCAACCGCTTGGCGTAGAACGCCTTGGGTACGTTGATGCAGCCGAAGGTGATGCGGTTGTCGTCCGGGGTGGGCGACAGCATCCGCTCGCGCCGCTGCTCCTTCTTGCCGGCATCGGTCGGGATGGGATGCATGGCCACGGATGTGGCATAATCGACCCACAGGATCCGCTCCTTGCGGAAGGGTATCCCGAACTTGGCGAGAAAACGTCCCGCCGGAGTCGTCTTTTCGGCCGGTCCGATCTCGGCGAGCGTCTTGGCCCCGACACCGGGCGTGGCATCGTCGCCGGGGGCGATCCCGACCAGCACCGGCACCGTCTCGATCAGCTTGCCCTTGCCGTCGAACAACACCAGCGACCCGTTGATCTTGTCGACGATCGCATAGGGTAGCGCATGATTGTCCTTCGACGCCGCCACCCATTCCGTGACCCGGATGACGCCTTCGGACGGGCCGACAGCGACTTCGACAGGGGCAACGCCCGCCTCCGTCACGCCGTCCTGCGCGACCGCCGCGGCGGGGAACATCAGGATCAGTCCGGTCAATATCCGCAGCACGATGGTCATGGATCGATAGCACTTACGCGAAAAGCCGGCCGTCCCCACGGGGAACGACCGACGATCATCAAACGGAAAATAACGTCGTGCGATCAGTGCCGCGGACGCTTCGGCCGTGCTTCCTGCGCCTGCAACCGCTGCTCGACCCCGTCGACGCGACCATTGAGCTGGTCGAGCCGCTGACCGGACGCCTGCAACTGGCCGGACGCGGCCTGCGCCTCCGCCAGCGCCGACTTGGCGGTGCCGTCGGTTTCCTGCAGCTTCGCCTCCAGCGTGTCCACGCGCTGGCTGACCGGGGCGACCTGCTCGCGCACATAGGACTTGGTGGCGCAGCCGCCGAGACCGACCGCACCAGCCAGGATCACCATCGCGGGCATGAACTTAGACGCAAACTGAGACATTGCGGTTTTCCAATCGTTAACCAGTCGGAACAACCAAGCCGAGCAGCGATGCGTCGCCAATCCGGATTCTGTTCGGACGTGCATCTTCTCCGCTCAACGGATGAATTTGCCGGTTCGCACAGGTGCTTGGCAGCGATCCTGAGGCGCCGAATCGGGCGGAGCTACTGGCGCCGCTTGCGCTTCGACGACGGTGCGAAAGGATCTTTGGGGATATCGTCTGTGCGCGGCTTGTCCCGGATGGCCGCCACTGGCCTGGATCGCTGGGTTTCCACGCAGCGCCGCAACGCGACGATCGCCGCCCCACTGCCGTCCAGGTTCAGCCGCTCCACCGGCACGTCGCCGCGATTGATCTCCAGCGTCCGCGAATTCGCGAAATAGGTCGGAAACTGCGGCTCGAAGCTCGTGACGAAGCCCGGCTTACCGTCGGACATCAGACCGATCGCGAAATGGCCGGGATAGGCACCTTTCGACAGACGGAACGTCAGCTTCAGGCGGTCTTTCGGCCTGATCGACCAATTGGCGTTGAGGAGAGTCAGGTGGTTCGTGCCATCGGTATCGATCCCGAGCAGCAGCGTGGTGTCTCCGGCGCGATCGAACTCGCGGGTCAGGAAACAGCCCTTGCCATCCTTGCTCACCGCGACCGTCCACTCGCCCACGTCCTGCGGCTCCGGCTGGGCCTGCACCGACGATGCGATAACGGGTGTCAGGAGCAGTGACACAGGGCGAAGAACGGCGGTCGATGGTCGCAGGGTCACCATAGACGCGACTGTAACCGCCCCGGGTGCGATTGGCTACGCGTGCTCGACTCCGGCGTCGGCCCGGAGGCGGCGGCGTTCACGGCATTCGTGACGGGTCGTTACGATCGTCTAGTCAGACAAGAGAAGTTCGTATACCATTTGCAGCGTTCACCCTGTCGCACGAGCAGGAATGGCGCGGCCGACGCGGATCGAAGGAGATGATGCATGCCATCCACACCGAAGCTGCCCGTGGCCCTGCCCATCGGCCATGCTGACATTCGGCGTCGCCACGTTCTGAAGGTCGCCGCCGGCGCCGTCGCTTTCTCGCTGGCGGACCGTGGACTCGCCTTGCCGCGCGCGGATGCGGAAATCGTCAATCTCGCCAAGGCCGCGACGCCGGGTGGCCTCTACGTTTCGGGCGACACCAGCTTTTCCGCCCTGAACAACGGCGCGGAACCGAGCGGTTCGGACGATGCCGGCAAAGGCGCGTACGGCACCTGGCCCCGCACCGACCGCCAATGGGTCACGTACGAGTGGAGCCAGCCGGTCTCGACCGACAGCGTCGACCTTTACTGGTGGCATGACGGACGGGGCATCGCCGCGCCGACGTCTGCACGCCTCCTCTACTGGAACGGCAGCGATTACGTGCCCGTGCGCAGCCGCCGCGCGGCCGGCCTGCTGACCAACCGATTCAATCGGGTGTCGTTCGATCCCGTGACCACCACCCGCCTAAAATTGGAGTTCGGGGGAGACGGCGAGAAGTCGGTCGGCCTCCTCCAGTGGAAAGTGTACAATGCCGGACCAGTCCCGGCGTTCGCCCCCACCGTCGCGGCCGGGATCGACCGCTCGATGGTGATCGGCGCACAGACCTTCCTCGCGGGCAAGGCCGACTGGCTGCAGCGACGGCCGGGCGACGCCCTGCGCTGGACGAAGGTCAGCGGGCCCGGCGAAGTGATCTTCGCCGACGCCGCGGCGTCGACGACGCGCGCCACGGTCAGCCAGCCGGGTGATTACGTCCTGAAGCTGGCGGCGAGCGCGGGCGCGAAGACCGCCGCCTCCACGCTCAACCTGCGCGTCGTGGCGCCACCGCCCGCTAAACGCCTCGATGTCGTCTATACGACCCCCTACGCGATCGACAGCCCGCTCTGGAACGAGCGGGCGAAGGCGCTGATCGTCAACTGGATCCCGCATTGCATCGCTTATTGCGAGCGCACCGACCTCAAGGACGGTCAGGGCGGCCTCGATAATTTCGTCGAAGCGGCCAAGGCCTTGCGCGGCCAATCGCATGCCCAGCACAAGGGGTATGTCTTCTCCAACGCCTGGGTCCACCAGACGATGGAGTCGATGTGCATCGCACTGATGGTGGACCCGCAGGGCGACGCGGAGATCGCGACGGCGCAAGGACATATGCGCCAGACGCTGGAGCGCTGGATTCCGATCGTCCTCGCCGCGCAGGAACGTGACGGCTACCTTCACACGGCCTACACGCTCGCCGATCGCAGTGCGTGGCCGGAGCGCTGGTCGCCCGAGCATCGCGGCGATCACGAAGGCTATGTCGCGGGCTATTTCATCGAATCCGCGATCAACCACCACACGCTGACCGGCGGCCGCGATCTGCGGCTCTACGACGCCGCGAAGAAGCTGGCGGATTGCTGGGTGGCGAATATCGGACCCGGCAAGAAGCCCTGGTTCGACGGCCATCAGGAAATGGAGCAGGCGCTCGTCCGGTTCGGGCGCTTCGTCAACGACGTGGAAGGCAAGGGTCGCGGCGACGCCTATATCCGGCTCGCCCGTTTCCTGCTCGATTCTCGCGAGGGCGGATCGGAATACGACCAGAGCCATTTGCCGCCTGAACAGCAATATGAGGCTGTCGGCCACGCGGTCCGCGCGGTGTATTTCTATTCGGGGATGGCGGACATCGCCGCCGAAACCGGCGATCGCGACTATCAGAGCGCGACCATGTCCCTGTGGGACAACATGGTGAACCGCAAATACTATGTCACCGGCGGCGTCGGCAGCGGCGACACGTCGGAAGGGTTCGGCGGCAATTACGCGCTGCGCAACGACGCTTACTGCGAATCCTGTTCGAGCTGCGGCCTGATCTTCTTCCAGTACAAGCTCAACCTGTCGTACCACGATGCGAAATACGCCGACCTGTACGAGGAGACGATGTACAACGCGCTGCTCGGCGCCACCGATCTGGCCGGGAAGAGCTTCTGCTACACCAACCCGCTGGTCGATACCGAGCGCGCCAAATGGCACACCTGCCCATGCTGCGTCGGCAACATTCCCCGCACGCTGCTGATGATGCCGACCTGGACCTATGTGAAGGATAAGGAGGGCGTTTACGTCAACCTGTTCGTCGGCAGCCGCATCGAGGTCGGCGACGTAGCGGGCACGCCGGTCCAGATGGTGCAGGAAACCAATTACCCCTGGGAGGGCGCGGTCAAGATCACCGTCAACCCCAAGGAGGCCAGACGGTTCTCGGTGCGCGTGCGCGTTCCCCAGCGCAAGACCAGCGCCTTGTATTCCGCCGTGCCGGCGGTGGAGGGACTGACGCGACTGGCGGTGAACGGGCAGGCGGTGACGCCCCGCATCGAAAACGGTTACGCCGTCATCACGCGGGAATGGCGCCGGGGCGACCGGATCGAGCTGCAACTGCCGATGGCGGTCCAGCGTGTGACGGCAGACGACCAGATCGAGGCGACACGCGGCAAGGTCGCGGTGCGCTATGGTCCGCTGATCTACAACGTCGAGTTGGCCGATCAGCCGCGCATCGACCAACCCCTCTCCACTGCGCCCCTGACGGCGGAGTGGCGCCCGGACCTTTTGGGCGGCGTGACGGTGATCCACGGGACCTGGGCCGACGGGACACCGATGCTGGCCATCCCGAACTTCGCCCGTGCGAACCGCGATGGTGGTGCGATCCCCGAATTTCCGGGGCAGCACGACGGTGTCGAATACGCCCCCGGGGCATCGCAGGGCGACGCCGCCACCGCGCAGGAGGCGGGTCCATCGTCCGGCCAACGGCGCGGGGGGCGATCGCAGGTCTGGCTGCGCAGCGTGTGACACCGCGGCCCTGTCGCACCGAACCGATCGGTTCCGACCGGCGGTTTTCGGCAGGGCGGGCAGGTTGACAGACGATCGGCAGATCGGGGGCTGGTGCTTCCGGTCGCCGCCGCTACGCTCCTGACGGATGATCGCGACGGCAGCGCGATCCTGATCTGGAAGGAACGTTCATGGTCGGTATCGCCCTGCTTTCCCAGCCGCTGGACCTCGTCGTACTGGGCGACGCGGATCGTTCGTTCCTGTCGCGGCTCTCGCCGATGCCGGCCCGGCACATCCCGTTGCGCGCCGACACGTCGGCCGACCGCAAGCTGACGGCATCGCACCTCGACCGGGCCGTGCTGGATGCCGGTCGGCCGGTCTTGCTTGTCGCACAGGGAGCGGCATGTCTGGCGGCGGCGTGGTGGACCCGGCTTTCCCCGCAATCCTACGTCTCGCGCGTTACCGGTGCGCTGATGCTGGCGCCCAGGCGTGCGGGAGAACGCGATGCGATGTTCGCGTCGCCAGCATCACGATTGCCCTTCCCGTCGATCGTCGTCGGGGCGGACGATGCGAGCCAGCAATGGGCGGTGGAATGGGGCAGCCGCCTGATCGACGGGCCCCTGCCGGGCGTCGGCCCCGCTCTCAGCAATCGTTTCCAGTCGATCCTGAGCCATTTCACGCGCGCCATCGTCGAACGGGATATCCGCACGGCGGAGCGGCTGATGGCAGCCATCGGCGACCATTGACGCCCGCCGTTGCGGAGCGGACTGGTCGTTCAGGCAGCTTGAGCCGCTGGTGCTTTTTGCCGCGGAGCAGTGTGACGATCCGTTCGCCTTCTTCCCTCAGGGCCTTGGTGCGTGCTCGCATGTCGGTGCTGATGACACGGGTCTGGCACGCCACGGTCGTGGCTTGATCGAACAGGTCGCCCGACGAAATCGGGCGTCTCGCACGCGGCATCATTGGAACGCTCGATTTCGACGTCGCTGCGCAAGGGCGGCCTAACCGCGAATACTTACGATCTCCCGCCAAGGCGTGGTCCGCTCGGCCCGAACGTCCCGTTCTACCGCTCGCGAACGGCAATCAGCTTCGTGACGCGTGTGCCGGTGCGACCCGGTTCGCCACTGATTTCGACGATGATCGAGCGATCCTCGGCGATGGCGATCCGGTACCGCCGCGCCGCATTCGGCAGCGAGGGACTTGGCTTCGCCTCTCCGAACCGCGCGGCAACGGCGTCCAGCTTCAGCCAGACACCCGCCGCCGGAACCAGAGTCAACGTGTCGGGACTGACGCTGGCCGCGTCGGTCGCAACGGCGACCGACGATCCCCGGTCGGCCAGATCGGCGATGCGGAAAGCATAGTTGCCGGACTTCGCGAACGTGTCGTCAATCGCCGCCTTGCGGTCCCGAAGGTTGGCGAGAGGATCAGCCCCCTTCAGGAAATCGTCCGCCAATGCGAGCAGCACCTCGGACGATCCCTGTTTCGCTTCGACCGGACCCGTCGCCATTGCCATCGTCGCAACCACCGTCGCCGCCATCACTGGCCTCAGCCATACCAGAGATTGGTGATCATGCCACCGACGCGCCATGCGTCCGCCTCCTCGGGAAGCCTGCGATAATCCGCATATTCCTCGGGCGTGACCGTGGTGCCGTCGTTCAGCGCCGTCAACACGTCGTTACGACGATCCGAACCGCTGCCGTACACGCTTCGGTACATCGCGTTGGCAAACCGGCCGCGATCGGTGTCGAGGTCGATCGCCCCCGCCTCCCGCGCGGCCCGGATCACGCCGCGCGGCATGTCGAGTTCGCTCGCCGGACGTCCCTCCGCCAGGTGGATGCGTGCCATGTCGAACCATTGCTCGGCGTGGCGACCTTCGTGATACACGGTATCGGCGAGGTCGAGCAGGTCTTCCGACTTGACGCCGTCCTTCGACAGCAAGGCCGAGTCGACCTTGATGGTGTGGGTGGTGAAATCGTAGACACCGTTACCGTCCAGTCCGTCGATGACGAGGTCAACCGGCGGCACGCCACGCGTGGCCAGCCGCTCGTTGATCGCGTCCTCCAGCGCCTGGAGCCGCTCTGACGGCTCGAGCGCATTCCATTGATGTTCCAGCGTCTTGATATCGGCGATGAACGCTTTGGCCGATGCCTTCGTCCCCAGACCGTAGGCAGTTGGCGGCACCAGCACGATGTCCGATCCCGGCGGCGGCAGTTCGCCGCCAAGCAGGCCGTTCGCCTTGACGATCTGATCGACCGAGACGCCATAGGTCCGTGCCAGCGACCGCAGCGTATCCCCCTCCTGAACCTCCACCACCTGCCGGTTGAGCGGCACCCGGATCGTGTCGCCCTTTCGCAGATCGAAGATGCCGGGATTATTCTTGTTCAACAGGATCAGCTGCTGGACCGTCGTTCCGTACTGCTCCGCGAGGCCGCTGAGCGACGTCTCGTCGCGAACGGTCGCGCGGGTGGATGGGATATGCGACCCGTCCCGCCCGGCCGTGGCGACGATCGCTTTCGCGGCGTCGAATATTCCCGAGATGCCGCCGATATCGATACCACCGCCGCCATCGGCCGTACGAACAGGAGCGAGACCTTCCGGCTTCAGGTAAAGCCGCGGCGTCGCCGTCGAGATGTCACTGGGCAGCATCCTCACGATCTCCGGTTACCGCTCCTGCCTACCTAACCGCCTGACGGGCCGGAATAATCGAAACGATTATCGGAGGTGGATCGGATGTCCGTGAGCACATTCCGACACATCGGGAGGCAGTGGGCCGGAACCGAACATCGATCATGATTGCGGCGCCCCGATCCTCGCCGAACCGATCCCTCAGGTCGTCGTCGTTCGGTAGCGGGCGGCATGGCCATGCCCCGACGCGTCCGACGATCTTGATCCTTGCCGATACCGACCGCACAAGAGCGATCGCCTCCTTCGGAGAATTTCATGCGCATAATGTTCGCGGCGCTTGCCGCATCCGCCCTGATCCCGACCGCACTCCCGGCTCAGGATGCGCCGGGCACGCCGGCGGGCGCGGAAGCCCTCGCGCTGTTGACGAAGGGGATCGCGTTCAGGACCGTCGAGGGGCAGGGTCAGGTGCCCGCCTATGCCGCCTATCTGAAGCAGCAACTGGTATCGGCCGGCTTCGCCGACGCCGACGTGTCGTTCGTCGCGATGGGCGACACCGGCTATCTCACGGCGCGCTATCCCGGTCGCGATCGCAAGGCGAGACCGACCGTGGTGCTGGGTCACATGGATGTGGTGCAGGCCGATCCGAAGGACTGGACGCGCGATCCGTTCACCCCGGTGATCGAGGGCGGCTATGTCTTCGGCCGGGGCAGCCTGGACAACAAGGCCGGCGTGTCGATGGTGGTCGCGACGCTGATGAAGCTGAAGCGGGAAAAATGGGTGCCGCAACGGGACCTTGTGCTGGTCCTGACCGGCGACGAAGAAACCACCATGAAGACGACCAAGGCCGCCGCCGCCGCGTTCAAGGGTGCGGGACTGGTCCTGAACGCCGACGCGGGTGGCGGAGCGCTCGGCGAAGACGGCCGACCGATTGCCTATGGTTTGCAGGCGGCGGAGAAGGTCTATGGCGACTGGCACCTGACGATCACCGATCCCGGCGGTCATTCCAGCCGCCCCGGCCCCCGCAACGCGATCGCCAGTCTGGCCGCCGCGATCACGCGCATCGCCGCCTATCGCTTTGCGCCCCAGCAGAACGAGATCACCAAGGCATCGCTCGCGGGCACCGCCGCCGGCATCGCGGGTCCGTTAGGGGCAGCGATGAAGGCGTTCGCCGCCGATCCCGGCGACACCGCCGCCGCCGATCTGATCTCCGCGGACCCGCGCTATGTGGGCCAGATCCGCACGACCTGCGTACCGACCATGTTCAACGGCGGCCATGCGCCCAATGCGCTGCCGCAACGGGCGATGGCGAACGTCAACTGCCGCATCTTTCCCGGCACGCCGCGCGCGGCGATCGAGAAGACGCTGGTGGAACTCGTCGCCGACCCGACGATCACGGTGGAATTGTTCGACAACGGCACGATCGAAGCCGGGGCATCGCCGCTCGACCCGCGCGTGATGACGGCAGTCAAGGCCGCCGCGGCGAAGCGGGCGCCGGGTCTGCAGGTGCTGCCGCTCCAGGAACCGGGCGCAACCGACTCGATGCACTTCCGTGCCCTCGGCATCCCCAGCTTCGGCGTCGGCGGCGTCTTCATGAAGCCCGGCGACATCTTCGCGCATGGATTGAACGAACGGGTGCCCGTCGCGACGTTCGACCCCGGCATCGTCTGGTGGGAGGGGCTGCTGAAGGCGTTGGGATGATCGGCGCAGAGCCGCCTCGCGCGTCGCGGCTTCCGAAGCGATCCGCCGCGCGTTGAACGCTGATGCTGATGGCTATCCTTCTCGCCGGTGCTGCCGCGGATTTCGACCCCTTTCGCTTTTTCATCGGCCGGACGCGGGGTGAGGCGCAGTTGAAGGTGATCCTGCGCGCGCGTGTCCCGGTGGTTGTGCGTGGCACCGGCCATGTGGACGGCGACACGCTGGTGCTCGATCAGGTGGTCCAGGAAGGCGGCAAGCCGCCCCGCACGCGGCAGTGGCGACTGCGCCACATAACGGCTGGTCGCTACGAAGGCACGCTCAGCGACGCGCGCGGACTGGTGCGGGGCGAAGTCGACGGCGCGCGTCTGCACCTCGCCTTCACAACCGACAAGGGCTTCAAGGTGCAGCAATGGCTGACACTCGCCCCGGATGGACGTTCGGCCGCCAACATCCTCGAAGCGCGAAAGTTGGGGATCAAGGTCGCTACCCTCCAAGAGCGGATCACCAAAGTCGATCCCTGACGTCCGGCGATGCCCCGCGACCCTCGTCGGACCGGCGAAGCGATATCCCTTCGAAGCGAATGATGATGGACGCCCGGACCGGTGACGTCGGCGCCGACCCCCGTGACCCGGTCGAGTCCATAAGATCTACGATTCGCCGCCGAAGCCGGTCTCGACCACCCGAACACCATGCCGCTCGCACGCCTCGCGCAGCGTTGCATCGGCAAGACGGTCGGTCACGAGATGGTCGATCGCCTCCAGCGACCCGACGCGGACCGGTGCGGCGCGGCCGATCTTGGAGCAGTCGGCGACGAGGATCACCTGCCGCGCGTGCTGGATCAGCGTGCGTGTGACCTGCACCTCGTCCACGGCGAAATCGAGCAGGGTACCGTCGGGGTCGATCGCCGATGCGCCGATCAGCGCGTAATCCACCTTGAACGAGCGGATGAATTCCATCGCCAGCGCGCCGACGACCGCGCGGTCGCCTTGCCGCACCTGACCACCGACCACGATCATGTCGATGCCCTCGCAGCCGTTGAGGATGTCGACGACGTTGAGGTTGTTCGAGACGACCATCAGGTCGCGGTGATGCACCAGATGACTAGCCACCGCCTCCGTCGTGGTGCCGATATTGATGAAGAGCGATGCGCCATTCGGGATCAGCCCGGCCGCTGCCTTGCCGATCGCGGCTTTCGCGCCCGTGGCGACCGTACGGCGAGTGCCGTAGTCGATATTGTCGACGCCCGACGTGACGATCGCACCGCCATGCACGCGCGACAGCATCGACCGGCGAGCCAGTATGTTCAGGTCCTTGCGGATCGTCTGCGGGGTGACCTCGAACCGGTCGGCAAGGTCGTCCACCGCGACGCTGCCGGCATCGCGGGCGAGCGCCAGGATCTGCCGATGCCGCAACGCGATCGCGTCGTCAGCGCCGGCTTTGTCCACCCCATTGTCCGGTTCGATCGCGGCCATGCGCCTTCCCTACGATGCGGGCGGCAGGGGTGCCGCCAGTATCCGGCGGTCGACGAGGTAGGCGTCGATCCGCTCCGCGGTGCCGGGCGGAACGTGCAGGCCCAGCTTGCTGCGCCGAAACAGGATGTCCTCCGCCGTGGTCGCCCATTCGTTCGCGACCAGATAGTCGATCTCGCGCGCATGCAGCCCCGCGCCGAAATCCTCGCCGAGATCGTCCTCCACTTTGGCATCGCCGAGCAGCGCATCCGTCCGCGTCCCGTAAGCGCGGGCCAGCCGCCGCAGCATTACTGCGGGCATCGCCGGGTAACGCGTCGTCAGCGTCGCCAGATACCGGCCGAAATCGGCGTCGGGCATGTCGCCGCCGGGCAGCGTCGCATCCTCCGTCCACGCTCCACCCGCAGCGGGGAAGAACCGCGCGAGTTCCTGCAACGCATGTTCCGCGAGCTTGCGATAAGTCGTGATCTTGCCCCCGAACACGCTGAGCATCGGCGCACGATCGTCATCGCCGTCGAGGTCCAGAACATAGTCGCGCGTCACCGCGGAGGCGTCGGCGGCGTGATCGTCGTAAAGGGGCCGGATGCCCGAATAGGTCCAGACGATGTCGTCCTGCACCACCGGCCGCTCGAAATAACGGTCGACCGTTTCCAGCAGATAGTCGATCTCGCCCTGATCGATCGTGGACCGGCCGGGTGCGCCCTGCCACGCTTCGTCGGTGGTGCCGATCAGGGTAAAATTCTCCTGATAGGGGATCGCGAACACGACGCGCTTGTCGGGGTTCTGGAGCAGGAACGCATGGCCCCCGTCGTACAGGCGCGGCACGACGATATGGCTGCCCTTGATCAGCCGGACGCCACGGTCGCGGCGCGCGTCCGGCACGGTGCCGAGCACGTCCGCCACCCAGGGTCCGGCGGCGTTGACCAGCGCGCGCGCGTGAATATCGCGGCGGCCACCCTCGTCGTTCTCAATCGTGGCGATCCAGCCGGCACCCTCTCCGCCACGCCGGGCCGATACGAGGCGGGTGTGGGTCAGGACCGCCGCCCCGCGATCCGCGGCGTCGCGGGCGTTCAGCACGACCAGCCGGCTGTCCTCCACCCAGCAGTCCGAATAGACGAACGCCTTGGGATTGCCCGGCTTCAGCCCGTTGCCGACCGTGTCGCGGTCCAGCGCGACGGTGCGCGTCGCCGGTAGCCGCTCGCGGCCGCCGAGATGGTCGTAGAGCAACAGGCCAAGCCGGACGAGCCACGCCGGACGCGGCGAATTGCTCTGCGGCAGCACGAACTCCAGCGGCCAGATGATGTGCGGCGCCATGCGCCACAGCCGCTCCCGCTCGATCAGCGCCTCGCGCACCAGCCGGAACTCGTAATACTCCAGATAGCGCAGGCCGCCGTGGATGAGCTTGGTCGAGGCCGAGGAAGTGTGGCTGGCGAGGTCGTCCTTCTCCACCAGCAGGACCGACAGTCCGCGCCCGACCGCATCGCGCGCGATCCCGACGCCGTTGATGCCACCGCCGACGACCAGCAGGTCGACCTCGTCGAACGCGGATGCTGTCTCCTGAGCCACGCGGCACCTCTCTCGCGCCGGACCTCCGGCAGGTTCGAAACAGACATGGCGTCGTTCGTTCGAACTTTCAAACGAAACTGTTGACGCTCGTCCGAAACGGGTGGCTATATCCGGTTAGGGGCAGCGATGGCTCCGGGGGAGGACGCGGGCATGACGGGGCGGATGGCGTTGCGAGGCGAGTTGATCTCCGAGGCGCTGGCGGTGGCGATCATCATCACGCTGGGCGATTCCGCGGCGGCGATGCTGATCCTGTACGACCCCAGCCCCTATGCGACCGCCTATTGGGGCGTGTGCATCGCCTGGGGCCTGGCGGTGACGCTCGCGATCTTCGTCACCGGCGCGGTGTCCGGCACGCACGCCAATCCCGCAGTCACGCTGGCGCTGATGCTGTTCCGCGACTTCCCGCGCCGCAAGGTACTGCCCTATGTGGCGGCGCAGATCGTCGGGGCGATGATCGGCGCGGCGTTGGTCTATCAACTGTTCGGCCCGGTGATCGAGGCGTTCAACACCGCGCACGGATTGACCCGCGCCGGCGGCGGCGCGGCGGGCGTGTTCTTCACCGCACCGGGCGCGCACATCACCCCGATCCATGCCTTTTGGGACGAGGTCGTGCTGACCGGCATCCTGCTGCTCGGCATCTTCGCGATCACCGACGAATTCAACACGCAGGCGCCGATGGCGAACGCCAGTGCACCGATCATCGGCCTGCTCGTCGCCTGCATCGGCGCATCGGCCGGTTTCCTGGAGGGATGGCCGATCAATCCCGCGCGCGACTTCGGTCCACGGCTGTTCTGCTGGTTGATGGGCTGGGGCGACTCCGCTTTTCCCGGCCCCGGCAACTACTGGTGGGTACCCATCGCGGGGCCGCTGGTCGGCGGCGTCGCGGGCGCAGCGGTCTATCATTATCTGGTCAGGCCCTATTTGCCGCCCCGCGCGGCTCGCTAGACCCCGGATACGACAACAAGGAGAGCGACGTGGCCGGCCTGAAGCACATCCTGGCGATCGATCAGGGCACTACCTCCACCCGCGCGATCGTATTCGATGCGGAAACACGCGCGGTCGCCACGGCGCAGAGCGAGTTCACCCAGCATTATCCCCGCCCCGGCTGGGTCGAACACGACCCGGAGGATATCTGGCGCGACACGCTGGCGACCGCACGACAGGCGCTGGCCGAGAGCGGCGTCGATGCGGCGGGGATCGCCGGGATCGGCATCACCAACCAACGCGAAACCGTCGTCGTCTGGGACCGCGCGACCGGCGCGCCGATCCACAATGCGATCGTCTGGCAGGACCGGCGCACCGCCGACCTGTGCGCGCGGCTGAAGCAGGAGGGGCACGAGGCCGCGGTCCGCGCGAAGACCGGGCTGCTGCTCGATCCCTATTTCTCCGCGACCAAGCTGGCGTGGATTCTCGACCATGTCGACGGCGCCCGTGATCGCGCGGATCGCGGCGAACTCGCCTTCGGCACGATCGACAGCTTCCTGTTGTGGCGGCTGACCGGCGGCACGGTTCACGCCACCGACGTGACCAACGCCGGACGCACGTTGCTGTACGACATCCATGCCCAGCGCTGGGACGAGGCGCTGTGTGCGCTGTTCGACGTGCCGATGGGCCTGCTGCCCGAGGTCCACGACAACAGCCATATCTTCGGCCACACCGCCGAGGGTCTGTTCGACGCCGCGATCCCCATCGCCGGGATCGCCGGCGACCAGCAGGCGGCGCTGTTCGGACAGGCCTGTTTCGAGGCGGGGATGGTCAAGTCCACCTACGGCACCGGCTGCTTCATGCTGCTCAACACCGGCGAGGAAGCGGTGGAGTCCGGCCACCGCCTGCTGACCACGCCCGCCTATCGGTTGAACGGCACGATGACCTACGCGCTGGAGGGATCGATCTTCATTGCCGGCGCGGCGGTCAAATGGCTGCGCGACGGCATCGGCGTCATCACCCATGCGCGCGAAACCAACGACATGGCGACGCAGGTGCCCGACAGCCACGGCGTGTACATGGTGCCGGCGTTCGTCGGCCTCGGCGCGCCGCACTGGGACCCCGACGCGCGCGGTGCGATCTTCGGCCTGACGCTGGGATCGACGCAGGCGCATCTGGCGCGCGCGGCGCTGGAGGCGGTCGGGTACCAGACGATGGACCTCGCGGATGCGATGGTCGCGGACGGCGGCGATCCGCCGGCGACGATCCGCGTCGACGGCGGCATGGCGGCGAACGACTGGCTCTGCCAGTTTCTGGCGGACATGCTGCAGGTCGCCGTCGAACGCCCCCGGCATCTGGAGACGACCGCGCTGGGCGCGGCGTTCCACGCCGGTCTGGCGACGGGCGTCTGGGCCGATCTCGACGCGCTGGCCGCGACCTGGGTGCGCGGCGACTGTTTCGAACCGAAGATGGACGCGGAGTCCCGCGCGACGCTGGCCGCCGGTTGGCACGCCGCATTGGCGAAGACGCTGACCGGGACCGGACGCTGACGCTGCGGCGCGACCCTTGAAGGAGGTAATCGGAACGACTATCCAGCCGCCCCGGTGCTTCCGGTAGACTTGGTCCCAAGTCATTGGGAGTTATGCCATGTACGCCGTGGATGTTGGTGGGATGCGGTCGGTTGCACCGACCTATAACCCGGTTCCCTCGCCGCCCGTCGATACCGCCGTCACCGATGCCGTCGTCGCGACGGTACAGGCCGGAACCCGCTTCGGTCCCGAACCGGTCGGCGCGATGGCGTACCAGATCGGCGAGAAGCTGGCCGACCCCGACCTGACCCAGGCGCAGAAGGACGAGTATGTCGCGCAACTGGTCGACCTGACGCACTCACCCGGCTGGTCGGTGCTGGACAATGGCAAGACGGTGCCGGAACTGGTCACGGCGGCGCTGGAGCAGGTGGGGACCGGCGACGGGACTCAGGAGTCCGCGGATCTGCGCGATCAGGTGAGCGCGGCGGTGGGCCGGGGCGTGGAGGCCGGGCGCATCGACGTGGACGACCTGTACGGGCTCGTCGATCCGGCGGTGAACCCGTATTCCGATGGCGGCCGCCAACTCCTGTCCGACGTCACGGATGGCCGCATGCTCAACCAGGTCGCCGGTCGCCTGCTCGACGACGCCAAAGCCGCTGGTTATGACGTGAACGACTATCAGGACGGCCCCGCATTGCTGGTGGCGGCGGGGGACGTCGCCAACATGGCCGCAGGTCACGGCATACCGGCCAGCGCCAACGCCGTGGTTCGGGAGATCGGTCGCGTCGAGGCGGACGGCCCCGTCGCAGGCGACATGACCCTGATCGACGCGATGAGGACCTTTACCGCGACCGGCCCGTATTCGTCGCTCGTCGCCCCCGATCGCAACGGGTTCGATGTGCTGGCAGGTCTGATCAACGCGGCCAATCCCAATGCCCCGGGTATCCAGACGACCACCGATTCGATGTTCGCGACCCTCGTTCGCACGGGCCAGTCCGGGTCCGAGAACGGCAACGGGCTGGGCGAGCTGGGAACGTATTTCAACACGAACATCTCCCGTCTGAACGAGAGCGGCTGGCGCTACGACAGTGCGGAAGACGCGCGCGAGAACTTGGTCCAGGACTTCGTGTCGAAGGTGATGCTGGACGCGGACTATCCCCTGAAGGATCAAAGCGTCGCGGCGATCGGAACGGAGATGGACCGACTGGCCGGACAGTTGCAGGACCCCGCCCTCTCCGATGACCAGCGCAGCGCGGCGGCCACCGGCCTCGGCGAACTGGTCGGCTCCGTAAAGGGTGGCGCGAACGACTTCTTCGACGCCAGCAAGGAGAGCAAGGACGCCAAGATCGACGCGATCCGCTTCTTCTCGGACAAGTTGACCGGCTTCGTGTCGAGCAAGGCGGGACCGCTCGGATCGCTGATCGACGCCGGCGTCGATGCCGGATGGAATGCCGGGTCGGCCGCGCTGGACGAGGGAATTCAGAAGGACGTTCGCGACGCCCTGGGATCGTTCTACGATCAATCGAACCAGTTGCGCGTGGCGATCGGCGACATGAACGACGCCACTCTCATCAACGCCTACGATCAGCGCTATGTGGAGCATGTGCCGGACGAGTGATCCGGCCCCTGTCGACCTTTTCGTCTCGCTGGACCGACGCGAACAGACCGGGTCGATGACCTGATCGGCCTCGCGTCATCCTGTTTCGCGACGAGCGCGCTACGCGCTCACGCCTCTGCCTCGGCGACCAGCGTCCGCTCGTCGACCGGATCGTACCGCGGCACGATGAGGTGGACGACGAGCAGCGCGACCAGATAGGCCGCGGCGGCTACGAGGAAGATCGGCTGGAAACTGCCGACCGTCTCCAGGATGATGCCCGCATATTTCGCCATCAACATGCCGCCGATCGCGCCCGCCAGTCCGCCCAGGCCGACGACGGAGCCGACCATCCAGCGTGGAAAGACATCGCCCGGCAACGCGTAGAGATTGGCGGAAAACCCCTGATGCCCTGCGCAGGCGAGCCCGATCAACGCGACCGCGACCCACATCGACGGTGCCGCCGTCGCGAACGCGATCGGTACCGCGCACAGCGCGCACACGAACATCGCCGTCTTGCGCGCGCGGTTCACCGTGATGCCCCGCCCGATCAGGCGCGAGCTGAGCCAGCCGCCTCCGACCGAGCCGATATCGGCCAGCAGATAGACCGCCACCAGCGGCGGACCGAATTCCCGCAGCGACAGGTTGAACTGGCGCGAGAAGAAGTCGGGGAGCCAGAACAGGAAGGTCCACCAGATCGGATCGATCAGGAAACGGCCCATGATATAGGCCCAGCTCTGCCGCGTGCGCAGGATCGTCGACCAGCGCACCGGCCGCGGCGGCACCTCCGGTTCGGACTGGATCCAGTCGCGCTCCTCGCGGCTCAGGGTCGGATGATCGGCCGGGCGCCGGTAAAAGCGCCACCACGCGAGCAGCCAGACGATCGACAGCGCACCCGTGACGATGAAGGCGGCGCGCCAACCCAGCCCGAGTGTGACGACGATGAACGGCACCAGCAACGGCGTGACGATCGCACCGACGTTGGAACCGGCGTTGAAGATGCCGATCGCCAGCGCACGCTCGCGTTTCGGAAACCACTCGGCGGTCGCGGCGAGTGCGGCCGGAAACGTCGCGGCCTCGCCCGCTGCCAGCGGCAGCCGCGCCCAGATCATGCCGGATGTCGTCGTGAAGGCGATGTGGAGGACGTGGCCGACCGTCCACAACGCCACCGCCGCCGCATAACCGACGCGCGCGCCGACCCGGTCGACGATGCGACCCGACACGACATAGGCAAGGCCGTAGACGAGCTGGAAATAGAGCGCGAGATCGGCATAGCCCGTCTCGGTCCAGCCATAGCGGGCCGACAGATCGGGCTTCAGGACCGAGATGACGAGGCGGTCGATATAGCTGAGGACCACCGCGAAGAACAGCAGCGCGCACACGATCCAGCGCGTATTGCCGCCCGGTCGGCGCGGCGCGGCATCCGCCTCGATGGCGGCGGCTACCCCCTGCACGCCCCGCCCGCCTCGTCAGCCATGGGCATCGGCATGAGCGCCGGCATAAGCGCGGGCCTCGCTGTCGGAGAAAAGGGGGCCGGCCCGAAAGCCAGCCCCTGCAAGTACCTTGGGAGAGGTTCCAAGGATCCTAGAACCGGCCACGGATGCCGACGAGCAGCGTTCGACCGGGATTATATTCGTTGAAGGTCGCGTTGCTGAACTGGAAGTAGCTCGACTGCGCTTCCTTCGTGATGTTGATCACGTTCACGACGAGCGTCGGCAGATACGTGTTGCCCAGGATCTTGCCGAGATCCAGGTTGCCGGAGAAATCGAGCTGCCCGTAATCGCGCCCGAAGATCGCCGCTGCCGGGATACCGTTCTGGTTCAGCGACGAACCCTGCGATCCCTCGTTATAGGTGTAGGTCAGGCGGGTAGAGAGGCCGTTGCCTTCGTAATAGCCCGTCAGCGTATAGGTCGTCGGAGCCACGCCCAACGCGATCGCGGGCGCACCGGCCCCCTCGCCCTTCTGATCGATCAGCGTCAGATTGCCCTGAAAACCGAAGCCGCGAACGCCGATATACTGGGTCAGGAAGTCGAGCGGCTGCGTCAGCTGGAACTCCAGTCCGTTGACCTTCAGCTTGCCGTCCGCATTCACCTGCTGCTGGATCTGGATCAACGCCTGTTCGGGCGCGACGCCGGTTCCCCGGACACGGTCGATCAAGGCCTGCTGCTGCGCCTGCGTCAGCGATCCGAAGGTGATCCCGAACGGCTCCAATGTCGAGAAGGGCACCGTCGTCAGGCCGTTGACCGTGAAACCCGTGATCGACTTGCGGAACGCCGCGAACGCGATGACGCCTTCACCCCCGGTGTAATATTCGAAACCAAGGTCGAGGTTGTCGGAGATGTACGGGTTGAGGGCATTGTTGCCCAGCGTGCCGACGTCCGCCGACGGCTGCACGAAACTCGCGCCCGGCAGCAATTGGTTCGGGTCCGGTCGCGTCAGGGTCCGCGAGATCGAGCCGCGCGCGACGGCCTTGGTGCCGAAGCTGTAGGCGACGCTCGCCGACGGCAGGAAGTTGGAATAGAGGCGGTTCGTCTCGGTGAAGTTCACCTGCACCGGATAACAGGACCCATCCAGCGCGAAACCCGGGCTGACACCGGGACACGTCACCCCGCCACGCGTGTTGCGCGGATCGGGGATGGTGGTGCGCCCACCCACGATCTGCTGGGTACGAACGTAACGGACGCCGCCGTTCAACCGGATGGTGTCGTCGTCGCCGATATCGAAGATGCCGTTCGCCTCGACGAACGTTCCCGTCACCTTTTCCCGGATCAGGCCGCCATTGGCACCACTGCTGCCGGCCCCCGTCTCCGTCGCTCCGGCCAGGAGCGCGTCGTAATTCGTCGCGCCCTTGAACTTGTCCCAATCGACGGTGACGAAGCCGTTCGGGCCGGGCAGCAGGTAACTGCCGACCGCTGCGGTGGGAATGAGGGAACCCGCATAGACCAGCGGCGGCGCGCCAGCCGAGAAGCCGGTGCCGTAAGCCGCGTAGGTGGGATAGCCGGGAGGTGCCGCGGAGCCGGGAAGATTGGCGCCGTCGCACAGCGGTTGCCGGTTCGGGCCGGGCAGGACGACGTTGGGATTGTTGCCGCAGATCGCCGCCTGCCACGGGTTGGTGTTATCGAACGGCGTGATGCGACGGCTGACATCGTCATACGCCGCACCGACGCGAACGCTGAAGCGCTTCTCGTCGCCGAACAACAGGCTGCCGCGGATACCCTTCGTTTCCGTATCGCGCTCTTCGCCGTTCAGGTTGACGCGGCCGCCGCCCGCCCAGCCGAAGCTCGCGGGATTGTTGAGGTCGACGTTCGTCGTCACCGACGGAATGCCGCCGTCGTTCGTGTAATTCACCGTCACGCCGCTGCTGGGCGGCGTGATGACGAGCACCGTCGGGCTTTCGCGACGGAAATTGCTCTTCGTGTAATTGGCTTGCAGATCGCCCTTGATGGAGTCGTTGACGGTGAACTCCATCCCCGGATTCACGCCCCAGTAATCCTGACGATCACGGTACGGACGATATTCGAGGAAGAACTGGGAGTTGGCGAAAGTGCCGCCGGTGACCGTGCAGCCAGCCGCGCAATCGGCTTTGTCGTAGGTCGTGTTCAACGGGATCGCAGCGCCGTTGCGGACCGCCCAGTTCATCGCCGATCGGTCGAAATCGGTGTTGCGCTTGGCGTACATGCCGTCGACGTAGAAATGAAGGTCGTCGCTCGGCCGCCATTCGAGCGACACCAGCCCGTTATAGCGGGTCCGCTCGCCGATCTCGGTCCGCGGGCGGCTGAGGCGCGGCAGCAGCCCGTTGTCGATCTGGTCGATCGTCGCGCCCGGATTGCGCGCCAACAGGAACGCCTGGTCGATGACCGTGCCCGGGACCAATCCGTTGCCGGCGTTGGCAGGGACCGTCGCCGGGATCGTGAAGTTACCGCCACCCGTCGCGTTGCGCGTGCCCGAACTGCTCTGCGCGGCGGTCAGGTTGGGATTGGTGAAGCCGATCGTTTCATACCCGTTGACCTGGAACCGGTTCTTGACCGCGGCGCCACCGACCAGGATGCCGAAATTTCCGAACGTGGCGCTGGCGAGCGCATAGCCGCGATAGCCCCATTTATCGGCCGTGCTGACCTTCGATCCCTGCAAGCCATAGCTCAGATACGGCTTGGGATTGTCGAACGGCCGCGCCGACCGCAGATTGACCGTGCCCGCGGCACCGCCTTCGAGCTGACTGGCGATGGGTGATTTGCTCACCGTCAACTGCGTGAACAATTCGGTCGGGATCAGATCGAGATCGACCTCGCGATTGGTGCTCTGCGCGTCGAACCGGACCGATGCGATCGCGACCGGCGCGCCGTTGAGCAGCACGCGCGTGAAATTGGTACCCAGCCCGCGGATCGCGACATTGGCACCCTCGCCCGTCACTTCGCGACTGATCGTGACGCCGGGGATGCGGTTGACCGATTCCGCGATGTTGGTGTCGGGGAACTTGCCGATATCCTCGGCGAAGATCGTATCCGTGAAGCCGATCGAGTTCTTCTTGGCGTTCGCCTGGCTCTGCAACGATGCGCGATAGCCGGTGACGACGATATCCTGATTGCCGGTCGCCGAGGGATCGGCCGCTGCGCCGTCCGTCGTGTTGATTTCGGTCGGAGCCGTGTTGCCGGCGCCGTCCTGCGTCGTTGCCGTGGGGACCGTCGTGGCGCTGCTGCTGGAGGCCGCTGTGGGAGCCGACTGGTCGGCCGGGGGTGTCGACGTGCTCTGCGCCAGGGCCGGCCAGGAGGCGGTGCCCAGCAGGAGGGCGAGCGGCGTGCCGACGTGGCGGAGTGCTGATCGGGTCATGGTTGTCCTCCCCTGTGGAACGGCTGGCAGCCATTAACTGGCTGTCCTGCGATGCATCTATGTTAGCGCTACCCGAAATCGCATGTCAACAGGCAACCTGTCCAATCTAAAGTATGTGTATGACACCTTATCCAAGAAGCATCAGCTACCAATGGAAGAGCGTTCCATCCTCCAGCCGGTTCACGGGCAGGTATGCGCGCGCATAGGGGTAATCGGCTGCCAGCGTCTCATCGATCTCGACGCCCAGTCCGGGCGCATCTCCGGGATGCATCATGCCGTCCGTATAGGTGTAGGCGTGCGGGAACACCGCGTCCGTCTCGGCGGTGTGCGGCATATGCTCCTGCACCCCGAAGTTCGGGATCGACAAACCGACATGCAGCGCCGCCGCCATTGCCACGGGCGACAGGTCGGTGGCGCCGTGGCAGCCGGTGCGGACTTGATACAGGTCCGCCAGCGCGGCGATCCGGCGCAGGTGCGTGATGCCGCCTGCATGAACCACGGTCGCGCGGATGTAATCGATTAACTGGTGCTCGATCAGGTGCTTGGCATCCCAGATGCTGTTGAACACCTCGCCCACGGCGATCGGCGTCGTCGTATGCTGGCGGATCAGCCGGAACGCCTCCTGGTTTTCGGCTGGCGTCGGGTCCTCGATCCAGAACGGGCGGTATGGCTCCAGGTCCTTGCCCAGCCGCCCCGCTTCGATCGGGGTCAGCCGGTGATGGACATCGTGCAGCAGGTGCACGTCCCAGCCCAGCGCCTCCCTCGCGGCCGCGAACAGCTCCGGCACGATGCGCAGATAACGCTCCGTCGACCAGCGGCTCTCGGCCGGCAGATCAGCGTCGGCGGGTTCGTAGCGCTGCCCCGGCTTCGCCACGCCGTAGGTGCTGGCAAGCCCCGGCACCCCGCATTGCAGGCGGACGGCCTTGTATCCCTTTGCGATCTCGGCCTTCGCAACGGCAATTGTATCCGCGACGGTGGTGCCGTTGGCATGCGCATACACCATGCAGCCGTCGCGGCTCGCTCCGCCGAGCAACTGGTAGACCGGCAGTCCCGCCACCTTGCCCTTGATGTCCCACAGCGCCATGTCGACCGCGGCGATCGCGGTCATCGTCACCGGCCCGCGTCGCCAATACGCGCCCTTGTACAGATACTGCCAGATGTCCTCGATCCGGTGCGGGTCGCGCCCGATCAGGCACGGCACGACATGCTCCGACAGATAGCTTGCCACCGCCATCTCGCGCCCGTTCAGCGTCGCATCTCCGACGCCGGTGGTACCGTCGTCGCATGTGATCTTGAGGGTCAAGAAATTGCGCCCCGGACTGGTGACGATGACGCGGGCAGAAACGATACGGGGCATGGCGGAATGGGGCTCCAGACGACATCGTGATCGGGCGATGTCTGCGACCGACATCGTGCCCCGCGATGTGTTGCCGTTTGGACCTACACGTCAAGCGATTTGGTCTGTCACATCACGGCACGATGTGTGGCTAGTGCCGTCAGTAGAGCGTTGCGCCGATGGTCGGAACACGCAATGTTGGCATCATGGCCCAATCCGACAAACTCTATCGCCGCATCACCGACGGCATCCTGCAACGCCTTGCGGCTGGGGAATTCGAGATTGGCCGCCGTCTGCCGACCGAGCGCGAGATTGCTGAGCACTACGCTGTCAGCCGCACGACCGTTCGCGAAGCGATGGTGGCGCTCGAAATGATGGGCGTCGTCGAGATGCGGAAGGGGTCCGGCATCTATGTTGCCGCGCTACGCCTTCCCGGCCAGGAGGCCGAGACGCTCGACATCGGTGCATTCGAACTCCTCGAAGCCCGACGCAGCATCGAGGCGGAAGTGACAGCGTTGGCCGCTCTGCGCATCGGCGATACCGACCTCACGCGATTGGAGGCGTTGCTGGTCACGATGACCGATCCGGATGTCGCCGTCAGCGAACGGGCCGATCGAGATTTCCATTTCGTCATCGCCGCAGCGACAGGCAACAGCGCAATGATCGCCGTCGTGGCCGATCTCTGGGCCATGCGCGATCGATGCGATCTTGCAAGGACGATACACGAGCGCGCGCGGGGCGGTGGCGAACTGCTCCGCGTCGAGGAGCACCGCGCCATTCTGGACGCGTTGAGGTCGCATGATGCGGATCTGGCGCGGGCCGGAATGCGCCGACATCTCGACGCCGTGATCGAACATCTTCTGGCAAAGACGGAAAACGAGGAAGTCGCGGCCGTGCGGTTGCGCAGCGCGCATCTCCGCCAGCGGATCTTCGCCGGCCATCGTGCCGCGTGAACCGGACCTCCCGGCCTCGGCGGTTCGCAGGCCCCTCCGGCAAGGCGCTCCCGCGGCTCGCCAGGCGGATCGATGCTGGTCGCGGAGAGTGACGCCATGTCACGTCCGCCTTTCTGACCCTGTCTGCGCAAGGAGGCTCAGCATCACAGCTGCGGCTCTGGCGCAACACTGCGGCCGGCTGATTTCCCTATCGTTTCCCGATAGTTGCAACTCCCGACAGGTCAATTAATGGCGCCGCCCTTGCCGCGTGGTGCGGCAGAAGAGGGATGACGAATGAAGACGGTTTTAATGGCCTTGATCGCGCTCGCCGGTGCTGCGCCGGCCTACGCTCAAAATGTGGGTACGACATCGCCGTTCGACGGCGTGCGCATCGAAGGTCGCGTGGGCTGGGATCGCCCGGTCGCCAGCGTAGAAACGGATGACATCGAGGCCAATCAGGGCAAGAGTGGCGTGGTGTACGGCGGTGAGATCGGGTTCGACGTTCCGCAGGACACGATTATTCTCGGCGTCTATGCAGGTCTCGAAGGTTCGAGCACGAAGTCCTGCTTCGAATTTTATGGTCGCGACGAAGCGTGCGTTCGTGCCGGGCGGAACATCACCGCCGGGGCGCGGGTCGGCGTCCAGCTGGGCGTACGCACGATGGTCTATGCCAAAGGCGGCTATTCCAACGGCAAGCTGAAGGCGTCTTACGTCGACTTCGACGACGCGCAGAACAACCTGCGGTACCGCCCCAATCTCGACGGTTTCCACCTTGGTGCTGGCGCGGAGGCGAATGTCAGCGCCAACGTCTACGGGAAGCTGGAATATGTCTACACCAACTACAACGCAGGCCGTCTCGACAATGGCGATTTCGGCTTTACCGCTGATCTCGAACGCCATCAGGTCGTCGCGGGCGTTGGCATCCGCTTCTAAAGCGCAGCTGCGGACGATACGGATCCTGTCTGCAAGCGCGTAACGGCCTGATCCTACGCTCGAACGGCACGTCCTCCGCCGTCCCCGCGGGCCGATCGGCAAGCAGACGGTAGAGGACGATATCGGGCAGCTCTGCGGCTACGAGCGAACGATGTCACCGGCCCATTTCAAAGCTCGCCGGACGGCTGATCGCACATACCCAGCCCAGGATCGGCACCGCCGCCGTGACCCCGAGCGCGGTGGACCTGTCCGCGCTCGGCCAACGGTCCAGCGCGATCGTCGATCAGGCCGGCAACTTAGCCCGCTACGGGATGGACGACGTGGCCGGTGCAGGCGTGCGCAGCGGCGAGTCCGTGACATTGCAGGCCCCGCGCACCGTAACGTTTCCCGATGGCGGGTCGATCACCTACGGCGCGCTCGACCATCTCGGCCGGCCGACTGGCGTGACCGTGCACATCACGCCGGACATGATCGGTGCGGGCACGCACGCCAACGCTTCGATCCTGCCCCCCGGCTGGAGCGGCAACGGCATTCTGCACAACGAGGCCCGCAGCCATCTGCTCGGGCGTCAGCTCGGCGGATCGGGCGACCTGACGGAAAACCTCGAAACGTTGCAGCAAGCGCCCGCCAACAGCCCGGTGATGAGCGGCTTCGAAGGCCAGATTCGCCGCGTGGTCGAGGGTGGTCAGGCGGTGGACTACCTCCCCACGTCGATCTACCTCGGCGACGAACTGGTGCCGCGCGGCATCACCCTGGATGCGCAGGGAACGGGTGGTTTCGACTGGTATGTTAGGTGCTGAACCCTGCGAACAAGCCCCTACCCTAATCGAAGGCGATGACGGATGACGATCGAGCGGCTGAGTACGGTCCTGCCTCCGCCCGGCGACGATCGCCGACCGTCGACCACCGACTGGCCAGCGGTGGAGGCTGCGCTCGGCACCTCGCTGCCGGGGGATTACCGGGCCTTCGTGGAGCGTTACGGGGTCGGGCGGATCGCGGGCTTCCTGTGGGTGTTCGTGCCGGGCGCCGGTCACGTTACGATCGATCTGCTCGCGCAGGTAGTCGTGCAGCGCGAGGTCTTGTGTGAACTAGCGGCGTCGGGAGAGACGATCCCGTTCGCGAGCTATCCCGAGCCCGGCGGGTTACTGGCGGTAGGCATGACCGACAATGGCGATGTGCTCCACTGGAACACGACGGGGCTCACGGACGATTGGACGATCGTGGTACAGGAGGCACGCGGCCCCTTTTTCACATCCACGGATCAGGACCTGACCGGTTTCCTGGCCGGAGTACTGGATCGTACCGTTCGCTGCCCCGCCTTCCCTGATGACTTCCCGAACGATGCGATCGCATTCGAAGCACAGTAGAACTCGCAGTGCGGGAGAGCCTTAAGAATGGGAGAATCACACAGTGGCTGCATGGGACACCATCCGCTCCAAGGCCGAAGCGGAGAATTTGCGGAACGAGGGCCGGCTGGAGCCGATATTGCTGATGCCCGCAAAATTTGGCGGCGTCGCCGATGCTGCGAATGTCGTGCTGGTACCGCCAACCGCGCGTGAGGAACGCGACGGCTCATCGCCGAGGTGCTCGATCTCGTCCGCGCCGGTGGCGCGAACCGCCTGTCCGTCACCCCGGATTATCGAGGCGACAGTCTGATCCTATGCGCGCTGGCGATTAACGCTTGGCGAGACGGCATGCCCACCTACGAGCGTCGGATCGCGATCTGGTAGCTTGTCTCTTTCGGCGATAGCTGTCGCCAAGCAACACGCCGTTCGCTCGACCCAATCATTCTTCCAATCAACCATAGCCGGAGTCTCGGCCGCCGGACGGCCAAGCGCATCGGCAGAGCCGGCGTCCGCGCAGCCGCTGGAGGGTGCGAGCATCCCGAAGAGAGCGTCGTCAAAATATGGGCGTCACCAGCCGTGGCTGGAACCAAGCTCCTATCGAACGCCTAGCAGACGCGGGGCAGCACTACGCCGGGTCACTGCCTATGCCTCGTTCGACACCGGCCGGCGCATCACTAGCGGAGGGAGGTGAGCCAACGAGTCTGCCCAGCACAAGCTTGTATCATGAAGAACCTACACTCCGAAGAGGTTCTGACCACCGGGTTGGTGGGAAGCAGAGAGCGGCTCGCGCGAGATATCGGCGGGTAAATGCCGGCGGCCGAGCTACCGATCCGCACGATCGGCTTTGGCGCGATGGGTCAACAGGAACGTGGTACGTCGTCCGTCAGGCATATCCCGAAGCATTTTCACCATTCTGGTTGCTCTCTCCAGTGTGCAACCGTCTCGACCTGCCGGTACGTAATAGTGGCGGCCCAGGGCCCCCATGTCGCAGACCGGCTGGCCAGCGGCCGATGCCTCGATGTCGAAGTGGCCGCCGCCTGCCTTCATGACGTATAGCGCGCCGCCGACGAGCCCCGGAATACCGGGGTTTGCCAGGCAGAGCGCGGCCGCGACGCATGCGAGGCCACTGATCGGCCAGCGTCGGTCGGCGAGGCGCATAGCGGACTGCACGATGCAGCCGGCGGACACGATTGCCAGCATAACGAGCGGCGTCGCGCCGGATGTCGCTTCGGGGATCCAGAAGATAGCCACGTGGAGCCAGATGTCGGACCAGAGCACGAGCCACACCATTGATACGAACGCCCATGTGCCTTGGAGCACGAGCCTCGCCAGAAGCGCGGAGGGACTGATGCCTCCCGTTTCGATCTCGCATTGACGGCATGCGCTCGCGGCGACCAGCGGGACGAGGACCACGGCGAGCGGCAGTCGCGGATCGATCCAAGGCACCATCAGGATGGCCGAGGCGCAGGCCGCCATTCGTATGTGCATGAGGTGGCGCGACGCACCCCCGGCCGCGGGCGGCATCTCCCATCGGGGGAGGAGGAACATGCCGAGCACGCACGCTATGGCCAATGTGCAATATACCGCCAAACCCAGCAGAGGCGTCGCATCGGTGGCCACCTCGCCGCCCCCGGAGGGAAGGCCAAATATCCCTTTGTACGCGCCGACTGCGGCCCAAACCCCGTACAGCGCAAGGGCACCCAGAAGCGCATGCCTGCCCGAGAGTGCGGCCATGCCGCCGCGCAGCCATCGTCGCGCGGCTACCACATCGGCTTCAAGAAGACGTTCGTCGAGGAGGATGATCTGTTCGGCACGGCGTGACATGCGAGCATGCTGGACCCGGTCGCACGACTGCGCAACAGGGGCGTGTACCAATCCAACGGCGTACGGATTTTCCAGGACTACATCGTCGTCAGTTACTCGCCATCTAACGGCGATCGACACTTCTCCGGGTTTCGTGACTCCTGTGCTTCGAAGGCACTGTCAGAGGTTGAGCACAAACCTAGAGCGACCCTGATCTTACGGGCAGAGCCGGTTCACTCAGGAGTATTGCCGCACTCGGGCTGTTACCAGCTATGCTAGACGTAAGGCTGATCGCCCCCCCCCCGGGGGGGGGCGCGGAGGAGCATTGTCACGGGCTACAGGCGCCTACCACCTGAGTACTGGCCGGATACAATGCCAATGCTGGAGAGTGTCAGACCCGAACGCTAAAAGTCCGGCGGCAGCGTTGTGCTGATGCGGACGGTCGTGGCGGTTTGGTTGGCTGCTGGTCTGGTGTGTTGGTTGCGGGGACAGGATTTGAACCTGTGACCTTCAGGTTATGAGCCTGACGAGCTACCGGGCTGCTCCACCCCGC
>NZ_JAFEMC010000006.1:0-244055 GCF_016892685.1 Sphingomonas longa
ACCGCCGGCCGGGCGACCGCCGCGGCTGGCGTTGGCGTAGTTGCGGCCGGTCGCGCCGGTGTGCTGCGGCGCGTGGGTGGCGCGCGGCTTGGCGGGGCCGCGCTGCTGGCGGGGGCGGTCGGCGCGGGCGGCGGGATCCTCGCCGATCGCCTTGACGCGCTGCGACTTGATCGCGTTCGCCTTGTTCTGGAAATCCTCGGGCAGAGCCTGGACCGGGATCTTCTGGCGCGTGGTGCGCTCGATATCGCGCAGGTACGGCCGCTCGTCATCGGCGCAGAACGCGATGGCGATGCCCGATGCGCCGGCGCGCGCGGTGCGGCCGATGCGGTGGACATACTGTTCCGGCACGTTCGGCAGTTCGAAGTTGACGACGTGGCTGACGCCCGAGACGTCGATGCCGCGCGCCGCAATGTCGGTCGCGACGAGGATGCGGACGCTGCCCGACTTGAACTCGCCGAGCGCGCGCTCGCGCTGTCCCTGGCTCTTGTTGCCGTGGATCGCGTTCGCGGCGATGCCGTTGCCGGCCAGCAGCTTCACGACGCGGTCCGCGCCGTGCTTGGTGCGGGTGAAGACCAGCGCGCGGTCGATCGCCGCATCCTGCAACGTCAGCGTCAGCAGCGCCTGCTTCTCCGCCTGGTTAACGAAGATGACGTGCTGGTCGACGCGCTCCGCCGTCGTGGCGGCGGGCTTGACCGAGACGGTCGCCGGCTCGTGCAGGAACTGGCTGGCCAACTCGCGGATCGAGGTCGGCATGGTCGCCGAGAAGAACAGCGTCTGGCGCTTGCGCGGGACCATCTTCACGATGCGCTTCAACGCGTGGATGAAGCCCAGGTCGAGCATCTGGTCGGCCTCGTCGAGGACGAGGATCTCGATCATCGACAGGTTGACGAAGCCCTGCTCGACCAGATCAATCAGGCGGCCCGGCGTGGCGACGAGGATGTCGACGCCGCGGCTCATGTCCTGACGGTTCTTGTTGATGCTGGTGCCGCCAAAGACGGTCGCGACCGACATCTTCGAGAACTTGCCATAGTCGCGCGCGCTGTCGGCGATCTGGCTGGCGAGTTCACGCGTCGGGGCGAGGACGAGCATGCGGCAGTGGGTCGGCAGCACGCGCTTCGGCGCGGCGGCCATGCGCTGGATCGACGGCAGCGTGAACGCCGCGGTCTTGCCGGTGCCGGTCTGCGCGATGCCGAGCAGGTCGCCGCCCTCCAGCACGGTCGGAATGGCCTGCGCCTGGATCGGCGTAGGGGTGGAATAGCCCTTGGCTTCGAGCGCGCGGACGAGCGGCTCGGACAGGCCGAGATCGATAAAGGACATGGGGTAACCTTAGAACAGATGCCAAGGCCGCGCGCACGGATGCGCTCGCTTGGCGGGGGAAATTGACACCCCGCGTGAGTAGGGAAGCCGTTGGCTGGACCGAGACGGAGCCCGAACCGATAAAGGTCCGATCACGCTGCATGACGCCTCGATGGTGCGCCAAATACGCTGCACCGCGGAAAAGTCAAGCTGCGCTTGTCGGACGCGAGGGTCGGACGTACCCTTCGAGTCAAACAAGGAGAGGTCCCCCACATGAAACTCGCCAGCCTGAAGCATGGCCGTGACGGCAAGCTCGTCGTGGTGTCGAACGACCTCGCCTGGTGCGCGGATGCCGGCCACATCGCCCCGACCTTGCAGGCGGCGCTGGACGACTGGGACCGGCTGGAGCCGGACCTGCGCAATCTGGCGACCGATCTGGAGCATGAGGTGATCCCGCGCGATCGCTTTCACGAGCACGCCGCCGCGGCGCCGTTGCCGCGCGCCTACCAGTGGGCGGACGGGTCCGCGTACGTGAACCACGTCGCGCTGGTGCGGCAGGCGCGGGCGGCGGAGATGCCGGACAGCTTCTGGCACGATCCGCTGATGTATCAGGGCGGGTCGGACGGGTTCCTGGGGCCGCGCGACGCGATCCCGCTGGCGGACGAAAGCTGGGGCTGCGATCTGGAGGCGGAGGTGGTGGTCGTCACCGGCGACGTGCCGCTGGGCGCGAGCCGCGACGAGGCGCTGGCGGCGGTGCGGCTGGTCGGGCTGACCAACGACGTGTCGCTGCGCAACCTGATCCCCGGCGAACTGTCGAAGGGGTTCGGCTTCTTCCAGTCGAAGCCGGCGAGCGCCTTTTCGCCGGTGTTCGTGACGCCGGATGCGCTGGGCGACTGGTGGCGGGACGGCAAGCTGCACCGCAAGCTGAACGTCGACCTGAACGGCCAGCCGTTCGGGCGCGCCGAGGCGGGCGAGGACATGAATTTCGACTTCAGTACGCTCGTCGCGCACGCGGCGAAGACGCGCAGGCTCGGCGCGGGGACGATCGTCGGGTCGGGCACGGTGTCGAACCGCGGGCCGGACGGCGGACCGGGCAAGCCGATCGCGGAGGGCGGCGTCGGCTATTCGTGTCTGGCGGAGGTTCGCACGATCGAGACGATCACCGGCGGACAGGCGGTGACGCCGTTCCTGAAAAAGGGCGACACGGTGCGGATCTGGGCGGAGGACGACCGCCATCATCCCATCTTCGGGGTGATCGAGCAGACCGTGGAGTGATCCGAAGGGCGCTTTCGATCAAGGGCAGGGCGCGAGCGCCACGGCCGGGCGTGACGGGACGCCCGGCCGGCCCGGCTTAGGCTCCGTTGACTTTCTGCCCGGCGTTGCCGCCCTCGTCATCCTTGGCCGAGGCGGTCTTCTTGGCGCCGGTGCGGGTGCCGCCGCCCCGGCCCGTGCCAAGGCTGCCGCGGGCGCCGTCGCCGCCCTTGGTCGTGATCGCTCCGGGATTACCGCCTGCGCCTTTCTGTGCCATGTCCTATCTCCTGTGTCCGATGCGTTTCGAACAGGCACGGCGGTCGACAGTTCCTTTGTTTTACAATAGCATAAGTTAGATAGAGGCCGCGGAAACAGCGATGTTGCCGCAGGCTGGTGGAGGGCGCGCGAGCCGCTCGGCACAGGCGGAGTGCAGGCGCAGCACCGAACGACGCTTGAAATTTTATTTCAAAGCGGCAAGAGGGTCGGGAGGTCGCGAGGGGAACAGCCCCGTGGCCGTCGTAGATGGAGAGACGAGTGGCCGATCCGACGCGCGCCAACCTGCCCCGGTTGTCCCTGCACGTGCCCGAGCCGAAGTTCCGGCCCGGCGACGCGGTCGATTTCGTCGGCGTCGAGGTGCCGCCCGCCGGCTCCGCACCGCGCCCCGATACCGCCGCCTCGCCGCGCGACTTCACCGAACTCGCCTATACGATGGTCCGGGTGCTGGACGAGGACAACCGCGCCGTCGGTCCGTGGGACCCGCGCCTGTCCGCCGACACGCTGCGCCGGATCTTGCGCCACATGGCGCTGCTGCGCGCGTTCGACGAGCGGATGTTTCGGGCGCAGCGGCAGGGGAAAACCAGCTTCTACATGAAGGCAACGGGCGAGGAGGCGGTGTCGGTCGCCGCTGCGCATGCGCTGGATTACGAGGATATGTGTTTCCCCTCCTACCGTCAGCAGGGGCTGTTGATCGCGCGCGACTGGTCGCTGGTCGACATGATGAACCAGATCTATTCGAACAAGGGCGACCGGCTGCAGGGCAAGCAGTTGCCGATCATGTATTCGGCGAAGGAAGCCGGGTTCTTCTCGATTTCCGGCAACCTGACCACGCAGTACCCGCAGGCGGTGGGCTGGGCGATGGCCTCCGCCGCGAAGGGCGATACGCGCATCTCGGCGGTGTGGTGCGGCGAAGGATCGACGGCGGAGGGCGACTTCCACTCGGCGTTGACGTTCGCGACGGTGTACCGCGCACCCGTCATCATGAACATCGTCAACAACCAGTGGGCGATCTCCAGCTTTTCCGGTTTTGCGGGCGCGGAGGCGACGACCTTCGCGGCGCGCGCGGTGGGGTACGGGATCGCCGGACTGCGCGTCGACGGCAACGACGCGCTCGCGGTCTATGCGGCGACGCAGTGGGCGGCGGAGCGGGCGCGGACCAATCAGGGGCCGACGCTTATCGAGCATTTCACCTATCGCGCCGAGGGGCATTCGACCTCCGACGATCCGACGCAATATCGCTCCGCCGGTGAGCCGACCGCGTGGCCGCTGGGCGATCCGATCCGGCGGCTGAAGGATCACCTGATCGCGCTGGGCGAGTGGGACGAGGAGCGGCACGCCGCGCAGGACCGCGAACTCGCCGAGCAGGTGAAGGCGGCGCAGAAGGAGGCCGAAAAGAACGGCATCCTCGGTCACGGTCTGCACCAGCCGCTGGATACGCTGTTCGACGGCGTGTTCGAGGAGATGCCGTGGCACCTTCGCGAGCAGCAGGCGCAGATGATGGCCGAAGAAGCGGCGAGCGGCCGGCCGTGGGACCGGAAGTGATGCTGCATAGCTCCCTCTCCCCTTGGGAGAGGGAAGGGTCCCGCGCGGCATCGCCGCGTGGGAAGAGTGAGGGCAGTCCGTACGGCTGTCCTGCCCTCACCCTTCCGCCGCTTCGCGGCTCCCTCCCTCTCCCGACGGGAGAGGGACAATGAGTGAAGCCATGACTGATAACGACGTTCAGAACGACACCGCCGCGGACATCGCCGCAGACGGCGACACCACCCGCATGAACATGATCCAGGCGATCAATTCCGCGCTGGACGTGATGATGGCGCGCGATCCCGACGTGATCGTCATGGGCGAGGATGTCGGCTATTTCGGCGGCGTGTTCCGCGCGACCGCCGGGCTTCAGGCGAAGTTCGGCAAGACGCGCGTGTTCGATACGCCGATCACCGAATGCGGCATCATCGGCGTTGCGGTCGGCATGGGCGCGTACGGGCTGCGGCCGGTGCCGGAGATCCAGTTCGCCGACTACATCTACCCCGCGCTCGACCAGTTGGTCAGCGAGGCGGCGCGGCTGCGCTATCGCTCGGCGGGGGAGTTCACGTCGCCGATCACGGTGCGGTCGCCGTTCGGCGGCGGCATCTTCGGCGGGCAGACGCACTCGCAGTCGCCGGAGGGTATCTTCACGCACGTGTCGGGCGTGAAGACGGTGATCCCGTCGACCCCCTACGACGCCAAGGGCCTGTTGATCGCGGCGATCGAGGACAACGACCCGGTCATCTTCTTCGAGCCCAAGCGCATCTACAACGGCCCGTTCGACGGATACTGGGACCGACCGTCGCAAAACTGGTCGAAGCATCCCGCCGGTGAAGTGCCGACCGGCTACTACCGCGTCGATCTGGGCAAGGCGAAGGTGGTGCGGCCGGGCGAGGCGCTGACGATCCTGGCGTACGGCACGATGGTCCACGTCTGCACCGCGGTCGTCGCGGAGGCGGGCGTCGACGCGGAGATCATCGACCTGCGGACGCTGGTGCCGCTCGACATCGAGACGATCGAGGCGTCGGTGCGCAAGACCGGCCGCTGCATGATCGTGCACGAGGCGACGCGCACGTCCGGCTTCGGCGCGGAGCTGTCGGCGCTGGTGCAGGAGCGATGCTTCTACCATCTGGAGGCGCCGATCGAGCGCGTGACGGGGTTCGACACGCCGTACCCGCACAGCCTGGAATGGGCCTATTTTCCGGGGCCGGTGCGCATCGGCGAGGCGCTCAAGAAGATCATGAAGGACGCGTAGGACATGGCACGTTTCACCTTCCGCCTCCCGGACATCGGCGAAGGCATCGCCGAGGCCGAGATCGTCGCCTGGCACGTCCGCATCGGCGAGCGCGTCGAGGAAGACCAGAACATCGCCGACATGATGACCGACAAGGCGACGGTCGAGATGGAGTCGCCGGTGTCCGGCACCGTCGTCGAACTGGCGGGCGAGGTCGGCGATCAGGTCGCGATCGGTGCGGCGCTGGTAGTGATCGAAACCGACGTCGATGCCTCCGCCGAGGAAGCGCCGGCGCTGGGGCCGGTCGATGTCGAACTGAAGGCCGCCCCTGCGTCGAGCGAGCAGGAGGAGGTCGCCGAGCAATATGAGGCGGAGAATCCGGGTGTGGAGGAGGTGGTTTCCTCTTCTCCGCTCCCTCTTGGGGAGGGGCCGGGGATGGGTGGTGAGTCTCCCAGCGGCCTTGCCAAGCCCCTACCCACCCCCAACCCCTCCCTGAAAGGGAGGGGAGAAGACGCGAGAGACGCGCCGGTCCTCGCATCCCCCGCTGTCCGTGCCCGCGCGAAGGACCTCGGCGTCGACCTGTCGCAGGTGAAGTCGGACTCCGATCGCATCCGTCATTCCGACCTCGACGCGTTCCTGCGCTACGGCACGGATCAGGGCTATGCAGCGCCGGGTGCGAGCCGCGCGCGGCCGGACGAGGCGATCCGCGTCATCGGCATGCGGCGCAAGATCGCCGAGAACATGGCGGCGGCGAAGCGCAACATCCCGCACTTCACCTATGTCGACGAGATCGACGTGACCGAGCTGGAGCGGGTCCGCGCCGACCTGAACGACCATCGCGGCAACCGGCCCAAGCTGACGCTGCTGCCGCTGATGATCGTGGCGATGTGCCGGACGCTGCCCAAGTTCCCGATGCTCAACGCGCGCTATGACGACGAGGCGGGCGTGGTGACGCGCCATGGTCGCGTGCATGTCGGCATGGCGGCGCAGACCGACGCCGGGCTGACCGTGCCCGTCATCCGCGACGCGCAGGACCGCAACGTGTGGCAGCTCGCGACCGAGATCGTGCGGCTGGCGGATGCGGCGCGGGCCGGCAAGCTGAAGCCGGACGAACTGGGCGGCGGCACGATCACCGTCACCTCGCTCGGTCCGCTCGGCGGCATCGCGACGACCCCGGTCATCAATCGGCCCGAGGTCGCGATCATCGGCCCGAACAAGATCGTCGAGCGTCCGGTGTTCCGGCCGAACGGTCAGGGGGGCGACGACATCGTCCGCGCGAAGTTGATGAACCTGTCGATCAGCTGCGATCACCGCGTCGTCGACGGCTGGGACGCCGCCAGTTACGTGCAGGCGCTGAAGAAGATGCTGGAAACGCCGGTGTTGCTCTTCGCGGACTGAGGGATGGGGAGTCGCCGCACCACCCACCGTCATGCCGGGACGCGCCCGGCATGACGTAGGTATCCCTCGCGGCGGTGCCTGCCCGGCACTCCCTTGGCGTCGGCAAGACCAACTTCGTTGCGGTGCAGCGCAGAAGCGGCGATGAGGGTGCATGGCCTCTGCACCCCCCGATCGCGCCGCGCCCTGGCTGGGGGTCAGCGCCTATGTCCTCTGGGGACTGTTGCCGCTCTATCTGAAGCTGTTGAAGGACGTGCCGGCACTTCAGGTCTTGAGCCACCGCGTGGTGTGGTCGCTGCTGCTGCTGGGCGTGATCGTCGTGGCGCTGGGGCGGTTGCGCGGGATCGCGGCGGCGGCGCGGGGGCGGACGCTGCTCTTGCTGGTCGCGAGCGCCAGCCTGATCGCGGTGAACTGGTTGGTGTACATCTGGGCCGTGCAGAACGGCCATGTGCTGGAGGCCAGCCTCGGCTATTTCATCAATCCGCTGGTCAACGTGGCGCTCGGCGTCGCGGTGCTGGGGGAGCGGGTGTCGCGCGTGCAGAAGGTGGCGGTCGCCGTCGCTGCGGTGGGCGTCGTCGTGATGGCGGTGGCGGGGGGCGGCGCGATCCTGATCTCGCTGACGCTGGCGCTGAGCTTCGGCACCTATGGGTTGATCCGCAAGGTGGCGGCGATCGACGCGCTGGGCGGATTGACGGTGGAGACGCTGATCCTCGCACCCGCGGCGCTGGCGGTGCTGGGCTGGGCGGCGCTGCACGGACAGGGCGCGTGGGGCACGGACACGCGGCTCGATCTGCTGCTGGTGCTGGCGGGCGCGGTAACGGCGGCGCCGCTGTTGCTGTTCGCAGTGGCGGCGCGGCGGATGAAGTACACGACGCTGGGATTGCTCCAGTATATCGCGCCGACCTTGCAGTTCGCGGAGGCGGTGCTGCTGTTCGGCGAGCCGCTGCGCTGGGTCCACCTCGTCACCTTCGCGCTGATCTGGGGCGGGTGTGCGCTGTACGCGAGCGACAGCCTGCGCAGCGCGCGACGGGTGCCTGCTACCGCGAGTTGACCCGGCGCTGCTCGCTGATCCAGCGCCACAATGCGGGATCGTCATAGGCGGGCACCCATGAAAAATGGTCGGTGTCCGGATAGACGGTCAGGCGCGGCGCAACGCTGCCGCGGCAGGCGCGGACGGCCTCCACCATCTCGAAATCGCCGCGGACCGGCACCGCCTCGTCGCGGTCGCCGTGCAGCGCCCAGATCGGCAGGTCCTTCAGCGTGCAGGCGGCGTCGGTCGGCGTCTTCGCCGCAACGGGCGCGATCGCCGCGAACAGCGCCGGATGCGCCAGCGCCCAGCGCCATGTCGCCATCCCGCCGAGCGACAGGCCCGTCAGGTAGATGCGCGCATCGTCGACGCGGTAGGTGCGGCGCAGGTCGGCGAGCAGTCGGTCGAGCTTCGCCACATCCCAGTCCCCCTCCGGCAGTTGCGGGGAGGCGATCAGCATCGGCGTACCGGGATGCTTGGCGACGACCGCCGGCGGCCCCCATTTCGCGACGACGGACACGTCGGTGCCGCGCTCCCCCGAGCCGTGGAGGAAGATCATCAGCGGCCAGCGGGTCCGGCGATCATCCGTATAGCCGCGCGGGACGAACATCTGGAAAGCATAGTCGCCGGTGCGATAGGCGATATGCGGCGTCTGGCCGACGATCGGCCCGGCCGGTTCGACGGCACCCGCGGTCGTGGCGAACAGCGCGGCAGCCATCAGCAGCTTGTTCATGCATCCTCTCCCCGATTTTCGAACAGCTTGGCATGGCGGCGCGCGGCGGTACAGTGGCGGCATGACCGTCACCACCAGCCGCGACGGGCATGTCGTGATCGTCAGCTTCGCCCGCCCGCCGGTGAACTTTGCAGACCTGACGATGATCGCGGCGATCGGGGCGGCGTTCGACGCGGCGGATGCCGATCGCGACGTGCGCGCCATCGTGCTGCGGTCGGAGGGGCGGGTATTCTGCGCGGGTGCGGATCTGGTCAACGCCAATCCGGTGGCCGACGGCGTCACGGCGGAGCGCAACCCGTTCTACGTCGCGGCGGCGCGGCTGTTCGCGGTGAAGACGCCCGTCGTGTGCGCCGTACAGGGCAGCGCGGTCGGCGCGGGGCTGGGCCTGTCGCTGGTCGCGGACTTTCGCGTCGGCACGCCGGACGCGCGGTTCGTGGCGAACTTCGTGCAGATCGGCTTTCACCCCGGCTTCGGCATCTCCGCGGTGCTGGAGCGGGTGATCGGGCGTCAGCGCGCGAACCTGATGTGCCTGACCGGCCGGCGCATCCGCGGTGACGAAGCGGCGGCGTGGGGTTTGCTCGACGCGCTGGTCGCGCCGGATGCGCTGGACTCTGGGGCGCTGGCGCTGGCGCAGGAGATCGCGGCGGGCGCGCCGCTGGCGGTGCGATCCACCCGTGCGACGATGCGCGGCGATCTGTACGCGCTGGTGACGGCGCAGACGGATCACGAACTGGCGGAACAGGCGTGGTTGCAGAAGACCGCCGACTTTGCGGAGGGTGTGCGCGCGGTGGCGGAGCGGCGGCCGGGGCGGTTCTCTGGGGAGTGAGGGTTCCCCCGCCGGAAAGGAAGAAGGGGCGACAGGAAGAAGGGGCGTCGCGGCCAAGCCGCGCCGTCGGACGGGTTCGGCGTTGCCGACCCGCCGGCCGGACCGGGGGCTGCGCTTCGCGCATCGGCACGGACGTGGCCGTGCCTGCCCCGCGGCCTCACCTCATCAAAACGAGTTCCTCCGCCATGCTCGGATGCAGCGCCACGGTCGCGTCGAAATCGGCCTTGGTCAGCCCGGCCTTGACCGCCACGGCGCAGGCCTGGATGATCTCCGGCACGTCGGGGCCGATCATGTGGATGCCGACGACGCGGCCGGTGTCGCCGTCGCACACCATCTTGTACAGCGCGCGTTCGTTGCGCCCGGCCAGCACGTTCTTCATCGGGCGGAAGTCCGACGAGTAGACCTTCACCGATCCCAGCTTCCGCCGCGCCTGCGCTTCGGTCAGGCCGACGCCGGCCAGCGGCGGGTGGCTGAAGACCGCGGCGGGCACGCATTCGTAATCGACCGTGGTCGGCTTGCCGCCATAGACGGTATCGGCGAACGCCTGTCCCTCGCGGATCGCCACGGGCGTCAGCTGGATGCGGTTGGTAACGTCGCCGATCGCGTAGATCGACGGACAGGTGGAGCGGTTGTCGTCACCGACCTTGATCGCGCCCATCTCGTCCAGCTCGACGCCGGCGCTCTCCAGCCCGAGTCCCTCCGTATTCGGACGGCGACCGGTGGCGAACATCACGCAGTCGACGATGACCGGATCGTGGTTGGCGAGGCTGACCTTGAGGCAGCCGTCCTCCAGTTTCTCGATCCCCTGGAACGCTGCGTCGAACTTGAACTCGATCCCCTTCATCATCGAGATCTGAAGCAGGCGGTCGCGAATCTGCGCATCATAGCCGCGCAGGATTTCCTGGCTGCGGTTGGCGAGGATGACGTGCGCGCCGAACTGGTGGAAGATGCCAGCGAACTCATTGGCGATATAGCCGGCGCCGGCGATCAGGATACGCTTCGGCACGGCGTCGAGGTGGAATGCCTCGTTCGAGGTGATGCCGTGTTCGTGGCCGGGACATTCCGGAATGGCCGGATGCGCCCCGACCGCGACGAGGATCCGCTCCGCCGTCTTCTCGGTGCCGTCCGCCAGTCTCACGCTGTTGGGGCCGGTGACGACCGCGCGTTGCGGGATGATGTCGACCTTATGCGTCTCCAGCGTCTGCGTGTAGGCGCCGTTGATCCGGTCGACCTCCTTCAGCACGTTGTCGCGCAGTCGCTGCCACGAGAAGCTGCACGGGCTGGGCACGTCCCAGCCGAAATGCTGCGCATCGCGAAGATCCTCGGCGAAATGCGCGCCGTAGACGAGCAGCTTCTTCGGGACGCATCCGCGGATGACGCAGGTGCCGCCGACCCGGTACTCCTCCGCCACCGCGACGCGCGCGCCGTGCGCGGCTGCGACCCGGCTGGCGCGCGTACCGCCGCTGCCAGCGCCGAGGACGAAGAGGTCATAGTCGTACTGAGGCATGGGGGTCCTTCCGATGAGCCGTCACATGGCGCGGGCATCGGAACGGGGCAAGGGGCCCCGGCAGCATACGTTGCCAACCTATGTCCGGTTAACATGGGTTGGCACGTCGGCCGCCCGGGCGTAGATGACTTTAGTGGTACGACAATGCTGATAGGTCATTCAGTTTCCGACGCGGATGGCCGCATCCTGACGATGGACCGGGCGCTGTGCGACCTGTTGCAGCGGCCAGAGCGCCTACTTGTCGGCATGAACTACGCCGACTTCACGCATTCCGGGGACGTGGTGCGAAACCGCAGCGCCGTCGATGCACTGACGATCGGTCAAGGCCCGCTGCGGGTCCGCAAGCGCTATGTTCGTGGTGACGGCACGCTGGTCTGGTGCGAGGTCTATGTGTCGCGCTTGCAGTCCGGCGCGGTAGGGCGTCTGGTCGGTACGATCCATCGCATCGGGCAGGGTGAGCAGGCCGAGGGGCCCGAGCGGCTGTGGCATGCCGCGCGCGAGATCGCGAAGATGATGCAACTGCGCCGCGCCGAGCTGGGCGACGACCTGTTCGCCGATCACGCCTGGGGTATCCTGTTGCAGACCTATCTGGCCGAAGCCGAGGGGAGGCTGATCCGTGCGGAGGAGTTGGCGGACGCGACGACGATGACCGCTGGGATGGCGGAACGATGGCTCAATGCGCTGGAGGCGAAGGGCTATATCGATCGGGATTGCCGGGAGAGCGGTATCGTGCAGCTCAGCCACGCCGGTGTGGCGCGCGTCGAGCGGTTGCTCAGCGCGTCGGCGGTGGCATAGCCTGGCCGCTGCCCGCGTCCAGCAGGTCGAGCGCGTGGCCGAGATGCGCAGCGACGATGAAGAGCTGTTCCGAATCGAGAATGTCGAGCGCTTCCACGATCAATCGACGCGCGTTTGCAACCCGGCTGCCGGGCCCTTCCATGGCCATATCTTCACCTGTCCCTTGTGGCTGGGCCGGGGGTCGCATCAGCGACGTCCCGCGCGGCGCATCGGCATCGCGTCTATCCGCGACTGAATGGATTCGGCGAGGATCGGTTCCCCGGATCGAACCGCCACGTGCCCGTCCTTGCCGATCAGGATCACCGCGAAACGTGCGGCTGGCAGCGCGTAGGTGTTACGGATCGCAGCCGCATCGTCCCTGACGCCGGTAACGCGGTCGCCCGCTACCTCGACCACCGTCACATCCCGGTCGGCGGCACCGTCCCACCCGCCGAGCGCGCGCCGCTGCGCCAGGAAAGCGGGATCGTCGGCACGCGGCGCGGCGACCACCAGCACACGCCGTTCCCACCGCAGATCGGCGATGGCCGGCCCGGCGGCGGCGGCGGCCGCGGCGGCGAGCGCCAGCAGGGCCGTCATCCGTTCAGGCCGGCGGCGAGACCGGCGCGGCGGATCAGGTCCTGCGTCGACACGTCGAAATCACCGCCGCCCTGATCCGCGGCCTTTGCCATCTCCTTGCCCAGTTCGACGCCGAACTGGTCGAAGCTGTTGATGCCCAGCAGTACGCCGTTCACGAACACGCGGTGCTCGTAAAAGGCGATCAGCGCCCCCAGCGTCCGTGCGTCGAGCGTGTCGAGCAGCAGCGTCGACGACGGCCGGTCACCCGAATAGCTGCGCGCCGGATCGTCGGCCTGCTTGCCCTTCATCAGCGCCGCACCCTGCGCGAAGGCGTTCAGCAGCAACTGGCGGTGATGATCCTCCGCCAGCGTGTCGTACTGTTCGATGACCGCGATGAATTCGACGGGCACCAGATGCGTGCCCTGATGCAGCAACTGGAACACCGCATGCTGCGCGTCGGTGCCGACGCCGCCCCAGGTGATCGCCGCGGTCGGGCGACCGACCGGCTGGCCATCGACCGTCACCGCCTTGCCGTTCGACTCCATCTCCAGCTGCTGAAGGTAGCTGGGCAACAGGCGCAGGCGCTCGTCATAGGCGAAGGGCGCGCGCGTCTCCGCGTGGCGGACCTGTGTGTAGTAGAGGTCGGCGAAGGCGGCGAGCGCGGGTGCGTTCTCGTGCAGCGCGGACAGGCGGAAATGCCGGTCCATCTCGGCCGCACCCTCCAGCAACTCCTCGAACTTGTCCCAGCCGAGCGCGATCGCGGCGGGGAAACCGATCGACGACCACAAGGAGTACCGACCACCGACGCCCTCGCTGAACGGTAGCACCCGCGTCTCGTCCACGCCCCATTCGACCGCCTTGTCGGGCGATGCGGTCAGCGCGATGACCTTGCCGTACGGGTCCTCGACATTGTGCTCGGTCATCCACTGGATCGCCGAATTGGCGTTGAGCATCGTCTCCGTCGTGGTGAAGGTCTTCGATGCGATCACCAGCAGCGTGGTCGCGGGATCGAAGCGGTCGAACGCATCCTCCAGCGCGATGCCGTCGACGTTCGACACGATCGCCACGTCGTACCGGCGATCGTCGCGCCCCAGCGCATCGACCAGCAGGTGCGGCCCCAGTGCGGAGCCACCGATGCCGACGTGCAGGACGGAGCGGATTTCGCCGAGGGCACCCGCCTCGATCGCGTCAATCAGCGCGCGCATGCGGGCGTGATATTGCCGGGCCCGCGCGACGCTGTCCGCCTTGCCCTCGCCACGTTCGGCGGTGTGCTCGACCGGGCGGTCCTCGGTGACGTTGACATGCTCGCCGCCGAACATCGCATCGCGCTTGCCGGCGAGGTTCCGGGCCTTGGCCAGCGCGGCGAAGGCGTCGATGGCGTCCTTGGTCAGGTGCGTCTTCGACCAGTCGAAGTGGATGCCCGCAGTGTCGAGCGTCAGCAGGTCGAGTCGAGAGGGGTCGGCGTCGAACAGTTCCAGCAGCGTGGAAGAGGGTAGCGCCTCGATGGCCGACCAGTCGCTCATGAAACCTCCGGGGGATAATCGTTTCGGGTTTGTCGCTAGCGGGGACGCATGGGACGCGCAAACGATCCGGCCATCTTGACGCCGCCAACGGTGCACGCCACGCCTTAAATCATGGCCAAAGCTCCATCCGGCAAGCCGCTCTCCGGCAAGCAGCGTTCGGAAACGAACGAGACGATCCGCTTCCTGCTGAAGCTGGCGCTGATCGTGTTCGTGTTCCGCAGCTTCATCATCGCGCCGTTCTCGATCCCGTCGGAATCGATGCTGCCGCGGCTGTTGATCGGCGACTACCTGTTCGTGTCGAAGTGGAACTACGGCTATTCGCGCTGGTCGCTGCCATGGGGCGTGCCTCTGATCCCCGGACGCATCTTCGGATCGGTGCCGGAGCGGGGCGACACCGTCGTCTTCCGGTCGCCCGACCCGGAGCCCGGCGATACCGATCCGGCGCACGACGACCACGACGTCATCAAGCGCGTCATCGGCCTGCCCGGCGACACGATCCAGGTGCGCGGCGGTCAGGTGATCCTGAACGGCAAGCCGATCCCGAAGCAGCGGATCGCCGACTTCACGCTACCGCTGACACCCAATTTCGACGCGACGCATTGCGAGTCCGACTTTCAGGACACCGACGCGGCGGGCCAGCCGATCTGCCGGTATCGCCAGTATCGCGAGACGTTGCCCGGCGGGCGCAGCTACCGCGTGCTCGACCAGCGCGACATCCCGGAGGCGGACGATACCGGCCTCTACACCGTCCCCGCCGGCAACGTGTTCCTGATGGGCGACAACCGCGACGATAGCGCCGATAGTCGTTTCGCCGCCCCGCGCGGGATGGGCTACATCCCGCTGGAGCGGATCGAGGGCAAGGCGATGGTCGGCTTCTTCTCGACCGACGGGTCGGCGGAATGGCTGAAGCCGTGGACATGGTTCTCGGCGGCGCGGTGGGAGCGGATCGGAGAAGGCTTCTGACGCCGCCGCTGGAAGACTGGCTGGCCGGCCTGTTCGGCCGGGTGCCCGCCGATCTGGTGCCGTTCAACCGCGCGCTGACGCATGGCAGCCACGCGACCGAGACGTATCAGCGACTGGAGTTTCTCGGCGATCGCGTGCTGGGCCTCGTCATGGCCGAATGGCTGTGGGAGCTGTTCCCGCAGGAGCCGGAGGGACAATTGTCCAAGCGGCTCAACGCGCTGGTGACCGGCGCAGTCTGCGCGGAGGTGGCGCGCGAGCTGGGCGTGCGCGATCATCTGCGTCTCGGCAAACAGGCGCGCGACGACGGCGCGTCGAACAGCGACAATGTGTTGGGCGACGTGATGGAGGCGCTGATCGGCGCGTGGTATCGGGAGGCGGGGCTGGAGCCCGCACGGGCTCTGATCCACCGCGCCTGGGGTTCGCGGCCGACCGCGCCGATGCAGCGTCACCCCAAATCGGCGCTGCTGGAATGGACGGCCGCCAATGGCCGCGCGCCGCCGGTTTATACCGTGGTCGATCGCTCTGGCCCCGATCACGCGCCGCGCTTCACGATCGCGGTGACGGTCGGCAAGGCGCTGTCCGCGACGGCCACGGGGCGCAACAAGCAGGAAGCGGAGATCGCGGCGGCGGCGGCGCTGCTCGAACACGTGGACGCATAGCGCCGAGCCGAGCGGTTTGTTCGGGCAAGTCACTGAACTCCCGACGCTACCGACCGTTGGACACCCATCGACACCTCCTCGGAAGGACGTATCATGGGCCTGTTCAGCAAAGACATCTCGACGTTCGACGACCTGTTCCTGCACCAGTTGCAGGACATCTATTATGCCGAGAACCAGATCACCAAGGCGCTGCCAAAGATGATCGAGAAGGCGACGGCGCAGGACCTGCGTCAGGGCTTCGAACGGCATCTGAGCGAGACGGAGACGCAGATCACGCGTCTGGAGCGCGTGTTCGACCTGCTCGGCGAGAAGGCCAAGGCGGTGACCTGCCCGGCGATCGACGGCATCATCAAGGAGGCTAACGAGGTCGCCGGCGAAATTTCGGACAAGGACGTGCTGGATGCGGGCTTGATCGCGGCGGCACAGGCGGTCGAGCATTACGAGATCGCGCGTTACGGCACGCTGATCGCGTGGGCGAAGCAGCTCGACCGGACCGAGATCGCGAGCATCCTGCAGGAGACGCTGGATGAGGAATATGCGACCGACGACAAGCTGACGCGGATGGCGACCAGCAAGATCAACGCGAAGGCGGACGCCGTTCCCGCGTGACCAATCGACGGCGCAGGGTCGGGGGGGGATAACCCCCGACCTTGTCGCTGAAGCTGTTTTCCGTCATCCGGCACCGATGGATCAGGAACAGCATTGCGGCCTCGTCGCCGTGGTCGGCGCACCGAACGCCGGCAAATCGACGCTCGTCAACGCGCTCGTCGGCCAGAAAGTGGCGATCGTCAGCCCCAAGGCGCAGACGACGCGCGCGCGCCTGATGGGCGTCGCGATCGAGGGCGATACGCAACTCCTGCTGGTCGATACCCCCGGCATCTTCGAACCCAAACGCCGGCTGGACCGGGCGATGGTTGCCGCGGCATGGGGCGGGGCGGAGGGAGCCGACGTGTTGGCGCTGGTGGTCGATGCCAAGGGCGGGCTGGGGCCGAAGGTGACCGACATCGCGGAGTCGCTGAAGGACCGGCCGGAGCCCAAGCACCTGATCCTCAACAAGGTCGATCTGGCCGACAAGGCCAAGCTGCTGCTGCACGCCGAACGCCTGAACGCGCAGGTCGCTTTTGCCGAAACGTGGTTCGTCAGTGCCGAAACGGGTGATGGTGTTCCCGAGTTGAAGAAGGCACTGGCCGCGGCGATGCCCGCAGGTCCGTGGCATTATCCGGAGGATCAGGTTTCCGACGCGACCGAGCGCGCGCTGGCGGCGGAGGTGACCCGCGAGCAGCTCTATCTGCAGCTTCATGCCGAACTGCCTTATGCGAGTGCGATCGAAACCGAAGCGTTCAAGGAGCGTGAGGACGGATCGGTCGAGATCCACCAGCAGATATTGGTCGAGCGGCCGACGCAGCGCGCGATCGTGCTGGGCAAGGGCGGCACGCGCATCCGCGAGATCGGTGCGCGGGCGCGCAACCAATTGGCGTCGCTGATGGATCGGCCAGTGCACCTGTACCTGCACGTGAAGGTGAAGCCGGGCTGGGACGAGGATCGCGAACTGTACCGCGATATTGGATTGGATTGGGTGGAGTAGGGGGCAGCCCGCGCCTTAACCCGATCCTCTCGTTGCCGTCCCACCCGGCGAAGGCCGGGGTTCAGTTGCCGATCATGCTGTGGGTCTCACTATGTGCGCCGATGCTGGCCCCCGGCCTTCGCCTGGGTGGCACGTAGTGTGGCGGCAGCAGTGACCGGGGGGGATGTTAACGTCCGCCCGCTATGCCGCCGACAATGCGCGTACTGACCCTCTCCACGCTGTTCCCCGACGCGTCTCGGCCCAATTTCGGGGTGTTCGTGGAGCGGCAGACGCGTGGGCTGGCCGCTGTGCCGGGCGTCGAGGTCACCGTCGTGGCCCCGGTCGGCCTGCCGCCGTGGCCGTTGTCGCGATCGGGGCACTATCGTTCGCTCGCCCAATTACCCCAGCGCGAGACGTGGCACGGCCTTGACGTGCATCGCCCGCGGTTCACGACGATACCGGGAACGCAGGGGCGCTGGCATGCCGCGGCGCTGGAGCGAGCGCTGGTGCCAGTGCTGGACAGGCTCCAATTCGACGTGATCGATGCGTCTTTCTTCTTTCCGGACGGACCGGCGGCGGTGGCGCTGGGGCGGCGTTACGGCGTGCCGGTGTCGATCAAGGCGCGCGGGGCCGACATTCACTATTGGGGGCGCTCGACGGCGACCGCAAAGCAGGTGCTGGCGGCGGGACGGGACGCGGACGGGCTGCTCGCCGTCAGCGCGGCGATCCGCGACGATATGATCGCGCTGGGGATGCCGGCGGAGCGGATCGCGGTCCATCGCACGGGCATCGACCGCGACCGCTTCCATCCACGCGGGCGGGTGCCGGGGCGCCGAGTGGTTGCGGTCGGAGCACTGATCCCGCGCAAGGGGCATGACGTGGTGATCCGCGCGGTCGCCTCGCTGCCCGGCGTGACGCTCGACATTGCCGGCGAGGGGCCGGAGCGGGAGCGGCTGGCGGCGCTGATCGCGTCGCTGGGCGTCGGTGATCGCGTACGGCTGCTGGGCGCGGTGCCGCATGACGATCTGCCGGCGCGGATCGCAGCGGCGGACGTGATGGCGCTGGCCTCCGCCTCCGAAGGGCTCGCCAATGCGTGGGTCGAGGCGCTGGCGTGCGGCACGCCGGTGGTGGTCACGCCCGCCGGCGGCGCGGCGGAGGTGGTCACGGCCGCGGCAGGACGCCTTGCCGAACGCACGCCGGAGGCCTTCGCGGAGGCGATCGGGGCGCTGCTCGCCGATCCGCTGCCGGTCGAGGGGGTGACGGCGAGCGTGGCCGCGTTCGGGTGGGACACCAATGCCGCGCAACTGGCGGCGCATCTGCGCAGGCTGGTGGCTGAGGGCCGTCGACGAGGCTGAGCACGAAACCGCCCGCCAGTTCCGCCGGCGGGTCAGGCGTCGAGGGGATACAGCGCGGCGGCTACGCGCCGGCCCTCGTCGCGCAGGACGCCCCAGGCACGGGCGGCGGCGCGGCTGTCCATCGCCTCTATCCCGATCCCGCGGGCGTCGAGGGCGCGGACCAGCCATTGCGGCGGGCGGGCAAGGCGGGCGCCCGTGCCGAGGATGACGAATTCCGGCGTCGGCGTCAGCGCCGGCTCCAATGCCTCGATCGACAGGTCGGCGATCGGCGGGGGCGTCCAATCGATCGCCCGGTCTTCGGTCAGCAGCAGCGCGGGAGCGACGGTGACGTCGTCCAGCCGGAAGCCGGCGGCGGTGAAGCCCCGGATCACCGGGCCGCTCGCCGGCTGGCCGCGTTCCATCCTCATCGCGCCATCCTCATCGCAGAAGGCTCAGGCGCGCGGCTCGCGCGGCGCGATGCGCTCGGCATCGCTGATACGCGTCCTGTCGGTCGTGCCCGGCTTCTCGCGGGTCGGCTCGGCCCGCAGACCCAGCGCGATCAGCAGCGACGACGACACGTAGATCGACGAATAGGTGCCGACCACGATGCCGAGGATCATCGCCGCGGTGAAGCCGCGCAGCACATGGCCGCCGAGCACCAGCAAGGCCGCCAGCGCGAGGAGGATCGTCAGCGAGGTCATGACGGTCCGCGGCAACGTCTCGTTGACCGACAGGTTGATGATCTCGCGCATCTCCATCTTGCGATAGCGGCGCATATTCTCGCGGATACGATCGTCGATGACGATCTTGTCGTTGATCGAATAGCCGATGATCGTCAGCACGGCGGCGACGATGTTGAGGTCGAACTCGAACCGCGTCAACGCGAAGAAGCCGACCGTCATCAACAGATCGTGGACGATAGCGACGATGGTCGACACGCCGAACTGCCATTCGAACCGGAAGATCGCGAACAGGCCGATGCCGAGCACGGCGAGAACGACCGCCAGCAGGCCGTTCTGGATCAGCTCGTTCGATACCTTGCCCGAAACCGTCGCGTAACGATTGAACGTCGCGCCGGGAAAGGCCTGTCCCAGCGCGGTTTCCACCTTGCGAACGACGGCGTTGGTGGCGCCCTCGTCGGCATTTTGCTGCGCGGGCAGGCGGATGGTGATCGTCCGAGGGTCGCTGGCCTGCTGGAGCTGCGCCTCACCGAAGCCTTGCGCGTTTACGACCTCGCGGACGTGGTCGAGCGAGGGAGGAGTCGGAAACTTCTCCTCGATCATCAGACCGCCGGCGAAATCGACGCCCATGTTCAGACCACGGGTGGCGACGAGTCCGATCGCGATCAGCGACAGGGCGAGCGTCAGGCCGAACGCCCATGTGCGCAGGCGGACGAAGTCGATGTTGGTGTCGTCGGGGACGAGCTTCAGGAGTTTCATGGGCCCGGCCTCAAATATTGATCGTCTTGGGCTTCGTGCGCCGGATCCACAGCGCGGTCAGCATGCGCGTGAAGGTCACGGCGGTGAAGACCGACGTTGCGATGCCGATCAGCAGCACGACCGCGAAGCCCTTCACTGGCCCGGAGCCCAGCACCAGCATGATGAAGCCCGAAATCGCGTGCGTCACGTTCGCCTCGAAGATGGTGCGGCTGGCCTCCTTGTAGCCCAGCTCGACCGCCTGCACGACGCTGCGCCCGCGATGCCGCTCCTCACGAATACGTTCGTTGATGAGCACGTTGCAGTCGACCGCGGTGCCGATCGTCAGGATGAACCCGGCGATACCCGGCAGCGTCAACGTGCCGCCTAGAAACGACAGCACGCCGAGGATTACGAACACGTTGATGACGACGGCGAGGTTCGCATAGGCGCCGAACCGGCCATAGGTCACGAACATGAACGCGACGACCAGCGCGACCGCGACCGCGGAGGCGAGGACGCCGGCACGGATCGAGTCGGCCCCGAGTTCGGGTCCGACGGTCGATTCCTCGATCACCTTTAGTGTGATCGGCAGGCTGCCCGACCGCAGCGCGATCGCGAGCTGATTCGCCGATTCGACGGTGAAGCTGCCGAAGATCGACGCGCGACCGCCAAGGATCGGCTCGTTGATCGACGGCGCGGAGATCACCGAATTGTCGAGGATGATCGCGAACCGCTTGCCCGCATTCTCCTGAGTCACGCGCGCAAATCGCGCACCACCGGGGCCGTTGAAGGTCAGGGCGACCTGCGGCGCGTTAGTCTGCGAATCAAACGTCTGTTGTGCGTCGGCGATCTGCTCGCCCGACAGGATCGTCTGTCGCTTCAGCGCGATCAGCGGGACGCCGGACGGATTGCTGGGATAGGGCAGGATGACGCTGCCGATCGGCGCCTGACGGCGGGCGATGGCGGCGGTGTCCTGATTGCCGACCTCGTCGACCAGCTTGAATTCCAGCTTGGCGGTCTTGCCGATCAGGCTCTTCAGCGCCTGCGGATCGCCAAGACCGGGGACCTGCACCAGAATGCGGTCGTCGCCCTGGCGCAGGATCGTCGGCTCACGCGTACCGAGCGCGTCGATGCGGCGGCGGACCACCTCCGTCGCGTCGTTCATCGCGGTGTTGACTGCCTGCTTCAGCCCCGCCTGGGTCGGGCGCAGCACGAAGCGGTTCGAATCGACGACCTGGATGTCCCATTCGCGCTGGCCGGTCATGCCCGCGCCGCTGCCCATGATCCCGAGCAGGCGTTCGCGCGCGGCATCGACTTGAGTCGTGTCGCGGACCATGAAGCTCAGCTGGCCGTCGCGTGTCGAGATGTCGCCGATCGCGATGCGCGGATTGCCGCGGCGCATCTCCGTCTGCACTTGATCGCGCATCGATTCGAGGCGAGTGGCTGCAAGGTCGTTCACATCCGCTTCCAGCAGCAGATAGCTGCCGCCGGCGAGGTCGAGACCGAGATTGATGTGACGCGCCCGCGTCATCCATGCGGGCGAATAGCGTTCCGGCACCAGACTCGGGACCGCGAGCGCGCATAGCGCCAGGAGCAGCCCCCAGATCGACCAGACCTTCCAGCGGGGAAAGTCGAGCATCAGTCGTTCGCCGGCTTGGCGGACAGGGGGTTCGTCACCTCGGCGATCGTCGCCTTGACAATCCGCACGCGCGTGTTCGGTGCGATCTCCACCTCGACGATGCTGTCCTCCACCTTGGTCACGCGGCCGACGATTCCGCCCGCGGTCACGACCGAGTCGCCCTTCTTCACCGCCGACACGGCATCCTGCAACGCCTTCACGCGGCGCTGCTGGGGACGGATCATCAGGAAGTAGAAAACGATGAAAACGAGGATGATAGGCGCGAAGCTGAGGAACGAAGCGATCCCGCTGGCCTGCGCGGCGCCGCCCGCGGTCTGGGCGTAGGCTGGTGAAATGAGCATGATGTCCCGACGTGACTGATCGGCCGGGCCGGGAAACCCGCCCGCGCGTTGGACAGGGCCGCTACCACCCCCCGCACGCCGACGCAATGTCGGTCAGGATCGCGGCGCTTGCATCCGCGGGCGGTGCCGCGTAGAGGCCCCGGCTCTGGACGGCACCGGATCAATCCGGCGCGGTCCTCGGTCGGGGCGTAGCGCAGCCTGGTAGCGCATCACACTGGGGGTGTGGGGGTCGCAGGTTCGAATCCTGTCGCCCCGACCAACAAATTCAACGGCTTGGCTAGATTTTTGCTTCTGTAGCCTAGAGCCAGCAAGCATCTAGCAAGCACGCCCACGTGCACTGAAGGTGGCGCTGTCTCTCCGCCGCTCGGCGTCTCGTGTACGCCGTGCTCGACCTCGTAGCTGCTTGATCGGGCTGCCCGGAGCAATTGTACGCCTGCCAACTAGTCCTCAGCCGGCACTGCATTTTCGAGCCTGATTCCAGCCTCACCGGAGCCGCGACCCGGTTCGACATCGTTGAAGGGTAGCGCCAGACACCTTCGGGCATTCGGGCAGCACAAGGCGTCGAGCAGGGGTTCCTCAACACCCCGGTGGTTTCGTGCTTGGCCGCGATCGCCGAGGGACCGGGCCCTCCATTCGCGACGTCATTGTTCACGAACTTCGACGTGCCGCGTTGTGGCTTGAGAGCAGCCTGACGCTGACTTAAAACGCGTCCGGGGCACGATCGCTGGTCATGCTTTGCCGCCAGAGTAGGAAACCCGTGACACGTTTAGCCAACCTCGCCGCCGGCTTGCTGCTCGCCACCGCCACGCCGGGTTTCGCGCAGCCTGCCAAGACGGCCGTACCGCATCTGGAAACCCGGAATGGCCGTCACGCGCTATTCGTGGACGGTGCGCCGTTTCTGGTTCTGGCAGGCCAAGTCAATAATTCGAGCAACTATGCGTCGGCGCTGCCGCAGGTCTGGCCGGTGCTCGACCGCATCCACGCCAACACCATCGAAATTCCCGTCGCGTGGCAGCAGATCGAGCCCAGGGAGGGGCAGTTCGACTTCGGCTTCGTTCAGACGCTGCTCGACCAGGCGCGCGCGCATGACAAGCGGATCGTGCTCCTGTGGTTCGGAACGTGGAAGAATACGTCGCCCAGCTACACGCCGGATTGGGTCAAGCTGGACAATCGTCGCTTCCCCCGAATGAAGAACAAGGCGGGAGAGGATCATTACGTCCTGTCACCCATGGCGCGAACCACGCTGGAGGCGGACAAGCGCGCGTTCGTGGCGTTGATGACCTATTTGAAGGATCACGACGCGCAGAACACCGTAATCCTGGTGCAGCCCGAGAACGAGGTGGGAAGCTACCGCAATCCGCGTGACTACAGCGCCACTTCGAACACGTTGTTCGCACGCCCGATCCCGGCACCGCTGGCGCGCAAGGTCGGAAAGTCGGGCACTTGGACGGAGGTGTTCGCGGGGCAGGCGGACCGGGCCTTCAACACGTGGTACACGGCGAAATTCATCGATGAGATCGTGGCGGCCGGCAAGAAGGTGAAGCCGCTGCCGATGTACGTCAACGCGGCGCTGGCCGGGCCGTCCAATGTTCCCGATCCGACCGGTGTCGCCAGTGGCGGGCCGCAGCAGGACGTGCTCGACATCTGGAAGGCGGCGGCGCCGTCGATCGATTTCGCGGCTCCCGACATCTACGACAACGTCAGCAGGAATGTCGGCCTGTATCTCGACGCGTACAGCCGGCCGGACAATGCGCTGATGGTGCCGGAGATCGGCAATTCCCGTACGTTCGCGCGCTATTTTTACGACGCCGTCGGCCGTGGCGCGATCGGCTTCGCGCCGTTCGGCATGGATGATACCGGCTTCTTCAACTATCCGCTCGGGGCGAAGGCGCTGGACGCCGAGACGCTCGATGCCTTCGCCAAACCCTATGCAGTGTTCCAGGGCATGAACCGGGAATGGGCGAAGCTCGCCTTCGAGCATCCAACCTGGGGCGCAGGCAAGCCCGACGATGGCGCCCCGGTTTCGACGACGATGGGCGACTGGACGATCACCGCCAGTTGGGGCGAGTGGCAGTTCGGCATGAGGGAGTGGACCTGGCTGAAGTCGGAGCCAGCACCGTGGAGCCGGGAGCCGATCGGCGGCGTCGCTGTCGCCCAGCTATCCGCCGATCAGTTCCTGTTCACTGGCGACCACGTCCGTCTTACCTTCGCGACCCGGAAGGGCGGACCGGCGAACGGCATGGTCGTCAAGGTGGAGGAGGGGCGTTTCGTCAACGGCCAGTGGGCCACCGACCGCATCTGGAACGGCGACCAGACCGACTACGGCATCAACATCATCGATCGGCCTGTGCTGTTGAGGGTGACGATGGGTCGCTATCGCTGACGACGATTGCCGGACGCATCAGACCAGCCCGGGTCCGTCAAGCCGCAGCATGGGAACGAAGCCGTTCGCCGGGCGCGGCGTCCGATCGACGTGCAGGGCGTCGCCGTCGCGCCGGGGGCGGAACCAGTCGAGGTTGTCGTGGTGTCAGACTGACGAAATGCTTGCACCGGCACGCTTTTACCGTGCGAACAGCTCGTCGGGTACCTGTAGCAGGCTGCGGGCCAGCACATGATGGGCGATGCCGGCGGCGGCGACCCCGGCCAGGACAGAAGGGCGGGTGAAACCCATCATCATGTCCTCGCTTGCGCCACCGGCCCGGCGTTTTCGGCGCGCGCTATCGCGCGCCGATCACCTGCACCAACGCCGTTGCATCCTGACCGGTCGGCAGCTTGCCTACCGTCCGCAGCCGGCCGGTCGCGTCGTCCCACCGAAGCGTCGCGGTGGTGCCGTTCCTGCCGGCCTTGTACGCGTTGGTCACGCCGTCGTCGTCATAGATCGCGAAGCTGGCATCGGCGCCCGGATAGACCCGAATGCTCTCCAGGGCCTGCCTGGTCGCGGTGCTCGGCACCTGGACGCCCATCGGCACGATCGATCCCGCCCGCACGAACAGGGGGATGCGGTCGATCGGGGTGGGTACGGTCACGCTCTGACCGCCCGTATGCCGCTGGTTGGTCCAGTAGTCATACCAGTCTGCGCCGGCGGGCAGATAGACCGTGCGGCTCGTCTGGCCCTGCTCGGTCACCGGCGCGACGAGGAAGGCAGGGCCGAACATATATTCGTCGCCCATATTCGCGACGTTGGGGTCGTTCGGGAAATCCATGAACAGCGCGCGCATGAACGGTGCGCCGCTTTCATAGGTGTGGCGACCCAGCGAGTAGATGTAGGGCATCAACGCGTAGCGCAGCTTCAGGAAGCTCGCGAGCACCGGCTCGGCTGCGGTGCCATATTCCCAGAGCGCCGCTCCCGGCCGCTGTCCGTGGATCCGCAGCGTCGGCGTGAATACGCTATAGGCGAACCAGCGCGTGAACAGCTCCGGATAATCGGCATAGCTGGGCGCCATCGCCGTCGCCCCGGCCGGATCGAGCAGGACCGTCTTCTCCGCCTTGGGTCCGTTCGGCCATTGCCAGCCGCCGATATCACTTCCCCAATAGGCCATGCCGGTGGCGGTGAAGCCCAGCCCGGTCGGGATCTGGCGGCGATAGGCTTCCCATGTCGATTTGATGTCCGACGACCAGAACAGCGCGCCGTTGCGCTGCACACCCAGATACGCGGCGCGCGACAGGATCAGGTTGCGCATCTTCGGCCGGTCGCGCGCCGATCCCTCCGCAACACCGGTGGTGTGGAGCAGCGGGAAGATGTTGTGATAGCGGTCGCCAGAGCCGATCGAGAAGAAGTTGCCGTCGGGCACCAGATCAGGTTCGGTTTCGTCCAGCCAGAACCAGTCGAAGCCCTCGCTGGCGATGTTGTCGCGGATGCGATCCCAGAACCAGCTTCGGGCGTCGGGGTTGGTGGTATCGATCAACGCGCCCGCCCGGTCGGACCGGATCGGCAGCCCGTCGACGACGTTGCCGTCCTTGTCCTTCAGGAACCAGCCCTTGCTGGCGAGCATGTTGAAGTAGCGCGATTCCTTTTCGAACCGCGGCCAGACGCTGATGATCGAGCGCAGGCCCATGGCATGCAGCTTGTCGTTCATGCCCTTGGGATCGGGGAAATAGGTGCGGTCGATGTCGAGCTGGCCCATGCGTGACCAGTGGAACCAGTCGAGCACCATCACGTCCAGCGGCAGTTGTCGACTGCGATAGCCGTCTGCAATGTCGAGCAGTTCTTTCTGCGTTTCGTACCGTGCCTTGCTCTGGATCAGGCCAAACGCGGCTTTCGGCGGCAGCGGCGTCTGACCGGTCAGCCTGGCATAGCCGGCGTAGAGCTCGTCGGTGGTCGCACCGGTGATCACGAAGAAGGACACGCGCTCGCCGACTTCGGACTGCCAGTGGGTCGCATTATTCAGGCCGGGCGATACGGTGGTGACGGAGGGATTGTCCCAGACGATGCCATAGCCCTTGTTGGTGACCATGAAGGGGACGCAGACCGTCTCGCCTGCGGGAGCGTCATAGTTGTGGCGGCAGTCGATCGTCCGCCCCTTCAGGTCCAGGATGCCCTCCTGATTTTGGCCAAGCCCATAATAATGCTCGCCCGGCGCGACGGAGAAACTCGCGCCGACACGGAAGGTCTTCTCGCCATTGACGGTGTGCGGCGCCATCTCCCAACCGGTCATCTCGGTCAGCGGCTTGCCAGCGGCATCGGTGATCCGCAGCGCGACCGGTGGCAGCGACGGCGCGAAATACCGCTCCATCTGCGACGGCGCTTTGGGCCAAGGCTGCGCCTTGACGGTCAGCGTCAGTGCAGAGGAGGCGAAGACGTCGCCATCGGCATCGGTGCGGTGCGTCCACCCGGCGGAATCGGCTTTCGCATTGGGGCCGTCTCCCGGCGGAGCATCGGCCTGAGCCCGGTCGACGGCGATCGTCACGCGGACGATGTTGGGCGCATAAGGCTCGACCGACACCAGGCTGCCGTTGCGATTGACCGTGGCCATCGCCGTGGCCCCCGCGGCAGTGGGGAAAGCCATGGTCGCGAGCGACGTGCACGCCAGCAGCGCGTGCGGCAGGACCTTGAGAAGAGGCTGACGGGGGAAGACCGGCATGGGATTTCCTTGCAAGAGCATGACGTGCCGCGAGCACGCCGACATAAATTTAAGCGGGAATCGATCGATCGGGGCGTGAACCGCTGCAGTCGGATTCTTCGATCACTTCACGCCGCACCTGACCGGGCCGGCGGGCGCACTGCCGATTCGGATCGCCGAGACGTCGATGCTTAACGTGCCCGACGTGGCGAGGGCGAACGGCTTGACGATCGTTTTCATGTTCAGGCCCTGATCGGCGAAGCAGCGCAGCGGCACCGCAATCGTCGTCCAGTCGCCCTTGGTCAGCCCGCCGTTGAGCGGCACCGTCGCCGACTTCGCCGGATCGGCCATGCCCAAAGTGACGGGAGCGGACGGCGCAGCAGTGACGCGATAGTCGACGATCAGGCTCAGCTGACCATTCGTCTCCCGCGTGACGTCGATCGGCGTCGCCTGCTCGATCGCAGCCTCGCCGTTCCCCTTGCCGTTCCACACGAGCCGGAGGCTGTCTTCCTGCGCGCTGCGGTCCGTGCGCGTCTGAGCCAGCGGCCCGCCGCTGTTGAATCTTGCGCCGGCAACGACCCGGCCGCGAACAAACAGCGCGTTCTGGTCGCCCGCCGATACGGCTGGCCGGCTCTCGTCGAGCTTGGCGAGCGTCGATGTCGCACCATAGGTCAGGCCATAGCCGATCGGGAAAAGCGGATCATAGCCGGCGTCGCGCTTGTTCAGGACGTATTGGTCGAGGCGCTTGGGCCAGGAAAAGCTCAGCTTGCCGCGAAAGTCGTTGGCAGGGCGACCATCCTTGCCCGCGATCAGGACATCGGCGACACCGCCGCCTTCGGTTCCCGGCAGGAACGCGGCCACAAAGGCGTCGGCGGCATTCAGTTCGGGATTCACCCAGAGCGGACGACCCGACAGGAACACGGCGACGACCGGGATACCTGCCGCCTTCAGCTTCTTGAGCAGCGCCAGATCGCTCTTGTCGTCCGGACTATATTCCAGCGTCGGGCGGTCGCCGGTGAACTCGGCATAGGGCGTCTCGCCGAACACGACGATCGCGACATCGGGCTTTGCAGCATAGGTGCCGTCGACGGCCAGCATGGCCTTGCCGCCGCCGGCGCGGACCGCCTGATCGATACCCGACCAGATCGACTGGCCGTTCGGGAAGTCCTTGTTGGTGACATCCGTACCCTGCCAAGTGATCGACCAACCCCCGGCCTGCTGTCCGATATTGTCTGCGCCGCGTCCCGCCACGAGGATGTTGGCGGACGGCTTGAGAGGCAGGACGTTGCCGTTGTTCTTCAGCAAAACCAGGGACTCGCGTACCGCCTGCCGGGCAACCGCCCGATGCTCCGGCGCACCGAGCAGGGCGAACTTACCCGCGGTTGGCCGCGACGAGGGCCGTCCCGCATCGAACGTCCCGGCGATTACTTTGACGCGCAGGATACGACGGACCGCATCGTCGAGACGGGTGGCGGGGATCGTTCCGTCCTTTGCTTCGCGCAACGTGTTGGCATAGAGCTGCTTCCAGCCCGGACCGGAATACATGAACATGTCGAGCCCGGCATTGATGGCGGGCGCGCAATCCTCGTTGGTGCAGCCGGTCACCTGACCATGCGCGTTCCAGTCGCCAATCGTGAAGCCGTCGAAGCCCATCCGCTCCTTCAGGACTTCGGTCAGGAGGCTCTTGTTGCCGGTCATCTTCTCGCCGTTCCAGCTGGAGAAGCTCGGCATGACGGTCAACGCGCCGGCGGGAAGGGCGGTCAGGTAGCCGGCCGCGTGCACATCGCGCAGGACGGCTTCGGGAACCCTGGTGTCGCCCTGATCGCGACCGCCGGTGCCGCCGTCGCCCAGGAAGTGTTTAACGGACGAGATGACGTGGCCGGGCTTCATGAAATCCTGTCCGACCGTGCCCTGGATGCCTTCGACCATCTGGCCGGCATAGGCGGCGACGATCGTCGGATCTTCCGAATAGCTTTCATAGGTACGGCCCCATCGGTCGTCCTGAACGACCGCAACAGTGGGCGCGAAGCTCCAGTCGATACCCGTCGCGGCGGTTTCTGCGGCGGTCGCCGCACCGATTCGCTTGATCAGGGCGGGGTCACGCATGGCGCCCAAGCCGATATTGTGAGGGAACAGCGTCGCACCAACGATATTGTTGGCGCCATGCACCGCATCGGTGCCCCAGATCACGGGGACGACGGGGCGACCGTCGCTGCGCTTCACCGATGCATCGTAGAACGCATCGAACAGATTTAGCCACTCCGCCGCGGGAGCAAGCTCATCGTTGTTCGGCGCGCTATTGCCGCCGTTCAGGATCGAGCCGAGCTTGTACGTCTCAAGATCTTTGGGCGTGATGCTGGCGATGTCGACCTGCAACAACTGCCCGACCTTATCTTCGATCGACATCTTTCCGAGTAGCGCCTCGACACGTGCTTCGACCTTCGGATCACGTTGTCGCTTCAGCGGCAGGACCGGCCATTGCGGGGGATGCGCCACGGATGACATCGTTGTCACGCCGGGCAAAACTGCGGACTGCGATACGGCGGCGGATACCGGCATGCAGGCTGTCGAGAGTGCGATCGTGGCGCACGCCTGGTGTAAGCTGATGTGCATTCTTGATATCCTCGCCGACGATTTGCTTTTGCGCAGCGATCAAGCCGTCAACGGCCATCCTGTCAATAAAGCTTTCGGATTTATCCTACAGCTCGTGCGGTGGCGGGTAGCAGGCGGCACAGCAAAAGTAGCCGTGCCACGGTTCGGCCGACGGAAGCTATTCTCCTCGGGCTAACTGTCGGAACAAGCTGTGAAGAAAGAGAGCCCCACCCGGTGGGCCATGACAACCGTCTGCTCTCTGTGTTAACGTTACCGTCAAGCTGCCCCAGGCAACCACATGATCCTTGGATCGAGCGATGGTGCCTGTGAGAGCATCGTGGTGGGAGTGACGAAATCATGTCGGAGGACACCGTTCTTGACCGGTCACGGTCGGTGTACGGGCACGATGCTGTGGCCGCGAGGCTGGCTGCCGAGATCCTGTCCGGTGCTCGGCCTCCGGGCAGCCGTATGCCATCAGCGGAACAGTTATTCGAGCGCTTCGGCGTGTCTCGCGTTCTGGTGCGCGAGGTTGCGAAGACCCTGACCGCAAAAGGGTTGATTGCCGGCAAAAGCCGGGTTGGCACCGTGGTGCTGCCGCCGAGCGCATGGAACTGGTTCGACTCGGACCTGCTAACGTGGCGCGTCAGCGTCGGCTTGGATCAGGCGTTTCTCCGGCACCTCGCACAGATGCGGTATGCCGTGGAGCCGGCCGCGGCGGCGCTGGCGGCCGAACAGCATCAGGCGGTTCACATCCGGTCCATGAGGCAGGCATTGGGCGATATGGCGCAGGCCGGGTCCGATCGGCGTGCTTTCGGCGAGGCCGATCTGGCATTCCACATCGCGATCGCGCTGGGCTCCGGCAACCCGCTATTCCGATCCTTCGCTGGCGTGGTCGAGACGGCGCTGCGAGCTTTCCTGGGCTTGACCACGCCGCTGGACGCTTTCGCGATGGCTCAAACGGTGGCCACTCACGCGAGGATCGCCGATGCGATCGAGCAGCGCGACGCGGCGGGTGCCGGGTTAGCGATGAAGGCGGTGATCGATGAGGGATATGATCGCGTGAAAGGCACGGCCTGAGATGGGCGATCCGCAAACCAGCGAACGCAAGGCTGTGGATTTTCTCGCAACGGCAGGGTGCCAACTTCAACTGGTATAAGGCGCTTGCAATCGTGAATGATATTACTAATTATGGTAGCGGTAGCATCGCTGAGACGATGCGCTAGGCGCACGGCCAGCATGTTCGCTGGTCGGATAATGCTAGGAGAGGGGTTTCAATGCACGTTCAGACGCCAATTCGTCGACGCTCTACCGCACGAGCCGGCATCTCGTTGATGGCCGTGTTGGCGTCAGGGATCAGCGGTCAAGCCTGGGCTCAGGCGGAAGTGCAGGCCATCTCTCCGGATACGACGCAGGCGGCCGCGCCGGGAGCCGAACAAAATCAACCGCAGGCCGATTCTTCGGGTGATGTTGACATCGTTGTCACAGGTCGTCGCGCAGCTCTCGAAGCCGCGACCGAGCGCAAGCGCCGCAGCGAAACCATCGTCGACTCGGTCGTTGCCGATGATGCCGGCAAGCTGCCCGACAATTCCATCACCGAAGTGCTGCAGCGCGTGTCGGGCGTGTCGATCGTCCGGTTCGCCGCGCTCGGCGATCCCGATCACTTTTCCGTTCAAGGGTCCGGCGTTCAGGTGCGCGGGCTGACGGGCGTCGCGTCTCGGTTGAACGGTCGCGAAATTTTCAGCGCGAATAACGGCCGCGCCATCCTGTGGAGCGACGTCACGCCCGAATTGATGGCGGCGGTCGACGTCTACAAGGCGTCCACCGCGGACCTGATCGAGGGCGGCACCGGCGGCCAGATCGACCTGCGCACGAAGATGCCGTTCGACTTCAACGGCAAGTTCCACGTCGCCGGCACGGCGGAACTGAGCCTTGGAGATATGGCGAACAAGGCCGATCCGATGGGGTCGGTACTGGTCACCGACTCGTTCGACACGCCGATCGGTCGCATCGGCCTGCTCGCCGATATCGCGTACAGCCAGTTCAGCTCGCTGTCGCAGTTCATCCGCACCGAACCCTATTTCAAGACGAACGTCGGCGGCGCGGACCGGTTCATCCCCGGCGGCTTCACCTATGGTGATGAGGCGTTCCAGTACCGCCGCAACGGCATCTACGGCGCGGCCCAGTGGGCCCCCTCGGACGACCTGACCTTCACCGCCAGCTTCTTCCAGTCGCGCTACAAGAGCCAGTCGAGCGATTACGGGGCGCAGGTTTCGTCGCAAACGCTGGCGGTCGACCCCGCGACCAGCACCTTCGACGAAAACGGCCTGTTGCTGAAGACGAGTTCGCTGTTCAACCGCGACCCGGCGACATTCCTGCCCGGCGGGCAGGTGACGAGCAGCGGCAACAAGGGTTTTGTGGAAAGCGATACGCGCACCCGCGACTATTCGCTGTCCTTCGCGTGGGCGCCGGAGGGTGGCCCGCTGTCGATCACCGGCTCGATCCAGCGGGTCGATTCGCGGCAGATCTACGATCGCATCGACATCTTCCGCGAGGTCAGTTTCGGGCCGGCGTTCGGCATGGACCTGACCGGCGATCTCCCGCAGATCAGCGTCAGCCCTGCCACTCAGGCATCGTTCGCAGATCCCGCCAACTACTTCTGGTCGGCATCGATGCCCCACAACGAGCGCAACAGGGGTCGGCTGGATACGGCCCAGCTCGATGCGGAATACAAGTTCGACGATAGCTTCTTCCGGTCGATCAAGGTCGGTGGGCGCTACGCCAAGCGGACGGAGCGCGACCTCCAGAACGGTTATAACTGGACCGCGCTGGGCCGTGGCTGGAACGGCGATCCGCAGCTGACCTATGCGAACGCCGCGCCCGGAGATGTGTCGGCACATGCCTTTAAGGACTTCTTCCGTGGCGAGGCGCTGTTGCCGGGTAGCCTGCTGTTCGCGAGCGAAAGCCTGGCCGATCGGTTCAACGAGGACCGCACCGGTCTCGTCACGCCACCGCCGGCCGGCTTCTGCCCGCCGGGTACCGAATCCAACTGCTCGGCATCCGGTCCCCTGCCGCGCAGTGGCTATGGCGGGTTGTCCGGTATCCGGCAGCCGGGCTTCATCCTGCCGGGCGATCAGGTGGACAATCGTACGGAGAACATGGCTGGCTACGCCCTCGTTCGCTTCGGTCCGCAGGGGACGGCGAACGGCATCTCCGGCAATGTCGGCGTGCGCGTCGTCCATATCGAGAACGAAGGCAGCGGCTTCATCCAGCAGAATGGCAATACGTTCATTCGCAACGGCCAGACCGTGTCGCTGGGCACGCAGTTCATTGCGCGCGGCGGCAAGGCCGATTTCACGCGCGTCCTGCCGAGCGTCAATCTGGTCTTCTCGCCTTCGGATCGCGTGAAACTACGCGGCGGCTATAACATCACGCTGGACCTGCCGAGCTTCAACGCGCTGCGTTCGTCCGGCTCCGTCGGTGTCGCGACGACGAACAACCCCGTGGCGGGGCAGCCCGGCATCTTCACGAACTTTACCGCGGAGACGGGCAATCCGCTGCTGAAGCCGACGATATCGAACAATTTCGACCTGTCGCTGGAATATTATGGCGAGCGCGGCACGACGTTCCACATCGCGCCCTTCTACAAGCGCCTGACCGACCTGCCGATCTTCTCGCTGACGACGCGGCAGGTGCCGGTGGTGTTCACCAATGGCCAGACCGAGATCGTCAACGCCGCCGCCTCGGACTTCATCAACTCGCCTAAAGCCGCCACGATCAAGGGCGTCGAAGTCGGCGGACGCTTCTTCCTCGATATGTTCGACGGGCCGATCAGCGGGTTTGGCGTCGAGGCGAACTATACCTTCATCGACAGCAAGAACCCCGGCGACGTGTATCGGGACATCAATGGCGTGATCCGGTCGGACGCGCCACTGGTCGGCCTGTCCAAACACAACGCCAATGCCGCGTTGCTATACGAGCGTAACCCGTTCTCCCTGCGCGTCGCCTATTCCTGGCGGTCGAAATACCTGCAATCGACCAACAGCAACGGCACCAACCCGACGTATAACTATTATGCGACACCGGGCGCCGCGACGCCGATCCAGATCGCGCTGCCGGTCTACAGCGCCTCGTACGGGACGCTGGATGCGGGCGTCCGGTTCAAGGTGACGGAGAACTTCTCGTTCGGTGTGCAGGGGACGAACCTGACCGGGGCGACCGCGCGCACGTTGATGGGCGGGTATCCGGGCGGCAACCTGGTCGGTCGCAGCTGGTTCCAGAGCGATCGTCGCATCAGTACCGGCATCAATCTGTCATTCTGACGGACATCGGCTACCGTCGCTGCAACCGGGAGCGTTCCCGGTCACGGCGACGGCAGTCAAACCGGTTCGGGAGAGGCGGATGAGAAAGCAGATCCTGATCGTCGGCGGTGGCACGGCCGGGTGGCTGACCGCAGGGTATCTCGCCAAGCGCCTCGGTGCCGATCTGCCCGGCGGGGTTGCGATCACGCTGGTGGAATCGCACGACATCGGCGTCCTGGGCGTCGGCGAAGGCACCTTTCCCACGATCCGGCGAACGCTGGCGACGATCGGCATCGACGAGGCCGACCTCGTCCGCCGCTGTGGCGCGACCTTCAAACAGGGCGCCAAGTTCGTGAACTGGCGCAACGTACCGGGCGAAGGTGCGACCGACCATTATTCGCACCCGTTCCAGGTCGCGGATTCCAGCGGCGGGCTCGAACTCTTGCCCTATTGGTTGTTGGGCGAGGGCGGGACCGAGAACTGGGACGAGGTTTCCAATCCACAGAAAAAGGCGGCGGATGCCCGACGCGCGCCCAAGCTGCCGAGCCACGAGGATTATGTCGGGCCGCTCAACTACGCGTTCCACTTCGATGCGATCGCGCTGGCCGGGCTGCTGCGCGAGCAGGGGATCGCCAACGGCGTCCGGCACCTGATCGACACCGTAACGCAGGTGAGCCTCGACGCGGACGGCGCGATCGACAGCGTCTCGACCGAGCGGAACGGGTCGCTGACGGCCGATTTGTATGTCGACTGCACGGGTTTCCGGGCCGAGCTGATCGGCAAGGCGATGAACATCCCGTTCCGCTCCTGCCGCGACGTGCTGTTCTGCGACCGGGCGGTCGCCGCGCAGCTGCCGTACACGGGAGAGCGGGACCCGATCGCGTCCTACACCATCTCCACGGCGCAGCAGGCGGGATGGACGTGGGACATCGGGCTGGATCGCCGCCGTGGTATCGGCCACGTCTATTCGTCGGATCACACGGACGACGAGGCCGCCGAGCGCGTGCTGCGCGGCTATCTGGGTGCGGCAGGGGCCGATGCGGAGGTGCGCCGGTTCAAGTTCGATGCGGGGTATCGCGAAACCAACTGGCACAAGAACTGCGTCGCCGTTGGATTATCGAGCGGCTTTTTCGAGCCGTTGGAGGCAACCGGAATCGCCTTCGCCGAAGTGTCCGCCGGGATGATCGCCAACCTGTTTCCCTGGGGAGGCGATTACGAGACCTCGGCGCGGCAGTTCAACCTGAACCTGCGCCGCCGCTACGAACGCGCGCTGGACTTCATCAAGCTGCATTATTGCATCTCCGAACGGCGCGACACCGAATTCTGGCGCGACAACGTCGCCGCCGCGTCGATCCCCGACTCGCTCCATGAGATGCTCGATCGCTGGCGGTACCGGTGGCCGAACGAACTCGACATCGATGCCCAGATCGACATCTTCACCGAGCCGAGCTGGCAATATGTCCTGTACGGCATGGGCTGGAAGACCGATCTCAGCGCCAAGGCCGGCTCGCTCCGTTATCATGAGGATGCGCGGCGGGCATTCGCGGAGGTAAGGCGGCAGGCGGATTATGCCATTGCGAACCTGCCGTCGAACCGGGATCTGGTAGAATATGCCCGGTCGCATCGCTTCGGCCAGCGCCGGGCCGCGGCGTGAGCGCCGACGTACCCCGACCGATCCGCAAGGTCGTCATCGTCGGTGGAGGAACGGCAGGCTGGATGGCCGCTGCCGCGCTGTCCCGTCTGACCGCCGCCGGAGTCGCGATCACGCTGGTCGAATCCGAAGACATCGGGACGATCGGCGTCGGCGAGGCGACCATCCCGTCGCTACACGACTTCAACCGCCTGCTCGGGATCGACGAGGACGCATTCGTCCGCGCCACCCGCGCGACGTTCAAGCTGGGCATCGAGTTCGTCGGCTGGGGCCGCATCGGCGACCGGTACATGCATCCGTTCGGCACGCACGGCCGCGATGTCGAGGGCGTGAAGTTCCACCAGCTCTGGCTGCGGCAGTCGCGGATCGATGGCGCCGCCGGCGATGTCGGCCGGCTGGACGAATATTGCCTGTCCGCCGTCGCCGCGCACGCGGGCCGGTTCACGCGGCCTTCGGACAACCCGGCCACCGTGCTCGCCTCGCTAGGCTACGCGTTTCATTTCGACGCGGGGCTGTACGGGCGCTATCTGAGGCAGCTGTCGGAACGGACCGGCGTCACCCGGATCGAGGGCAGGGTCACGGCCGTCGAGCGATCGGAGCATAATGGTCATATCGCTGCGGTCGTGCTCGACGGAGGGCGGCGGATCGACGGCGAACTGTTCGTGGATTGCAGCGGCTTCCGATCGCTGCTGCTTGGCGATGCGATGGGCGTGGCGTTCGACAGCTGGCAGCATTGGCTGCCCTGCGACCGGGCGCTGGCGGTGCCGAGTACCAGTACCGCCGCGTTGCTGCCCTACACCCGCGCCACCGCCGGTACGGCGGGATGGCGGTGGCGCATCCCGCTTCAGCACCGCGTCGGCAACGGCCATGTCTATGCCAGCGCGTTTCAGGACGAAGCGCAGGCCGAGGACGATCTGCTGCGCGGCCTTGACGGCGCGGCGCTGGGGGATGCGCGCAGGCTTCGCTTCGTCGCGGGCGTCCGGCAGCGGCTATGGGAGGGCAACTGCGTCGCGCTCGGGCTCGCGGGCGGCTTTCTGGAACCGCTGGAGTCGACCAGCATCCATCTGGTGCAGTCGGGCATCTCGCGCCTGTTGAGCCTGTTCCCAGATACGGGGTTCGCCAGCGCCGAGCGCGACGAATACAACCGGCTGCTGCGGCTGGAATACGAGCAGATCCGAGATTTCATCATCCTGCACTATCATGCCACCACCCGCGACGATTCTCCCTTTTGGAACCACTGCCGGACGATGGACATTCCGGCTTCGCTGTCGGGCAAGATCGCACTGTGGCGCAGCCGGGCGCGCGTCATCCGCGATCAGGGCGGGCTGTTCACCGACGACAGCTGGATCGCGGTTCTGGCCGGTCAGGAGCCGGCACCGACTTCTTACGACCCGCTGGTCGATACGCTGCCGGTGGAGGAAGCGGGACGCTTCATGCACCACCTGCGCGACATGATCGCCAAGACCGCCGCGGCGATGCCACGCCACGACGCGTTCATTGACCGGCATTGTCGCGCCGATCTGGCGAACGCTGCATGACGTGGATGACATATCGGCACCTCCCAGTTGCGGTAGTGATGACGAACGCCGGGCCGCCGGGGTGCGCGGCGCAGGCACAGCGAGCGTTGGCGCGAACCGTCTTGCCCGACCGCGCGCGCGCGGGTGAGCCGATCGATCTTTCTGCCGGGGGCGTGCGTTCCGCGTGCGCTGGGTTATGCCGACATTCTGGCGCGGTTGAGGACGTCGGTGGACGAGTTCGATCTTCGCTCCGCGTGCTGTCACGGCACGTTTCACGACGTTGCTGGTACTGGGTTCAACGACGCGGTGCTACCGGGCGCAACCAAAACGCTCGTCGAGCTGGGACTGACGCCCCAAGCTGTCCGTGCGTTGCCGCAGACGGTCTTCTAGCGGAAGCGCAGTACTTCTCAGCCCGATATTCGGGCTCGGGGCGCGTCGGCGGGAGTATCCCACACTATCGACTCTCTACACCGGAACTCCAGCATGCATCCTTCGCGCCGTGAAGCCCTGACCCTCGCGCTGGCGACCGCGGGGGCTGCGGCGATACCAGCCGAGACCGCCGGGCAGTCGCGCCCCGACGCGGTGGCGTGCGACCGCGCACCCCGCCTGCACGGACGACCGGGGATGGAGGGACAAAGGCGAGCCAGTCTGGGCGATGGGCGATACGTCAATCCGGTGCTGTCGGGCGACCGGCCCGACCCGAGCATTCTGAAGGACGGCGCGGATTATTACGCTACCTTCTCGTCCTTCCAATATTATCCCGGCATTCCGATCTGGCATTCGCGCAACCTGATCGACTGGACGCCCATCGCGGCTGCGCTCCGCACGAACATCGGCATCGTCTGGGCGCTTGATATCGCCAAACATGATGGCCGCTACTTCATCTACATTCCGACGCTCGACGATTCCGAGCGCCCACAAAAGACGTTCGTCATCCACGCGTCGAGCATGAGCGGGCCGTGGAGCGAGCCCATCGACATGAAGCTGGACGGCTTCATCGATCCCGGCCACGCGGTCGGCGAAGACGGTCAGCGCTACCTGTTCTTCAATGGCGGTCGCCGGGTCCGCATCAGCGCCGACGGCCTGTCCGCCGTTGGGCCGGTCGAGCACGTCTACTCAGGTTGGCCGATCCCCGACGACTATGTGATCGAGGGTTTCGCCTTGGAGGGGCCGAAGGTCCTGCGCCGGGGCGAGTGGTTCTATCTGATTTCGGGACAGGGCGGGACGGCAGGACCGCCGACCAGCCACATGGTGGTGGTCGCGCGATCGCGCTCCATCGACGGGCCGTGGCAGAACTGCCCCCACAACCCCGTCGTCCGCACGCTCAGCCGGGACGAACCGTGGTGGTCGCGCGGGCACGGCACAGCCGTCGAGGCACCCGACGGAAGCTGGTGGCTGGCGTATCACGGCTATGAGAACGGATTCCGCACACTCGGCCGCCAGATGCTTTTGGAGCCGATCACGTGGACCGAAGACGGGTGGCCGCGCGCCGCGGGCGGCGACCTATCCACGCCGATCGCCGCGCCACGGGGCGGGTTGCCCGGACCGCATGGAACAACGCTATCGAACTTCTCGCCAGACATGTTCGGCACCAAGATGCAGTTCTTCGATCCGGCGAAGGGCGATTATCTGAGGCGGGCGAGCGTCGACGAGGGAGTGTTGACGCTGGCCGGGCAGGGGGTGGGGCCGGCAAACAGTTCACCCTTGCTGTTCGTGGCAGGAGACCGTTCGTATGAGCTGTCGGTGGAGGTCGAGATCCTGGGAACCAGCACCGCAGGGGTGACGCTCTTCTACAACGACAAGCTCTTCTGCGGCTTGGCCATCGGGCCCAGGCAACTCCATGCGTACCGGATCGGTCAGGAGGAGCGATGGCCGCCGGGAGCCAGGATCGACGCGACGCGATTGCACATCCGCGCCGTGAACGACGAGAACGTCGTGACGTTCTTCTACAGCCGCGACGGCCGGAACTGGACCAAGGATCGATCGGTGGAGGTAGCCGGGTACAATCATAACGTCGCCGACGGTTTCCTCAGCCTCAGGCCGGGCGTGTTCGCAGCCGGAGACGGCCGGGCCAGGTTCCGCAACTTCCGCTATCGCGCGCGTGGCTAGGTTATGGTTGACGATGACGCTGGCGCTGACGGCGACCGCGCATCCGCCGATTTTCCGGACAGCCCGGCCGTCGCGTCCTACACCTAGCGGAACGTAAAGGTCGGGGCCGGCGGATATGCGCCCAACATCGTCGTTAGCCAAGCCGAGCGCGGCCTTGCCTATCTGCGGACGGATATGGGCGGCGGTGCCGAGGCCGCGTTCAAACTTCTTCTCTTGGCCCGAGCCGCAAACTCAACCCTTCGCGACGAGCATCATCATCGTCGGATTGCCGGTCTGGTTCACCGGCGCCTTGATGCTGAGCCTGCGACGGTAGCGTTCTTATGGCCTTCGACAGGAGAAAGACCGGCAAACGCCACCGATCGTGATCGTGGTTTCGCAGCTTCACCCCGCCCCTTGCGCCGGGGTATTCACCCCCATCGACGCCAAATACCGTTTTACGTTCCGCGCCGCCTGACGCAGTCGCTGTTCGTTCTCGACCAGCGCGATGCGGACGAAGCCTTCGCCGTTTTCGCCATATCCGACACCCGGCGCGACTGCGACCTTCGCCTCGGTCAGCATCTGCTTCGAGAATTCCAGCGACCCCAGATGCGCCAGTGCCGGCGGCAACGGTGCCCAGGCGAACATCGACGCGCGTGGGCTTGGGATGTCCCAGCCGGCGCGCGCGAAGCTGTCGACCAGCACGTCGCGACGCTTGTGATAGAGCACCCGGTTCTTCTCGACGATGTCCTGCGGCCCGTTCAGCGCCGCGCACGCCGCCGCCTGGATCGGCGTGAACGCGCCGTAATCGAGGTACGACTTCACCCGCGTCATCGCCGCGATCAGTTTAGCGTTGCCGACCGCGAAGCCGATTCGCCAGCCGGCCATGCTGTACGTCTTGGACAGCGACGTGAACTCGACCGCGACGTCCTTGCCGCCCTTGACCTGCAGGATCGAAGGCGTCGGATTGCCGTCGTAGTATAGCTCCGAATAGGCGAGGTCGGACAGGATCCAGAGGCCCTGCTCCTTCGCGAACGCCACCAGCCGCTCGTAGAAGGCGAGGTCGACCGTCTCCGCCGTCGGATTCGATGGGTAGTTGACGACGAGCACGCTCGGCCGCGGCACGGTGAACGCCATCGCCCGTTCCAGGCTCTCGAAATACGCTTCGTCAGGCGTCGTCGGCACCGCGCGGATCGTCGCCCCGGCGATGATGAAGCCGAAGGTGTGGATCGGATAGCTGGGGTTCGGTGCGAGCACGACGTCGCCCGGCGCGGTGATCGCGGTAGCGAGGCTGGCCAGCCCCTCCTTCGATCCCATCGTCACCACGACTTCGGTCTCCGGGTTCAACTCGACCCCGAACCGTCGCCCGTAGTAATTCGCCTGCGCGCGGCGCAGTCCGGGAATGCCCTTCGACTGTGAATAGCCATGCGCGTCGGGCTTGCGCGTCACCTCGATCAGCTTCTCGATGACGTGCTCGGGCGGCGGCAGGTCGGGATTGCCCATGCCGAGATCGATGATGTCCTCGCCGCCCGCGCGCGCCGCCGCCCGCATCGCGTTGACTTCCGCGATCACGTACGGGGGCAGGCGCTTCATGCGATAGAAATCGTCGGACGGGTCGGTCATGGCAGTACCTTTCGCCGACGCATCTACAGCGAAGCGGCCCGTCGCGAAAGCTGACGTGGAACTGCGAATGCACTACGCCCGTCTACAGGATCGAGGAGAGACCGCGCATGGCCGACGCACCCGAGCAGCCGACCCTGAAGGACATGCAGCATTGGACATGGGTCCTCGGCCGTGCGCAGCAGATGATGATGGAGCAGGGCATCGCCGCGCTGCCGACCATACCCGGCTTCAACGATCCCGCCACGCTGGAGCGGGCCCGCGATTTCTGGACCGACAGTCTGACGCTGTGGCAGCGGTTTCTCGATCCCACCAGCGCGCCGCCGACCGCGGAAACCCCCGAACAGGCGCGCGACAAGCGGTTCAAGGACCCGCAATGGCGCGAGAACCCGGTCTTCGACCTGATCCGTCAGAGCTACAACACGATCGCCGACCACATGCTGCGCGGCGTCGACGCGATCGACGGTATCGATCCGAAGCAGCGAGAGCAGCTTCGCTTCGCCACCCGCGGCTTCGTCGATGCGATGAGCCCGACCAACTTCGCGCTGACCAATCCGGCGGTGCTGGAGCGGACGGTCGAGACGCGCGGCGAGAATCTGCTCAAGGGGCTCCAGAACATGCTGGCGGACATGGGCCGCGGGCAGATGACGCACACCGACGGTTCCGCATTCGAGGTCGGTCGCAACCTCGCCGCTACGCCGGGTCAGGTCGTCAAGCGCACCGACCTGTACGAACTCATTCAGTATAACCCGGCGACGAAGAAGGTCCTGGCGACGCCGCTGCTGATCTTCCCGCCGTGGATCAACCGCTTCTACATCCTCGATTTGACGCCGGAGAAGAGCTTCATCCGCTGGGCGGTGGAGCAGGGCATCACCGTGTTCATGGTGTCGTGGAAATCCGCCGACGCGACGATGAAGGACGTGATGTGGGACGATTACGTCGCCGCGCAGGTCGATGCGATCGACACCGTCCGCGACCTGCTCGACGTGCCCGCGGTCCACACCGTCGGCTATTGCGTCGCCGGCACCACGCTCGCCGCGACGCTGGCGGTGGAGACGGCGCGGGGCGGGGCGGACAAGGTCGCCAGCGCCACCTTCTTCACCGCGCAAGTCGATTTCTCCGGTGCCGGCGACCTCCAGCACTTCGTCGACGACGAGCAGCTGACGATGCTGGAGAAACTGTCGCCGGACGGATTCCTCGACGGCCGCTACATGGCAGCGACGTTCAACGCGCTGCGCGGTCGCGACCTGATCTGGAACTACGTCACCAACAACTATCTGCTCGGCAAGGATTATGCGCCGTTCGACCTGCTCCACTGGAACGGCGACACGACGAACCTGCCGGCGAAGTGGCATCTATCGTATCTGCGTGATCTGTACCGCGACAATTTGCTGGTGACGCCCGGCGCGCTGTCGGTCGGCGGCACTCCGATCGATCTCACGACGGTGACGACGCCGACCTATGTCCAGGCCGGGCGAGAGGATCATATCGCGCCTGCCGAAAGCGTCTGGAAACTGACGCATCATTTCGCCGGGCCGTTGCGCTTCGTGCTGGCGGGGTCGGGGCACATCGCCGGCGTCGTCAACCCGCCCTCCGCGGGCAAGTATCAATACTGGACCAACGACACGAAGACCGAGTCGCTGTCCGACTTCGTGGCGGGGGCGACCGAGACGAAGGGGAGTTGGTGGCCCGACTGGCTGGCCTGGCTGCGCGGCATCGATGACGCGGACGTGCCAGCCAAGGGCGCGCGCATTCCCGGCAAGGGAAAACTTGCTCCGCTGGAGCCGGCGCCCGGCCAATATGTTCGCACCAAATGACAATTTTGTTGCTGCACTGCACAATTTGTATTTGACAAATCTTCGTTAGGCCTCCATTTGTGCAGTGCAGCAATGGAGAGGTGCGGCATGGCGACGACTGGACGCAAGGCAGGTGGGCGTAAGCCGACTCCAGCTGGACCGGCACCCGTGGTGCCCGCGCTGAAGCGCGTCGACGGCCCGACTTCGGTGCCGCCCGCATTGTCGGCCACCAATACCGTCGAGGCACCGGAAGCCAATCCTGTCGTTGCCAAGCCCGCCGGGGCCCCCAGGGTTCCGGTAGCGGCTCCAAAGTCTCCCGTCTCGACTCCGGCCCCGATGCCTGCCGCGGCTCAGCCGGTCGCAGCCAAGTCCATCGCGCCGAAGTCGCCCGCGAAAGCCGCGATGCCCGCAGCGAAAGCCTCGGCACCCGCACCGGCGCCGAAGCCGGTCACCCCATCCGTCGCTGATGCCGTCAAGGCGGTGGCAGCGCCGATCATCGAAGCCGTGGCGGCGCCTGCCGCACCTGCTTCTCCCGCGCCCGCACCGGTCGCGACCACCCCAACGGCCGCACCGGCCGCCACTACCGAAGCAAAGGAACCCGTCATGGCTACCGTCATCGATAACGCGCAGAACGCCGCTCAGGACACCTCGGCCAAGGCCCAGGCCGTGTTCACCGACATGACCGAGCGCAGCAAGGGTGCGGTCGAAAAGGGCCAGAAGCTGTTCGCCGACGCCACCGAGTTCGGCAAGGGCAATGTCGAGGCGCTCGTCGAGTCGTCGAAGATCGCCGCCCGCGGCATCGAGACGATGAGCCAGGACGCCGTCGCCTATGCCAAGTCGTCGTTCGAACATGCTTCGGAAGCGATGAAGACGCTGTCGTCGGTCAAGTCGCCGGCCGAGTTCATGAAGCTGCAGGCCGACTACGCCCGCTCGGCGTTCGATGCGATGATGGCGCACACCTCGAAGTCGACCGAAGCGTCGCTGAAGCTGGCCGGCGAGGTCGCACAGCCGATCTCGAACCGCATCGCGGTCGCTGCCGAGAAGATCAAGGTCGCCGCGTAACTGGCACCTTGGCCGAGTTCGCCCGGCCTCTGAAACGAGGTCCGGGCTCGCCCGGCTGTGGAACGGGGCGGCGCAGCGATGCGCCGCCCTTTTTCGTGATCCCGCCCTTTCTCGCCCCGACGAGGGGTGATGCAGGTGCCGTTCCGTCGCATCGCGATGCACGGAACCCGATGTCGGGTCTTGCCCCGTGGCGGCGCGGTGCCATATCCCGCATTCCCATGCAGCGACTGATCGAAACCCCCCTCATGACGGCTGCCACGGCGACCTGGCCCGCACCTACCGGCGCATCCTTCGCGATGACGCCGACGATGGCCGAGCGCCGAGACAGCGATGGTGACGATACCGGGACGGGCATCGCTACCAAGACCCGCGCCAAGACGAAGCAGCCGACGCCCTACCGCGTGCTGATGCTGAACGACGACTACACGCCGATGGAGTTCGTCGTCCTCTGCCTCCAGCGCTTCTTCCGCATGGACATGGAAGAGGCAACACGCGTCATGCTCCACGTCCACCAGCGCGGCGTCGGCGTCTGCGGCGTCTTCTCCTACGAAGTTGCGGAAACCAAGGTCAGCCAGGTGATGGACTTCGCCCGCCAGAACCAGCACCCGCTCCAGTGCACGCTGGAGAAGGCGTAGGGCGTAGCCGCCTGATTTTTCAGGCTTCCCTCCGCGTCGAAAGGGGCTGGGTCAGGTACTCTGCGCTCTCGACGCCAAAACCTTTACTCCGCCGCCGGCAACCACCCCAGATTCGCCTGCGCATACCGGTCGACATAACTCGCCGCCCGCACCAGCCGCTGCTCGTTCAGCAACGTGTAGCGGCCGCCGTCGCGTGCGATCAGCCCCTCTTCCTCCAACTGTCGGAGCATGCGGTTGACGTGGACCGCGGTCAGCCCGGTCGCGTCGCCGATCTCCTCTTGCGTGATACCGGGATGGAAGCTGTCCGCGATCGCCGGATCTCCTCGACGCAGACGGTTGCGGATATCGAGCAGCAGCGCGGCGACCCGCGCCTTCGCCGAGGTTCGGCCGATCGCCGCCAGCCGGTCGGTCAGCGACACGCGCTTGATCTGGTCCAGCGCCATTATCGCGCTCGCCATTCGCGGATGATCCGCCAGCAGCTTGGCCAGCACCACCCGGTCGAACGAACCGACCACCACTTCGGTCAACGCCATCATCGTCTCCGGCGACGTCCCAAAGGCCAGCGCGGACATCGCCATCATGTCGCCGGGATACAGGAAGCGCAGGATCTGCCGCCGCCCGTCGTGGAGCAGGACGTAGCTCATCATCATGCCCTGCTTCAGGATATAGAGTTCGGACAGGCGATCATTCTCGCTGATGAGGATCGCTCCGCGCCGCAGGCGGCGTTCCCGATCCTCCAACGCCGACAACGCGGCACGTTCGACGGGCGTCAAGGTGATCAGGTCGCCGAGACGGTCGGCGAAACAACTGTGCGGCACTAGAGACCAATCCCCCCGGTAATCGACCCAATTAGGCAAGAGGTCGGCGCGGATGCATTAAAGTCGATCAACCGTAGGGGGATCGGCGGAATTCTCGCGTTTTTCCGTGTGTTACGGCGGGGTGGAGAGCCGCCGCTGCGACGGACGGCCGCGCACCGCTCTTGCACCCCGCGCCGTGCGCGATAGAGCGTGACGGATGGACCGTATCCTGATCCGCGGCGGCAATCGCCTGTCCGGCCGCCTGCCCATTTCCGGCGCGAAGAACGCAGCCCTGACGCTGATGCCGTGCGCGCTGCTGACCGACGAGCCGCTGGTGCTCTCGAACCTTCCGCGTCTCGCCGACGTCGACGGGTTCGGCCATCTGTTGAACCAGTTGGGCGCGTCGACCGCGGTCGAGGGTACGCGCCCCGACGAGTTCGGCCGCACGATGACGATCCACGCGAAGTCGCTGACCTCGACCGAGGCCCCGTACGACATCGTTCGCAAGATGCGCGCGTCGATCCTCGTGCTGGGGCCATTGCTCGGTCGCGGTGGCGAGGCGCGGGTGTCGCTGCCCGGCGGCTGCGCGATCGGCAACCGTCCGATCGATCTGCACCTGAAGGCGCTGGAGGCGATCGGCGCCGAACTGGAGATGGCGGCAGGCTATGTGAAGGCGACCGCGCCCGGCGGCCGGTTGAAGGGCGGCCGCTATCGCTTCCCCGTCGTGTCGGTCGGCGCGACCGAGAACGTGGTCATGGCGGCCTCGCTTGCCAGCGGCACCAGCGTGATCGAAAATGCCGCGCGCGAGCCGGAGATCGTCGACCTGTGCCGCTGCCTCGTCGCGATGGGCGCGTCGATCGACGGGATCGGCACCGAGACGCTGACGATCGAGGGCCGCGACCGGCTGCACGGCGCGACGTACCGCGTGATGCCCGACCGGATCGAGGCGGGTAGCTATGCCTGCGCCGCCGCCATCACCGGCGGCTCGCTGGAGCTGACGGGGGTCGATGCGGGCGACATGGGCGCGACGCTGTCGGCGCTGGCGGATGCGGGCGTGCTGATCCAGCTCAAGCCCGGATCGGTCTGCGTCTCCGCGCCCGATCCGCTGCGCCCGCTGACGCTGACGACCGCACCGTTCCCCGGCTTCGCGACGGACATGCAGGCGCAGTTCATGGCGATGCTGACGCTGGCTGACGGCGCGAGCGTGCTGACCGAGACGATCTTCGAGAACCGCTACATGCACGTACCCGAACTGGCGCGGATGGGTGCGGATATCCTCGTGCAGGGCCGGACCGCCGTGGTTCGCGGCGTCGGCAAGCTGACGGGCGCGCCCGTCATGGCCACCGACCTGCGCGCCTCGATGAGCCTGATCCTCGCCGGTCTCGCCGCCGAGGGCGAGACGCAGGTCAGCCGCATCTACCACCTCGACCGCGGCTACGAACGGCTGGAGGAAAAACTGTCCGCCGTTGGCGCCGACATCGAACGCGCCGAAGGCGGCTGACGGCTTCGTCCGCTCTCCCTTTTCTGAGAGTCTGTTTACACAAATGCAGCCGATGACCGCGGCCATCTCCCTCCCGATCATCGGCCGCATTACCCATCGGCGTCTTCACACTCAGACTGTCAGAAGCGAGATGGGTCAGGAAAGCAGGGGGGAGAAGAAGCGTCGGGTTACCCCTCGCCCGAACCCGGTTCGGCCATCTTGCGGTGCTGTTCCGCCAATACCGCCGCTGGCGTGATGCCCGTCATCGCGCCTTGCAGCTTCGTCTTCCAGCCGGAGAAGATCGAAGCCTCGCCCTTGTTCATCGCGCTCCAGCCGTCGTTCGCGACGTCGACGGGATCGCTCTTGCTGTCCGACTGGCCGACCGAGGTGTCGAGCATGTCGGCGCGGTCGAAGAACTCGGTTTCGACGGGGCCGGGCTTCAGCGTGGTGATCGTTACGCCGTCCGCATCCTTGATTTCGTTGCGCAGCGCATCGGTAAAATAGTCGATGAACGACTTCGACGAGTTGTAGACCGCCTGGAACGAGCCGGGGATGTAGCCGGCGATCGATCCGGTCACCAGCACCTTGCCCTCGTTGCGCGCGACCATCGCCGGCAGGACTTTTTGCAGCAGGTAGATCGTGCCGACGATGTTGGTGTCGATCACCCGCTTCCAGTCTTCGACGCTCTGGTCGAGGAACGCGTGACCGAGGCCCTTGCCCGCATTCGCGCACAGCACGTTAATGCGGCGGCCGTTGGTGGCGGCCAAGAGCGCGTCGACACCCTCGAACGTCGACAGGTCCGCCTCTACCGGCGTGATCTCGGTGCCGAACTGGCGCAGGTCCTGCGCCGCCGCCTCGATCAGCGGCTCGTCGGCAACGATCAGCACATCGTAACCGTCTTTCGCGGCGAGCGTCGCCAGTTCGAAGCCGATGCCGGTCGAGGCACCCGTCACGATCGCGTATCTGTCAGCCATCATCAGTCTCCTGTCAGCGTAGAGATCAAGCAGCGACCATGCCGGGCTTCAGCACGATCTTGGTCGTCTCGTTCTGCTCGTCGTGGAACATCTTGTAGCCCTTGGGCGCGTCGTTCAGCGGCATGCGGTGGGAGATCAGGAACTCGGTCTCGATCTTCCCCTCCATGATCGCGTTGAGCAGGCCGGGCAGGTAATGCTGGACATGGGTCTGGCCGGTCTTCAGCGTCAGGCCCTTCTCCATGAACGCGCCGAGCGGGAACTTGTCGACGAAGCCGCCGTACACCGCCGGCATCGACACGCGCCCGCCCTTGCGACAGGCGATGATCGCCTGACGGATGGAATGGGGGCGATCGGTGCCGAGGAACAGCGACGCCTTCACCTGATCGACCACGTTGTCGACGAACAGGCCGTGCGCCTCCAGCCCGACCGCATCGATGACGGCGTCGGGACCGATGCCGCCGGTCATCTCCATCAGCGCTTCGTAGGTCGCGCTTTCCTTGAAGTTCAGCGTCTCCGCGCCGAACCGCTTGGCGAGTTCCAGACGGTGCGGATAATGGTCGATCGCGATGACGCGCTCCGCGCCCATCAGGAACGCCGACTGCACCGCGAACAGCCCGACCGGGCCGCAGCCCCAGACGGCCACGGTATCGCCCGGTTCGATCTGCGCATATTCCGCCGCCTGCCAACCGGTGGGCAGGATGTCGCTGAGGAACAGGACCTTGTCGTCCTCGACACCGTCGGGGATGACGATCGGGCCGACGTCGCTGAACGGCACGCGGACATATTCCGCCTGACCGCCGGCATAGCCGCCCGTCATGTGCGAATAGCCGAACAGGCCGGACATCTCCGTGCCGTACAGTTCGCGGGCGATATCCTGATTGTCCGCCGGCAGACCGTTGGGGCAGGCGGAATATTGATGCTTGCCGCAATGGAAGCATTCGCCGCACGCGATCGTGAATGGCACGACGACGCGCTGGCCCTTCTTCAGCGTCGATCTGGAGCCGACCTCGACCACCTCGCCCATGAACTCATGGCCCAGGATGTCGCCGGCCTGCATCGTCGGGATATAGCCGTCATAGAGGTGGAGGTCCGATCCGCAGATCGCGGTCGACGTGACCTTGATGATCGCGTCACGCGGATTGACGATCTCGGGATCGGGGACGTTGTCGATGCGAACATCGTGCTTACCGTGCCAGGCGAGTGCTTTCACAGTCCCATCTCCTCGAACTGCTTGGGGTTCATCGCAGGGGTGGCGATCTCGCCCGTCTCCAGCAATTGCTTGAAGCGGGTCAGATCGCGGCGAGCCTGGATCTTGGGCTCGCGCTGGAACATCTTGGCGACGATCTTGCCGACGATGCCCGCTGGCGGGTCGTAGAGTATCGTCGCGCTGACGACCGTGCCGCGCTGGCCGGCATCGCGGAAATCCACGCGGCCGGAATTCGGTACGTCCGCGCCCTCCTCGCTGGTCCACGCGATGAAGGCGTTCTCCGCCTCATCGGTGACGCGGGCATCCCATTCGACCGTGCCGCCACCGGGGGCCTTCACCACCCAGTGCGAGCGCTGCCGATCGAGCACGTCGATACGGACGACGTTCTCCATAAAGCCGGGCAGGTTGGCGAAGTCGCGGAAGTGGGCGAATACTTCCGCCACCGGCTTGCCGATCGTGACGGTGGCATTGGCGAAGCTGTCGCCTTGGCCCTCGGGTAACCGGCCCGCGGCATCGGCCGGCGCAGCGCTGCGTTTGGAGGTATCGAGCGGCGCGTCGTCGCTCTGCGGGTTCGCAAGGTCGGCCATCGGATTTCCCATGCTGATCTGGAACAGACAGGGTCGATAGCGCATGCGGTTGGTCGCGGGTTCCAAACGCGGCTACGATAAAACTAATCTTTCCAATTACTTGATTTCAATCAGTCGCGGGGTCGCGCGCAGGCAGGACAGGGTTGCCTAAGGGCGGCGAGCCGAAGTCGATGCGTGTGCGTTGGAACGGGCATCGATTGTTCTGGAGTCCCCAATGATCCGCGACCTTGCCGAGCTGGACCGTATCCGCGCCGAATGTCACACGCTGGTGACGAAGCGCTCGCTCGCGTCCGCGGGGGCGGCGGTGGTGCCGATCCCCGGTGCGGACATCGTCGCCGACATCGGCCTGCTGACCAACCTGCTGCCCGCGATCAGCACGAAGTTCGGGCTGAACCACGAACAGGTGCAAAAAATGGAGCCGAACATGGCGCAGCAGGTGCTGGTGCTCGCGACCAGTGCCGGCAACACCTTCATCGGCCGCATCGTCACGCGCAAGCTGGTGACGGCAGTTTTGCGCCGGATGGGCGTGCGGATCGCGACCGCGTCGGTGGCGAAGTTCGTGCCGTTCATCGGATCGGCGGTGGCGGCGACGATCAGCTTCGGCGCGATGAAGCTGGCCGGCGACGCGCATGTCGAGGATTGCTACCGCACCGCCCGCGCACTGATCGGCGAGCCCGTCGCGGGTGCGCTACCGGCCAGATGATCGAGCAGCCCTGACGTTACCTCCGGCAGGGCGGCGGGGGCCAGATCGTGGGCCATCGCCTGCACGATCAGTAGCTTGGCCCCCTCGATCCGGCGCGCGAGGTCCTCGCCGTGCCCCAGCGGGATCAGCGGATCGACCGCGCCGTGGATCACGAGCGTTGGCGCGACGATATGCGTCAGCAGCACCGGCCGCCCGGTGTCGGCGATGATCGCCGCCAGTTGTCGCCGCCCGCCGACCGGGTAATGGCCGCGATCGACCGCGCGCGTCGCCTGTAATGCCAGCGCCTCGACATCGCGCGCGGCTTCGGGATGGGAGATCAGCGCCAGCGTCGCGATCGTCGCCGCCACCGCCTCGTCGCGGCTGGGGGTCGCCGGCCAGCGCATCACCAGCCGCCGCATCAGCGCCGGGCTGGGCGGCGGCAGGCCGGGCGCGCCGCTGGACGACATGATCGTCGTCAGGCTTTCGACCCGTTCGCGCCAGCCGGCGGCGATATGCTGCGCGATCATCCCGCCCATCGACGCGCCGACGACATGCGCGCGCTCCACACCCAGCGCATCGAGCAGCGCGACCGCGTCCGCCGCCATGTCGCGCAACGTGTAGGCGAGCGGAAACGGCATCCGCAGCCGGCTCGCGCCCAGCACCCACAAGGGATGCAGCGCCGGCGTTCCATCCAGCCGCGTCGACAGGCCCACGTCGCGATTGTCGTAGCGGACGACGCGGTAGCCGGCATCGACCAGCGCGGCGATCAGCGGATCGGGCCACGCGATCAACTGCGTCGCCAGTCCCATCACGAGCAGCACCACCGGTCCCCGCGGATCGCCGGCTTCCTCGTAATAGAGATCGACGTCATTGACGTGAACGGTGGGCACTCGGAGATTTCCTAAGGGTCGGGGCGGATGGCCCTACACCATTCCATACCTCGAAGGGGAGTGCGCAGCACCGGAGGGGTGACCCCGCTAATCCTCCCCTGCAAGGGGAGGTGGCGCGCAGCGACGAGGGATGACCCGCTGTCGAGAGGGCGACACCCCTCCGTCAGGGCGTCGGCCTGCCATCTCCCCTTGTAGGGGAGGATTTAGCGCCGCACGTCCAGCCCGCCTTCGTGGAAGGTCGCGAGTTCGCGGCGGGTGGTGAGGCTCTGGTCGCCCGGCGTCGCGTGCTTCAGCGCGGCGAGGGCAAGGCCGGTGCGCGCTGCCTCTTCCAGCCCGTGCGGCAGGCCGGCGAGTACGCCGCCCGCGAATGCGTCGCCGGTGCCGATCCGGTCGACGATGCCGGTGATCTCCACCTCGCCCGTCTCGACGGCCTCATCTTGTGTGTCGATGCGCGCGGACAGCGTGTTGTGGTCGGCGTTGCGGACGTGCCGCGTGGTGGTGGCGATGTAGCGCAAGCGGGGGAAGCGCTCGAACGCCGCCAGCGCCGCGGCGCGGCGCCGCTCCGGCCCTGCGCCGGGAAAGTCGCGGCCGAGCAGCAGCGCGATGTCGCGGTGGCTGCCGAACATCAGGTCGCATCCCTCGATATGTCGCGCGAGGATGGGGGAGGGGGCGTCGCACCAGCGCGCCCACATGCTGGCGCGGAAATTGCCGTCGAACGACACCGGTACGCCCGCTTCGTTGGCTGCGGCGATTGCGGCGAGCGCGACCTCCACCATCTGTGGCCCGATCGCCGGATTGATGCCCGAGAGGTGCAGCCGCCCCGCGCCCTGAAGCAAGGTCGGCCAGTCATAGGCGTAGGCGGGCGTCTCCGCGAACAGGCTGTTCTCCCGGTCGTAGACGATCGCCGACGCGCGCAGGCCGGCGCCGGGCGTGAGGAAATACAGGCCGAGCCGTCCGGCCGCGCGCCGCACCCGGCTCATATCCACGCCGTGCTTGCGCATCGCCTCCACCGCGGCGTCGCCTAGCGCATCGTCGGGGGCGGCGGACACGATCGCGCTCGGCACGCCCAGCCGCGCCAACGCGACCGCCACGTTGGCCTCCGCTCCGCCGAAATTGGCGTCGAGCCGCGGTTCCTGGAACAGATGTCCCCGCCCCGGCGCGGACAGGCGCAGAAGCAGCTCGCCGAAGCACAGAACATGACCCGTCGATGCCATTCGGAACCCTCCCGCGTTGCCCTTATCGAGAGCCTGCCTATAACCGGGTCCGAGCGGCCTTGACAGCGCCGGTCACGACGTGCTGGTAGCGCTATCAGCGACGATAGTCGAGTGGAGGGGATATGATGGGCGACGTTGAGCCCGCGGCGATGCTGCCGGCGGATTGGGAAACCGGACTTTTTCTCGGCCGCATCCAGACTGCCGACGGGCCGAGCCCGATCATCGTTCGGGACGGCGAGGTGCTCGACATGGCCCATGTCGCGCCGACCGTGTCGGCCCTGGTCGAGGCGGGGGACTTCTCCGGCGCGGGCGGCACGTCGCTCGGGCGGTTTGATCCGGCAGTCCACGATCTCCTCAGCCCGGTTGATCTTCAATGCATCAAGGCCTGCGGCGTCACCTTCGCGGTGTCGGCGCTGGAGCGCGTGATCGAAGAGCGTGCGCGCGGCGACTGGGCGGCGGCGGCGGCGATCCGCAGCCGGCTGGAAGAGAGCATGGGCGGGTCGATCCGTGCGGTCGTGCCCGGCTCCCCCGAAGCGGCGGCGCTAAAGGCGGCGCTGATCGAGGACGGCCTGTGGTCGCAATATCTGGAGGTTGCGATCGGCCCCGATGCGGAGGTTTTCACCAAGGCACCGGTACTGGCGACGGTCGGTGCGGGCGCGGAGATCGGCATCCGCTCCGATTCGGGCTGGAACAACCCGGAACCGGAGATCGCGCTGCTGGTCGACAGCCGCGGCAACACGGTCGGCGCGATGCTCGGCAACGACGTGAACCTGCGCGATTTTGAGGGGCGGTCGGCGCTGCTGCTTGGCAAGGCCAAGGACAACAATGCGTCCTGCGCTTTGGGGCCGCTGGTCCGCATCTTCGACAGCAGCTTCACGATCGACGATGTGCGGCAGGCGGAGGTCGGGCTGCGGATCGAGGGGGAGGATGGCTATGTCCTCGAAGGGCGCAGCAACATGGCGGAGATCAGCCGCGATCCGCTGGAGCTTGTGAAGCAGACGCTGAGCGAACACCAGTATCCCGACGGGTTCGTCCTGTTTCTCGGCACGCTGTTCGCGCCGGTGCAGGACCGCGACGAGCCCGGCCGCGGCTTTACGCATAAGGTCGGCGACGTGGTCGCGATCGACAGCACCCGGCTCGGGCGGCTGGAGAACCGCGTCGTCACCTCCGCCGATGCGGCGCCGTGGACGGTCGGGATCGGCGCCTTCTACCGCAACCTCGCCGAACGTGGCCTGCTCGCATGAACCGTGCGGTCTATCCCAGCCTGCGCGACAAGCGCGTCGTCATCACCGGCGGCGCGACCGGCATCGGTGCGGGGCTGGTGGAGGCGTTTACGGGGCAGGGGGCGCGGGTCGCGTTCCTCGATATCGATGTCGAGGCGGGCGAGGCACTGGCCGCGCGGCTGGACGGCACCATCTTTTCGGGCTGCGACCTGCGCGACCTCGACGCGCTGAAGACGACGCTGGATGGGTTTGCGGCGCAGCTCGGCGGCGTCGACATCCTCATCAACAACGCCGCGCGCGACGACCGTCATAGCATCGAGGAGGTCACCCCCGCCTATTGGGACGAGCGGATGGCGACCAACCTGCGCCACCTGTTCTTCGCGGCGCAGGCGGTCGTGCCGGCTATGAAGGCGGCGGGCGGCGGCGCGATCGTCAATTTCGGATCGATCAGCTGGCATCTCGGCCTGCCCGACCTCGTCCTCTACCAGACCGCGAAGGCCGCGATCGAGGGTTTGACGCGCAGCCTGGCGCGCGATCTGGGCCGCGACAACATCCGCGTCACCACGATCGTGCCCGGCAACGTCCAGACGCCGCGGCAGGAGAAATGGTACACGCCGGAGGGCGAGGCGGAAATCGTGGCGGCGCAGTGCCTAGACGGGCGTATCCAGCCGGTCGACATCGCTGCGCTGGCGCTGTTCCTCGCGTCCGACGACGCGCGGATGTGCACGGGACATGATTATTTCGTCGATGCGGGGTGGCGCTGACATGGTGCAATCGGTCCTGAACGTCGGTGCCACGCTGGGGGAGGGGCCGGTCTGGATCGGTGACCGCCTGTGGTTCGTCGATATCAAGGCGCACCGCGTCTATCGCTTCGATCCGAAGACCGGCGAGAGCCGCCATTGGGAAGCGCCCGATCAGGTCGGCTGGGTGTTGCCGGCCGAGGGCGGCGGCATGATCGTCGGCGTCAAGACCGGGCTGCACCGCTTCGATCCGGCGACGGGTAAATTCACGCTGCTGCACGATCCGGAGCCATCGCTGCCCGGCAACCGCCTGAACGATGCGGCGACGGACAGCACCGGTCGCCTGTGGTTCGGCAGCATGGACGATGGCGAGGCGAACCCGACCGGGCGGCTGTATCGCTGCACCGGGGGCGTGTGCCTCGACACCGGATTGCCGCCGGTGACGATCACCAACGGCCCGGCGATCACCCGCGACGCGCGCACCTTGTATCACACCGATACGGGCGGTCGAACGATCTGGCGCGTGGCGGTCGATGCGGACGGCACGCTGTCGAAGCCGGAGGTGTTCGTCACGATCGAGGACGGTGCCGGCTATCCCGACGGATCGGTCTGCGACGCCGAGGATCATGTCTGGGTCGGCCTGTACGCCGGCCACGGCATCCGCCGTTACGACCCGGCGGGCAAGCTGGTCCAGACGGTGGAGTTCCCGGTCGCGAACGTCACCAAGATGGCGTTCGGCGGGCCGGACCTGCGCACGGCGTACGCGACGACGGCGCGCAAGGGGCTGGATGCCGAGGCGCTGAAAGGTCAGCCACTGGCAGGCAATGTGTTCGCCTTCGACCCCGACGTCGCGGGCATGCCGGTGACACCGGCCAAAATCTAGAACGAAGCAACGACAACGAAAAAACAGATCAGGAGCGGGACGGATGACGAGGGACGTGGGCGATCAACGCGTAAATATCGGCTTTATCGCCGCCATCGTCGCGGTGGCGACGATCGGCGGCTTCATGTTCGGGTATGACTCGGGCGTCATCAACGGCACCCAGAAGGGGCTGGAGGCGGCGTTCGATCTCGGCAAGCTGGGGATCGGCGTCAATGTCGGCGCGATCCTGATCGGGTCGTCGATCGGTGCGTTCGGCGCGGGCCGTCTGGCGGACCGGATCGGCCGGCGCGGCGTGATGATGCTGTCGGCGATCCTGTTCCTCGCCAGCGCGTTGCTGGCCGGTGCGGCGAGCAGCTCCGCGATCTTCATCTTCGCGCGCATCATCGGCGGTCTGGGCGTCGGCGCGGCGAGCGTCATCTCCCCCGTCTACATCTCCGAAGTCACGCCCGCGTCGATCCGCGGCCGGCTGTCGTCGGTGCAGCAGGTGATGATCATCTCCGGCCTGACCGGCGCGTTCGTCGCGAACTTCGCGCTGGCGCGCTATGCCGGTGGCTCCACCGCAGACTTCTGGCTGGGGTACGAGGCGTGGCGCTGGATGTTCTGGCTTCAGGCGATTCCGGCCGCGATCTACCTGTGCGCCTTGCTCATCATCCCGGAAAGCCCACGCTATCTCGTTGCCAAGGGTCGCGATGCCGAGGCGCATGTCGTGCTGACGCGCCTGTTCGGATCGGACGAGGCGGACCGCAAGGTCGCCGAGATCCGCGGCTCGCTGGCCGCCGACCACCACAAGCCCAAGCTGTCCGATCTGGTCGACAAGACGACCGGCAAGATCCGCCCGATCCTGTGGGCGGGCATCGGCCTCGCCGTGTTCCAGCAGCTCGTCGGCATCAACGTCGTCTTCTATTACGGCGCGACCCTGTGGGAGGCAGTCGGTTTCACCGAGGACAATGCGCTTCAGATCAATATCCTGTCGGGCGTGCTGTCGATCGGCGCATGCCTGTTCACGATCGCGACCGTCGACCGGATCGGCCGCAAGCCGCTGCTGCTGGTCGGATCGGCCGGCATGGCGGTGACGCTGGCAGTGGTCGCCTGGGCGTTCTCCACCGCGGTCACCGATGCGGCGGGGGCGGTCAGCCTGCCGGGTAACAACGGCATCATCGCTCTGGTCGCGGCGAACCTCTACGTCATCTTCTTCAACGCCAGCTGGGGCCCCGTCATGTGGGTGATGCTGGGAGAGATGTTCCCGAACCAGATTCGCGGTTCCGGGCTGGCGGTGTCGGGCTTCGCGCAGTGGATCGCGAACGCCGCGATCTCCGTCAGCTTCCCGGCGCTGGCGGTGTCGCCGGGGTTGGCGGTGACGTATTTCGGCTATGCGTTCTTTGCGGCCGTATCGTTCTTCTTCGTGCGGGCGATGGTCAACGAGACGCGCGGTCGCGAGCTGGAGGACATGCAGGGCTGATCCGGAACCGGGCCTGCTGCTGGGCAGGCCCGGTGCTCCTCAACGGCGGCCGAAGCCGCCGCGGCGGCGGGCGATCATCGGGCGGAAGCGAATGCCCAGACAGATGATCGTCGGCCAGAACAGCGTGTTGACGATGTCGAGCGTGGTGTCCGGCCAACGCCACGATCCGAACTGCAGCCGGTCCATAACCTCGTTGAAGCCCTCGGCGACGATCACCACCGACAGCGGCACGAAGCTGCCGAGCGAGCGTCGCGTCACGACCCGTGCCAGCATGAGCACCGCCATTCCGGCGTGGATATGCAGGATCGTGTCGGGCAAACCGGTACCGTCACCGATCCAGTCGATGAACTGATGCCAAAGGCCCGGCAGGCTGTGGGGCCCCGGTTGGTCCACCCAGTGAACGGCGTCGCGCGGTGTCATGGGCGCGGACCTAACCGCGTTGCGGTCAAAGCGCCACGTGGCGCGGTGCAAGTCGGCGGATATCGAGCACGTTCACGCCCGCCAGCCGGACCTCTCCCAGCTGCCGGTCGCCGGTTTCCACCAGGATCCCGTCGGCGGTGGAGCGGACCGTGCGCCACATCACTTCGCGCGCGACGAGGCCGCGGCCCAGCCGTTTGACCGCCGCGACGCGCCCGTCGCCGCTGACCGCCAGCGCGCCGCCGCCATCCGCACCGACGACCGCACCGGTCACGTTGAAACCCTGCAACGTCGCTTCGCAGGCGGCGGCGGCATCCTCCGGGCTGCCGATCCGGTTCGGCCGGCGGGTGCGCACGAACAGTACCGCGCCGATCACCAGCGCGATCAACACCGCCGCCGCGGCGACGATCTGGACGGTGCTGACGCTGCCCGCCAAGCCGGCGATCATTCCGCCTTCGGCCCCGCCAGCGCGTCGAGCATCGGCCGGATGCCCGACAGGTCGTATCCCGCGCCGGCCGCCTGCGTGGTCAGCAGCCCCGGATCGCGGCCCGCCTTCGCCGCCGCCAGTGCCCACAGATTGCAGCTTCGCGTCCCCGACCGGCAGTAGGCGAGCACGGGGCCGTCCGCCGCCGTCAGTGCCGCTGCCATCGCGTCGAGCTGCGGATGGGAGAAGCCGGCGGCCGTCACCGGGATCGCAGTGTAGCCCAGCCCCGCCGCCTCAGCCGCCGCACGCAACGCATCGCCCGCGGGCTGGCCGGACTCCTCGTCGTCGGGACGGTTGTTGACGATCGCGACATACCCTGCGGCCTTGATCGCGGGAACATCCTGGGGGCGGATCTGGGGAGCGACGGCGAACGCGTCGTTGAGCGGGCGGATCATGGTCTGCTCCTATCGGATCGAAGGGCCGCCGTCAGCCCTTCGTCGACGATATGGCACGCCGCGGCGCGGCGAACATCATTCTGGATCGGGACGGCGACGCGGGGTTACCGGATTGACGGCAACTTACTTTTGGCGCTTGGAAGGACGACGATCTGGAGGGGGGAACTTTCATGGAAGACGATGAAGAGCTCGACATGGGTCCGTCGGGCAACTGGTCCGCGATGAACAGTGTCTTCAAGTATGGCGGCGGCAATACTCTCGACAGTCGTGTTCTACATGGCCATGTTTCCAAGGCGATGGCCGGTTTGTCCGTCGCTACTTCGGCGGTCGGGCAAGCCCATAACCTGACGATGGTCGGGGTTGCCGGCGCTGCCGTCCTGGGAGCCGGGACAGCGGGCGTAGGTCTGGGCGTGGCAGGTATCGCGATGTCTGCGGTCGGCATCGGCACGTCGATCGTATCGGGGATCAAGACCCATGCGCATATCGATGCGCTGGAGGGATTGCAGATGCGCGGCTCCATGAAGCACCATTGCAACTGCAAGACCCGCGACTACGGCGACCAGATGTCGCTCGATCACGACACCATCTTCAACACGGTACTGCCGTACGTCATCGCCAAGAAAAAGGCGAAGCGGGTCAAGAAGGGCTTTGGCGCGACCGGCCTTTCCATGGGCACCAACGTGCATCGGCTGGGGAAGGCAATCTACAAGTCGGTGAAGGGCACCAAGGGCAAGAACCGTAGCTTCTATGCCGAAATCCTCGCGCGCCACGCGGTCACGCACGAATGCGATCTGGTCGCGGGGATCGTGTCGGAACTCTACACGGGTCAGGACTATCTCGCGATCCGCGCCATGAGGTCAGATCAGGCGGCGCTGCTGATCGCGGCGAAGATGAAGTCGGTCTAGGCCGGGCTTTCCCCGCCCCCTTGAGGGCGAGAGGGGAGAGCCTCTCCGCAAAGGGCTTTTTGCGGAGAGGCTCTACCGCGACCCGTGAGCCCGCTCCCCGCGGATCACCCGGCGTCGCGGATCACTTGCAGGAACGCATCGCCATAGGCGTCCAGCTTGCGCGCGCCGATGCCTGACAGCAGCGACAGCGCCGCCCGGCTGTTCGGCCGTTGTGCCGCCATATCGCGCAGCGTGGAATCGTGAAAGATCACATAGGGCGGCACTCCCGCCTCCTTCGCCAGATCGCGGCGGCAGGCACGCAGCGCCTCGAAAAGCGGATTATCGGCCGCATTCGCCGCCACGGGTGTACCGCGCCGCCGTCGCTCGCGCTTGGGCGGCACGATGACGGACAGCGCCGCCTCGCCTTTCAGCAGCGGCTTGGCGCCCGGCCCGAATTCCAGCCCGCCATGCGCGTTCGTGCGCAGTGCGTCGCGCAGCAGCAGGGCGCGCACCACCGGCTTGACCAGCGCCGCCTCGTCGGCGGTCGCGATGCCCCACACCGACAGCGCCTCATGTCCGTTGGTCAGGCTGCGCTCGGTCGACTGGCCGAGCAGCACCTGCTCGATATAGCCCGCGCCGAACAGCTGCCCGGTGCGAAACACCGCCGACAGGAACTTGCGAGCGGTTTCCGTCGCGTCGACCGCATCGCTCGACCCCAGGCAATTGTCGCAATTGCCGCAGTCCTCGGTGGGGTTCTCTCCGAAATGCTTCAGCAGGATGCGGCGGCGACAGCCTCCCGTCTCGACCAGAGCGCCGAGCGCGGCGAGGCGGGTGCGCTCGCCCGCCTGACGCTCCGGCTCGACCTCGCCGATGCGCTGGCGGGCGCGGGCGAAATCCTCCGCCCCCCAGAACAGGTGCGCGACCGAGGGATCGCCATCGCGCCCGGCGCGGCCGGTTTCCTGATAATAGGCCTCGATCGATTTCGGCAGGCCGGCATGCGCGACGAAGCGCACGTCAGGCTTGTCGATCCCCATCCCGAACGCGACCGTGGCGCAGATGACCATGTCCTCGCTCGCGACGAAATCCGCCTGGTTGCGCGCGCGGATCGCCGGGTCGAGGCCGGCGTGATAGGCACGTGTCGGCCGGCCGGTGCGCGCCAGTTGCTCCGCCAGCTTTTCGGTCGCGGCGCGGGTCTGCGCGTAAACGATGCCGGGGCCGGGATTGGCGGCGATCAGGTCGGCGATCTGCCGCGCAATCGTGTCGCGGGCAGATATGCTGTAGCGAATATTGGGCCGGTCGAAGCCTGACACGATCATCCCGTCCGTGGGGATGCCGAGCTGCTTGGCGATGTCCGCCCGCGTGTGCGCGTCGGCGGTCGCGGTCAGCGCCAGCCGCGGCACTTCTGGGAACGCCTCCATCAACGGGCCGAGCAGGCGATAGTCCGGGCGGAAGTCGTGCCCCCATTCGCTGACGCAATGCGCTTCGTCGATGGCGAACAGCGACAGCTTCGTCTGCATCAGCAAGTCGCGGAAATGCGTGCCCGACGCCCGCTCCGGCGCGACGTAGAGCAGGTCCAGATCCCCCGCCTTCAGCCGGGCGATCGTCTCGGCGCGGTTCTCGTCCACCGAGGTCAGCGTCGCGGCGCGGATGCCAACGGCGGTCGCGGCGCGCAACTGGTCGTGCATCAGCGCGATCAGCGGTGAGACGACGACGCACGTCCCCTCCAGCATGACGGACGGCAGTTGATAGCAGAGCGACTTGCCCGCGCCGGTCGGCATCACCGCCAGCGTCCGCTCACCCGCGAGCACGCGCTCCACCACGTCCGCCTGGACGCCGCGAAACGCGGGGAAGCCGAAAACCTTGCTGAGAATGGGGAGGGGATCGAGCATCGTCGTCGGCGCATGTAGCGACGCTGGCCCCGTGGGTCGAGGTTTGCGGTCGGCTTTCCGCTGCGGGTTGAACCCGGTCCGGCAGAGGGGCATCTAGTCCGCATGAACGAAGTACGCGACAACCGGGCCGAACAGGAATTCACGTTGGAGGTGGACGGCGAACGCGCCGTCGCCGCCTATCAACTCTATGGCGACGAGATCGTCTTCACCCACACCGTCGTGCCCCCCGCGATCGAGGGGCGCGGCGTCGGCAGCCGCCTGATCCGCGTCGCCCTCGACAGTGCCCGCGACCGGGGGCTGAAGGTCGTGCCGCAGTGTCCGTTCGTCGCAGATTTCATCCGCAAGCATCCGGGCTATCGGGATCTGGTGGCGTAAGGCGGCCCGCGATCAGAGCGCCAGCGCCCCCTGTCGGTGGCGCAGCGCAGCCATTCGTTCGGTCAGCCGCATCTTCTGCTCGGCCTTCTCGCGTGCCGTCGCGGACATCATGTCTACCAGCCGTTCCAGACCGTCGATGTCGGCGACTTTCACGAATTCCTTGTTCTTGTTGACGAAGACCACCGATGTCTTGTCCTGACCAAGCAATTCGATGACGTTGGACAGGGTACCCGTGCTTCGCGAGTCCCAGATCATCAGCCCGTAATCCGCGGCCTCCGCCATTGCGATGTCCTTGGCCGTGAACCAGCGCCGGGTGCCGGACGGTGCATCCGGATAGATGTGCTCGAGCGGCCATTCGCCGACGTTGTTGCGCGGTGTGTCGCCGCTGCAAAAGACCGTCACCGCCCGTGCGCCGCGGTCCGCCAGCACGCGCTGGATCGCGGTGTCCGCACCGTCCGCGTCGCCGACGACGATCGCCAGGTCGCGTTCGACGGCCTTTCCGATCCGCTCGCAGATCGCCGGGTGCAGCCGGCTGATGGCGATCGATCCGGCGATGAATACGGTTTCGCGCTTCGGCATCGTCATCTCCAGGTCAGCACCGCGACGTAGATTTTGCCGATCTTTCCCGATCTCCTCAACGCCGTGCAAGCCGCATCGAGAGACGCTCCAGAGTGGATCAGATCGTCGACCAGCAGGATGTCGAACGGCCCGGGTCCTACACCAGCGGCATTCGTCGAGAACGCGACGGCAAGCGCGGCATCCTTCTCCTGACGGGTGTTGAGGTTCTTGATCGGCGATGTCGAACTTTTTAGCAGGAAGCCAGCGTTCACCGGGCGGCCGAGTTGCTTGCCCACCTCAACGGCCAGCTCCGTCACCGGCTGGCGTGGCCGCACGTTCGATGCGGCCATCGGAACGATGAAGTCGATCTTCCCGAAGGACTGTTTGACGCCGCGTGAGAGTTCGATCGCCAGCGGTACGATGTTGCCCCATTGTAACTTGTACTTCAGCAAGTACAAAGCTTCGCCGACATCGGTGCGGAGCGTCTCGTATTGAGGGTGCCCGTGTTCGTTCGTGCCGACATGGGTGCTGGACACCGAATGCTTGTCGAGAACGAACCCCTTGTCCCAGTTGCCGGTAATCGTTTTCGGGTTGATCTTCATGCCTTCTCCCTCTCGGGATCAGGATGATGGCCGGTCCGACCACGCTCAAATCGAAGCTGCTCCGTTTCGGAGCTATTACTCGGCCGCCAGCGCCTCGTCGCGCTCGCGGGCCTGACGTGCCCACATCTCGGCATACAGCCCGCCGCGCCGCAGCAGTTCGGCGTGCGTGCCGCGCTCCGCCACCCGGCCACGGTCGAGGACCGCGATCTGGTCGGCGTCGACCACCGTCGACAGGCGGTGCGCGATGACGATCGTGGTGCGACCGCGCTCCACCGCCTCCAAGGTCGCGAGGATGTCGGCCTCGGTGCGGCTGTCGAGCGCGCTGGTTGCCTCGTCCAGGATCAGGATCGGGGGGTTCTTCAGCAGCGTACGGGCGATCGCCACGCGCTGTTTCTCGCCGCCCGACAGCTTCAGGCCGCGCTCGCCCACTCGGGTGTCGTAGCCGTCCGGCTGGCGTTCGATGAAGCCGGCGATCGCCGCGCCCTCGGCGGCGCGCGCGACCTCGTCCGGACCTGCGCCCTCGCGGCCATAGGCGATATTGTAGCCGATCGTGTCGTTGAACAGCACGGTGTCCTGCGGCACGATGCCGATCGCCGCGCGCAAGGACGCCTGAGTCACCGCGGCGATATCCTGACCGTCGATCGTGATCCGCCCGGTGCCGACATCGTAGAACCGGTACAAGAGCCGCGCGAGCGTGGATTTGCCCGCGCCCGAGGGGCCGACCACCGCCAGCGTCGTGCCCGCGGGCACGTCGATGTCGAGGCCGTCGAGGATCGGCCGCCCCTTGTCATAGCCGAAGCTGACCCCCTCGAACCGGACATGCCCGTGCGCCACGTCCAGCGGTGTCGCGTCGGGCGCGTCGGTCACGTCGGCGGGCGTATCGACCAGTGCGAACATGCTCGCCATGTCGATCACGCCCTGACGGATCGTGCGATAGACCATGCCGAGCAGGTCGAGGGGGCGGAACAACTGCGCCAGCAGCGTCGATACGAACACCACGTCGCCAGCCGAGAACGCGCCCCGGCTCCAGCCCCAGGCGACATAGGCCATGCCGCCGCCGAGCATCAGGTTGGTGATGAGTGCCTGACCGATATTGAGCCACGCCAGCGAATTTTCGGACTTGGTAGCGGCCTTGGCATAGGCGTCGACCGCACGCTCGTACCGGCGCGCCTCGCGCTCCTCCGCGCCGAAATACTTGACCGTCTCGAAGTTCAGCAGCGAATCGACCGCATGCGCGACCGCGCCGGTGTCGAGGTCGTTCATCTGCGTGCGCAGGGCGTTGCGCCAGTCGGTGACGATCCGCGTGAACCAGATGTAGACGACGACCATCGCCACCGTCGCCGCGACCAGCCACGGGCCGAAGCTGTGCCAGAAGATCCCGAGCACCAGCGCCAGTTCGAGGATCGTCGGCGCGATGTTGAACAGGATGAAGTACAGCATCGTGTCGATGCTCTTCGTCCCGCGCTCGACCACCTTGGTGACCGCGCCGGTGCGGCGTTCGAGGTGGAAGCGCAGCGACAGCGCGTGCAGATGCCGGAACACATCCGCCGCCAGCCGCCGCGTCGCGTCCTGCCCGACGCGCTCGAACACAGCATTGCGCAGATTGTCGAACAGCGTCGTGGAAAAGCGGGATGCGGCATAGGCGATCACCAGCAGGATGACGATCGTCGCCAATCCCCGGTCGCCGACCGCCATCCGGTCGACCGCGTATTTCAGGGTATAGGCGGCACCGAACACCTGCACCAGCTTGGAGCAGACGACGAGCAGCATGGCGCCGACGATGCGCGCACGCAGCATCGGCTCCCCCGCCGGCCACAGATACGGCAGGAAACGGCGGAGGGTGGGGATCAGCGGCTGGTCTGAACTGGCGGTCGGAGCGGAGGGCGGCATTGCGTCCGTATGTCGTGCGCCCGAGCCTCGCGCGCAACTCCCCGGGCGTTAACCATCATGTCAAGCGCCGTCCGACCTTCGATGGAACCCGTTCGCCGCATCATATGTTGGATAGCACAGGATGGGAGACGCGTAATGACTCCGATGTTTTTCGTGATGGCGATCCTCGGCTGCGGTGACGGTAACACCGAGTGCACCGAGGCGCGGATCGTGCCGGCCCGCTATGCGACGATGGCGCAGTGCCGCGCCGCGCTGCCCGACCAGCTCGCCCGCAATACCGACGTGCCCTTCCCGATGATCGGTGCCGACTGCCGCCGCTCGGGTGCGCAGATCGTCAAGACCGACGCCGCGACGCCGAAGGGCTGATCAGCCCCCCGACGCCGTCCGCCACGCCGCGGCAATCTCGTCGAGCGTGTCGGCAGTGTCACGGAACGGCTGCGGATCGTGACCAATGGACGCGTTGACGATCGTGCGCCGCGCACCGGCATACATCCGCGCCAGCGTCTTCGACACGTCGCCGCCCCGTTCGAAATCCAGCCCAGATTCCAGCGCGAACAGGATGGCGGTCGCGCGTGTCACGCGGTCGCTCTTGACCCGGTACTGCTGTTGTTCGGCGGCATAGGCGGCGGCGCGCAACGCGGCGACCAGTTCGCTGTACAGCAGCTGCACGAGGGCCGGGCCGGTCGCCGCCTGCGCCGTACGGCCGGCGGCGTCGATCTCGCGGTATGTGGACCAGGGGTCGCGGAGCAGGGTGGAAGCATAGGCCATGTCAGCTGCTCTTGTTCCAGGCGGCGATTTGGTTGGTCATGAACGCCTGCGTCGCCTTGTAGGCGGCGACGCGCGCATCCATCGCGGCATATTGCTTGGTCAGGCGGTCCGACGCGGCGGTCGACAGATCGCTGATCTTGGACTGCGCCGTGCTCAGATCCGTCTGCTGCTTGGTGTATCGGGTCGCCGCCGCATCCAGTCCGCCGGTCTTGTTCGTCAGCCGCGTCGCGATGGCGGAGAATGCCGCGGCCAGGCCGCCGCCGCTCGCCCCGGTTCCGTCCGCGAACAGCGCCTCGACCCCCGCCGGATCGGCGAGCATCGCCCTGTTCAGGCGGGCGGTGTCGACGCTCAGCGAACCGTCGCGATTGGTCGATACGCCGATGTCGGCCAGCGTCTGCGGCCCGTTCGTGGTCGATGTCGCCAGCTTCGTCGTGGTCAGCGTCGACAGCGAGCGCGCGATGGCGGTTGCGCTGCTGTCGTTCTTCAGCGTGCCGGTGTTGATGTTGGTTTCGTCGCGAACCATGCTCAACAGCTGGTTGAACGTCTCGACGAAGTCGCTGAGGCCCTGGCTGATCGCGCTGGTCGGCGCACTGGCCCCGAGCGTCACGGGTGTCGAGGAGGTGGAAACCAGGTTCAGCTTTACCCCGTCGATCAGGTCGTCGATCGTGTTGCTCGGTCGGCTGAACCGCGCGCCGTCCATCACCACGACGGCATTCTTCGCGGTCGTGCCGACCGTCGCGCCGCCCGAACCGCCGCCGACGCCCAGCGTCGTAAGGTCGGCCTGCGCACCGTCGGTGCCGGTCTGGTCCACGGCAATCTCGAACGCCTGATCGGCCCCTGATGCGCCCTTGATGGTCAGGCGCTGGCCGGTGCCGTCATTGACGAGTTGCGTCTGGAGGCCGGTGTCCTTCGTGATCTGCTTGGCGATGTCGGCCAGCGTCGCGCCATCGGCGACCGTGATATCGACCGTCCTGCTCGGCGCCAGCGTACCGGATGCGTCGTAGGCGCCGATCGCGACGGTCAACTTGCCGCCCTTGAACCCCTGCGTCGCGGCGACCGGCGTATTGGTGGTGGCGGCCTGCGCTTGCGCCAGCGATTCGACGGTGATGCTCGCGGACAGTTTCGGGGACACCGCGCCGCCGGTCTTGGTCGTGGCGGTCAGGATGCTGCTGTTGGAGCTTTGCGGCGCGGTCGCCAGCGTGCCGCCTTTCACCAGCGACTTCAGCGCGCTGTCGAAGCCGCTGACGGCGCTCTTCAGCTTCGCCACACCGCTGATCTGCGCGGTCAGCGTCTCGCTCTTGCTCGTCAGTTGCGCGGTCTTGGCGGCGAACTGCGCCTGCACCAGGCTGGCGACCAGCGCCTTGGTATCGACGCCGGTGCCGACGCCCAGCGAACTGGCGAGGGAGGCGGTGGCGCTCGTGCCGCTGGTCGCTGTCGTCGTGGCCATCTGCCGCTCCTTCGTTCATTCCGGTAAACGACCGATGACCGGCCGGCTTTAGGATTGTTTGTTGCCGTGCTCGTCGAAACGGGCGCTCGGCGGTACATCGATCCGCGGCTGCGGCAGGGCTCCTCCTCCGGCCGCGGCGTTGAGGCCGAAAACGAAGGCGAGCACGGCGGCGATGGCGACGTACAGATCGTCGCGCACCTCCTGCCCCTCGCGGCTGGTATAATAGACGGCGCGGGCGAGCGCCGGATATTCCAGGATCGGCACCTGCGCGGTGCCGGCGAACTCGCGGATCGCCAGCGCCAGTGCGCCGCGACCCTTGGCAACCACCACCGGCACCTGATCGCGCCCGCGGTCGTAGCGAAGGGCGACCGCGAAGTGCGTCGGGTTGGTCAGGATGACGTGCGCCTCCGCCACTGCGGCCCGCGCGCCGCCGGACAGCATCGCACGCTGGCGCGCGCGCATATGGCCCTTCGCTTCCGCATTGCCCTCGCTATCCTTGTGCTCGTCCTTGATCTCCTGCTTCGTCATCTTCAGCTTGCTCAGCCGCTGGATGATCTGGATCGGGATATCGATGCCGGCGATTGCGAACAGGCCCAGCGCCATCGCGATCAGGATGCCGGTGAAGGTACCCCCGACCTGCCCCAACGCGTCCTGAAGGTTGGACGACGACAGCCCCAACGTCGACCGCGACGCCTTCATCAGCATGTACCCGCCGATGCTGCCGAGCAGGATGACCTTGAGCAGCGATTTGCCGAGTTCGATCCAGCCGTTCATGCCGAAGATGCGCTTCAGGCCGGCGGCGGGGCTGATGCGGCTGAACTTGGGAGCCATCAGCGCGCCGTTGAAGCCGACATGGCCCAGCATCATGCCGCTGACGATCGCCGCGGCGACGCTGACCGCGAACAGCGACGCCATCGGCATCGCCAGCCGCCAGCCGGCCTCGGCCAGCGGTCGCCAGGGCGAGAACTCCTCGACATCGCCGCGCCCGAACTGGAAGCTGGCGGCCATTACCTCCTTGCACGCAGCGAGCAGGGCGGGACCCATGAACACCACCCACGCGACACCGGCCAGCACGACGAACGCAGTCGCCAGATCGCGGGAGCGCAGGACGTTGCCGTCCTCGACCGCCTTTTCCTGGCGGCGTTGGGTTGGGGCTTCTGTCTTTTCGCCGCCCTCCGACATCAGCCGAGCACCAGCGTCTGGACCGCGCCGAGGCTCTCGGAGATGATGATGAGCATGTAATCGCCCATCGCCGGGAAGGCGATCGCCAGCGCGATGACGCCGACCGCGAGGCTGGCCGGCATGCCAACGGAGAACAGGTTGAGGGCAGGGGCCGCGCGGCTCATCATGCCGACGACGATGTTGAGGCAGAGCAGCAGGAACCCGACCGGCAGCGCCAGCAACAGCCCGGCGAGAAACGCATAGCCGCCGAAGAACGCGATCGCCTTGATCTTCTCCGCACCCAGCCACGCCTGACCGGGGGGTAGCGCGTCATAGCTCTTCACCAGCATGTCGACGAGCACCAGATGCCCGTCCAGCGACAGGAACAACAGCGTCAGCATGACGGAGAAGAACTGGCCGAGCGCCGGGGTCGACTTGCCGTTCTGCGGATCGATCGAGGAGGCGAAGCCGATGCCCATCGACCCGCCGATGATCTCGCTCGCGATCAGCGGTCCGGCGAACGCGACCTGAAGGATGAAGCCCATCGAAAAGCCGACCAGCGCCTCCGCCGCGACCGAGACGAAGGTGGTGACAGAGAAGACGGAGGGCGGCGGCACGATCGGATGCGCGGCGAGGACGAGGATGCCGATCGCGCCGGTCAGCGACACGCGCACCACCAGCGGCAACGCCACCGCGCCGAACACGGGCGCGGCGATGAATGCCGCCCCGATCCGCACCATGACGAAGATCAGCGCCCAGAGCTGCGGCTCGATGGCGAGGCCGAGTCCTAACACGGCGCGGCCTGCGAGAGCGCGCACGTTGCGCGCCACGCGGGCAAGCCCGGCCGGCCTCGGCAGGGCCGAGGACCGACGGCGCGGCTTTGCCGCGGCGCTACAACGCTGTGGACGGGAGGCGCGCCGCGGCAAAGCCGCGTCGTCGGACGGGTGCTGCGCCCCGCCGGCCGGGCTTCCGCCCCGGCGTGCGCCGGACGCGGGGGCGTGGCCGCGCTGGCGCTGCGCCTCACTTCACCAGATCCGGGATGCGCTCGAACATCGCGACGGTGAAGTCGCTGAGCAGGCCGAGGATCAGGCTGCCGAAGATCAGGATCGACACCGCCACCACGACCAGCTTGGGCACGAAGGTCAGCGTCTGTTCGTTGATCGACGTCGCCGCCTGCACCATGCCCAGAATCAGGCCCGCGAGCAGCGCCGGCACCAGAATGGGCGCGCTGGCTAGCGCCAGCACCCACATCGTCTGGTTCGCGATCGTGAGGAAGTAATCGGCGTCCATGTCTCGGCGGTCCGCAATCACGAGGGTTGTTCAGGCGCTCCCCAGAAGGGGAGGAGGAGTGTCTAGACCGCGAACGAGTTCGCCAGACTGCCCATCGTCAGTGCCCAGCCATCGACCAGCACGAACAGCAGCAGTTTGAACGGCAGCGAGATGATCGTCGGCGACAGCATCGCCATGCCCAGCGCCATCAGCACGGTCGCCACGACGAGATCGATGACGATGAAGGGCAGGAAGACGAGGAACCCGATCTGGAACGCGGTCTTCAGTTCCGACGTGATGTAGGCCGGCAGCAGGATCGCGAACGGGATGTCCTTGGGACTGGCGAACGGGCCCGCCTTCGCCATGCCGGCGAACATCGTCACGTCCTTCACCCGCGTCTGCTTCGTCATGAAGTCGTGCAGCGGCGCGCCGGCGGTCTGGATCATCTGCGTGCCGGCAAGCTGCCCGGCGGCATAGGGCTGGATCGCGGTCGTGTTGATCTGCGAGATCGTCGGCGCCATCACGAACAGCGACAGGAAGAGCGACAGGCCGACGAGCACCTGATTGGGCGGAGTCTGTTGAAGCCCCAGCGCCTGACGCAGGACCGACAGGACGATGATGATCCGCGTGAAGCTGGTCATCATCAACAGGATGCCGGGCAGGATCGTCAGCAGGCCCATGATGATGAGCACTTGCAGCGACAGCGACAGCGGCGCCGACTGACCCTGCTGCCCGCCGAGCTGGCCGAGCGCGCGGTCGACCGCGTCGCCGACACCCGGAGCGGGCGCTGCGGCCGGGGCAGCGGCCGGCGCCGCCTGTGCCAGCGCCGGGGCCGACACGATCATCGCCAGCAGGATCGCGAGCACGATCCACAACAGCGTGCCGCGCGGGGCCTTGAGGGTAACGGCGAGGCTCACCGGATCGCTCCCGTCCTGATCGGGACCGGAAGGGTCTGGCCCGCATCGATCTTGTCGACCAATGTCACGCCGCCGCGCGCGACCGAGACGAGCAGGTTCCTGCCCTCGAACTCCAGCACCGCGAGGCGGACGCCGGGGGAGATCATCATCGTCTCCTTGACCACGATCAGCCGCGTCGCCGACTTGCCGGGCATCCGCGTCTCCAGCTTGCGCCAGAGATAGAGGCATCCGATCATCAGGCCGCAGACCAGCGGCAGCAGGACGACCAGTTTCAGGATATAGGACCAGAGCATCGTGGATCAGCCGCGCTTGTCGGGGGAAACCAGTTCGGTCATCCGAACGCCGAAACGATCGCCGACCGTCACGACTTCGCCGCGACCGATCAGCGTGCCGTTGACGAACACGTCGAGCAGCTCGTTGGCCTGACGATCGAGCTCGATGACGCTGCCTTCGCCCAGCGCGAGCAATTCGCGCAGCGTCAGGTTGGTCGAACCGATCTCCACGGTGAGCTTCACGTCGACGTCCTGAAGCAGCCGGAAATTGGCGGCGACGGCGCTGTCGACGGGGAAGCCGCCGGTCATGTCGTTCATTGGTCGGATCCTTCGGGAAAGGCGAGGCTGGTGAGGCGGATGGCGGCGCGGCCGTTGGAGGTGCCGACGGTGCCGCAGCCGAGACGGTCGCGGCCGACCATCACGGGGACGTCGGCGTTGATCGAGATCGGGATGACGTCGCCGGGCTTCAGGTCCATCAGCTTCGTCAGCGCCACCACCGGCTCGGCGAGCACGGAGCGGACGGGAAAGCGAACGGCCATCGTCGCGCGGGTCAGGTTGTTGCGCCAGACGGGATCGGGCTCGGCCTTGTCGAGCACCTTGCCGGTCAGCGTCGCACCGTGCGGCTTCAGCGCCGCGACGGGGTACAGGATGTCGACGAACTGCGGCTGTGCGTCGCCCGCGGCGATGCCGAACCGGGTGACGATGACGGCGTCGTCGGGATCAATGTCGGCATTCGCCTCGGTCCGCTCCGCCTGGAACGCGACGCGGGTCAGGGGTTCCCACGCGGCGGCGAGCGGCGTGGCGATCGCGCGCGCGATCCGTTGCGCCATCGCCTCCGCAGCGGGCGAGAATTCGGTCGGCAGCGGCTGCGATACCGTTCCCGATCCGCCGAAGAACAGGTCGAGCAGTTCGAGCACGAACCGCCCCTCGACCACGCACCACGCCTTGCCGCCGTTCGCGCCGGCCTCCGGCGACATGCCCAGCGGGGCCCAGGCGGTCAGCGCGTCGCCGCGCTCCACCCGGTAGTCGCCGAACCGCTGGACGCTCAGCGGCTCTGCCCAGCAGCGGATTTCCTGACGCAGCAACTGCTCCCAGACCGGGCGCAGCGTACGTGCCAGCCGCGCCGACAGATGTTGCAGCGTATTGAGGTCGCCGAACGGGTTCAGCTTCGCCGCGCCCAGCACCGTCTCCCGCGCGGGCTCGCGCTCGCGGGTGCGTCGATCGGATGTTGGCGGGGCGTTAACCATGCCTCACTGAACAACGAAACTGGTAAAGTAAACGTTACGAATGCCTCCAAATCCCTCTTTTTGCTCCAGCGTGTCGTTGATTGCCTTCACCAGTTTCGCCTGGAGCTGGCGCTTCCCCTCGGTGCTGAAAACCTGTTCCTCGGTGGTGTCGCCCAGCGCCATCAGGATCGCCGAGCGGACCGCGATGTCGTTGGTCTTCAGGTTGGTGATGACCTTGTCGTCATAGGGCGTGGACACCGCGACGCCGACCTGGACGAAGTGCACCGAATCGCGCAGGTTGGAGGTGAAATCCTTCTCCATCGCGAAATAATTGGACGCGAACTTCTCGCCGCCCTCGCCCTCGGGCGTGGGCTTGCCGGCATGCGCGGTCGACGCGCCTTCCTCGCCTTCGCCGCCGCCGTGGCCGCCGCCTTCACCCCCCTCGGCACCCTCGCCGGCCTGCTTCTGCTCGCTTTTCGGGACGAGCTTGGGCTTGTCCGGGTCTTCATGCTCCGCCTTCGCGTCGTGACTGCCGCCGATCATGCCAGATTGCGCCGCATAGACGCCCGCGCCAACGCCGCCGCCGACCAGCACCAGCAGGCCGACGACTCCGATCAACAGCTTCTTCTTCCCGCCCTTCTTCTTGGCGGGCGCGGCGTCTTCCTTGGCTTCGCTCATGGTTCGAACTCCCGAAAATTATGCGATGCGGCCGTCGCCGGTTTCGTCGGCACTGGTCGTCGCGGTGAAACTGTTCCGGCGCACCGGCTGGGCGGCGGATTGGTGGGGCTGTTGCTGCTGGCGCTGCTGGCTGTGCCCCGCATCGGTACCGACGGAGGTCTGCCCCAGCTTCAGGCCGCGCGCTTCCGCGGCTTCCGCAAGTCGCGGCTGCGCCTCCTGAAGCAAGGCGCGCGTCTGCGGCTGATCGGCGGCGAAATGGACGTGCAGCGTGTCGCCGTCCTGCCGCACGCCGATGTCGATCCCGCCGAGCGCGTCGGGCACCAGCCGGATGCGGGTGTCGGCGGCGTTCGCGGCATCCGCGACGGCATCGCGCAACGCCTCGATATGCGCGACCATCGCATGCGGCCATCGCTGGTCCGTCATGTTTAGGCTGGGCTGGTTGCCCCCCTGAGTCGCGGCCACCGCCAGCCGCTCGGCCGGCGCGGTCGTCGCCGCCAGCGCCTCGCTGCCGAGCGTCAGGGTGCGATCCTCGCGCTCGCTGCGCTGCGCCGCCAGCTTGGCGGCACCGAAGACGATGCCGGCGGCGGCTGTGGTGCCGACCGGCGCGGGCGACAGATCGGGGGCTGAAGCCGGCCGCACGGCGTCGGCGCGGGTCTCGATCGCAGGCTTGTCGATGGTACGAGCGGCGACCGGTACCTCTGCTACCGTCACGGGTGTGGTGACGAGCGGAGGAGTGGCCGCAGCCGGCGTGATCGGGGACGCGGCCCCGGTGGTGATCGGCAGGGTCGGAGGCGGCGAGGCCACCGGCGTCGGTGCCGGCGTAGCCGAAAATGCGGGCGGTGTTGCGAGGACCGGTGCCCCATCGCGCGCTCCGACGGGGTCCGGGTGCGATGTGGCGACGGTGACTGGTGCAGGCGCGGTGATCGTGGCGTTCATCGCAGCCGCCATTTCTGCGACCTCGTCGCGCGGCGGCGCCGGTGCGACACCGGCGGGCGCCTTTGGTGCAGGCTGCTGGACCAGGGCGCCGGCGATCGGGACTGCCGCCGCCAGTGCGACGATCGGCGGCGAGACGGGTAGCATGTGGGCTTCGGACGTGGCGGGATTCACGGCATTCTCGGCAGGTGCCGCAACCGTGCTCGGTTTCGCCGCGTCGACCGGCACCGGTGCTGCGTCTACCGGCGCATGTTCCACGATCGGAAGCGATCGCGGGAGCGTCATCGTCGGTGATGCGTCGAGAGCGACGGATATCTGCTCGGGCGCTGGTGGCTTGGCCACGACGGGGTCGGACGTGGGCACAGGCGTCCGGGCGGGCCGCAGCTGCGCGGTCGCTGCCCTGTCCTTCTTGACGCCCACGTGGCTCGACACGCCGACCGGCGCGCTGGCCGACGCCAAAGGCGGCGCAACCTCGGTGACGGGCAGGGTCGCTGGCGACACGTCCGTCGGGGTCGGCGTCGGCGTCGGTGTCAGGGTCGGCAAGACGGGGGCGGACGATACGATCGGCGCGGCGATGTCGGCACCGACGGGCGCCGGGTCGCTCGGTGGCGATTCGGTCGGTCCCCCGGAGTCGGCATCGACAGGCGGCGTGCCGGGCTTCGACGGCGGCGGCGTATGCGCCGCCACGACAGCAGCGGCCGCGACCGGAGGGCCGTCCGCCACCTGTTTCACCGGCATGTCGACATCGACATAGATGATCTCGACCGGCAGCGGGAATTCCTCCGCGACGGTGGGCCGCGGCGCGGGGACGGGCGGAGTGAGGATGGTGGGCGGCACGAACGGCTTGCCACTCGCCGGCGGCATGAGCGGTGGCGTGAGAATGTCGGGCAGAATCGCTGGCGTATCCGCCTGAGGCTGCGGGGCTGCGGTCGGAGCGTCGATCGGTACGGCGGTCGGCGGCGTCAAGATGACAGGCGCAACGGCGGGAGCACCGGCGACCGGTGGGGAGGCAGGGTTTACCGGCGCTGGCGCGGGCGGCGTGTCCGATCGCGGAGCCTTGACGGGCAGCGGGACCTTCGGTGTCGGCATCAGCACCGGTCGCGGATCGCCTGGCGCAACCGGCTTCAAACCCAGCGGCTTGTCGATGATCAGCCCGCACGAGATGGGTTCGTCGTCTGCTGCGTCCGGTGCGGGCTGCGGCATCGACGAGGTCAGGGCCACGGGCAGGCTCTCGCGGGGCGAAGCGTCGCCCGCGGGCGGCAGTGCCGGCGATACGCCCGGCATCGGCAAGCCCTTGCCGGTCGCGGCATTCGGCTGCCGATCGTCGGCCGATCCGGCGACCATCATTGCGGGGAGGTTCGGCATCGACGCGCCGGGCGTCACGTCGCCGGCCACGTCGATGCCCGGCAGCGTGAACACACCGCCCCCGTTCACCGCGACCGGCGCACCGGGAGCGGCAGCGCCCGGCAAAACGGCGAGGCGGAGCGTGGCGGCAGTGGACTGGATCATGACGTGGCAGTGTCCCGGACTTTTCAGGACCCGATCAGCAAGGACCGTGCCGTTTTCCCCGCGGGATGCCCGGCGCGTCTTCCAGCGCGCGCATTTCCTTCATCGTGGCGGCTTGGCGCGCGCGCTCCATCAGCTTCTCGACGGCGCTCTGATCTCGCTTGGCAGCGCGCGTGGCCTCCGTCGCGGCATCGGCGCGGCGCTCGGCCATCTCGACGCGCGTAAAGGCGGCGTCGGCGGTCTTTTGCAGGCGCTCGCGGTAATAGGCGGCGGCGGACAGGCTGTGCGCGCCCGTCGCTTGCGTCGTCGGGGCGACCGCGTCGACCAGCGCGGAGATACGCTGCGTCAGTTGATGCTCGCTCGCGAGCGCTTCTGCATGCCGGACCTCGTCCGCGCGCGCCAGACCGAGCTGGAGCGTGCGGACCCGGTGCAGCCGCGCCAGCATCTTCGACTTGTCGGCGCTCATGCGTCAGGGCTCACGGGGTGCCGAACACGCCGACCAGTTCGGCGGCGGCGTCGCCCAGCGACACCGTCTCCTCCGGGTCCTGCCGGATATAGTCGGTGACGGCGGGGTGGTAGGCGATGGCGGCGTCGATCGCCGGATCGGTGCCGGCCCGGTATGCGCCCATCAGCACCAGATCGCGGTTCTCTTCATAGGTCGCCAGATGCCGGCGCAGCACGCGCGCGGCGGCGAGGTGGTCGTGCCCGGCGATGTCGGTCATCACGCGGCTGACCGAGGGGCCGACGTTGATCGCGGGATAGACGCCGCGCTCCGCCAGCGCACGGCTGAGCACGATATGCCCGTCGAGGATCGATCGCGCGGAGTCGACGACCGGATCGTTGCCGTCGTCGCCGTCCGCCAGCACGGTATAGATCGCGGTGATCGCGCCCGTTCCGTGCGCGTCGGTGCCGGCGCGCTCGATCAAATTCGGCAGCATCGCGATTGCGGAGGGGGGATAGCCGCGTGCTGACGCCGGCTCGCCGAGCGCCAGCCCGATCTCGCGACCGGCATGGGCGACGCGGGTCAGCGAATCCATGATGAGCAGCACGTTCTTGCCCTGCGCGCGAAAATACTCCGCGATGGCATGCGTGCGCAGCGCGCCGCGGATTCGCAGCACCGGCGAGTGGTTGGCGGGTACAGCAACGACGACCGAACGCTTGCGCGCCTCACCCGCGACCTTGGTATCGAGGAAGTCGGCAACCTCGCGGCTACGCTCGCCGATCAGCCCGATGACGATCACGTCGGCCTTGGCGGCGCGGACCATCATGCCGAGCAGCACCGACTTGCCGACACCGGAGCCGGCCATGATGCCGATGCGCTGGCCCTTGCCGACCGTCAGCAACCCGTTGATCGCGCGGACGCCGACATCGAGCGGCTCCAGCACGCGGCCACGGTCCAGCGGTCCCTGCAACTTGCCCGCCAGCGGCCAGGTCTGCGCGCCGCGGATCGGGCCCAGCCCGTCGATCGGCTTGCCAGCGCCATCGACCACGCGGCCCAGCATCGCGTCGCCGACCTCCGCCTCGCCGGCCGCACCGAGCGGCCGCACCAGCGCCTTCGGCAATAGCGGCGCGGGGCCGCCCAGATTCATCAGCAGCGTACGCTCGCCGCGAAAGCCGATGACTTCCGCCTCCACCGTGTCGCCGACCATACAGACGGTGCCGACCGGCAACGACAGCCCGACCGCCTCCATCAACAGGCCGTCGCACGACATCAGCCGGCCCGACACCTTGGCGGTGGGGCGGAAATCGGCATTGGCGAGCGTGTCGAGGTAATCGGCGGCGAAGCGGTTCAGCATGCGACGGCACCCTGCGGGAGCGGCACGCGATCGATCGCGTCGGTCAATTGCTCCAGCCACAGACCGGGTCCGTCCTCGACCATCGTCGAGGCGCTTTCGAGGACGAAGCTGCCGCGTGCGACATGCGCGTCCCCGACCGCGAAGATGGTCGCGGGCAGGCGCCCCTCCAGCAGTGCGACATCGTCCGGGTGGACGCGCAGCATCGCGGACTCTTGCGCATCGGCCAGCATCCTGGCGGCGACCTCGACCCGCGCACTCAGGCGATCGGCGGCGACGCCGACATCACCGACGACGCGGGTGACGAGCAGCATGACGGTCTGGCGAAGCTGCGCGGCGATCACGGTGCGGTCGATACGATCTGTGGAAAGTTGCCCGGCGATGCCCTGGATCAACGCCGCATCGCGGTCGCGCTCGGCCCCCGCCAGCGCCGTGGCGTCGGCCAGCCCCTCTGCATAGCCTTCCGCCCGCGCGGCGGCGACGGGGTCGACGAGCGGCTGCTCCGCAGCGGGTGCGCATGCATCGAGCGGGTTCCAGCCCGCGGTGGGGTTGCTGCCCGGATTGGCGGGCGAGAAGTGGCGCGGCATCCCTCCGCTCGCCGTCGCGATCCGGTCGCGCGGGTCGGACGGCGCGAAGCCCCCCGGCGGGGAGAAGGCTGCCTGCAACAGGCCGGCTGCAACTTCGTGGCGCGCGGCGAACCCCGCGACGAAGCCGCCGGAAGGCTGAAAGTCAGACATAGTCGTCCTCGCCTGCGCCCATCATGATCGTGCCGTCCTTGGCCAGCGTGCGGGCGACGGCGATCATTGCCTTCTGCGCCTCCAGCACCTCGGCCAGCTTCATCGGGCCGCGCGATTCCATCTCGTCGCGGATACCGTCCGCGGCGCGGGCCGACATGCAGCCCAGGAAGCGTGCCCGGATCGCCTCGTCCACGCCCTTCAGCGACTTGACCAGCACTTCGCCGTCGACGTTGCGGATCAGCGTCGCCAGGTTCTTGTCGTCCATCTCCAGCAGGTTGTCGAAGACGAACAGCGCCTCCTCGATCTGCTTGGCGACATCGCGGTCGATCTTGAACAGCTTGGGCATGACCCGCTGCTCGGTCGCCTTGCGCGCGCCCGACAGGATCTTCGCCGCCTCGCGTGCGCCGCCCAGCATCACGGTCGAGCTGCTGCCGCCGGTCCGCCGCGACAACACGTCCTTCAGCGTCTCGACCGCATCGGGCGTGATCGGGCCCAGCTTGGCGATGCGGTGCAGGATGTCGGGCTGGGCCACCTCCGGCATCAGCTCCAGTACCTGACCACCGATCGCAGGATCGAGATTGGCGATGACGACGGCGGCGATCTGCGGATGCTCCTTCTCGATCATCGACGCGATCTCGTTCGGCTCCATCCAGTCGAGCAGTTCCAACTCGCACGCCGCCTCGGGCGGCGTGATGCGCGCCAGCACGCTCTCCGCCTTCTCGGGGCCGAGCGCACGGTTCATCACCGCCTCGATCTGCGGACCCGGATCGAAGGTGATGCCGGTCCGGTCGCGGGCGCGGCCGACGAAATCGTCGAGGACATGCTCGACCTCCTCCTCGGACACGTCGGCGACGGCGAACATCGCGCTGCCCAGCTGGCGAACCTCGTCGGGCTCCAGTTTTTGAAGGATCGCTGCGGCCTCTTCCTCGCCGACGATCATCATCAGTACGGCGGCGCGTTCGATTCCGGTATAGCTGCGGGGTGGTGCCCCGGCGGCGGCTTCGCTCACTTCGCGTCCGCCTTGATCATGTCGCGCACGGCCAATGCAGCGCGGGCGGGATTGTCCCGCGTGAAGCCGCGCACCGCACCGATCCGCTCGTCATAACCGCGTGAATTCTCCATCTGGTCGAGGCTGACGGGGGCGGTGACGACCGGCACGCCGTCCGGACCGACCGTGGTCACGCCCGCGCCGAGGGCACCAAGCGGGGCGCCGGCCTGCGCCGCACCCGGCATCGCATCGTCGCGCTTCTTCATCAGCGACTTGGCGAGCGGGCGGACGCCGAGCAGCAGCACCAGCAGCACGATGACGACGGCGGTCAGGTTGCGCGCCACCATCGGCAGCCACGCGTTGTCGTACCACGCGGGAGCTACGACCGCGTCGGTCGAGCCGGCGAACTTCTTGCTGATGACGGTGACCTGATCCTGACGATTGGCATCATAGCCAACGGCGCTCTTCACCAGATCGGTGATCTGCGTGATCTCCATCGCGGTCCGCCGACCCTTGTCGGGCTCGCGCAGAACGACGGCGACCGACAGGCGCTTGATCGATCCCGGCGCAGCGCGCGTGACGGAGACTTCGCGGCCCAGATCATAGGCGCGCTGGTAGCTGTCCGACTGTTTCGCGGCGTCCGGGGCGGGACCGCCGGCAACCGGCTGCGGTCCACCACTCGCGCCGACCGCAGGCGTCGGGACCTGCAAGGTCGAGGCGGGCGGCGGCGTATTCGACAGTGCGCCGGGAATGCCGCCGGGCGCCTGCCCGCCGGACGCCTGATTGCCCGTCCAGTTGCCGGTTTCAGCCCGCAACGCGCCCTGCTTCTCGTAGCTTTCGCGCGTCGCCTGCGTCTCGTCGAGATTGACGTCGGCCTGCACCTCGGCGCTGAAATTGCCCGCGCCGAGCAGCGGCGTCAGCAACTGCGTCAGTTGCTGGCGGTATTTGTCCTCGACCCGGTTCTGCACGTCGAGGCGCTCGTCGCCCGCCGCGCCGAGCGCGTCGCGCCCGCCCGGCTTGGTCAGAAGCGCGCCCGCCTGATCGACGATCGTCACCGAATCGGGCTTCATCCCCGGCACCGACGAGGCAACGAGGTTGATGATTGACGACACCTGCGCGTCGGACAGCGAGCGGCCGGCGTTGAGCTTGACGATCACCGACGCGGTCGGCTCCGCCTTGTCGCGGACGAATACCGATGCCTCGGGTGTCGCGAGATGCACGCGCGCCTCGGCGACGGCGTCGATGTCCTGGATCGACCGCGCCAGCTCGGTCTCGCGGGCCTGACGCAGCCGCTCGCCCTCAACGGCGCGGCTGACGCCCATCGGCAACTGGTCGAGGATCGCGTAGCCGCCGGGTGCCGCCTTGGGCAGGCCCTGCGACGCCAGCAGCATCCGCGCCTTGCTGTACGCGTCTTCGTCGACGGTGATCGCGCCGGTGCCGTCGTCGACATGCGCGGTGATGCTCGCCTGTTCCAGACTCTGCACGACCGCGGCCTTGTCCGCATCGGCGAGACCGGAGAACAAGGTCTTCTGCGGCGGCGTCGACAGGCTGGTCCATGCCAGCGCGGCGGCACCGATCAGGCCGACCATCAGCGCCATCGGCGCGGTCCGGCGCACGGCCGGCTGCGCCATGACGCCCTGGATCTGGCGGAGGGGATTGGCGAACCGTTCGGGGCCGCCGGCGGAGGTGGTGGTGAGGGCGGTGCTCATGGCTTAGACCGGCATGCTCATGATGTCCTTGTAGGCGGACAGCAGTTTGTTTCGGACCTGCAGCGTGGCTTCGAAGCCGACGCTGGCCTGCTGGCGGGCGAGCATCACCTTGGCGATGTCGACCGTCTCGCCGCGCTCGTAGCTTTCGGAGAGCTTGGCGGCCTCGTTCTGGCTGTCGTTGACGCTCTTCAGCGCACCTTCCAGCGTGTCGGCGAAGCTGGTCGGCTTCGCCTCCGTCGCGGCAGTGGGAGCCGGCGCGGCGCTGGCGCGGGCGAGCGCCTGATTGCGTTCGAGGATCTGGGCGCGAAGCTGCATCACGCGGTCGATGCCGCCGACACCGCCGACTGGACCGACGCTCACGAGTTGGCCACCCGGGCGAGATCCTCACCCTGTTCGCGCGCCTTGGCGAGGCGATAGCGCAGCGTCCGTTCGGAAATGCCGAGCCGCTTCGCCGTCTCGATCCTGCTGCCGCCGCACGCCTTCAGCGTCTCGCGGATCGCCGCGAACTCGCTCATCTGCACGACGTTGCCCAAGGTGGAGGGTGACGTCGCCTCGACCGGAGCCGCCGCCTGCACGGGGGCGGACGCGGGCTGGAAGGTGAAGGCGACGCGGCGGTCGAACACGATATGCTCGGCCTCGATCGTGGCACCGCCGGCGAAGAGCAGCGCGCGCTGGATCACATTCTCCAGCTCGCGGACATTGCCTGGCCAGTCGTGCTGGACCAGCGCCTCGATCGCGCGGTGCGTCGGCCACGGCACCACGGCGCGGGTGCCGGCATGGCGCAGGATCATCGTCGCGGCGAGCGCCGGGATATCCTGCGGCCGGTCGGCGAGCGAGCGCGTCGTCAGCGGGAAGACGGCGAGGCGGTAATAGAGATCGGCGCGGAAGCGGCCTGCGGCGACTTCGGACTGGAGGTCGCGGTTGGCGCAGGCGACGACGCGCACGTCGATCGGCTGCGGCACGGAGGCGCCGATCGGCACCACCTCGCGCTCCTGCAACACGCGCAGCAGCTTCGCCTGAAGCGACAGCGGCATCTCCGCGATCTCGTCGAGCAGGATCGTGCCGCCCTCCGCCGCGCGGAAAAAGCCCTCGCCACCCGAAGACGCGCCGGTGAACGCGCCCTTCTGGTGACCGAACAGCAACGCTTCCAGCATCGATTCGGGCAGGGCTGCGCAGTTGATCGCAATGAAGGGCTTGGCGGCGCGGGTCGATCCCATATGGATCGCGCGTGCCAGCACTTCCTTGCCGGTGCCGGTGGGGCCGTTGATGAGGACGGTGATGTCCGCCTGCGCCACCCGTTCGGCCAGCGCGAACAGCGCCAGCGTCTCCGGATCGGCGGCGGTCGGCATCTCCGGCCCGCCGACCAGCGCGCGGACCATCGCGGAACCCACCGCGGCATCGTTGGCGTCGAAGGTCACGCGGTGCGGCGCACCGTCGCGACCCGGCACCACGGACGGACCTTCGCCCGGTGTCGGCTCGGCGAGGATCACGGTGCGCGCGGGAGCCGGAGCGGCCTCCCCGGCGCAGACCATGAACAGGTCGCCCGGCAAGGGCTGGCCGGTTTCGAACGAGCCGATACCGAGCCCCTGCGCGCGCAACGACGACAGCAGCGCGTAGCGGGTCTGGGTGACGGCGGCAGACGGAAAAATCGAACGCAAGGCTGAATACCCCCTGGAATGCTGAAGCTTTGCGCCCGGTTCGGTAAACGCGGAGTAAACACCTTGCCGGGGGCGGCAGATATTTTCCGGGCGCGCGCGAGCGTGTCGTACGCGGGGTTCATCCTACGGGCGCGGACACACCCGTGAGGGTGCCGATCCGCCGCCGAAAGCTATTTCGCGACCGCTCATTTTTTCCGCTTAAGTCGCGGCCTTCCCTGTCGTTCCTTGCTGTGACGGCTCGGCCCTCCGCTCTGGGGGCGGCGGGGAAGCCGTAGACCAACGGAGACAGATGATGACCGTTATCGCGACCAACACCTCGGCAATGCGCGCTGCCAACGCTTCGATGAGCGCGTCCTCCGCGCTGTCGACGGCAATGGAGCGCCTCTCGACCGGCAAGCGTATCAATTCGGCCAAGGACGACGCCGCCGGCCTGGCGATCTCGAACCGCATGGCGAGCCAGGCGCGCAGCATGGCGATGGCCGTCCGCAACGCCAACGACGGCATGAGCCTGGCGCAGACCGCGGAAGGCGCGCTCGGCGAGGTCACCTCGATGTTGCAGCGTATGAAGGAACTGGCCACCCAGTCGGCCACCGGCACACTGCGCGACTCGGATCGCACCGCCCTGCAGGCCGAGATGTCGCAGCTGACCAGCGAAATCGCCAATGTCAGCAAGACCACCACCTTCAACGGTGTCAAGCTGCTCGACGGCAGCGCCAGCACGATCAAGCTCCAGACCGGCATCAACTCCGGCGAGACGATCGACATGAAGATGGTCAAGGCGACCAGCGCCGACCTCGGTCTTCAGGCGCAGGTGACGAGCACAGTCGTGACCGCTGCCCTGGGTGCAGGCGATTTGCAGATCAACGGCGGCGCCGACATCATCGCAGCGTCGGCCAACGCCAGCTTGGTCGCCACGGCGGTCAATGCACAGAGCAGCACGACCCGCGTCTCGGCGACGGCAGAAAACTCGATGACCGTCGCCGTTGGTGCGGTCGCCAGCTCCGGCGCGCTGACGATCAACGGCCTGTCCGTTACGCTCAGCCCGGCCGAAAGCAACGCAGAGGCGTTGGCCGCCAAGATCAATCAGGTGTCGGGCTCGGGTGGCAACATCGTCGCCAGCACCGAGAGCGGTCGACTGAAGCTGACCGCCAAGGACGGCACCAACATCACGCTCGGCGGCACGACCACCGGCCTGTCCGATGCCAAGGGCATCGACAATGCCAGCTTGGCCTCGGTCACGACGGCGGCGGTCGGTCGCGTCACCCTGACGGCGGAGCCGGGCGCGGCGCTGAACATCACCGGCACGGGCACGGCCGATGCGGGCCTGACAGTCGGCAGCACGTCGGCGGTGTCGATTGGTAGCCAGACCGGAGCCTCGGCAGCGATGGCGGTGATCGATGCGGCGCTTGACAAAATCTCCGCCGGTCGCGGCGATCTGGGTGCGGTGCAGAACCGCCTTCAGTCGACGGTCAACAACCTGACCACCACGTCGACCAACCTGATGGATGCCAAGAGCCGGATTGAGGACGCGGACTTCTCCGCCGAATCGACCGCCCTCGCCAAGGCGCAGATCCTCAGCCAGGCTTCGACCGCGATGCTCGCCCAGGCGAACCAGTCGCAGCAGTCCGTGCTGAAGCTGCTCCAGTAATCCGAACGGTCGGATCGATCCCGGCGCCAGCCCCCCAAGCCTGACAGGGCGCCGGCATCGGCCCTATTCGCCGCCTCCCCAGGCATTGGCGATAGGGCGAAGAAAACCCCGACGGTCGCGAGACCGCCGGGGTTTTCCGTTTTCGACTCTCCGTTTAGGAGCGCGACGCGCGACCCACCGGGCCGCGCATGCGTTCGGTCAGGCGAAGCTGACGGTCGTCTTCACCGCGCGGCGACGGCGGAGAGCGCCACCGACCAGCCCGAAGCCGCCGATCATCATCGCCCACGTCGCGGGCTCCGGCACGGCGAGGTTGCCGCCGACCGACTGGATGAAGCCGGTCGAGAAATAGGCATCCCTGTTCCTCAGCACGTCGAGACGAACGTCCCAGCCCATCGCGTCATAGGCGGCGAGATCGAGCGCCTCGACGGCACCCATCTGGCCGCGGCCGAGCGTCGGATCGAGCAGGCCGAGGATTTCGGGCGATGGCGGCGTGTCGAGCCAATGCGACGCCTGCTGGCCGTTGCCGTTGGCGCGACCAGTGGAGAAGTACGAGTTGGCGTCGTAGATCGTCTGGCCGCGATCGAGCGAGAAATACGGATTGCCGCCGATCGCCCAGTCCAGCACGCCCGCCGATGCGCTCTGCTCGCTGTAGCGGAACAGGTCCCAGATCGACATGATCGCGAAACCGTTCAGGTTGCCGCCGAAACCCGTGTTGCCGTCATAGACGTCGACGCCCGACCGAAAGCCGAGCGCGTGGCCGATCTCGTGGATCGCGACGGCCAGGAAGTCGAAGCTGCCGGCAGTGATGCCGTCGCTGGCGTTGAAGTCGAAGGCGAAGCTGGACGAGAAGCTGACCGAGCCATCGATCTGGTTCGGGTTGTTCGCGGCGTATGTCGGCGTCAGGCCGAGCGCCTTCATCAGCGAAGTGTTGGCCGACAGCGCCGAATTGTTGGCGCTGGCATCGTTGTCGATGACGCGGGTCAACGGCAGTTGCACGCCGTTGCCGTTCGCATTCGGGCCGGAGATGACCGCATCGACGGCCACGCCGCCGACGAAGTTGCTGCTGCGGGTGTTGGGCAGCAACGTCTGCATGTCGAGCGCGGTGGTGCGCGAGCGGTCGAGCGCGCGGAGCACGTCGCCGGTATAGGCGACGTTCGTCGTGCTGCCGGTGGAACCCAGAATGCCCGGCCCGAGCGCGCTGAAGCCGACGTTGAGGTTCACGCTGCTGTTGTTGCGAAGCACGCTTTCCCAGAAGTTCGCCGCGGTGCGGAAGCCGTTATAGGCAGCCGTGCCCTGCTCGACTCCGCCCGTGTTGAACAGGTTGATCGTAATAGCCGATGCCGGCTGCGCGACGACGAGCGCCGCGACCGCGGCGAGTGCGTACTTCTTCATGGTCTTTAAACCCCCGTTATGCGGGGCCGTTCTCCGGCCCGCGATACGAAGGTTAAAGCAAGGTTAATCTTGTTCGTAAAGGCCTAGTCCCGTTTCGGAACGACCTGAGGTAAAAAAGTAACAGCGGTTTCATGTTGTGCCGCAACAATCGTTTAGCTGCGTCCCATCGCCTTTTTCAGCCTTGCGTGTGCCGCCGCCTTGATCTGGCAGACCCGCGCTGCGCCGACGCCCAGCACCTGCCCGATTTCCTCCAGGTTGAGTTCCTCGATATAGTAGAGCTGGATCACCTGCGCCTCGCGCTCCGGCAGGGCGGTGATCGCTGCGATCAGCCGCGTGCGCACCTCGCCTTCGGCCAGCTGCTCGAACGCGTCGGGGCCGTTATCGGCGAACCAGGGCAGGTCGTCGGCATAGACTTCGTCGATTGAGTCGAATCGGACCGCTTCCGCCGTGGCATAGTCGGTGCGCAGCCGCTCGACCGTCACGTCCAGCTTCATCGCGAGCGTCGCCTCGTCCGGCGCGCGGCCGGTGGCGCGGGTCAGCTCCGCGACCGCGTTGCTATAGAGCCGCCTCCGCTTCATCGCGCCGCGCGTGGTGGTCGCCTGACGCCGCAGTTCGTCGATCATCGCGCCGCGTACGCGCGTGACGCAATATTGCTTGAACGTGACCTGCCCGCGATCCTCGAACCCGGCCGCCGCCTCGACCAGCGCGACGAGGCCGACCTGCACCAGATCCTCGACCTCGACGATCGTCGACATCGATCCGTGCACATGCCACGCCAGCCTGCGCACCAGCGGCAGATGCTGCCGCACCAGTGCGTCGCGGTCGGTGGCGCGCTGGCCGGGGCGATAGGTGAGGGGGGCCGCGACCGGGCCGGCCATCAGCGGGCTGGCATCGGCGAACGCATGGCGCATCGGTTCGGCGCTCATGCGGCCAGCGCCTGCGGCTGATGCGCGCCGCCGATGATCGCGACGACCTCCACGGCCTTCTCCTCGGGCACTTCGAAGAACGACAGCACCGGCGTGTCGGGAAGACAGGTCTTGACCAGCTTGCGCACGGCGATGCGGATCGTGGGCTGAACGACGAGGGCGAAGGGCTTGGCCTCCGCCAGCAGCGGCTGTGCCGCCATCTGCAGCGCCTCGACGATACGCCGGCCGAGATCGGGTTCGATGACGTGGCGACGGGCGGTATCCGCGCGCATCGCCTGTCCCAGCAGACCTTCCAATTGTCCCTCCAGCGTCATGACGCGCAGCGGCTCGCGGACGCCGCACAGTTTCTGGATGATGAGCGGGCCGAGTGCGGGGCGGATCGCCTCCATCAGCTCCTCCGGATCGTGGGTGCGCTGCGCGGCGGTGGCGAGCGCGGCGGCGATGCGGCGGAATTCCTTGAGCGAGATGTTCTCGGCCAGCAGTCCCTTCAGGACCGCGGTCAGCGTCGTCAGCGGCAGCGGGGCGGGGCAGAGCGACGCCACCAGCTGGCCGGCGCGATCCTTCAGCCCGTCGAGCAGCGACTGGACCTCGTCCGGCCCCAGCAGCTCGGACGCATGCACGCCCAGCACGTGGTTCAGATGCGTCGCCATGACGGTGCCGGGATCGACCACCAGATAGCCCGCGCCGGTCGCCGCATCGGCGTCACCGGACGCGATCCAGGTGGCGTCGAGGCCGAAGGTCGGGTCCTTGGTCGCCTTGCCGGACAGCGAGCCGAAGGCCTGACCGGTGTCGAGCGCCAGCATCTCGTCGGGCGACACCTGATCCTCGCCGACGCAGACGCCGTTGACCATGATGCGATAGGTGTATGGGGCGAGATTGATGTCGTCGCGCACCCGGCATTGCGGCACGACGAAGCCCAACTCCTTCGACAATTGCCGGCGGACGCCGGTGATCCGGCCCATCAGCGGCGCACCGCGACGCTCGTCCACCAGCGGCACGAGGCCGTAGCCGATGTCGAGATTGACCTGCATCGCGTCGGTGACCTCGTCCCATGCGATCTTCGATGGATCGGGCGTTTCCTCGGCGATAGGGGCGGGGACGAAGGCGGGGCGGGCGGCGATCTGGCGCAGCTTCCACGCGGCGAAACCGGCGATACCGGCAGCGGTCAGGATGATGAGGTGCGGCATTCCCGGCAGCAGGCCGAGCAGGCCCAGGATGACCGCGACGGGGGTCCAGGTGCGGGGCGACCCGAACTGGCCGCCGATCTGGCCGGCGAGATCCTTGTCGGACGACACGCGGGTCACGATCGCGGCGGCGGCGATCGACAGCATCAACGACGGCAACTGCGCGACCAGCGCGTCGCCGATGGCGAGCAGGATATAGCCTTTGGCGGCGTCGGCGATCGACATGCCGTGGCTGACCGGCCCGAGGATCAGGCCGCCGACGACGTTCGCCGCCAGGATCAGCATCGCGGCGACGGCGTCGCCCTTCACGAACTTGGACGAACCGTCCATCGAACCGTAGAAATCGGCTTCGGTCGAGACTTCGACGCGGCGCGCCTTGGCTTCATCGGGCGTGATGAGGCCGGCGTTCAGGTCGGCGTCGATCGCCATCTGCTTGCCGGGCAACGCATCTAGGGTGAAGCGCGCGCTGACCTCGGACACGCGGCCCGCGCCCTTGGTCACGACGATCAGGTTGATGATCATCAGGATCGCGAACACGAAGATGCCGACGACATAGTCGCCGCCGATCAGGAACGTGCCGAACGCCTCGATGACGTGGCCCGCCGCGCTCTCGCCCTCATGCCCGTGGACCAGCACGATGCGGGTCGAGGCGACGTTGAGGCCGAGGCGGAACAGCGTCGCGAACAGCAGCACGGTCGGGAAGGACGAAAAGTCGAGCGGCTTCTGCGCGTTCAGCGCGACCATCAGCACCGCAAGGCTGATCGCGATGTTGGCGATGAAGAACACGTCGAGCAGCGGCGCCGGGATCGGCACCACCATGACCACGACCAGCAGCAGGATCGCGAGCGGCAGCGCCGTCCCGCGGGCATTGGCGAGCAATTTGCCCATCTCAGTTCCCCATCCGGCTGAGCATCATGTACGCCAGCCGCGCGGTATCGGGCGTGGGGCGCAGGACGCTGTTCGTCGCGCCCTCCAGCTTCCCCTGCGCCCACGACAGCGCATCGGCGGCGCTTTCGTTGTTGCCGGTGACGACGGTGGCGTCGCCCATGTTCAGTGCCTGTGCGGCGAAGGTCAGGTTGGCGTTGCGCGTCTCGTCGACGGTGTCGGACGCTGCGCCCAGCTTGGTGGCGAAGCGCTGATACACCTGCTCCAGCGAGCGCGGGCTGCCGTTGCTGGCGTAGAAGACGCTGCGGTTGGCGCGCGCGGCGGACGGGAACAGCGCCGCGGCGCTGGCGTCCGGATTGCGCTCCCGCGCCGACAGGAACTTGGTCGCGCCGCCGATCCCCAGAAAATGCGCCATGTACAGGTCGGTGCCGGTCGCGGACCGGCCCAGCGAACCCTCGATCGCGTCCTTGTTGTCGGCGGCGTGCTCGGCGGCCATCAGGCTGGCGGCGGCTGGATCGTTGCGCAGGTTCAGGATCGCCTGACGTGCACCCGGCGCGACCGTGTAGCGGCCCGACGCGGTCTGACCGATCGAGTTCGCGGCCCAGCCCATGCCGTGTTCCGCGCCGTGCTTCTTGACGATGCCTAGCCAGCTCGATTCGATGAACTGGTACAGGCCGGACGCGGAGGAGGTGCCCGAGCGGGCATTGGCGTTGAAGCCGCTTTCCAGCTTGGCCTGCCCCATCAGGTAATCGAAATCGACGCCGGTCGTACTCGACGCCTGCGCGATGGCCGACTGGATGCGGCTCGTGTTGATGGGACTGACGGTCACGGTTGCTGGATCACCTCTGTTCGAAGTGCATCACAGCAAGGGGCGTGCCAGTTTGTTGCTAACCGGAACCCAAGGCTCATCCGTCACCGCAGCGAAAGCTGAGGTCTCCTGTCTTTGGAGGTCAGATCAGGGATGGAGCCGCTTAACCCCAGCTTTCGCCGGGGTGGCGGGGAAGGGCGGGTGACGGCGCTGGCGAGCAGTGCGCGCCCACCGCCTTACGCGTAGGCGTTCACCATCGGCCGGTGACCGGCAAAGCTGTCGCCGGTCAAGGTTTGCAGGCGGCGGCGAGTATTTGCCGCCATAAGGTTCACATAGATCCGGCACGTCTCGTTCAGCCGGTTCGCCTCATCGGCCAGCGCACGCAGCTCGGGCGCGGCGGGGCCGGTGCCGGCAACGGCGATCGCCTCGATCCCGGCCAGCTTGTCGGCGGTGGCGCGTTCAAGACCGCGGACATCGTTGGACTTCAGCGCGGCGATCTCCGCATGCAGGGCGTCAATTACCCGAATCAGAGCATCACGCCTTTGCATTCGAGTTCCACTCCAGCTTCAACGCGATGAGGCGGTCGGCGATGGTCGACGGCAGCAAGGGAAACTTGCCGGTCGCGATCGCCTTCTTGATCTCGGCCACACGCTCGGTGTTCACCGGCGGCGAGGTCGCCATCGACTTCGTCAGCGTGGCCGAGGCGACGGCTGCCGTATCGATCGCAGAGGATGTCTGGACCGCGGGTTCGGTCGCGGCCTTCGCCGCCTGCACGGGTGCGCTCGGCGCGATCCGCGCTATGCTCCCTGTCTTGATTCCGATTGAGTCCATGACGTCCGCACCTTCCGGTTCTCGCTGACATCGGGGAAAACGACCGTTCGCGGCAAGGCTTTAGCGTTTTTTATTCGGTCCATCCGGGCAGCGTCGCGCGACCCGACGCAAGCGCCATTGCCTGGACCGGTGCCTTGCCATCGTCGACTCGCACCATGAAACGGGCGCCCGGCGCGGCGTCGGCCATCGCCACGCCTTCGCGGCTGATCGCGAATCCGTTCGATCCCGCCTCGATCACGACCGGATCGCCGCGTCGGATCACCGGATCGACCTTGGCGGGACGGGTGATCGCCGCCGTGGCGGTGGGCGGCGGTGCGGCGACGAGGCCCGGTGGCGTGCGCACCGGCACGAACAGGCGCCAATCGGGGCCGGAACAGGCGACAACGACCGCGTCGTGGGCCGCCGTACGCCACGACAACGCGACGGTGGGGCAGGTCTGGAGCCGTAACCTCGGGTCGATGCCCGCACGTGCGCCGCCTTCGTCGCCGATGCCGCGGCCGGTGAAGGCGGCGACGGCCCGGTCGAGGGCGGCAACGTTCTGGAAGGACGGCGTCGCGGCGGCGAGCAGCAAGACAGCGATCATGGCTTCTTTTCCTGGCGGTCACCCGTGAAGGCGAGGGTAACGGTGACGCCGCGCGCGCGTGCGCTGGCGGTGGACACGGTGATACGCCGTGGCGCGAGCGGAGCGAGGATCGCCGCGACGGCGCGTGCGCGGTCGGCGGCCAGGAGCGAGGCCGAGCCAGTCGCGGCATCGACATCGTTCGCGGTGCCGTCGGTCGCGCCGGTCACGGTCAGCGATACGCGCGGATCGGCCAGCACGCCACGCGCCCAGGCACTGATCGCGGCACCGCCGTCCGGCACGACCGCCGATCCGGGCGCGAAGCCCATCACGCCCTCGGCTGCGACCGGCAGCACCGGCTCATCCGCCGCGAAGCCTGCACGCAGCGAGTGCGCCAGCGCGCTCGGCTGAGCGCGGGTCGCCTGGATCAGCACGAAGAAGCCGACCAGCAGCAGTGCCAGATCGGCCAGCGTCACCAGCCACAGGGGACGGGGCGCGGCGGTATCGGGCCAGTCGTTCATGCGGCGCTCCTCAACTGATGCACGGGTGTCTCGCGCGCCGCGAGGGCGACGAGCGGCGCCTCGATCCGCAGGCGCTCGGACGCTTCACGGCGACCGGCGGCGCGCAGACGGCCCGCGACCGGTGCGAGCACGAGGTTGGCGAGGACCGCCCCGTAGAGCGTGGCGAGCAGCGCGACGGCCATGCCGCCGCCGATCGCCGATACGTCGTCGATCGATGCGAACATCCTGGCGAGGCCGACCAGCGTGCCGATCATGCCCATCGCCGGGGCGACTTCGGCCGCGGCCGCCCAGACATCGGCGGCGACGACATGGCGTTCGATGCGGGTGCGGCGCGCGTCGCGGATCAGGATTTCGACTTCGGTCGCTGGCGCGCCGTCGACGATCGCGGCGATGCCGGCGGCCAGATCGCGGTCGGTGATGACGGTGCGGTCGAGCGCGACGACGCCGCACCGCTGCGCGATGCGCGCAAGCGCGCCGATCTGGAGCAGCAGCGGCTCGGCCGAGAACCGGCGGCGCGGCAAGACGCGAAGGGCGTGGAGTGCACGGGCGAGATCGGCTGCCGGCGTGCGCAGGATCACGGCGGCTAGCGTGCCGCCGCCGACAATCGCCATCGCCGCCGGGTCGATGAAGGTGGAAACATCCATGCGGGTCGTGAATGCAAGGGGTGTGCCGGTTTATGGCGGCTCGGTTGAAAGGACCCAAGCCTCGCTCGCCCATCGTCACCCCGCAACACCATCGGCTGCTTACCCATCACTCCGCCACCCCATCGGAAGCTGGCGTCTCCCCCGTTTTATTTCCAGACCGCGCCGCACAAGCCGGTCGAGACCCCCAGCGTTCGCTGGAGTGACGGATGAGGCGTGGGTTAAACCTCCTGCGCCTCGGTTTCCCCGCTTCGCCGGCGATCTCCAGCGCACCTCCCGGCAAGGCGGTTGCCGGCGGCCGGCAACATCCTGCCGCGCGCCTTGCCGATCGCCGGCAAATCACGCCGCCACAAGCGTTTTCCGAAAACTGGCACGGCGGTTGCTTATGGTCGGTTGCGCCATCGGGGCGTGACGGAGGCCATGATGGCAGGCGACAGTCTTTTCGGGGTGCACGGTGCGGCGCTGGAGGTGCGTGCCAAGCGCATGGGCGTACTCGCATCGAACATCGCGAATGCGTCGACGCCGGGCTTCAAGGCGCGCGACATCGATTTCCAGGCGGCGCTGAAGTCCGCCGAGGGCAGCAACGATCGCGGCATCGACGCCGCGACCCAATACCGCGTGCCGACGCAGACCTCGATGGACGGCAACACTGTCGAGCTCAACAACGAGCAGACGGCCTTCGCCGAGAACGCGGTCCAGTATCAGACGACGCTGTCGTTCCTGAATGGTCGCATCGGCCAGATCACCCGCGCGCTGAAGGGCGAATGATGTCGCAGGTCAACGGAAACGGCCCGCTCTCCATCTTCCAGGTCGCCGGCCGCGCCATGAGCGCGCAGCTGGTGCGGATGAACACCACCGCGTCCAACCTCGCCAATGCCGGCAACTCAGCATCGACGGCGGAGGCGGCCTACAAGACCATGAAGCCGGTGTTCCGCACCAGTTTCGACGCCGCCAGCGGCATGTCCACGGTGGATGTCGAGAAGGTCGTCACCGCCGGCGAAGCGCCGACGCAACGCTACGATCCGTCCAACCCGATGGCGGACAAGGACGGCAACGTGTTCGACGCCGCCGTCGACGAAACCCGCGAGCTGGTCGACATGATGGAGACCGCGCGTGGCTACCAGAACAACATCGAGGTGATGAACACGGCCAAGAGCCTCATCATCGACACCCTCAAGCTGGGACGCTGATATCATGGCCCTCGACACCAATTATGCGATCCAGCCTGGCATCGACGCCTATTCCGCCAAGATGGCGTCGAAGGTGTCGACTGCGGGCACCAAATCATCGCTCGACCAGACGGATTTCCTCAAGCTGATGACGGCGCAGCTGAACAACCAGGACCCGTTCAGCCCCGTCGACAACACGCAGATGGTCGCGCAGATGGCGCAGTTCTCGTCGGTTGCGGGCATCAGCGAGATGAACGCGACGATGAAGGCGATCTCGACCAAGCTCGGCTCGACCAGCGCGACCGACGCGATGAGCTTCGTGGGCAAGACCGTGCTGACCCAAGGCGATACCGCCTACGAGCGTCAATCGGGCGGTATCACCGGCGCGGTCGAACTGGACAAGCCGGCGACCGACGTTCTCGTGACGATAGCCGACGCCAACGGCAGTGTCGTCAAGACGCTGCAACTCGGCGCGCAGCCCGCGGGCAGCACCACCTACGACTGGAACGGCAAGGACGACGCCGGCAACGCGATCGAAGGCGGCCCGTACAAGGTCACGGTAGATGCCGCGAACGGCGGCACCACCGTCACCGCGCGCGGTCTGGTCTGGGCACCGGTCCAGTCCGTGTCCGTGCCCGCCGGCGGCGAACCCACGCTCAACATCACCGGCCTCGGCCAGGTGCCGACCTCCGCGATCCGCTCGATCGCCTGATTTCCCCGCGCGATCCGCCCCCGATCGCCTGACCCCTTTCACGCAGGAGCTACCCAATGTCCTTCTACACCGCGCTTTCCGGCCTCCAGGCGTCGCAGACCGACATGGCGACGATCAGCCACAATCTGGCGAACGTCGCGACGACCGGTTTCAAGAGGAGCCGCACCGAATTCGCCGACGTCATCGCGTCGAGCGTGTCGACCGATCCGCGCAAGATGGTCGGTTCCGGCGTGGTCGTGAAGGGCAACACGCAGCAATTCAAGGAGGGCAACCTCCAGACGACGTCGAACGCGCTCGATCTGGCGCTGGTCGGCGAAGGCTTCTTCATCATGAAGTCGACCGGCACCAGCGACTCCGTCAACTATACGCGCAACGGCAGCTTCTCGGTCGATTCGAACAACAACGTCGTCGATGCGCAGGGCAGCTATCTGATGGTGTACCCGGTCGACAGCGACGGCAACGTCACCGCGACCGGCAATGACGGCCTGACCAACCTGCAGATCCAGCAGACCAGCGGTACGCCCAAGGCGACCGGCGTCGTGTCGTATCCGGTGCAGGTGTCGTCCACCTCGACGCTGAAGGGCAACACCGCGAACTACCAGTTCGATCGCGCCGATACGTCGACCTACAACAACTCGGTCGCGACCCGCGTGTACGACGCGAACGGCAATCCGCAGACGATGACCAGCTATTACGTCCGCACCAAGGAGGGTACCGCCGCCGATCCGGCCGCGCAGCCGCCGGTCGAGGCGACGACGGGTGAGTGGGACGTCTATACCTTCATCGGCGACCAGCGCATGACGACGGGCAGCCCCGCAGTCGACAAGGTGACGATGGTGTTCGACGACAAGGGCGCGTTGAAGACGCCGACCGCCGCCGTGACGTTCAATGCGTTCGTTCCGACGTCGGGCGCCGCATCGCAGACGGTGTCGCTGAACCTCTCGGGTTCGACGCAGCTGTCGAGCGCCTTCTCGGTCGGCACCAAGAAGCAGGACGGCATCGCGGTCGGCCAGCTCGCCGGCGTCACGGTGACCGACTCGGGCCTGATCCGCGCCAGCTTCTCGAACGGCGACATCGTGCCGCTCGGCAAGGTCGCGCTGGCGAAGTTCTCGACCCCCACCGGCCTGCGCCAGATCGGTACCGCCTATTGGGAAGCGACCGGCGTGTCCGGTGAGGCGTCGCTGGGTTCGGCGAGTGCGGACGGCTTCGGCAAGCTGATGTCGGGCACGATCGAGGGTTCGAACGTCGACATCACCGAGGAACTGGTCAACCTGATCGCGGCACAGCGCAATTTCCAGGCGAACGCCAAGGCGCTGGATACCGCCAGCCAGGTTTCGCAGACCATCTTCAACATCCGCAGCTGATCTGACGCGGGGCGCGGAGGTACAGGATGGACAAGCTCGTCTATACCGCGGCGACGGCGCTTCGGGCGCATATGTCGTCGCAGGCGGCGATCGCCAACAATATGGCGAACGTCTCGACCACCGGCTTCCGCGCCGACCGCGTCGTGTTCGATCGCATCGAGCTGAAGGGCGGCGGCACCCAGATCGAGGCGCGTGCGCCGACGTCGGAGGAGGTGACCGACGCCGATCGCTCGCCGGGCGTCATCAGCCGCACCGGCCGTGCGCTCGACGTGGCGATGGCCGGCGACTCGTGGATGGCGGTGCAGGCGTCGGACGGATCGGAAGCCTATACCCGTCGTGGCGACCTGACGATCGCGCCGTCGGGCGTACTCCAGACCGGCGACGGCTTTCTGGTGATGGGCCAGTCCGGCCCGATCACCTTGCCGCCGGCCAATTCGGTGACGATCGGCGGCGACGGCACGATCTCGATCGTGGCGCAGGGCGATGCGACGGGCACGCCCCAGATCGTCGACCGGCTGAAGCTGGCGTCGACCAAGGGCACCGACACCGTCAAGGGTCTCGACAACCTGCTGCGCGTGCGCGGCGGCGGCACCCTGCCGGCCGATCTCGACGCCAAGGTGGAGGGCGGGGCACTGGAAGGCAGCAACGTCAACATGACGCAGGCGCTGATCGACATGATCGAGAACCAGCGCGCCTACGAAGTGTCCGCCAACATGATGAAGTCCGCCAAGGACATGGATGAAAGCGGTGCATCGCTGATGCGCCTGCCGTCTTAAGGGAGAAATCGCATGACCTACGCCGCCATGCACATCGCACGTACCGGGCTCGACGCTCAGGATACGCGCATGCGGGTCATCTCGAACAACCTCGCCAACGTCAACACGACGGGGTTCAAGCGCGATCGCGCTTCGTTCGAGACGCTGTCCTATCAGGTCGTGACCGCGCCCGGCGCGCAATCGACCGGCGAGACGCGCTACGCGACCGGCCTGAACCTCGGCACCGGCGTGAAGGTGCAGGGCACCGCGCGGATCGAGACGCAGGGGTCGATGCAGCAGACGACCAACAGCCTCGACATGGCGATCGACGGCGACGGGTACTTCCAGGTGCAGTTACCGGGCGGTGGCCTGGGCTATACGCGCGCCGGCAATTTCTCGCGCTCGCCGGAGGGGCAGATCATCACCAGCGAAGGCTATCAGGTGATGCCCGGCATCACCATTCCGGCCAACGCCACGACGATCACGATCGGCAACGACGGCACCGTGTCCGCAACGATCCCGGGTCAGGCGGAGGCGTCGCAGCTCGGCCAGATCCAGGTCGCGGGCTTCCCGAATGCCGCCGGCCTGCAATCGACCGGCGACAATTACATGATTGAGACGGCGGCGAGCGGCGCGGCCAATCTCGGCATCGGCGGTCAGGACGGCCGCGGTCGCGTGCGGCAGGGGATGCTGGAGGCATCGAACGTCAACGTCGTCGAGGAACTGGTCGACATGATCGAGACGCAGCGCGCCTACGAGGTCAATTCGAAGATGATCTCCGCGACCGACGACATGCTCAAATACGTCAACCAGAACCTGTGAGGCGTCGCATCGTGACATCCGCCCATCGCACCGTCCGGCTCCAGTGGATCGAGGTCGCGCTTGCCGCGGCGTCGGGCCTGCTGGTGCTCGCCGCCGCCGCTCCGTCGCCCGCGCATGCCGGGCTGTTCGGCAAAAAGAAGCCGGTCGAGGACTTCACCGCGGTCCGCCCTGCGCCGCTGCCTCTGCCGGTTCCGGTTGCCGCGCCTGCCAACGGCGCGATCTTCCAGGTGTCGAGCGGTTATGCCGCCTTGTACGAGGGCTGGCGCGCGCGCCGGGTCGGCGATCCGCTGACGATCGTGCTGGTCGAGCGCACCGCCGCGTCGAAGACGGCTAATTCCAAGCTCGACTCGTCTGGCGGGGCCAGCATCACGCCGCCGGCATCGGGCCTGCTCAACCTGTTCTCGCCGACCGACGCGTCCGCCAGCGGCAATCGCAATTTCAAGGGCGGCGGGTCTGCCGATCAGGCCAATTCGCTGTCGGGCGAAGTCAGCGTCACGGTGGCTGAAGTCTATCCGAACGGCACGATGATGGTGCAGGGGCAGAAGCGCGTCACGCTGAACCGCGGCGACGAATATGTCCGCATCAAGGGCATCGTCCGCTTTGCCGATGTCGATCTCGACAACCGCGTTCCCTCGACCCGCGTCGCCGATGCGCAGATCTCCTATACCGGCAAGGGCGACGTCGCGCGCGCCAGCCGTCAGGGGTGGCTGTCGCGCTTCTTCTCGGTGGTGAGCCCGTTCTGATGCCTTCGCTGCTGCACGGCGGAAAACGTGAACGATTCGGTAACCATCTTGCTGGCAAGACGGTGGCCATGATCCGTCATCTCCTCCTCGCGCTCACGATCCTGATCGCCGCTTCCGCGGGGATCGCTCCCGCGAGCGCCGATCGCATCAAGGATCTGGGCGGGTTCCAGGGCATCCGTTCGAACCAGCTCACCGGCTACGGCGTCGTCGTCGGTCTGCCGGGCACGGGGGACGACAACCTCGAATATACGGTGCAGTCGCTGAAGGCGGCGACCTCGCGCTTCGGGCTGCAATTGCCGCCGACCGTCAACCCGGCGATGAAGAACGCCGCGGTGGTGATGGTCACCGCCGACCTTCCGCCCTTTGCGAAGCCCGGTCAGCGGATCGACATCACCGTCGCATCGATGGGCCGCGCCAAGTCGCTGCGCGGCGGCAGCCTCATCATGATGCCGCTCATGGGCGCGGACGGCCAGATCTACGCAATGGCGCAGGGCAACCTGGCGGTTGGCGGTCTTGGCGCGGAAGGCGCGGACGGATCGAAGATCGTCGTCAACGTCCCCTCGACCGGCCGTATTCCGGAAGGTGCGACGGTCGAGCGCGCAGTCGCGACCGGGTTCGACAGCGCGCCGAATCTGACCTTCAATCTTCAGCGCGCCGATTTCACGACGGCACAGAACGTCGCCGCCGCGATCAACGGTCGCCTCGGCGCCGGCGTCGCGCAGGCGATCGATGCGGTGTCGGTGCAGGTGCGCGCGCCGATGGGCGCGGAGCCGCGCGCAACGCTGATGTCGGCGATCGAGAATCTCGATGTCGTCTCCGCCGAACCTCCTGCCAAGGTCATCGTCAATGCGCGTACCGGCACCGTCGTCATCAGTTCCGCGGTGCGGGTTGGGGCGGCGGCGGTGACGCACGGCAAGTTGACCGTGCGCATCGACGAGAATCAGCGGATCAGCCAGCCGGCGCCGCTGTCGAACGGCCAGACCGCGGTCGAGCAACGTTCCAACGTCTCGGTCGACGAAGAGAAGAAGCCGATGTTCCTGCTGACGCCCGGTCCGAAGCTGGCCGATGTCGTCAAGGCGGTGAACGCGATCGGCGCATCGCCCGCCGACCTCGTCGCGATCCTCGAAGCGCTGAAGGAAGCGGGCGCGCTGAAGGCGGAGTTGATCGTCCTGTGACCGACATCCCGTCCATTGCGTCCGCGACGGCGGCGCCGACCACCGGCATCTCGGTCGACTCGAGCCGGGTGACGAGCAAGGCCAATCTGAAAGAGGCCGGTGACAAATTCGAATCAGTGTTCACCGGCATGATGCTGAAATCGATGCGCCAGGCAAAACTGGCCGACCCACTGTTCGATTCGAAGGCGAGCGACACCTTTCGCGACATGCAGGATCAGCTGACCGTCAAGGACATGGCGCAGCACACGCCGCTCGGCATCGGCAAGGCGATGACGGAGTTTCTGTCGCGCTCTCAACCAGATCTTAATCAGCCCCCCGGATAACGGCCGGTCATGAGCGATCTTCTCTCGATCGGCGCATCCGGCGTCCGTGCGTACCAGAGCGCGCTGACCGTCACTGGCGAGAATATCGCCAATGTCGGATCGGCCGGCTACACGCGTCGCAGCGTGCGGATGACGGAGATCAGCGCCGGGGTCGGCGCGGTTGATCGCAGCGCCGCGAACGGCGTGCTGATGACGGGCATCGTCCGTGCGGGCGACGGCTACGCGCAACTGGCGGTCCGGTCCTCGGGCGCCGACCTCGCCCGCTCGGCGTCTGGCGCGCAGTGGCTCGACCGGATCGAGAAGGCGATGACGGGCAACCAACTCGCCAGTCGCGTCACCAGCTTCTTCAACGCCGCGACCGGTCTGGCGGCCGAGCCCGATTCGGGTGCGCTGCGCACTACGATGCTGAACGCGGGTGGCTCCGCGGCGATCGCGTTCACCGCGACCGGGCAGGCGTTCGACCAGATCGACGCCGATCTCGACACCGCCGGCAATCAGGCGACGACGCAGCTGAACTCGCTCGCCACGTCGCTGGTGCAGATCAACGAAGGCCTCGGCCGGACCCCGCCCGACAGCGCGGCGGCGGCGCAGCTGGCGGACCAGCGCGACCAGATCCTCGACCAGATGAGCACGCTGGCGGATGTCGGCGTCACGCTCGACGCGCTCGGTCGCGCCAGCGTGAAGCTGGGTGGTTCACAGGGTACCGCGTTCGTGGAGAAGAACACGGTCAATGGTCTCGCCTATTCGCGCAACACCGACGGTTCGGTCGGCCTGTCCGTCGTCAACGGCTTCGACCGCCTGACCGTGTCGCTGAACGGCGGCGAATTGGCGGGCATCGTCGACGGTGCCCAGAAATCCGCCGCATCGCGCACGAACCTGAACAACGTCGCCAAAGATCTGGTCGACAAGGTCAACACGACGCAGCTCGCGGGCGAGGACCAGACCGGCACGACCGGCGTGGAGATGTTCAAGGTGGGCACCAAGCCCACGGAGATTTCGCTGAACTTCGACAGCGGCGCGAAGATCGCGGCGGCGAAGGGCGGCCTCGGCAAGCGCGACGCCAGCAATCTCGCCGACCTTCAGAAACTGCGCACGGACAGCGGTTGGGAAGGTCAGCTGACTCAGATCACGACCGACAACGCCAGCGCGCTCGATCAGAAGAACACGATCGTCGCTGCGCAGACCGCGATCCGCGACGGCGCGGTCAGCGCGCTGACCAGCGTGACGGGCGTGAACATGGACAGCGAGGCGGTCGAGCTGATGCGCTTCCAACAGGCCTATTCGGCCTCCAGCCGGGTGATCCAGGTCGCCCGCGACACGCTGCAAACCATCCTGGATATCCGGTGATCGCCATGCAGATATCGACCGCATCCTTCTACGACCTGAATGCTAAGCGCATCTCCGCGATGACGGCGCGCGCGACGCAGCTGCAGACGGAGATCGCGACCGGCAAGAAGGTGCAGGCGCCATCGCAGGACCCCGCCGTGTCGCAGCAGCTGGCGGAGATCGCGCGCAAGGACCAGGATGCGCAAGTCTACGGCAAGAACATGACGCTGGCGGGATCGCTGCTCGATCAGGCGGACGGCGTGCTCGGCCAGATCGGCACGCAGATCCAGCGCGCCCGCGAACTGGTGACCAAGGCCGCGAACGGCACGGAAACGGTCGAGTCGCGCCGGATCATCGGCACCGAACTGGCGTCGATCGTCGACGCGATCGTCGGCCTGGCCAACACCCGCAACGTCCGCGGCCAGCCGCTGTTCGGGACGCCCGACGGCACGCTGGCGGTCACCCGCGATACGGACGGCGTCTTCCAGTACGCGACGACCAACGTGTCCGAAGTGCCGATCGCCGACAACCAGTCGGTGCAGGCCACCGAAAGCGCGAGCCGCATCTTCAAGGGCGCGACCGGCGACACGCTGAACATGCTCGACACGCTGGCCAAGGCGCTGACCGCGGGCGACCCCAACGGAACATCGGCACGCGCCGCGCTCGACGAGATTCAGGTCGCCGGCGACCGGGTCGATGTCGTGCAGGCGTCGGTCGGCGCGCGGTCTGCCCGCGTCGAGCTTCAGCAGTCGTTGCAGACGACGACTGGCACGGACCGCAGCGAACTCCGCTCGAAGCTGGAGGATACCGACGTTCCGGCGGCGTATATCGAAATGCAGCAGCTGATGACGGCGTTGCAGGCGACGCAGCAGAGCTTCAGCAAGCTGTCGCAGCTGTCATTGTTCGATTATCTACGCTGAGTTACTAGGCCGGTAACCGAATGGCGACGACTTTGCGCTAATCGGGTGGGGTAACGCCGGCGATGCCGGCCACCGGAGGCAGCCCCCACAATGTTCCCAACCATCGGCATAGTCGTCCTGATCGCGATGGTGTTCGGAGGCTTCGCGTTCACCGGCGGTGCGCTCGGCCCCGTCATGCACGCGATCCCGCACGAAATGCTCATCATCGGCGGCGCGGCCGCCGGCGCGCTCATCATCGGCAACTCGGGCGCCGAACTGAAGGCGATGGGCGGCGGACTGGGCAAGGTCTTCAAGGGACCGAAGTACAAGAAGCAGGATTATCTCGACGTCATCTTTCTGGTGTCGAAGCTGATGAAGATGCTGCGCATGGAGGGCCCGATCGCGGTCGAGCCGCATGTCGAGGACCCCAAGTCTTCCGCCGTCTTCGCCGAATACCCGAAGCTGCTGAAGGACCACACGCTCATCAACCTGATCGCCGATACGCTGCGCCTGGTCGTGGTGTCGTCGGGGACGCTGGACGTGCATGCGGTCGAAGAGGTGATGGACCACTCGATCAAGACCCACCACCATGAGGTGGAGGGACCGCATACGACGCTGTCCAGCCTCGCCGATTCGCTGCCCGCGCTGGGCATCGTCGCGGCGGTGCTCGGCATCGTGAAGACGATGGGTTCGATCGACAAGCCGCCGTCGGTGCTGGGCGGCATGATCGGCTCGGCGCTGGTCGGTACCTTCATGGGCGTGTTGCTGGCGTACGGCGTCGTGTCGCCGCTCGCTGGTCGCCTGAAGCAGGTCATCGACGCCGATGCCGCGATCTACGACGTCGTCAAGCAGATCATCATCGCCTCGCTCCACGGCCATCCGCAGCCGCTGGTGATTGAAGCGGCGCGTTCCGGCATCAAGCACAAGAACCAGCCCGGCTTCGCCGAAGTGTTCGACGGCCTCCGGGGCAAGTAAACGATGGCGAAGGCAGCTCCCCACGGGCACAACGTCCCGCCGAAGGTGATCGTCAAGAAGATCTACATCGAGGGTCACGGCGGCCATCACGGCGGTGCGTGGAAGGTCGCCTATGCCGATTTCGTGACCGCGATGATGGCGTTCTTTCTTTTGCTGTGGTTGCTTGGAGCGACGACCGAGAAGCAGCGCAAGGGATTGGCCGATTACTTCGCGCCGACGCTGATGGATTCGAAGAAGCTCGGCATCGGCGGCTCGGGACCGCTGGGCGGCGAATCGATGATGTCGAACAACAAGACCGGCCCGAAAGCGGCGGCGGCGGCGATCGCGTCGATGGGTATCCCGTCCGCGTCGGTCCAGGCCGGCCCCGAAGTGGGCATGGGGAAGAAGGGTTCGCTGCGCAGCACGCCGGCCAGCCGTGCGGAGGATATCAAGACTTTCGAGCAGATGAAGCGGCAGGTGATGCAGAAGATGGCACAGTCCGCGGACCTCGCCAAGCTCGCGAGCCATGTGAAGTTCGTGCGGACCGACGAGGGATTACGCATCGATCTGGTCGACGACGCCGATTATTCGATGTTCGCGATGGGGACGACCGCGCTCGACCCGCGTGCGGCGGAGTTGATCGGCATGATCTCGGAATCGATCCGCAGCACCGCCAACCCGATCATGATCCGCGGGCATACCGACAGCGTGCCGTACGGCGATCCGCGCGCGATGAACAACTGGATGCTGGCGACCGGCCGGGCGGAAGCGACGCGGCGGCGTCTGGCGCTCGGCGGTATTCCGGAAAACCGGTTCGAACGCATCGAGGGCGTCGCCGACCGCGAGCCGATGATCGTCAAGGACCCCAGCGACCCGCGCAACCGGCGCGTCGCGATCACCCTGCTCTATCGAAGCGGCGTGTTCGGTCAGTAGGCAAAGAAAAAGGGGCGGCCGAGCGGACCGCCCCTTTTTCCTTGCGTCGGCAGAGGCTTATTCCGCCGCCTGCGCCTCGGTCGCCTTGCGACGACGGTTCGCGCCCTGGTTCTCGACCTTGGTGCCCGGCTTGCGGCCCAGACCGATCTTCTTCGCCATCGCGCGACGGCTTTCCGAGTAGTTCTCGGCGACCATCGGATAGTCGGGCTTCAGGCCATAACGCTCGCGATACTCGACCGGGGTCAGGCCGTTGGTCGCCAGATGGCGGCGCAACGTCTTGTACGGCTTCCCGTCGATCAACGAGATAATGTGATCCTTGGACGCGAGCGACTTGCGCGCGCTGACCGCTGGTACATACTCGGTCGACGTTTCGGCCGTCGGAGCGGGCTGGCTGCCGGCGTTCAGCAGCGCGGAGACCGTATCGTGCATCTTGCCCAGGAAGGAAGGAACTTCATCGGCGGAGGTGCGAGTGTTGGGGTTGCCGAGCCAAGCAATCGTCAGCTCGGTTGCCAATTCAACGGCATTGGTATCAGTGGTGTCGGGGGACATCAGTTACTCCTTTGGTCCGAGTGTACGTAGCGATGCGCAACAGTGCGTCAACACCCAGACCAACATCGTATACAACATAGTTGACTCAAATGCACGTAAACACGTGAGTGTGCGAAACACGAACGCTGCGTTTCAAAAGCTGTTTTCAAAGGTATCGCGATGAACGATGATCGGAACGATGTGGAGGGCCGCCTGGAACGACTGCAATTGGGACTTGTGCATCTGCAGACTGCGATGGCAGCGTCCGGTGAGCGCGTCGTCGTGGTGCTGGAGGGGCGCGACGGAGCCGGCAAGGACGGCACAATCAAACGGATCATCGAGCATTTGTCCCCGCGCGCGACTCGCGTCGTGGCGCTGCCCAAGCCCTCGGACCGGGAGCGGACGCAGTGGTATCTGCAACGCTATGTCGCACATCTGCCGGCGGCCGGGGAACTCGTGATCTTCAATCGCTCCTGGTACAACCGTGCCGGCGTCGAAGTGGTGATGGACTTTTCCAGCAAGGCGGAACAGGCGGAGTTCCTTCGCGACGCGCCAGATTTCGAGCGAATGTTGGTCGAAAGTGGCATCAAGCTGGTGAAGATCTGGCTGGATATTACAAAGAAGGAACAGAAGAAGCGACTGGACGCGCGCCGCACCGATCCGCTCAAGGCGCTGAAGGTGTCGGACATGGATGCCGTCGCACAGAAGAAGTGGAAGGCGTACTCGGCCGCTCGCGACACGATGCTGGCGCGCACGCACAGCGCGATCGCGCCGTGGTACTGCGTCCGTGCCGACGACAAGAAGGCCGCGCGCCGTGCGATCATCGCCCATATCCTGCATCAGGTCGCACCGGCCGCGATCGTCGACGACCTGCCGCGGCCCGATCCCGACATCCTGTTCGCCTATGATCCCGCCGCCGGAGAGGACGGACGGCTCTCTCAGTAAGGGGGGCGGGTCGGCAGCCGGGTTGCGCGCCGCGAAGCGCTGTCGCATGGCGTCGGCATGACGATCGCTCCCCGCGGATATGACGCCGTTCCAGCCGGTGCGTCGCTGGTCGCCGTGGCGCTGGGCGACGCCGACGCACCGGCGGTGCTGATGCTCCACGGCGAAGGGCAAAGCCGGGCGATGTGGGCGGAGGCGGTGACGGCGCTGGCCGAAGCTGGCCGCTACGTCATCGCGCTCGACCTGCGCGGCCACGGCGAAAGCCGTGCGGCGAGCGAGGGCGCGGCGGATCTCGACGCGCACGTCGCGGATGTTCGCGGCGTGCTGGAGACGCTCGGGTCGCGACCGGTCGTGGTCGGCTCCGGCCTCGGTGCGCAGGTCGCGCTGGCGACGCTGGGGGAGGGGGGCGAGCACCTCGCGACCGGGCTGGTCCTGCTCGACGAAGACGAGGGCGACGCCCCGATGCGGACGCGCCTCGATGCGGCGGCGACCCGGATCAAGGTGCCGACGCTGGTGATCGACGGCCCCTGCCACGACATCGCGGGGGCACGCAAAGCCGCCATTTCCGAAGGTGGACCGTTGGTTGCGGCCGATCGCGCCGACGCGTTCAACGCGCTGTTGCTCGAATTCCTCGAACAGGCGGCGCCGCGCGCGGTGCCGGAATATCGCGCGGGCAGCGACCCGCGGACGCTGCGCGATGCGCTCGGGTGCTTCGGGACGGGCGTGACGGTGGTCACGACGATCGACGTGGAGGGCAAGCCGGTCGGGCTGACCGCCAACAGCTTCACCGCCGTGTCGCTCGACCCGCCGTTGCTGCTCGTCTGCCTCGCGAACACCGTTCAGTCTTTGCCGGCGTTTGCCGCGGCGAAGGGGTTTGCGGTGAACGTACTGCACACCGGGCAGCAGACCGTATCCGGCCGCTTCGCCAGCCGCCACGAAGACCGCTTCGCCGCGACGCCGTGGGAGACGTGGGACACAGGCGCGCCGATCATCGAGCACTCGCTCGCCAGCTTCGACTGCACCAAGTTCGCGTGGCACGAGGCGGGCGATCATGTGATCCTGGTCGGTCACGTCCAGCGCGTCCGCTTCGAACCGCGCCGCGATCCTTTGCTGTACTTCCGCGGGCGATACCGGCGGCTGCATTTCAGTTGAGGCGGTTGCCCCGGCGAGCGATCAATCGGCCGCCGTATCCAGCACGTTGATCCCGGCGTGCGCCTGCGCCTCCGCCTCGTCGCGGGGCAGGCCGGGCGGGACCGGTTCGCCGTATCGAAACGTCACGACACCCGGCAGCTTCAACCCTTTGCGGGGCCAGAGCCGGCCGCTGTCGTTGGCAATGCTCACCATCGGCAGGTTCAGCGACCGGTACAGGCCCGCGAAGCCCGGCCGCAACGGTGGCTGCTCGCCAGCGGCGACCCGAGTCCCTTCCGGGAAGATCAGCACCGACCGGCCGGCGGTTCGTGCTGCGGCGGCTTCGCGCAGCATCCGGCGCAGCGCGACGCCCGACGCTTCGCGGTCGACAGCGATTGCGCCGTACCGTTTGGCGGCCCAGCCCCAGACGGGGATGTCGGCCAACTCGCGTTTCAGCACGATGACGGGCGCCTGAAACAGGTCGGGCGCGATGATCGCGTCGAACATCGACTGGTGCTTGGCGACGTACAGGACCTGTCCGGTCGGCTTCGGCCCCTCGACACGCACGGTGATCCCCAGGAATATGCGCGCGCACCAGACGTGATATTTCACCCAGCCGCGCACGTAGACGCGCAGTACGCGGCGTCCGAACAGCGCCCCGACCGGCGCGAACAGCACGATCGGCACCGATCCTGTCCAGAAGACCAAGGCGAACAGGATATTACGCAACCGGACGATCATGATCTTCCCAACCAGATGGCGACCCGGCGCAGGATCAGCTTGTTGTATTCGTTGACCAGCGTACCCAGCCGCGGGCTGCTCGGCACGCCGTCGCCCAGCACCAGCACGCCCTTGCCCATCGACGCGCGCAATTCCATTCCCGCCCGTGCCAAATGCCAGTCTGACGTGACGAGGCGCACGGTGCGGTAATTGTGCGCGCGAACCCACTGCGCCGTCTCCTCGCCGTTCGAGCGCGTATCGACGGCATCGGTGCCGAGATCGACGCAGCATGCGAACAGACGCGTCGATCCCGGATAGGTCCGCGCGAGATCGGCAGGCCTCACCCCGGAGCCGACTCCCGTCACCAGCATCCGCTTCGCCTGTTTGCTGCGCAGCAATTCCAATCCGCGATCGATGCGTCCGGCCCCGCCGGTCGGCACGACGATGCCATCGGTGGTCGTCCCCTCCAGCGGTTGCGGCAAGGAGACCATGAACACGGCGAAACCCAGCGCCCACACCAGACCCAGGAACCCCAGCAGCCGGATCACAGCGTACGCCTGAGTGCACGGGTCACGGCGAAGCGAGCGGCGGCCATCGCCAGCGCGACGAAGCCCAGCGGCAGGATCGCGAGCAGCACCCAGTCCGCCGGTCCCAGCGTGACGCCGCCGATCAGTTCCGACCCCAGTGCCGCGAGTTGTCCGCCGATCAGCGCGATGACGCCGAGCGCCACGACGGTCCCGACGATCCCGCCGATGCCGGTGTCGAGCGCGATGCGCCGCTGGAACAGCCGAGCGACCTGCACGTCGGTCGAGCCGAGCATGTGCATGACCTCGATCGTGGCGCGGTGCGCCTCCAATCCCGCGCGCGCCGCCAGCACCACGACCGCCGCCGTCGCCCCCGCCATCAGCAGCACGACCCCCGCCGCCAGCCAGGTGACGGAGCGCATCAGGCCACTGACCGGCGACATCCAGCGCGCGTGCCGGTCGACGCGCGCGGCCTTGCTCGCCGCGGTGACGCGCGCGACGACGCGGTCGGCTGCCCGATCCTCGGCGGCACCGTCTTCGTTCGCGGCGAGATCGACATCGATCATCGCCGGCACCGGCAGGCCCGCATCAGCGGCGTCGCTGCCCAGCCAGGGGCGCAGCAACCGCGTCAGCTCGGCGCGATCTACGGGGGTCGCCTGCGCCACCTCCGGCATCGTCCGCAACACCGCCAGGACGCGTGCAGCGGCGGCGTCGCGACGCGCTGCTTCGCCCTCGACGACCTGCACGGTCAACCGTCCCGCCAGTTGCCGGTCGAGCAGCCGTCCCGCACTCGCAGTGCCGAGGCCGAGTGCGGCGGCGAGCACGGTCAGGAACACCATGATCGCCATGACCCACGTCATGGCGCGCACGCCGCCGGCTTCGTCGAGCAGGCGCGTCGTGTCGGGGCGGCGGCGGGCCGCAAAGAGCGTCACGGCTCGCCTCGCGGCGGCGGATAGCGCAGCGCACCGGTGGGATCGAGCAGGCGGCCGTGATCCAGCCGCATCATTTGCGCGGTCGGGATGCGCGACACGAGGTGCAGATCGTGGGTCGCGACCACCACGGTGGTGCCGATCGCGTTGAGCGATCCAAACAAATGGATCAGCCGGTCCGCCATATCCGGGTCGACGTTGCCGGTCGGCTCGTCCGCGACCAGCATCTCCGGCCGGGTGATGACCGCGCGCGCGATCGCCACGCGCTGTTGCTCGCCACCGGACAGCGTGGCCGGCTTCGCGTCGGCGCGCTCGGCCAGCCCGACCCAGGCGAGCATCTCGCGCACCGGCCGCTCGATCTCCGCATCGGCGATGCCGGCGACGCGCAGAGGCAGCGCGATATTGTCCCAGGTCGACAGATGCGGAACGAGGCGGAAATCCTGGAACACCACGCCGATACGGCGGCGGAAACCCGGCAATCGTTCGCGCGGCAGCACCACCGCATCCTCGCCGAACAGGCGGATCACGCCGCGGCTGGGGCGTTGCGCGAGGTACAGCAGCTTCAGGAGCGACGTCTTGCCCGCGCCGCTCGCCCCGCTCAGGAAATAGAAGGACCCGGCCTGCAGGCTGAAGCTGATATCGGTCAGCGTCTCCGCGCCGGTGCCATAACGCAAGCCGACATTCTCGAATTGCACGATCGTCGTCATGGCCGCCCAGTGCTTGGCACGTGCGGCGCGCCGCTTCAAGCTTGGGAGCCGGCGCGGAGGCGCGCCGCTTCGCGCTTGGCAGCCGGTGCGGAGGCGCACCGCTTCGCGCTTGCCAGCCGCGGCGCGGGCGTGGCACATTCATGACGGCCGCGCTTCGTCGGCGTGCTGGGGCGTAGCATGATCCTCGAATGTCCAGAGTGCCGAACACGTTATCTGGTGCCCGACAGCGCCATCGGGGTGGAGGGGCGGACCGTCCGCTGCGCCAATTGCCGGCATAGCTGGTTTCAGGAACCGACGCCGGTAGACCTGCCGCCGGAGCCGCTCACGCCTCTCGCCGCCGAGGCCGAACCGGTGCGGGCCGAACCGCCGCAGCCCGAGGAGCCGCCGGTCTTCGCCGACCCCAGCTATTCGGACCCGATGCAGCCGGAGCCCGCCTTCGCCGAACCCGTTTATGCCGGTCCTGCGGTGGAGCAGCAGGCGGAGGATTACGATGCCTTCGCGCATCAGGCCCCGTTCAAGCCGCGGCGCAAGCCCGCCCGGTTCTGGACGTTGCTCGCGGTACTGGCCGGATTGTTGATGCTGGTCGGCGCGGCCGCGATCCTGTGGGTCGGCGCGCCCGGACTGGCGCAGCAACTGGGGCTGAGCATCGGTCCGGCTGAAAGCCCGCTGCGGCTGCGCGACAATCCGATCGAGCGGCGCGAGCTGGAGAACGGGTCGGAACTGTTCGCGGTCAGCGGTCAGGTCATCAATCCCTCGTCGGAGCGGCAGCGGGTACCCGACATCCGCGCCGAACTTCGCGATGCGCAGGGGCGGCTGGTATACAGCTGGACGATCACGCCCGAACGCCGGACGCTGGCACCGGGAACGACGCTGGACTTCAATTCCGCCAAACTCGACGTGCCCTCCAATTCGAAACAACTGGAACTGACGTTCGCCGGCGACGGCGGAGCATAGGCATATAGCCCCTCCCCATGAGGGGACGGGTTGAGGTGGGGCCTCTCCACGCGCGATGAGCATGCGGCACCGCCCCACCCCCGGCTCCTCCCCTAAAGGGGAGGGGACAAGAGTAAGCCTCCCCCTGCGACGAGGATCGCAACGCCGCTGACGATTCCCGTTGCGGTCCCCCGCACCGCTTGCTAGTGGCCGCGGCCTGCCAGCTGCCGGTTACCCGGCGGAGTTCACGTGCGGTCGTGGCGGAATTGGTAGACGCGCAACGTTGAGGTCGTTGTGTCCGAAAGGACGTGGAAGTTCGAGTCTTCTCGACCGCACCAGACATCCCCTGAATAGAGCATTCCCCCCGCCGGGGATCACGCCATAAGACGATCAGCCCGCCAGGATGTGCGCCAGCGCCTCCAGCGACAGTGGCGTGACGAAGCGGAAACCGCATCGCACCCCGGCCTCGCCCGCCGCATCGCTCGGCCGCACCCAGCACATGCGCCCGTAGAGCGACGATCCCGTGTCGGGCAGCAGCAACTGTCCCGTGTCGCCGACCCGCATCGGCCACGGTGTTGCGATCTTCGCGCCGCCCGCCGACACGTCGATCGTCCGTGCCGCCAGCCGCTTGTCCCCGAACCGGAGCAGCGCCGGCCGGACCAGCGCGAACCGGGGGGCGCGCGCGATCAGCCCGGCCTCGTCGACCGGTTGGAACACCCGCTCCACCGGTTGCGGCATCGCGAACTCCAGCCCGGCCTTGCGGTCCCGCACCCAGCGCACGGTCGCCTCCACCATGTCCAGGCCCCGCATCGCGATCGTCATCCGGTCTCCCACCACCGGCGGCACCGCGAACCGCGCCATCATCCCGCCCGCCGAGATGTCGTGGATCAGGCACGCGACCTCTGTTCCCGCATAGGTCGCGCGCCCGATCAACAATACGGCGCGGTGGCGTTTGCCCGGTCGCCGCCGGTCGGCCACCCCCGCGGCGGCCAGTCCGTCGTCCCGCAGATCATAGTCCTTCAGCAAAACCGTGGCTCCCCCATCGTCCCGCGCGGCCTCGCCTGCGCGCGAAGCTGCCGGGTCCGGTACCGGACCCGCTGCCAGAAGGTCGCGTCGTCGAGCAACCAGCGCTCCAGCGCCTCCGCGATCAGCGTCGCGATCAACGCCTCCGCCTTGGCTTCGTTGTGCGTGACGAAGATTTTGGCGACGACGGTGACGTCGCTGCCATGATCGCTACAGTTGCGGGGGAGGGGGGGCATCAGTTTACTCGCGTGCGGAAGCGGAGGCGGAAGGTACCGCCGGTAAAATGGTTTCCATTCAGCTTCATCCTGATCTGCTTCACCTTCACATCGCACCCGTTCGCGTCGGGTACGGGAACATAGTTCCAGGTCGTGCCGTCGTAGAATTCGATTCCGTCGGTGAGGCTGGCAAGCGAGGTGTACGGCAGCGTCAGCCCACTGCCGATCAGCGCGCCCGCCGCCACGCCGTCCGCCAGTTCGACGGGGGCGGTCGCGCCCGGATAGTTGGTCACCACCAGGCACATGTTGACCGGGATCGGATCGGTGAACTGTTCGCCCGTCACCACGGCGCCGGTGTTGCCCGCACTGAACGTGCCCAGCGGGTTGGTGACGAGGATGCTGTAATCGACCAGCGCCCCCGGCAGCGCCTTGGGATTGAGCGTGCTGATCCTGTCGTCCGCGACCGCGCTGGTTTTCACGATCGTCAACGGCGCCGTCGCCGTCAGGATCGGGAGCAGCATCGCCGCGGTCAGGAAGCGGACCCGGATCATGGCCGCTGCCCGAAGAGTCGGCCCGCCACCGACTTCAGCGACCATTGATCGAACTTCACGCGCATCGTCACATATGGCCCCTTTCGCGTGTACCGGTCGGCGGAGAAATCGCGGTCGCGATAGCCGCCGATGTTGTAGCCGGCGCTGACCCACACATTCCCGCCGGGGGTGACGCCGACCGAAGGGCCGCCGCTCCACGACCACACGCCGCGGTCCCAGGCGTGGCTGACCGAACCCTGCACGCCGATGTCGAAGCGCTTGGCCACGTCGTGGCGCAGTTCGAAGCCGGCGACGTCGATGAAGCCGTCGTACACGTCGTCGGCGAACCGGCCGCGGACATACTTCGCACCGTAATAGAGCGTGGCTTCCGTCCCGTGCGACAGCCCCTCCGGTCCGGTGCGATAGTTCAGCGCCAGATTGTTGACGATGCGATCGGTGATCTGGTCGCCGCCGCCATACGCGGGCACCCCCAGCGCGTTGGCGGCGGAGAAGCCGCTATCCGCCCGCTCGTGACGCAGCTCCAGCCGCTCCAGCACCGACCAGCGGCTGTCGAGCGGGCGCAGCGCCAGCGCGATATCCGCAGAGGCCGTCGCCGCGATCCGCCCCGCCTCGTCCCGCACGCGATACGCGCGGACCGACGACGCCAGCGTCTGTCCCTCGCCGAGCGCGCGCAGCAGGTTGCTGGTGAAGCCGAGCCGCTGCTCGGTATCGGCATCGCGATATTCGGCGCGGCCGTTCCACGACCAGCGCGGACCGCGATAGGTCGTGCCCAGCGTCAGCGCGGCATAGTCGCCGTTGGTCTGCGTCTGCGACAGGAAGCCGCCCGACGCCGCCGGCTGGAACGCGTTGACCGCGGCGAGGGGCGAGATGTTGCCCTTCACGGTGTTCGCCGCATCGATGGTCGCGTCGATCGTCCAGCGCGTGCCGATCGGCACCGACTGGCTGAGGCCATATTGCGCGAAGGTGCGGCTGCCATTCTCGCCCGCCGCCTGCTGGTTCAGCGTGCTCGACAGCTTCGCACCGCTCCAAGGAGTCAGGTCAAAACCGGCCTGCGCGGTGTGCGCGACGAAATCCCGGCCCGAGGCGATCTCGTACCCGCCGATCAGGCGGATGCCAGGCGTGATGCGATAGCCGGCGGTGACGCGCGTGCGCTCCGGGAAGTCGGTGCTCGCCTTGTCGCCGCCCGGTGCGATCTGCGTCTCCGCGCCCAGCGTCAGCTTGTCGCCGAACAGCGCCTGCGTGCCACCCAGCGTCAACAGCCGGCTGTCGCGGTCGCGCCCGTCGAGGCCGCGGTCGGACGCGATTTGGGTACCGGCATACAGCGTGCCGGTGTTGCGGCGGTACTCGACGCGCGCATCGGCGGCGATCCGCTCGCCCGGGCCGACCAGTTGCGTCTGGTACCAGGCGGTGCCGGTGACCGACAGGCGATCGCTCAGCTTCAGGCGGCCGTCGACGCCCAGCTTGCGCGTGCCCGCCTCGACCAGATTCTGCTGGCCGACGCCGAACATCGCATCCTGCTGCCGCGCATAGGCGAGCACGTCGATGCCGCCGGTGTGCGTGTCCGCCTCGACCAGATAGGCGGTGCCGGCGCCGATGCCGCCGCGTCCGCCTGCGGCCAGTTCGGCGCGCAGTTCGGTGACGCCGAGCTTCGCCTTCAGGTCGGCGCCGATCACGGTCGACTTGGCGATCGTCTCGTCGCGGATCATGCTGGTGCCGATTTCGACCCGACCGACGCGGGCGGCGACGCGCGCGGCGGCGGCGAGCTTGCTCGTCCGGCCACCCTCGACCTCGTAATCGGCGACGATGAACACCGGATTCTGGTTGCCGTCGCGGCTCAGGATCGGGTTGCGGAAGCGGACGGTGCCCGCCGCCGTGTCGATGTCGTAATCGATGTGGCGCGTCAGCTGGCGCACGTCGAGGATCAGCTCCGACCGGAAGCGGTCGCGCGTCTCGATGCGCAGCTTGTCGCTGTTCGGCACGATGCGGCGCGTCGACAGGCGATACGGGCCGGACAGGCCGTTGCCCTGGATCTCGTCGCGCGCATACAGCGTGTCGGTCTTCGCGGCGAAGCCGGTCGCGCGGATCGTGCGGCCTTCGTAGGCGGCCTTCACGCCGTTCAGCGTGCGGCTGTAGCGGGTCAGCTGCGTATCGGTGAAGCCGGTCTCGAAATCGCCGAACAGCGCGTACAGCTCACGCCGCTCCAGGCGCAGGTACAGCTTGCGGCGGGTCGGCGCGTCGTAGCCCTGCACGCTGCCGTCGCCATAGACGGTGTAGTAGCGATCGGGATCGATCACGCCGAGCAGGCCGCGCTGCGGATCATAGGCACGGTCGCTGTCATAGGCCATCGTCAGCAGCCACTGACCCTTGATCCGGCCCTTGGCATAAACGGCGAGCTGACCGTCGGTGACGAGCTTGTTGCGCTCCGAGCGAGGCAGCGCGGTCGACCGGCTCTTCAGCGTGTCGTAGCCGATCGTGCCCGCGCCGAAGCCGACCACCGACCACTGCTTGGCGGCACCCGACAGCCAGGCGCGGATGTCGCTCGACCGCACGGTCTTGTCTTCGGTCAGCAACACGGTCGCGTGGACCGCACCTGCCTGCGTCGTCGGCTCCAGCGCGATGAAGGCATAGCCGTCGTCGCCGACGACATTGACGAGCGTCTCGGTTTTCTCGCGCCCGGCAAGCTGGCGGCGCTGCTCCAGCGCGGCTTCGACCGCGGCGCGGTACGGCTGGTTGAGGCGGAAGGGCACCGGCGTGCCGGCGCGCACCGGGCGATTGTCCTTGTCGACGACGCGCACGGCGATCAGCGGGCGGGTCAGGCCGTCCGCGACCAGCCGGCTCTTGGCGGCATCGAACGTCGCACGGACGCCGGCGCCGGCATAATGCACGGTGCGCTCCAGCGTGGTCACGGTCTTGCCCCCGGCGTCGAGGACGCGGGCGGTCAGCAGGTTGTTGCCTGCATGCAGTGGCACGCCCGTCCACTTCGACACCGCGACACCGCCATCTGGAGCCGTATCGGAGCCGTCATAGGTCAGCGCCTCGACCGGCGTACCGTCGACGCTCAGCGCGATCCGTTCGGACGGGGCATGCTTGATGACGACGCGAAGCGCGGGGTCGCGGGGGTTGTGATCGGCGGCCGGAAACAGCCAGTCGGTGCCGGGCGTCTGTCCGCTGATCCAGTCGCGGTTGCCCGCGGCGGCGGCATCGTCGGCGACGGCGACGGGCAACGCATCGCTGGCGGCGGCGGTGCGGCCGGTCGGCTCCAGCTGGAAATCGACGCGCTTCAGCGTGCCGCCCACGCCCTCGACGAAGCGCGAGATGGCGGAACCGGCCGCGCGCGTATCGGCGTCGCAGGCCACGGCGCGGTGCGTCGCGGGCAGGCTGTTCTCGTCCAGTTGCACGACATGGCGGCCCGCGCGCAGGCCTTCGACATGGTACAACCCGTCCTTGTCGGTGACGGTGAAGGTGCCGTCTTCCATCATCAGACGGATTCCGGGCACGCCCTTGCGCTTTTCGACCGGATCGCCGCACGCACCCTCGGTGACGCGGCCGATCAGCGTCATCGCGTCGCTGAACAGCAGCGCGCGCAGGCGGACGGAGGCGGCGGCCTCGTTGCTGGTCACGCCGCTGCCGGCGACGCGGGCACGGTTCAGCGCCTCGCCGACCGGCGCACCGGGGGCGATCGACACGACATAGCGCACGTCGACGCTGCCGCCGACGCCGACGTCGGGGATCGTGAACGACAAGGTGCGGCCGTCGCTGGCGACGTCGGGCTCCGCCGCGCCGCGGGTCGATCCCCGCTCGTACCGCAGGCCGGTCGGCAGGGTGTCGGTGACCTTCAGCGCACGGGCGGGCGCGTCGCCGCGGTTCGACAGTTGCAGGCGGTACTGGACGAAATCACCCGGCGACGCGTCGCGGACGGAGGCGGTCTTGGTCAGCAACAGGCTGTTCGATCCCGGCCGGTCGAGCGGGATATCGGTCAGGAAAGGGTCGGGCGTCTCCAGCACGAAGGGCAGGCCGAACGACGCATCGTTGATGATGTATGCGCCGTTGCTGCCGGTCAGCTTCGCCAGATCCTCGCGCGGGACGACGGAGGGCGCGGTATAGTCGCCCGGCGGCTGGATTCGGATCGTATAGGTGCCGGGCAGGGTCAGCGGGAACCAGTAACGACCCTTGTCGGCGACGTAGACGCGACCGCTGGCGTCGGTCACCTCTTGGCCGCTGACGACGGTGGACGGATAGCGGCTGATGCCGTCGACGCCGAAGACGGTGGCGGGGGCACCGTTGGCATCGACCAGGCTGACGATCGCGCCGTCCACCAGCGTGCCGTCGCGCGAATCGAAGACGTAGCCGGCGGGATCGATCAGCAGCGAGTTGGTCGACGAAAAGCTGAAATTATCCTCGGTATAGCTGAAGCTCAGCCGCTCTCCGCGTTTCAGGATCGCTTCGCACGGCTTCAGCTCGGCTTGCGTGCCGACCTGCGGAACGCCGCCGGCGAAGACACCGCTGTCGGGGGCGGTTTCCAGTATCGGGATCTCGCCTTTGTAGCTGGGCGTGGAGATGCCGATGTTGGCGGTGTCGCGGACGGCGGGATCGCGATTGGCGCCGGGGGCGTCGAGCACGAAGATCATCGGCTGCGACAGGTCAAACGCGGCGAGGGGCGGGGCGGACGCCAGCATCGCTTCGTCGATCGGGGCGGGGGTGTATTGCGGGGACGGCGTCAGGTCGCAGCGCGCGCCGGTCAGTTCGCGACCGGGAGGGGCAAGGCGGAAGCTGATGCGTGTCGGGCGCTTGGAGCGCGAAAAGGGCAGGGTGACGGTGTTCGAGCGGACCGTAGCGGTTTCGCCGGTCGCGGCGCGGAACGACAGCGTCGCCGTATTCTCGACGCGTCCGCCTGTTGCCGTCTGCGCCAATGCCGCCACGCCCGCCGACAACAGGGCGAGGGGGAGCATGATCGGCAGGGCAAGGCGGTGAAGCGGTCGCATGATATCCTGAAAAGTGCCGGCACGCGCGAAACGAGGGGACAGACGGTCCGCGCGTGCCGGAGCCCGAGGGGGAGGGGCCTCGGGGAGGGGGAGGGGCTTAGTTGATCGTCACATTGAAGGCGGCGCTGACGGCGGCGCCGCCGTTCACGGTCGGGATGATCGCCGTGACCGTCTTGGTCTGCGTGTCGAAGCTGCCCTTGTACGTCGTGCCGTCGGTATCGTCGGTGGCGTCGTCGTCCTGCGCCTCGCCGCCGAGCAACACGCAGCTACCGCCCGGCAGGCCGATCTTCAGCGATCCGGGGACATAGGTGGTGTTGGTCGGGATGACGTCGGTCAGCGTCACCGCATTGGCGCCGGTGCCGAGCGTCGCGTTGCGGACGGCGAGGCAGTATTCGACGACGGCACCCGGGAGTGCCTTCGGGTTCAGCGTGCTGACGCCGTCGCTGACCACGAACGACGATTTGGTGACGCTCAGCGCGACGTCGTGAATACCGACGACATAGGCCAGATAGGCACGCGCCTGCCCGTCGCGCAGCAGATCGGCACCGACGCCGTCGGTGTCGGCGTCGGCGAAGACGACGTCGACATCGTCCTTGCTGTTGAGCAGCGTTGCGGTGAGCGCGGCCCCCTTGGTGCCGGCCTGCCCACCCGCCGCGACAGTCGCGTGCAGGTTGACGATGGCGAGCTGCGCGGAGCTGGCCGGCACGTCGCCGACCAGGAACACCGTCACCGCGCCGTCGGGAGCCAGTTCGTCGATGAAGGTCGCAGTGTCGACGCCCGGATCATACTGGTTGTTGCCGTTCGAATCGACGTACGCCTTCAGGTTCTGCATGTCGAAATTGTCGGTGCCGAGACCAAGGCCGAGCGACAGGTTCTGGTCGCCGTCCAGCAGGATGTCCTGAATGGCGTTGGTCTTGTTGGTGACGCGGTACGTCGTCACCGCGCCGACCTGACCCTGGTTCACCTGCGTGTCCGCCGATTGCAGCGCGACGACGGTCAGGTTGACCTTGCGATCGACCACGAACGTCGCGGCGTTGGACGCGGTCGTCTGCGACTGGCCGTTGACCGAATAGGTCGCATTGGCGGTGTTGGTGACCAACACGCCGGCGGCGGTGCCGTTGGGGGTGGTCTGCGCTCCTGCCTGCGACGCCGCGATGCCGGAAACGGCCGCGGTGCCGGTCAGCAGCAGGCGCATGGTACGCGTGAACATGGTGCCTCCTGTCGTTCGGATGGTGGTGGTGGTGGTGGTGGGACGGGTCATCGGACGATCGCCTGGAAGGCGAGTTCGCCGCCGGTGCCCGCGGTCACCGGCGAATTCAGGCGCCACCGGACGTGCGTGACGTCGTCGGCGGTGGCAGGACGCGTGCCGCCCGCGACGGCGGGCACGCGCAAGGTGGACAGCGGTCCAAAGGTGCGGCCGTCGACCGACACTTCCGGCGCGGCGCCGGCCCCGCGCGGACCGCGATAGGCAAGGCCGTTCGGCACCGGATTGGCGAGCACCAGCCCGGCGATCGGCGCGGTGCCGCGGTTGCGATAGGCGAGCTGCACGACGACGCGGTCGCCGGGTCCTACATGGTTCGGCGCGGCGAGTTTCATCGTGACGCTGCCGTCCGCCGCCGGCACCCGCGTCTCCGCGAGCATCGTCGTCGTCAGGGCGAGCGGGGAAGCGGCAGCGGCAGCGGGTTGGGGACTCGCTGCCGCCGCGACCGCGGCGAACAGGAACGGGATCATCGCAATTTCCTTCACTGGAGACGGACCTTGAACTGGACGGTGTGGGTGGTGGCGGGGCCGCCCGGCCGGTCGGGCAGGCGGATGGACACGGACTGGCCGTCGAAGCCGCCGGCATCGCCGTCGGCGGCGTCGCTGATCCTGGCGTCGTCGAGGGTCAGCGTGCCGGGCAGGTAGACCGCGTCGGAGGGGACAGGGTCGTCGATGATCGCCGCGGAGAGGGCGGCATCGGTGGGGATCCGGGCCACCAGCGTGTAGGTGACGACGGCGCCGCTGCCGGCGGTTGCCCCTGCTGTCAGCGGGGTGCCGTCCGCGGCGGCGACCGACTGCGACTTGACCAGCGTCGGGGTGGTGGAGGCGGTGGCGACGAACGGGATCGCCGCACTCGCGATCGCGCCGGTATCGCCGACGATCGCATCGCTGCCATCGTCGCCAAGACCCGGCAATTCCTGCCTGGGGTCGCCGTGACCGGTGGTCGCCTCCGCCGTCACCGTCAGGCTGCCGTCGGCCGGGGTGGTGCCGGCGGTCGGAGCGAGCACCGCGACGAGCGGCAGCGTCTCCCCGGGCGCGAGGACCGGCGTCGCCCCGGTCAGGACGATGTCCTGCTCCGGCTCGAACCGGCCATCGCCGTTGGTGTCGATCGCGACGGTCTGCACCGTCGTCGTCGGCGTGGAGGTGCCGGCGGTGACGGTGAAGCTTTCCTGACCAGAACCCTGATTAGTCAGTTGCACGGGCACCGACACGGGCGTCGTGTCGATCGTGACCATGCCGCCGTCATGAGACAGCCCGATGTCCAGGCGTTCCGCGACGACGATCGTGACGGTGTTGGAGGGCATGGACTGCGACTTGCCGTCCACGTCGTAGCGAAGCTGCGCGGTATTGGTGATCGCGGTGCCGGCGCGGGTGTCCGCCGTCGCGGGCGAAGCGGGGACGCACGCAGCGGCAGTAGCAAGGGCGGCTGCGGGAAGCCCCCCCATCCACAGTCGCAACGTTGTACCCGAACACGTCAAATTTCGCTCCCAGCGCTTTTTCGCGGGAACAAAATCGCTCGATTTATATTAAGCAGAATCTACCAAGTCACATTGGCGATCAACAGCTTCGCCATTCGCTTCCATAAGCAAAAGCGGACGTGGTTAACATCGTCGTAACCATGGAACTCACCGGAATACTGCGCCCCAACTCGGCTTTCGCAGGTGAAATGGCTCCTGAACTGACTGCAATTGCGCCATGTTACCGATCCGGATGTATTCCGGTTGGAATTTTGCTGTCGATGCAACCGCTTCTCAACGCGACCGTTGATCGATCACACCACGCATGTTCGTTTATGCGTGGTGACCATATTCCTCATTTCAGCAGGTCCAGCGTCGCCCTGTCGCGCTCGCCGCTATAAAACCGGTCCAGCCCGGCCGTGAACACGGCTTTCTGCGAATCGGCAGCGACCGCTTCGAACAGCGTGAGCGAGGACCGCAGCTTCATCGCGTCGATCGATCCGAAGATCGTCTCCGCCGACCCCGATGCCGTGATCGCCGCTCGCGTCGCTTCGATCAGCCGCGATCCGAGCAGCGGGTCCGCCAGATAGGCGCGGGCCTCGTCGGCCGAAGCGATCGCGTAATGCCGCGCGGTTTCGCTGCGCCCCAGACCGGCGATCTGCGGAAAGATCCACCACATCCAGTGGCTGCATTTCCGTCCTGCAGTGACCTCGGCGATCGCGGTCGGCCAGCTCCGGGCCTGTGCATCGATGAAGCGGGACAGGTCCACGGCACGGCTCCCATCGTTCTGTGCCGACTGCAACCGCCGTCCGTGCGGCGCGTTCCCACCGCCAAGACCATAATCGCAGGGAGGAACAGCTGCGCATGTCGCGTCACACGATCATCGCCACGGCGATCCTCCCCGTCGCGTTGTCGATCGCCGGGTGTGGCAAGGGCCAGCCGGACGGCAATACCCTCGCTCCCAGCGGCTTCGTGCCACCCGCGACCCAGGCGCCCGCGCCGATCGCCGGGCAGGCGCAGACGACACCGCTGTCCAATTATGTCGGGCATCTGCCGAACGACGCGGTCGACGGCGTGACCTTCTTCGACCGCAGCGAGGTCGCGAATGTGCTGATCGAACTGGTGCCGGACGAACGCCCGCGGCACCTGATCGCCGGGCGGGAGGCGACGACGACGCCGATCTTCCGCCGCGGCGCGCTGGTGGCGGCGCATGGGTGCGAGCAGAACAATTGCGGCGACCGGAACTGGACCGTGATGATCGCCGCGGACGCCAACGCCGACAAGGCGGTCGTGTGCTACCACGACGCGGCGTCGATGGGCGACGCCAGCCGCTGGACCACCCGCGCCCGCGCCGAACGCCGGCCCGGCGACTGCCCCTCCGCCTGAAGGATACGACATGCTGGAACACGTGCCGCATTGGCTGGGAAGTGCGCTGAAGGGCTTGCGCGCGGGCACCGACAAGCTGGCGGTCGCGCAGGAGGGGTTGGGGGCGTTCGAGGCGTTGACGCTGTCCAGCCCGGCCTTCGCCGATGGCGGGCGCCTGCCGGACCGGTTCACCGCGGATGGTGCGGGCGTGTCGCCGCCTTTGATGTGGCGCGATCCACCGCCGGGCACGGCCCGGCTCGCGCTGCTGGTCGAGGATGCGGATTCGCCGACGCCGCAGCCCTTGGTGCATGCGGTGGTCTGGGACCTCGCACCGGAGGCGGGGCATTTGGCGGAGGGGGCGATCGTCGCCGACGGGAAGGGCGACACGGCGGGCCGCGATGTCGGCCGCAATTCCTATTACCGGGAGGGCTGGTTGCCGCCCGATCCGCCGACCGGCCACGGCGAGCATCGCTATGCGTTTCAGCTTTTCGCGTTGGCGGAGGGGGCGGGCGATCCGGGCGATACGCCGGGTCGGACGGCCCTGCTGGCGGCGATGGCCGGGAAGGTGTTGGCGGCGGGGATCCTGATCGGGACCTATTCGCGGATGGAGGAGGCTCCGGTCGGCCCGGTAGGCGCTGGGGCGGGGGCGGCGGCGGCCTGATCGGCACACCGCCCGCGGTTCAGCTTCAGATCAGCGTGGCGTGCGCCGATCCCATCATCAGCATCACGGTCGAAGCGAAGCCGATCAGGCCGATGAGGATGCTCTGTTTCATGTCCGTTGCTCCGGGTGGATCGTTCAGGCGATCGGAACGATGGGAACGGCGGCGCTGACGGCGATTGCGGCGAAGCTCAGGGCAGCGACGAAGCAGACGGCGAAGCGCTGGGCGGACTGAAAATACTGGGTCATGGTCGTTCTCCTTTTGGCGGAACCGACCGTTCGGCTCCGATGTCAGCAGCTTTGCAGACACCGTGCCAATTTTCTAAGCCATTGATAACTATGACTTCTGTTCGCCCTGACCAAAGCGTCTGGCGTTCTTCGCCATTTCGCATGGGGTTCAGCGCCAGCTAATGGCGCGGCCTGCGTCAGGCGGCGCAGACCTTGTCCCGGCCCGTGTCCTTGGCCGTGTACAACAGCCGATCGGCGCGCTCGAAGGCGGTATCGGCCTTCTCGCCCGCCCGGATCGCCGTCACGCCCGCAGAGATGGTGACCATGCCCAGCGGCTTGCCGGTATCGCGGTCGCGGAACCGGCGCGAAGCGACCTCGGCCCGCGCCGCGTCGAGCAATGCGGCGGCACTCGCCAGGTCGCATCCCGCCAACAGGATCGCGAACTCCTCGCCGCCGTGGCGCGATACGATATGACCGTCGCACGTCTTGGCCAGCGCCTCGCCAATCGCCGAGAGCACGCGGTCGCCCACGGGATGTCCGAACTCGTCATTGACGCGCTTGAACCGGTCGATGTCGCACAGGGCGAGGCAGTGCGGGCCGCTGCCCTCCACCCGCTCCGCAAACGCGTCGGCGAAGCCGAGTCGGTTGCACAGACCGGTCAGCGGATCGCGCCGCGCGTCGTCGCGCGCCTGTGCAAGCTTGGCGCGCAAGGTGTCGGCTTCCTCGGTCGCCTGCGCCAGCTTCGCTTCCGATTCGCGGATGCGGCGGATCATTGCGGTGGCGATTCGCGTCACTTCGTCGCTGTGCTGGAACCGGGGCGAGCGTTCGATCGCGGCGGCGCTGGCGGCGAGATCACGACCGAAGTCGCGCGTTTCGACATGCATCGCCCGTGTCATGGCCGCGAACACGTCGACCTGCGCCTGGGTCTGCGCAACGAGCGCTTCGGCCTGACGGTCGAGCGCGACGTCGCCGCCAGCCCACCGCGCCGGCGGCATCCCGCCGGCGACCACCTCGCCGCCGAGCTGCTCGATCTGCTCGTGCGTCAGCCGATATCCGCCGTCGGTCAACAGCGCGACTTCGCGTGCCAGATCCCCCCCGGGCTCCGCCAACACGGCATGAGCGAACATGTAATGCGCAGGATCGGGGCTCAACCGGTGCGCGGCCAGAAATGCCCCGATCCGATCGTACAGGTCTTCCCCATGATCCTGTCGCCGCGCAATGCCGGCGTGTCCCATTCCCACCCTCCGCTGATCTCCAGCGAAGGCGTTTACGGGACAACCGTTAGCATCCGGTAATCATGTCGGAGCCGCAACATTAACGGTTGGCGCTGGGTCAAGAGCGTCAACCGACTGACAAAACGCGTAAAAAGATCAGGATTTCAGCTTCTGGACGGCCGCCAGCGTCTCTTCGACATGGCCGCTGGCATCCATATTGTCATGGACGAACGCGATCCGGCCGTTGCGGCCGATGACGTAGCTGGTGCGCTTCGTGATGTCGCGACCGGCCATCTGCTTGCCGAGCGACACGTTGTAGCCGGCGATGACCTTCGGCCCGGCGCTCGCGACCGCGAACTTGCCGGCGCACTTCTCCGACGAGAAGCGCTGGAGCGTCGGCACGTCGTCGGCGGACATGCCGATCACGGTCGCGCCCGCCTTGCGGAAGGCGGGCATCGCTTCCGCGAACGCATGCGCCTCCGCGTTGCAGCCGCCGGTGAACGCCGCCGGGAAGAAGTAGAGCACGACCGGGCCCTTCTTCAGCAGGTCGGCGAGGTGGACGTTGACCACCTTGCCCGCGACCGCGCCGCGCGTGGTGAAGTCGGGTGCCTGCGCACCGGGCGCCAGCGCCGCACAGGCAGGGGCGGCGATCGCAACGGCGGCAATGATCGGCAGCAGGCGCATGGAAAATCCTCTCGGGCGTTATCGGACAAGGCTGTAGCGCGGGCGCGTGCGCCGCGATAGGCCGGTGTCATGCCAGTCCGCCCCGCCGATATCGACCTCGCCCACCGCCTCGCCGACGCCGCGGGCGCGGTGATCCGCCCCTATTTCCGCAAGCCTCACGGGCTGGAGACGAAGGCCGACCACAGCCCCGTCACCCTCGCCGACAAGGAAGCCGAAGCGGCGATGCGCCGCCTGCTCGACGCCGAATGCGCGGGCGACGGCGTCCACGGTGAGGAATACGGGATCAAGCCGGGGGTGACGAACCGGCAATGGGTGCTCGACCCGATCGACGGTACGCGCAGCTTCACCGCCGGCCGCGCGATCTTCGGCACGCTGATTGCGCTGCTGGAGGATGGCTGGCCGGTGCTCGGCATCATCGACCAGCCGGTGCAGCGCGAACGCTGGGTCGGCGTTGCCGGCCGCCCGACGACGTTCAACGGCGTCCCCGTTCGCACCCGCGCCTGCCCCGCTCTGGAAGGCGCGGTCGTCGCCACCACCAGCCCGCATCTGTTCGCGGAGGGTGACGTGCCGCACTACATGGCGCTCGTCGCAGCAGCGTCGGGCGGGCACGTCCGGCAGGGGCCCGTCTATGGCGGCGATTGCTACAATTACGGGCTGCTCGCGTCGGGACACCTCGATATCGTCTGCGAATCGGGGTTGCAGCTATACGATTTCGCCGCGCTCGCGCCGATCGTGGAGGGAGCCGGCGGACGCCTGTGCGACTGGAACGGCGACCCGCTCACCGCATCAAGTGAAGGTCATGTCCTGGCGATCGGAGATCCCGCGCGGGCGGAGGAGGTGCTGGAGGCGCTGAGGGCGACTCCGCACGAGCACTGAGGCCTTAATCGGGGGCTTCCCCGAGAGAGGGTTGCCATTCGATCGTCGCTCAGGAGCGCATCGTGACGTTCAGCGTCGCCGATGAAGGGCACGCGAAGCCTTCACGAGAGACCCGCACGAACAGCAATGGTCGCCGGACCTTGCACTGCCCGATAATCAAGCCTCGCAGCCGATCGCGGTCCCACTCGACGCGCCGTCGATAAGGCAGGAAATGAGCTTGGCGCTGGCGGCTTGTACCGCCTCGCTGTGCAGCGTTCGGGTGAAGACCGAGCCGATCGATACGATCATGAACGATTCCGCGAGCAGCCGATGTTCGTGGGTGACGGTCGTGCTGCCCATCAGGCCGGCGAAAGCCCTGCTGATGTTGTCCGACATCATCAATCGTATCTTCGTGAATATCGCGTGGATGCGATCGTTGCGGGATGCTTCCGCTGCGATCTCCAGGAAAAGGCGGTCGCCTTCCTCGTCCTCCTTGCACGTCGCCGAATCGAGCCAGGTTCGCACGCCGGTCCGATCTTTCGCCGCCAAGGCTGCGTCCAGCGTGGCGAGGTCGGCGAACTTCCTGCAATCTTCCTCGACGATGGCCGCGATGATGTCCTCCTTCGACGGGAAGTCGCGGTAAAGTTGCTGGACGGCAACGCCCGATTCCTTCGCGATCAGTGCGATACCGGTGGAATGGAAGCCGTGCTCCACGAACAGCCTTCGTGCCACGTCCTTGACGTTTTCCCGGCGCAACTCCGCACGCGACAAGGGCGGGCATTCGACAATCGACAATTCAGAACCTCTCTCAAGCCTTGTTGACGCGTCCGAATGGCGCGGCTAACGACCGATTTCGTGAGTGATCGCTCTCTTCCCTTTTTTCAAGCAGGAAAATTTATGTTCTCCAAGCGGCTGATGGGCTGTGTGTTGGCGTCGTCCGCCTTGCTCGCCTTGTCGGCGTGCGGGGGCGGTGCACCGCAGCAGCAGGCTCCACAGGGCCCGGCGCCGGTCGGCTACGTCGTCGTTCGCGAGGAGCCGGTGCAGCTGACGACCGAACTGCCCGGTCGAACGACCGCGTTCGAAACGTCCGAGGTTCGGCCGCAGGTCAACGGGCTGGTACAGGCGCGCCTGTTCGTGGAGGGCGACGTGGTCCGCAAGGGGCAGGCGCTCTACCGGATCGATCCCGCCCCGTACGAGGCACAGGTCGCGAGTGCGCGCGCCGCCCTGACCCGCGCGCGGTCCAGCATCGCGTCGAGCGCCGCCCTTGCCCGCCGTTACGGCGAGTTGGTGAAGATCAACGCGATCGCGCGGCAGGAGTATGAAAACGCCCAGACCACCGCGGCGCAGGCGCGGGCCGATGTCGCCGCTCAGCAGGCGGCGTTGCGCACGGCGCAGATCGATCTCGCACGCACGACGATCCGCGCGCCGATCACCGGCCGCATCGGCCGATCGGTGTTCACGACCGGCGCACTCGTCTCCGCGGCGCAGACCAACGCGCTCGCCACGATCCAGCGCATCGACCCGATCTATGTCGACATACAGGAGTCGAGCGCCGACCTGTTGAAGCTGCGCCGGCAGATCATCAGCGGGCAATTGACCCGTGACGGCAATGCCCGCGTCAAGCTGATGCTGGAGGACGGCAGCGACTATGGTCCCGAGGGTACGCTGCGCTTCGCGGACGTGACCGTCGATCCGACCACCGGTTCGCAGGTGATCCGGGCGCTGTTCCCCAATCCCAACGGGCTGCTGCTGCCGGGCATGTTCGTCCGCGCCTCGCTCGTCGAGGGGACGCAGTCGAAGGCGATGCTGGTCCCGCAGCGTGCGGTCAGTCGCGACGAAAAGGGTCAGGCGACCGTGCTGGTCGTCGGGGCCGGCGACAAGGTCGAGCCGCGCACGCTTCAGACCAACCGCGCGATCGGCGACAACTGGCTGGTCACCGGCGGTCTGAAGCCCGGCGACAAGGTCATCGTAGAAGGCGGCATGATGCTGCGTCCGGGTATGCCGGTGCAGGGCAAGCCGTGGAATCCCAACGCCAAGCCCGCCGGTCAGCCGCCGCAGCAGGGTCAGGCGCAGGCGCAGGCGAAGTAGACGCTGATGGCACGCTTTTTTATCGAGCGCCCGATTTTCGCCTATGTGCTGGCGGTGATGGTCGTCATCGTCGGAATCCTGTCGATCCGCGTCCTGCCGATCGCGCAGTTTCCCGCCATCGCGCCGCCCGCGGTGTCGATCACCGCGAACTATCCGGGTGCCGACGCGCAGACGCTGGAGAACACGACGACCCAGATCATCGAGCAGCAGATGAAGGGGATCGACCACCTTCGCTACTTCTCGTCCTCGTCGTCGTCCGCCGGCATCGTCACGATCACCCTGACGTTCGAGCAGGGCACCGATCCCGACATCGCGCAGGTGCAGGTCCAGAACAAGTTGCAGGCGGCGACGCCGCTGTTGCCGCAGGAAGTGCAGCGTCAGGGCATCGTCGTGGCGAAAGCGACGCAGAATTTCCTGCTGTTCGTCGGCCTGTATTCCGAGAATGGCAGCCACGACGCCGACGATCTCGCCGATATCGTCGCCTCCAAGATCCAGGACCCGCTGTCGCGCGTCACCGGCGTCGGCGACACGCAGATTTTCGGTTCCCAGTACGCGATGCGGATCTGGGTCGACCCGCTGAAGCTCAACAATTTCGCGTTGACGATGGCGGACGTGACCAGTGCGGTCACCGCGCAGAACGCGCAGGTGTCCGCCGGCCAGATCGGTGCGCAGCCCGCCCCCAAGGAGCAGATGCTCAACGCCACCGTGTCGGTGTCATCGCGCCTGACCTCGCCCGAGCAGTTCGCGCAGATCCGTCTGAAGAGCAACGCGAACGGATCGGTCGTGCGGCTGGGCGACGTCGCGCGCGTCGCGATCGGGGCCGAGAACTACGCCTTCTCGGCGCAGTGGAACGGCAAGCCCGCGTCCGGCATCGGCATCAAGCTGGCACCGGGCGCCAACGCGCTCGACACGGTCGAGGCGGTCAAGGCGCGCGTCAACGAGATCGCCAAGCAGTTCCCGCCCGATGTGAAGGTCATCTTCCCGTACGACACGTCGCCGTTCGTCCGGCTGTCGATCGAACAGGTGATCCACACGCTGGTCGAGGCGGTCGTGCTCGTCTTCCTCGTCATGTTCCTCTTTCTCCAGAACTTCCGCGCGACGCTGATCCCGACGATCGCGGTGCCGGTCGTGCTGACGGGGACGTTCGCGGTGCTGGCGGCGTTCGGCTATTCGATCAATACGCTGACCCTGTTCGGCATGGTGCTGGCGATCGGTCTGCTGGTCGACGATGCGATCGTCGTCGTCGAAAACGTCGAGCGCCTGATCACCGACGAGGGCCTCACGCCCAAGGAGGCCGCGCGCAAGTCGATGGACGAGATCACCGGCGCGCTGATCGGCATCGCCGTCGTCCTGTCCGCGGTGTTCCTGCCGATGGCATTCTTCGGCGGCTCCACCGGCGTCATCTATCGCCAGTTTTCGATCACGATCGTGTCGGCGATGGTCCTGTCGGTCGCCGTCGCGCTGATCCTGACGCCGGCGCTCTGCGCCACGATCCTGAAGCCGCACGACAAGAACAAGAATCAGGGTAACGGCCCGCTGACGCGGTTCTTCCGCTGGTTCAACGACCGCTTCGATCGCGGCCGCGACCGTTACGAGCGTGGCGTGCGGTCCACCGCCAATCGCTGGGTGCGGTCGCTGATCGCCTATGCGCTGATCCTGGCGGGCATGACGTTCCTGTTCATGCGCCTGCCGACGGGCTTCCTGCCCGACGAGGATCAGGGCGTGATGATCGCGCTGGTGCAGGGACCTCCGGGCGCCACCACCGCCCGGACGCAAAAGGGGCTGGACCTCGTCCGCGATCACTTCCTGAGCGATGCAGGCAGCGCGATCCGCGGCGTCTATACGATCAACGGCTTCAGCTTCGCAGGGCAGGGCCAGAATAGCGGCATCGCCTTCATCCCGATGAAGGAGTGGAAGGATCGACCGGGCGCCGAGAACAAGGCGCAGGCGGTGATCGGCCGCGCGATGGGCGTGTTCTCGCGCTACAGCGACGGTCTGATCTTCGCGGTCATTCCGCCGGCCGTGCAGGAACTGGGCAACGCCACCGGCTTCGACCTCCAGCTGGTCGACGACGGCGGGCTGGGTCACGAAAAACTGCTCGCCGCGCGCAACATGCTGCTCGGCATGGCGTCGCAGAACAAGCAGCTCGTCGGCGTCCGCCCGAACGCGCTGGACGACGCGCCGCAGCTCAAGGTGGAGGTCGATCAGGACAAGGCGCGCGCCCTCGGGCTCGACCTGTCGACGGTGAACAGCACGATCGCGACCGCGTGGGGTGGATCGTACGTCAACGACTTCATCGATCGTGGTCGCGTGAAGCGCGTCTATATTCAGGCGGATGCACCCTACCGCATGGCGCCGGACGATATCGGCGACCTGTTCGTCCGCGGGGCGAGTGGGTCGATGGCGCCGTTCACCGCCTTCTCTACCCTGTCGTGGAGCCAGGGTCCGACGCAGCTCACGCGCTACAACGGACAGCCTTCGATGGAGATTCTGGGGCAGCCTGCGCCCGGCGTCTCGTCCGGTGCCGCGCTGAAGGCGATGGAGGAGATGCAGGCCAAGCTGCCGCCGGGCACGCGGCTGGACTGGACCGGTCTCAGCTACGAAGAACAATTGTCGGGTGGTCAGGCACCGGCGCTGTACGGCCTGTCGCTGCTGATCGTCTTCCTCTGCCTCGCGGCGTTGTACGAGAGCTGGTCGGTGCCGATCTCGGTGATGCTGGTCGTGCCGCTGGGTATCGTCGGCGCGCTGCTGGCGGCGAGCCTGACGGGTCTCAACAACGACATCTACCTTCAGGTGGGCCTGATCACGACGATCGGCGTCTCGGCGAAGAACGCCATCCTGATCGTGGAGTTCGCCGAGGAGAAGATCCGGCAGGGGCTGACGCCGTTCGACGCCGCGGTAGAGGCGGCGAAGCTGCGGCTTCGACCCATCCTGATGACCAGTCTCGCCTTCGTGTTCGGCGTGTTTCCGCTCGCGATCGCCAGCGGCGCCGGCGCAGGCGGGCAGAACGCGATCGGCCGGGCGGTGGTTGGCGGCATGATCTCGGCGACCGTCTTGGCGATCTTCTTCGTACCGATGTTCTTCATCATCGTGCTGCGCCTGTTCGGCCACAGCGCGGAGGTGAAGCCGGAGGATGACGGCCGGCATGACGACGATCGGTACGACGGCGGGCGCGATGACGACCGACGTGATGGGGGCGAGCATGGGCACACGCCCGCGCCGCAGGGAGCCTGAGTGGTGATGAACAGCAAGTGTGTCCTGGCCCTGCTCGCGGCGACCGCGCTCGCCGGGTGTAATCTGGCACCCAAATACGTCCGGCCGGTCGGCGCGGTCCCGGCCGCGCTGCCACAGGGCGGCGTCTATCCGGTCGCCGCGACCGACGCCCCGGACATCACCCGGATCGGCTGGCGGGCGTTCTTCACGGACGATCGCCTGCGCAACACGATCGCGCTGGGGCTGGACAACAATCGCGACCTGCGGATCGCGGCGGCCAACGTGCTTCAGGCGCGGGCGCAATATCGCATCCAGCGCGCCGATCTGGTCCCCTCCACCACGCTGTCGGGGTCGGGTACCTACACCAACAACATCCAGGGTGCGGCCGGCGCGCTGGGTGGCGCCGCCGGCGGTGGCACCGGTGGCGGCACCGGAACGGGGACCGGTACCGGCACGGGCGGCGTCGGTGCCGGGGTGGGCTCGTCCTCCTCGAATCTGGAATTCTATTCGGTCAATGCGGGCTTCTCCGCATTCGAGCTGGACCTGTTCAGCCGGGTGCGGAACCTTAGCCGCGCCGCGCTGGAACAGTATTTCGCCACCGAGGAGGCGCAGCGCTCCACGCGCATCAGCCTGATCGCCGAGATCGCGACCGCGTGGCTGACCTATGCGTCGGATCAGGATCAGCTCCGCATCTCGCAGGAGTCGCTGAAGTCGTTCGAACAATCGCTCGAATTGACGCGGGCGCAGTTCCGTATCGGCGTCGCGTCCGAGTTGGAGGCGCGGCAGTCGGAGACCAGCTACCAGACCGCGCGCAACGACATCGCGGTGCTGCGGACCCGGCTGGCGCAGGACAAGAATGCGCTCGACCTGCTCGTCGGAGCGCCCGTCACGACCGAGCTGCTGCCGCAGGGCCTGGGCGAAGGCGGTGCGGCGCTGAAGGCGTTGCCGGGCGGGATCACGTCCGACGTGCTGTTGCGACGTCCCGACGTGTTGCAGGCCGAACATCAGCTAATCGCGCAGAACGCCAATATCGGCGCGGCGCGGGCCGCGCTGTTCCCGCGTATCTCGCTGACGGCCACATTGGGCACGATCAGCACGGCGTTGAGCGGCCTCTTCGCGGGTGGCAGCTTCACCTACACCGGCGCGCCCTCAGTCTCGTTACCGCTGTTCGACGGCGGCCGGCTGCGCGGCAACGTGCAGGTGGCCGAGGCGCAGCAGCAGGCAGCCGTCTCGACCTACGAACGCACCGTGCAGACCGCCTTTCGCGAGGTTGCGGATGCATTGGCGCAGCGCGGGACGATCGACGAACAGGTCTCCGCGCAGACCGCGCGCGTCAACGCCGCCTCCGTGGCGCTGCGCATCTCGGATGCCCGGTACCGCGCGGGCGTCGAGTCGTTCCTCAACACGCTGGACTCGCAGCGCACCGCTTACGCCGCCCAGCAGCAGCTCGTCACGACGCGGCTGAACCGGGAGAGCAACCTCGTGGAACTCTACCGGTCGCTCGGCGGCGGGCTTGCGGACGATGATGTCGAAGGCACGCGCCGCCCCGGATCCTGACGCCACTGTGTCGCGGCCTTGGTCTTTTCGGCAGCCAATCACGGCCTTGATGCGTTATTGCCGCTGAAAAGGAGAGGAGCAGTGAACTCCGTAGACAAGCAGAAGCGACTGCATCTCGACGTCACCAACGTCGGGCTGCGGGCGCAGGCCACCGCCGTGGGACTGGTGCAACTCTGTATCGAGCTGCACAACGCCAACATCCTGAGCGACCTCGCCTTGCAGCGCATCAAGGATGCGATCGCGGACGAGGTATCGATCGCCGCGCCGCGACGAACCGCCATTCAGAACTTCCGTCGCGAGATCAGGGAGCGGCTCGACCGCCTGTTCGGTGGCCAGCAGCCGGTCGGCTCGGCAGAGGCTCTCGCGTTCGGCAGCAGTCCGCAATCGGAAGAGCGGCACGAAGGCTGACCGGCAGGAGCGTCGGCCACCGCCGAGCAGTCGGTTGCGTGATGGCGTCGTACCCCCCCGGCTCAAACTTGGTGATCGCTTGCGAAGCGCCGCGCCCCGATCCAAGGCGGCGATCATGCTGAACGCCGCTGCCAAGCCACCCTCCCGTCTTCGTCGCCTCGATGGCGCGCTCGCTGATCTGCCGATCGACGATGCGATGCTGCTCTCCGAACTGGACGGTTATCTCGCGGGCATCCTCGTGAGTCCGCAAAGCAGCGCACAGGCGGACTGGATGCCGGTGATCTGGGGCGGTGGCGACGCGCCGTTCGAAGACGCAGAAGACGCCCGCTGGTTCGCCTCGATGGTCACGGCGTATGCCGAAGAACTGTCGCGGGCGATGGAGCGCAGCCGCTACCAGCCGTTGCTGGACGTCGACGAGCGGAATGGTGAGCTCCTGTGGGAATTCTGGGTCGAGGGCTTCGAGAAGGCATTGGTCCTGCAACCGGAAGGCTGGGCCGTGATCGCCGATGCCGGGGACGACGAGACGCGCGCAGCGCTGACGGGGATGAACACGCTGATCGATATCGCCCACGAGCGTAGCGATCTGGCGCATCACGAAATCGATGCCATCGCAGACCGTGCGGCGGACCTGATCGCGATGTGGACCGCCGCGCTGCATAGGGATCGTTCCGCGCGTCGGGGCTCGATGTCTGCGCCCGCACCGTCGGTCGCCAAGGTCGGCCGCAACGACCCGTGTCCGTGCGGGTCCGGCAACAAATTCAAGAAGTGCTGCGGACGCAACTAGGCGTTGCTCGTCAAGGAGGTGCCGGGATTGTTGCACCACGGGGCTGGCGTCCGCGGGAGAAGCGGATAGGTTGCTGGAAACATTCGTAATGGAGAGATGTCGATGGTCCCGGTTTCCGCGCTGCTGTTGATGGCCATGATGCCGCAGGCGGAGAGCCAGGTCCCCGCCAAGGCTGAGCACGTCGCGATCCAGGCGGCCGATCTCGACAGGAGCGCGACGTTCTACCGGGAAGCGTTCGGATTGCGCATGATCCCCACCCCGCTCAAGAACCGGCGGTGGCTGGACCTCGGCAACGGCATGGCACTCCATATCCTGGACGGTCGGACGGCACCGAAGCCGTCGAACCGCAACGAGCATCTGGCGCTGCACGTCGACGATCTCGCGCGCGTGACGGCCTGGCTCGACCGGCACAAGCTGGTCTGGACGAATCTGGCGGGCGATCCCAGCACGATGCAGACCCGCTTCGACGGCGTGCGCCAGATCTATGTGCAGGACCCGGACGGATATTGGCTGGAAGTCGGCGACTCGCGTGGAACCGTGACGCGATGACATCGGCACAGGCCCAGATCTAAGGGCGCGCATGTCGGCGGCTTTCGCCCGAGCGGCGCCTTCGCCGGACAGGTCTAGGCATATGCATCGCGTCGGTTTCACGGTCTTCGCCGGTACCGCGCTGCTCCTGCTGGCAAACAGCCCGTTACCGGCGCGCCAGAACCCGCCGGGCGGCCCGGTCACGCCGCGCATCGATGTCGACGGTGCCTATCTGTTCGCGCACATGACCAAGGCGCGGTACGGCGTGCTGCATTATTCCGTCAGCCGCGACGGGCTGCACTGGCGGTCGGTGAATGGCGGACGGCCCGTGTCCGCGGACTATCACGGCCACGCATCGATCGCGCGCGGGGGCGATGGGCGTTATTATCTCGTCGGCAATCGCAGCGACGACGATCCGCTGATCCGCTTCTGGGTGTCGGACGATCTGATCCGCTGGACACCTTACGGAACATACCGGCCGGACCTGAGCGCGGTGCCGGGCCACCCGCATCCGCTGCAGCGGATCGGCGCGCCGAAACTGTTCTTCGATGCGCCGTCCGGCCGGTTCCTGCTGAGCTGGCACACGCCCAATCGCGACGGATCGCGGGAGGACCCCGAACGCTACTGGGCCAGCCAGCGGACATTGTACGTGCTGTCGAAGGATTTGAAATCCTTCCCCGACCGGCCGTTGCGGCTGTTCGCATGGCCGATGGCGACGATCGACACGGTCGTGCAGCCGAACGGGTCCGGCGGCTATTGCGCGATCGTGAAGGACGAACGCTACCCGTCGACCGACTGGCCGACGGGCAAGACGATCCGGATCAGCTGTGCGAAGCGGCTGCTGGGGCCCTATCCGCCGCCCGGTCCGCCTATCAGCCCCAATTTCCGGGAGGCGCCGACGGTGATCCGTTCGCCGCACTCAGGCGACTGGCTGCTCTACTACGAGCAATATGCCGGAACGAGCTATGGGCTGTCGACGGCACCGCGGCTGACCGGTCCATGGTATCAGGTCGCCGGCAATACCGGTATGCCGGAATGGGACCGCTATACGATGCCCGCAGGGGTTCGGCACGGATCGATGATCGCCATATCGAAGACGCAGTACGATGCGATCGTGGCGGCGTTTCCGGATTCATGAAAGGGTCGAGGCGATGAAGATCGCGACGATGATCGCGGCCGCGGCGTATACGGCCTTGCCGATGACGGGGAGTGCCGCACTGGCTCCCTCTGTGCGCAGTTTCACCAACCCCTTGCTGCGGTCCGGCCCCGATCCGTGGATCGTGCGGCATCACGACACCTATTATTACATGCACACGCTCGTAAACCGGCTCGCGATCCGCGCGACGAAGGATGTATCGCGCCTTGCCGACGCACCGGAGACGGTGGTGTGGACGCCCCCCGCGACGGGACCGAACGCGCAGTCGATCTGGGCGCCGGAGCTGCACCGGATCGATGGCAAATGGTACCTCTATTACACCGCCGCGGCGAGCGGGCGTGACGACGACGCGCATCGCGGCGTGTTCGTGCTGGAGAATGCGAGCGAGGACCCGCTGGCCGGTGAATGGGTCGATCGCGGCATGCTGAGGACCGCGCACCGGGGCATCGATGGAACGACCTTCGCGCATCGTGGACAGCGTTATTTCGTCTATTCGCCCTATGTCGGTCCCGACAGCGTGCTCGCGATCGTGAAGATGGCAAACCCGTGGACGCTGGCTGGGCCGGAGACGATCATCGCACGCCCCGACCTGCAGTGGGAGCGGCAGGGAGGTCGCCAGATCCTGGAAGGGCCGGAGTTCCTGTCGGGGCCCAAAGGCGATCTGTTCATCACCTATTCCGCCAGCGCCTGCTGGTCGGACGGCTATGCGATCGGACTGCTGAGCGCGGCGAGGGGCAGCGATCCACTGGACGCGCGGGCATGGCGAAAGTCGCCGCAGCCGGTGATCGCGACCGCGGGGGCGCAGGGCGTCTATGCACCGGGCCATAATGGATTCTTCACGTCGCCGAACGGGCGTGAAACGTGGATCGTCTACCACGCCAATCCGGGCCCGGATATGAAGTGCACGGCCAAGCGGTCGCCGCGTATCCAGCGTGTGGACTGGTCGGCGGATGGCAGGCCGGTGTTTCCGATGCCGACGGCGGGCGTTGCGTTGGATGCGCCCCGCTAGGCTACCCGCCCATCCAAGGACGGCCGCCGATCAGTGGCCGTAAGTCTTGATTCCACGCCGACGCAGTTTCTCGCGGTGACGCTTGCGACGGACGGCGATGATGATCGGCAATGCGATGATGACCACCACGCCGATGATGGCGTAGGCAATCAGCTTTCGGTCGAGGTCGATCATGACGCGCCTCTGACAAAAGATGAGCGCTTTGTCATCGTTGAATCCGGCGAGAACCCTGACCCATGTGGTTGGGCGCGATGTACCGCACGTTTCCTGCGACTAAATGCGACGCAAGTGCCAGCAGGTCATTGCGGCCGGTGGCCCGACAGCGTCGCCGGAAGATAGGCGGCGACGGCGGGATCGCCGTGGCTGACAACGGCGATCAGGGCATCGTGGCCGTCCGCCGCGGGTTCGCTCAGCCGCCAGCCGTAGAGCGTGACATTGCTACCGTCAGGTCCGGTTTCGACGAAGCGACGGGCTCGTCCGCCCAGCCCGTTGTCGATCGCCTTCATCACGGCAACGCCGGGTAGGCCGGGCTTCAGCACGAACCAGCGTGGCGTGCCGGGGGTGAACCGGCCGCGTGCCCAGTGCGCGACCGCGACGTCGATCGTGCGACGCGCTGCGGCGGGAGGGGCCTGCGTCTCGGTGCCGATCGCAGCGAGGCTGTTGACGGGATCGGCGGCGGTGCACCCGCCGAGCCAGAGTAACGATGCGAGCAGGATCGTCAGCGACTTGGGCAAGGGGCTCTCCCGGAGAGGGTGCGGATTCAGGCGAGCTCGGGCGACAGGCCGAACCCGGCCGGCGTGAAGCGCATCGCCTGATCGCTCATCTCCCGCGTGGCGAGCAGGCCGTCCCCGGTCGTGAGATAGGCCCAGCTGGAATGCGGGCGGGGCGGCGGTTTCAGCGCGGCGGGGTCGAGGACGGCGAGGTTCACGCCGCCCGTACGCCGGGCGGAGGGGGCTCGGATTGCCGCGACATCGTCGGCGCGCGCCCTGGCGGCGAGTGCCTGTGTTCGCGTATAGTCGGACGGGTGGGTCCAGCGATCCGGGTCGGCCAAGGTCAGGTCGATGCTGCGCGGGGCGTCGACCGCGACGGAAAAGGCGGACATCGGCGTCGGCGTGCGCGGTCGTGCAAAGCCCGGCGAGCGCGCGAATGCGACCAGTCGCCAATAGGCGGTTTCGGTGACGGCGGTCTCGATATCCTCCGACGCGTAGAAGATGCCGGGCAGCACATCCGCCGCGCGAAAGCGGGAGGGACGGCCCAGCCCGTAGCGGAAGGGCGAGGCGAGCAGCCACGGCAGGTGCCGTGCCGCATCGGGCAGCGGCGGCTTCACCTCGTCCGCCAGCGCCTCCAGCAGCGCCTGATCGACAGCTTCGGCGGCGAGGCGGTTGGTGGCGATCCGGTGCTGCGCCTCCACGATGCGGATGCCGCGCCCTTTATAGGGGCGAATGTCAGACGCGGGCACGCAGCGCGTCGACATAGTCGCTCGTTCGCAGCAGCCCGCGCACCGTTGCCAGTTGCGCGATCGGCGGGCCGCCGAGGTCGAGATTCGGCGTCTCCAACCAGGACCGTGCCGAAAGGTCGTCCTGCCCCAGCCAGCTGTCGAGCGAGCGGAACAGCCGCAGCAGATGCTGGGCGAGTTCGAATGGCTTGCTGCCCGGTTCCAGCCGATACTGCCCACCCCGCAGCCGCGAAATGGTCGGCGCCGATAGGCCGAGGATCGCCCCTGCCTGGGCGTTAGACAGGTTCCAGAAGCCTGCGATCCGTGCGACCGCTTCGCTCAACACGCGGGCGGCGTTGGATGTGTCGGCCGCTCTAGCCAGCGTCGCCATGACGTTCTCCTTGGAACGAATATAGGCGATACCGTTCACAGGAACAACCCACGGCTGAAACTTCGGGTTCACCTTCGGGATCACAGCCGCTATCGAACGATCGGATGGAGCATCCCGCCCTCGTGATCGCGCTGATCGGCGCGCTCGGTATCGGTGCGCAGTGGGTGGCGTGGCGCACCGGCTGGCCCGCGATCGCGCTGATGCTGGTGGCGGGGGTGGTCGCCGGCCCCGTGACCGGCCTGATCGATCCCAAGCACGTCTTCGGCGAGCTGCTGGAGCCGATCGTGTCGATCGCGGTTGCGCTGATCCTGTTCGAGGGCGGGCTGAGCCTCAACTTCCGCGAATTGCGACGGACCGATGGTGCGGTCACGCGGCTGTTGCTGCTGGGCGTGCCGATCGGCTGGGTGCTCGGGACGCTGGCCTGCTATTACATCGGCGGCCTGGTGTGGCCGGTGGCGGTGCTGTTCGCCGGTATCCTCGTGGTGACCGGCCCGACCGTCGTCCTGCCGCTGCTGCGCCAGAGCAACATCGCGGCGCGACCCCGCGCGATCCTGAAGTGGGAAGCGATCGTCAACGATCCGATCGGCGCGCTGTGCGGTGTCGTCACCTACGAATATCTGCGCCGGGTGGGGGAGGGCGGCACGATCGCCAGCGTCGTCGTGTCGCTGCTGGCGGCGAGCGTGATCGCCGGGCTGATCGGCTGGCTCGCGGCGCGTGCGGTGGGCTGGGCGTTCCCACGCGGATATGTGCCGGAATATCTGAAGGCGCCGGTGCTGCTGGTCGCGGTCGTCGGCGCGTTCGTCGTGTCGAACCTGATCCATCAGGAAACCGGGCTGCTGACCGTGACGGTGATGGGCGTCGCACTGGCGAACATGCGGCTGGCGTCGCTGCGCGACGTGCATGCATTCAAGGAAAACGTCACCGTCCTGCTCATTTCCGGCGTGTTCGTGCTGCTGTCGGCGACGTTGAACCTGGAGGTGCTGCGCCGCTTCGAATGGCGGTTCGCGGGGTTCCTGCTCGCGCTGTTGTTCGTCGTACGGCCGGCCACCGTCTTGCTGAGCCTGGCGTTCACGCGGGTGCCGTGGAACGAGCGGTTGCTGGTCGCGTGGATCGCGCCGCGCGGCATCGTCGCGGTCGCGATTTCCGGCCTGTTCGCGCTGCGGCTCGACCAGCTTGGGTATGGCGACGGGTCGATCCTCGTCACGCTGTCGTTCGCGGTCGTGGTGGCGACGATCGTCGCGCACGGGTTCTCGATCGGCCCCGTGTCGCGCTGGCTGAAGGTGACCGGTGCGGCGGAACGGGGGCTGCTGATCGTCGGCGGCACGCCGTGGAGCCTGTCGCTGGCCGACCAGTTGCGCACGCTGGAGGTGCCGGTGACGATCTGCGACACCAGCTGGCAGCGATTGTCGCCGGCGCGGCAGGCGGGGATCGCCACCTATCACGGCGAAATCCTGGCGGAGGCGACGGAGGACCGGCTGGATCTGCAACAATTCCAGGTGCTGGTCGCGACCAGTGACAACGAAGCGTACAACGCGCTGGTCTGCAACGAATTCGCGCCGGAGATCGGCCGCGACAATGTCTATCAGCTCGGCGGCGGCACCGACGAACACGACGAGGATACACGCGCCCTGCCGTCGTCCCTGCGCGGGCGGGCATTGTTCGCCAGCGGCCACGGCGTGGAAGAAATCGTGTCGCGGGAACGGCAGGGCTGGGGCTTTCGCAAGACGCGGATCACCGAGCAGTTCGACTTCGACGCGATCAAGGCCGATCTGCCCGATGAAGCGGACATGCTGCTGCTGTTGCGCAAGGGCGGCGCGTTGCGCTTCTTCTCGCACGCCAGCCGACCGACGCCGCAGCCGGGCGACACGATATTGTCCTACGCCCCGCCGACCCGACCGGGGGCGAGGCGCATGCAGGGGGAGGCGGCGTGATGAAACATGCGGTGCTGATGGCGGCGGCGGGGCTGGCGGCCTGTGCGCCGGGGCCGGACGGCAACCGGGTCGAGCCGGCGACGACGAACGAGGCGGTCGGCAACGACGCTCTGGCCAACGTCGCGCAGAACGCCGCGGAACCCGCGAAGTCGATCCTGCGGCCGGAGATCGTCGAGCCGGAACCGACCCCGCCCGCGCTGGAACCGGTCGCGGCGACGGTGGCCTTCGGTGCATCCGGGCTGGTGCTGGACGATGCGGGGCGGGCGGCGATCGATGCGGTGCTCGCCAACCCGACGATCGCGGCTGGTGGACCGATCACCGTGCGCGGCCATTCGGACTCGCCGGGCAACGATCGCGTCAACCTCCGTGCATCGCAATCGCGGGCGGAGGCGGTGCGCGACTATCTGGTCGAAAAGGGTATCGCGGCGGACCGGATCACTGTGGTGGCACTCGGCGAGACGACGCCGCTGGTTCCCAACGCCCGCCCGGACGGCAGCGACGATCCGGAGGCACGCGCCAGGAACCGGCGAGTCGAATTGGCGGTCGACCTGCCGCCCGAGCCGGTCGAGCCGGTCGTAGACGTTTCTGGAAATATGGCTGGATCGTAGGAGCTTGACCGAAATGCGTCTGTCGGTGCGCGCGGAAGGTTAGGCTAAGGTTAGTCCAACGACGCACATTCGGATCGAATGCGTTCGATGCGGGTGTTGGTTCACGATGCAAGGAGCGGCAGGCTGCGTTGATTGGGCGACGCCGTGTAACCCGGATCGACGCTTGTAGGACAGCCGCGATCGTGGTGTTTACGACGGCGAGGTCATCGTCGTCCCGATGCTGAGCCGATCGGTCGAGCGAAGGATCCTGCGATGCTGATGACGATCATCCTGTCGCTCGCCGCTCCGCAGGCGTGCGTCGCCGTGAAGCAGCAATGCCGCGCCTGCACGACGACCGGGGGCAAGATGGCCTGCTCGACGCCGTGCATCGCGTGCCAGCCCTTTCAGCGCATCTGTCCGACGAGCCGCGACGGGAAGCCGGCGAGCACCCGGCAGAGCAGTCCGTCAGCGAAGCGCTAGAGCCGATTGGCATTCAGCCGCCGACTTGCGGTTTCGTGCCGAAAGCCGCGCAGTAGACTCCGGAACGAGTCCGGGGTGACGGAGCCATGCTGAATGTCGGTCGGCACTGGCACGAATCCGACCCGTTCGCATCGATTTTTGCCGGTCTGCGCGGAGTTGAAGGCAATATCGCCCTGCCTGTGCTGCGACTTCGTTCGGTACCAACGGTGTGGGGTAATGCGACGCGTACCTGATGGTCGAGAACCCCAATGCCGCAGCCATTATCGGGACTTGCGCATGTCGGCGACGCGCGCGGCCGTTTCGGGTCTGGCGCAGAAGGCGCGGTCGAAGGCGTTCGACGGGGGCCGGAATGCGCAAGCGATGTCGGCTTCCTGCTGCGGGATCATGTCGAGCGGCTCGACGCCGGTGTCGCGGCGGGCGATGACCCTCTTCAGCTTGGTGAGATAGGCGTCCCAACCCTTTTTCTCGGGCAGCCTGGACAGCGACGCTTCAGCGGTTTTTCGCAAGGCTTCCGCGTCCCCGAACCGTCCCAACTGTCGGGCGGCGTTCGCGGCGCGGGCTTCGAGCCAGAAGCGGTCCTTGGCGGGCGTAGCGGCGGGCAGGCGACGGACCTCGGCGACGAACACCTCCTGATAGCGGCGACGCTGTTCGGCATCGCGGTCAGCCGTCGATCCTTCGGATACGTCCGGCGTGACCTGCCAGATCGCGGACAGCAGCAAGCCGAGTGAATCCTGGGGCGGCCGGCCGAGACGCTCCGCGAGCCACCAGGCGCGGTAGTAGGTGGTCTCGGTCGTGGTCAGCCGCGTGTATTCGACGGTGTCGATGATGCCGGCCAGCTTCGCGACCTCGTCTGGCGAGAAGCTATCGAAGGCGATCAGCCTGTTACTGGGGCATTCGGATACGGGGAACGGGAACGGCAGATAGCCGTAGGGTTTGCCATCGGGCCGCTCGCCATAGGTGCTGTACATCGTCGGCTGCCATATAGAGAAGCGCTCGCCACCGACGGGGCAGGTCATCTCGCGCGGGCCGCCGTGCAATGGGGGCGGTGTGTAGGCCGGCGGCGCCGTTGGAGGTGTGACGGGGGCGAGTTGCAGAAGCACCGCTAATATGACCATGCTTCACGCTCCCCGACGACAAACCCGCCCGCATGCTATGATGTGGTGACGCCTGCCGCAACGACCGGCGCGGTCCGGCCGTTTCCTATCGCACCCGCGCGGTGCTGTTCCGGACGACGAGTTCGTGGCGTAGTGTCACCTGCCGTACCGGGCTTTCGACGTCGCGCAGGATGTCGACGAGCAGGTCGACGGCGCGGCGGCCGATCATCGCCTTGGGCTGCGCGATCGTCGTCAATGCGGGCTGGAAGAAGCGGGCGAGCGGCAGGTCGTCGAAACCGATGACGGATATGTCCTGAGGGCAGGACAGACCCGCCTGCGCGATCGCGCTGATCGCGCCCATCGCCATTTCGTCGCTGAAGCAGAAGATCGCGGTGACGTTTCTCGCGATCAGCGCGCTGGCCTGATCGAAGGCGGACTGCGCCGAGTAATCGCCGGCGCGGACGAGCAGGCGCTGGCGCAGGCCGTGGCGGTCGGCCGCGGTCATCGCGCCGGCAAGGCGGTCGCGGCTGATCGGGCTGATCGCCGGGCCGGCGATGACGCCGATGTCGCGGTGGCCGAGCGCGATCAGGTGTTCGACCGCGTCGATGCTGGCCGCCGCATTGTCGATGTGGACGCTGGGGACGCCGATGTCCGGGCTGTATTCGCAACCGTTGACGATCGGCGCGGCGGCGCCCTGCGCGGCGAGCAGCGGCTTCAGACTGTCGGGCAGGCGGTGGCCGAGGAAGATCAGGCCGTCGACCTCGCGGCGCGACAGCATGTCGGCATATTGGTCCTCGACCTCCGGATCGTGGCGAGTGTCGCCGACGACGATCGCGTAGCCGGCGTCGCGCGCCGATTCCTCCGCGCCGCGGATGATGCTGGCGAAGAACGGATTGGAGATGTCGGGCACGGTCAGCAGGATCTTGGCGGCGCGCAGCGTGCGCAGCGTGCGGGCGGCGACGTTGGGCGAATAGCCGAGAGACTGCACGACCTGAAGTACGCGCAGGCGCGTCTGCTCGGCCACGCGCTGGGGCTGGCTCAACACCCGCGAGACGGTCGCGGTGGAGACACCCGCCATCGCGGCGACGTCGATGATCGTCGGCATTCCAACGTCATGGGGCCGGCCGGACGGCCTGTCGAGCCCGCATGATGTAATCCTTTACATCGCTTTACGATCTGCCTAGCCTGTTGTCCGACAAGCAGCAAAGCTGCGTGGGGAGGGTATGGCGAATGGCCACTGCGGACGCCGTGTTGACGGCGGGTGATCGGAACGGCGGCATGCTGACCGCACGCCTTAGTGCGTTGATGTTCATGCAATTCTTCGTCTGGGGTGCCGGGGCCGTCACGCTGGGCCTGGTGATGCAGACGGTCGGCATCGGCAACCTGATCGGCAACGCCTTCTCGGTCGGGCCGATCGCATCGATCGCGGGATCGTTCCTGCTGGGCATGGCCGCGGCGCGCTACGTCAGCCCGAAGATGCTGATGGTGATCCTGCACCTGCTCGGCGGCGTGCTGCTGTTCATCCTGCCGACCCTGCTGACGCCGGAAACCGGATCGACCTTCGTCTGGCTGCTGCTCGGCTATATGATGCTGTACATGCCGACGGTCGGCCTCGCGAACACGATCGCGCTGAAGAGCTTCGGCGACCGCACCGACAATTTCCCTTTCGTGCGCGCATTCGGAACGCTGGGCTGGATCACCGCCGGCCTCATCATCGGCTGGGCCGGACTGTCCGCCAGCCCGCAGATCTTCCGCGTCGCCGCGGTCGTGTCGATCGCGCTCGGCTTCTACAGCCTGACGCTGCCGAACGTGGAGGCCGACAAGCCGAGCGACGAGGGTATCGTCCGGCAGGTGCTGTGCGTCGAGGCATTCGGCCTGCTGCAACAGCGGTCGTTCCTGATCTTCATCCTCTGCGCGACGCTGATCTCGATCCCGCTGGCGATGTATTACGCCTATGCGTCGCCGTTCGTCGGCGCGGCGGGGATCACCAATGTCGGCGGCACGCTGGCGATCGGGCAGATGTCCGAACTGGTGTTCATGTTCTCGATGCCGTGGCTGTACCGCCGGTTCGGAGTGAAGCCGCTGCTGCTGGTCGGGATGCTCGCCTGGGCGTTGCGTTATGCGCTGTTCGCGATCGGCGATGGCGGCGGGTCGCTGTGGGCGGTGTATCTGGGCGTGGCGCTGCACGGCGTGTGCTACGACTTCTTCTTCGTCGCGGGCGCGATCTACACCGGCACGATTGCGACGCCGAAGGGCGTCAACGCGCAGGCGCAGGGGATGCTGACGCTGTTCACCTACGGCGTCGGGATGCTGCTGGGCTCGCAGATCGGCGCGTTCCTGTATTCGCAGCTTCCGGCCAATCCGACGATCGCCGACTGGCACCAGATGTGGTGGTATCCTGCTATCGCCGCGGCGCTGATCGCGATCCTGTTCCAACTGACGTTCCGCGACAACAGCAGGGGTGACCACCGCATGGGAGCGACGGCATGACGGCGATGAAGGGACCCGCGATCTTCCTGGCGCAGTTCCAAGGCGACACCGCACCGTTCGACACGCTCGACGGGCTGGCCGAATGGGCCGCCGGACTGGGCTATGTCGGGGTGCAGATTCCCTGCAATTCGCGGCTGATCGACCTTAAGACGGCGGCCGAAAGCAAGGAGTACTGCCAGGACCTGCAAGGCCGGCTGGCGCGGCACGGTATCGAGGTGACCGAGCTGTCGACGCACCTTCAGGGTCAGCTTGTGGCGGTGCATCCGGCGTACGACACGCTGTTCGACGGCTTCGCGCCGCCCGAAGTGCATGGCAAGCCCGCCGAACGTCAAATCTGGGCGGTCGAGCAGGTGAAGATGGCGGCGCGGGCCAGCGCCAATCTGGGGTTGAAGGCGCATGCGACCTTCTCCGGCGCGCTGGCATGGCCCTATGTCTACCCGTGGCCGCAGCGGCCGGCCGGGCTGGTCGAGGAAGCGTTCGCCGAACTGGCGCGGCGGTGGCTGCCGATCCTCGACGTGTTCGAGGAATCGGGCGTCGATTGCGCGTTCGAGGTGCATGCCGGCGAGGACCTGCATGACGGAGCGTCGTGGGAGCGGTTCCTGACCGCGGTGGGCGAGCATCCGCGCGCACGGCTGCTGTTCGATCCGTCGCATTACGTGCTGCAACAGCTCGACTATCTCGACTTCATCGATCGCTATCACGACCGCATCTCGTGCTTCCACGTCAAGGATGCGGAGTTCAACCCGACCGGGCGCTCTGGAGTCTACGGCGGGTATCAGGACTGGGTCGATCGCGCCGGCCGGTTCCGGTCGCTGGGCGACGGTCAGGTCGACTTCTCGTCGATCTTCAGCAAGCTGGCGCAATATGGCTATACCGGCTGGGCCGTGCTGGAATGGGAGTGTGCGCTGAAGCGGTCCGAGGACGGCGCGCGCGAGGGTGCGCCCTTCATCCGCGATCACATCATTCACCTGACCGACCACGCGTTCGATGATTTCGCCAAGAGCGGCGTTGATCGCGATGCGATCCGCGCGATCATGGGGCTCCCCGCCGCCGGATCGGACGCGGGGCAGGGGAACTAGGCGCGTGGCGGCGGTGCAACCTCTACGGCTGGGCATGGTCGGCGGTGGCGAAGGCGCGTTCATCGGCGCGATCCACCGCATGGCGGCGGCGCTGGACGGCGACTGGCGCCTGACAGCGGGTGCATTCAGCACCGACGCCGGGCGCAACGCGCGTACTGGCGAGCTGCTGGGGCTGGACGCGGCGCGCGTGTACGACACGCTCGACGCGCTGGTCGCGGGCGAGGCTGCGTTGCCGGAAGGGGAGCGCATCGACGCGGTCGCGGTGGTCACGCCCAATTACCTGCACGCGCCAATGGCGATCGCGGCGCTGAACGCCGGCTTCCACGTGTTCTGCGAAAAGCCGATGGCGATGAACGTCGCGGAGGCGGTGGCGATCGCGGATGCGGCGAAGGCGAGCGGGCGGCATTTCGGGCTGGCCTTCACATACAGCGCCTATCTGCTGGTCGAGGAGGCGCGGCTGCGCGTCGAGCGTGGCGATCTGGGCGCGATCCGGCTGGTGCAGGTCGAATATTTGCAAGGCTGGCTCAGCCTGCCGATCGACACCGGCGGCAACAAGCAGGCGGAGTGGCGCACCGATCCGGCGCGCGCCGGCATGGGCGGCTGTCTGGGTGATATCGGCACGCACGCGTTCCAGTTGGCGGAGCATGTCAGCGGGCTGCGCGTGGCGTCGGTCTCCGCCGATTTGTCGACGCATGTCGCGGGACGCCGGCTGGATGACGATGTCAGCGCGCTGCTGCGCTTCGACACCGATGCGCGGGGCATGCTGAAGGCGAGCCAGGTTGCGGCGGGCGAGGAAAACGGCCTGAAGCTGCGCGTCTATGGCGAGCGCGGCGGGCTGGAATGGGCGCAGATGGAGCCCAACACGCTGACGCTGCGCTGGCTGGATCGCCCGACCGAGGTCGTGCGGGCCGGCGGACCCGGGCTGGACCCGCGCAGTGTCGCGCTGGGGCGGACGCCGGCGGGGCATCCGGAGGGGTATATCGAGGCATTCGCCAACCTTTACCGTGCGTTCGCGGCGACGATCCGCGGGGATGCAAATCGTTGGTATCCGGGCATTTCGGACGGTTTGCGTACGATGCGGTTCATCGAAGCCATGATAACGAACGCATCGTCCGACCAGAAATGGACGATGGTCGATTCGGGAGAGAGTGCATGAAGCTGTTCATCGGTATGGCCGCGGCGGCGGCTGCTGCTTTCGCGGTGCTGGGGCTGTCGGAGCCCACGACGGCGCAGACCGCGCCCGCGGCATCGCCCCCGCAGTTCGCCGCGTGCAAGGCCTGCCACACGGTCAACAAGGGCGGCCGGAACGGCATCGGCCCCAATCTGTACGGCGTCGTCGGGCGTCCGGCCGCATCGGCAGCGGGGTTCAACTATTCGCCCGCGCTGAAGGCGTCGAAGCTGAAGTGGGACGAGAAGACGCTGAGCGAGTATCTCGCCGCGCCGCAGAAGAAGGTGCCCGGCACGCGCATGCCGATCGCCACGCCCGATCCGGCGAAGCGCGCCGCGATCATCGCCTATCTGAAGGCGGAAGGGTCCAAGTGATCCACACGCCGCTCCCTCGGTTTTCGGCATGACCGTTTCGCGCCGCGCGATGCTGGCCGTGGGGGCCGCGGCGTCGGTCATTCCCGGGCTCGTCGCGGCGCAGCGGCGTGGGTCGAATGCGGCGCGGTTCGCGCTGAAATACGCGCCGCACGAGGGCAGCTTCGCCAGCCGTGGTGGCCGGATCGAGCAGATCGCCTACGCCGCCGACCAGGGCTTCACCGCCTGGGAGGATAACGAGGCCGCCGGCCGCACCGTCGCCGAGCAGGAGCAGATGGCGAAGGCGCTGCAACAGCGCGGGATGACGATGGGCGTATTCGTCGCCAGCATGCCCAGATGGTCGCAGTCGCGGCCGGTGCTGGGCGGCAACGACGAGGCGGAGCGGGAGGGTTTTCTGGCCGATGTCCGCCAATCGCTGGATGTCGCCAAGCGGCTGAACGCGTCGCGGATGACGGTGGTGACCGGATTCCTCGACCCGAAGATCCCGGTCGAGATCCAGACCGCGCGGGTTATCGACGTGATGCGGCGCGCGGGCGACATCGTCGCGCCATCGGGCGCGGCGCTGGTGATGGAGCCGCTGAACACGCGGACCAATCATCCGGGCGTGTACATGCAGTCGTTCGCGGCGGGATTCGCGATCGCGCGGGGCGTCAACAGCCCGGCGGTGAAGATCCTGGCGGATCTGTATCACGAGCAGATCCAGTCGGGGAATTTGATCCCCTCGCTTCAGACCTGCTGGAGCGAGATCGGCTATATCCAGTTCGGCGACAATCCGGGCCGCAAGGAGCCGACGTCGGGGGAGATCAACTACCGCAACATCGTCACCTGGTTGAAGGCGAAGCGGTATGACGGCGTGATCGGCATGGAACATGGCAATTCTCTGGCCGGCCGGGCTGGCGAGGATCGCCTGATCGCGGCCTATCACGAAATCGATCAAGCGTGACGACCGCGTTGATAACCATCTATAGTTTCCGCAACATCTGGGTACGCCCGCACGCCGAGGTACCGGCCGCGCAGGGCATGGGAGGATATGGCCAATGATCGATCGCAGAACCGCCCTGGCAGGAGCCGTGGCGATGTTCGGCTCCGCACTGTTCGCGCCGATCGCCCGCGCCGCGGGCGCGTCGCTGGTGGCGAAGATGCCCGTCATCAACGACGGACCGCCGACCACCGCGATCTTCACCGCGCCGCAACGCGCGCTGATGACGGCGCTGAGCGAGCGGGTGATGCCGACCACCGACACGCCGGGCGCGATCACCGCGGGCGTACCGGCGTTCATCGAGAAGCTGCTGGCGGACTGGGCCTCGCCCAACGACAAGGTGCCGATCGTCGCCGGCCTCGACGCGATCGAAGCGCGCAGCATGAAGGACTACAAGGTCTCCGGATCGAAGGCGACGCCGGCGCAGCAGGATGCGCTGCTGACGCTGGCGATGAACGATCAGATCCCCGGTGGCGCCAATTTCTTCGAACCGTTCCGCCAGCTGGTGATCGTCGGTTACTTCACGTCGGAAGTCGGCATCACGCAGGAGCGCGAGTATCTGCCGGTGCCGGGCGAATATAACGGTGAGTTCCTCTACTCCAAGGTCAACAAGGTGTATTCCTCATGATCGTCTCCCGTCGACATCTGCTGGCGGGCGCAGGCGGTGTCGCCGCCCTCGCGCTCACCGATCTGGGGATCGCGCCGGCCTTCGCCGCGCAGCTCAAGGCGATCGGCATCCAGCTCTATACCGTCCGCGAACTGTTCCAGAAGGACCCGGTCGCCACATTGGAGGCGATCGCGAAGATCGGGTACCGCGAGGTCGAATATGGCGGTGGTGGCTACGACACGATGGACCACGCGATGCTGCGCCGGACCACGGACCGGCTCGGGCTGAAGGCACCGTCCGCGCATATCAGTTACGACGCGCTGCTGCGGCGTTTCGACCAGTCGGTGACGATGGCGAAGACGCTGGGCGCGACGACGGTCGTCCTGCCGTACATGACCGACGAGCATCGTACCGAGGCGGGCTGGAACGCGGCGCTGCCGAACATCAACCGCTTCGCCGCGGACCTGAAGAAGGCGGGGCTGGGCTTCGCCTATCACAACCACGACTTCGAGTTCACGATCAAGCCGGGTGGCGTCAGCCTGTACGACCGGTTGCTCAAGGAAACCGATCCGGCGCTCGTGAAGCTGGAACTGGACCTGTACTGGGCGGTGCATGCGGGCGAGGACCCGAAGGCGCTGATCGAGCGGCTCGGGTCGCGGCTCTACGCGTACCACGTCAAGGACATGCGCCCCGACCGCAGCATGACCGCGGTGGGACAGGGGACGATCGACTTCGCGTCGCTGTTCAAGCTGAAGGCCGGAGCGGGCGTCCGCCATTTTTACGTCGAGAACGACGAGGCGCCAGCGCCGTATCTTCCCGACATCACCACCAGCTACCGGACGCTGCGCGCACTGCGTTTCTGAGCAGCGATTCTGAACGATACGGGGAGAGGATATTATGGCTTCCACGAACAGGTTCGACGCGATCGTCATCGGATCGGGCGTCAGCGGCGGTTTCGCCGCGAAGGAATTGACGGAAAAGGGCCTGCGCGTCCTGATGCTGGACCGCGGCGTGATGGTCGAGCACCAGGAGGGCTATACCTACGACGGCAAGCCCGCCTACGAAGTGCCGGCGCGCAACATGATGCCGCAGTCGCTGATGCAGAGTAATTACTTCATCGCCAAGCACGGCTACGTCGCGCCGAGCAACCAGAAGTTCTACAACGACGACAAGGCCAATCCGTACGATTACGACGAAGGCAGCCCGTTCTACTGGATCCGTCCGGGTGCGGTCGGCGGCAAGTCGCTGATCTGGGGTCGCTGGAGCTTCCGCTGGGCGCCGGAGGATTTCGAGGCGAACAAGCGCGACGGGATCGATGGCGTCTGGCCCATCGGCTATGACGATGTCGCGCCGTGGTACAGCTACATCGAGAAATACATCGGCGTGTCGGGATCGCGCGAGAACCTGCCGTACCTCCCCGACAGCGACTTCCAGCCGCCGATGCCGATGAACATCGCCGAGAAGTGGGTGAAGCAGCGGCTGGAGGCGAAGTTCCCCGGTCGCAAGCTGATCAACACGCGCCTGTCGAACATGACGCAGGACAAGCCGGACCAGAACCGGACCAAGTGCCAGTTTCGCAACCAGTGCAGCAACGGCTGCTCGTTCGGCGCGTATTTCTCGACGCAGGCGGTGACGCTGCCGGCGGCGCGGGCGACGGGCAAGCTGACGCTGCGGTCCGACGCGGTCGTCACGAACCTGGAATATGATGCCGCGCGCAAGAAGGTGACAGGCGTCCGTTACGTCGATGCAAAGACCGGGCAGGCGCAGGTCGTGAATGCCGATCTGGTGTTCCTGTGCGCGTCCGCGATGGCCTCGACGCAGATCCTGATGAACTCCCGCGCGCCGGGCAGCGACAAGAGCTATTTCGACAATAGCGGCACGCTGGGCCGGTACGTGATGGACCACATCTTTCGCGTCGGTGTGCGCGGCGACATCCCGGGCATGGAAGACTATATCGAATATGGCCGTCGCCCCGGCGGAGTCTACGTCCCCAGATTCCGTAACATCGGCGGCGAAGAGGGTGTCGGCTTCAAGCGCGGCTACGGCTATCAGGGCAGCGCGCGGCGCGAGCCGGCGAAGCCGGTTGGCTTCGGTGCTTCGATGAAGGAAGGCATGCGCAAGTATGGCGGCTGGAAGTTCGACATGGGCGCATTCGGCGAATGCCTGCCCTATGCCGACAACCGCGTGTCGCTGAACGCCAGCAAGCTCGACCGGTTCGGGATGCCGGTGATGCGGTTCGACGTGACGTTCCGCGACAACGAGCTGAAGATGATGAAGGACGCGCGTCAGCAGGGTGAGATGATGCTGCGCGAGGCGGGCCTGCTGAACGTCTCCAGTTCGGAAAGCGAGCATGTTCCGGGTGACGCCATCCACGAGATGGGCGGCGCGCGCATGGGCGCAGACCCGCGCAAGTCGGTCTTGAACGGCTGGAGCCAGGCGCACGATGCGTCGAACCTGTACGTCACGGACGGCGCGCAGATGGCGTCGGTGTCGTGCGTGAACCCGTCGCTGACCTTCATGGCGCTGACCGCGCGTGCCGCGGATCATGCTGTGAAGGCGATGCGGGCCTGACCGGGTGGGGGGCTTCGTTCGCCGGCGGTGTGCCGGTGGCAAGCCCCCCTCGTCCTCAGCGGGCCGAGGCTTGGCTGGCCTCTGATTCGCTACCACCCCGGCGAAGGCCGGGGTCCAGTCTCGGCACAGGCAGTGAGTCTCACCGCATTCGTGGCAACTGGACCCCGGCCTTCGGCGGGGTGGGTAAGAAATATAGTGCTGAGGTCCTCGTCGCCGCCTATCGCGCCGTCGACATCGAGTACGGCCGCGCCTTCGCGTCGCTGCCCCAGACCTTGTTCGGCGTGCTGGCCATCGTGAACCGCAACGTGCCGCCGGCTCGGATGTCCTCGTCGCGGATCACGCTGCGGGTCAGGGGACGGTCGTTGAGCGTCACCGAAGCGACGTAGCGATTCGCGTCCGACAGGCCGTCCGCGACGATCGCGAACTGCTTGCCGTTGGGCAGGCGCAGCGTCGCGCGGTCGACGAAGGGGCGGCCGATGACATACTCGTTCGATCCCGGCGCGACGGGGTAGAAGCCGAGCGACGTAAACACCAGCCACGCCGACATCTGGCCGAGATCGTCGTTGCCCGACAGCCCGTCCGGCGTCGCCTTGTACTGCGACTCGACGATCTGCGCCAACCGCTCCTGCGTGCGCCACGGCGCGCCGGCGAAGTTGTACATATAGGCGACGTGATGGCTCGGCTCGTTGCCGTGGATATACTGGCCGATCAGGCCGGCGATGTCCTCGGCGTGGCTGTAGTCGAGCTTCGAGTTGTCGTAATCGAACATCTCGTCGAGCTTGGCTATCGTCTTGCGGTCGCCGCCGAGTAGGCGGATCAGCCCGGCCTGATCCTGTGGCATGAACCAGCTATATTGCCACGCATTGCCCTCGGTATAGTCGGACCCGTAGTTGATCGCGGTCGGATCGAACGGCACGCGGAAGCTGCCGTCGCTCTTGCGGGCGCGGAGCCAGCCGGTCTTGGCGTCGAAGCTGTTGCGCCAGTTGCCCGCCCGCTTGTCGAACCGGGCGGCGACATCGGTACGGCCCATCGCGCGCGCCATGCGGGCGATCGTCCAGTCGTCATAGGCGTATTCGACCGTCTTCGACGCCGCTTCCGGCTCCTTGTCGATCGGCACGTAGCCGCGCGCGATATACTCGCCGAGACCGCCATAGGCCTTGGCGTCGGCGCTCGCGACCATCGCGTCGAGCGCGGCGTTGGCGTCGAAGCCGCGCAGGCCCTTCATGTACGCGTCGGCGATGACGGGTACGGCGTGGTAGCCGATCATCGTCCACGTCTCGCGCCCCGCGAACTGCCAGACGGGCAGGATACCGTCGGGGCTGTAGCGCTGGCTGTCGACCAGCGAGCGGACGACATCGGTGGTAGTGCGCTCGGGCTGGATCAGCGTCAGCAGCGGATGTTCGGCGCGGAACGTGTCCCACAGCGAAAAGGTGGAGCGGACCGTGTAACCGTCCGCGACATGCACCTGATCGTCGGGACCGCGCCAGCGCCCATCGGCGTCGCTCCAGACGCTGGGCGCGAGCAGGCTGTGGTAGAGCGCGGTCGCGACGATGCGCTTCATTGGCGCCGCCGCCTTGATCGCGACCGCGCCCAGCGCGTCGTCCCACGCGCTGCGGGCGCGGGCGAAGACGGCGTCGAAATCGCCGGTTTCGGCGGCGAGGTTGGCGACGGCGCCCGCCTCGTCGACGCCGGACAGTGCGACCTTCACCTCCAGCGGGCGGTCGAGCTTGCCGAAGTCGAGCCGTGCTTCGAGCGCCTTGCCGAGCTTTTCCGCCAGCGCATCGCTGCCGCGACCGGGGCCCTGGAAGCCGCGATAGGGCACGTCCTTGTCGCGATCGACCAGCGCGTGGCCGGTCAGCGGCGCGGAGAATCGCATCGCGAAGAACAGCTTGCGGCCGGGAGCCCAGCCGCGTGTCTCGCGAAAGCCGGTCAGGATGCCGTCGGGGCGCAGGTGCAGCCCGGACCACAGGATCTTGCCCGGATAATTGTACAGCGACGAGCGCAGGTCGACGACCAGATGCGCCGCGCGGCCCTTGGGGAAAGCGTAGCGGTGGACTCCGCCCCGCGTGCCGGCGGTCATCTCCGCACGCACGCCGGGACCGTCGAGCGTGACGGCGTAATAGCCCGGCCGAGCCGTCTCGGTCGCGTGCGCGAACTTCGACCGATAGCCGGGCGCGGCGGGGGTGCCGGGGTCCATCGGCACCGTATCGCCCGAGACCGGCATGACGAGGACGTCGCCGAGATCGGAATGGCCCGCGCCGGAGAAATGCGTGTGGCTGAACCCCTCGATCGTGGGATCGTCGTAGCGATAGCCAGCGGCGTGGCCGTAACAGTCGCGGATCTGGCAACCGGTGTCGGTGTCCGGCGACAATTGCACCATCCCGAACGGTGCGACCGCGCCGGGAAAGGTGTGACCCTCTCCTCCGGTGCCGATGAACGGATCGACCGCGTCGGACGGGCGGACCGCGTCCTGCGCGGCGAGCGGAGATGTCAGGATCAGCGCGGCGGTCAGGCCGAGGCGGTGCAGCTTGGATGCCATAGTCGGACCTTTCCGGATGGGGATGTCAGAGCGCGTTGGCGGCGAGGACGATCGAGCCGAGCGGCCCCGCCAGATCGCCCAACGCCGGCGCGGTGATGAAGGGGCGGGTGTCGGGCAGATCCATGTAGCCGCCCAGACTGCGCTCCAGCGCCGCCTCGATTCGCGGCAGCAGATGCGGCTGGCGGTTGAGCACGCCGCCGCCGATCGCGATGCGCAGGGGGCCGGTGGTGGCGACGAGCGAATGACACATCGCCGCCAGCGTCGCGACGACCGGGTCCCAGACCGGATCGTCCGCCGCCACGTCGGCGACCGCGCGACCTTTGAGCCGCACGACCAGCGCGCTGCCCGATGCCAGACCCTCGACGCAATCGTCGTGGTAGATGCAGGCGCTGGCGACACTATCGTCCGGCAGGCGCGGCACCCGGATATGGCCGATCTCGCTATGGCCGATGCCGCGCGTGGGTTTGCCGTGGACGATCAGGCCGACGCCGACGCCGGTGCCGACCGTGACATAGGCGAAGTCGTGCAAGCCCTGCGCGCAGCCCCAGCGCATCTCCGCCAGCGCGGCGCCGTTGACATCCGTGTCGAATCCGACCGGTCGATCGACGGCGGCGGCGATCGGCCCGACGATATCGGTGTCGCGCCAGCCGGGCTTGTTCGTCGCCAGGATATGTCCGTAGCGGTGATCGGCGTGGTCGAGGCAGACCGGCCCGAACGACGCGATCCCGACCGCAGCGAAGCCATGCGCCGCATCCCAGTCGCGCAACGTCGTCAGGATCGCTGCGAGCGTCTCGGCCGGCAGCGTGGTCGGAATGGTTCGCTGATCGACGATCTCGCCGGGACCGTGCGCCAGCGTACAGACGCATTTGGTGCCGCCGAGCTCGATGCCCGCAAATGGGTGGCGATGCTGCGTGTCTGGACCCAAGCGTCCTGTCCCCTTACGTGCCGGCTTTACTAGCTACCGGTCGTCTGCTTCGCTCTTGTGCGATGATCGCAGCCGATTAAACAATCAAATTGCATAATTCAAACAGCGATCTTGCGGGGGGACGAATGGGGCAGCGGGTTCTGACGATCGGCCGGCCGGGTGCCGCCCTACGCTCGATCGCGATAGCGGCGTGACGCGCCGCGACGTCCCGCGGCTGTCGGGGACCAACCTGGAACGCGCCGCCGACCACAACCAGCGTGTGACGCTGCACGCGATCCGCGTCGGCGGATCGCTGACGCGGGTCGATCTGGCGCGGATCACCGGCCTGACCGCGCCGGCCATCGCCAACATCACGCGCCGGCTGTTGCAGGACGGATTGATCGAGGAGGCGGGCCAGCGTCGCGGCGGTCGGGGGCAGCCTCCGACCAATCTGGAGGTGCGGCGCGACGCGTGTTACTCGATCGGCGTCAATGTCGACCGCGACCACATGACGATCGTGCTGGTCGATTTCGCGGGCGACGTGCTGGCGCGCAAATCGGAGGAGATCGACTTCGCGTTGCCGGAGGATGTCCGCGCGCTCTACCGCCGCTCGATCAAGCCGATGTTGAAGAGTGCGAACGTCGATCCGGCGAAGCTGGTCGGGCTGGGCGTCGCGGTGCCCGATGATCTGGGGTCGGTCGATCTGCCGGGCCGACCGGCGGCCTATGCGGCGTGGAACGACGTCGACATGGCCGAGCTGTTCGCGCAGCCGCTGCCCCTCGCCGTGTTCGTGGAGAACGATGCAGCGGCGGCGGCGACGGGCGAGATGCAATTGGGGCTCGGGCAGAGCTTCAACAGCTTCTTCTACATCCTCATCTCCTCCGGGCTCGGAGGCGGCTTCGTGATCGACGGCGCGTATGCACGCGGCGCGAACGGGCGCAGCGGCGAACTGGGCTTCATGCTCGCGCCGGACGGTGACGGCGGGCAGGAGCAGGTGCAGGCGCTGGTCTCGTTATCGGGGTTGGCCGAGCATCTGCGCGGCGAGGGATTCACACTGGCCGACATGCTGCGCGGCGGTAACCGCGACGCTGCGCTGGCGGCGTGCGTCGATCGGTGGGTGGACCGCGCCGCGCAACGGCTGTGCACGCCGCTGGATGCGATCAATTGCCTCATCAATCCGGCGGTGGTGCTGATCGGCGGGCGACTGCCGAGCGCGATCGTCGAGCAACTGGCGGAGCGGGTGAACGCGCGGATCGGCGATGCCACGGATGCGCCGGCGATCGCACCGGTCGCGCGGGCCGCGCTGTCGGAGGATGCGCCGGCGGTGGGTGCCGCGATCCTGCCCTTCAGCCACTTCCTGCTGCCCAAGCCGGGAGCGTTGTGGAAGGCCGCGCAGGGCGACGGCGCGGTCACCCGCGTGGGCATACCGATGTAAGACACGTCGTGGCGCGCGCACCGGTCCGCGCCCGCGCGATTCGTTTCCCGCTTCGGAGACGAACCCAACTTCCCTTTCCGGCTCGCTACTTAATGGGAGCGATATCGCAATCATTTGCATCGCTTCATCTATGACCGGATAGGACCTATCTATATCATTCTATTGACAATTTGCTTTTCATATTGCGAAATGCGCCTCAGGCCGCTGCCGATCGCCGTCCGCCCCGTGGGGTAGGGACGCGGCAGCAGACGGTCGTGGGACTGGGGTTGGCGACGCAGTGCGCGTCCGGCCCGTGGGAGGATTTCGCATGACCGTTTCCGATCGCTATCGCCGCCGCGCGCTGCCGCATTTGCTGGCGACCGCCACTCTCGTCATCGGTGCGGGCTCTGCGCAGGCGCAGCAGGCCACGTCGCCCGCCACCGCCCCTGCGACGGCACAACCGGTGGAAACGCCGCAGGCGCAGGCGCCATCGAACCAGCCGGGCACCGAGAACCAGGCCGCGCCGCTGGGCGACGCCGCCACGGCCGCGCCGCAGGACGATGCGGCCGGGGGCGATATCGTCGTGACGGGATACCGTCAGTCGATCGAACAGAGCCTGAGCCGCAAGCGCGAGGCGAATGCGTTCGTCGACGTCATCACCGCGGAGGACATCGGCAAGTTCCCCGACAAGAACGTGGCCGATTCGCTGCAACGCGTGCCCGGCATCATCATCGATCGCGACGGTGGCGAGGGTTCTCGCGTCAGCATCCGTGGTCTCCAGTCGGACCTGACGCTGACGCAGCTCAACGGCAATTTCATCGCGTCCGCCGACGACAACGAGCCGTCGCGCTCGTTCAACTATCTGCTGCTGCCGTCGAACATGATCGGCAGCGTCGACGTGTTCAAGTCGCCCGAAGCGCGCCTCGACGAGGGCGGCGTCGGCGGCACGATCATCCTGCACACGCGCCGACCGCTCGACCTGAAGTCGCTCAGCGGCTTCATCTCCGCCGAAGGCACCTATGCCGACGTGACGAAGAAGGTGGAGCCGCAGATCGGTGGCCAGCTGTCGTGGAAGAATGCGGACGAGACGTTCGGCGTGCTGGTCGGCGGCACCTACCAGGTCCGCACCGTGCGCGATCACCGCGCCGCGGCGTCGAGCTGGAACTGGTGGACGTACGACCGCGCGAGCGAGCCGGCGACCGACGTCAACGGCAATACCTTCGCCAATGACGACGCGATCTCCTACTGGCCGGAGAATACCGGCGCGACGACGCAGTCGGGCCAACGTTATTCCGGGTACTGGGCGCCGCAGCAGGTCAGCCAGACGATCACCGACCAGCGGCGCAAGCGGCTCGGCATCCAGGCGACCGCGCAGATGAAGCCGTTCGAGGACTTCACCGTCACGGCGAACTACTTCCGCTTCCAGGTCAACGACAACTTCGTCAGCAACGGCATCCAGATCCCCGAATGGGGTTATGGCAACTTCTTCTCGGGCGCGTCGCTGGACCCCAGCGGCACGATCTTCCAGTCGGCGCAGTTCACCGTGCCGCAGGACGGGACCGGGTGCCGGGTGCAGGTCGGCAACCAGCCGCCGTGCACGATGGAGACGCCGCAGATCTACGGTACGTACAGCCGCGAGAAGTCCGTCTCCAACACCTTCGATGTCGAGGGCGCGTTCGCCCGCGACCGGTTCGAGGCGACGTTCAAGATCGGCAAGACGCGCGCCACCGGCGGCCCCTCCGGCCGGTTCAGCGTCGCCGCCAAGCCGCGCGTCGTGAACGGCACCAGCGGCATCAACGGCAACCTGTACAGCGCGTGGAACTTCACCGACCAGTCGGCCAATTTCGAGTTCTCGCCGGAGCTTCAGGACAACATCAACAAGGGCCTGACGCAGATCGATCTGGGTTCGACCAACTCGTCGTTCAACCGCAGCCGCATCGACCAGCGTTACGCGCAGCTGGATCTGACGCGGAAGTTCGAGACGTTCCTCGACTCGGTGCAGATCGGCGCGAAGTGGCGCGACGGTGGCGTGCATCGCTCCACCGGCCGCAACGAATGGTATGCCGATCCGGCGACGCAACTCCGCTATCAGGACACGCCGGGCGCCGCGACGACGCAGCCGGGGTTCTTCTTCGACAAACCGATCGGCAATATCGCCGGTGGTTTTACCGGCAATGCGTTCCCGGCGATCGATTTCCAGAACTACCTGAACTACCTGAACACGACGTACGGCGAGGCGGTACGCGTCGACGAGACCGACTTCGTCTACGACATTGGCGAGCGGATCTGGGCAGGGTACGTCCAGACCAACTTCAAGACCGATCGCTTCCGCGGCAATATCGGCTTGCGCTACGTCAACACGAAGCAGACGGGCGTCACGTCGGACCGGTTGCAGCTGCTGTCCGATTACTGCGTGAACGCGCCCGGTGGACCGTTCGAGACGCCGCCGGTCGGTGCGGACGGCAACTGCATCGTGCTGCCGCTCGCGCAGCGCGAGCAGATCGTCAACACGCGGCTCGACCAGACCCGGACGTACGACGACTGGCTGCCGAGCGTGAACGCGGCGTTCGACGTGACCGAGAACCTGCTGCTGCGCGGCGCGATCGCCAAGGTCGTCTCCCGCCCGGCGTTCAGCAACCTGGGATCGCAGCGCAACCTGACGTTCCGCACGCCGGAATATGCGTTCGACCGGCGTCAGTTCGGCGAGCGCGAGGGCTGGTCGGGGTCGGGCGGCAACAGTGCGCTCAACCCGTTCAAGGCGTGGCAATACGACATCGGCATCGAATGGTACTTCAAGCGCGGATCGGTGCTGGGCGCGACGCTGTTCCGCAAGGACGTGTCGGACTTCATCGTGCCTTTGGTGCTCGACGTGACGCAGACGGTGAACGGCGAGCAGGTTCTGATCCAGCCGTACAGCACGGTCGCCAACGGCTCCGACGCGCGGTCGCAGGGTGTCGAGGTGTACGCGCAGCACACGCTGCCGTTCGGTCTCGGCGCGCAGGTAAACTTCACCTACAACGACACGTCGGTCGCGCAGATCACGGTCGACGGGCAGAATGTCGGCAGCTCGCCGCTGGTCGGCAGCGCCAAGACGCAGGTCAACGCGTCGCTGTTCTACGAAACCGACAAGATGCTGTTGCGCGCGTCGTACAATCGTCGTGGCGAGGTCGTCCGCGGGCTTCAGTCCGGGTTGAACGTCTACGACAACCCGTACGAGCAGATCGATCTGAACGCGTCGTACAACCTGCTCGACAACGTCGTGCTGAGCGCGTCGATCATCAACCTGACCAAGTCGGAACAGCGCCAGCATCTGGGCAACGACACCGATGCGCGGTTCATCTCGAACCTCTATTCGGGTCGTCGCGCCTATGTCGGCGTGTCGTACAAGTTCTGATGCAAAATCGGGCCGGGATCGCGAGCATCCCGGCCCGGCCGTTCCGGAAGGACGCGAGATGAAGAAGGCGCTGCTGGCCGGACTGGCGCTGCTGACCCTGCCGGTGGGGGTTATCGCGGCGAACCCGATCGTCAAGGGCTGGTACGCCGACCCGGAAATCCGCGTCTTCCAGAACCGTTACTGGATCTACCCGACCTATTCCGACGACGATGGCAGGCCCGACGTCACGACGCACTTTTCCGCGCGCCAGCAGGAGGACCGCAAGCGCCGGATGGTGCGGCCGTCCTATGGGAAGCAGACGTTCTTCAACGCGTTCTCGTCGAACGATCTGGTCCACTGGACCAAGCACCCACACGTGCTGGACGTGACGAACGTCGCTTGGGCATCCTATGCGATCTGGGCGCCGACGGTGATCGACGCGCACGGCAAATACTACATGTTCTTCAGCGCCAACGACATCCAGAGCGATGCGGAGGTCGGCGGCATCGGGCTGGCGGTCAGCGACACGCCCGGCGGGCCGTTCCGCGATGCGATCGGCAAGCCGCTGATCGATACATTCCACAATGGCGCACAGCCGATCGACCCGTTCGTGTTCCGCGATGACGATGGGCAGGTGTACCTGTTCTCCGGCGGCTGGAAGCACTGCAACGTCGTGCGGCTGAGCGACGACCTGCGCAGCGTGAAGCCGTTCGCGGACGGAACGACCTACAAGGAGATCACGCCGCCCGGCTATGTCGAGGGATCGTTCGTCATCAAGCGCAACGGCGTCTATTACCTGATGTGGTCGGAGGGTGGCTGGACCGGCCCCGATTACAGCGTCGCCTATGCGACGGGGCCGACCGCGCTTGGCCCGTTCACGCCCAAGGGCAAGATCCTGGCGCAGGACATGACGATCGCGCGCGGCGCTGGGCATCATTCCGTCGTCAACGTGCCCGGCACCGACAACTGGTACATCGTCTATCACCGCCGCCCGCTGAACGACGACAAGGGCGAGCATCGTCAGGTCGCGATCGATCGCCTGAGCTTCGCCGCCGATGGTACGATCCGGCCGGTCAAGATGACGAACAGCGGTGTCGCACCCCGGCCGCTGATCGCCAGACGATGACGACGACACGCGCCGATGCGCGATGGGAGAGAATGACATGAAGCGCATCCTGACCACCCGGCCGCTGCGCGCCGCGGTCGCGACGCTGTTCGCCGGATCGATGCTGGCGACGGGCGTGATCGACGCCGGCGCGGCGTTCGCGCGGCCGCAAGCGGGGGCGACCGCTCAGACCGCGTCGGTCGATCTCGTCAATCCGCTGATGGGCACCGATTCCAGCTACGAGCTGTCCTACGGCAACACGTACCCGGCGGTCGCGGTGCCGTTCGGGATGAACGCGTGGACGCCGGTGACGGGGAAGCTCGGCAGCGGCTGGGGCTACACCTATGACGCGAACAAGATCAACGGCATCAAGCAGACGCACCAGCCCAGTCCGTGGATGAACGATTACGCCGCGCTGGCGCTGATGGCGATGACGGGGCCGCTGCGCGTCAAGCAGGACGAGCGCGTATCGTGGTACAGCCACAAGGCGGAAGAAAGCCGGCCATACAGCTACAAGGTGTATCTGGCCGATTACGACGTCACGGCGGAGGTCGCGCCGACCAACCGCGCCGCGCAGTTCCGCTTCACCTTTCCCAAGAGTGACGACGCGCACATCCTGATCGACGGACAGGCGGGCGGGTCGATGGTGTCGGTCGATCCCGCGCGGCGGCGGATCACCGGGTACGTCCGCAACAACAGCGGCGGCGTGCCGGCGAATTTCCACAACTGGTTCGTCGCCGAGTTCGACCACGACTTCACCGTCACGCGGACATGGGACGATAACGGACAGGTCACCGCCGCGCCGACGCGCGAGGGCGATCATGTCGGCGCGGTCGTCAGCTTCCGCACGGCCAAGGGCGAGCAGGTGTCCGTCAAGGTCGCATCGTCCTTCATCAGCGCCGAACAGGCGGCGCGCAATCTGGACGCGGAGATCGGCCGCGACGGGTTCGAGCAGACGAAGGCGAAGGCGAAGACCGCGTGGCAGCGCGAGTTCGATCGTATCCAGGTCACCGATCCCGACACCGAGAACCGACGCATCTTCTATTCGGCGCTGTACCGGATGCTGCAATTCCCGCGCACCTTCCACGAGGTCGATGCGGGCGGCCAGACGGTCCATTACAGCCCGTATGACGGCAAGGTCCACGCCGGCCCGCTCTATACTGACAACGGCTTCTGGGACACGTGGCGCGCGGTCTTCCCCTTCTTCGCTCTGATGTATCCGGAGCGGGACGGGGAGATCATGCAGGGGCTGGTCAACACGTACAAGGAATCCGGCTGGCTGCCCGAATGGGCCAGCCCCGGCCACCGCGACGTGATGATCGGGTCCAATTCCGCGAACCTGATCGCCGACGCCTATTCGGCTGGCGTGCGCGGCTTCGACGTGAACACGCTGTACGAGGCGATGGTCAAGAACGCGACCACGTCCGAGGGGCGCCCGCGCGACAAGAAGGGCAAGGTCGTGGGCGCGGTCGGGCGCGAGGGCGTCGAATATTACAACCGCCTTGGTTACGTGCCGTACGACGTCGACATCAACGAGAATGCGGCGCGCACGCTGGAATATGCCACCGCCGATTTCTCGCTGTCGCGCGTCGCCGCCGCGCTCGGCAAGACCGAGGACGCCAGGCTCTATGCGGGTCGCGCGCAGAATTACCGCAAGCTGTTCGACACAGAGAGTGGCTGGATGCGCGGTCGCAACCAGGACGGTTCGTGGTCGACGCCGTTCAATCCGTACAAATGGGGCGACGCCTTCACGGAAGGCAATTCGGTCCATTACAGCTGGTCCGTCATGCAGGACGTGCAGGGCCTGATCGACCTCATGGGTGGCGACACGGCGTTCACCGACCGTCTGGATTCGGTGTTCACCACCCCGCCGATCTTCGACGACAGCTATTACGGGCAGGTCATTCACGAGATCCGTGAGATGCAGATCGTCGACATGGGCCAGTACGCGCATGGCAACCAGCCGATCCAGCACATGATCTACCTGTACGATTGGGCGGGCCAGCCGTGGAAGACCCAGTTCCACGTTCGCGACGTGATGCGGAAGCTCTATTCCTCCGCGCCGGACGGGTATCCGGGCGACGAGGATAACGGCCAGACATCGGCGTGGTACGTGTTCTCCGCGCTCGGCTTCTATCCGGTGACGCCCGCGGTCGGGCAGTATGCGGTGGGCAGTCCGCTGTTCCGCAGTGTGCGGCTGGCGATGCCGGGCGGCCGGACGCTGACGATCGAGGCGCAGAATAACGGGCCGGAGAACGTCTACATCCAGTCGGTGCGCTTCAACGGAAAGACGCACGACAAGCCCTGGCTGTCGCGCGACGCGCTGAAGCAGGGCGGCAATCTCCGCTTCGTGATGGGGCCGACGCCGAACCGCAACTGGGGCGCGCGCAAGGCGGATGCGCCGTTCTCGATGAGTGCGCCCCAAAGTCCGCCCCAAAGCGCGGCGCGGAGTGCGGCGAAGTGAACCGGCGCGACATGCTGGCCGGCAGTGCGGCGCTGGCCGTGGCGGGCGCGATGCCGCTGCGGGCGGCGACGCCGGGCCTCGTCAGCAAGCGACCGCCGGTGTCGCAGCGCCGCTTCGTCAGTAAGGCGGTGGAGGCGGAGATCGCGCGCGTGAAGGCGAAGATCGCCGACCCCGAACTCGCGTGGCTGTTCGAGAATTGCTACCCCAACACGCTCGACACCACGGTCAAATACTCGGAAGCCGGCGGCAAGCCCGACGCGTTCGTCATCACCGGCGATATCGAGGCGCTGTGGCTGCGTGATAGTTCCGCGCAGCTTCAGACCTATGTCCATCTCGCGCCCCGTGACGCGAAGCTGCGCAAGCTGTTCGCCGGGCTGATCCAGCGGCAGGCGCGCTGCATCCTGATCGATCCCTATGCCAATGCGTTCATGGAGGACCCCACCGCGAAGTCGAACCTCGGCGCGCGGACCGACCGGACCGAGATGAAGCCCGGCGTGGCCGAGCGGAAGTGGGAGATCGACTCCCTTTGCTATCCGATGCGGCTGGCGCATGCGTACTGGACGACGACGCGCGACCGGACGCCCTTCGATGCAGTCTGGGCGCAGGCGATGGCCCGCGCCGTCGCGACCTTCCGCGAGCAGCAGCGCAAGGACGGCCCCGGCACGTACCGGTTCCAGCGGCTGAACGTGTCGCCCACCGAAACGCTGATGTTCGAGGGGCTGGGTGCGCCGACGAAGAAGGTCGGGCTGATCCATTCGATGTTCCGCCCGTCGGACGACGCCACTCTGTACCCGTTCCTGATCCCGTCCAACCTGTTCGCAGTGTCCGCGCTGCGCATGATGGCGACGGTTCAGCGCGAGGCGCGCGGCGACACCGCGGCGGCGACCGATGCGGAGGCGCTGGCGACCGAGGTCGAGGCGGCGCTGCGCCAGTGCGGGAAGATGCCGGACGGGCAGGGTGGCGAGGTCTGGGCGTACGAGGTCGACGGATATGGCAACGCCGTGTTTATGGACGACGCCAATGTGCCGTCCTTGTCTGGCCTGCCGCTGCTCGGCGCGGCGGATCGTGCCGACCCCCTGTTCCGCCGCACCGCCGTGCTGGCGTGGAGCGATCGTAATCCGTATTTCTTCAGCGGCACCGCCGCGAAGGGGATCGGCGGGCCGCATATCGGGCTGGACATGATCTGGCCGATGTCGATCGTCACGCACGCGATGAACAGCGACGACGAGGCCGTGATCCGGCAATGCCTGTCGTGGCTGAAGACGACGCATGGCGGCACCGGCTTCATGCACGAATCTTTTCACAAGGATGACCCGGCGAAGTTCACGCGAAGCTGGTTTGCGTGGGCGAACGGGCTGTTCGGCGAGTTGATCCTCGACCTGGAAAAGCGCAAGCCGGCATTGCTCGCCGCCAAAATCTGATTTCACCCGGAGACACGCTTTGACGACCACGACCCGCCGACAGGTATTGGCGACGACCGGGCTGGCCGGCCTCGCCGGTGCGCTGCCCGCCCCCGCGTTCGCGGCACGCGCCGTGGCGGGGAAGCCCGACCTGTTCGTCGGCACCGGCGGTCATGGCCATACCTTCCCGGGGCCGTCGATGCCATTCGGGATGGTACAGCTTGGCCCCGACACCGACAACAAACGCTGGGACGCGTGTTCGGGTTATCACCGGACCGACACGTCGATCATGGGCTTCTCGCACACGCACCTGTCGGGCACGGGCATCGGCGACATGCTCGACGTGCTGGTGGTGCCGACGACGGGGCCGCTGCAATTGCAGCCGGGGCCTCTCGACAATCCCGATGCGGGCTATCGCCAGCGGTTCTCCGAGGAGCACGCGGAGCCGGGTTATTACCGCGTGAAGCTGGAATCCGGCGTGCTGGCGGAACTGACCGTGACGGAGCGAACCGGGCAGCATCGCTACCGCTTCCCGGCCGGGCCGGGGCACATCCTGATCGACTTCGCACATATGATCCTCGACGTGTGGGACAAGGGGACGCTGGTCGACGAGGCGTCGCTGGCGCTGTCGCCGGACGGGCTGCTGACCGGCAGCCGCCGGGTGCATCGCTGGGCCAAGGGCCGCCGCATCCACTTCGCAATGCGGATGTCACGCCAGCCCGACCGCGTGCAGTTCTTCGGCGACAGCGATGCGCCGGCCGCGGCCGGCGCAACAGGCGTGACGGGCAACAAGCTGAAGGTCGCGTTCTTCTTCGACGAGGCGGGCGGCGCGCCGATCGAGATCAAGACCGGCATCAGCGCGGTCGATGTCGATGGCGCGAAGGCGGCTCTCGCGGCGGAGGCCCCCGGCTGGCGCTTCGATGCGACGCGCAAGGCGGCGGCACGTGCGTGGACGAAGGAACTCGATTGCGTGAAGGTGTCGGGCGGCACCGAGGCGCAGCGCACGATCATGGCGAGCGCGCTGTATCACAGCTTCGTGTCGCCGACGCTCTTCACCGATCGCGATGGCCGCTATGTCGGGCTCGACCGTCAGGTGCATAGCGTGCCGGCGGGCGAAAAGGCCTACAGCGCCTATTCGCTGTGGGACACGTACCGCGCGCTCCACCCGCTGCTGACGATCGTGCGGCCGGAGGTGGCGACGCTGCTGACCCGAGACCTGATCCGCCAGACCGCACAGAGCCCGTACGGACCGCCGATCTGGCCGCTGCAGGGCGTGGAGACCGGGACGATGACCGGCTGGCACGCGGTGTCGGTGCTGGCGGAGGCGAAGGCGAAGGGGATCGAGGCGGACTATGCCGCCGCCTGGCCGATGATCCGCCGCCGCGCGTTCGACCGCACGCTGAAGGATGCGGACAGCACGCTCGGTCGCGGTTTCTACTACGACCTGGGCTATGTTCCCGCCGACAAGATCTGGGAATCGGTCAGCCGGACGCAGGAATATGCGTATGACGACTGGGCGATGGCGGTGCTGGCCGATGCGGTCGGCGCAGGTGACGACGCGGCGGCGCTGCGCCAGCGCAGCCGCAACTATCGCAACGTCATCGATCCCTCGATCGGCTTCGCCCGCCCGCGCTTCGCCGATGGCAAGTGGTGGACGCCGTACGACCCGATCCAGCTCGGTCATAATCCGGAGAAGTACCGCGATTATACGGAGGCCAACGGCTGGCAGGCGACGTTCCTGAACCAGCACGACATTTACGGGATGATCGACCTGTTCGGCGGCGACGACAACTATGTGCGCAAGCTCGACGCGTTCTTCACCGCGCCCTCGACGCTGCCGCGCAATGCGCCGCCCGACATCACCGGGCTGGTCGGACAGTACGCGCACGGCAACGAACCGGACCAGCATGCCGCCTATCTCTACGCCTATGCCGGTGCGCCGTGGAAGACGCAGGCGATGGTGCGGCGTCTGTGCGTGGAGATGTACAAGGCGGACCCGGACGGCGTGATCGGCAACGACGATTGCGGCCAGATGAGCGCGTGGTTCGTGCTGTCGGCGCTCGGCTTCTATCCGGTCGATCCGGTCAGCGCGATCTACGTCTTCGGATCGCCCCTGTTCGACACGGCGGAGGTCGAAGTCGGCAAGGGGCGCAGACTGCGCGTCCGCGCGATTGGCAACGCGCCGAATGCGCCCTACGTCCAGTCGGTACGCTGGAACGGCCGGCCGTGGACGAAGAACTGGATTTCGCACGCCGACCTGATCCGTGGTGGCGAGCTGGAGTTCACGATGGGCACCGCGCCGTCGCGCTTCGGTATGGCGGTCGCGGACCGGCCGCCGTCGTTCGGGCGCGGGGCGGGGCAGGGGCCTTCCGCATGATCGCGTAGCCCGTCATGCCGGGTTCGTCCCGGCATCCTGCCGTGCAACAAACTCGACGCCGTCTGGCTCGGGGTGATGTGGATGTCGGCACCAGCCCGGCATGACGCTATCAATTCTCGCTGCTCGCGCTCACGCCTGCTGCGTCGACGGTCCCGCCAGCGCATCGTTCGCCGGCGCCGGGATCGGCTCCACCGCCAGTGCTGCGACCGGCGGCGCAACGACCGTCAGCACCCGCCGGTTCGATACCCAACGGTCGTGGAGGTGGCCGAGCCGGATCGCCGGGCGTTCCACGAAGCGGCGCATCAGGTCGGCGAGCAGCATGGTCACGGCCAATGTCGCAATCAGGTACGTTGCATAGCCCAGCGGCGGCAACACGGACCGGGCGATAGCGTAGGACAAGAGGCTCATCACCGGCACGTGGATCAGGTAGATGCCGTAGCTGCGGTTGCCGAGCACGGTGCCCAGCCACGATCCGTCGAATGATCGCAGGCACCAGAGGAATCCGCCGATCCCGAGCAGGTACGTGGCGGCGACGCGGAAGGTGTGCGGTTCGATGCCGTGCCGCATCTTGATTGCCGCGACGCCGACGAAGAAGCCGAGTTGCAGGAACAGATACGCCTTCAGCGCCACCGGCATGTCGCGCAGGAAGGTTTCGCGACGTGGCGTGCCGTCCCAATGATAGCGCAGCGCGCTGCCCGCGAACATCAGCGACAGGTGCAGCAATGCGAGGAACATCTGATCCTTGCCGATTTCCCCGGTGCCTTCGCGGATCGCCGTGGCGCCGGCGGCGACGATCGCCGCGAAGAACATGCCGAACGCCGTCAGCGTCACGGTGCGTGCTCCGTTCTGCCCCACGTTCCTGCCTGCCAATGCGATTGCGGAGATCAGCGCGTAGAAGAACAGCTCCAACTCCAGCGACCAGTAAACCCCGATCAGCATCGGCTCGTGCAGGCGGAGCGGGATCATCGTCATATTGGCGAGGACGATGTCGCGGCTGACCGGCGTCGCGAACGCGCAGCACTGGCTGCCCGCCACCAGTTGCGCGACGATCGTGGCGAGGATCACGGAAATCCAGAAAGCGGGAAACAGGCGGAAGAACCGGTGCTTCCAGAACAGGCCGACGGAGCGCGGTCCGTGGCCGGGTACCGCCTTGACGATCACGAAGCCGCTGATGATGAAGAATATGACGACGCCCAGCCTGCCCATGTCCAGATAGGCCGACAGCCCGGTCGTCGCATCGTTCACGTCGTTGATGAACGCCTGTCGCGAATGATGGAGCACGACCAGCAGCGCGGCGATCCCACGCAAGCTGTCCAGTTGCGCCACCCGCCGTGCCGATTCGACCAGCCCCCGTCCCATTCCAGTCTCCCCCGTCGTCCAGCCCCGCCCTCATCGTCGTGAGTGGTGGCGCATGTTCCCGCGTGTGTGGACGGCGAGGACATCAAATCATGCCGTTTCGGTGCTTTTCGGCTTTAGGCACGCCCGAAATTGGGCGCGCAAAAAAAGGCACCCCGGATGGGGATCCGGAGTGCCTCGCTCCGCCGTCGGGGAGGGGGGTGGTATACGGCGGGCGCTGCCCGTCAGGGATGTGACGGGAAGATCGAAAGCTCGGGTTGGGCGGGGGCGACGATGTTGCCACCGGCGGGGACGCCGTTTGGCCGAACGGCGCGGCGAGCGCGGTCTGTCATGGCCATCAGCGTCACTCCCCTGCGAAGGCGCCCGCGTCATCGGCCGGGCTGCACCCGTGCGATCGATTAAAGCAATTTGCTTGTCAATGCCAAAGCGTTGAATGGATGGGCTTTAGATCAGCAGGATGGGCGGGTGATCTCGCACCTGCCCATCCTGCGATCGGCCCGTCACGCGATCAGAACGTGACCGTCGCGCCTGCGAACACCGTCCGGCCCAGTGCGTCGTACACGCCCGGGAAGGTGTTGCCGTTGCCGAAGGCCGACAGGATGCCGCTGGCGATGATCGGCGGGTCCTTGTCGAGCAGGTTGTTGACGCCCATCCGCAGCGTGAACTGCTTGCCGACGCTGACCGTCCCGGCGAGGTCGAAATAGTTATAGTCGCCGATCCGCCGGTTGATGATGCTGGGCGTGCCCTCCAGGAACGAGTTGTCGGACAGGCTGGACAGCTTGGTCGCGCCCAGATGGCGCCACGACAGCGACAGCGTCGCGTCGTCCGGCAGCATCCACGTCGCACGCGCCACGTGCCGCCACTCGGGGTTCGGCTGGCCGCAGGTGTAGCCGTACAGACCCTTGCAGTCGTAGCTGCCGAGGCCCGGCAGCGGCTGCGACACCTGCTCGTTCAGCCACGTGCCGACGATGTTCATGTTGATGCGGCCCGCGCCACCCAGTTCCAGCGTATAGTCGGCGGTGACGTCGATGCCCGACGTCTTCAGATAGCCGGTGTTGACGGTCGTGGAGATGACATAGCCCTGATCGCCGAAGATCGCGCCGCTGCGCGGATCGCGGTTGAACAGGTTGCAGAAGAACGGATCGCTGGTCTGCGCGCACTGGGTGATCGCGAGTTGCGGCGCGACCGAGCTGATGTAATCCTTCACCTTGATGTTGAAATAGTCGATCGACAGCGAGAACGCCTTCATCTGCCGCGGCGTCAGCACCAGGCCGATGGTGTAGGTGTCGCCCGTCTCCGGCTTGACGTTGCGATTGCCGCCGAACTGGCCGGAGCAGGTGTCCGCCGGGCATGCGATGATGTTGCCATATTGAGCGGCCGTGACGCCCGTGAGCGAACAGACCGCCGCGCTGGCCGCCGGCGTTGCGCCCGAGCAGGGGTCCTGCGCCGACACGTTGCCGATGCTCTGCGCCGCGAACAGCTCGCCGATATTGGGCGCGCGGATCGCGTGGTTGTAGCTGGCGCGCATGCGGATGTCGCGGACCGGGCTCCACGTCAGCTCGCCCTTGTACGTCCAGACATTGTACTTGGACCCGAAGCCGGTCGATCCCTGCGTGTTCTTGTACGCGGAGTAGCGCGCCGCGCCGTTGATCGTCAGGTCGTGGAAGAACGGCCGATCCTGCACCAGCGGCACTTCGAGTTCGCCATAACCTTCGTTGACGGCGATGCGGCCGTCGCTGTCGCGGAAGCCACCCTGCTGCGCGACCGCGTCGCCGAACGCACGCAGCGTCTCGATGCGGCGCTCGGCACCCAGCACCAGCGATGCGCCCGCGGTCGCGAACGGGCTGGTGATGCCCAGTTTCCCGAGGTCGCCGCTGATCGTACCCGAATACACCGTCTGGCGATTGCGAGAACCGGTGTTGCTGGGGGAGAACAGATACTGCGCCTGTTCGGACGTAACGCCGTTCGCCTGGAATACGTTGACGGGGATACAGGCGGGATCAGTGCCGTTGACGACCGAGCGGCAGGTCGGGACACCGCCGACGGTCACCACGTCCAGCGCGCGCTGCGCCTTCACGTTGTCGACGTTGTTCAGATACGTCTCGTCGAACTTCACGCGCGATTGCAGGAAGCCGACATCGTAGCTGAAGCCGCTACCCAGATCGCCGCGAAGGCCGGCGGTATAGCGATAGTCTTCATGCCGCAGGTCGTCGCGCCGCGGCGCGATCGCCAGACGATAGCCGATGAATGCGGGTTGCAGCGTACCGGTGCCGGCATTGGCGCCGCAGAGCGCGTTCAACTGGCTCGTGCTGGCAAGCGGGTTGTTGCAGGGGATGTTGAAGGTGGTGCCCTGGAACAGGGCGGAGGGTGCGACCTGCGAGAAGGTGTGATCCTTCATGTACATCAGGCTGCCATACGCCTCCGCCGCATCGGCGATCTTGAAGCTGGCGAAGCCGCCGCCGGTGTAGCGTTCGTCCGAGCGCTGAAAATAGTTGGTCGGCGAGAAATTATACGCGAAGCTGTTGTCGTACGGGACCCAGGTGCGCGACCCGTCCTTGGCGTTGGTCAGCGTGCGGCCCTGGTTCGGCCCGGCGAGGGGTACGAAGGTGCCGAACGGCGTGTTGCTCGATCCGCCGCAGACGAAGGCGGAGTCTCCGTCGGGGTTGATACCGCACGACGACACGTCGCGGTTCGATTGCAGCACCGGATCGAAGTGGCGGTAGCCGCCGTAGAGGGTGATGTTGGCGCGACCGTCGAGGAAGGTCTTGCCGAACACCGCATTGATGTCCTGCTTGCCGCCATCCGCCACTTGCCGCGGCGCCAGCGCATATCCGCGTGCGGCCTGGACGGCGCGAATGTCCTTGTTATCGTTGATGTGCTGCGCGAACCCGGCCTGCGCATCGATCCGCAGCCCGTCGAATTTGTTGCGGAGGACGAAGTTGACGACGCCGGCCAGCGCGTCCGAGCCATACACCGCCGATGCGCCGCCGCTGACCACGTCGATCCGCTCGATCAGCGCGCTGGGGATGAAGTTGATGTCGACCGCCTGCTGCGGCAGCATGCGCTGACCGTTGATCAGCGTCAGGACGCGCGAACTGCCGAGATTGCGCAGGTTGACGTTCGCGGTGCCGTCCGATCCGTTGGAGACGTTCTCGTTCGCGTCGGCGGTGAACTGCGGCAGGCGGTTCAGCACGGCCTCCGCGGTCGTCGCACCCTGATACTGGATCTCCTGGCTGTCGACGGCGGTCAGCGGGCTGTTGCTGTTCAGGTCCGCGCGCTTGATGCGCGTGCCGGTGACCAGGATGTCGGCGCTACCCTCATCGGTACCGGTGGGCGCGCCCTGCGGCAGATCGGCCGGAGAACTCGCAACCTGCGCCATTGCCGTGCTGGTCAGCAAAGCGCCACACGCCGCCGCGATCGCACCCGCTGCTCGAATCCTGTAAATCATTGAAGCCCCCGTAAAAATCTGGATCGCTGTCCAGTGAGGTTGAGGATCGTATACTAAACCCGGTATACGATCAATGATTGTTGCGTATGCTTTGCTGCCCATGAAACATTCTTCATCAGTGGGTTGCCTCACATGGCTTGACCCGCCCGCAGCGTCGGGCGCACCACGGGCCCCCACGCGAGCGAAGGAGTAGCCGTTTGAACGCAACGCTGATCCGGGGTGTGACGGTCGGCGCGCTCGCCGGCCTGTTGTTTGGGTTCGACACGGCCGTGATCGCGGGAACCACATCGGGTGTGCGCGATGCCTTCGCGCTGGATGCGGGCGGCGTCGGCATTACCGTGTCCAGCGCCCTGTGGGGCACGTTGATCGGTGCACTGACCGCTGGCATTCCCGGCGACCGTTACGGCGCGCGCACGTCGCTGCAAGCCATCGCGCTGCTGTATATCCTGTCGGGCGTCGGTTGCCTGCTGGCGTGGGACTGGGGAGCGTTGCTGTTGTTCCGCGTCATGGCGGGGCTGGCGGTCGGCGCATCGTCGGTGCTCGCGCCCGTCTACATCGCGGAGATCGCACCGGCGGAGAAGCGCGGCGCGATGGTCGGCGCGTTCCAGTTGAACGTCGTGTTCGGCATCCTCGTCGCCTATCTGTCGAACTTCTTCGTTTCGAGCCTCGATCTGGGGACGTGGGACTGGCGCGTGAAGTTCGGCGTCACCGCGGTGCCGGCGGTGATCCTGCTCGCCCTGTTGTTCACGATCCCGCACAGCCCACGGTGGCTGACGGCGAAGCACCGGGCGCGGGAAGCGGCGGCGGTGCTCGCCAGCCTGGGCGATCCCGATCCTGACCGCAGCGTCGCCGCCTATCAGCGTGCCGATGATCACGCGTCGAGCGCGAAGCTCAGCTGGTCACGGCATCGCAAGCCGATGCTGCTCGCCTTCGCCGTCGCGGCGTTCAACCAGCTGACGGGCATCAATGCGATCCTCTATTACCTGAACGACATCTTCGCGGCGGCGGGGTTCAGTGGCACGTCCGCCGACCTTCAGGCGATCGCGATCGGTGCCGCCAATTTCATCTTCACCGGATTGGCGCTGACCGTCATCGACCGGCTGGGGCGGCGGACGCTGCTGATGATCGGGTCGGTCGGGCTGGCCGCCACACTGGCGGGAACGGCGGCGATCTTCCTCAGCGGGCAGGGAGAGCAGTATCTGCTGTGGCTGCTGCTCGCCTATATCGCCTTCTTCGCGTTCAGTTCGGGCGCGGTGATCTGGGTCTACATCTCGGAAATCTTCCCGACCGACGTCCGGGCGCGCGGCCAGTCGCTGGGGTCGTCGACGCACTGGGCGTTCGACGCGGTGATCGCCGGCGGCTTTCCGTTGGTCGCCGCCTATTCGCGCGGTGCGCCGTTCGTGGTGTTCGCGCTGGCGATGGTCGCGCAGCTGGTGATCGTGTTCCTGTTCTTCCCGGAGACGAAACAGCGATCGCTGGAGCAACTGGGGGAGGGGCTTTAGTCGCCCTCACCCTCCCGTCGCTGCACTCTTCCTTCCTTCTCCCTCAAGGAGAGGGAAGGGCCAACCGGCGTAGCTGGTGCGAAGGGTGAGGGTCACCGGCTTGCAACAATCCCCCGCACCAGCTCCAGATCAGCGACCTTGTCGACATCCACCGCCGCCAGCCCGAATGGGCTCGCCACCACCGTCGCCTTCAGGTCAGCGCGTACGCCGAGCGCCGCCACCGCATCGGCCAGCGTCAGCCGCCCCGCGACGTAGCGCAGCAACAGCCCCACTCCCAATCGCCGCACGATCCGCCACGGCCGCTTGCGATCCGCCTCCACCTGCTTCCACAGGTCCAGCGCGCGGGCCGCACCGGGCGTCGCCAGCAGGAACAGGTTGCAGCCGGACCACGCCCCGTCCGCGAAGCGCAAGTACGTCCGCCGCGTGCCCGGTGCCGCCGCCTCGACCTCGGCGCGCTCCGCCATCAGCGCGGCGACGTCGATACCGGCAGGCACGTCCGCGAGGAAACGCTCGACCCATGCTCCTTCCAGCAGCGCGTGGTCCGCCGTCGTGACCAGCAACGGCGCGCCGAGCGTCTCCAGCGCCACCGCAACGCTACCACTCGGTCCGGCGGCGGGGGGCAGCGCCTGCAAGCCGAGTCGGGCCGCTTCCGCCAGCACCGCGGGGTCGGACGCCGACACCGCAATCCGCTCCAGCCCCGCCGCTCGCAACGCCGCCGCCACCCGCGCCAGCAGCGTGTCGCCCTGAAGCACGATCAGCGCCTTGTGCGCGACGCCCGCCGCCGCGGCGAGCGGATCGGGCGCACCCGGCCGCGACCCGGCGAGGATGACGGCGGCGGGCGTCATCGCCGCGCTCGCCAGACGCGGTAGAACACGCCGGGCGCGGCCAGGATCGGGTGGCGTTCGCGCCACGGCGTCATCCCCACCGCGATGCCGGTATGCCGCTCGATCTTCCATGCGCCGTATTTCGCCGCGCCGTCGAAGGTGAAGGCCGCGCGTACCAGCCGCACGACGTTCAGCGGCTTGCCCAGCCGCCGCCGCCGCGCCCATTTCGCGCGCCACCGTGCCGCTTCGCTTGCGGGCATGCGCGCGATCAGGCTCGATCCGTCGCGCACGAACGGCACGCCGCCCGCCTCCCACGCCAGCGGCAGCAGCGTGTCATAGCGATCGCCGCCATGCGTCAGGATCTGCTCTTCACGCCCGCGCGCCTCGACACGCAGTTCGGCGGCATAGGTCTGGCGGAACAGCGCACGCCAGTAATCCGCCGAATTACCCTCTGGCGGACCCAGCGCAGCGGCGAACCGCGCCGCCGTCACCGCCGCCGCGGCGATCGCGTCGACAACCGCGGACGCTGCCGCGTCGGACCGCGCCTGCGCCAGTGCGGCGGGCTGCACGAAGCGGGTCCAGATCGTCGTGTCGATCGACCGCCCCTCGGCGGCGGTCGTGAAGGTGGCGAGCGTCATCGTCGCGATCTTCGCGCGCAGCGTCGCTGGCCCGACCGCGAACTCGCGGTAGCCGACCCGCGGCCAGATACCCCTCTCCCGTGCGCCTGCGGTCAGCACGTAGAAGTCGAGGACGCCATCCAGCGAGCCGGTGCGCAGGTTGGAGCCGTAGAACAGCACCGCCTCTGCGCCGGCATCCTTGGCCAGCAGCTCAGCCACATGGCGCACCGCCGCCGGCACGGGCGCGGCGAGCGTATCGGCGACGTACGCCCGCAGTGCGTCGGTCACGGGACGACGAAGGAGAGGCGCGGGCCCTGTCGAACCTCCAGCGCCCCGCCCGGAAAATGCTCGCCGTCGAGGATGAAGTTGGCATCCATGTCGAGCCGGAAGCCGGTCATGTCGCGGCGGTGATAGCCCAGCTTCGCCAGCCACCCGCTCGCACGGCCCGCCAGGATCGCCGGCACCGCCGCCGCCATCAGCCGCAGCGGCGCGTCGACGTCGAGCAGCTTCAGCCCCTCGCGCGTCGGGCCGAACGGCTTCAGCCCCAGCGGCATGCGCTGCATCGTCGAGGCGAGCAGCAGGTAGCGCGGGTGCGCCTCGACGGTGCCGGCGGGCGTCGTCAGCGTCATCGGCGTGCCGGAGCGCCATGCGCCCGAATCGCTGCCGAACATCGTCTGCACGACAGTCCAGCCCAGCGCGAGGCCGACAGCGACGCCGTTGAACGCACCGACCCGGTGCGTGCGCTGCGCCAGTTCGGTCGCGCTGACGAAGCCGCCCGCGCCCATCAGGAACCCGCGCAGCGCCGGCGTGCCGGGTGCGTCGGTGCGTGCGATCTCCAGCGGCCGGCGCGTCACCGTGCGGCCGACGCGCGCCGCGACCAGCGCGTCGTCCAGCGTCCAGTCGGCAGGCAGCCCAAGGTCGATCGCCAATGCGTTGGTCTTGCCTGACGGGATGACGACGATCGTCGGCCAGCGCCGGCCCCAGGCGTTGCCCGCGCCGCTCAGCACGTCACGCACGGTGCCGTCGCCGCCGTCGATCACCAGCAGGTCGATCCCCGCCTTGGCGAAATCGGAGAGCGTGTCGGCCAGCGCTTCACGGGTGGACGGCGCGGCGACCATCACCCGACCGGCACCGGGTACGCCCGCGGCATAGGCCGCACCGCGATTGCGATGGCTCTTGGGGTTGCAGACGATGCCGACGCGGAGATTGCCCGCCGCGGACGCGCTCGGCGCTGCCTTCACCGTGGGGGTAAAGTGCGGTTCGACCCCGGCAAAGGCAAGAACGGTGGCAGACATCGGCGTTGGGCTTCCGGACAGGCTAGGACATTATGCCTGACTACACATTTGTGACCAATTCAGGGCGGGAATGTTTCGCCAGCGCATCGGTTCCGATTTTCGGGGCAGGCAATCGAATGCAGGTTCAACGGCTTGCCGCATTCAACGGCGATAGCGCATCGCCATGCTCAGTGTTCGGCCCCCGGCGGGCAAGGTGAACCGCGCCGCGTCGAGCGCCGGCAACCCGATCGAGGTCGGCGCGTCGTTGGAGAAGCCGAAGCCTTCCTTTGGCGCCCACAGCGTCCGGTTGAAGTTCCGGTCGCCATTCTCGTCGTGATATTGCGCGACCGCGTATCGGCCGGCCGGCAGCCAGAAACAGGCGCTCGTCACCGGCGCGCGGGCGGGGACGCGGACACGGGCGAGCTTGCCGCCCTTGGCCAGGAACCGCTTCTTGTCATCGGCATAGACGGTGAACGCGACCTCGCCGCTACCGTTGCGCAGGCCGGTCGCCTGCACCGTCAGCTTCACCGCATTGCCGCCCGGCGTACCGGTGCAGCTCTCCGCCGCGACGGCGGAGGGGGCGAGCGCCAGTGTGCCCGCAAGCATCGTTTTTACCAGATTATTCGCCATCATGCGGTGGCAGATGGGGAGCAACCACGGCTTTATGAAGGCGCTACGAAGGCCGCCTTGCCCCATGTTTCGCAAGCCGTACAGCCACGATCGCCATCATCACCGCGACCCCCGCAGACCCGACCGCGACGCCGATCGCGACGCCGGTCGGTCCGAAGAACGGCATCAACGCGAACGCCGCCGCCAGCATCAGGCCGGCCCCCAGCGCCCGGATCGCGAAGACGGTGCCGGCGCGTTGCAGCGCGGTCATGACCGTGTCGACGCCGACCGTGGCGAAGTCGAGGCACCCCGCCACCGCCAGCCACAACAGGATCGGCCACGCGCCCGTGAAGTCGCGTCCACCAACCAGATTCAGCACCGGCCGACCCGCCACCGCGACCAGCGCCATGATGACGACCGCCGCCGCGCCGCTCGCGAGGAACAATCGCCTCAGCAACCGGCCGAGTTCGCCCGGTTTGGCGTCGCGCACCGTCTTCACGACCTCCGGAAAGGCGGCGCGGCTGATGAGTTGCGACAGCTTCGCCAGCGCCTGCGCGATCTGGCTGGCGAGACGGAACGCGCCCGCCGCCGCCGGCCCGGCCGCGGCCCCGACGACGAGCAGCGGGATCTGCTTGCTCGACAGGCCCAGCGTCGAACTGGCGTTGGTCGACAGTGCGAAGCGGACGATGCCGGGATGCTCGGCCAGCAGCCGCTTCATGCCGCGCCCGCGCCGCATCAAGGCGATCTCGCCGCGTTGCGCGACCATGATCCAATAGGTCGCCGCGGTCAGGATCTCCGCCAGACCCCAGGCGAACAGGAATCCCTGCACGGTCGGGTGTACCGCCCAGACCAGCACGGTGCCGACGAACCGCGCGACGGGCGTCACGCTGTCCGCCGCCGCCGACAGCGCGAACCGGTCGCGCAGGCGCAGGATACCAAGCGGGGTGGAGCGGATCGTGACGAGCTGCACGATGGCGAAGATCAGCGTCGCGCGCTGCAATGTCGGGCCGATCCCCAGCGCCTCGCCGAAGAACTCCAGGATCAGCCACGCCAGCACCGCGCCGATCGCGGCGCTGCCCGCATCGACCAGCGCCGACCCGCGGAACACGCGGCCCAGCGCCTCGTCGTCGCCGCGCGCCAGTGCGGGCGTGCCGTACTGGACGATCACCTGCCAGCTCTGGAACGCCACCAAGGTGGCGAGTGTCTGCGCCGCGCCGATGATGAGCGCGAACCGCCCGAATCCGTAGACCCCCAGCGACCGCGTCGCGATGCCCAGGTAGAACAGCGACAGCACCGCCAGCACGCCGCGACTGGCGAGCAGCCAGCCGAGGTTGCGCCATACCGCGCCCATCGCACCGCTGAAGCGGCCTTCCGGTTCCTCCACCATGTCGGCCGCCGTGCTCAATCGGCCAGCCAGCTGACGATCGGAACCCCGCGCGCCTTCATCGCCATCGCCTGCAACAGACGGACGAGATGGACGACCAGCGAGATCGCGGTCCATGCCGCGACGCCGATGATCCCCCAGTCGGGTCGCAGGATCAGCAGGCTGGCGAAGAGGATCACCATGTTCGGATTGCGCCGCGCGGTGACGAGCCGGAACTTGCTGTCGAACCGCTGCCAGACATGGATGTGCATCCTGAAGCGGACGATGAACGCCCCCTCGATCAACCGCTGCGCGACGTAGCCGAACAGCATCGTGCCGATAACGATCCAGAACGTCCCGTCGGTCAGCGGCCGCCCGTACGGCGCGCACCCAGCCGCCCATGCCCACCACCAGAAGGGCGGATGGACCAGATCGACGCCGTGGTCCCACGCATTGCCCAGCTTCGACGAGGTGATCGTGCACCGCGCCAGCTTGCCGTCGACCGTGTCCAGCACCATGAACACGAGGCCGATCGCCAGCCCCGACCAGAACCACCCGTACCAGAACGCGACCGTCGCGACGATGCACAGCACGCTGCCGATCGCGGTCACGCCGTTGGGCGAAATACCGATCCGGGCGCACAACCGCGTGATGTGGAACGCCCAGACCGGCCACAGGTACAGCGTCAGCAGGTCGGTGACGCCCTTGTACGCGCCCTGATAACTGGCGCGCTCGATTACCGGGACGGTCTCTGGCGTGAGCGGAAGCGCGAACGGCTTCTCCCGCTTGCGCAGGACGTCGTCGTAGATGCCGGCGGGATCGCTGGCGTCGATGATCGTCAGCGAGGGGAGGGGGGTGGCTGAACTTTCCAGGGGCGTAGACGTGGAGGCGCCCGAACCCCCGTTCGTACTGAGCGCAGTCGAAGCATCGCTGCTTGCATCCAGCATCCCCGCCGCCACCGCATCCGCTCGGCCGGCATCGACATGCGCCAGCACCGGCACGCCCGCCAGCATCAACACGCTGCCCGGCCGCGCGGCGACGTAGCGGCTCCACGCCGGATCGAACGCGTAATCGTCGTTCGCCAGCATCACGCCAGCATCGCCGCCGCCGTCCAGCTCCTGCGCCTTGGCGATCCGCCGCGTCCGTTCGGCATTGGTCATGCCCCAGATACGGGTCGGATTGTTGCCGACGGATGTCAGGCGGGGCTTGGTCACGGCAGTCATCGCCAGCGTTCCTAGCGGTTTCCGCTCCGGCTGCCACTATCTTGGCGCATTAGCCCGGCGACCACCATCGCCGCCCGGTCGCTGGCATGCCCGTCGTCGACGCCCATCATCCGCTCGACATAGGCGCGCTGCACGGGTTCATAGTGCGACAGCTTGCCCGGCGCGGCGTCCAGTGCGGCCGGCAGCGCGGCGATGTCGTCGATCACGTCGCCCATCGACCAGTGGCTGAAGCGGGGGTCGTCCGTCCAGGGGTGTCGGTCGGGGTTGAGAAACACGATCGGCCGCGGCTTCACGGCGGCGAACTCCACCACCTGACTGCTGCCGTCGCCCAGATACAGGTCGGCATGGCCGGTATAGCTCTGGTCGATCAGCCGGTAGGATGTCGCATCGACGACGATGTTCGGCCGGCCGCGATAGGGCGCGACGCGGCGCTCGAACTCGGGATCGAATTTCGGCAGGCGCACGTGCGGCGCGACGATGAGGTTGTAGCGGTCCTGCGCGGCGATCCACGCCATCACCGCCTCGCCCATCCCCCACCAGCTCGACTTGTCCCGCTTCCAGTGCGGTACGTAGACGACGACCGGGCGATCGTCCGGGAAGCGCGGCATCGCGGCGGCGGTGACGAGGTCGCGGACATAATCCGGCTTGATATAGCCGACGACGTGGATCGGCGCGTTGTCATGCCCCGATGCCCGCACGCGCGCGGCCATGCCCTCGCTCGGCATCAGGATCGCATCCGCCTCGCGGTTGCGCGGATCGGCGAAGTTGGCGTGCGGGGCCGCGCCATGTTCGTTGTAGACGAAGCGCGTCGGGCCTCCGATCCCCAGCCGTCGCGCGACCCGCGGCAGCCACAGGCTGGTCCGCTCCGCTACCACCACCACGTCGTGCGTCAGGAAGCGGCGTGCGTTCAGCGCCAGCACCAGCGGCTTGGAGGGCAGGGGCGGCGTCTCCCGCGATCCCGGTGCGGCTTCACGGAAGCCGCGCACGCGCCGGATCGCGACATCGATCCCCAGCGTCGCGACCGCCTCGCGCAGGATCTCCTCATGCACCGATGTCGCGACGTGCAGCGTCACGGCGGGCGCCTCCTCCCGCCGCGCCAGCGCCGCCGCGATCGGCAGCAGATGCGGGATCAGGTGCAGCTCGCCGAGGAACAGGAAGCCGACACTGGTCATGCGGGCAGTCCTTGGCAAACGCGCTGAGAGGTTGCTTCGTTGATCCGACGTTCGGCCCCGCCGTCTCTACAGACCCCACCCCGGCGAAGGCCGGGGCCCCGTTGCCGCGCACAGAGTTGGTGGCCGCTGTCCACGCCAACTGAAACCTTTGCGACTGGACCCCGGCCTTCGCCGGGGTGGCACAATGGTCGGACTTGAAGCCCGGCTCCATCGCTCACCCCCGACTCACCCACCGCCATGCTCCCGCCGCCAGCGGTCGATGTCCTCCGGCCGGTCGATCTCCTGCCAGTGGCCGTCCGCGGGAATCGTCACCGCCGCCACCGCATCCGCCTTCGCCAGCCGGTCGACGATCGCGTGATGATAGGCGTGGATACCCTCGTCCTCGCCGATCACCAGCCGCAGCGCGCGGGCATAGGCGTCGCCGCCACGCGAGAGTACGATCCCGAGCGATCGGTGCGTCGCCCCCTCCAGCGTCTTGCCCACCGCCAGCACGCGGCCGCGTTCCACCGCGACCAGCATGTCGTCCAGCTCCGCCGCGCCCAGCGCCTCCACCATCAACGTCACGCCGGACGGGGCCGCCTCGACCGCACTGCGCATGACGTCCGCGTCGAATACCGTATCGCCGTTCATCAGCGCGAACGGTCCGGCCAGATGCGCGCGTGCTGCCCAGACGCTGCCGATGCTGCTCGCCGCCGACCAAAAGGGATTGAAGACCAGTTCGGTCGCGATTTCCCGCGCGGACCGCGCCGCCAGATGCTCCGCGATCTGGCCGATGCGATAGCCGCCGACGATCACCGCCGTCTCGATCCCCGCCGCCGCGATCGCATCGAGCTGGTGGTCTAGGATCGCGCGACCGCCCACCGGCACCAGGCATTTCGGCGTCGTCAGCGTCAGCGGCAACAGGCGCGAGCCGTGGCCCGCCGCGATGATGATGGCCCTCATCGCTGCACTTCTAGCCAAAGCCGCGGGCCGAAAAAAGGCGCTGCTGTCCTACACGCGGCGACTCGTATAAATGGAGCGCCCTTTCCAGCAACAGGTGGGCACCTCATGAACATCGACGATCTGATCAAGGCCGTGATCGCCCGCGAAGGCGGCTTCGGCGACCATCCGGCCGACCGCGGCGGCGCGACACGCTGGGGCATCACCGAGGCGGTGGCGCGCGCCGACGGCTGGAGCGGGCCGATGCGCGACCTGCCGCGCGACAGGGCGGTCGCGATCTACCGCCGGCTGTACTGGTCGCGCCCGCGGCTCGATGTGGTCGCCGCGCTCGCGCCGAAGCTGGCGACGGAGCTGTTCGATACGGCGGTGAACATGGGGCCTGCGGTCGCGATCGGCTTCCTCCAGCGGGCGCTCACCGCGCTCAATCGCGGCGGCGGCGATTACGCCGACATCGCGGTCGACGGGCGGGTCGGGCCGGATACGCTGGCAGCGCTCGACGCGTTCCTGCGCCGGCGCGGTCGATCGGGGGAGGGCGTGCTGGTCCGCGCGGTCGAGGCGTTGCAGGGCGAACGCTATCTGACGCTCGCCGAGGGACGGCCGGCGAACGAGGCGTTCCTCTACGGCTGGCTCGCGAACCGCGTCGGCTGACGCGCGTCGTTGGACTAACCTTAGCCTAACCTTAGAAAGGATCGACATGGCCATCGTGGATGCCATCATCGGCCCCGTCGCGGGGCTTCTCGACAAACTGATACCCGATCCCAAGGCGCGCGACGCGGCCAAGCTGGAACTGCTCCGCCTTGAGAATACGCAGGATATCGAACGTCTTCGCCAGCAGATAGCGGCGGTGATCGCGGAGGCGCAGTCGCCCGATCCGTGGACGTCCCGGGCGCGGCCGATGTTCCTGTACGTGATGTACGCGCTGCTGCTCTGGGCGATCCCGATGGGCGTGATCGCGGCGATCGCCCCGGCGATGGCGACCAACATCGCGGCGGGCATGAACGCCTATCTGGCCGGTATTCCGGAGCCGCTCTACGCGCTCTTCGGCACCGGCTATCTCGGCTATACGGTGGCGCGCAGCTGGGGCAAGGCGAAGGGCGTAGAGCGGTAGGGGGTGACGCCTGACGCTATGGCTCAGTAGAAGCGCCGCAGCGTCAGGCGTCGCTCTTCGCCCCCGCACAGCTTCAGCCGCACGACGGTTCCGGGCGCGCCGATCGACCACGCCGCCATCCGGTTTTCCGCGTAGTCCGCCGGCACCGGCACGCCGTCGATCGCGCAGATCGTCTCGCCCGCGCGCCAGCCGGCTGCCGCCGCCGGCCCGCCGCGCATGACGTGCAGCACGTTCAGCCGGTCTTTCGCGACGCCGAGCAGGATACCGCTGGTGGAACGCAGCGGCGGCTTCGGATCGTCCAGCCTCAGCACCATACGTCCCGCGCCCGGATCGAGCAGGACGCGGTAATGCTGGAGGAAGCTGGACCCGATGCGCCCCGCGACGCCGATCGCCTGACTGAACCCGCCAGCCGGCTCAACGCGCAGCTCGACCTCGCCCGTCGTCAATGTGCCCAGCTTCAGGGAAGGAACGATCGCGAGGTCGGTGACCAGTGGCCCCGCCAGTCCGAAGCCGATCGCGCTGGTCGACGTCACACCCGGCAGCGCGGCGGCGCGCCATTCCGGTGCGGCGATCGTCACCGACGCGCCGTCGCCGGTATCGACGACCACCGGAGCCAGCCGCCGTGTGCCCATCGTCATGCTCGTCTCGTAGACACGCCGCTCGCGAGAGATCGTCAGCGGCGCGGTGGCACCTGCGAAGGGAAGGCGACCCGATGGCAGCACCCGAAAGCGCCGGTTGGCGAAGTCGATGTCGAGCGCGCCCTTCGCCAGCAGGTCGCGCCCGACCAGCAGGTCCACGGCCTCGGTCCGCCCTGTCGCGGCGGCGGGCAGGGCGGCGACCGCGACCGACCCGCCGCGCCGCTCGACCCCGCCGAAACTGACGCGGCCGGTCGTCATCCAGCCGATCGGCACCGCCCCGCCGATCGCCGCCGCGGTCCCGCCGGCCTTGACCTTGGCCGGGACCAGGGCGGCGGAGGTGCGCGCCAGCAGGGTGACGCTGACGCCGGTGTCGAGGATCGCGCTGACCTTTCGTCCGTCGAGCGTCGCGTCGAACAGGATCTGGTTGCCCGGCGTCAGCGTGAACGGCACCCACCGCGCCTCCGCATCCGCCGCGATCGTGACATTGCCCGCCGGCGGCTCGGCCGGAACGGGGGAGGCGAGAAGAAGGAACAGGGCCAGCACGCGGGTGGCTTTAGCCACTAATCGTGGTCAGGGCGAACCGCCGTGACGGTGCACTACAGGCACGCCTCCAGATACGCCTGATCGAACCCGTACTGCTTGGCCTTGTCCAGCGTGTAGGGACGCAGGCCCATCGAACGGTACTCGCCGAGGATCTTGCCGTCCGCCGACTCGTCCAGATACTCGAACTTGAACAGTTCCTGCGTGACGATCACCGGGCCTTCCATGCCGATCACCTCGGTGACGTTGGTCACGCGCCGCGAACCGTCGCGCAGGCGCTTCACCTGGATGATGAGGTCGACCGAATCGGCGATCTGGCGGCTGATCGCTTCCTTCGGCACCTTGATGTCGGACATCATCACCATGTTCTCCATCCGCGCCAGCGCCTCGCGAGGGCTGTTGCTGTGGAGCGTGCACATCGATCCGTCGTGGCCCGTGTTCATGGCGGCGAGCATGTCGAAACACTCGCTGCCACGGATTTCGCCCAGGATAATGCGATCCGGGCGCATACGCAGCGCGTTCTTGACGAGATCGCGGATGCTGATCTCGCCCTGACCCTCCAGATTGGCAGGGCGGGTTTCCAGCGGCAGCCAGTGCGGCTGTTGCAGGCGAAGTTCGGCCGCGTCCTCGATCGTCAGCACGCGCTCGCCCGGGTCGATCATCTTCGACAGGGCGTTGAGCATCGTGGTCTTGCCCGAACCGGTACCGCCCGAAATGACGACGTTGAAGCGGCTTGCGCCCGCGATCTTCAGCGCCGTCGCCATCTTGGGCGACATGCTGCCGAAGCCCGCCATCATGTCGATCGTGATCGGCTTGGCGGAGAATTTACGGATCGACAGCGCCGTACCGCGCAGGCTCAGCGGCGGTACGATGACGTTGACGCGGGACCCGTCCTTCAGGCGAGCGTCGGCGAGTGGCGAGGTCTGGTCGACGCGCCGGCCGACCGAGTTCACGATCCGCTGCGCGATCTGGAACAGGTGCTCCTCGTCGCGGAACTGGATCGGCGCCAGTTCCAGCTTGCCCTTGCGCTCGACATAGGTCTGCTCGGGGCCGTTGACCATGATGTCGCTGATCGACGGGTCGGCCAGCAACTCCTCGAGCGGCCCGAGGCCGAGCAGCTCGTCGACCAGCACCTTTTCCAGCGCGAACTGCTCGCGGCGGTTCAGCGTCAGCTTCAGTTCGGCCAGCACCTCGTGGATGATCGGCCGGAATTCCTCGGCCAGCTCGTCCTTGCCCAGCGTCGCCGCCGCTTCCGGGTCGACGCGCTCCAGCAGGCGCGGCAGCACCTGTTCCTTGATCTTGTGGATGGAGGCTTCGAAGCCCTCGACCCGGCTCGATCCCGCTTCGCCGCTGGCGGCCTGACGATCGGCCAGCCGCTGCATCGCATCGGCCTGCGGCGCGGCGAAGATGGCGTCCGATTCGCCCGGCATCGGCGTCAGCATGTCGATCGACGGGAATTGCGTGCCGCCCGACAGACCGGCATCCGCTTCGGGACGGGGAGCGGGACCGCCACCCTGCATCGGGCGAGCGACTCCGAACGCGGGTCGTGCGCCCTGACCCGTTCCCATTCCGCTCCGACGTCCGAACGCACTCATACCGGGACCTCAATCTGTTCGCGTCCCGGACTAATCGGCAAGGTTTTACATTTGCCTAACCAAACCCGCTTTGCCGCCGCCGGGATTTGCGGCAGCATCGACGCTTCGGGGACTAGGGAATGACGATGACACGCGGGATGATGCTGGGTTCGCTAGCCTTGGCTTTGGCGATGGTCGCGGCCCCTGCGGCGGCGCAGGATGCGACACCCGTTACGATTCCGGTAACCCTGTCGCCGACGATTCAGGGGCCGCAGTCAGGTCGGCTGATCGTCTTCGCCAAGCGCGTGGAGCCCGGCGCGAAGGCGGACGAGGCGATCGACACGTCACCATTCGAGCCGTCCGGCACCGCCATCGCCGCGCGCGAGACGACGCGGTGGACCGCGGGCCAGACCGCGCAGGTCGACGGGGAGGCGGACGCCTTTCCTGCGCCATTCTCGACCCTGCCGCCCGGAACGTACCGGTTCCAGGCGGTGCTCGATCGCAACCACAACTATAACTATCGCGGTCGCGATGCCGGCGATCTCGTGTCGCCGATCGTCGAGGCGGCGCTGCCCGGTCGCGCGCCGGTCCTGACGCTGGCGACGGAGATCCCGGCCAAGACGACGGAACAGGCGCTCGCCCAGATCCCCGATGTCGCCATGCGCGATCGGCTGCGCGCCAATCTGGCGAAGGTGCAGCCCGTCGAATTCGTCAGCCCGACGATGACCCGGTTCCGGGGGCAGCCGACCGCGATCCGTGGCTGGGTGGCGTTGCCGCCAGGCTATGGGGCCGATGGCCAGACCTATCCGACCGTCTATTCGACCGGCGGCTTCGGCAGCACGCTGATGAGCGCGCAGGGGCAGGCGGCCGGCATGAGCGGGAAGATGGCATCGGGCGCGGCCCCGCCGATGATCTGGGTGATCCTCGACGAAAGCTCCCCCACCGGCACGCACGAGTTCGCTGACTCGGCGAACAACGGCCCGTGGGGTCAGGCGCTCACGGAGGAGTTCATCCCTTGGATCGAGGGCCGCTACGCGATGGATGCGCGCGCCGGCTCGCGGTTCCTGACGGGCCATTCGTCGGGCGGCTGGGCCAGCCTGTGGCTGCAGGTCCGCTATCCGAAGATGTTCGGCGGCACCTGGCCCACCTCACCGGACCCCAGCGACTTCCACGACTTCACCAACGTCGACATCTATGCGGCGAAGGCCAACGCCTATCGCGATACTGCCGGACAGCCGATTCCGGTCGCGCGGGAGAAGGGCAAGGTCATCGCCACACAGCAGCAGTTCGCCGCGATCGAACAGGTGCTCGGCCCCGTGGGCGGGCAGTTCGCGTCGTTCGACTGGGTGTTCTCCCCCAAGGGCCCGGACGGGAAGCCGATCTCGCTGTTCGACCGCGCGACCGGCGATGTCGATCCCGCGGTAGCCACCCATTGGCGCGACCACTACGACATCGCGCATATCGTCGCGCGCGACTGGCCGACGTTAAGATCGGACCTCGACGGCAAGATCCACCTCATCGTCGGCACCGCCGACACCTTCTATCTCGACGGCCCGGCCCGCCGTCTACAGGCCGTGTTCGAGCGGCTGGGCGCGCATCAGAGCTTCACCTACGTCCCCGATCGCACGCATTTCGACCTGTTCCACAAGGGCAAGGACAATACCGGCCTGCTCGACGACATCGCGTGGCAGATGTACCGGTCGGCGCGTCCCGCCACGACGCTGAAGCCGCGCTGAGCCGATGCTGTCTTTCAGGTACCGGATCGCCGCCGCTGCGGCGCTGCTGGCATCGACGGCCACGCAGGCCGAATGGCGGCAGGCGAAGGGCAGGCATTTCGTCGTTTATGCCGATGCCACCGAGGACCAGATTCGCGAATCGGCGACGCGGCTGGAGCAGCTGGACGCGCTGATGCGGCTGATCAGCGCCACGCCCAAGGAACTGGACGAGGGCGCCAACGTCGTCACCGTCTATACCGTCCGCAACGAGGATGCGATCCGTAAGCTGATGGGGCGGGGCGGCCAGAACGTCGCCGGCTTCTACCTGCCGCGTGTCAGCGGGTCCGTCGCCTACACACCCGCCGCGACCAGTGCCGACGACTTCTCGCCGCAACTGGTGCTGTTCCACGAATATGGCCACCACTTCCTGCTCGGCAATTACGCGGCCCCGTATCCGGCGTGGTTCTCCGAAGGCTATGCCGAGTACATGGCGACGACGAAGTTCGACGCCACCGACGTCCGCTTCGGCGTGCCCGCACAGCACCGCGTCTACGGCCTTGCTTACGCCATGCCGGTCAAGCGCCTGTTCGATGGCCGCGATACGATCCGCGGACCGCAGGAGATGGATGCGATGTATGGGCGGGGTTGGTTGCTCACGCACATGATCGTGTCCGACCCCGCGATGGCGGGCCGGTTCAACGCCTATCTCGACAAGCTGTCCGCCGGCGTGCCCAGCGTCGAGGCCGCGACGCAGGCGTTCGGCAAGCTGTCCGACTTCAACCGCACGGTCGATGCTTATCTCAGCCGCAACAAGTTCGTCGTGAAGCAGATGGCGCGGTCGCGGCTGCCGATCGCGCCGATCGCGATCCGCACGCTGACGGCGGGAGAGGCGGCGATGATCGGGTTTCGGATGCGATCCGACCGCGGCGTCGACGAGAAACAGGCCAAGGCGCTGCTGGCGCAGGCCGCGCCGGTTGCCGCCGCTCATCCGAACGATGCCGTCGCGCAAGGATGGCTCGCCGAGATCGCCTACGACGCCAAGCAGGACGATCTGGCCGAGGCGGCGGCGGATCGTGCGATCGCCGCCGACCCGAAGTCGGCACAGGCGCTGCTGTACAAGGCGCGGGTTCACCTTCGCCGGGCCATCGTCGCGAAAGCAGAGCCGGATGCGGCGGCGTGGAAGGAGGCGCGAAGCTGGATCGTCCGGGCGAACAAGGTCGACACCAACGACGCCGACGCGCTGATGCTCTACTATGAAAGCTTCGCGATGGCCGGTGCGCCGCCGACCAGGTCGGCGATCCTCGGCCTGAAGCGCGCGACGCAGCTGGTGCCGCAGGACGGCTCGCTGCGCTGGCGCGCGGCGCGGCAGTTCCTGCTCGACGGGGATGTCGCCGAGGCGAAGATGCTGCTCCGCCCGCTGGCCTTCGATCCGCACGCCGCGCCCGACAACCCGGCGGCGAAGCTCGTCGCGCTGCTCGATGGCGGCGCGAAGGGCCCCGATGCCATTGCGACGCTGGAGGCGCAGGCGAAGGCGCCGAACTGACCGTTGCTCGCTCCTTTTACGGGATCGTTGCGAACTGGCTCCACTCGAGCAACACACAGCCACCACCCCGGCGAAAGCCAGGGTCCTGTTGGGCAACGTCCTCGATCGATTACCACTGGCATCACAACTGAGCCCCGGCCTTCGCCGGGGTGGTAGAGGAGGGTTTTGCAACGATCTCCTTCCAGAAGAGAGTGATGGTGGGGTAGAAGCTTGGCTATTCGTTCGCGGTGACGCCGTACAGCGCGCCCGGATGTCACAGTGGCCCGCGCTCCCGCTCCAGCAAGACCCGCTTCCGCTCTGGTCCATAGGCGTAGCCGCCCACCGACCCGTCCCGCTTCGTCACGCGGTGACACGGCACCACCACCGCGACCCCGTTCGCCCCGCACGCCGTGCCCGCCGCGCGGACCGCGCCCGGCCGCCCGGCCATCGCCGCCAGTTCTGCGTAGCTGACCGTCTCCCCCTTCGGGATCGTGCGCAGCGCGCGCCAGACCGCCTCCTGAAACGCGGTGCCGCGCACGTCGAGCGGCAGGTCGGCGGCGCCGGCGGGCTGCTCCACCTCCGCCACGACACGCGCCGCGAGGTCGGCCAGCGCCGCGTCGCCCGCGATCACGTCGGCGGCGGGGAAACGTGCCCGCAGCGCCGCCTCGTCCTCGTCGAACGCGACGCGGCACAGGCCCTTGGCGGTGGCCGCGATCATCAGCGGCCCGAGCGTGGTCGGCACTACCGTCCAGCGGATCGTCGCCCCCGCACCGCCCCGGACCCACACGCTGGGCATCATGCCCAGCCGCGGCGCGGCAGTATCGTAGAAGCGGCTGGCGGCATTGTAGCCCGCCCCGTAGATCGCGTCCGTCACGTTCTCCTCCCTCGACAGCGCTTTGACCGCGCGTTCCTCGCGCCGCGCCCGCGTATAGGCGGCGGGGCTCAACCCCGTGGCGCGCGTGAACAGTCGCTGGAAGTGATGTGGCGCATAGCCGACCCGCGCCGCCAGTTCTGCCAGCGGTATCGCGACACCGCCGTTCAGCAGTTCCGCCGCCGCCGCCACGGCCAGCCGATCGCGGCCGATGCTGTCGGGCGTGCATCGCAGGCAGGCGCGAAAGCCCGCCGCCCGTGCCGCCGCGCCGTCCGCATAGAAGCCGACATTCTCGCGCCGCGGATGCCGGGCGGGACAGCTCGGCTTGCAGTAGATGCCGGTGGTCCGCACGCCCACGACGAAGCATCCATCGGCGGTGCGGTCGCGGGCGGCGAAGGCGGCCCAGGCGCTCTCGGGATCGATGCTGTCCATACCGGTCGATCTACGCGCTTCGTCCGCCGACCGCATCCCGCCGCTTGCGATCAAAACCGGGCTTCGCTCCGCGCTCGCTTGACGTCTGCCATCTGGCGCTCGCCGGCGACCAGCCGCTCGACCCGGCGCAACCCCTTCTGCGCGTCGTCCGCATCGCCGGGTATCCACGTCGCGACGCTGGCATAGCCGGCCTGCGCCTGCGCGAAGTCGCCGCGCGACTCTGCGCACAGCGCCACATTGAAGCGGGTGGAGGGATGCGGCGCCCGCGCCTCGATCGCCGCGAACGCGTCGCAGGCCGCACGGACATCGGTCTTCGTCCACGCCACCGCTGCCTTGAATGCCGCGGCGTCCGCCTTGCTCATGCCGTCGCGACCCTCGCGGATGCGGGGCGTCCAGCTTTCTCGGTGCGGGGCGATGTCGACGCGGACCTGCGCAGCCACCGCGTTCAGCATCCGGTCGACCGTCGATCCGACATCCGACAGCGTCCCCGAATCCTCGCACGCCTCGTCGCTCGCCTCCTGCGCCATCGGGCGGGCGAACAGCACGCGGTCGTCCCGCCGCCGCACCAGCCGCCAGTCGCCGTGCAGCGCCACGCTCCGTCGCAGGCATTCGACGACATAGCGTTCGTGGCGCACGCATTCCTTCTTCACCTTCTCGGCACAGCGCTTGCGCGTTTCCGTGTAGCTGCTCTCGGAAATATCGACACTCGCCTGACCGTCGATCACGCCTTCCGCAGCTGCGGGGCGGGCGACGAGATCGAAGAAGGGGCGCGGTTCGTCGTCCGCCTGCGCCAGCCGCGCGCCGATCGCGCCGGCAACGGCGTCCCCGTCCGGCCCGCCGAAGCGCGCGACCGCGATCGTTCGCAACAGCGGTGCCTCGGACGTCGTCGCTGGCAGCATGCCGGTGACCCGGATCGTCTCCGCCGTTGTGGGCGTCGAAAGCGTCATCACTACTGTCGCCGCCCGCCAGCCCCGCATCGTCACTCTCCGTTTCGCTGCTGGTACGATAGCCGCGGCGGCTGAACGGTGGCTGGCCGCAGCCACCGTTCGGCCCGCATGGCTTGCACAATCGCGGACCTCATGCTAGCCGCCCGCCAGCCCTTCGGAGGCGCGTTTTGCGCGCCCCGTGGTGTTGGGCATCATCCGTTACGGCGACGAGGAATTCCAGGTCCGTGGAGACTTCCGGAGGTATTGCAGGCGGCGGCATCCAGGCGAGCCTGGGTGGACGCTACGCGCTCGCGCTGTTCGAGCTGGCGCAGGACGCGAAGGCGATCGACACCGTCGAGGCTAGCCTGACGACGGTGCGCGACGCGTTGGCGCAGTCGGACGATTTCCGCACGCTGACAACCAGCCCGATGGTCGGTCGCGGCCCGGCGGTGAAGGCGGTGCTTGCCACCGCCGACCAGCTCGGCATCGACGCCACGACGAAGAGCTTTTTGGGCGTGCTCGCGGAGAACCGCCGTCTGGCGCAGCTTCCCGCGATCATCCGCGCCTTCCGCAAGCTCGCCTCGCGCTACCGCGGGGAAGTGTCGGCGGAGGTGACCAGCGCCCACCCGCTCGACGAGAGCCAGATTTCCGAACTGAAGCAGCAGCTTCGTACCCGCGTCGGGCGTGAGGTGTCGGTCGACCTGTCGGTCGATCCGGCGCTGCTCGGCGGGCTCGTCGTCCGCATCGGTTCCCAGATGATCGATTCGTCGATCCGTACCCGTTTGAATGCGCTCGCCAGCGCGATGAAGGGCTGAAGATAATGGATATCCGCGCCGCAGAAATCTCCAAGGTCATCAAGGACCAGATCGCCAATTTCGGCACCGAGGCGCAGGTCTCGGAAACCGGTCAGGTGTTGTCGGTCGGCGACGGCATCGCGCGCATCTACGGCCTCGACAACGTCCAGGCGGGCGAGATGGTCGAATTCGCTAACGGCGTGCAGGGCATGGCCCTCAACCTCGAAGCCGATAACGTCGGCGTCGTGATCTTCGGCTCGGACGCCGAGATCCGCGAGGGCGACACCGTCAAGCGCACCGGCACGATCGTCGACGTCCCCGTCGGCAAGGGCCTGCTCGGCCGCGTCGTGGACGGCCTCGGCAACCCGATCGATGGCAAGGGCCCGATCGTCAGCGACCAGCGCAGCCGCGTCGAGGTGAAGGCCCCCGGCATCATCCCGCGTCAGTCGGTGTCGGAGCCGATGCAGTCGGGCCTGAAGGCGATCGACGCGCTCGTGCCGGTCGGCCGCGGTCAGCGCGAGCTCATCATCGGCGATCGTCAGACCGGCAAGTCCGCCGTCGCGATCGACACCTTCATCAACCAGAAGGGCGTCAATTCCGGTACCGACGAATCGAAGAAGCTGTACTGCGTCTACGTCGCGGTCGGCCAGAAGCGCTCGACCGTGGCGCAGCTCGTCAAGACGCTCGAAGAGAATGGCGCGATGGAATATTCCATCGTCGTCGCCGCGACCGCGTCGGAGCCGGCTCCGCTCCAGTTCCTCGCGCCATACACCGGCGCGGCGATGGGCGAGTATTTCCGCGATAACGGCATGCACGCTCTGATCGTGTTCGACGATCTGTCGAAGCAGGCGGTCGCCTATCGCCAGATGTCGCTGCTGCTGCGCCGTCCGCCGGGCCGCGAAGCCTATCCGGGCGACGTGTTCTATCTGCACTCGCGCCTGCTGGAGCGTGCCGCCAAGATGTCGGACGCCAACGGCGGCGGCTCGCTGACCGCGCTGCCGATCATCGAGACGCAGGCGGGCGACGTGTCGGCCTACATCCCGACCAACGTGATCTCGATCACCGACGGCCAGATCTTCCTCGAAACCGACCTGTTCTTCGCGGGCATCCGCCCGGCGATCAACGTCGGCCTGTCGGTCAGCCGCGTCGGCTCGGCTGCGCAGACCAAGGCGATGAAGAAGGTGTCCGGCTCGATCAAGCTGGAGCTGGCGCAGTATCGCGAGATGGCGGCGTTCGCGCAGTTCGGTTCGGACCTCGACGCCTCGACGCAGAAGCTGCTGAACCGCGGCGCGCGCCTGACCGAGCTGCTGAAGCAGAAGCAGTTCTCGCCGATGCCGTTCGAGGAGCAGACCGCGTCGATCTTCGCCGGAACGCAGGGGTATCTCGACACCGTACCGGTCGCCGACGTGACCCGCTACGAAGCCGCGATGCTGCAGGACCTGCGCGCCAATCACGCCGGCGTCCTGACCAAGATTCGCGACACGCGCGATCTGGGCGACGAGGCGAAGTCGGGGCTGAAGGCCGCGCTGGACCAGTTCGCGAAGAACTTCGCCTGATCGCTCGATGTGCTCCCGTGAAGACGGGAGCCCAGTACTGGGTCCCCGCCTTCGCTGGGACCCATGAAGGATAACGATGGCAAGTTTGAAGGCCCTCAAGGTTCGGATCAACTCGGTCAAATCGACCCAGAAGATCACCAAGGCGATGAAGATGGTCGCCGCCGCCAAGCTGCGCCGTGCGCAGGAGGCGGCGGTCGCCGCGCGCCCCTATGCCGACCGGCTGGAGGGTGTGATGGCCAGCATCGCCGGCCGCGTCGGCATCGCGCCGGGCGCGTCGCCTTTGCTGGCGGGCACGGGCAAGGATCAGGTCCACCTGATCGTCGTCGCCACGTCCGAGCGTGGTCTGGCCGGTGCCTTCAACACCAACATCGTCCGCGCCGCCCGCAAGAAGGCGGATGCGCTGATCGCCGACGGCAAGACGGTGAAGTTCTACATCGCCGGCAAGAAGGGCCGCGTGCTGCGCCGCTTCTATCCGACGATGATCGCCGCCGATCATGAGATGGGCCACATCAAGAAGCTGGCGTTCGACGATGCGCGCGCGATCGCCGACGACGTGATCGCCCGCTTCACCGCCGGTGAATTCGACGTCGCGCATTTGTTCTATGCCAAGTTCGTCTCGGCGCTGGTGCAGGAGCCGACCGGCATCCAGCTCGTCCCGGTGCCGCTGTCCAGCATCAAGGGCGCGACCGGCAAGGCCGATGCCCCGGCGGCGGTGACCGAGTACGAGCCGAGCGAGGAGGCGATCCTTGCCGACCTGCTGCCGCGCAACGTCGCCATCCAGATCTTCCGCGCGCTGCTGGAAAACGCCGCGTCGGAGCAGGGCAGCCGCATGAACGCGATGGAAAACGCGACGAAGAACGCGGGCGACATGATAAACCGCCTGTCGATCCAGTATAACCGCACCCGTCAGGCCGCGATCACGACCGAACTGGTCGAGATCATCTCGGGCGCCGAAGCGCTCTAAAAGTTTCGAAGCAGGAAGAACCGCAATGGCAACCGTCGTAGACGACATCCGCCCGACGCAGTCGACGGGCAGCAGCAACACCACCGGCACGATCTCGCAGATCATCGGCGCGGTCGTCGACGTGCACTTCCCCGAGCAGTTGCCGGCGATCCTGTCGGCGCTGGAGACCGACAACAACGGTAGCCGCCTCGTTCTCGAAGTCGCCCAGCATCTCGGCGAGAACACCGTCCGTACGATCGCGATGGACGCGACCGAGGGCCTCACCCGCGGTCAGAGCGTGCGCGACACCGGTGCGCAGATCTCCGTGCCCGTCGGCCCGGCGACGCTCGGCCGCATCCTGAACGTCATCGGCGAGCCGATCGACGAGCGTGGTCCGGTCGCGACCGACATGCGCAACCCGATCCACGCGCCCGCGCCGCTGTTCGTCGACCAGTCGACGGAGAACGCGATTCTGGTGACGGGCATCAAGGTCATCGATCTGCTCGCGCCCTATGCGAAGGGTGGCAAGATCGGCCTGTTCGGCGGCGCCGGCGTCGGCAAGACCGTGCTGATCCAGGAGCTCATCAACAACATCGCCAAGGGCCATGGCGGCACCTCGGTGTTCGCGGGCGTCGGCGAGCGTACCCGCGAGGGTAACGATCTGTACCACGAGTTCCTCGACGCGGGCGTCATCGCAAAGGATGCCGACGGCAATCCGCAGTCGGAGGGTTCGAAGGTCGCGCTGGTGTTCGGCCAGATGAACGAGCCGCCGGGGGCCCGCGCCCGCGTCGCGCTGTCGGGCCTGACCATCGCCGAGTATTTCCGCGATCAGGAAGGGCAGGACGTGCTGTTCTTCGTCGACAACATCTTCCGCTTCACGCAGGCGGGCGCGGAAGTGTCGGCACTGCTCGGCCGCATTCCGTCGGCGGTGGGTTACCAGCCGACGCTGTCGACCGACATGGGTGCGCTTCAGGAGCGGATCACGTCGACCAACAAGGGGTCGATCACCTCGGTGCAGGCCGTGTACGTTCCCGCGGACGATCTGACCGATCCGGCTCCGGCCACGTCGTTCGCCCATCTGGACGCGACGACGGTGCTCAACCGCGCGATCTCGGAGCTGGGCATCTATCCGGCGGTCGATCCGCTCGACTCCACGTCGCGCGTGCTCGAGCCGCGCGTCGTCGGTCAGGAGCACTACGACACCGCCCGTGCGGTGCAGTCGCTGCTCCAGCGCTACAAGTCGTTGCAGGACATCATCGCCATCCTCGGCATGGACGAACTGTCCGAAGAGGATAAGCTGACCGTCACGCGCGCCCGCAAGATCCAGCGTTTCCTGTCGCAGCCGTTCCACGTCGCCGAGGTCTTCACCGGCATCGCCGGCAAGTTCGTGCAGATCGAAGACACGATCCGCTCGTTCAAGGCTGTCGTCGACGGCGAGTACGATCACCTGCCGGAAGCGGCCTTCTACATGGTCGGTGGCATCGACGAGGTCGTCGCCAAGGCCGAGAAGATGGCGCAGGACGCGTAACCGACGACCGGCTCCTCCCGCTGCGGGAGGAGCCTGTTCCACCGGCTACGCTCCCCTGCAAAAGGCTCTCCCCCGGCTGCGGGAGGGGAGAAGGTAACAGACCATGCTGCACTTCGAACTCGTCACCCCCGAAAAGCTCGTCCGGTCGGAGGAGGTCCATATGGTCGTCGTCCCCGGCACCGAGGGCGATTTCGGCGTGCTGGAGGGGCATGCGCCCTTCATGTCCACCGTGCGCGACGGAGCGATCCAGGTCTATCGCACCGCCGGCGGAGCGCCCGAGACGATCGCGATTCAGGGCGGCTTCGCAGAGGTCAACGACAAGGGACTGACGGTCCTCGCCGAACACGCAGGCTGATCCGAGCGGCCCAGTCGCGGCGGGCTTTTCCCGGCATCCACGGTACAGCGTCTCTACCGCCTTGGTGCCGGTTTCGCTTCGAAGCGCGACGACAGGACGTTGATTTACCACGCCCGTTTGGCCCGATCCTGCCGAAGAGCATAAGTCTCACCTGTGCTTCGACGGGTTTGGCTCGAACGGTTCAAGCTGGTGTCATCACGCTCTGAGTCCCTCGTCGGAGATCGAAGACGAGGTAGTTTTCGCGTCCTTATTGCTGGTGCAGAGGCCCACGCCGATCCTCCACCAGAGGGTTCGTTACAGACCTCTTCTGCGGTCCCGCCTTCGCCAATGTAATGACGCGATGGCAGGCAGCGGAGTTATTTCGCAACGACCTTTCAAGCCGAGGGAGCAACAGCTCCGTCGTCCGGCGACAGACTCAAACGCTAACGGCTCGTGTCGCCGGGACGAGCCCCTCGGAGGACCCGCTACTTCCCGAATCCGCTCGGGGCCGGGGACACCGTTACGGTCGTACCACCGCGGATTTCCTGCACCTCCAGCGCGCGCTCGGCGACACCGTCGCGGCCGAAGCGGAACGCGCCGTCCAGACCCGCGAAACCGTCCCCATCCCGCAGTTTAGCCTCCGGGAACGGCGTGCCCACAGCCCAGTCGCGCGCGATCCGGACGGTCAGCAGCACGGAGTCGTAGCCGAGGCTCGACAGCCGATACGGCGCAGCCCCGAAGCGCGTCCGGTACTTGGCCGCATATTGCCGATACAGGCCGTTCGACACGCTGGCATACCACGCCCCGGTCAGGGTGGCGCGCGCGCCGATATTGGCCTCGCTGTTCCACAATTCGGTGCCGAGAATACGGGTACCCGCCCCGACGCCCCGCTTGACCAGCGGCGCCGCCGCCGCCGCCGTCGCGCCGCCATCCGCGATCAGCACCGCGTCGTAAGGCGCCTTGGTGTTCAGCCGCTGCACCGCCGTGGCGACACCGCCGGACGTACGGCCATAGGCCTGGAGCGACACGACCTGTCCGCCCGCCCCCTCGACCGCGCGCAGGAAGCTGGTCGATGCGCGCTCCCCGTACAAACCGTTCGGAACCAGTCCGGCGAAGCTGGTGACACCGCGCCCGCGTGCATAGCTGACGACCCGGTCCACCGACTGCGCGGGGACATAGCCCATGACATAGGTGCCGTTGCCCGCCACACCGGTATCGTTGGAAAAGCTCAGCACCGGCACCTTGGCCGCCTTCGCCACCGGCGCGACGGCGCGGACGTCGTCGGCGAGCAGCGGCCCGAGGATCAACTGCGCACCCTCGGCGATCGCCCGCTGCGCCGCGTTCGCCGCGCCGGTCGCCGTGTCGTAATTGGTGATCCGCACCGACCGGTTCTGCGTGTCCAGCAGAGCCAGCATCGTCGCATTGGCGATCGACTGGCCGACGCCTGCGTTGCTGCCGCTCAGCGGGACCAGCAGCGCGACACGGTTGCGTCCCTCATCGCGCGGCAGTCCGGCCTGCACGCCCGGCTCCACGCGTGGCGCAGTCGCGGCGGGTGCGCGCGTCGTCGGCGCGGGCGGCTCCACACCGCGCGGCAGCACCGTCTGGCACCCGCCGAGCAGCCCCGCTGTCGCCAGCGTGGCCCAGTGCAGCCGGCGGAACGCCCGTTGCGGCATCGATGCGGCCTCTGCCATGTACGTCCCCATGCAAGATTTTCTTCCCGGGCTCTACATCGTCGCCACCCCCATCGGCAATCTCGGCGATCTGTCGCCTCGCGCGGCGGCGGTCCTGAGCGCGGCCGACGTGATCGCGGTGGAGGACAGCCGCGTCACCGCCGGCTTGTTGCGGCACATCGGCATCAAGAAGCCGATGACGCCGTATCACGATCATAATGCCGAAGGCGTCCGACCGGGCCTGATCGCGCGCATGGCGACGCAGATCGTCGCTCTGGTGTCCGACGCGGGGACGCCGTTGATCTCGGATCCGGGTTACAAGCTGGTGCGCGATGCGCGGGCGGCGGGGCATCTGGTCGCGACGATCCCCGGCCCCTGCGCGGCGGTCGCCGCGCTGACGCTGGCGGGACTGCCGACGGATCGCTTCCTGTTCCTTGGGTTCCTGCCACCCAAGGAGAAGGCGCGCGCCGATGCCATCGCGGAGATCGCCGGCGTACGCGCGACGTTGGTCATGTACGAATCCGGGCCGCGCCTGGCCGCCTGCCTGTCCGCGCTCGCGGAAGGACTAGGCGACCGCGACGCCGCCGTGACTCGCGAAATCTCCAAACGGTTCGAGGAGGCGGTGACCGGGACCCTGTCCATGCTCGCCGCACGCTACGCCGAATCGCCGCCCAAGGGCGAGATCGCGATCGTGGTGGCGCCGCCGGGTGCTGCCGAACCCGCCAGCGCAGACGACGCCGATGCAGCGCTGGCGGACGCGATGACGCGTCTCACCGTTTCGCAGGCCGCAGGCGAAGTCGCCAAGGCGCTCGGCCTCGATCGCAAGACCCTGTACGCACGTGCGCTGGAGTTGAAAGCGATGCCGAGATAAACACCTGCCCGGAGATGATTGCTTAAGCGCAATGTGAGACATCGGCATCGTCGAACATGAAGCAACATCGCTGGAGGATGCCGTGTCGGACGGTCGCTATAAATTCGAAACCGATCCTGTTCGGAATTTCCTGCGCGTTGAACTCGCAGGGACTTGGGATCAACCATTGACGACCGTGTTCGTGGCGGATCTGGAACGCACGATCCGCGGGATGATCGGTGCCGGCGCGCGTACGGTCAGTTCCTCACGATCGTCGACATGCGCGAGAAGAACATCCTGCCGCAGCAGGCCGCGGCCGAATTCGCCAAGATCGTCCGGCCGGACTCTCCCTCGCGCAAGATCGCGCTGGTCGTGTCGGGTACGTTGCATCGATTGCAGGCCAAGCGCCTGTCGACGCAGGAAAAGCATCGCATCTTCGATCGCGAGGACGAAGCGCTGGAATGGTTGTGGGCCGAAGCCGCCTGAACGACGCGGAGAAGGGGCGCTTGAGTAGCGGCCCGCCCTCCGCCACGCTGCCGCGATGTCCCGCTCCACACCCCAGCGCCGCACCGCCGAAGCCGCCGGCCGGCGCGGCGAGCGGCTGGCCGGCTGGTGGTTGCGGCTCAAGGGCTGGAGCATCCTTGACCGTCGCGTCCGCACGCCGGCGGGGGAAGTCGACCTAGTCGCGCGCAAGGGCAATCTCGTCGCCTTCGTGGAGGTGAAGACCCGTCGCACGGTGGCCGAACTGGATCACGCCATCGACGAACGCCGGCTGGCCCGCGTCGCGGCGGCGGCGGAGGTGCTGATGCCGCGCTATGCCGGGCCGGGCGACGATATCCGCGTCGACGTGATCCTGCTCGCGCCGGGCACCCGACCGCGCCACATCGAGAATGCCTGGATCGGTTAGGGCTTGGGTGACTTCGCGGCGTCGCCCCCCTACATGCGCGGCAGATTTCAGGAGCCGTGCATGACCCTCACCGTCGCCGTCCAGATGGACCCGCTCGCCGGCATCAACATCGCGGGCGACTCGACCTTTGCGCTGATGCTGTCGGCGCAGGCCCGCGGGCACCGGCTGTTCCATTACGGTGCGGAGGATCTGAACTGGTCCGACGGGCGGCTCTGGGCGAAGGCGCATCCGGTGACGGTGCAGCGCGTGGTCGGCGATCATTTCCGCTTCGACGAACCGGTGTCGCTCGATCTCGGCGAGCAGGCCGATGTCGTGCTGATGCGGCAGGATCCGCCCTTCGACCTTGGCTACATCACCGCGACCCACTTGCTGGAGCGGATCGCCGACCGCACGCTGGTGGTCAACGACCCGGCCAGCGTCCGCAACGCGCCGGAGAAAATGTGGGTGCTGGACTATGCCCGCTTCATGCCGCCGACGCTCATCACCCGCTCGCTGGACGAGGCGCGCGCGTTCCTCGCCCGGCATCGCGAGGTCGTCGTCAAGCCGCTGCACGGCAATGGCGGCAAGGCGATCTTCAAGGTCGGCAGCGACGGCGCGAACCTGTCCGCGCTGATCGAGGTGTTCAACCAGACGTGGCGCGAACCGCACATGATCCAGGCGTTCCTGCCGGCGGTGGCGAAGGGCGACAAGCGGATCGTGCTGGTCGACGGAGAGGTCGCGGGCGCGATCAACCGATTGCCGGGGGAGGGGGAGATTCGCTCCAATCTGGCGGTCGGCGGATCGGCGGAGAAGACCGAACTGACCGCGCGCGAGCGGGAGATTTGTGCGGCGCTCGCCCCCGAGCTCAAGGCGCGCGGACTGATCTTCGTCGGTATCGACGTGATCGGCGGCGAGTGGCTGACGGAGATCAACGTCACCTCGCCCACCGGCATCGTCGCGATCGAAAAGTTCGACGGCACCGACGTTGCGGGCATGATCTGGGATGTGGTCGAGGCGAAGGTCGGCGAACGGAATGCCCCCGCGACGCGTTGAGGCGCGATGTACTCGTACCACCTGCCAGTCGACGCCCGGTGCCCGGCATGACCGACTTCATCGTCGATCTCATCGCCCGCGGCGGCTATCTTGGCATCGTCTTCCTGATGGCGCTGGAGAACGTCTTTCCGCCGATCCCGTCGGAAGTGATCATGGGTCTGGGGGGCATGGCGGTCGGGCGCGGTCACATGACGCTCGGCTGGCTGATCGCAGCGGGTACGCTCGGCACGGTCATCGGCAACTACTTCTGGTACGCGGTGGGGCGGAAGTTCGGCTATCAGGGATTGAAGCCGTTCGTCGATCGCTGGGGCCGGTGGCTGACGCTGGACTGGGAGGACGTGGAAAAGATCACCCGCTTCTTCCACGACCGCGGCGGCTGGGTCGTGTTCGTGTTCCGCTTCATGCCGACGTTCCGCACGATGGTGTCGCTCCCTGCCGGCATGTCCTGCATGCCGCACTGGCGCTTCCTGATCGCGACGGCAGCCGGGTCGGCGATCTGGAACGCAGTGCTGGCGCTGGCAGGCGTGTATCTGGATCGACGGTTCGAGATGCTCGACCGCTATGTCGGCCCGTTCGCGGCGGCGCTGACGGTCGCGATCGTCGGCTGGTACATCTACCGCGTCACGACGTGGAAGCCGCGGGAGGAACGTTGACCGTCGCTCAGGCTCGCGGATGCGCGTTGCGGTACACGTCGAGCAGGTGTGCGGCATCGACCGAGGTATAGACCTGAGTCGACGAGAGGCTGGCATGGCCCAGTAACTCCTGCAACGCGCGCAGGTCGGCACCTCGACCGAGCAGGTGAGTCGCGAAACTGTGGCGAAGCGCATGCGGCGTCGTCCGCTCACCCAGCCCCAGACCGGCGCGCGCGCGCTGCACCGCCGACCGGACCACGCCCGCGGACAGGGCACCGCCACGTGCCCCGCGGAACAGCGCGGCGTCGCGCTCCAGCCGCCACGGCACCTGCGCGACATAGTCGTCGATCGCGGTCCGTACCTGCGGCAGCAGCGGCACGACGCGGGTCTTGGCGCGCTTGCCGGTCACGGTCAGCGTCTCGCCGAGCGGCAGCACCGATGCGGTCAGCGCCATCGCCTCCCCGATCCGAAGTCCGGCGCCGTAGAGCAGCAGCAGCACCGCCCAGTCGCGCGCGCCGATCCACGGCGCGCTCGCCTCGTCCGCGACCTCGCCCGCCAGCGCGAGGACGTCGGCGGGGACGACCGGTCGCGGCACGCCTTTCGCCACCTTCGGCCCGCGCAATCTTGGCGCGTCCGCCCCCGCAAACGCCAGAAACCCGCGCACCGCCGACAGTTCGCGCGCGGCGGAGGCGTTGCCGAGTCCGTCCGTCCGCCGCCACGCCAGGAATGCGCGCAGGTCCGCCGCGCTGACGCCACCCAGCGCCTCCCGCGTCACCACACCGCCCCAGTGTTCGCCCAGAAACCGCAGCAGCCGCACGGCGGTGGCGCGGTACGCCCTGACCGTATGCTCCGACCGCCGCCGGTCGCGCGCCAGATGCGCGGCCCATTCTTCGGCGAGCGGAAAGGGGAGGTCCATTCCCGCTCCCTGCCACTGCCCAGCCTTTCGCGCGAGTCGATCCGTCGCCATATGGCGGGCGCATGACCCGCGCCCGCGTCCTCCTGCTCAACGCCGCCCTGGGGCCGCTCGACTACCGCGTGCCGCACGGTACCGAGGTCGAGCCCGGATCGATCGTCGTCGCGCCGCTCGGGCCACGCCAGTTGCTGGGCGTGGCGTGGGAGCCGGATCGGATGCCGTCCGATGCGGAGGTCGGCGACAACCGCCTGCGCAATCTGCTGGCGGTGGCCGACGTGCCGCCGTTGCGAGCGCCGCTTCGTCGGCTCGTGGAGTGGACGGCGGACTATTACCTCGCCAGTCCCGCGTCGGTGCTGCGCATGTGCCTTGCCTCCACCTCGGCGCTGGAGGGAGCGCGCACCGTCACCGAGTACCGTGTGACCGGGGAGGTGCCGCCACGCCTGACTCCGCAGCGCGAGCAGGCGCTGGAGCGGATCGCCGATCGGCAGGGCCTGATCCGCGAACTCGCCACCATCGCCGACGTGTCCGACGCCGTCATCCGCGGCCTCGTCAAGTCGGGCGCGATCGAGGCGGTGGAGGTCGATATCGACAGCCCCTTCGTCCCGCCCGACCCGGATCATGCCGCCCCCACGCTCAATCCCGGCCAGTCGGAGGCCGCCGCCGCGCTGGTCGCCGCCGTCGCGGACCACCGCTTCGAGCCGACGCTGCTCGATGGCGTCACCGGATCGGGGAAGACGGAGGTGTATTTCGAGGCGGTGGCGGAGGCGATCCGTCAGGGCCGCCAGACCTTGGTCCTGCTGCCCGAAATCGCCCTTACGGAGCCGTTCCTGAAGCGCTTCCACGACCGGTTCGGTGTCGAGCCGGTGGCGTGGCATTCGGGCCTGCGCTCGACCCAGCGCCGCCGCGCGTGGCGGGCAATCGCGGAGGGGCGCGCGCTGGTCACGGTCGGCGCGCGCTCGGCGCTGTTCCTGCCCTATGCCAATCTCGGCCTGATCGTCGTCGACGAGGCGCACGAGACCAGCTTCAAGCAGGAGGAGGGCGTCCACTACCACGCGCGCGACGTGGCGGTGATGCGCGGCAAGTTCGAACAATGCCCGGTGATCCTCGCCTCGGCGACGCCCGCGATCGAGACGCGGCAGCAGGTCGCGCTGGGCCGCTATGCCGAACTGAAGCTGCCCGACCGCTACGGCCCGGCGGAGATGCCGCACATCGCCGCGATCGACCTGATCGCCGAGCCGCCGGAGCGGGGACGCTGGCTGGCCCCCCGCCTCGTCACGGCGCTGACCGAGACGCTGGACAGGCGCGAGCAATCGCTGCTGTTCCTCAACCGCCGCGGTTATGCGCCGTTGACCCTGTGCCGGACGTGCGGCCACCGCTTCCAATGCCCCAACTGCACCGCGTGGATGGTGGAACACCGGCTGACGCGGCGGCTGGCCTGCCATCACTGCGGCCATGTCGAACCCGTCCCGCGCGCCTGCCCGGAGTGCAAGGGCGAGGACACGCTCGTGGCCTGCGGTCCCGGCGTCGAGCGGATCGCCGACGAGGTGGCGCTGCTGTTCCCGGAGGCGAAGACCGCGGTCGTCACCAGCGACACGATCTGGTCGCCGGCCAAGGCGGCGGAGTTCGTCGGCCGGATGGAGGCCGGCGACATCGACATCGTCGTCGGCACGCAACTGGTCACCAAGGGGTATCACTTCCCCAACCTCACGCTCGTCGGCGTGGTCGATGCCGATCTCGGACTGGAGGGCGGCGACCTGCGCGCCGCCGAGCGCACGTTCCAGCAGATCCGGCAGGTGTCGGGCCGCGCGGGCAGGGGGGAGAAGCCCGGTCGCGTGCTGATCCAGACGCACAGCCCGCAGGCGCAGGTGATGCAGGCGCTGATTACCGGCGACGCCGAAACCTTCTACGCCGCGGAAACGGAGGCGCGGCGCGAGGCGGGCGCACCGCCGTTCGGCCGCTATGCCGCGATCGTGGTGTCATCGGAGGACCAGCCCTGCGCGCTGGAGATCGCCCGCCTCGTCGGCCGGACCGCACCGAAAGTCGACGGCATGCACGTCTACGGCCCCGCGCCCGCACCGCTGGCGATGCTGCGCGGGCGGCATCGGTATCGCCTGCTGGTGCATGCCCGCCGCGCGCTGGACGTGCAGGACGTCATCCGCGAATGGCTCGGGGCGCTCGAATGGCCTGCCAAGGCGCGGGTGACGGTGGACGTGGACCCGTATAACTTTCTTTGAGGTCGTGCAGCGCGATGCTGACCAATCCGTCATTGCGAGGAGCGTAGCGACGCGGCATCCGGAGCCGCAAGCATGGGCCTGGATCGCTTCGCTGCGCTCGCTATGACGGGGGGATCGGCGGCCCCCGCCTTCGCATTCCATTAACCATTCGCAAACCGCTCGCCCGTACACGGGGCAGCATGGCGACCAGCATCTCTGCCGTCCGCACGCCGCGGCTCGTCCTGGCGGCGGAGCGTTGGGCGGAGCGACACTGGCGGCCGGCGCTGCTCGCGACCGCGCTGGCGCTGGGTCTCGCCACGCGCCTGTTCTTCAACCGGCACGCGCCCTTGTGGTTCGACGAAACCTTCACGGGCGTCATTGCCGGCCAGCACGACGCAAACGGTCTCTGGAACTGGTTGCGCGCCGAGCTGACCGGGCCGCTCTTCTATGCCCCGATGTGGCTATGGGCACGGATCGCCGGCATCAGCGACGTGGCCCTGCGTCTGCCCAGCCTCATACTCTCGCTGGCCGCGCCGGCGATGATCCTGTGGCGTGGCCACCCCGATCGTGACCTGCGGCTGTTCTGGGCGGCGGCGACGCTCCTGTGGTTGCCGGCACCGATCCTGTCGAGCGACGCGCGGCCCTATTCGCTGCTGGCGTTCCAGGCGACGGCGCAGGGGATCGCTTTCGTCGCGGCCATGCGCCGCACGACGACGTCGCGGATGCTGATCTGGACCACGATCACGACCGCGATGGGGCTGACGCATTACTGGGCCTTGCTGATCGGCCTGGTGCAGGGATCGATCGTCGTCGGCACGCGGCCCCGGCGTGCGCTGGCGACATGGCCGGCGCTGGCGCCTTTCGCCGTTCTTATCGCGTGGATGGCGGTGCATCTGCCGTTCGTGCTGCGGTTCACCGGCGGCTATGTCGGCAGCAGCTATACGATCCCGTGGTCCAGCATCGTCAGCCTGCCCGGCGTGCTGGCGGGGACCCCGGTGTTCGCCGGCATCGGCGTGGCGGCGATGCTGTGGACGCTGGTCGAGCGGCTGAGGAGAGGCCGGTCCGGGTTCGGCGGATCGTTGAGCCTCGATCCCTCGCCGGAGGCGTGGCTGGGCATCAGCGGCGTCGTCGCGGTGCTGCTGTTTTTCGTGATCGGCGTCTATCGGCCGGGATTCGCGCCCCGGTACCTGTTGCCGTCCTGTCCGGCTCTGCTGTTCGGCATCGCGGTCTGGGCTCGGTGGGCGCTCCGCTTCAACGCGCCCGCCGTCGCGGCGGCCTTCCTCGCGATGATCGTCGGGGCGGTCGGGCTGGTCGGCTCGTCCTTCGGCACCCAGGAGGCGGACCAGCGCCATTCGTTCAATCTCGAACGCCCCAGCGAATGGCTGATGCAGCGGCCCGTTCGCGAACTGGTGTTCGTGTGGAGCGATCCCGATGCAGAGCGATCCGACACCGGACGGATGGCGCAGGTCGCGCGCTTCTTCTTCGATCGCGCGGGGCGGCGCGTCGCCGTGCGCCAGATCATCGTGCCCGCCCATATCGACGCGAACGGCTACGTCCTCGGGCGGGCGGGCCATGCAGCGGGGACGGCGATCCTGTGGGTCGCGAACACGCCGCATCTGGGCGATGCCCCACGCAATCCGGATTTCGCCCGCGACGCGCGCTGGGATTGCCGCGATTTCGGGAACGGGCTCGCGGTATCGACGGCGTGCCGCCTCCGTTAGGCGGCGACGCGCGTTTCCACGACCTCCGTCAGGATCGCATCGAGCAGCAGCGCGCCTGCCTCGGTGACGCGTAGCCGGTCCGGCGTCGCGACGATCAGCCCCAGCGCCGACAGCCGCTCGATCGCGCGCTGGTCCAGCGGTGCGACCCCGCCCGCCAACGCGGCGATCCGCTTCAGGTCCACGCCCTCGGTCAGCCGCAGGCCCATCAACAGCGCCTCGACCGCGCGGGTATGGGGGCTGAGCGGGTCCTCGACCTGCGCACCGTGGCCGTTGCGCGCGACCGCGCCCAGCCAGTTCTCCGGCTTCTTGTGGCGCACCGTCGCCAGTGCCCCCGCCTCATGGGCACGCCGGCCATGCGCGCCGGGACCGATCCCGGCATAATCGCCGTAGCGCCAATAGGTGAGGTTGTGGCGGCTCTCCGCGCCCGGTCGCGCGTGGTTCGACGTTTCGTAGGCGGGCAGCCCCGCCGCCGCGGTCGTCGCCCGCGTCGCCTCGAACAGGTCGGCGGCGCTGTCGCCGTCCGGTATCGTCAGCCGCCCCGCCGCCGCATCGGTGGCGAAGCGCGTGCCTGGCTCGATCGTCAGCTGGTACAACGACAGATGCTCCGTCCCCAGCGCCAGCGCGCGGGCGAGGTCCGCCTGCCATTCGGCCATCGTCTGGCCGGGCAGCGCGTAGATCAGGTCGAAACTGACACGCGCGAACGCCGCCTGCGCGGTCGCCAGCGCGGCCAGCCCTTCGTCCACGTCATGCGCTCGCCCCAGAAAATGCAGCGCCTCGTTCCGCAGCGATTGTAGCCCCAGCGACACGCGGTTGACGCCGACGCTCGCCAGATCGGCGAAGCGCGCCGCCTCGACCGACGACGGGTTCGCCTCCAGCGTGATCTCGATCCTGTCCGCGAAGCCCCACGCACGCTCGGCCGCCTCCAGCACGGCGGCGACGGTGGACGGGGGCATGAGCGACGGGGTGCCGCCGCCGAAGAAGATCGACCCCAGCCGCCGGCCGGGCGTCAGCGCGGCTTCATAGGCGAGATCGGCCAGCATCGCGTCGCGCCACGCCGCCTGATCGACGGAATCGCGGACATGGCTGTTGAAATCGCAATAGGGGCATTTCGATATGCAGAACGGCCAATGGACGTAGAGGGCCAAGTCAGGTGCGGTCATCGGCCCCGTCTATGGAGATGCGAGGGATGCGTGGAAAGCTCTGGATTGCGGCGCTGTTGCTGCTGGCATCCTGTACCGACGGGCCACGCCGCGTGGTGGAGCCGAGGACGGACGCCGCACCGGCGCCGCGCGGCGCGGCGTTGCTGCGCGCGACGATGCTCGACGGGCAGAATGCCGAGCGCGCAACGCTGGGGCTGCCGCCGCTGACCTGGGATCCGACGCTGGTGACGAGTGCGCGCGCCTATGCACTGGAAATGACGCGGATCGGCCGCTTCCGCCACGCCGACCAGCCGCCCGGCCCGGATCACGAGGGCGAAAATTTGTGGACGGGCACCACGCGGGCCTACACCTACCAGGAGATGCTGGGGCACTGGCTCGACGAGCGAAAGGTGTTCGTGAACGGCATTACCCCGGCGTTCAGCACCACCGGCGACTACCGCGATGCCAGCCACTATGCCCAGATCGTCTGGCGCAATTCGCAGCGGTTGGGCTGCGCGATGGCGGGCGATGCGCAGAACGAGTATCTGGTGTGCCGGTACAGCCCGACCGGAAATGTCGTGGGCGAGCGGGTGTACTGATCCACGCGATTTGGCGACGCGCGCCCCGCACGCTACAGCACCGCGCGTGTCCGTACCCGCTTTCGCCAAGGCCCTGATCGTCGCAGCCGCCGCGCTGCTCGCCACCTCCGCCGCGGTCGCGCAGACCGGGCAGTTCGACCTTGTCGGCCCGTCGCTGCGCGTGTCGGTCCGGCACGGCGATGTCACGCTTCCGCTGTCGCAGGTGCCCAACCTGACGGCGGGCGACCGTATCCGTGTGGCGGTCGACCTGCCGCCCGAACAGGGCGCGCATTACCTGATGGTGCTGGCGTTCCTGCGCGGCGCGACCAACCCGCCCCCTAAGAACTGGCTGACGCAGGCGGAGACGTGGAAGCCTAAAAAGGCGATCATCGACACCGTCGTGCCGAAGGGCGCTGAGCAGGCCTTGGTGTTCCTCGTCCCCGATACCGGCGGCGCGATCGGCGCAGTGACGAGCGCGGTCCGCGACCGGCCGGGCGCATTCGTGCGCGCGTCGCAGGAGCTGAACCAGGCGATGCTCGACCGCGCGCGACTGGCGGCGTTCCTCGACGGCATCCAGCGCCACGATTCGACGCGCATCGCCGAAGTGTCGCCCCAACTCGCCCAGAGCCTTGCGGTGAAGCTCGACACCAATTGCCTGCTGCGTCAGGCGGACGTGCAGGCGGCGTGCCTGACGCAGAGCAGCAACGCCGTCGTTCTCGCCGACAGCCAGACCAGTTCGATCGCGGAAACGCTGGCGGGCGCTCCGGTCGACCTCGCGCTGCAACTCAGCGCGACGCCGCAGGGCGGGTACGGCTATTACAGCCCCTATATCGGCGTCGTCCGAGACCTCGCCCGTATCTTCGGCGCGTTCCAGTCGGCGCAGTTGCAGTTCATCCCCGCGCTCAGCGAGCAGGATGGCGGTGCGACCGGGCTGCTGCTGAACGCCGTTCCCTCGTTCCGCCGACCGCAATCGGTGCTGGTCGTCGCGTTGCCGCCCGTCTCCGCGCCGAAGCTGCCGCCGCTTCAGTCCGCCGCGAACGCTCCCCTGTGCCTCGGCCGCAGCGGGCTGGTGCTGCCGGTGAACGGCGCGCCTTTGGTGTTCGCGACCGACTATCCGCGCCGGATGGCGTTGCGACTGCGCAAGAAGGACGGCGCGAGCATCGACCTGCCGGTGGCGGTCGACGCGGCGAAGGGCGGCTATGTCCTAGCGAGTGCAGCGCCAGCCGACGTTGATACCGCCATGCCGGGCGTGCTGCACGGCCTGTGGGGCTTCACGCCGTTCGACGGACCCGGTTTCGCGATCGGCGACAAGGCCGCGTGTACGGTCAAAGCAGCCCCGCCGCGCCCGCAGGCTTCGCTGGTGACGAAATCGGTGGAGCGGATCGCCCCGCCGGGGCCGATGCCGTTGCGACTGGAGGGCGAGAACCTCATCGCGCAGGACGCGCGACTGACCTTCTCGTTGCGCACCAAGGAAAGGTTCGCGCCCGGCGACACGGTGGAGATCGCCGCCGCCGACGAGCGGCTGACGACGAGCGTCCCCCTGCGCTTGCAGGACGCCCAAGTCGCGGTCGCCACGGTCGCTCCGGGCACCGCGCTCGGGCCCTCCGCTTATGGTCCGCTGCGCTTCCGCCTGAAGCGGGGCGACGCGACCGGCGAGTGGCAGCCATTGATGACGCTGGTCCGCCTGCCGACCCTGAGCGGCTTCACCTGCGACGCGGCGCGCTGCACCGTCAGCGGCAGCAACCTGTTCCTGATCCGCGATGTCGGGACCGGCGGCGCGGAGCGGACGGCGGTTCCGGACGGCTTCACCGGCACGACGATCGACCTCCCCGCCGCCGCGGTGCCGCCGACCAGCCTGTCGCTGGCCCTTCGCGACGATCCCGATGCGCGCGCCGTCGCCACCCTGTCGCACTAGGCGCACCCGTCCTTGCGAGGAGCGGGGGCGACGCAGTAATCCAGAGCCGCGAGTGCAGGCCTGGATGGCTTCGCTGCGCCCGGAATGAAGACAGGTGGGTCTATCCCGCTTCGGAACCAGCAAGCGCCAGCATCCGCTCCACCGCCGGCGCAAGCTGCTCCGCGACCAGCGCGATCGCGCGGGCATTGGGGTGGACACGGTCCCACAGCACCATGTCCGGGTGCCCCAACACGCCCGGCGGGAAGAACGGACAGGTCGTCGCGCCGTGCCGCGCCGCGACGGCTTCGTGAATGCCGGCATACGCCTCCGTCCGCTGGATCAGGAACGGCGGCGCGGCGACCGTTGCCATCAGCACGGGGATCGCGCACCGCTCGAACTCGGTCAGGATCGCCTCCAGATGGGCGCGCATCCGTTCCGGCGGGATCGCCCGGAGGACATCGTTGGGGCCGATCTGCACCAGCGCCAGTTCGGGCCGCTCCGGCAGCGCACTCAGCACGCGCGGCAATCGCCGCCATGCGCCTTCGGTCGTGTCGCCGGACACGCCTGCATTGACCACCTGCGCGCGCGGACGGGTCGCGCGCAACCGCGCCTGAAGCCGGGCGGGCAGGCTTTCGTCGGGACGCAAGCCATAACCGGCGATCAGGCTGTCGCCGAATGCGAGGATGAGCGGTGAAGGGTCTGGCATCGTTATCAGTCACATAGGATGCCGATCGCCGACATCCATGCTTCCGATCCCGCGCTGATGCGTTTGAACGATATGGCTTCCGCCCCAACCGACACGCTCGCCACACTGCGGTCCGCGTCCGCCCCGCGCCTGTGGCGACCGCGCCGGGTCGTTGCGACCCGGTCGGCGCTGGAGTGGGAGCATGGCCGCGCCATCGTCGCTCGGGTTGAGGCGCTGGGGATCGCCGTCGAACGCCTCGCGACCGATCGCCTCGCGCTCGCCCAGCCCGGGGACCCGCGCGCCGCCTATGCGCTGGCGAAGCAGACGCTGGCGATCGTGGTCGCGCCGCCGTCGAAGCGCCGCCCGCAACCGATCGCGCCGTCCGCCGACTGGCGGATCGATCTCGCGGAAGGATGCCCGGCGCATTGCAGCTATTGCTACCTCGCCGGATCGCTGAAGGGGCCGCCGATCACGCGCGCTTACGCGAACCTGCCGGAAATCTGGGCGGAGCTGCCGCCACGGCTGGGGCAGGGGGCCGTGACCTCGCGCTCCGCCGCCCGCGCGCATGAGGGCACGACGTTCGAGGCGAGCTGCTACACCGATCCGCTCGCGCTCGAACATCTGACCGGCTCGCTGTCCGCGACGATCGCGTGGTTCGGGGCGTGGGAGGCCGACGTGCAGCTTCGCTTCACCAGCAAGTTCGCCGCCGTCGATCCGCTCCTGTCGCTAGACCACCACGGCCGCACCCGCATGCGTGCGTCGGTCAATCCGGCGCGATTCGCCCGGTTCGAGGGGGGCACCGATCCCGTCGCCCAGCGGCTGGCGGCGCTCGCCCGCATGGGCCGCGCGGGTTACCCGCTCGGCCTGACGATCGCGCCGATCATCGCGGTCGAGGGATGGGAGCAGGCGTATGGCGACCTTATCGGGCAAGCCGCGGCCTTGCTCGCGGATGCGCCGGACCTGACGATCGAACTCATCACCCACCGCTACACGCCGGGATCGAAGGCCGTGCTCGACAGCTGGTATCCCGGTTCCGCGCTCGACATGACCGGCGCGCAACGCTCGGCGAAGCGGACCAAGTTCGGATCGGTGAAGCATGTCTACGACGCCGCGACGATGCAAGACCTGCGGGCGTTTTTCCAGATGCGGATCGCCCGCGACCTGCCGCAGGCTCGCGTCCTCTACTGGACCTGATCGTGGCCGTGTTCTTCACCGCCGACACGCATTTTGGCGATCACCGCACGATCAACATCCAGCGCCGGCCGTTCGCCAGCGTCATCGAGATGGATGCGCTGCTGATCGCGAACTGGAACGCGGTCGTGGGACCGGACGATGTAATCTGGCACCTGGGCGATGTCTGTCGCCGGCTGGCGGACCTGCCGGCGTTGCTGGTGACGCTGAACGGCACCAAGCATCTGCTGCGCGGGAACAACGACCCGGCGGAGATCGGCGATATCGCGGGTTGGGCCAGCGTGCGCGACTATGCCGAGATCGAAGGGGCAGGGCGGCGGCTCGTTCTCGGCCATTATCCCTTCCGAAGCTGGAACGGCCAGCATCGCGGCGCGATCAACCTGCATGGCCATAGTCACGGACGGTTGAAGCCGATGTTGCGGCAGTTCGACGTGGGAGTGGATGCGCGAGGGTTCCGGCCGGTGGGGCTGGCGGAGTTGCTGGGGGAATAGTTTCCGTCATGCCGGGACGAGCCCGGCAGAACGGCGGAAAACAAAAACGCCGGCCGCTTGCGCGACCGGCGTTCCGTAATCGGCTGGCGAGCGAACCGCCCGCCGTTGTTCGATCAGGCGGCAACCGCTTCGAAGTGACCGCACCAGTCGCTGGCCTCGACCTTCGGCCAGACACCGGCGGTGTCGCCGCTCGGCTGGCTGATCGGCGGGTTGTAGCGGCACAGGCCGAGCTGCTCGCCCGAAGCCTCGGTGTCGAAGAACTTGCACTTGGCACAGGCGGCAACGCCAGCGGTGGTGAGGGCCATGAGAACTGCTCCTGTAGTCGTAATCTTGATGACAAAACGGCAAGTACGTCCGCAAAGTTCCCAAGACAACAACAAATCACCGTTGCGAGTTATTCTCATACAAGATGAGAGTTAGTGTCAATAACAGTATAGTTGTTTGCGACAGACTATCAAAAGCAACGTCGTGCATAGTTGCGAACGACTATCATTCACACGTCAGCCCGCCATGCGCAGCGCGACGTCGTTGACGAAGCGCACATCCTCGTTCGCGGCGAGCAGCGGCGCCTCGGCTGCGACCGCGCCCAGCATGTCGGACAGCGAGTCCAGCTCCACCTTCGCGAAATTGCCGAGGACATAGCCCGTCACGCGATCCTTGTGCCCGGGATGGCCGATACCCAGCCGGACGCGGCGATACTCCGGCCCCAGATGCTGGTCGGTCGATCGCAGGCCGTTATGCCCGGCCGCACCCCCGCCGGTCTTCACCTTGACGCGGAACGGTGCGAGGTCGAGTTCGTCGTGGAACACCGTCAGCGCCTCGACGCCCAGCTTGTAGAAGCGCAGCGCCTCCCCGATCGACCGGCCGCTGTCGTTCATGAAGGTGGCCGGCTTCAGCAGCAGAACCTTCTGCGACCCGATCCGGCCCTCCTGCGTCCACCCCTGGAACTGCTTCCTGACCGGGCCGAAGCCGTGCACCGCGGCGATCGCGTCGGCCGCCATGAAGCCGATATTGTGGCGGTGCATCGCATATTGCGGCCCCGGATTGCCCAGCCCGACCCAGACCTGCATGTCGTCATACCTTCTATTCTCCCCTCCCCTTCAGGGGAGGGGCTGGGGGTGGGGGGGTGCCGCGGGCGACCCGCCCCGGGGGAGAGGCTCCACCCCAACCCCCTGAGGGGAGGATTTCAGTCCCCATAAACGACGAAGGGGCAGGGGGCGTTGCCGCCACCTGCCCCCGAAACGTCGGTACGGTAAGGGGATCAGCCCTCGGCCGTATCCTCGTCGCCGGCCTCTTCGGCGGCGTCGGCAGCAGCCTCGGCGGCGGCCTCTTCCGACTGTGCCTCGGCGACTTCGGCGTCGAGCGCCTCGTCGGCGGCGGTCGGGACGGTCGGCGGCACGATCGTGGCGATCGCGAAGTCGCGGTCCTCGATCGCGGGCGTCGCGCCGTTCGGCAGCGTGACGTCGCTGATGTGGATCGCGTCGCCGATCTCACGACCCTTGAGCGAAATGGTCAGTTCCGCCGGGATGTCCGCGGCGTCGACGACCAGCTCGATCTCGTGACGGGTGATGTTCAGCACGCCGCCCTGCTTCAGGCCGCGGCACTCGGCCTCGTCCGTGAACACCACCGGCACCGCGACGGTAACCGTCGAATGCTCGGAAATGCGCAGGAAGTCGACATGCGTCGGGCGGTCGCTGACCGGGTGGAAGGCGACGTCCTTGGGCAGCGTGCGCTGTCCGGCGACCATCACGACCGTGTTCATGAAGTGCCCCGTCGACAGCGCCTTGTTCAGCGCCTTCTCTTCGAGGTGGATGGCGGTCGGCTCCTTGCCGAGGCCGTAGATGACGGCGGGCACGCGGCCGTCGCGACGCAGTGCCCGGGAGGCTCCCTTGCCAACCCGGTCACGCGTCTCGGCCGCGAGCGTGATGGTCTCGCTCATGTAACGTCTCCGAAAACAGTGTGTCTATCCGCGCCACGCCTCCAGGGATGGTGATGGCCGGAAGCGGGCGCGCCTAGCGGAAATGCGGATGAAAGGCAAGGTGCGGCACTCAATCCTCCCCGCTCGCGGGGAGGTGGCGCGCCGTAGGCGTGACGGAGGGGCAGCCCCAAGCCGTGTCGCCCGTGACTGCCATCCACCAGCTTCGCTGGTCCCCCTGCCCGTGCGGGGGGAGGACCAGAAGATCAGTACGGCACCCGTTCCGCCTTGACGCCGATCCGCTGCAATTGCGCCTGCACGCTCTCCGGCCCCGCCAGATGTCCCGCGCCGACCGCGACGAACACCGTGCCCGGCTTGTCCATCCGCATCTTCACCCAGTCCGCCCAGCGCGCGTTACGGTCGGTGAGCAGGACCTTCGCCACCTCCGGCGAGTCCTTCAGGCTGTCGTTCATCTCGCTCGCGAGATCGTCGGGCCGCCCCTTTGCCCAGTCGTCGACCATCCGCGCCATCTGCTTCTCGACGGTCGGCAGTTCGTCGACCGTGCTCTCGAGGAACTGGAGTTGAGCCTTCGCCGATAAACCCGCGAAATAGCCGAGCTGCTGCTCCGCCGTCTCCAGCCCGATCACCGGCTTGCCCGCGGCCTTGGCGGCGGCGGTGATGACTTCTTCCGGGCCGTTAGCCGAGTCGTAGCCGAGCTTGGACAGCGGCGCGACCGACAGCTGCGTCGCCGCCAGCCACGGGCGATAGCGATCCAGCGCGTTCGCCGGCAGCCCGAGATCGACCACCGCCTTCCCAAACGCGGCGCGCTTGCTCGCGGGCAGTTGCTCGGTCAGCGGCGGCGTGCCCGCGGGCGCGACGCCGGTCGCCTCGACCAGCCCCTGCATCTTGGCGGGGTCAGGCATCACCAGTTCCAGCACCACCTCTCCCGATCGATCGAAGGCGGTCTTCACCGCCTCGTCGAACCACGTCATCCCCGGCTTCAGGACATGGATCGTCCCGAACAGGTAGATCGTCGTGTCCGCGTCCTTCACCACCCACAAGGCCGGATCGGCATCCGCCTTCGCGGTCTGCGGGGTGGGCGCCTGCTGCGCGCAGGCGGGAAGGGCGAGGAACGCGGCGAGGGCCGTCGCGGTGAGTTTCAGCATGCGCGTCATGTGGAGCGTCCCGGGTGCGAGCGAAAGGGCGCGCGATCGATAATACCGGAAACGTTACGAACCCTTCAGCGGAACCGGTGCTCCCCTTGCGGGGGCGGCGGGGTTTCGCCAAAGCGCAGGGCATGTCCGCCGCTCCACCCGCCTCCCCGCCTGCTGCCCCACCTGCTCAGCGCCCGCTGTCCTTTCAGCGGATGATCCTCGCGCTGCACGACTATTGGAGCGAGCGCGGCTGCGTGATCCTGCAGCCCTATGACATGGAGATGGGCGCGGGCACCTTTCACCCCGCCACCACGCTGCGGGCGCTGGGGCCGGATACCTGGAACGCCGCCTTCGTGCAGCCGTGCCGCCGTCCGACCGACGGCCGCTACGGCGAGAACCCCAATCGCCTCCAGCATTACTACCAGTATCAGGTGATCCTGAAGCCCAGTCCGCCCGATCTTCAGGACCTGTACCTCGGCTCGCTGGCGGCGATCGGCGTCGACACCGCGCTCCACGACATCCGCTTTGTCGAGGACGACTGGGAATCGCCGACGCTCGGGGCATGGGGGCTGGGCTGGGAAGTCTGGTGCGACGGGATGGAGGTGACGCAGTTCACCTATTTCCAGCAGATGGGCGGTTACGACATGAAGCCTGTCGCGGGCGAGCTGACCTATGGGTTGGAGCGGCTGGCGATGTACATCCAGAACGTCGACAACGTGTATGATCTGGCGTTCAACGACAGCGGCGTCACTTACGGCGACGTGTTCCTGGAGAACGAGCGCCAGATGTCGACCTGGAACTTCGAGGTCGCGGACACCGACACGCTGTTCGACCTGTTCCGCAAGGCCGCGGCGGAGTGCGAGAACTGCCTTGAGCGCGGGCTGCCGATCCCCGCCTACGAACAGGCGATCAAGGCGTCGCACACCTTCAACCTGTTGCAGGCGCGCGGCGTGATCTCCGTCGCCGAGCGGCAGGCGTATATGGGCCGCGTCCGCGATCTGGCGAAGGGCGCGTGCGGGGCGTGGATGGACAAGAACGGATGGGCCGCGTGACCGACTTCCTCCTCGAACTCCGCTCCGAAGAAATCCCGGCGCGCATGCAGGACAAGGCGCGCGAAGACCTCGCCCGCCTGTTCGCCGCCGAACTCGCCAAGGCAGGCATCACGACTGGTGCGATCGCCACATACGCGACCCCGCGCCGCCTCGCGCTGATCGCGCGCGACCTGCCGCTGGAAACCGCCGCCGTCACCGAGGAGGTGAAGGGCCCCAAGACCGCTGCGCCGCCACAGGCGCTGGAGGGCTTCCTGCGCAAGACCGGCCTGACGCGCGAGCAGCTGACCGAACGGGACGGCGTGTTCTTCGCGATCACCGAAAAGCCCGGCCGCGCCACCGCCGACGTGCTGGCGGACGCGATCCCGGCGATCGTCCGCGCCTTCCCTTGGCCCAAGTCGATGCGCTGGGGCGCAGCGTCGACGTCCACCGAGTCGCTGCGCTGGGTGCGGCCGCTGCACGGCATCGTCGCGCTGCTCGGCGAGGAACTGGTGCCGGTGTCGATCGCCGGCATCGAGAGCGGCTATGCGACGCTCGGCCACCGCTTCCACCACCCCGGCCCGATCACGATCGGATCGGCCGACGACTACGTCGCCAAGCTCAACGCCGCGCACGTCATCGTCGATCAGGACGCCCGCCGCACGATCATCCGCGACCGCGCGTCCGCGCTGGCGGCGGAGGCCGGTCTGGTGCTGGTCGAGGACGAGGGGCTGGTGGGCGAGAACGCCGGCCTGACCGAATGGCCGGTGCCGCTGCTCGGCCGGTTCGACGCCGAATTCCTGAGCGTGCCGCCCGAGGTCATCCAGCTGACCGCGCGCGTGAACCAGAAGTATTTCGTGTGCCGTGATTCCGGTGGCGCGCTGGCCAACGCCTTCGTCTGCACGGCGAATATCGAGGCGTCGGACGGCGGCGCGACGATCGTCGAGGGCAACCGCAAGGTCCTCGCCGCCCGCCTGTCGGATGCGCGCTTCTTCTACGACACCGACCTGAAGGTGCCGCTGGAGACGCAGGCGGAGAAGCTGTCGAAGATCGTCTTCCACGAGAAGCTGGGCACCGTCGCCGACAAGGTCGACCGCGTCGCGAAGCTGGCGCGGTGGCTGGTGGAGGAGGGGATAATCCTCCCCGGCACGGGGAGGGGGACCAGCGAAGCTGGTGGAGGGGGCGTGCCTCATGGTGCGTCGCTTGCGGACGCCTCCCTCCACCATCCTGCGGATGGTCCCCCTCCCCGTGCCGGGGAGGAACTGGCCGACCTCGCCGAACGCGCCGCGCGGCTGGCGAAGGCGGACCTCGTCACCGGCATGGTCGGCGAGTTCCCGGAACTGCAGGGCCTGATGGGCGGCTATTACGCCGCCGCGCAAGGCGAAGACCCCCGCGTCGCAGCGGCGGTGCGCGATCACTACAAGCCGGTCGGGCAGGGTGACGAGGTGCCGACCGATCCCGTGACGGTGGCGGTATCGCTGGCGGACAAGCTGGATACGATTGCTGCGTTTTTCTCAATCAATGAAAAACCGACGGGATCAAAAGATCCTTTTGCTCTGCGTCGAGCAGTTCTCGGAGTCGCTTCGATTATCCAACAGAACGCGCTATCGGCGTCCTTGCGGAAGATGTTTGAGTTGGCGTTGGAGCAGAACCATCGCGCACGTCGCGCTCGTGACGTTACAACCGATGCCGATGCAGGGTACTCTCGATACGTCGATGAGTTGATCACTTTCGCCATCGACCGCCTCAAAGTCCAGCAACGCGAAGCCGGCGTCCGCCACGACCTGATCGACGCGGTGTTCGCGTTGGGTGGGGAGGACGATCTCGTCCGCCTGCTCGCCCGCGTCCGCGCGTTGCAAGCGTTCGTCGGGACGGAGGATGGCGCCAACCTGCTCGCCGGCTACAAGCGTGCGGCCAATATCCTGAAGAAGGAGGGCTATTCTCCCCTCCCTCCAAGGGAGGGGCCGGGGGTGGGTGGTGAGTCTCAGGACGGTTCCGCCAAGCCCCTACCCAACCTCTCCCCAGAAGGGGGGGGCGACGAAGGGGGCGGAAAAACGCTGTCCTACACGCCGGAAATAGCGGAAGCGGACCTGATCGCCGCGCTCGACGCCGCCGAACCCGCTGCCGCCCGCGCGGTGGAGGCGGAGGATTTCGAGGCGGCGATGGCGGCGCTCGCCACGCTGCGCGGGCCGATCGACGCGTTCTTTGACAGCGTGACCGTCAACGATCCGGATGCGGACAAGCGCGCCGCGCGTCTGGCGCTGCTCGCCCGCGTGCGCGACGCCGTGCATACCGTCGCCGACTTCTCGCGCATCGAGGGATAAAGCCGCGTTGGACTAACCTTAGACTAACTTTCCGCGGCCCATCGTGAAAATAGCTTGCCAGAATGTTGCGGCGCACAACATACGAATGCATCGATATATAGAGGGACGAGGGACATGGCGACGGCACCCGGAACGAGCACCGATCTGAACGGGGCCGACGACCGCTATGTCTACCGCTTCGGCGGGGGGGTGTCCGATGGGGGCAAGGGCGACCGGAACCTGCTCGGCGGCAAGGGTGCGAATCTGGCGGAAATGGCCTCGATCGGCCTGCCGGTGCCGCCGGGCTTCACCATCTCGACCGCGATGTGCACGCGCTATTACGAGGAGGGGGAGGTCTTCCCACAGTCGCTGCGCGACGAGGTGGCGCAGGGGCTGGCGCATATCGAGCAGGTGACGGGCAAGGCGTTCGGCGATCCCGCCAATCCGCTGCTCGTGTCGGTCCGCTCCGGCGCACGCGTGTCGATGCCGGGGATGATGGATACCGTCCTGAACCTCGGGCTGAACGACGAGACGGTCGAGGGGCTGGCTCGGGGTTCCGGCGACGAGCGGTTCGCGTGGGACAGCTATCGCCGCTTCATCCAGATGTATGCCGACGTGGTGCTGGAACTGGATCACGGCGCGTTCGAGGAAGCGCTGGAGATCGCGAAGGAAGACAACGGCTTCACGCTGGACACCGAACTGTCCGCCGCCGATCTGAAAGCGCTGGTCGCCGAGTACAAGGCGCTGGTCGAGGCGGAATGGGGCAAGCCGTTCCCGCAGGACGTGCATGACCAGCTTTGGGGCGCGGTCGGTGCGGTGTTCGGGTCGTGGCAGTCGGAGCGGGCGAAGGTCTATCGTCGCCTGAACGACATTCCCGCCGGCTGGGGCACCGCCGTCAACATCCAGGCGATGGTGTTCGGCAATATGGGCGAAACGTCGGCGACGGGCGTCGCCTTCACCCGCGATCCGTCCAAGGGTGACCGCGCCTATTACGGCGAATTCCTCATCAACGCGCAGGGCGAGGACGTCGTCGCCGGCATCCGCACGCCGCAATATTTGACGAAGACCGCGCGCGAGGACGCGGGCGCGAAGGCCGCGTCGATGGAAGAGGCGATGCCGGAAGTGTACGGCGAACTCGCCGCCGTGTTCGACCGGCTCGAAAACCACTACCGCGACATGCAGGACATCGAGTTCACGGTCGAAAAGGCCAAGCTCTGGATGCTCCAGACCCGGTCGGGCAAGCGCACCGCCAAGGCGGCGCTGAAGATCGCGGTCGACATGGCGAACGAGGGGCTGATTACGCACCGGCAGGCGATCGCCCGCGTCGATCCTGCCGCGCTCGACCAGTTGCTGCACCCGACGCTCGATCCTTCGGCGCCGCGCGACGTGATCGCCAAGGGGCTGCCGGCCTCGCCCGGCGCGGCGTCGGGCGCGACGGTGTTCGATGCCGACACCGCCGAACGCTGGGCCGCGGACGGCAAGGCGGTGATCCTCGTCCGCACCGAAACCAGCCCGGAAGATATCCACGGCATGCATGCGGCGCGTGGCATCCTGACCGCGCGGGGCGGCATGACCAGCCACGCTGCCGTCGTCGCGCGCGGCATGGGCCGTCCCTGCGTGTCGGGTGCCGGCAGCATCTCCATCTCGGCCAAGGACAAGATCCTGCGCGTCGGCGGGCGGGAGGTGCGCGAGGGCGACATCGTGACCATCGACGGCGCGACCGGGGAGGTCATGGCCGGCGCGGTCGCGACCGTGCAGCCGGAGCTGGCGGGCGATTTCGGTACGCTGATGGTCTGGGCCGACGAGGTCCGCCGCCTGAAGGTGCGCGCCAACGCAGAGACGCCGGCCGACTGCCGCACCGCGCGCGAATTCGGCGCGGAGGGCGTCGGCCTGTGCCGGACCGAGCATATGTTCTTCGACGCCGCACGCATCACCGCGGTGCGACAGATGATCCTGGCGTCTGACGAGAAGGGTCGCCGCGCCGCGCTGGACAAGCTGCTGCCCGAACAGCGCAGCGACTTCGCGGAAATCTTCGAAGTCATGGCGGGCCTGCCGGTGACGGTGCGTCTGCTCGACCCGCCACTGCACGAATTCCTTCCCCACGAGGAAGCCGAGTTCGCGGAGGTCGCAACGGCGGCGGGGGTCGATATCGATACGCTGAAGCGGCGCGCGGCCGAGTTGCACGAGTTCAACCCGATGCTCGGCCATCGCGGGTGTCGGCTGGGCGTGACCTATCCGGAAATCTACGAAATGCAGGCCCGCGCGATCTTCGAGGCGGCGCTGGATGTCGCCGAGAAGTCGGGCGAGCCGCCGATCCCGGAAGTGATGATCCCGCTGGTCGGCACCAAGCGCGAACTCGATCTGATGAAGGCCGTCGTCGACAAGGCGGCGGAGGCCGTGTTCACCGAGCGCGGCAAGCGCGTCGAATATCTCGTCGGGACGATGATCGAGCTGCCTCGCGCCGCGCTGAAGGCGGGCGAGATCGCGGAGACGGGCGAGTTCTTCTCGTTCGGTACCAACGACCTGACGCAGACGACGCTGGGCGTCAGCCGCGACGACGCCAGCCGCTTCCTCGGCGCCTATGTGGAGCAGGGCATCTACGCCAAGGACCCGTTCGTCAGCCTGGACGTCGAAGGCGTCGGCGAGCTGGTGGAGATGGCGGTGGAGCGCGGGCGCGCGACGCGGCCCGACATCAAGCTGGGCATCTGCGGCGAACATGGCGGCGATCCCGCCTCGATCGCGTTCTGCGAGAAGGTGGGCCTCGATTACGTGTCGGCGTCGCCGTATCGCGTACCGATCGCGCGGCTGGCGGCGGCGCAGGCGGCCTTGGCGCGATCCTGAACGACGGGCGCAACGATGGCGCTGTCGAGTCATTTCGGCTATAGTTGACGTTGCGTTAACCGGTGTGTTCGTTGGCGGATGGGAAGTATTCGGCAAAACCCTGATAGGGCTGTTAAATCCGGGTTTGCCCGATTCGCGGTGACGGCATGGTGGTTCGGCGCAGGACGTCATACTGTCAGGGGGAACCATCATGCTCAAGACCATCGTCACGACCGCATTGCTGCTCGCGCCATTGCCTGCGGCCGCGCAGACCGTCAGCAATGCCAGCGGCTTCGTCGGGTTCGACGCCAATGCCCGGATCGCCTCGAACGTCACTGCGCAGGATATGCCAAGCGATACGTGGACCACGACGCCGCGCACGATGGGCGTTCTTGCCCGTGCCGTCGCCTCCGGCCCCAGTGGCGGTACCGTCACCACTTTCGGCGGAACGACAGGCAGCTGGGCGACCGACGGCCTGTCGGGTGCGATCGGCACGAACGCCGGCTGGAGCTTCGCTGCCCAGCCGGGCGAGGATGGTGTCGGCGCCAATTTCGGCGACGGGCTGAGCTGGAGCTACGATTTCACGCTCGATCGGGCTGCGACGCTGTCGTTCAACTACGCCATCACGGCGGACGGCGCGACGTTCGGGCTGCAAAGCTGGAACTTCGTCATCAACGGCGCGATGACCAGTCTTGCCAGCGGCAACGCCGTGACGGATCCGCGGGGCACGGGGCTACTCACCTTCGCCCTGGCGGCCAACACGCCGTATTCGTTGCGCCTGACGACCAACGGCAACGTCAGCTCCGGTAACCCGCTGAACAATTACTCGGGCCGTCAGGATGGCGATTTCCGTTTCGCCATCGGCGGCGCGCGCGTGCCGGAGCCAGCCAGCTGGGCGTTGATGATCGCGGGCATCGGCGTGGTCGGCGGCGCACTGCGTCGTCGTAGCGCTTTGGTACCCGTCGCGGCGTAATGACGTCGATACGGACGGTGCCGCTTGCCGGCATCGTCCGTATCAAGCCGTTCCCTGCGGATGACCGACCGGCGATTGGGCGACCCAGAAGCGGAAGCCGTCGACTTCGGCACCCATGCAGTCCTTGCCGCCGCAGCCTGATGCGGCGTCGGCAAGCTGTGTCATCATGCTGGCGAGCATCCGGAATTGCAGGACCGTCATCGTGACCTTGGCGTCCCGGTTGTGGCCCTCGACGGCGGCGCGCATCTTGTCGGCTTCGGCGCGCACGGCCTGCGCCTGTTCGCCGATCCCGGCCACCGAACACCTCTGGCGCATCGTCCACTCCCGTTTCGTTACGGTCGCGACCCTATGCGCAGGAGGGTTAACGAGGTGTTGAGCATCACACGCGCGGGCGCTGACCCCAGTCGAACCAGCCGCGACGCTCGCCGGTCGGGTAGGCGGGGCGGGCGCGGTTGGCCGCCGCCGTGGCGCGGGGCGCGATCGTCGCGGCGGTGACGGGCGCGGTCCTGGCGAGGCGGGCATGCTCACGCTCCAGCTCGGCGTTGCGGCGGTCGGCGGCGGCGATCCGCGCCTCGGCTTCCTTGCGGTTGGCGGCGTGTGCTTCCCGCTCGGCGGCGTAGCGCGTCTTCCACGTCTTGCCGCCCGGATGGCTCGCCAGCCCGAGCAGCCAGCCCGCGACGAGCACCAGCGCGACGATCAGCCATTGGGTCGTGGTGAACATCGAAATCCCTCCTGTTACGCAGGGACAACGATCGTGTGTCTGGTGGGTTGCGGAGTGCGGGGTGCGCCGACGCGAAACGCATCGCCCGCTAAGCCGCTGCCTCGGGTCGGTCCTGATCCTGCTGAACGTCCAGCCAGGTTAGCGCTGCACTTTCCGAGATAAAGAAGTTCAGGATGTCGCCGCGCGACAGGGCTCTTCGCATCTGCATCTTGACGAGGCTTGAGGACACCAGGACCGCCACTTTGTCGCCGGCTTGATAGATCCTTCCCGTCGCATCCTGTACGCAGGCCTGACCCTCTGGACTGTGCGGCTTCAGGTCGACGGCGTTGATGAGGACCCTGATCGGACGGTCTGCCGCACGCCAGCGCTTCACCACCGCGGCATTTTCGGCGAAATGATCCCGCAGTGTCGGCAGGTCGAAGAAACCCTCGACATGAATGAGGATCACGCTCTGGAGCCGATCATCCTCGATCGTGTATTCGGGCTTGGTGGCGACAATGGCGATGGACATCATCGCGACCTATGCAGACGCGGTTGCCAAGGGATGTATGATCCAGAACGGTTGTGTCGGTCGAACGCGGATCGGTAATCCTGTCGGGCATTGCTGCCGTGCAAAAGGGGGAAGCATGACGATCAGCGTGGAGGGCGTACAGGTCGGCCAGGTCGCGCCGTTGGGATCGAAGGCCGTGCCGAGCGGCTATGTGAAGCGACCCGTTGTCGGCACGGTGTCGGTGTCGTCGCTGGGGTTGAGCGGGGACGAGCAGGCGGACCATTCCGTGCACGGTGGGCCGGAAAAAGCCGTCTACGGGTATTCCGCCAGCCACTATCCCGCGTGGCGAGCCGAGTTCCCGGAGCGGTCCGAGCTGTTCGTCGCTGGCGGCATGGGTGAGAACCTGACGATCGCCGGATTGGATGAAAGCGGGTTGTGCGTCGGCGACGTGCACCAGATCGGCTCCGTCACCTTGCAGGTGTGTCAGCCGCGTCAACCATGCTTCAAGCTTGTTGCGTATTTTGGCGATCCGAGAATGGCGCGTGCGATGGTCAGGAGCGGTCGCTCCGGCTGGTACTACCGCGTGCTCGAAGGCGGCGAGCTCCGCGTGGGTGCCGATGTCGTCCTCGTGCATCGCCCGCAGCAGTTCTCCTTCGCCCGCCTTGTCGCGATCGTGAACGGTTCGGCTGCTACGCAGGCAGAGGCGGCTGCACTCGCGGAGATGCCGGAACTGGCGTCGACGCTCAGACGGTCCGTCCAGCTCGGGTAACTCCGATACGCGCAGCGGTCGGGTACCTGATCCTGGTGCTGGTCGAGCGCATCGTCGAACAACGGCTTGGCAAACAGCTGACGCCGTTCGAATTCGTGCTGATCTTTTATCTCGGGGGGCTGACGCTCACCGGCATGGTCGGGATCGAGGCGTCGATGGTCAACGGCGTCTGCCAGATCCTGACGCTCGCGCTGTGCCACCGCACGCTGTCGATGCTGCGGTTTCGATCGGATCGCGTCATGAAGGTGCTCGACGGCGTGCCGCTGATCCTGATGGAGGCGCGCGGATGGCGCACGGATACGCTGCGCCGGATGATGGTTCAGGATGACGACGTGATGAACGTGGCGCGCGAGCAGGGCATTCGCGATCTGTCCGGCATCCGCATCGCGGTGCTGGAAACGTTCGGACAAATCGCCGTCATCCCCAAACCCCAACACCCCCCGCGAGACGCATGATGACGCGCGAGTCCTTCCTAAACCCCGTCGAAGACTCCGTGCCCAAGGTGGATGACGAAATCGCCGTGGGCGAGGACCTCGACTTCCAGCGGCGCTGGTGGCGGTTCGAGAAGCTCGTCTGGACCGTGTTCCTGATCGTCATCGTCTGCGATCTGGCAGGGCTGTTCGGGCGCGGATGGCTGGCCAAGGCCGAAGCGTCGACACCCGACAGGGCGCTGATCGTGGACTATGAGCGGATCGAACGGGCGAACACGCCCTCGACGATGACGTTGCGTTTCGGGCCTGCTGCGATCCGTAACGGGCATGTGCAGTTTCATGTCAGTGATGCGGTCGTGCGCGATCTCGGCGCGCAACGTATCGCGCCGCAGCCGTCGACCTCCACACCCGGACGGGGTGGCATCAGCTACGTCGTCCCGGTGACGGCGGCTCCAGCGGCGGTGCAAATCCAGCTTCAGCCGGCCGCGCCCGGTCGCTACACGTTCAAGATCCAGCTCGCCGATGCGGCGCCGATCACGCGACGCGTGCTCGTCCTGCCCTGAGCCACCTACATGGATACGATCCTGAGAGCGACCGCCGGATACTTCATCCTGTTGCTCGTCGTGCGTGTGCTCGCCCGGCGGGCAGGATCGCAGATGACGCTGTTCGAGTTCGTGCTCGTGTTCCTGATCGGGGGTGTCATCATCCTCGCGACTCTCGGGCCCGACCGGTCGGTGACGAACTGCACCTGCGCGGTGATCGCCGTCGCCTCCCTCCACCGCTTCGTCTCCTGGGCCAAAAGCCGGAGTCCGCGGATCGGTGCGATCGTCGACGGCACGCCGATCGTGATCGTTCAGGGAGGCGAGTGGCGGGAGGACGTGCTGAAGGGCATGGGCGTCCGTCGGGAAGGCGTCGTTGCCGCCGCGCGCATGCATGGCATCGGTTCCTCGTCCGACATCCAGTATGCCGTTCTGGAGCGGAATGGCGGTATCACCGTCATGACGAGAAGCTAAGCCGGTATCAGCTCGTCTTCTGCAATCGGGGTTCGATCCGGAGGTTGACGACGTCGGTGCCCGCCGGACGCGTCAGGACAAAGACGATCGCCTCCGCGATCTCCGTCGCGGTCAGCATCTCGTGTCGGTCGACGGCGGCGCGCTTTTCGTCGTCGCTACATTCCTGCATGTCGGTGTCGACGGAGCCGGGCTGGATCACGCTGACACGGATGTTACGCTCGGCGACCTCCTTGCGGAGCGTTTCGGCAAAGGCCTGGATGCCGGCCTTGGTCGCCGAATAGACGCTCTCGCCGGGGGCCTTGATCTCGGTGCTGATCGATCCGACGAACAGCAGGTGGCCACCGCCTTGCGCTTCCATGCGCGTGATCGCCGCCTTGGCGCAGGCAAGATAGCCGACGAGGTTGGTGTCGATCACGTACCGCCAGTCCTCGTCCGCCATCTCGTCCAGCGGATCGGCGCCCAGCGCCGCGCACGCCACCAGCATGTCGATCCCGCCCAGTCGTTCGTCGACGGCGGCGAAGACCCGGTCCACCTGCGCCTTGTCCGCGGAGTCCGCAATCATGCCGAACGCCTGCCCGCTGCCGGCTGGCCCGAACTCGTCCAGCGCCGAGTCCAACGCTTCTTGGTGCCTGCCGTAGGTTAGTACGCGCGCGCCCTGCGCCACCAGCAATTGCAACGTGGCGCGGCCGATGCCGGTGGTGCCGCCGGTCAGCAGCACCCGCTTACCGGTGAGCGAAGTCGGATCCGAGGTCATGGGTCACTCCCAGGTCAGGACGAGGCGGCCGGCCGCGGGAACGCGGTAATCGATGCGGTCGGTGGTGGTGGCGTTCGGCCGGATGCTGTCGCCGGTCGCAGTACGCACCGTCGATTTCGGCAGCTTGCGCCGCTTGAGACGGACCAGTCGCAGATTGGCGGCACAGGTCTCGCCGCCGTCCAGCGTGATCGTCAGCGCGCGATCGCCGGTCCGCTCCATCGCGCGCACGAAATGGTCGCAGAACAGCTGGAACGGCGCGCCCTCGACAGGATGGAAGGCCCGGGTCGCGAAGATGAACGCGGCACCCGCGCCGTATACCTCCTGCCCCACCTGCCCGGCGCATTGGCCGTCGGGGTAGAGGTCCTCCAGCGGGAAGGACAGCTTGCCATCGACATGGCCGTTGTTCTCACGCTGTTGGTCGGCGATCACGTCCGCGGGCAAAGCGTCGGGATAATAATACCAGGCCCGCGACAGCGCATATTTGCAATATTCGCTGACTAGCATCCGTGCAGCAGGTTCCAGATCGGGGCCGCTGTCGTTGCAGAAGCGCTCGAACGCGACGAACGTGTCGAAACACTCGTACATCGCCATGTACGGCGCATCCTGAAGACAGGTGACCGCCAGGAACGTCTCGTAATGTTTGGCGTGGCCGATCCGGCTGTCCCATATGATGCTGTTGTGGAAGAAACTGGCGAGATAGACGTAGCTCTGCTCGCGGTAGACCTCGTCGTTGGTGACCCGCCAAAGCCGCATGCAGGCGGTAGCACCCCAGGCGGTCAGGTTCGCCTGGTAGTTGACGTTGAACCGCAAACCCATCGCCGCATCGATCGCGGCCCGCGCCTCGTCCAGGAACATCTTGTCGTCCGTCAACTCGAACGCCTGCAACATGACCCACGCGTAGATGCCGCCGACGTCGGTCTGGCCGCGGCCGTCGGCAGGCGCGGTTTCGTCGATCACGCTGAAGTCGGTGATGTCGTACTGGATCGGCCAGCGGTATTTGAAATGACGGGCCGCGCGCACCGCGAAGTCGATCGAGTCGAGGAAAAGGTTGCGGGCCTCCTCGTCCTCGCCGAGCGCGAGGATGCCGAGGTTCAGCAGCGGGTGGTACATATACCAGCTGTCGACGGCATCGGCATTCTTGTCGTCGCCGACGTTCGGCAGATAGCGCCGGATCGTGCGCAGCTGTGGGTCGTAGAAGCGGCGGAGCCCCGCCTTCAGTTGCGCCTCCAGCGGATGTGCCTCGCCGCGCCATTCCCCCCAGCCGTGGAGCGCTGCGATCACCGACATCTGGACCATGACGTCGGGATACTCCGCGCCGGTATAGGGATGGACGTAGCGGTGGCCATAATGCTCGATCGTCGCCGCCGGTGCGGTGTCGAGATCGTGCGCCGACTTCTCCGCCCGCCCAACCCAGTCGCGGAACTCGACCGCGGGTAGATCCAGCAACTGATAGGCGGCGCCGAGCATCTGGAGGAACTGCCGCGCGGACTCCCGCTCGTGCGGCGGTGCCTCGTGACGGAGGACCAGAATGGCATCGGACAGGACGTACTCGACCCCTGCCACCAGCGCCGCCTCCGTCGCGCCTTCCTCCGGCGTCGGCAGCCGAAAACCAAGCTCAGGCCAGGTGCCCCCGACCGCGGCTTCGGGCTTGGTCCCGGTCGCCTCGAAATACGGGTTCAGCGCCGTCAGGTTCTGCATGTAGAGAACATTGCCGAACGGTGGCTCGGATAATCGAAAATACAGGATCCCGGCGTTCAAACCGCGTTGCCGCGCCTCGATCTCGCCGGATGTGGCAACCACATCGCCGTCTGCACCAAGCGCGTACAGATCTCGCGGCATCGGCGGCATCAGCATTGTCGCAGAAGGCGTAAAGCGTGTCGTGATCCGCAGTCGTTCCAAAGCCTCGTTGTCGGCCGAAAACGAGATGACGTATTCACCGAAGTCCGTGGTCACGACGACCCGCGCCGCCTCGCCCGATTCTGCTTCGGCCCGCCTGGCGTCGAAGCGTCCAACGATGAAGGCCGCCCGAACCGCGAGGCCGCCCCCGCCTGACCGCCGGATCACCGCGAAAATCGACTCGTACGACGCTATGACGTGGACCTTCACTTCGCCCGCCGTCATCCGCGTGATCGTCTCGGCAGAACCGTTCAAGGCGTCGCGAAGCGTCAGGGCATACGGGCTTGGTGCCGTACTCCTGTCTTCCACGTTCGTCGCCATACGCAGGTCTCGCTTACCGCTGTTACGATAGACGAAAAGCGAGCCGAAGCCTCTGCGTTCCCGCTGCCCAAAGCAGGTTAACGACTTTCCCGTTCTGCAAGGCAAACCACGGACGGACGTAGCTGAGGCGCCTGCACCTAGGTGTTGAAGAGCGGGCACTCTCGGCCACACAGCTTCATCGTCGAATTCCGTCGTGGACCGTCCCTGCTTCGTCTGGGAGTTCGCCGTTCACCTCGAACGAACCCTCCTTGTTTCCGGGGCGAGCCCAGGCACGAGCTAACGCTGTTTCTTGGCTATCGTCGCCGTGAAGTCGGGATCCTTGTTCGAGACCCAGTCGACGAACTTCCGCACATTGGGGTTGGCGAGCAAGGCCGCGACGTCCAGCCCATGTCGTTGAAGTTCCGAATTCGTGAAGTTGGCCATCAGGGTTTGCTGACAGATGGGGTGCATCGGAACAACGTCCCTCCCGCCCCGGCTTTTGGGCACGGGATGATGCCAGACGATCGTCTTGCCGGTCGGACGAGCGCAGAGCCAGCATGCTACGGGTGCCGGCGGCGCGTCATCCTCGGTTTCGGCTTCCGGGTACGGACCATGTTTCGGATGTTTGCGAGCCATCTGCTTTCCTGCATTGCATCATCGTGTGTGTTTCGGCACGTCGCAGGAGTTCATCCCTGAAATCGCAACGTGTTCGCAAACCCATCATTCGCCTTGATCATCTTGGCAAGCTTTCGGAGCACGGCACGAACGTGCCGCTCGAACCGCGTATCGTCATAGATGCCGGTGGTCGGATATCCGTCCTGGTTCAGCAGCGTCTTCACCTGTGCGGCGAACGCGGATCGGTCGTCGGTTTGTCCACCGACTTGCAAGGCACGGCACACCCATTCTTCGGCGGCCGCCTTGTCATAGTCGTCTCGCGCCGCATAACCCTGCCTGTCGGCCGCCGCCTGATCCAGACGTGCCGCGCTGAGCCGGCGCTCCAACCACGTGCGGACACGCTGACCGTCCCACGCTTCCGAAGAGCCGTCCATCATGTCGTGCAGTCCTGATAATTCTGCGAGGCTGGTTCCGGGCGGCGTATCGGTGTAGCCAGGTGGAAACAGTTCAGCGGTCGAGCATTATGCTTCGATCCGCTAACGAAGTTTGGAGCACCGATATACCCCGCAAACCAAATTACGACTTCGAACGTCGCGAGCGCGAGAAGGCGAAGACAGCAGACGCGGCCAAGAAGGCGCAGGCCAAGGCAGACAAGCGGGCTGGCGGGCAGGTGGCCGCGGATCCCGACCAGTCGGGTGATGCCCAGGATCAGTGATGCGACGATGACCACCATCTCTTCCGCTGTGGCGGAGCTCGGCTGGACGTCGTTCTTTGGCGAACAGGTTGCGGTCGAGGAGCTTGGCGACTGCACGCCTGTCCGCGTCCTGTCCGTTCATCGCGGAAGAGTGACCGTCGCCGGCGACGCGGGCGAGGAGTCCATTTCGTCCAGAATGCCGACAGGTGGCGTAGCGGATGACAGGCCGACGGTCGGCGACTGGCTGCTGATCGATCGCACGACCCGCAGTGTCGTGCGCCTGCTTACCCGAACGAGCCTGTTCAAGCGGCCTGCCCCTGGCGACGATCGCCGGACGCAGCTCATCGCCGCTAACGTCGACACGCTGTTCATCGTCACGTCCGGCAATCAGGACTTCAACGTCGCGCGGCTCGAACGCTACCTCGTGCTGGCGCGCGAGACGGGTGTCCGGCCCGTCGTGGTCGTGACGAAGATGGACCTTGCTGCCCCGTCAGAGCGGTTTGTCGATGCGGCGCGCGCGCTTCAGGCCGGCTTGCACGTGGAGCAGGTCGACGGACGTGATCCGAAGAGTGTTGCGGGTCTCGCGGCCTATTGCCGTTTCGGCGAGACGGTCGCGCTAGTGGGGTCGTCGGGTGTCGGCAAGTCGACCCTCGTCAATACCCTGAGAGGATCGGATCAGATCGCGACACAGGCTGTTCGCGACGACGACGGCAAGGGGCGGCACACCACGACCGTGCGCGAGATGCATCGCCTTGCTGGCGGTGCGGATGGCGGAGGATGGCTGATCGACACTCCCGGCATGCGGGAGCTTCAGATGTCCGAAGTCGCCACTGGCGTCACGGAGGTATTCGATGACGTGATGGCCGTGGCGCTGGAATGCCGGTTTACGAATTGCAGCCACGGGGAGGAGCCGGGGTGCGCCATTCGTCCGGCGATAGCAGACGGACTCCTCGATCCCGCCCGCGTCGATCGCTGGCGCAAGCTCGATCTGGAGGATGGCGTGAACAGCGTCATGGTCGCCACCCGACGTGCTCGCAGCGGAAAAGCGCCAAGAAGGGGAGGATGACGGCTGCGATCGACTGATCGACCATTCGGGATCGTCAGCCGGTGCTCAGCACGCCGATGAAGGCGTCATCTTCAAGAGCGCGTCCGGCGCCCAATGCAACGCACATCAACGGCGCTTCGGCGACGATCACCGGCAAGCCGGTGGCTCTGCTCAACACCTCGTCCAGCCGCAGCAAGAGCGACCCGCCACCGGTCATGACGATGCCCTGCTCGACGATATCCGCTGCAAGTTCGGGCACCATCTGCTCCAGCGTCTTCATGACGGCGTCGATGATCTGGGCGACGAGGTCGGTCAACGCGTCGGCCACTTCGGACTGACTGATGACGATTTCCTTTGGAATTCCATCCATCAGATCACGCCCTCGGACGTGGAGGTGGACTTCTTCTCCGTCGGTGGGCCGCGACGCCGCGCCGAGTTCGTGCTTGATCCGTTCGGCGGTGGCTTCGCCGATCATCAGGTTGTGCCTGCGCCGGATATGCGAAGCGATGGCTTCATCGAATTTGTCGCCGCCGACGCGCACCGAGCTGCTGTAGGCGAGGGCGCCGAGCGACAGCACCGCGACTTCCGTGGTGCCGCCACCGATGTCGAGCACCATGAAGCCGGTAGGTTGAGTGATCGGCAGGCCGGCGCCGATCGCGGCGGCCAGCGACTCCTCGATCAGGTGGACCTCGGCCGCCCCGGCGCTCGATGCGGCCTGGCGAATAGCCCTGCGCTCGACCTGCGTCGATCCGGCTGGCACGCAGATCACCATCCTCGGGCGTCGCTGGAAACGGTTCGAGCCGCCATGCACCTTCTTGATGAAGTGCTTGATCATCTGTTCCGCGACATCGATGTCGGCGATGACACCGTCGCGCAACGGGCGGATCGTCTCGACGTGTTCCGGCGTCCGGCCCATCATCAGCTTGGCGTCGGCACCCACCGCCAGCACTCTTGGAACACCGTTGCGGGTTTCGATCGCCACCACCGATGGCTCGTTCAGGACGATGCCCCGGCCGGCGACGAACACCAGCGTGTTCACCGTTCCGAGATCGATAGCCATGTCCTGAGAGGCAAAGCCGAAGGGCAGGGAAAGCCGCAAGATCGAGCTACTTCATTGGTGCGGCAGATACGTCCAGCCGGCACGGGGAAGCACACGCATTGGTGGTTTGGGAGCCGAGGTCAATCGGGAAGCGTCAGTCGACCTTTCTGGGCGGTCGATCGGTGCCGCCGTCCTGTTCGTCGCGGACGGCGATGGCGGCATGGCTAGGAACTGCGGGCCAGCAGCGGAAGAACCTGCTCATACGATCATGGCGACCCAGCCGCATCATGCGACCGGCCGCCGTTCCGAACCGCGGAAGCGTCGAGGTAGAGCAAGCTCGGCTAGGGCTGTACCGCTCCGCGAGCCCGGTTCCGCACGTGGCGGCGAGACACCGACGCGATGTCGCTGATACCCGCGAGCATCATTGTTCGAACAAATTCCTCCCTGAGCAGGGTGAGCAGGTGATCGACACCGGGCTGACCACCGGCGGCCAGGGCATAAAGATACGGGCGGCCGATCGAACAAGCGGTCGCCCCGAGGGCGAGCGCCTTGACGATGTCCGAGCCGCGCCTGATACCGCCATCGCAGATCACGTCGGGTTCATCGCCGACGGCATTGCGGACTGCCTCGATCTGATCGACCGGGGCGGGCGCGCCGTCGAGCTGACGACCGCCATGATTGGAGATCATCACGCCGGTTGCGCCCGATGCAATCGACCGGCGGGCATCGTCGGGGGTCATCACGCCTTTGATCGCAAGCGGCCCATTCCATTCGCGTGCAAGCCATTCGACATCGCGCCAGCCGATCGACGGGTCGAACTGGCTTCCGACATAGTTGAACAGGCTCATCGGCCCCGATGCCAGGGCGTCGATCTTGTGACTGACGTTCGCGAGGTCGAACTTGGAGCCGGTGAGAGCCGGAAGCGACCAGGACGGATGCAAGGCGAAGCTGAGCAAGGACCGGAGCGTCAGCTTCGGGGGTAGCGAGAGGCCGCTGACGCGATCTCGCTCGCGATTGCCGGCGACGGGTGTGTCGACCGTCAACGCCAGTCCGTGAAACCCTGCATCCCGACAGCGCGCCACGAATTCCGCGGTCAACCCGCGGTCCTTGAAGATGTAGATCTGGAAGACTTTCGGGCCTGCAAACGCCTGCGCGAGATCCTCCAACCGCGTCGTGCCCATCGTCGACAGGCTGTAGAGAAGGCCGTGTCGCGCGGCAGCGCCCGCCACGGCGAGTTCGGCCCGGTCATGGAACATACGGGTAAGGCCGGTTGGCGACAGCATCAGCGGCCAGCGCGACGATTGCCCGAAGATCCTTGTTTCCGTCCGGATATTCGACACGTCGTTGAGGACGTCGGGAACCAGCTCGTACTGCGCGAATGCCGTCGCGTTCCGACGCAGCGACACCTCGTCATCCGCACCGCCGTCGATATAGTCGAAGATCGGTCGCGGCAGACGGCGACGGGCCATCAGGCGCAGGTCGGCAACGTTGTTTGCACGTTCAAGTCGCGTCATGATGCCTATGATCTTTCCGGCCTGATGTCCGCGCAGGACTGCGGCTTGGGATGCGAACGGCGACGCTTCCGTCCTGCGTGCCACCTTCGACGTTTGTGGAGCAATCAAGGCTAGGTGCGCCTCTGACGCGAGAAACGACAACGATTTCGCTGTGCCTGGAAGATGACAATTTGTGCATGCCGGCTTCCGTGTCGATTGCCGGTTCGATCGGTCTAGGGCTCACTCACCGGCAAGAACCCGCTGATCCGGGAGGGCAGCCATGCTGCTCCTTCTGTGCCTGGGCAGGGCACGATTGTTCGGGTTCGGTCACTCTCATCGGGTTCTTGGCGGCATTGGTCCCGACGAAAGGCAACGAGTGACCTTCGCGAGGTGATCACGGGCGGGCTTAACCCTGCCCGTTGCTTCACCTGCGCTCCTGCGCGACGACATCAATCGGTCTCTGGTTGCCGCTGGTTTGATACGGGGGGCCGCGTTCAATCCCTGAGCGGTGTTGCGCCCACCGACACCACATAGCGCCCGACCCGTTCGTCTCCCCGCGCGACGGTCACCTCCGCACCGAAGAAGGGATTGCCGTGCGAGACCTGCTCGCCGGCGATCGCAATCGTCCCCGAGATGGCTGCCTGCCAGGCTTCGTTGTCATCGGCTTTCTCTTGCTCGCCGGACTGGGAGAAGTGCTCGTTCACGATCGTGATGGTGTAGATTGGCATAGCGCGGTTTTACGCGACGGGCGACTATGCGCGACAACGTGGGTTAGGCGGCAGGAGTGCGTACATGCGCCCAGTACACGCCCGACCTAAAAATTTTCGCTAATACTGGGGTAGATAATCAGAACTAAATTCTGCGATGGCCTTCAGCAAGCCCAGTTGGTCAATGTGATCGCCTTGCCGCTCCGGGCAATACGCGTGCGTTTGTAAAGCGCCTTGATCGTCCGGTTGACGTGAACGTCGGTTGGGGTCGTCGCATCGCCGGTCTGCGCCGGGGAAATGGATCCCGACGATCTGACGAGCGGCGTCGAGGAGGATCGGGCAGATGCCCGGCTTCTCCCCCTGCCGAACGAGGTAGGCCGCTGCCGGATATTTGCGGAGAACATGCGGTAGTCCGAGCAGGTCACGCGCAGGGGCTCGTACGTATTGCCGTGAAGGCATCTTCCCGGCTGATCACCCGTATCTCGTTAACCATAGAGATCGGCGGAGATCAGCGATGCACATCATGCTTTTGGCGGCGGCGCTCGTCACCGCGCCCCCGCAAGCTCGGACGGGGGTGCACTGGGACAGCAGCCGCCCCGCTTTCGACGAGACGGACATCATGGCGAAGAGCGAGCGCGTGCGGCAGGCGCAGATCCAGGCTCAGCGGCTTGAGATGGAAGCCGGCCCCGGGCTGCTACAACCCGCGGGGGCGAAGCGGCGGGCGAGAATTCCTGCGAGCGTCAAGGAGGGCTGAGCGAAAGCCATTGATCGCGACCGGGAAACGACAGCGACAATGCCCACGCTGCGCCGGGCACCGCACATCAGGACGAATGCCAAGCCAGGGTTCGGATGCGCGCACAGGCAGCGTCCGCCCGACCAGTCGGGAAGGCGCGCACCCTCTACGCATCTCCAACCATCTGTGCACGTCGAGCTTGGATTGCCGCTGGTCCGACCGGGAGCCGCGAAGATATAAACGGACGTTGGGCGATGATGGATCGGCGGCAATGCCGGTCAAGGTCTGACGGCGTAGCGTCCCGGCTGCGGAACAAGTCCAGCATGGGTCCGGCCGTGGCTAAAGCCATCGAACCATTCCCGGTGCTGCATGGGGCTGGACTCGCGATCGAATGGACAGTGCCCGGCCCACGCCGCGAGCGAAGAGCCATGCTGCCGACCATCCTCGAAAGCGGAAACGTGATCGCGACCAAAGCTATTCATAGCTGTGCCCCAAACTTCCGGCCTTCGCCTTACCCGCTTCGATGGATGTTTGCGCTTAAGTAGGTTTGGTATTACCGTAATCCCACGCGGATCAGATAGGTCGCGACCAGCGCGGGGGCTCTTGCATTTGAATATCGGGGGAGGCGAGCGTCGGCGCCGAAGCGGGGAACTTCGCGAACTCGCCCAGAGCGTGCGTGATCTGATTACCGATGAAACCGCGCCCGACGCGGTCGCGGCTTACGAAGAATACGCCGCAGACATCGATCGTCAGGAGGACGATGCTCGCAAGAGAGAAGATGATCGATCCGACAAGCGCTTCAAGGAAGCCTGATGCACCGGATGCTCGCGAAGGGCGTTAAAACTTAACTATGTTAATGGCGGGAACGTGATTGTTCCTTAACATCGGTCATGACCTTCGCCAACCTGACCGTAGCGCTACAGGCTCTCATGAACCGCACGGACGACCATTCCGTGGCTGCCTCTCGCTGTCGGAGGTTGGCGGCCGGCATATCGGACGAAGGGGCGTCGGCAGCGCTCAACGCGTTGGCCGAACAACATGACGAATGCCTTCGGCTGCTGGAACGCTAACAGCGAAGGTTTGAGATGGAACCTTGTCTCCAAATAGCCGCCGATCTTGCGATCGACGGCTTTCCCATCCCCGCTCGGGGAAACTGATCAGGCGAACACGGCTTTGGTGCTCACGCGTCGGCGGCGCATCGCACCACCGACCACGCCGAAGCCGCCGATCATCAGCGCCCAGGTGTCGGGCTCGGGAACCGCGCCAGCCAGCGCAGTGCCAGTGAACTGCGTGATAGTTGCTGCCGTGTTGGCAATCCCGCTGGTCGCCGCACCATCGAACACCGAATTCACGCTATAAACGCCGTCGTCGAAGCTGTTCGCCGTATCGTACGAGGCGAGGAAGAAGCCTGGGCCATCGACACTCGACCCAACCGGAATCGTTACGTCGAGCAACAGATTTCCCATCGATGGGTCGTAGCGAAAGGCGTTCTCGAAATTGACGATGTACTCGAAGCCGTCTGTAGTGGGCGCCGCGAACGAGATCGCACCCTGATAAACTCGCGTGACATCCGAGCCGATGTTGCTCGAGAAATCTGCCGACAGCGGGGTCCCGGTCTCATCACCGAACATCGTCGTTGAGAGGCTGATGTTGACGCTCGCATAGTTCGCGCCGTTGCGGAAACCAGGCGTCGAACGGAATGCGAGGCTGGTCAGCATCTGCGGTCCGGAGAAGAAGCTGGAGGCGTAGACCTGCTGGGTGCGGCTCCCGCTGGTCCCACGATAGGTGAACGGCGCAGGAGATTGAGCCTGGCCACTCGGCGCAGGGTTTGGAGTGATCGTGACGATATCCGCGGCAAAGGCCGGGCTGGCGGCGAGAAGCCCCAACGTGGCGACGATGTGAAAAACGCGCATGCGTATCCTCCCCTGTTGTGGCGACACGCGACCGATGAGCCGGCTCGTGGCGCCACCCTCGCTGCCTGATCGATGCAGCGTAAGACCCGAGTTACGCATGCATTAAGCATAAAGATGCACGGCGTGCAGCAGCCCGATGCCGCTACTCTGCCGCCGCGAGCAACGCCTCCTGCCCGCGGGCTTTCAACCGCCGGTACGTCGCCAATGCCTGCCCCACGACCTGATCCATATTGTAATATCGGTAGGTCGCCAGCCGTCCTACGAAGACGACGTTCGGCTCTGCCAACGTCAGCGCCTCGTAGCGTTTGAACAGCGCATGGTTCTCGGGACGCGGTATGGGGTAATATGGGTCACCGTCCGCGGCCGGATATTCATAGGTAACGCTGGTCACTGCGGACGTTTGACCGGTCAGGTGCTTGTACTCGGTCACGCGCGTATACGGGACGGCTTCGTCAGGATAATTGACGACTGCGACGCGCTGATGCTGCTCTACAGGCAAAGTGCGATGCTCGAACCGCAGCGATCGGTAGGGCAGGGGGCCGTACCGCTGTTCGAAATATTCGTCGACCGGGCCGGTGAAGACGAGCAGATCGTAGCTGACATCGTTCTTGATGGACGCGAAGTCGGTTGCGAGCCGCACAGTAATGTTGGGATGGTCGAGCATCGCTGCAAACATCGCGGTGTAGCCATTCCGCGGCATCGCCTGGAAGGTGTCGGCGAAGTAGCGGTCATCGGTGTTCGTCCGCGTCGGCACGCGTGCGGTCACGCCCTTGTCGAGTTCGGACGGGTCGAGGCCCCATTGTTTGCGCGTGTAGCCGCGGAAGAACAGTCGATAGAGTTCCTGGCCGACCGCAGCGACGACGACATCCTCCGACGTGCGAATGTCGGCCACCGGCTCGGCCCGCGCCGAGAGGAACCGGGCGGCATCGTCGTCCGTCTCCAGCCCCGCATCGAACAGCGCGTTCAGGGTCGTGCGGTTGATGGGGATCGGCACCTGTTGTCCGCGCACCTCCGCCAGTACGCGGTGCTCGTAGGGACGCCAGCCGGTAAAGCGCGAGAGATAGTCGAAGACCTCGGCCGAGTTGGTGTGGAAGATGTGCGGACCATATTGATGGATCAGGATCCCGGCTGCGTCTTCGACATCGAAGGCGTTGCCGGCGATATGCGGCCGTTTGTCGATGACCAGGACCCGCTTGCCGCCGTCAGCGGCCAATCGTTCGGCCATGACCGCGCCAGCGAAGCCTGCCCCGACGACGAGGCAGTCATAATGATCCGGCGCCGCGCGGGGCAGGACCTCGTCGATGGCGGCCATCATGGCGGCCGCGGTATCGTCCCAAGACATCGCCGCCAGAAGCGTGTCCGCGTCGTCGCGCCAACCAAGGTCGTCGTCGCGCACCAGTGCCAGCGCCTCCTCGCATGCTTCCACGAACCGTGCGCCGGCAGCCGCGATGCGGACGGCTGGCGTGGTGCCGTAGTGGCGGGCGACATCGATCACCGGCGTGGACACTACCGGCCGACCCGCGGCGAGGTATTCGGGCGTCTTGGTCGGGCTGATGAAACGCGTCGCTTCGTTGATCGCGAACGGCATCAACGCGACGTCCCAGCTCGCGATCGTGTCCGGCAACTGGTCGTATGTCCGTGCGCCGGTATAATGCAGGTTGGCGCGCTGTGGCAGATCGGCAGGGTCGATCTTGACCACCGGGCCGACGATCTCGATCGTCCAGTCCGGCCGAGCATCGGCCAGTTCCTGCAACAGCATCAGGTCCATGCGTTCGTCGACGACACCGTAGAAGCCGAGCCGCGGGTTCGCGGTACGTCCCGGTGCGTGGTCGCGCGCCCGTGCGAAATGCGCGACGTCGACGCTGGACGGAAACGGCCGGACATCGGCATGGCGCGTGCGCTTCGCCTCGTACAGGCTGTACCCCCCCGTAAACACCAGGTCGGCGGCGACCAGCAGGTCCTCCTCCAGTTGCAGCAATTCGGGCGGTGCGAAGCGAAAGGCGGAAAGCTCGTCCATGCAATCATAGACGGTGCAGTCCGCCGCGATCTCGCGTGAGAACGCCAGCATCATCGGCGTGTAGTACCAGCGGACGGCCACCGGGGGCTCGGCGGCCAGGAATTCCTGCAGCAAGGCTGCGAGGGCGGATTGCGTTCCGGCAGGGTCCAGTCCCCACGGAAGCTGCGGCGTGACAATCCTGACGCCGGTGGCGTCGTCACGGACGGAGAGGGACGGGCGATCCACATCGCCGGCGATCGCTTCTTCCCAGACGACGACCGAAAATCGCGCGGCGAAGCGAGTCAGCAGATGCTGGGGGCGCTGGAAGACGAAGTCCCATCGAAGATGCGAGAAGCACAGTAGAAGGCGCGGTTCGATCGCGGTGGTCGAACGGGTGCGCGTAGTAGCCATCCTGAGCATCTCCAAACCGGGCCCCACCCGGAAGCACCGTAGCCGGAGGATCGATTTTCCTTTCTAATCCAGGGCAATGCTCCCCACTTTAGGTGTTTGCGAAGGTCCACGTGCGATGCCCGTCCGTCGCACGGCATCGATCGTCGACATCTCGGTCCGGGCGAAAACGCTCATGCCGGTTCACCTACACCGTTCCGCTACGCGGAGCCGACGCGAGGGGCCGCGGAGCCGCCTCTCGAGCGACAACGTCGAAGCGGTCCGCCGACCGCGTCAGATAGCGGGGTCGCGGACCACCTCTCCAAGCTGGTCCATCTGCTCCGGCAATGCGGCTGCCCCGCCTTGCAGCGCTTCCTCCAGCGCCTCGGTCGACGGGTAGAGTTCGTGGAAGGTCAGCAACGTCTTTCCGTGCTGGTCCGTGAAGGTCACCGTCGTGATCGCGCCCTCCTCACCCTCGTCGTTGGTCCAGACGATCCGCTCGTTCGGCACCACGTCGAGATATTTGCCGAAGAACGACATGGTCTCCGGGCCCCCGGCGCTGAACTCCAGCCGGTATTTGCCGCCGGTGCGGACGTCCAAATCGCACGTGACGAGCGCAACGCCGGAGGCCGACTTCGGCATCCACCAGCGCCGGAACAGATCGGGCTGGGTCCAGGCCCGATAGACCGTGTCCGGCGGCGCGTCGAAGGTCCGGGTGATGACCAGTTCGCGGTCGCCGACCCGCTCGACCGAGGTGCGGTTCTGCGCCCCGAATGCGCTGCTATCCTGCCGATCCATCGCGTACCTCCCGTTGCAGCTCGTTGATGATGTCGTCCAGTGCTCCGAAGCGCGCCTCGAAGAGCATGCGGTGCGCCTCGATCCACTCCGCCTCCGCGGCGAGGCCCCGTTCCCCCAGCGTGCAGGTTCTGACCCGTCCGGCCTTGTGCGTGACGACGAGCCCGGCCCGCTCCAGAATCGCGACGTGCTTCTTCATGCCGGTCAGCGTCATCTGGAATCTTTCCGCCAGACCGGTGATCGACGCCGCCCCGCGCCCAAGCTGATCGATGATCCCGCGGCGGGTCGCGTCGGACAGCGCCGCAAACGAAAGATCGAGTATGGGACTGGAATACTGAACCATATGGTTCAGTATTAGCGTGTTTGCACGCGACGTGCAAACGCTTCACAGGTTGGTCGGTGGTCGCTCCCGCACGGGCCGGCGCGCTTGAACCGCTGCCTGAAAGCGCGCGGCGGACGGCCCGCGAGGACTAGCCGGCCGATCCGGCGCAATAGCGGTCGATGAACGCTTGATGGGGCGGAAGCTGCCGTACCGTGGTTGCGATGGTGTCGCTCATGCTCTTCATCACGGCCTTGAGCTGGTCGGGCGGCATCAGCTTGACGACCGGATGATGACTGTCCGGCGTGAGCCGCTGGCCGAGCATCACCTGCAACCACGATGCGACCCGGAAAAGCTCATGGTCGGCCTGGAACGCATTGCCGCTGTCGCGGAACAACGCGATGCGCTCTGCCAGACTGTCGGGGACCTTCATCTCCCGCCGGTCGCGCCAGAACGGCTCCTGACGATCGTTCAGATGGTAGTGGAGGATGATGAAGTCGCGCACGCCTTCGATCTCCCGTGCGGCCTGATCGTTGAAGCGCGCGATGACGGCCGCGCTCGGTCGCCCCGCCGGCAGGAGTTGAAGGAAGCGGGTGAGCGCGATCATGATCAAATGGATGCTCGTCGATTCCAGGGGTTCGACGAAGCCGCTGGCGAGGCTCAGTGCGATGCAGTTCCGATGCCATGCCGCCTTGCGCCGGCCGGTCCGGAACCGGATGAGCCGCGGCTCGATCAGATGCTCGCCCTCAACCGACGCGAGGAGGCGTTCGCGGGCGGCGTCGTCATCCAGATAATCGGCGCAATAGACCAGCCCGTTCCCGACGCGGTGTTGCAACGGGATCTTCCATCGCCAGCCCGCATCGTGCGCGATCGCCCGGGTATAGGGGACGGCGGGTTCGGTTGCGCTCGTCTGCATCGCAAGCGCGCGGTTCGTCGGCAGCCAGTGGCTCCAGTCCTCGAATTCGACCCCCAGTGTTTCGCCGATCAACAACGCGCGAAAGCCGGTGCAGTCGAAGAAGAGGTCGCCCTCGATCCGCTCGCCATTCGCCATAACGAGTGCGGCGATGTCGCCGCTTTCGGGATCCTGCTCGACGCCCGCTATTTTGCCCTCGACGCGGCGAAGCCCGTTCGCTTCACACCGCTGCCGTAGATACCGTGCGTAGCGGCCGGCGTCGAAATGATACGCATAGTTCAGCGCTGGCTGCCCGCCGGTGGCGAAACGCTTGGCAGCGGCGGCTTCGTGTTCGAGGCAGTAGGCACCGAAGGGCTTGGCAAGTCCGCGGGCGCGAGCCTCCAGCCAGAAATGCTGAAAGTCGCTCATCCAGGTCGATTTGCCGACATCCCCGAACGAGTGGATGTAGCGATCCCCATCGTGCGCCCAGTTCTCGAACGAGATCGCGAGCTTGAAGCTGGCGCCGGTGGCGCGCACGAACTCCTGCTCGTCGATGCCGATCAGCGCGTGGAACGCCCGGACCGTGGGAATCGTGGACTCGCCGACGCCCACCGATCCGATATCTTCGGATTCGACGAGCGTCACCTCGGCCAGCGCGCCGAGCTGGCGCGTCAGGATCGCGGCCGCCAGCCAGCCTGCGGTGCCGCCCCCGGCGATGACGATGCGGCGTCGATCCGTCGGTTCGGTCATCGGTTGATCCGTTGAAGAAGCTTGGCTCGCAATTGCCGTGCAGACATCGGGTCCAGCCTGGCCAACGGGCCCTGCGCCGCGTCCGGCAGATGCGCGGTCGGACGTTCCGCGGGCCCGAACACGTAATAGTCGAATAAGGCTGCCCATGCCCGTTTCTCGTGCGGCGACCGATCCCGCAGGCTCAACAGCCCGTGGAGCAGGGTGTTCATGGGGGAATCCATGAACGCTGGAGCATCGTTCCACCAGAAGTTGATCATCATGTTGAAGTCGGAAAGCGCCTCCACGTGATGCCACCACAGCGCGGGATAGATCACCGCATCGCCCGGCCCCAGTTCCGCGACCTGCGCGGCCTGTTGCGCCTTGGCGAAGTCGGGGAACCGCTCGAGATCGGGTGAGCGGAAATCGACCATCGAGACGACCTGACCGCCCGGTGTCGGCTCCAGCGGGCCCGGATAGAGATTCGCGATCTGCTCCGGCGGGAACAGCGTGAAGCGACGCTCGCCGACCGCGACACAGGCGATGTTGTTCGCCATGTCGTGGTGTGCGGATGCGGTGGTCCGCGTCCCGATCCAGATACTGCGCAGGACGGTGTCGAAGGCGGGGCCGTCAAGCTCGAAATCATTGCCCGCGGCCGCAAGACCGGGAAAATAGCCTTGGAGGTCGGTCGAGCCGATGTAGAATGACGGCGCGCCCCGGTCGCCCAGCCGCGTGAGCATGCCGCCGATATAGTCGTCGAGCCGGACCCGCTCCGCCTCGAAGTTCAACCGTGTGGCGCTGCCGTCATAGAAGCTGTCGTCATAGAAATAGCGACCGCCGGCTTCCGCAGGCGCCGTGTAGCCGACGCCCGGCCGGCCGTTGTAAAAGGACAAAAGATAATCCGCTGCGGCCTTCGCGCCATCGCGCCCGGCGGCCACCAGCGGCCAGTCCCGCGCGAGGCCGCGCACGACGACCGGCTCGCCTGCCAGCACGAGCGCCTGGGGATCGATCGACCCCGCCTGCGCGGCGTCGATCTCCCGCACGCGCCTCGACGTGATAGGCTGGCCGGAGGCGACGTCGTTCATTCGGCCGCCCTCTTGATGTTCTTCAGCTCGATCAGCCGCTGCACGTTGCCGAGCGAAGCCGCAGCCAGGAATGCGCCTTCCAGCAGACCCGATCGATGCAGCCTTTCGAGCATCTCGCCCGACAGGTCGGCGAGTGCCTGGCGATCTACGATGAACAGATCGGGGAGATCATAGGTCAGGTCGTCGTCGAGACTGATCTGCAACGTCATGGACCGGAGCAGGCCAGCCTCCCGCCACGCCGCATAGATGGCGGGTGCCGTCTCGAGTCCCTGATAGATCGTGCGCAGGACGCCGGTCATGTGGTTCAGCAACGGTGCGTTGCCGCCATGCTCCCGGAACACCGGCAATCCGTCCTCGGCTCCGACGCGGGGGTCGTCCAGGTCGATGTGGATCATCGGCTCGGCCGGTTCGCCGTCGTTTGCCGTGCCGGGGCTCACGGCGATCGAGAAGGGGCCGCGACGCTGAAACGCGGGCACGTAGCCGCTCGTCCAACGGTCACCGTCCAGAAACAGGTTTTCGTCGCGGTCCAGTCCGAGCAGGACATGCGCCTGAAGCCCTTCGCCCTCAGGCCGGAAGATGATCGGAAAGGATCGCTGGGCCGCCTCGAACTCGGACGGAAAGATCGGCAGCTGATTGACGCCGTCGCCGAACTCCGCCCCCGCGCGAATGGCGACGCGCAGATCGGCATGATCGACATTGTTGAGCAGCACGCGGTTCATCGGCTTGGAAGTCTCTTGGCTGGAGCGCGACATCTCACGATGCTGCCCGGTTTTTGCATCAGCGGCCAGCGAGCGAGGGTTCGGCCGCCTGAAAAAAAGGCCGCTTCGAAGAGCGGCCTTGAGGAGGGGAGTGGTAACGGACGCGCGGATCAGAAGCGGTAGCGGGCGCCGACCAGGATCCGCGGCTTGTTTTCCTGCGCGAAGAACGTCTGGTTCTTCGAGCGGCCGTAGCTGCGCACGGACTCGCTGGTGAGATTGATCCCCTCCAGCGAGATCGCGATCTTCTGGCTGATGTCCCAACTGACGTTCAGATCCACCGTGGTGTACGGCGCGAAGAACACCGGATTGCGATCGGTGGTGCCGCCGCGGCCGGTTTCCGACAGGAACTTGTCGCGCCAGTTGTAGGTGAGGCGGGCCGAGATCCCGTTCTTGTCGTAGATCAGCGACGCGTTCGCCGTGTCCGACAGGCCGAGCAAGGCGAACTGGTCGACCGTCGGCGCGGCGAGGACGTCGATGCCGACGTTGCCGCGCACCAGCGTGTAGGATGCCGCCACACCGATGCCCGTCTCTCCGAAGAAGTACTGGCCTGCAAATTCGCCGCCGTAGATCTCCGCGTCGCGGTTGTTGATCGGCGAGGAAATGGAGAACACGGCCAGCGGATCGTTCGCATCCGGCGTGATGTCGACTTCACGCGACAGGGTGTCGAAATAGCCCTGGTTGACGGCGGTACCCGAGCTGTTCGCGCGGATGTCGGCATCGGTCTGGCCGATATTGCCGCCGTTCTGGATCAGCCTCGCCGTATAGCTGAAGAGGTTGATGTCGGAACGATCCAGACCCAGCCGGGCCAGCGCCGCCGCGGCCGTTCCGGAGCGAGAACCGGGCGCGCCGGTCGTCGCGTCGCGGAGCCCGAACAGATTCCCGTTCGACAGGCCGGTGCCCAGGAAGTTGCGGACGCGCTTGTCGAAGAAACCGGCGGACAGGTAGCTCGACGGCTTGAAGTACCACTCGGCCGAGACATCGAAATTGTCCGAGATGAGCGGCCTCAGGTTCGGATTGCCCGTCGTCCCGTTCGGCTGGCCGCCGAACAGGGTCGCCCGGCTGCCCGCTCCCGCGGTCGAACTGACGAACTGGTTCCCGTACGACGGCCGCGCAATCGTGCGACTGAACGATACGCGCGTGATGACGTCCTCGACCGGCGAGATCTGGAAGTCGATGGAGGGGAGGAGATTGTCGTAGCTGCCGCGCCCGGACAGCGGCGTCGCCGTCGCCGATCCCGGCACGTTGAAGTCGTTGTCCGATGTCCAGATGATGGCGGACGGCCCGTTCACGCGCGAGAAGGCGCGAACCTTCGTGACTTCGTAGCGGGCACCCACGACCAACGTCGCCTCGGCGCCGGCGATCTGTCCCTTCCAGGTCAACTGGCCGTAGACGGAGGCGATCTTCTCCCGAATGCTGTCGTCGTTGGCGGAACCGGCGCTGACCAGGTTGCCGCGTGCCGAGTAGAGCGACGAGAAGATGTCGGTGAGGGCGACGGCGTTGCCGCGGAAGGCGTTGAGGCCGGGGCCGGTCACGCCCGGCTTGAACTTGTCGAACTTGCAGACGAGGCAGAACGTCTTGATCAGGTCGCCGGCCTGCGCCTCGACCTCGCCGGGATTGCTGATGCTCCAGTCACCCAGCGTCTGCGTCGTCTGCGTGCGCGTCGAACGCAGCTTCGAGTCGATGTAGCTGCCGCCGAATTCCGCCTTGCTGCCCTCGCCCAGATCCCAGCCCAAACCGAGCTGCGCCTGGTTGATGGTCTGCGTCTGCCGGGCGGTGTTGGTCCGGGCGACCTGCGTGCCGAGATCGCCGACGTCGAGCTGGTTGTTGCAATTGCCGATCACGCGACCCGGACCGCTGCTCGTCGCGAGCGCGCGGCAGTCGTTGATCGTCTCGTTGATCTGCGGGAAGCCGTTCGACCAGTCGATCGTCTGACCGTTGACCACGTTGGCGCCCATCGAGAACAGCGTCGAACTCGCGCCGTTGGACGCATCGGGCAACGCCTGCGACTTGGAATGCTGGATGTCGGCGATGAGCTTGAACGTGTCGTTCACGTCCCACGCGGCGTTGAGGCCATATTCCTCCAGCTTGTCCTTCGTCGCCCGGAACTGCTGCTCGTAGCCGGTGTCCTTCGGGTCGGGAACGGCCTGCGAGATGACGGTGGCGGTCGGAACCGGGCTGTTGTCGAACGTCACGCTGCCGAACGGGCGGTTGAGCCAGTTGGTCTGGTCCTGTCGCGCCTCGCTCTGCCGGTTCTGCGCCCACAGCACGTCCGCGGTGAGCAGCAGGCTTTCGACCGGCCGGAATTGGACGACGCCAGATGCGTTGATCCGCTCGCGCTCCGACTCCGAGAAGTGGTAGCGGGCGTCGTTGGGAAACGCGATCAGGCTGCCGCTGGGCGGCCGGTTGGTCACGACCGTGTTCGCGCCGATGATATCGCCCGGGTTGTCGATCGTGCGGATGTTCCACGCGTTCGACGTGGAGCTGGCGGCGGCCGAATTGCGCTTCTGGTAGCTGCCGAACAGCGACACGCCGAAGGTGTCGTTGTCGTTCTTCCAGTTCACGAGACCGGACACTTCCGGCGTGATCTTCGCCAGACCGTCCTCGTCCTTCTCGATGCTGGTGTCGTACACCGCCTTCGCACCGACCGATCCGGTCAGGCCGGCTTCACGGGAATCGAGCGGCTTGCGGGTGATCACGTTGATGGTCGCGCCGATGCCGCCCGTGGGGATCGCCGCGCGACCGGTCTTGTAGACCTCCAGCGTGCTGACGCCTTCCGACGCCAGATTGCCGAAGTCGAACGAACGGCCCGTTGCCGTCGCGAAGTCGACGCTCTGGTCGCCACCGACGCCCTGAAGATTGGTCGCCGGCAGCTGGCGGCCGTTCAGCGTGACGAGATTGAAGCCGCCGCCGAAGCCGCGGGCGGTCACTTCGGAACCCTCGCCGTTGACGCGGTTGATCGATACGCCCGTCACGCGCTGAAGCGACTCGGCCAGGTTGGTGTCGGGGAACTTGCCGATGTCTTCGGCGGAGATGGCGTCGACGATACCGTTGGAGTTCCGCTTGATGTCGATCGCGCGGTTCAACGAGGCCCGGATGCCGGTGACAACGATGTCATCGCCCGAGTCGGATGTCGCTGCGGCCGTGGTCGCACCGTCCTGCGCCTCACGGGCAGCGCCTTCGGACCCCGGCTGGGCGTTGGTCGCGGGAGCATTGGCGTCGTTTCCGCCGCCGACAACCTGCGCGGCCGCAGGTGTAGCGATGCACAACGCCAGCACGCCGATCGAAGATGTGCGGACGAGCGCGCCAATGAGCTTGGACTCTTTCATACTTCCTCCCCTTGCGGCTTGATCGCCGCTTATTGATAGCCAGCCGTTAGCCGACACCCTTATGGTAGTGCTACCATTCAGTCCTACGTTGTCAATGCGTTGTAGAGTATACTAAATTGTGTGTCCGCCAAGGCACAGGCAGTCACTCCACTTTATTAATCATATAATACAGAGGAGTTGAAGGAGCGGCACCGAAGCGCGACCTTACGAGCTGCATCCCGTCAGGTCAGCGGAACAATCTTCCCAGTGTACGACCGATGTTGAGGACGCTTGCGCGATCTCACCGGCAGATCCCATCCAGGCATGGCCGAGCGGCTGCTATCGCCCGATTGTGTTGAAAAAGGCTGGCTTGCAGTGGTGCCGGCAGTCTGATTCACTTGCCGCGAGGTGAGCGGAGACGG
>NZ_JAFEMC010000007.1:0-166527 GCF_016892685.1 Sphingomonas longa
TTGGAGCATCTGGCTCCTCTTTGACATTGTGAATGGGTTCTTAAAATCGATGCCGTGAAGGTATCGGCTTTTGAGTGGAGGTGAGCGGGCCGCAAGGCTGGCGCATCGCTGCGAGACGAGGTCGGTAATTCACTTTAAACGGCATGTCGGTCGGGGTTTTGCCCTGGGCGATGTGCTGTCACAATCTGGCTGAGATTATAATCATCCGCACCAGGCTGGCATATCCGAATGAGGGTATGATCCGGCGCCACAGCGACGTCGCTCTGCCGAGTTGATGGTCCGAGAGGACTGTCCGGCGTTGATGTTGGTGGTGTGGACTCTCAAGCGTGAGGTAAGGGCAATTCGTGGATGCCTTGGCATGTACAGGCGATGAAGGACGTGGCACGCTGCGATAAGCTGCGGTGAGGTGTGAGCAACCTTTGACCCGCAGATTTCCGAATGGGGAAACCCACCTATCCGTTTAATCTCGACCGTGGTCGCAAGACCGCGAGCGGGGTTAGGCGGAAACAGGTATCTTGAGACTGAATACATAGGTTTCGAGAAGCGAACCCGGTGAACTGAAACATCTCAGTAGCCGGAGGAAAAGACATCAACCGAGATTCCGTTAGTAGTGGCGAGCGAACGCGGACCAGGCCAGTGCCTTCAATTCAAGTAGCAGAAGCTTCTGGAAAGTAGCGCCATAGCGGGTGACAGCCCCGTATGCGAAACTGATGTTGAAGGACTCGAGTAGGGCGGGACACGTGTAATCCTGTCTGAACATAGGGGGACCACCCTCTAAGCCTAAATACTCGTACATGACCGATAGCGAACTAGTACCGTGAGGGAAAGGTGAAAAGCACCCCGATGAGGGGAGTGAAACAGTACCTGAAACGGATTGCCTACAAGCAGTTGGAGGGTCCTTGAGGCCTGACAGCGTACCTCTTGCATAATGGGTCTGTGACTTAATGTTTCAAGCAAGCTTAAGCCGTTAGGTGTAGGCGCAGCGAAAGCGAGTCTGAATAGGGCGACAAAGTTTGAAGTATTAGACCCGAAACCCGGCGATCTAGGCATGACCAGGATGAAGGTGCGGTAACACGCACTGGAGGTCCGAACCGATTAACGTTGAAAAGTTACCGGATGAGTTGTGTTTAGGGGTGAAAGGCCAATCAAGCCGGGAAATAGCTGGTTCTCCGCGAAAACTATTGAGGTAGTGCCTCGAGCGAATACCGTAGGGGGTAGAGCACTGGATGGATGCGGGGGTCGCGAGATCTACCAACTCTAACCAAACTCCGAATACCTGCGAGTACTACTCGGGAGACAGACGGCGGGTGCTAAGGTCCGTCGTCAAAAGGGAAACAGCCCTGACCTACAGCTAAGGTCCCCAAGTCACGTCTAAGTGGGAAAGCATGTGGAAATCCCAAAACAACCAGGAGGTTGGCTTAGAAGCAGCCATCCTTTAAAGAAAGCGTAACAGCTCACTGGTCTAAACAAGGGTTTCTGCGGCGAAGATGTAACGGGGCTCAAGACGTGCACCGAAGCTTAGGGTGTGGATTTATCCACGCGGTAGCGGAGCGTTCCGTAAGCCTGTGAAGCGATCTGGTAATGGGTCGTGGAGGTATCGGAAGTGCGAATGCAGACATGAGTAGCGATAAAGAGGGTGAGATGCCCTCTCGCCGAAAGACCAAGGGTTCCTGCGCAAGGCTAATCCGCGCAGGGTGAGCCGGCCCCTAAGACGAGCCCGAAGGGGGTAGTCGATGGGAACCACGTTAATATTCGTGGGCCTGGTGGTGTGTGACGGATGGTGTGTGTTGTACGTCCTTATCGGATTGGACGTGCTTCGAAACTGTCCCGGGAAATAGCCCCACCGTATAGACCGTACCCGAAACCGACACAGGTGGTCAGGTAGAGTATACCAAGGCGCTTGAGAGAAGTGTCCTGAAGGAACTCGGCAAATTGCCTCCGTACCTTCGGAAGAAGGAGGCCCTCACAGCGGGCAACCGTTATGAGGGGGCACAGGCCAGGGGGTAGCGACTGTTTAGCAAAAACACAGGGCTCTGCTAAGTCGGCTTCAAGACGACGTATAGGGCCTGACGCCTGCCCGGTGCCTGAAGGTTAAGTGGAGGGGTGCAAGCTCTGAAATGAAGCCCAGGTAAACGGCGGCCGTAACTATAACGGTCCTAAGGTAGCGAAATTCCTTGTCGGGTAAGTTCCGACCTGCACGAATGGCGTAACGACTTCCCCACTGTCTCCAGGACATGCTCAGCGAAATTGAATTCTCCGTGAAGATGCGGAGTACCCGCGGTTAGACGGAAAGACCCCGTGCACCTTTACTGCAGCTTCAGAGTGGCATTAGGAAGGAACTGTGTAGCATAGGTGGGAGGCTTTGAAGCCAGGTCGCCAGATCTGGTGGAGCCATAGGTGAAATACCACCCTGTTGTTTTCTGATGTCTAACCTCGATCCCTGAAGCGGGATCAGGGACCCTCTGTGGCGGGTAGTTTGACTGGGGCGGTCGCCTCCTAAAGAGTAACGGAGGCGCGCGATGGTGGGCTCAGGCCGGTTGGAAACCGGCTGCAAGAGTGCAATGGCATAAGCCCGCCTGACTGCGAGACTGACAAGTCGAGCAGAGACGAAAGTCGGTCATAGTGATCCGGTGGTCCCTCGTGGAAGGGCCATCGCTCAACGGATAAAAGGTACGCCGGGGATAACAGGCTGATAACCCCCAAGAGCTCATATCGACGGGGTTGTTTGGCACCTCGATGTCGGCTCATCACATCCTGGGGCTGGAGCAGGTCCCAAGGGTTTGGCTGTTCGCCAATTAAAGTGGTACGTGAGCTGGGTTCAGAACGTCGCGAGACAGTTTGGTCCCTATCTGCCGTGGGCGTCGAAATTTGAGAGGAGTTGACCCTAGTACGAGAGGACCGGGTTGAACGTACCTCTGGTGTACCTGTCGTCGTGCCAACGGCGCAGCAGGGTAGCTATGTACGGACGGGATAACCGCTGAAAGCATCTAAGCGGGAAGCCTCCCTCGAGATAAGATTTCTCAGAGCGGTCGAAGACCACGACCTTGATAGATCGGATGTGGAAGCGCGGTAACGCGTGAAGCTAACCGATACTAATCGCTCTATTCGCGCTTGAGAGTTCCACCATCAACATCAATCCCGGGCAACCGGCCGATGACGATGGTGCGGATGATAAGCTCGATGCCAGACTACGAATACAAGGTGCATCGATTTAAGAACCCCGTGCGAATATGCGCACCCCCTCGACAACGCACAGGCTTCATTGCCTGGTGACCATAGCGTCGGTGTCCCACCCGATCCCATCCCGAACTCGGCCGTGAAACCCGACCGCGCCAATGGTACTACTGCTCAAGCAGTGGAAGAGTAGGTCGTCGCCAGGCATTGCAGCTTGTGCGTCGTCGAGACACGCATACAACCCCCGCACGGGAAAGAACCCATTCACAACGTCATCCACCTCCCCACAAGGGAGGCACGCCCACAGGCGTCACCAGTGTCGCGGGGTGGAGCAGCCCGGTAGCTCGTCAGGCTCATAACCTGAAGGTCACAGGTTCAAATCCTGTCCCCGCAACCAAACACCGCCACTCAGCCCAAGCCAGCCCGCGTCAGCTCAACGCTGCCGCGGGCCTTTTCGCGTTCGGGTCGCTGAAGGTCGCTTCAACGCGCATCTCCAGAACGCCTGCCCGCTCGTCATTTGGGATTCCTCAAATCTACGATGGCTTTGAGAAGATGTTCATCTGCGAAAGCTACGATTTACAAAACTTCGGATGCTGGTACGCTGCAAGTCATATCAGCGTGGAGATCGGGCATGATCAACCTACTCGTTGCAGCCAGTGTGGCGTTCGCTGCGGCACCAATGGTTCGAGCGCCCACGTCGAATGAGATCGATCTTGGCCCTACCCAGCGGTGGGCGTTGATATCTGGATTGGAAAATCAGCTCGGCGGCAAATTCATAATTATCGGCCTTAAAGGAGCAAAAGCCGACTGTGATGTGCAGAAGGTCTGCGCCTCCGGAGATACCATTCTTCGTGATAACGAGGCCAAATACTTGCGCCCCAAAGATTTAAGCGTAGGCAGAAAGCCCGTTGCGGCTATCGTTTCTGTGCTGACGGCCAGCAATACACCGCAAGGGTTTGACGTCGTCCTGTCAGTTTATGATGTAAAATCAGGTGCCGTAACACAGCGCCGCGCCGAGATCGGATATCGCGGCGGTGAAGTTTCGACACAGGAGCTGCGTCGGCTCGTTATCATCGAAAGCTGAACTACGGGACAAGGTGCTCGTCGGACGCGATACGACGCGTATCGCAAAGCTACGGGTCTGGAAGAATGGCCACTCGGTCGTAGCAGGCCCGAAGCCTAACTCAGGCGTGTCACGGGTCCGGTGGCATTCAGCGATCAAGACTGGCCCTCCTGCTCTGGGCTTCGCAGGGTAGTTCGTTGGCCTTCTGGCTCGGGCGGATGAGATCAGCTGTGCGTCGCTCCATGAACGATAGAGATGACCGCGCCGTGCATATGGCCGAAGGCTGCAGTTCGAGTTGGTTTTTTTCGACAACGCGCAACAAAGGCGAGGCATGCGTCTGGCGCCAGGCGCTGACGGCGGTAGGCAATATGCTGATGGCAAGACCGGGCGGGGTACCCCGCGAGATCACGTCTTCTCTGGGCTCGTCGCTCGTCAGCCCCTGTTCGGCGCGACACAGTTCCTCCGGATAAGACGCGCATAAGCGTACAGCAATGCTCCCAGCGGCGTCGGCGTGACACCGGCCGGGCTGCGTTCAAGGACCTTTTCGCCCAGACTGGTTTCGAACCGTCCATCGATGTCAACAGGGCGGGCTGAGAAGTGACGAGCAGCTTGGCAGCTTTGTTGAAGCTGCCTTGCTCGACGATCGTGGCGAAATACAGGAGTTTGCGGGGGGCCATCATCGAGCCGAGAGACGACGAAGAGCACCCATGCACGACATCGTACCGACATTATGCCGTCTGTGAGATCCGCCCGCGCTCATGTCGAAGCGTTCTCGTTGAGGTTTAATCTGTCGTTGCGTGTCGTTCGCCTCCGCTTTCGTCGAACAGCACTGCTTCTCCGAGACATGGAGGACAGTCGGAATGCCGGTATTTTGCGCTGCCGACGCATAATGTCGAATTAGCGAGCAGTGATAGCTTTGAAGTAAATGTATACCTCCGGGCAGCGGGAGTGAACCTGTGCTAGGCAGACGCATTCCGAACGATGTATCGGTTGCCGGCTTTCGACGACAGCGATGTCGCCCGACAGGTCTGGCCGCCGATGACGCCCGTTCATCAGCCGATCGAGGCGATCGGAGCTGCCGCGGTGGCATCCTCACGCGCCCGACACTCAACGCGGGGAGAGGCAGCGAGCGCCTTTCCGGTTTCGCTTACGGTGCGCGGCTCGACGGGGCTTTCTCCGTCGCTTCGATGACGCTGCCCGAGCGTCGAATGCTGGGCCGGCTCGCCGATCCTATGGGTCAGCTACTCGCCAGCTTCATGTCCCGCAGCACGCGGTCGAGATGTGCCAGCGCCTCTCTCGACGGGCCCGGATAGGGGCCCTGCGTCGGCTGATCGCCGATATAGCCCATGTCGGCCTTTCCCTCCGGCAGGCTGTAGAAGCCGAGCACGAACAGCTTGCGCAGCGTGTCCATGAACGCGACCGGCGCAGCCATGCCGCCGACGGGTGCGGCGGTGCTCAGGCCATCGAGCAGTGCGGCACGCTGCGCCACCGTCGCCGCGACGAACGGCTGCCCGTTCAACACCCGGCTCTGTGCGTCGAGCCAGCCCAGTCCGCCGATCACCCGCTCGCGGTCGGCCCGCTGGACCGGATAGGGAGCGCTGATCCATTCGTCGACGAATGCGCCGACGCCGAGCTTGCCCGCGCCGGGCGAGACGTCGTCGGGCGGCAGGATCATGTCGCCGAGCAGATCAATCGTCGCGCGCTGCTGACGGTCCAGCGTCAACGGCCACACGATTCTGGGCTCCATCAGGTTCGGGTCGCGGCCATAGCCGGTCGCCGCCTTCGCAGCGGGCACGGCTGGCCACGGTGCGACGGTGTCGAATGGTACGGCGCCGCCGATGCCAGCGGCTCCGGCCGGCGACCAGCGCGCGAGCGGCAGCAGCGCCGCCGTCATCATCCATTGCATCGTGGTACGGCGTGACGGCGTCATGCGAACGCTCCCGTCTTCATGCGCGCGGCCAGTCGCTCCGACGCCCGCAGCGCCAGCGCCAGGATCGTCAGCGTCGGATTCTTGTGTGCGCCCGAGGCGAAGATCGCGCCGTCCATCAACACGAGATTGTCGACGTCCCACGTCTTGCCATAGCTGTCGACGACCGAGTTGCGCGCGTTCGATCCCATCCGTGCGGTGCCGAGTTCGTGGATGATCTCGCCGCCGGCGGTCATGATCTTTTCAGGCGGCAGGTCGGGATCGAGGATCGTCCCGTTCATGCGCTGAAAGACCGCGTGCGCGGTGCGGCGACCGTGCGCGACCTGGTTGATCTCGTTCTGCGACCAGCGGAAGGAGAAGCGCAGCACCGGGATGCCGAACCGATCCTTCACCGCCGGATCGATCTCGCAGAACGTGTCCTTGTTGGGGATCATCTCGCCGCGCAGCGTCAGGCCGATCGTTGCACCCGACGTGCTGCGCACTGCCTGCTTCAGCTTCGCGCCCCAGACCCGCGGCAGCGCCTCGGCGGGCGGTACGCCGAACCGGCCGCCAATTTCGAAGTGATAGCCGCGCGCGAAGTCGAGCTCGCCGCGTTTCTGTTCCCTGTAGAGCCAGAAGGGGATGTAGATGTGCTGCCCGCCGATCCCGTCCTCGTTGTAGCGGGGGCGATCGGCGAGCGCGGGGATGTAGGCGCGGAACGATGCGCCGGTGGAATCGGTCAGGTTGCGGCCGAGTTCACCCGACGTGTTGGCGAGGCCGCGACCGTCCTCGCCCGAATTGAGCAGCAGCCGGGTCGTTTCCCCCGTGCCCGCCGCCAGCACCACGGCGCGCGCCGTCACCCGGTGGCGCAGGCCGGTCTTGCGGTCGACATATTCGACGCCCGCTGCCTTGCCCGGCGCCGCCATCGTGATGCGCGACACCATCGCGTCGGTGACCGTCCTCAGCCGGCCGGTCGCCTTCGCCATCGGCAGGAGCGAGGTCGTCGTCTGGAACATCGCGCCGATCGTGCAGCCGCGGGTACACGGCGTGGCATTGAAGCAAGCGCTGCGCGGCGCGACGGGGTCGGGCATGTCGCGCGTCAGCACGGCGGTGTGCGCGGCGCGGACGGGGATGCCCAGGCTTTCGGCGGTGGCCTTGATCAGCATTTCCGGCACGCGCGGACGCGGCGGCGGCATCAAACAGTCGGCAGGCGAGTCCGGGTGGTTCTCCAGTTCTAGGCGACCCCCGTTGACGCCGATCATGCGTTCGACCCGATCGTAGAAGGGCGCGACATCGTCGTATCCGATCGGCCAGTCCACCCCCAGCCCATCCCGTGAGAACGGCTTGAAGTCGTACGGCCCCAGCCGGGGCACATGCCGCCCCCAATGGTTGGTGCGCCCGCCCAGCATGCGCGGCCGATACCAGCGGAAGTCGGACCCGGCGCGCATCGTGTACGGCTCGCCGTCGATCTGCCAGCCACCGCCGACCGTCGCATCGAAATAGCCGAACGGCTTGTCCGGGGTGGAGGCGCCGCGCAGGGGAGCGTCGCTTTCCGGCGCGAACATGTTCACCTCGGCCTGCGGGTCGTAATCGCGGCCGGCCTCCAGCATCAGGCAACGCAGGCCGGACTTCGTCAGGCTGAACGCGGCCATGCCGCCGGCTGCGCCCGAGCCGACGATGATGACATCCACCGGCGCGTCCGCGGCCGGGTTTGCGGCACCCGTCATCAGCGGATCGCCGTTGCGCTTGGCCCGATGGGGCGCAGCTTGATGTCGCGGAACGCGACCGGTTCGCCGTGATCCTGCAAGGCGATGACGCCGCTGTCGAACGTGCCGAAATACGGCATCTTCGCGAATTTCGACCCGGCGACCCGCTTGCGCCATGCATCATCGCCATAGGAGACGTGGGCGGTCATCGTGCCGTTCAGCCACTGGCGGATGCGACCCTTTTCGACCAGCAGGCGGGCGTGATTCCACTGACCGGCGGGATGCGACACGCCGGGTTTGGGCACGGTGATGTCGTAGAGCGCGCCGGCGTGGTGCGACGGGATCTTGCCGTCCGGGTGGCCGGCGTCGTCGAGCACCTGCATCTCCAGCCCGGTCTCGTACACCTGCTTCGTCTGCGGCAGGTTGCGCGCGAGGTACAGCACGCCGCTGTTGCCGCCGGGTGCGACCTTCCAGTCGAGCGTCAGCTCGAACGCGCCATAGCGTTCTGCGGTGACGAGGTCGCCGCCGCTCATCGTGCCGCTGGTCGCGGTGAGTTCCAGCGCGCCGTCCCGGATCGCCCAGGTCGGAGAGGGCGCGCCGCCGTTATACGAGGTCCAGCCCTCCAGATCGCGGCCATCGAACAGCAGCTTCCATCCGGCGGCGCGCTCCTTGGCGGTGAGGGTGTTGTTTGCCGCTTCCTGCGCGACCGCCATCGTCGGCATCGACCAGAGGGTCAGGAGGCAAAGGGCTATCGTCGACGATCCACGCATCAGGTCTCTCCACGAGCCACCCGTCCGGCGCGAGCGGTCTCCCATCGGGGTTACCCGATCATGTTCGACCAGAAATACCTGCGCGGAAAGCGAAAAGCGCCGAGCGGACGGGCGGGATGGAGGTGCAATCGATCGTCGCTGTCGAGGACCGGGCGAACGCGGCCCCCGTCGGCACCATCCGGGGGGATCAGGCGCCGCCGATCCCCTCGACGATCTGGCCCGTACCGCCGCAGAAGGTGCATTCCGCGCCATCGATCGTGCCGCTGCCGCCGCACTTCGGGCAGCTGTTCTCACCTGTGCCGGGGGTGCCCGGTGCGGCCTGATCGCCGGGGTTGGTGGGTGTGTCGCTCATGGTCCGCTCCTTGTTTCTTAACGGCTTGGATCGTTGTTTGGATCGTCAACGGTCGTGCGCGATCATCGTTCAGCGCGTTCGCCCGGCTCAAGCCCGGCTGTGGCGAAAACGCTGCACTTGCGACATTTGAGCCGTCGGAGGCTGCCCGGCGCATCGACTAAGCCCGGACCGGGCATTAAGCATGTTTCACAAGAGCCGATCAGCCGAGAGCTGGCCAACGACCATCGAGGGGAACGAACATGCTGTCCAGAACCAACGCCTGTCTGCTGATCGGTGCCGCCGCGGGCGCATTGCTCGCAGGTACTCCCGCCCTCGCGCAGGTCGCCGCGGATGCCACGCAGACGGCGGACGCCGCCCAGCGCGCGGAGCCGGAGCAGGGGCTGGTCGACACCAGCCAGCCGGACGGCGAGGACATCATCGTGGTCGGCACGGCTGGCGGCGGCACGCGCCGACAGGACGCGGCGTTCGCGGTCACGGCGCTGAGCAACGACGCGATCGAGCGTGCCGCACCGAACAGCACGGCCGACATCCTGCGCGCGGTGCCCGGCGTGATGGCGGAAAGCTCGGGCGGGCAGAACGGCGCGAACATCTTCGTGCGCGGCTATCCCTCGGGCGGCGACGCGCAGTTCGTGACGTTCCAGTATGCCGGCACGCCGATCTTCGTGCCGCCGACCTTGTCGTTCCTCGAGAACTCCCAGCTCATCCGCCTCGACGAGACGGTGCAGCGGATCGAGGCGGTCCGCGGCGGTACCGGCTCGCTGTTCTCGAACGGACAGCCCGGCCTGACGGTCAACGTCGTGCCCCGGATCGGCGGCAGCGAGCTGCACGGGCTGGCCAAGCTGTCCTATACCGATTTCGACGAAGTGCGCGGCGATGCCTGGATCTCGGGGCCGCTCGGCGACGACACCGGCTTCATGGTCGGCGGCTATTACGCGCAGGGCAACGGCCTGCGCGATCCGGGCTTTCGCGCCGAAAAGGGCGGTCAGATCACCGCCAATATCCATCACGACTTCGCCGGCAAGGGCTCGGTCGAGGTCTATGCCCGGTACCTGAACGATCGCGGCGCGTGGTTGCTGCCGATCCCAATCGTCACGAACGGCAATGGCGACATCAGCGCCTATCCGGGTTTCGACGCGGGTACCGGCACGCTGATGGGCCGCGATACGCGGATCACCACCAACGTGGTGGGGCGCACCATCGATCTGGCGGACGGTCGCGGTGCGAACATCATCAACACCGGCATCACCTTCGAATACGAGGTCGCCGACGGGCTGCGTCTGCGCGAGCGGACCAGCTATCTGGGGGGCGACGCCAACACGATCGGCCTCGTGCCGGTCGAGGGGCCGGTATCGGCGGCGGCGATGGCCGTGACGCTGGGCGGTGCCGGGTCGACGGTCGGCGCGCTGACCTATGCGACGGGCGGCGGCGCGGTCTCGGGTGGCGCAAGCGCGGCGGTGCTGCGCGCGGGGATCTGGGAGGTGCGCAAGAAGATCTCGTCCTTCGTCTCCGACAGCGCATTCGAATGGACGGCAGGGTCGAACAAGCTGACCGGCGGCGTCTTCTACACCAACTATACGTCGCGCGATTCCTGGGTGCTGGGCAATCAGGTGCTGCTCGCCGCGGAGCCGAACGCGCGCCGCCTGAACCTGACGCTGAACGGCGGGCGCACCGCGACGCTGAACGGCTTCACCAGCGGTCCGGCGTTCCAGGTGCAGGCGAACTATCAGGGCGAGGATTACGCCTTCTACGGCGTCGACGAATTGCAGATCACGCCCGAACTGCGCATCGACGGCGGTGTCCGGTGGCAGCGTCATCTGGTCGACGCAACGCTCAGCACGCCGCTGGCGGGCGGCAACGTCAACCTCGATGCCAATCCGCTGACGCTGTACGACAATGCGGTGACGGTGCTGGGGCCGGTGCGGTCGATCCGTTACCGCGACGATGCGTGGTCGTGGACCGGCGGCGTCAATTACGACTTCAGCCGCTCGATCGGCGTGTTCGCCCGCTACAGCCGCGGCAACAGCTTTCCGCAGTTCGACAATCTGCGCGAGGCGAGCGCCGACAACATCGCCAACGGCACCGGCCTCGCCGCCACGGCCGAAGTCGACACGTACGAGGGCGGGGTCAAGATCTCGACCGGGATCGCCAACCTCTACGCCACCGTCTTCCACAATAAATTCGACGGGCTCGCTACGACGTCGCTCATCAACAACGTGCCGGTCAGCTCCAACGGCGGCGCGAAGGCTACGGGCGTCGAATTGGAGGGTGCGTTGCGGCCGACCAAGTGGTTCAGCATCACTGCCGCCGGCACCTATCTCGATGCCACGTACCGCGATTTCTTCACCGGCAACGGCGCGATCGACAACACCGGCAACCGGGTGCAGCGCCAGCCGAAGTGGATGTGGCGTGTGACGCCGGCGATCGACGTCGATGTGGGCCGCTTCCGCCCGTCGCTGTTCGCGACGCTGCAATATACCGGCGATCGCTTCTCCGATCCGGAGAATCTGCAGGTGCTGCCGCATTTCTACCAGCTGGACGCCGGCGTGTCGGTGGAGGTCGCGCAGCGGGTGCGGTTGCAGGTCACGGGTAACAACCTGACCGACGAGATCGGCCTGACGGAGGGCAATCCGCGGATCATCGGCGGGCAGGGGACCGGTGCGATCCTGGCGCGGCCGATCCTCGGCCGGTCGTTCCGGTTCAGCGCAGCGGTCGAGTTCTGATCGTCCGGTGGACCGCTGCGGTCTGTTGAAGGGGCTTGCCGGGGCGGCGGCGCAACATGATGCTGGTTTATAACGATCAGCGTTCAACCTTGATCGCCACGGTGTCGTCGTCGAGACGCCGTGGCTGGACCAAAAAAGGCGAAAGGTGCCGCGCTGTTCCGCCCGGCGTATGCGGACCGATCGTCGCTTCTATGCGTATACCCTCAGGTCAGTTCGGGCAGGCGCGTGAGGTATTTGTCGAGGGTGATCGGATAATCGCGGACGCGGACGCCAGTGGCGTTGTAGACGGCGTTGGCGATTGCGGGCGCAACCCCGGTCAAGCCCAATTCGCCGACACCCTTCGCCTTCAAGGGAGACATGGTGGGATCAACCTCATCGATGAAGGCGACGTCCAGATGCGGGACGTCGGCATGAACCGGGACCTCGTATCCGGCAAGATCATGGTTCACGAACAGACCGAAGCGCGTGTCGACCGCCATTTCTTCCATCAGCGCCGCACCGATGCCCATCGTCATGCCGCCGATGACCTGACTGCGCGCGGTGACGGGATTAAGGATGCGCCCCGCCGCGCAGACGGCGAGCAGCCGTCGGACACGCACGACGCCGGTGTAGCGGTCCACGCCCACTTCGGCGAAATGCGCGCCGAAGGTCTGCTGCGCGAAACGCTGGGACAGGTCGCCATATTCCATGCTGTCCTCCGCGACCAGTTCACCCAGGCGGGCGGCGGAGGCGAGCGATACCGTTCGCCCGGCCGAGCGAACTTCGCCATCGGCGAACACGACATCGTCGCGTTCGAAGCCCAGCCGTTGCACGACGATGTCGCGAAGTTTCGCGCATGCCGCGTAAACGCCGGCGGTGACCGAGGCTGCACCCATCTGGCCGCCGGATCCCGGTGTTTCGGGAAAGGACGAGTCGCCCAGTCGCGCCTCCACCCGGTCCAATGGAACGCCCATCATCTCCGCCGCGGTCTGCGCGACGATCGTGTAGCTGCCGGTGCCGAGATCGGTCTTGTCGGTTTCCACGATCACCCTGCCGGATCGTTCGAGACGGACGCGGGCCCCCGCCTTCGCGATGGGGGCGCCCCGGATCGCGCTCGCCATACCAAACCCGATCAACCAATCGCCGTCGCGTCGGCTGGCAGGCGAGCCAGGTCGCTTGCTCCAGCCGAACCGGTCCGCGCCGGTCCGCAGGCACTCGACAAAGGCGCGCGTGGAAAAGGGGCGGCCGGGCTTCTCGGGATCGACCGCCGTATCGTTCGCGATCCGCAAGTCGACAGGATCCATGCCCAGCCGTTCGGCAAGCTCGTCCATCGCCATTTCCAGCGCCATCATCCCGGGTGCCTCGCCGGGCGCCCGCATGGCGTTGCCCTCCGCCAGATCGAGCGTGGTGAGATAGCGTCGCAACAGCCGGTTCTCGCCGCGATAGAGGAGCCGGGTCGGAATGGTGCTGGGCTCCGTCCGGCCTCCTGCGAGATTGCCCGACCAGTTATCGTGCCCGATCGCCGTCAGGCGTCCGTCGCGGCCTGCGCCCAGCCGGACGCGCTGGATCGTCTTGGGGCGGTGAATGGTGTTGTTGAACATCAGCGTCCGCTGCAACACCAGTTTCACGGGGCGTCCGGCGGCGCGGGCGGCGAGCGCGGCCAGCACGAGGTCGCTCTGTACCGTACCCTTGCCGCCGAAGCCGCCGCCGATATACGGAGAGCGAAGCCTGATATTCGCCTTCGGGATGCCAAGGATCCGGGCCAGGTCGCGGACACCCCAGTTCATTTGCTGGATCGATGTCCAGCACGTCAGCAGGTCGCCGTCCCAGCGCGCGATGGTGGCGTGCGGCTCCATCATCGCATGCGCCTGATCGGGAACGGTGTAGGTTTCGTCGAGCGTGACCGGTGCGGCGGCAAAAGCGCGATCGAAGTCGCCGACCACGATCTGACTGGGGCCACCGAACGGCTCCTTCGGTGCGATCGGTGCGTCGGCCTTCTGCGCGGAGAGGTCGAACGATCCGGTGGTGCGGGCATAATCGACACGGATCAGCGCGCTCGCCGCACGAGCCTGTTCGAAGGTGTCGGCCACGACCACGGCGACGGCCTGATGATAGTGATCGACTGCCGGTCCGGCGAGCATTCGCTGGACATAGAATTGGCCGACGCCGAGCGGCCCGGCGGTTCGGTAGGTGACGATCGCGCGAACGCCGGGTGCGGCGTCGGCCGCCGACGTGTCGATGGCGGCGATCCGACCCTTGCCGATCGCGGCACCCAGTATGTAGCCATAGGCGATATCGCCGCCCAGATCGTGATGTTCGGCGGCATAGGTGGCGGTGCCCGTCGTCTTGAGCGGCCCTTCGACGCGGGGATGAGGCCGACCGATCACGGTCTGACGATCGATCGGGGTGGTCCCGGCTGGCGTGTCGAACTTCATGCCGTGGCCCCTTCGTCATGCTCCGCCAGGAACGCGCTGGCTGTCATCGGTCGCGAGAACATCGGGAAGGTGCCGTTCACCGCCGCCTCTTGAGCCTCGATGCTCAGCGTTGCGGTGCAATCTGTCAGCGTGACCACGTCGTAGCCACGTTCGTAGGCCGAGCGCATCGTCGATCCGACGCAACAATTGGTGAGGAAGCCGGCAAGGGCAACGCGGGTAATGCCGCGCTGGCGCAGGATGAAGCCCAGGTTGGTGGTAGCGAAGCAGTCGAGCCCTCGCTTGCCTTCGATCACGATCTCGCCGGCGGTCGGTGCCATCGTCGCGTCGATCTCCGCTCCCCAACTATTCTTACGGAATGCCTTCGACTGAACGACCCCGGCGAGGATGCCATAGGGCTCGGACGGCAGCTCGGGATAACCCGCTGCGAACGTGATCGGTGCATGCAGGACGGTCATGCCACGGGCGCGGGCGCCGTCCAGCAGCACGCGGCTGTGCCGCATCATATCGGTGTGCGCCATCACCGCGCGGACCGCATCGTGCTGCACGCCACCGGGGGCGGTGAAGTCGTTCTGATATTCGATCAGGACGAGGGCCGATGTCGTCCCGTTCGCCGGTGCCGCCGTGTCCATCATGATCGTCTCCACATCGTCGCCGACAGCGACGGGTCCGATGAAAACCCCGCGCCCGTCGGCGACGTTGCGTCCCGTCACGCGACCGCGGGCAGCCGCTCGAAATGCTTGTCGAGCGTCAGCGGGTAGTCGCGCAGGCGCACGCCCGTGGCATTGTACATCGCGTTCGCCACGGCCGCGCCGACGCCGCACAGGCCCAGTTCGCCCACGCCCTTCGCCTTCATCGGGTTCGCCTTGTCGTCGACCTCGTCGAGGAACACGACCTCCTGATGCGGGATGTCGGCGTGAACCGGCACTTCGTAGCTGGCGAGGTCGTGATTGATGAACAGGCCGAAGCGCTTGTCGACCGCCAGTTCCTCCATCAACGCGCTGCCGACGCCCATCGTCATTGCGCCGATCACCTGGCTGCGCGCCGATGTCGGGTTGATGATCCGGCCGGCGGCGCAGACCGCGAGCATCCGGCGCAGGCGCGTCGCGCCGGTGTAGACGTCCACCCCGACCTCGACGAAATGCGCGCCGAAGGTCGACAGCTGCCATGTCTTGTCGAGGTCGCCGAATTCGATCTTGTCTTCGGCGGACAGATCCCCCGCCGCAGCAGCCTGTTCCAGGCTGGTCGACCGGCCGCCGCTGGTGATCTTGCCATCGGCCAGCGCGAGATCGGCGGGATCGTAACCCAGCCGCGTCGCGAGCGCCTGTCGCAGCTTGACGCAGGCGGCATAGACGCCCGCGGTGGCATTGGCCGCACCGAACTGGCCGCCGGAACCCGCGGATACCGGGAAGGCCGAGCTGCCGAGTTTCACCACGACGCTGTCGACCGGCACGCCCATCATCTCCGCCGCGGTCTGCGCGATGATCGTGTAGCTGCCGGTGCCGATGTCGGTCATGTCGGTTTCGACGGTGACCACGCCGTCGCGACCGAGGCGGACGCGAGCGCCCGAGGTCATGTTCATGTGATTGCGAAACGCGGACGCCACGCCCATGCCGACGAGCCAGCGCCCGTCGCGCACCTGCGCCGGTGTCGCGTTACGACGCGACCAGCCGAAGCGCTGCGCACCCTCTTCGAGGCAGCGGACGAGCTGGCGCTGCGAAAAGCGACGGGTCGGCGTCTTGGGATCGACCTGCGTATCGTTCTTCACGCGGAAGGCGATCGGGTCCATCTTCAGCGTTTCCGCCATCTCGTCCATCGCGACTTCCAGCGCCATCAGCCCCGGCGCCTCGCCCGGGGCGCGCATCGCATTGCCTTCGGGCAGGTCGAGCACCGCGAGGCGCATCGCGGTCAGGCGGTTCGCGCCGGCGTAGAGCAATTGCGTTTGCAACACCGCGGCCTCGGGACCGCCGTTCGGCAGGTCGCCCGAGCTGCTTTCGTGGGCGATGGCGGTGATCGTGCCGTCGGGGGTCGCGCCGATCCGGATACGCTGGCGGGTCGCGGGACGGTGCGTGGTATTGTTCGCCATCAGCGGACGCTGCAACGCGACCTTCACCGCGCGCTTCGCCGCCCGCGCGCCCAGGACGGCGAGCACCGCATCGCTGCGCAGGAACAGCTTGCCGCCGAATCCGCCGCCGACATAGGGCGACAGCAGCGTGATCTTGTCCTTGGGGATGCCGAGCGTCGTCGCAAGGTCGGTGCGGGTCCAGTCGACCATCTGGTTCGACGTCCAGAGCGTCAGCGCATCGCCGTTCCACGCCGCGATCGAGGCGAACGGCTCCATCATCGCATGGGTATGATCCGGCGTCGTGTAACGCTGGTCCAGCTTTACCGGTGCGGCGGCGAACGCCTGTTCGAAATCGCCGACCCGATATTCGGGTGGCTTGCCGGGCTCGCCACCCTTCAGCGGGGCCGTATCCGCCACGGCGGCAAGATCGAATTGCCCCTTGCTGCGGGTGTAGTCGACGCGGATCAGGCCGGCGGCGGCGCGCGCCTGTTCGAACGTCTCGGCGACCACCAGCGCTATCGCCTGATGGTAATGGTCGATGTCGGGGCCGCCGATCAGCTTGGCGGTATTGAACTTGCCCTTGCCCATCTTGCCGGCGTCGGCGGCGGTGACGATGGCGATCACGCCCGGCGCGGCCTTCGCTTCGTCGAGGTTCATCGAGCGGATGCGCCCCTTTGCGATCCCCGCGCCGACGACATAGCCATACGCCGGATCGGCGACCTCGGCCGGATGTTCGTAGGCGTAGGCAGCGCCGCCCGTGGTCTTCAGCGGACCGTCGATCCGACTGTGGGCGCGGCCGACCACCGTCATGCGATCGATCGGATTGGTCGTTGCGGGGGTGTCGAACTTCATGCCGTTATGCCTTGGCTTGCGCGATCACCGACGCCAGGGCGCGGGTGGCGAGGGGCAGCTTGAAACCATTGTCTTCGGTCGGCGTCGCACCGCGGAAGGCGCGCGCGGTCACTGCGGCGGCTCCCTGCGGCAGCAGCGCATCGGCCGCCTCGACGCGCCAGGGGCGCGGGGCGACGCCGCCGAAGGCGACGCGACCGGTGCCGTCCGGCTGGATGACGGCGGCAACCGACACCAACGCGTAGGCATAGGACGCACGGTCGCGGACCTTTTCATAGAAGTGCTTGCCGCCGATCGGGCGCGGCAAGGTGACCGCGGTGATCAGCTCACCCGGCTTCAGCACGGTGTCCAGATCGGGACGATCGCCCCACAGCCGGTGGAAGTCTGCGATCGGGATCGCGCGACGTGCGCCGGTGGCATCGACCGTCTCGACGACGGCATCGAGCACGCGCATCGCCACCGCCATGTCGCCGGGGAAGGTGGCGATGCACGAGGTGCTGACGCCGATCACGCCGAGCTGGCGCGAATAGCCGCCGATCGCGGCGCAACCCGACCCCGGCCTGCGCTTGTTGCAGGCCATGTTGGTGTCGTAGAAATACGGACATCGGGTGCGCTGGAGCAGATTGCCCGCGGTCGACGCCTTGTTGCGCAACTGGCCGGAGGCACCGGCGACGATTGCGCGAGTCAGGACGCCATAGTCGCGACGCACGCGCGCGTCGGCGGCAAGGTTGGTGTTGGTCACCAGCGCGCCGATGCGCAGCCCGCCGTCCGCGGTCTTCACGATCGTGTCGAAGCCGAGGTCCTGCACGTCGACGAGGTGCGTCGGCGTCTCGACCTCGATCTTCATCAGGTCGAGCAGGTTGGTGCCGCCAGCGATGAACTTCGCGCCCGGCCGGCCGGCGACCGCACGTGCCGCCGCGCCGGCATCCTTGGCGCGCTCGTAGGTGAAGGCCTTCATGCATTCTCTCCGGCGACGTCCGCCATGGCATCGGCGATGTTGGAATAGGCGCCGCAGCGGCAGATGTTGCCGCTCATCCGCTCGCGCATCTCGACGTTGGTGGCGCGGGGCTTGGCGGTGAGGTCGTCCTGCACATGGCTGGGGACGCCGCGCTTGATCTCGTCGAGCACCGCCACCGCCGAACAGATCTGGCCGGGGGTGCAATAGCCGCACTGATAGCCGTCGTGCTTGATGAAGGCGGCCTGCATCGGGTGCAGCTTGTCGGGGGTGCCGAGCCCTTCGATCGTGGTGATCTTATCGCCCTGATGCATCACGGCGAGGGTCAGGCAGGAGTTGATCCGGACGCCGTCGACCATCACGGTGCAGGCGCCGCACTGGCCGTGATCGCAGCCCTTCTTGGTGCCGGTGAGCTGAAGGTGCTCGCGCAGCGCGTCGAGCAGCGTGGTGCGCGGGTCGAGGCTCAGCTCGCGGCGCTTGCCGTTGACCTCGAACGACACCGGCAGCGACGTCGGCGCGGGAGCTTGCGGCAGGGGGGCGGCGTCGGATGCCGGGGCAGCCACGACGATCGCCGTGGCCGCGCTACCGGCGAGCAGCCCCCGCCGGGAGAGTTCGACTTCAGAAACGGCGGTCATGAGCGTCTTCCTTTTTGCGAAACCGCGCGTCCGCGGCCGGAACCTGATCCAGATCAACGATGCTGCTTATTGGTAACGCGACGGTTTCCCGATCGGAGCATGCGGATCGCTCAATGCGGTCATGAACCCGTCTCATGCGTGACTGGTCGCCAGCGTCCTTCGGGAACGCACGATCTCCAACGCAGCCAGCGTGGCGAGCGCGAGCAGGGCGGCACTGGCGAGGAACTCGGCCACGGGCCCTGCGCGGTCGAACACGATCCCGCCGACGGTCGCACCCAGCGTGATCGCCAGCTGGACGATCGCCACCATCAGACCGCCACCGGCCTCCGCTTCATCGGGCAGCGTGCGCGCAAGCCATGTCCACCACGCCACCGGGGCCGACGTCCCCGCCAATCCCCAGATCGCCAGCAGGATCGCTGTGGCGGCGGTGGATCCACCGAAAACAGCCAGGGCGACGGCTGTCGCCGCCATGATCGCGGGCAGGACGATCAGGGTGCGGTACAGCCCGTCCTCCAGCACGCGCCCGATCAGGATCGTTCCGACGAATCCGGACACGCCGAGGATCAGCAGCATCGTCGACAACATGGCGGGTCCGACGCCGGTCACCTGCTCGAGGAAGGGGCGCAGATAGGTGAACAGCGCGAACTGCCCGACGAACAGCAACGCGACCGCGCCCAGCCCGAGCAGTACCGGCGGGCGACGAAGCAGCATCATCATCCCGGTCGCGGTCTGCCGATGCTGCGCGGGCAAGCGCGGCAGTGACAGTGCCTGCCACACCACCGCCCCGACAGCGACGGGCACGACGCAGAAGAACGCGCCGCGCCACCCGATCAGGCTGCCGAGGAGACTGCCCAGCGGTGCCGCAACGACGGTCGCGAGGGCGTTGCCGCCATTGATGATGGCGAGCGCCTTCGGCACGGACGCGCTTGGCACCAGACGCATCGCGATAGCCGCGGACATCGACCAGAACCCACCGATTGCAAGCCCGAGAAGCGCCCGGCCAATGATGAAGACCGTATAGCTGGGCGCTAGCGCGACGATCGTACCGGACGCGACGAGCAGTGCGGTCAGCATCAGCAGCACGATCCGCCGATCGAGCGTGCCGAGCACCGCCGTCAGCGACAGGCTGGTGGCGACGGCGAAGATGCCGGACACCGCGATCGCCTGACCGGCCTGACCTTCGGTCAACCGAAGCGTCTGCGCGATCGGGCTCAACAGGCTGACCGGCATGAACTCCGACGCCACCAAGACGAAGCTGCACAAGGCGAGGGCATAGACGGCGCTCCACCGGGGAGCGACATCGTGGATGCCTGAACTGTCACCGACCGCCGGGGCGGTAGAAAGGCTGGCCATGCCGGCGCTCCTGAACTTGGATGGTGTGCCCGGACGGACGCGTGGGGGAATACGGTCCATCCGGGCGGAAGCCCGCTGCGGCAGGTTCGAGGGGCCGAGCAGCGGGCTGCGACCGATGCCAAACTAGGGCCCTGTGATAACGGCGACAATTCCGGGTTAGGTTGATGCTCCCATGAACTCTGCTCATCATCGGTCCGCGACGCGCCGATTTGCTCGCGGAGCTCGCCGTTCGACGACGCTGAAATCGGCTCATCGCGGCATCAATCCGCGCGTGGATTATCGCCCGCCGGGGGATCGACTAGCGCGTCCGACGACATCCGTGGGTAGCGAGGACGTTTCATGAGCAAGGTTTGGTTTATCACCGGTGCCGGAAGCGGACTGGGCGCTGGCACCGCGCGAGCGGCGTTGAAGGCGGGCGACAAGGTCGTCGCGCTGGGGCGGGACACCGGCAAGATCGAACGGGCGTTGCAGGGCGCTCCGGCGGATGCGCTGCTGATCGTCGCAGCGGACGTGACCGTTCCCGATCAGGTACACATTGCCGTGGCCGCCGCCATCGGACGGTTCGGCCGCATCGACACACTGTTGAACAACGCTGGCGGAGGCGTGTTCGGCAATTTCGAGGAACTGGCCTGGCCCGACATCGAGTGGCAATACCAAGTGAACGTCTTCGGCGTCATGCATTTGCTGCGTGCCGTTCTGCCGGTGATGCGGCGGCAACGTTCGGGCCTGATCCTCAACATCAGCTCCGGCGGCGGCGTTCAGGGGTTCGCCCAGAGCACGGCGTACGGCGCGACCAAGTTCGCCGTCGAGGGATTGACCCTGGCGCTGGCGCAGGAGGTCGCGCCGTTCGGCATCCGTGTCGTCCTCGTCGAACCGGGGATGTTCCGTACCGACCTGTTGAGCGACGCGTCGGTGCGATACGCAGACCCGTCGATCGACGATTACGCCCATCTGACCTCCGCCCGCGACGCCTGGGCACCCATCGACGGCACGCAAGTCGGCGACCCTGAGAAGTTCGGCGGTGTCATGGTGCAGGTCGCCGGCCTCTCCGAACCGCCCCGCATTCTGGCGGTTGGCCGGGACGTGCTCGACATCATCGACTCTGTGACAACGGAACGGCGTGAACAAGCCGCCCTGTACGCGACCCTCTCGACCTCGACCGATTTCGCCGATGCGCCTGAATAACGGAGGCAAGGAGTAGGATTCTGCATCTATGTTCAAACACCAATGGAAAGTCTGCTTGACGTAAAGCGTGCTTTCCATGACAAGCTACCTTCACATCGAATCGAAGGAGCTCGAACATGCGTTTCTCGCCGGCTCAACGCCGCTACAATCGTCGCGTCATCCTGCTGGCGCTGATCTACGTCACGTTGCTGTTTCCGGCGGTCTACCTGCTGGACCGGCATCTCGTCAGCGGCCCGGTGGCCTACATCGTCGGCATCTTGCCGGCGTTCCCGGTGATCGGTTTCTTCGTGGCCATCGGCGCCTGTCTCGTCGAGGAGACGGACGAGTATCAGCGCATGCTGCTCGTCCGGCAGTCGTTGATCGCCACGGGGGTCGCGATGACCGGCGCGACGATGTGGGGGTTTCTCGAAGGGTTCGAGCTGTTGCCGCATCTGGTCGGCTATGCGTGGCCGATCCTGTGGTTCGCCGGGCTGGGCGTCGGTGGCTGCATCAACAAGCTGATCGAGCGGCGGGAAGCATGAACAACCACCTCCGCGCGCTCCGTGCCGATCGCGGGTGGAGCCAGCAGCATCTGGGCGACCTGCTCGAGGTCAGTCGACAGAGCGTCAACGCGATCGAGACGGGCCGCTACGACCCGTCGCTGCCCCTCGCTTTCAAGATCGCCGAACTGTTCGATCTCGCGATCGAAGACGTGTTCACCAGCCCGTCCAAGGAGCAATGACATCATGATTGCGCATCTGTCCCTCCGCATCGTCGCGAGCATCTTCACGATGGCGACCGTGCTCGCCCCCACACACCCTCAGGCGCGGCCGGCCGCCGCGGCTTCCGCCGCGATCCAGATGCGGCACATCTCCATCGTCACGATGGGCGGCGGCAAACCGGTCGTCCTCATTCCAGGCTTGTCCAGCCCGCGCGCGGTATGGGACGATGTCGCACCGACCCTGGCGCAGACCCGCCGCGTTATTCTGGTCCAGATCAACGGGTTTGCTGGCGACGATCCGCGCGGCAATCTCGCCGCCGGCGTCCTCGACGGGGTGATCGCCGACCTGCACGATTACCTGACTCGGGAGAAGTTGACGGGTGCGGCCATCGTGGGACACTCGCTGGGTGGACTGATCGCGATGAAGCTGGCCATCCTGCACCCCGCGGATGCCGGGCGGCTGATGATCGTGGACTCGTTGCCGTTCTACGGACGGTTGTTCGGCCCGACGATGACGCCGGCGATGCTGGAGCCGCGGGCCGCGGCGATGCGGGACGCGATCAAGGGCCGCTACGGTCAAGCTGCGGACGTGGCGGGTGCCGAGGCGGTCGCCGACCAGATGGCACTCAAGCCGGAGTCCCGTGCGAAGGTGAAGGCCTATGCCGTCGCCAGCGATCCGCGCGTGACGGCGCAAGCGATGTACGAGGATTTGACGGTGGACCTCACGCCGCAACTGTCGCGGATCGGCGTGCCGGTGACGGTGGTCGTACCCTATCACAATGCCTTGCCGCAGGCCCAAGTCGATGCCCTGTACCGCAGCGCCTATACGGGTACGCCCGACCTGAGCATGGTCGAGATCGGCGATGCCGCGCATTTCGTCATGCTGGATCAGCCGCAACGGTTCGCCGCGGCGATGACCGTTTTTCTCGCCAAGTGACGACGACGCCGCGGTCGAGCCGATCGCCGGAGGCCCGGAACGGATCGCCTGCACGGCTCGCCCGTTGCCGCAGGGCGAGGTCGATACAGGAGATGACATGCTGCGGTCGGTACTGATGGGTCTGGTGGCGGGACAGCGGGCGATGACGCCATTGGCCGCGCTGGCCGGTGCGGCGCAGCGGGACACGTTGCCGTACGACAATCTCGAGGCGCGGTTGATGAAGCAACGCGTGCCCACGGCCGGGGCGGTCGTGATGGCGGCGGCGGAAATGGCGGGTGACAAGATGACGACGGCACCCGACCGGACCGTGGCGCTGGGCCTGCTCGCCCGGACGATCAGCAGCGGTTTCGCCGGCGCCGCGCTGGCCCACCCGGACCGGCGCTGGACGGGGGCGGCGTTGGGCGTCGGTGCGGCGATCGCATCGTCGTATGGCGGTTTGGCCGTTCGCAAATGGGCCATGCAACGTTGGGGTCAAACGGCAACGGGCTTCGCAGAGGACGCGATCGTTTTTACCGCCGCCAACCTCATCGCCAACGCCAGACCGGGACGCGCCTGACGTCCCCCCGGTCGGGCTAGCGGTTAGGCGTCACTCTCCACACGGTATTGGAAAGATCGTCGGCGATGACGAGGGCACCGCGTGGGTCCAGCGTCACGCCGACCGGCCTTCCGCGCGTCTTGCCATCCTTGCCCATGAACCCGACCGCGAAATCGACCGGCTGGCCCGCCGGGCGACCGTCGCGAAAGGGAACGAAGACGACCTTGTAACCGGACGGCGCGTCGCGGTTCCAACTGCCATGCTCGCCGACGAATACACCGTCCGCGAAGCGCCCGCCCATGACCGAACTGGAGAAGGCGACGCCGAGCGCCGCAACGTGCGCCCCGAGAGCATAATCGGGGCGGATCGCGGTGGCGACGAGGGCGGGTTTCTGGGGCCGGACGCGGGGGTCGATCGTCTTGCCCCAATAGCTGTACGGCCAGCCATAAAAGCCCCCATCGCGAACCGACGTCAGATAATCGGGAACGAGGTCCGGACCCAGTTCGTCACGCTCGTTCGCCACCGCCCACAAGGTTTGCGTGCCCGGCTGGATCGCGAGCGCAGTCGGGTTGCGGACGCCGGTCGCAAACGGGCGGTGGGCACCCGTTGCGGCATCGACCTGCCAGATCATCGCCCGATCGACTTCCGCCGCCATGCCACGTTCGGTGATGTTGCTGTTCGATCCGATCCCCACATACAGGAGCCGTCCGTCGGGGCTGACCGCCAGCGACTTCGTCCAGTGGTGATTGATCGCGGCGGGCAGGGCGGTCACCGTCGTCGGCGCGCCGTCCGCCCGGGTCTGGCCGTTGCGATAGTCGAGGCGGACCAGAGCATCCTGATTGGCGACGTAAAGCGAGCCGTCGTGCAACGCGAGACCATAAGGTGCATTGAGCCCCTCGGCGAACACGGTGCGCCCTTCGTACACGCCGTCGCCGTCGGCGTCGCGCAGCAAGGTCAGGCGGTCGCCCCCCTTCACGGACGTCGTGCCCTTGGCCTTGATGATGCCGGCGATGATGTCCTTGGGCCGCAATTTGGGGGCATCGCCGCCGCCCTTGCCCTCTGCCACCAGAATATCGCCGTTGGGCAGCACGAGGGTCTGCCGCGGGACTTTCAGGCCGGTCGCGATCGCCGTGATCGCATAGCCCTGAGGTACGGTCGGCCGCATGTCGCCCCAGCCGACGGGGTCTGCAATCTTCATGCTGGGCAACAGGCCGCGCTGCTGCTCCGGCAGGCCGGGATTGGCGCCGTAGCGGGCCGTGTTCGGCTCCCCGCCGCAGCCCCCGAGGAGTATCGACAGGCCGACGGCGGTCAGGAGGGAAAAGCGCATCATGCCGTCACCGCCGTGCGAGTGCCGGCGAACCCAAGCCATGTCGCCGCCAGGACGAAGATTGCAACGAGGGCACTGAGGATCAGCCCTTCCGGCATCGTCGCCCAGGCGTCCTTGGCATGCACCAGGGCGTTCACAAAACCGACGACGAATGTCACCAACAGCATCAGCGCGTACCCGAGCCGACGCCGGCCACGACGATCACGGCGAAGCACCTCCACGACCGCCCACAGCAACGCAAAGCCGCAGAAGACGAGCGCACCGGCGATCAGCCATGACGCGAAGTTCAGCCACTGGACCTCGTACGACCGCGCATAGGCGATATCGCTGAGCAAAGCGCCCAGGAACAGGGGGACGCATCCTCCCAGCAGCACCGCATGCACCGGGTGGAGCGGATGTGTCGGCGTTCGCCCGACGGAGATCGACACGATACCCTGCTACTCCCGATCCATGAGCGATTGACCCGGCTCGGGCCGGCTCGGCGCATGGTTCAGAAATGCCGCATCCCCCCGGATGTTCCGCGCGTCATCGCAGGCAGTTAGCCGGCGCGGCCAAAGCCCTGCTGTCAGCGCGGGGTGAGTTCGACAAGCGCCGCGCCAGTACCGTCGCGCAAGATCCAAAGCGATCCCGCGGGACCTTCCTCCACCTCGCGAACCCGCGCCCCGAGGCCGATGCGGGCGACTTCGGTCGCCGTGTTGCCAGTGACCCTCACGCGCACGATGCCCTGTTGCGCCAGACCCGCCAGGATGAAATCGCCCGTCCAACCGGCGAATGCGGCGCCACGATACTGGATCATGCCGCCCGGTGCGATCACCGGAGTCCAGCTGACGAGAGGCGGAGTATAGATCGGGTTCGTGGCGTGGCGAGGGATCGCCGACCCGTCGTAATTGTCGCCCTCTGATACGCGCGGCCAACCGTAATTCCGGCCGCTCTCGATCAGGTTGAATTCGTCGCCACCCGCCGGGCCCATCTCGGATTCGAACAGTCTGCCATCACTGGCGAAGACCAGACCATAGGGGTTGCGGTGGCCCAGCGACCAGATCTCCGCCCGCGCACCCGCCGTTGCGGTGAAGGGGTTACCGGCCGGGGGCGTACCGTCGAGATTGATCCGGACGATCTTGCCCAGCGTTCCCGACAGTTCCTGTGCCGGCGTGCCCTGCTGCCGCTCTCCGCTGCTGATGAACAGTGTCCGTCCGTCGGGAGCGAACGCCAATCGTGCGCCGAGTTGCCCACCGGTCGTCGCAGGTGTCGCCCGCCATATCACGGCAACGTCGTCCAGGCGCGGTGTCGCGCCCGCGCTCAGCGTCGCCCGCGCCACCGCCAGTTGTTGGCCGCCGGTCGCCGGTTCCGCGTAGCTCAGCCAGATGCGGGAGTTCGTGACGAAGCCGGGATCGAGCACCACATCCTGCAAACCGAGCTGACCCGAAAACGCCACCCGCGGAACGCCTGCGACCGGGGCCTTGGCACCTGCCTGAGTAACAAGCTGGAGCTGCCCCGGCTCCTCGGTGACCAGCATGCGACCATCCGGCAGGAACACCATCGCCCAGGGGTTGTCGAACGTCGCAACGACCCGTTGATTGACGGCGGTCACCGTGGGGGAGGGGGCGGGGGTCGGCGAAGGGGTCGTCGTGGCCGAAGGCAGCGGCGTGGGTGTCGCCGGTGCGGAAGCGTCTTCGTCGCTGCCGCCACAACCGGCCAGTGCGACGGCCAGGACGACCGTCATCAATCCCGTTCGGGTCATCGCCTTCACTCCTCGCGGCAGTCGGGGCCGCCATCCATGTCAACGTATGTCGCGTACAGAAGGATGCGGGCGTGTTCGCAAAGGCGATGAACGGTTGCCCGTAAAAGTCAGGTGCCGTTTTCTACAGCAACAGGCGGAGCGGTCGACTCCCGCAACGTCAGTTGCGCCGCCACGGTGACGGGCGTCCCGTCATGGGGTGATTGTCCGAGGTCTGCGATGATGAGGCTAACCGCGCGGGCGGAGACTTCGGCGATGGGTTGGACCACCGCAGTGACAGGCGGGCGCGCCAGGCGGATGATGGGTGTGTCGTCGAAGCTGATGACGGAAAGATCGCGGGGGACGTTCATCCCCCGCTCGCGCGCGACGTCCAGAGTGGCCAGCGTCATCTGGTCGTTACCGCCGATGATCGCCGTCGGCGGACGCGTGAGGGCGAGCAGTGCCTGCGCCGCCGCCCGGCCCGAGGCATAGCTGAAATCCCCATCGCCCAGCAGATCGACCGCCTCCAGGTCGGCCGCCGCCATCGCTTCACGCCAGCCATCGACGCGCCACGCGCTGAGTTCATAGTCATCCGGGCCTGCGATGAAGCCGATCCTGCGATGGCCCTGTGCGATCAGGTGTTCCGTCGCGATCCGTGCGGCACGCGTGTCGTCCATGATGAGGCGGATGCCGGGTCCCTCGGTCAGCGAGCCGATCCGGGCGAAGCTGATGCCCTGCGCGGCCAGCAGGTTGATGATGAGCGGATTGCCGGAATGCGGCGGCGTCAGGATGACGCCGTCGGGCTGGAGAGCGGCGATCGCGCCCATCAGTTCGCGTTCGATATGGTCGCTGTGCGTGTCGACCAACTCCACGATCATGCGGTAGCCGTGCTCGGCGCAGGTCAGCATCCCGCCCAGCAGCATCTGGTCGAGCCAGTCGGTGCCCTGACGCGCGCGCCAATCGGCGATCGTCCGCTCCCGGTCGTTGAGCGCGAGGATCAGGTAGGATCGCGATCCCGCCATGCGCTGCGCGGCGATCGACGGGACGTATCCCAGCTTGTCGATCGACGCCTGTACGCGGCTGGCCATTTCGGGGCGGACGCCGGGTTCCTTGTTGACGACCCGGCTGACGGTTTGCAGCGACACGCCCGCGTCGCTCGCGACGTGCTTGATCGTGACAGCCTGCCGCCGCTTTGCCATCTAGCGGGCCGGGCCGCAGTAATTGGCGACGTAGGCGGCATGCTCGGGCAGGCTGTCGACGGTGGCGTTGGTATGATCGCGCAGGCCGGTCAGCAGACGGGCCAGTTCGTCGTCGCGCAGCTTGGTGGCGATCGGATGATAGCTTTCCGGGACGATGCCCTGACCCAGCATGACCTGCACCCAGCTGTTTTCCGCGAACAGCTCCTCGTTCTTGCGGAACACCCGCCCGGTTTCGCGGAACAGTTCGATCTTCTGGTCCAGCGTGTCGGGGATCGGCATCGCCGCGCATTGCCGCCAGAACGCGCTGTCGCGCCGCTCGGTCGCCTTATAGTGCAGGATCAGGAAATCGCGGATCTGGAGCATGTCGGTATGCTGCTGATCGTTGAATTCGGCCACGTCGCGCGGGCTGATGCCGGTCGACGGGAACAGTCGCAGCAGGCGCAGGATCGCGCGCTGGATCAGGTGGATGCTGGTGGATTCGAGCGGCTCCATGAACCCGCCCGCCAGCCCTACCGCGATGCAGTTGCGGTGCCATTGCCGCCGCCGCGCCCCCGTCACGAAGCGGAGTATGTTCGGCTCCGTCAGCGTCCGCCCCTCGATATTGCCGAGCAGCCGTTCGAGCGCGGCGTCGCGGTCCAGATAGCGGCTGCAATAGACGATGCCGTTGCCGGTGCGGTGCTGGAGCGGGATGCGCCATTGCCAGCCGGCGTCGTGCGCCATCGCGCGGGTATAGGGCAGGGCGGGGCGGACGCTTTCGGTCTGGACGGCGATGGCGGAATCGCAGGGCAGGTAATGCGACCAGTCGTCATAGCCGGCATGCAGCGCCCCCTCGATCAGGAGCGCGCGAAAGCCGGTGCAGTCGAGGAACAGGTCGCCTTCGATCCGCTCGCCGGAGTCGAGCAGCAGCGCCGCGATGTCGCCGCTGTCCCCGTCCAGATCGACCCGCGCGATCCTGCCCTCGATACGGATCGTGCCGTCCTGTTCGGCCATGCGGCGCAGGAAGCGCGCGTACAGCGTCGAGTCGAGCTGGTACGCGTAGTTCATGCGGTCGTCGGGCAGGTGCGCGAACTTGCCCTGCAACGCGGCGCGTAGTTCCAGGCAGTAATCGTCATACGGCTGGAGGTGGCCGCGGCTGAGCCCGTGCATCCAGAAATGCTGGAACCCCGCCGACCAGTGATCTTTGCCGGTGATGCCGAAGGAGTGGAAATAGCGTTCGCCCCGCTGCTTCCAGTCGTCGAACAGGATGCCGAGCTTGAACGTCGCCTGCGTCTCGCGCATGAACTCGGCTTCGTTGATGCCGAGCAGCCGGTTGTAGGTGACGAGCGGGGGAATGGTGGACTCGCCGACGCCGACCGTGCCGATCGCGTCGGATTCGACGAGGGTGAGGTCTACCGTCCGTCCCATCGTCCGCGCGATCGCGGCGGCCGCCATCCAGCCCGCGGTGCCGCCCCCGGCAATGACGACGCGGCGGATACCCGGCTGCGTCATCGACTGAGCGCCCTTAACAGGAACGCGCGCAGCTTGCCGGCGGTGTCCGGGGTCAGGGGCGCGAGCACGCCGCGCGCCGGTTCCGGTATATGCGCGGTGACCTCCGCTCCGTTGTCGAAGACATAGTGATCGAACATCGCGCGCCAGTGCACCTTTTCGTCGTCGGGCAGATCGCGGATCGCGAGCATGGCGTGGTTGAGCGCGTCCTGCGCCTGCCCCAGCCAGCGCGGTGCGTCGCGCCACCAGTAGTTCACGAGGACGTTGAATGGCGCCAGTGCCTCGACATGATGCCACCACATCGCCGGGATGAAGAGCGCGTCGCCGGCGTCGAGCTCGGCGACCTGGGCGTGGTCCAATGCCTCACGAAAGCGGGGGTGCGCGGCGAAGTCGGGATCGTGAAAATCGACCATGCTGACCGCCCGACCGGCGGGGGTGTTGTCGACGGGGCCGAGGTACAGGTTCCGGAACTGGTCGCGCGGAAACAACGTGAAGCGGCGCTGTCCCACGGCGACGCAGGCGAGGTTGTGCGGCACGTCGTTATGCGCCGCGATCCGCGTCGGCGTGCCCATCCAGATGCTGGCGAGCGGCGCCCGGTCGCCGAGATCGACATGGTTCGCCTCGTGCAGCCCCGCGAAGAACTGGAGCATGTCGATCGAGGCGAGATAGATCGACGGCGCTCCGTCGACGCCTTCGTTGGCGTCGATGCGTGCGAAGATGTCCGGCAGCTTCGCCGACAGCGTCTGGAAGTTCATGCCGTGCGCGTCGTCGTAGAACAGCCGGCCGCCGCTTTGCGACTGGCCGACCGATACCGCGAACGGCACCGGCCGTGCGAACCCGGCGATGTGATCGCGGGCTTCGCGCGAGGATCGCTGCCCGGCCTGCACGAGCGGCCAGTGGGCCGTCAGGCCACGGAAGACAAACGGCGTCGTCGCCTCGCGCAGCAGTGCGTCCAGTGCCGCAGGGGTGCCCGCGACGACGTCGCGGACCGGCGGCAGGCTGGCGAAGATGCCGGGGGTGCCGTCAGCCATTCCGCCGGTTCTTGCGCACGATCAGGTCGCCGATATTGCCCAGCGACGCGAGCGCCATGAACATCGGCATCAGGTGGCCGGCGGCGTGCAGCTCGCCGACGATCGTCGGATCGAGCCGCTCCAGCTTTTCCTCATCGATGATGTGATACCCGACCAGCCGGTGCTGCGCGCCGTCGTCGAGCGTGACGTCCAGCGTCAGCGGTTCGAGGAGGTCGTAGCGGCGGAGCGCCGCGAAGAAGTCGGAGGAGGCGACATAATCCTCGTCCAGCGCGCGCAGCTGGTCGGCGATGCGCTCCAGATACGGGGTCGGGCGGCCGGTATCGTCGAACACCCGCATGCCCTCTCCGCCACCGATGCGCGGGCTCGCCATGTCGATATGGACCTGACGAACCGTCGAGTCCCCGGCGCCGTGGCCGACGAGGAAGGGCTGGCTGTCGATCGCGAGCGGGCGATACCGTGCGTCCCAGCGGCCGTTATCGAGGAACAGGTTCTCGCCGACCTCGAACCCGAACATCGCTAGCGCGGTGAAGCTGTCAGTCGCGTGATCGCGCTGGAACAGGATGGGGTAATGCGCCTGCACGCGGCGGAATTCGCTCGGCACGGTGATGCAGGCCATGACGGCGTCGCCGAGTTCCGCCGCGCGTTCGGTACGGATGCGCAGATCGCGGTGGTCGTCGGGGGTGAGGATCACGTGGGACATCAGCAGATCGGTTCCGGAATTGGCCGTGCGCTTGCGAGCAGGGCGTCGAGATAGGCACGATTGGTCGGCAGGCCGGCCGCGAGTGCCCGCTTGCGCCGCTCGACCTGCGCCATCGCAGCATCGACGCGCGCGCGGCTCCCCGTCGCGATCGGCCCGCGCGGCGGCGGCGGAAAGCCCATGCCGTACAGCACATATTGGTAGCTGGCGGCGGGAAAAACCTCGTCGATCATCGGGAAGTCGGCACCGGAGGGCGGCTGGTGACGCCACAGCGCCAGGAGTTCGCCGAGCCGTCCGGGGATCGACCCTGGGTTGCGGTGGTCGCGCCAGTAGGGCTCGTCGCGCTCGCTCAAGACGTAATGCAGCTTCAGGAACTCGACGATCCGGTCCCAGCGATAGCGGAACAGCGCGTTGAAGCGGGCGGCGTGGATGTCCATCGCCCCGCGTGTGGCGGGAAAATTGTCGAGCAACGCGTCGAGCGACAGTTCGATCAGCACGATCGCGGAAGCTTCCAGCGGCTCCAGAAAGCCGGCGGACAGGCCGATGGCGATGCAGTTGCGTTCCCAGAACCGCTCGCGGTGTTGCGACTGGAAGCGGAGTTGCCGGAACGACGCCGCGCCCGCACGGGGCAGCGTCGCGCGCAGATACCGCGTCAGCGTATCCGCCGCCGCGTCGTCGCTCATATGCGCGGACGAGTAGACGCAACCGATGCCGCGGCGTGTCGGCAGGCCGATGTCCCAGATCCATCCCGCTCCGTGTGCGGTCGCGTTGGTCTGCGACGCGATCGGGGTGTCGGGCGCGACGGGCATCTGCACCGCCAGCGCTCGGTCATTGAACAGCTCGCGACCGCGATCGATCGTCGCGATGCGGAAGTGATCGCCGATCAGCATCGCCGCCTGACCGGTGCAGTCGAGGAAAAGGTCGCCGTGGATCGTGCCCGACGCGCGCGTCCGTACGCCCGCGATATCGCCGTCGTCGGCGGCATCGATCCCGACGACGTGGTCGCGGAGATGCCGCACCTTCAGGCGTTCCGTCGCGTGGCGCATCAGCGTCGCGGCGAGCTTCCCGGCGTCGAGGTGATAGGCGTAGTTCAGCGTTCCGGCATAATCGTCCATCGCGCGCTGACGCGGGGCGAGGTCGCGGGCGGCGATGTCCCCCTGCACGCCGACCGCATCGGCGAACGCGCCGCCGGCGTCCGCCCATGCCGCGACGATGTCGCGCGGGTCGCCGTCGACCGGCGGGGTGAAGGGGTGGAGGTAGCTGTCGTCCTTGGCACCGGTTCGCCAGCCGTCGAAGCGGGAGCCCTGTTTGAACGACGCATCGCAGGCGGTTAGGAATTCGGCCTCGCCGATGCCGATCCGCTCCAGCGTGCGGCGCATCGTCGGCCACGTGCCCTCGCCGACCCCGATCGTCGCGACCTCCGGCGATTCGATCAGGGTGACGTGCAAAGGATGCACCGCCGTCCGGTCCGCACGCGCCGCGATCAGGCACGCGGCGAGCCAGCCGGCCGTACCGCCGCCCACGATCACGATGTTGGCGATCGACCGGTCCATCGTCTGCCTGCCTGCTTCCTTCACCCGATCAGCTTATGCGGGACGGACGCGCGCCGGAACAGCCGTCCTGTGGACGATCCGTTCCGGCGCGCGGTCCTTCAGCGGATCAGAAGCTGAAGCGGACGCCCGCGGCATAGCGTGCGAAGCCCGGCTGCGCGAAGGTGACGAAATTGTCCGATCGCCGATGCCCGCGCCGGCCCTGTCCGGTGAGGTTGATGGCCTCGCCGAAGACGGCCAGCCCCTCGGTCACCTGCACGCTCGCGCTGGCGTCGATCTGGCCATAGTCCTCGACATAGGTCGGGTCGGGGTTGCCGCCGGCGTAGAATTCGGCACGCCAGTTGTATGCGATACGCGCCTGGATGCCGTTCTTGTCGTAGAAGGCCACCGCGTTGGCGCTGTCGCTCAGCCCGGCGAGCGCAAACTGGCCGATCGACGGATTGGCAGCATTGTTGAACCGCGCGTTGCCGTTGACGATCGTGTAGTTGAGGATAACGCCGAGACCGGTGTTCCAGAAGTTATGCTGGATGGCGAACTCGAAGCCGTCGATCGTCGCCTTCTGATCCGAATTGAACGGCGTCGCGATCTGGAAATTGACCAGCCCGTCTTCGGGCAGACCGAAGATGTTGCCGTTCAGATACTCGACGCCGCCGATCGTGGAGCTGCCGGTGACCTGGGTCGATCCCGGATAGTTGCGCAGGATGTAGTCGCGGATGCGGATGACGTCCGTCGTTCCGCCCAGTGCCGCCTGCGCTGCACGGAAGCGGGGACCGTCCGCCGGGTTGCGCAGGTCGAAGGCGGGCTGGTCGATCTGTTGCGAGTTGATGAAGTTCGACACGCGTTTGCGGAAATAGCCCGCCGACATGTAGCTTTCGGGGCCGTAATACCATTCCGCGGAGACATCGATGTTCTTCGACAGGAACGGCACCAGGTTCGGGTTACCCTGATTGCCGCCGCCGCCGACGATGCCGAACTGACGGTTGAGCGTCAGACCGCCCTGAAGGCTGGTATAGTCAGCACGGGTGATCGTGTGGCTGTACGAGGCGCGCAGCTTCACGTCGCGCAGCGGCGACACGTCGACGTCGATCGCGGGCAGCCAGTTGTTGTAATTGCCCTTCACCTTCGTGAAGTCGGCGTTCTGCGAATAGATGATGCCGAACTCGCCGGCCGCCACCCACTGCGTTCCGATCGGGATCGGGATCAGCGCGGACGAACTGACGGTCGTCTCGTCGTAACGAACGCCGGCGATGACGTGCGCGTCGCGGGAGAACAGGTCGAACGTGTTGTTGAACTGCACGAACGGCGAGATCGTTTTCTCGGTGATCCGCCGGTCGGTATCGTACGGGGCGAGGCAGTTGCCGTCGCCTCCGCAGATGTTGAACTTCTGGTCGAGCAGCGTCGCAAGACGTTCGAAGTTGAAGCTGTAGAAGGCCGGGATGATCCCGTCCTTCGCGCCCGAGACGCCCTTGAACTTGTCGGGCAGGGTGACGAGCTGGAAGATATCGTCGGGCAGGTCGGCGGGCGTTCCGACGCCGCCCCAGGTGTCGTTCTGGACGAACCCGTAGGCCGATCGAACCTTGTTGTTCACGTACGATACGCCGAAGTCGATGGAGTCGAGGAACGCGCCCTCGTGGTCGTAGTGTCCCTTCAGCTGAACCTGATTGATCCGGTCCTTGAAATACGCGTTGCGGAACGAGTTGCCGGTGGCGTTGATGTTGCCGGCGTTCAGCGGGTCGATGCCGGGATACATGGTGTACGAGATGATCGGCAGATCCTTCTCGAAGTTCACGGTCTGGTCGGCGACGCCGAAGATCGCATTGCCGATCGACGTGCTGGTGCCGAACTGGTTGGTCGGGCGTGACTCTGCGGTGGAGTGATGCGCATCGAGCGACACGGTGACGCCGCCCGGCGCCTCCCACGTCAGATTGCCGCCGAGCGACTTGTTCTCGGACAGGTTGGCGGTCAGCGATCCGCTGTACGACAGGTCCTTACCCGGCCCGAACCGCTCCGTGTAGAAGATCGGGCCGGCGGCGGGACCGTCGGTCCACGCGCTGGACGTGTCGGCGAAGTTGAACCAGATGCCGACGCTGTTGTCGCGGGCGACGACCTTGTTGCGAGAATAGGTGAAGTCGACGGTCGCGGTCAGCGAGTCGAAGGGCTTCGCCTGCAACACGACCTGGCCGTTGATCCGCTCGCGGTCGATGTTGGTCAAGTTGTAGGCGGCGCTCTGCGGCACCTCGTAGACGTCGTTCTGGCCGGGGCGGTTGGTGACGTTCTGCGACCCGGGCTGACCCGCCTGCGGCAAAGTGCCCCAGTCGTTCTCGGATCCGAGGAACGCGTTACCGAACCCGACGCTGCCCGTGTTCGTGCTCGCCTTGCGCTTCTGGTAGACGCCGGTCAGCAGGATGCCGATGCGATCGTCGGCAAAGGTGCTGCTGATGATGCCCGATACTTCGGGCGTGATCGGGTCCTTGCCGTTGCGCGAGCTGTCGAGCACGCCCTTGGCGGCGATGCTGCCGCGCAGGCCGGGTTTGTCGAGCGGCCGCGGCGTGCGGATGTTGATCGTCGAGCCGATACCGCCCGACGGCACGGCGGCGCGGCCGGTCTTGTACACCTCGACCGCAGCGATTCCTTCCGACGCCAGATTGGCGAAGTCGAACGAGCGCGACGCGGGCGGGCTGGCGCCGTCGCCCAGCGTCGAGGTCGGCAACTGGCGGCCGTTGAGCGTGACGAGATTGTATTCGGGGCCGAAACCGCGGACCGTTACGGTCGATCCTTCGCCGTTCGATCGGTCGATCGACACGCCGGTGATGCGTTGCAGCGATTCGGCGAGGTTGGTGTCGGGAAACTTGCCGATATCCTCGGCCGAGATCGCGTCGACCACGCCCTGACCGTTGCGCTTGATGTCGATCGCCTCGCGCAGCGACGCGCGGATACCGGTGACGACGATGTCGTCGGTGACTTCGTTCGGATCGGCGGGGGTCGCCTGCGGCTCGGTGTCGGCAGGGCCGGGGTTGCCGACCGTGGCGGCGGCGTCCTGCGCCAGTGCCGTGCCGGGCACTGCAGCCAGAGCCAGGACCGACGTTCCGATGACGAAGTGCGAAAGCGAGCGAGCGGCGAAGCTGCGCATGAGTAATCCCCTCCCCAGTGTTCGACGCTATGGATGCGCCTCTCTGTGAACGTTCACTTTTCCGGATCGGCTGCGCTTGTCAAGCATGACAACGCAGTCATGGGAACGTTCACGTGATTTTGTTCGGCTGTGACTGCGGCACCACAGTATCGAGGTGGCGCAGGTGGTTGGGAGGGAGACGGTAGGAAACTACCGGTTCGATGGAAGCCAGTAGCGGACATAGTCGACCGCCATGCGCTGCGGGAGGGCGGCATCGTCGATGCCCTGCTTGCCGCCCCAATCGCCGCCGACCGCGAGGTTGAGGATCAGTTCATACGGCCGATTGAACGGCCACGCCGCCTCGCCGCCGGGCTGGTCGTTCCTGACGCGCATCACCGCGCGGCCGTCGACTCCGATCGTGATCGCATCCGGTCGCCATTCGAGCTGGTAGCGGTGATAGTCCGTGCAGGCCGTGGCGATGCGCGTCTGCGCGCCGCGTTGCGTTCCCTTGGCGTGGTTGAACGCTCCGCTGTGCAGCGTGGCATGGACGACGTTCGGGTCCCAGCCGACCATCTCCATGATATCGATCTCTCCCTTGTCGGGCCATTTTCCGGTTTTCGGCAGCATCCAGATCGCCGGCCAGGCGCCGCGCCCGCACGGCAGCTTCGCGCGGACCTCGTAGAAGCCGAAGCCATAGGATTGACGCGTCACGAGCTTGGCGGAGCTGTAGTGCTGACCGCCCCAGTCCGGAAAGCGGGCCTTGGACAGCGTCTCCCGCCGCGCCTCGATGATCAGCGACCCGCCCTCGATGCGGGCGTTCTCCGGGCGGTCCTTGGCGTAATATTGCTTCTCGTTGTTGTACCAGCCCTCGGCGTTGCGCGAGGTGTCGTACCGCCAACGCGCGGTGTCGATCGTCACCCCATCGAACTCGTCGGCGAAGGCAGGTTTGCCCTTGGGCGCATTCATCGGTGCATCGACGCCGTAGTTGGTGGCGCCCAGCGAGACGATCTGGGTGAGGAGCAGGAAAAGGGACATCGTCAGAGCGCTTCCGGATTGCGATCGGGATCGGGGGTTAGGGCTTTGGTATCGTTGCCCAAATCGTCGCGCCCGCCAAGTGGGATCGTCCTTCCGGCGGGTGCAGGCGCGCCCCGGACGTCCAGCCGAGTGCGGATGCCACTGCACGCCGATGAGCCGTATTCATCGCCGCATCAACCGCCGAACAGTTGCCGTTCAACCCCCTGAATGGGAGAAGATCGACTGCGGTCCCGTCCTCGCCCGCCTCTGTCGAGGGCGCGGACGGGACTTCCTGGATGGCACAACGAACCCTGCAAGCGCTGACGGCTCTGGTCGCCGTGGCCGGGATCGCGCTCGCCGCCGCGCAGGCGCGACGGACGTCCGGCTTGCCTGCCGCAACGGAGCCGAAGATCATGCAACGGATCACGATCATGGCCGGTGATCGGCCTATGACGGCGACGCTCTACGACAATCCCACGGCGCGGGCTTTCGCCGCGACGCTGCCGTTCGCCGTGACCATGCATGACCACCGCGATCAGGAGAAAGCCGGGCCGTTGCCTCGCCCCCTGTCGATCGGCGGTCCAGCGCAGCGCGACTTCACCGCCGGGGAGATCGGCTACTGGTCGCCGACGGCCGACATCGCCGTCTATTATCGCAGTGGCGACGGCTTGCCGTCCCCCGGCATCATCATGATCGGCAAGGTCGATGGCGACTTGATGCCGATGAAAGCGAAGGGAAACCTGCGCGTGCGGTTCGCACGCGCCGAGTAAGAGAGCGGCTTCGCTGATCGCCCCGACTACATCCGGTCGAAGCGCCCGCCGTCGACATGGATGGTGTGTCCCGTCACGTAGCTGCAATCGTCCGACGCGAAGAACAGGATCGGCGCGACCAGCTCGTCGAGGCTGCCGATGCGGTTAAGCACGACCGTCTTCTTGCGGTGGTCGAGATGCTCCTGCACCTGCTCGGGCGTGCGCGTGGTGGCGGACATCGGCGTCAGGAAGGTGCCGGGCGCGACGCAGTTCACCGTCACGTTCGCCGGCCCGACCTCGCGGGCGAGCGTCTTGGTCAGCATGATGACCGCGGCCTTGGCGGCGGCATAGGCCGAACTGCCGCCCGGCGAACCGGCGGTGCCGTGTGGCGTCGCACCGGTGCCGAGCGCCGAGGAGATGTTGATCATCCGGCCGTAGCCGCGCTCGACCATATACGGCGCTGCGGCCTGCGCGCAGAAGAATACGCCCTTCAGGTCGACCGCCAGGACGATGTCCCAATCCTCCGAGCTCATCGTCGCGAACGGGCGGTAGCGCGAAATGCCCGCATTGTTGACGAGGATATCGATCCGGCCGTGCCGCTCGACGATCTGGCGGGTGGCGTCGTGGACCGCTTCGCGGTCGGACACGTCGAAGCATTGGCCGGTGGCGGTGCCGCCCGCGGCGCGAATCTCCTCGACGGTGCGCTCGATCCCCTCGGCATTGAAGTCGGCGACGACGATCGTCGCACCCTCCGCCACGAAGCGGTCGGCGATGGCGCGACCAATGCCGGATGCGGAGCCGGTGACCACCGCCACCTTGTCGTTCAGTCTCATGCGTCATGTCCCAGTTGAGCGGTCGTATCGCCGTCGCGCAGGGCGACGAGTGCGGCGTAGATGCTGTCGTCCACCTCGATCGTACCGGCGGCGAGCGCGGCGCGACGCTTGGCGGCGCTGGAGCGGCCCGGCACGCGGACCCGCTCCACGCCCGGCGCGGGGCGCGACGCCTCGATCTGGGCGGCCAGCGCGGTGACCTGCGCCTTGAACGCATCGGCCGGGCCGAGCAGCGCAGGGTCGAGGACGAGGAAGAAGAAGCCGCAGGCGGACACTTCGTCGACGACGATGCGACTGCCGCACATCACGCCGAGCAACTGCACGACCAGCGACAGGCCATAGCCGCGGTGGCCGCCCCAGGGCAGGAACGCGCCGGCGAGGGCGGCGGAGGGATCGGTGGTGGGTTGCCCGTCCGCATCGACCGCGACGCCGCTGTCGAGCGGCTGGCCGAGCTTCTCGCGCAACAGCACGTCGCCCCACGTGGTCATGCCGGTGCCGAAGTCGATCACCAGCGGATCGGGATCGGCCGGGAAGGCGAAGGCCAGGGGGTTGGTACCGAACAGCCGATCGACGCCGCCTGCTGGTGCGACGCGGGCCATCGTGTTGGCGGTGTGGAACGCGACCATGCCGGCACGGGCGGCGCGCTCGACATAATAGGCCAGACGGCCGCTGAACCAGGTGTCGTTGATCCCGACGATGCCGACGCCGTTCTCGCGCGCCAGATCGATCGCGGTGTCGATGCCGATCAGCGACGTGACGTAGCCGTTGGTGCCGCCGCCATCGATCACCGCGGCGTTGGGGCTGCGCCGGTCGATCGTGATCGGGCGGGCGGGCTCGCGCTGGCGCAGATGCTCGACCAGCGCGAGCACCCGCGGCAGCCCCGCGAACGGATGTCCCGCCGCCGCCGCATCGACCAGATGATCGCCGACGATGCCCGCATGATCGGTGCTGACGTCGAACCGGGTGAGCACGTCGATCACGAGTTGGCGCGCCTGTGCCAAGGGAAGCTGCATCACCGGATCGTCCGCTCCAAATCCGTTATCGTTATGCAGCGCAGACTACACGGCAAGGCGCGCAGGTCTTAGCCTGCGTGATGCGGAACAGCTTTCCGTTTGGCGGGACAATAATGACGCCGCGATCTTTGCGCTGGCCGTGAAGATGTTGAGCGCGACCGACGATAGGTGCCGTCCGTCCGGCGCGATACCGACATTGTAGGAGAGCGACGGAATCTCGGCGTTCGATCCCGTGTCCACGGCCCAGCGAGGCATCATCGACCATGCTAGCACGCAGCACCAAGCCCGCCCCGTTCAACTGGGCCGATCCCTTCCTGCTCGACGATCAGTTGAGCGAGGAGGAACGCCAGATCGCCGACGCCGCGCGTGCCTTTGCCGAGGCCGAGCTGCGACCGCTGGTCAACGACGCCTATCTCGACGAGGTGACGCCGCCCGAACTGTTCCGCAAGATGGGGCAGGCCGGCCTGCTCGGCGTGACGATCCCGGAGGATTATGGCTGCGCCGGTGCGAATTACGTATCCTACGGCCTCGTCGCGCGAGAGGTGGAGCGCGTCGATTCCGGCTATCGCTCGATGATGAGCGTGCAGTCGAGCCTCGTGATGTACCCGATCTACGCCTATGGATCGGAGGAGCAGCGGCGGAAGTACCTGCCCGGCCTCGGTGCAGGCGAACTGATCGGATGTTTCGGGCTGACCGAGCCGGATGCCGGGTCCGACCCCGGCGGCATGAAGACCCGCGCGACGAAGATCGACGGCGGCTATCGGCTGAACGGCGCGAAGATGTGGATCAGCAACTCGCCGATCGCCGATGTCTTCGTGGTATGGGCGAAGTCCGATGCGCATGACGGCGCGATCCGCGGGTTCGTGCTGGAGAAGGGCATGAAGGGCCTGTCCGCGCCCAAGATCGGCGGCAAGCTGTCGCTGCGCACCTCGATCACCGGCGAGATCGTGATGGAGGATGTCGAGGTCGGCGAAGATGCGCTGTTGCCCGGTGTCTCCGGGCTCAGCGGGCCGTTCGGCTGCCTCAACCGCGCGCGCTACGGCATTTCCTGGGGTGTGATGGGGGCGGCGGAGGATTGCTGGATGCGGGCGCGGCAATATGGCCTCGACCGCAAGCAGTTCGACAAGCCGCTGGCGCAGACGCAGCTGTTCCAGAAGAAGCTGGCCGACATGCAGACCGAGATCACATTGGGCCTGCAAGGTTCGCTGCGCGTCGGGCGGCTGTTCGACGAGGGCCGGATGGCGCCCGAAATGGTGTCGCTGATGAAGCGCAACAATTGCGGCAAGGCGCTGGAGATCGCCCGTCATTCCCGCGACATGCACGGGGGCAACGGCATCCAGATCGAATATCAGGTCATGCGCCATCTGGTGAACCTGGAGACGGTCAACACCTATGAAGGCACGCACGACGTGCACGCGCTCATTCTGGGCCGGGCGCAGACCGGCTTGCAGGCGTTCTTCTGACCCAAGATCGGACACAGACGATGAAGCATTACGGCCAGATCTATATCGACGGCGCGTGGGTTCAGCCGATCGGCACCGAGCGGCGCGAGTTGATCGATCCTGCGACCGAGCAGGTGTTCGCGACGATCACGCTGGGCGATGCGGGCGATGTCGATCGCGCGGTGGCGGCGGCGCGACGTGCCTTTCCGGCGTTCTCGGCGACGAGCAGTGCAGAGCGGATGGCGCTGCTGGAGCGGATCATCGCCGGCATGGAGGCGCGGCGGCCCGAGCTGATGGCGGCGTTGACGCAGGAGATGGGCGCACCCGCCAGCCTGATCGCGCAAGTCAATGCCGGCATCGCGTCGCTGCGGCAGGCGGTCGTGACCTTGGGCGAGTACCAGTTCGAGCGGCGCGAGGGTGCCTACATCCTCCGGCATGAATCGATCGGTGTCGCCGGGCTGATCACGCCCTGGAACTGGCCGATCCAGATGATCTGCAACAAGCTGTCCTCCGCGTTCGCGGCAGGGTGTCCGGTCGTGGTGAAGCCCAGCGAGACGACCTCGGTCAGCGCGCTGGTGCTGGCGCAGATCATCCACGATGCGCAGGTGCCGGCGGGTGTCTTCAACCTCGTCATCGGCAACGGCCGCGGCGTCGGCACGCCGATCGCGGCGCATGAGGACGTGGATGTCGTCAGCTTCACCGGATCGACCCGCGCGGGCGGGCTGGTCGCGGCGGCGGCGGCGCCGTCGATCAAGCGCGTGACGCAGGAACTGGGCGGCAAGTCCGCCAACATCGTGCTGCCCGATGCCGACCACCGCGTCGCGGCGGAATACAACGTCACGCGCGGCTTTTCGAACAGCGGGCAGTCGTGCCATTCGCCCACCCGACTGCTGGTCGAGCGAAGCCGGCTGGAGGAGACGCTCGGCTATATGACAGCGGCGGTCGCCAGGATGTGCGTCGGCGATCCGAACGATCCGGCGACGACCCACGGCCCGGTGGTCAATCGCGCGCAATATGACAGCATTCAGGACTATATCCAGAGCGCGATCGACGAGGGCGCGCGGCTGGTCTGCGGCGGTCCAGGCCGACCGGAGGGGCTCGATCACGGCTATTTCGTGCAGCCCACCATCTTCGCGGACGTGACGCCGGACATGACGATCGCGCGCGAGGAGATCTTCGGGATGGTCACGGCCGTGATGACCTATCGCACGGTCGACGAAGCGCTGGAGATCGCGAACGACTCGCCATACGGCCTCGGGGCCTATGTGTTCGGCAGCGACGGTGATGCCGTGCTGGATGTCGCGCGACGGATGCGGGCGGGGCGCGTGTTCCTGAACGGTGCGCCGGCGGATACCGCCGCGCCGATGGGCGGCTATCGCAAATCGGGCAACGGGCGCGAGATGGGCGTCTACGGTCTGGAGGAATATCTGGAGGTGAAGGCGATGCTCGGCACGCCCTGACCTGCATCATTCAGTTTGGTGGTGAAGACGCACCCCGCCGCGATCGATCGCGGCGGGGTTTTTCGTCGGCATTCATAACCCCATAGATTGTCCCGTAAAACGCGAAGATGCTTGCCGTGGCCGGGCGTAGGCGTGTCGCTCGCTTTTGCGCCAAACCCTGGACGACCCGGCGCGTGATGGCGCGGGCGTTGAGGGAGTGGAGCGAATGGACCCTGCGCGTAGGCCGCAGCTATCGGCAGCGTATGCCGATCATGCGGAGCCGGACCTGGGCGCGTTGGTCGATCGCTGGCTGGCATCGTTCGAACAGGCACTGGTCGCCCGCGATTCCGCCGCTTTGCACGCGGTGCTGGGCGAGGAATGCCATTGGCGCGACTTGCTGGCGTTTACCTGGAGCATCACGCCGCACGACGATCGCGACACGGTCGTCACCGGGCTGATCGAGGCGCAGGCGCGCGTGCAGGCATCCGGCTTCACGCTGGCGCGGGATCGCACCCCGCCCCGCATCGTGACGCGCCACGGCCGTGAATCGATCGAGGCGATCTTCACGTTCGAGACGGGTAATGGCCGCGGCGACGGGCTGGTGCGGTTGCTCGCGGACGACCCGACGCGGGCTTGGGTGCTCGCGACATCGCTCAACGAATTGAAGGGCCATGAGGAACCGGTCGGAAAGCGGCGGCCGGTCGATCCGGCATCCTCGCGCACCTTCGGCGGGGCGAACTGGAGCGACCTGCGCGCCGAGGAACAGGCGTTCGAGGATCGCGAGCCGGCGGTGGTCATCATCGGCGCGGGGCAGGCGGGACTGGCGATCGCGGCGCGGCTGGGTCTGCTCGGCGTCGGTACGCTGGTGATCGACCGCAACGCCCGTGTCGGCGATACCTGGCGCAACCGCTACCATTCGCTGGCGCTGCACAATCAGGTCAATCTGAACCAGATGCCGTACCTGCCGTGGCCACCCAACTGGCCCAAGTACCTGCAAAAGGACATGATCGGCGGTTGGCTGGAAAACTACGCCTGGGCAATGGAGTGCAACGTCTGGACCGGTACGTCCTTCCTGGGCGGCGATCACGATGCGGCGAGCGGCACGTGGAACGCACGCGTGCGACGTGCCGACGGCAGTGAGCGCACGCTGCATCCGCGCCACCTGATCTTCGCCAACGGCGTCGCGGGCAAGCCGACGACACCGCACATTCCCGGCCTCGACGATTTCGCCGGGACGGTCATGCACACCAGCGACTTCACCAGCGGAGCCGAATGGGCGGGCAAGCGCGCGCTGGTGCTCGGGGCCGGAACCAGCGGCCACGACGTGGCGCAGGACCTGCACGGCCACGGTGTCGATGCGACGCTGATCCAGCGCGGCCCGTCGACGATCACCAGCGTCAAGGCGGCCGGCCTCGTCCATTCGCTCTATTACGACGAGGAACTCCCCACCGACGACGCCGACATCATCGCGGCGGCGGGCAGCTATCCATTGCTCGTGCGCGGCTATCAGGCGGCGGTGAAGCGGATCAAGCAGGTCGATGCCGATCTGCTCGCCGGCCTCGCGGCGCGCGGCTTCAAGCTGGATTTCGGTGAGGACGAGACCGGCCACCAGATGAAGTTCCGGCGGCGGCACGGCGGCTACTACCTCGATTGCGGCTGCGCGCAACTCATCATCGACGGCGATGTCGGCCTGATGCAATATGAGGATATCGAGCGGTTCGTCCCCGAAGGCGCGCTGATGAAGGACGGCCGGGTCGAGCCCGCCGATCTGGTCGTCACCGCGACCGGCTTCCAGAGCCAGCAGCAACTGGTCCGCGACCTGCTCGGCGATGCGATCGCCGACAAGCTCGGGCCGATCTGGGGCGTCGCGCCGGATGGCGAACTCAACAACATGTTCCGCCCGACCGCGCAGGACGGATTGTGGTTCATCGGCGGCGGCTTCGCCCACGCCCGCATCTATTCCAAGTACATCGCGCTTAACATCGCGGCGCGCGAGTTCGGGCTGGTCGCGTGATGTCGGCCGCGCCCTTCGACCTTTCCGGCAGGGTCGCGCTGGTGACCGGCGCGGGTTCGGTCGGCGACGGCTGGGGCAATGGCAAGGCCACCGCGGTGCTGCTCGCGCGGCATGGAGCAGCGGTGTTCGGCCTCGACCTGAACGAAGCGGCGCTGGCGGATACCGGAGCGGTACTCGCCGATGAAGGAATCGCCGATCGCTGGGCGGCGCGGCGTTGCGACATGACGGACGGCGCGGATGTCGCTGCGGCGGTGGCCGCGTGCGTGGCGCGGTTCGGGCGCATCGATATCCTGGTCAACAACGTCGGCGGCAGCGCCCCCGGCGATCCGGTGACGATGGACGAGACGCTGTGGCAGGCGCAGATCGACCTCAACCTCACCACCGCGTTCCTCGCGTGCAAGTATGTGCTGCCGGTGATGACGGCGCAATTCGACGCGGCGGGACGCGGCGGCGCGATCGTCAACATCGGCAGCATCGGCGGCATGACCTATCAGGTCGGCGGCCGGGTGAGCGCGGGCTACGCCGCGGCGAAGGCCGGGCTGGTGGCGTTCGGGCGATCGACCGCCATCGCCTTTGTCCGGCAGGGTATTCGCGTGAACACGGTGGTGCCGGGCGTGATGTATACGCCGCTGGTCGAGCATCGGCTGGTCCGGCAACTCGGCGCAGACGACGCCGCCCGGCTGATCGCCGATCGCCATGCGAGCGTGCCGATGGGACGGATGGGCGATGCCTGGGACGTGGCGAATGCCGCCCTGTTCCTGGCGAGCGACGCGGCCGGATACATCACCGCGACCGAATTGGTGGTGGACGGCGGCATGACCGCCGCGCGTCCCGGCTGATGCCGTCACAACGATAAACAACCGGCCCTCGAGAGCCGGCGCAGGAGAGTATTCGTGAGCAGACCCGTCATCATCAGCTGCGCGCTTACCGGTTCGGGCGACACCCCCCGGCTGAGCCCGCACGTGCCGATCACGCCCGAACAGATCGCTTCGGAGGCGCTGGCGGCGCATGAGGCCGGCGCGGCGATCGCGCACATCCACGTCCGCAATCCCGAAGACGGATCGCCCAGCCGCGACATCGCGCTGTACCGCGACGTGGTGCAGCGGATCCGGGCGGCGGGCACCGATCTCGTCATCAATCTCACCACCGGCGTCGGCGCGCGCTACATGCCCGATGCCGGCGACCCCAATCGCAACGCCAACGACGGCGGCATCGCCGCACCGGCGGATCGCATGGATCACGTGCTGGAATTGCTGCCGGATATCTGCAGCCTCGACGTGGCGACGATGAACTTCGGACGGCATGCGTTCGTCAACGTCCCCGACCATATCGAGGCGATCGCGACTGCCGTTCGCGCCGTCGGCGTGAAGCCCGAACTGGAAGTCTTCGACCTCGGCCATGTCGCCCTGGCGTTGCACATGTACCGCAACGGACTGTTCGCGGACCCGCCCTTCTTCCAGCTATGCCTCGGCATCCCCTGGGGCGCGCCGGCGACGTCGGAGGGCATGATCGCGATGCGCAACATGCTGCCCGGCAACGCGCATTGGAGCGCGTTCGGCATCTCGGCGCAGCAATTCCCGATGGCGGCGCAGGCGGCGGTGCTCGGCGGGCATGTGCGCGTCGGGCTGGAGGACAATCTGTTCATGGCGAAGGGCGAACTCGCGACGGGCAACGCGCCGCTGGTCGCGCGCGCGGCGCGGATCGTGCGCGAACTGGGCTACGAAGTGGCGACGCCGGCGCAGGCGCGCGACATCCTGAAGCTCGGCTGATGGCACGGCTCGCCATGCCCGATGTGCTGACTGACGAGCAGCGTTGCGTGTGCGACGAGGCGGCGGCGGGCAAGCGCGGCAAGGTGCCGGCGCCGATGATCGCGTGGCTGCGCAACCCCGAACTCGCACGGCGCGGCCAGCGCGTCGGGGAGTTGCTGCGCTACGACACGGCATTGCCGGCGCGACTGACCGAACTGGCGATCCTGATCTGCGCGCGCCACTGGACGTCGCATCACGAATGGACCGCGCACAGCCGCCTCGCCCTCGATGCCGGGCTGGAGCCGGAGGTGATCGCGGCCGTCGCGCGCCGCGACCCGCCACGTTTCGCCGACCCCGAGACGGAGCTGGTCTACCATGTGTCGCAGGAGATGCTGGCGAACGGCCGTCTGTCCGCAGCGCGCTACGGCGAGGCGATCGACCTGCTCGGCGAACGCGCCTTGGTCGAGCTGGTCGCGACGCTCGGCTATTATTGCATGGTGTCGTTGACGCTCAACGCGTTCGAGCTGGGCCTGCCCGAGAATGTCGCTCCCGCGTTACGCGATTTGGCGATGGCGCGATGATGACGGAGGCGATCGTCGAACCCGATCGGCCGATCGTCGATGCGCATCATCACCTCTACGATCGACCCGGCACGCGCTATCTGCTCGACGATTTCGCCGCCGATCTCGACAGCGGGCATGCCGTCGTCGCGACGGTGCTGGTGCAGGCACGGCATTGCTATGACATCGCTTCGGGTGAGGCGCTCGCGCCGGTCGGGGAGACGCGGTTCGCGCGGCGGGTGGCGGAGGCGGCGGGACGACGTAACGTCGCCGCGGCGATCGTGCCGTTTGCGGACCTGACCCTCGGCGATGCGGTGCGGCCGGTACTCGACGCGCATCTGGCGGCGGGGGAGGGGAGTGTACGCGGCATCCGGCATATCCTGGCATGGGATCGCAATTCTGCGCGGCTCAACCCCGCCTATCCCACCAGCGAAGCGATGATGGACGACATCGCATTTCGTCAGGGGTTTCGGCATCTGGCACCGCTCGGGCTCAGCTTCGATGCGTGGGTGCTGTACCCGCAACTGCCACGGCTCGCGCGCCTCGCCGGCGACTTCCCCGACACCGCGATCGTGGTCGATCATTGCGGCGGGCCGATCATGGGCGACACCGACGTCTTCGCGACGTGGCGCACGGGGATGCGTGCGCTGGCCGAGCGGCCGAACGTGTCGGTCAAGCTGTCCGGGCTCGGCATGCCCTCCGCCGGCTTTCCGAAGGCGGAGCGCGCACGCGATCTGGCGGCGGCGTGGCGGCCGTGGATGGAGACGTGCATCGAACTGTTCGGGGCAGGGCGGGCAATGTTCGCGAGCAATTTCCCCGCCGACCGACCGGGGCATGGCTATGCGACGGGTTGGAATGCGATGAAGCTGGTCGCGGCGGGCGCAAGCGAGGCGGAGAAGGACCGGCTGTTCCGGGGTACCGCCACGCGCTTCTACCGGCTCGCGACCGATCAGCGGAGGGATCATTGATGCGGCTCTATTATCAAAGCTTCGGCGTATCGCGCGGCTCGACCGACGGCCATTATGGGCGGCAGTTGAAGGCGATCGTCGAACAGGCGGCGGCGCCGGGGACCGAGATCACGATCGCCGGGCTCAGCCCGCATCGCGCCGTGGCGGACCAGTATCGCTACCTCGAACTGCTCGACACGATCGAGGTGACCGAACGCGGCATGCAGGCGGAGCGCGACGGCTATGACGCGTTCCTGGTCGGCAACATCTTCGAACCCGGCCTGCACGAATTGCGCGAGCTGCTGAACATCCCGGTGCTCGGCCTGCGGGAATCGTCGGTGCAGATGGCGTGCCTGATGGGCGCGAGTTTCTCGCTCATCAACGTCAACCCGAAGTTCGTGCCACGCATCGTCGAGGGCGTGCAGTTGCAGGGCCTGTCCTCGCGCATGGTGTCAGTCGAGCATATGACCGTCGAGCGACCGGGCGTGTTCGACCTCGCCTTACGTGACGAGACCGCGCGGGCGGAAGTGGTGCGCCAGTTCGTCGAGGTGGCGCAGGTCGCGCTCGCCAAGGGGGCGGAGGTACTGATCCCCGCGGGCGGCAGCCTGATGACGGTGCTGACGCAGGCGGGCATCCACCAGATCGACGGCACGCCGGTGCTGAACGGCGTCACCGCATTGGTGAAGACGGCGGAGATGGCGGTGGGCATGCGCGCGGTGACCGGCGTCTTCACCAGCAAGCGCATGAAATACGCCGCGCCGACCGGCAAGCTGCTCTCCGACGTGCGCGCGGCCTATGGCGACCACGTCTATCTGGGGGCGGAATGATGCGGAAGCTGTATTCCGATGCCGCCGCCGCGCTCGACGGCCTGCTGCACGACGGCATGACGATCTGCGCGGGCGGGTTCGGCCTGTGCGGTATCCCGGAGCGGCTGATCGACGCGATCCAGGCCTCGGGTGTCAAGGACCTGACGATCGCCAGCAACAATGCCGGCATCGATGGCGAAGGGCTCGGCAAGCTCCTGCGCACGCGTCAGGTCAGGAAGATGATCTCCAGCTATGTCGGCGAGAACAAGGAATTCGAGCGCCAGTATCTCTCCGGCGAACTGGAGGTGGAGTTCTGCCCGCAAGGCACGCTCGCCGAACGCTGCCGGGCCGGTGGCGCAGGCATCCCCGGCTTCTACACCAAGACCGGCGTCGGCACGTTGGTCGCCGAGGGCAAGGAGGTGAAGACCTTCGACGGCGAGGAGTACATCCTCGAACGCGGCATCCGCTCGGACATCAGCATCATCAAGGGGTGGAAGGCGGACGAGAGCGGCAACCTCATCTTCCGCAAGACCGCGCGCAACTTCAACCAGCCGATGGCGACCGTCGGCCGCATCTGCATCGCCGAGGTCGAAGAGGTGGTACCGGTCGGTTCGCTCGATCCCGATGCGATCACCTGCCCGGCATCTACGTGAAGCGGATGATCGTCGGCAGCCCGTACGACAAGAAGATCGAATTCCGCTTCACCCGCGAAAGGGAGGTCGCCTGATGCCCTGGGATCGCAACCAGATGGCGGCGCGCGCCGCACAGGAATTGCAGGACGGGTTCTACGTCAACCTCGGCATCGGCATCCCGACGCTGGTCGCCAACAACATCCCCGCGGGCATGACGGTGACGCTCCAATCCGAAAACGGCATGCTCGGCATCGGCCCTTTTCCATATGAGGACGAGGTCGATCCCGACCTGATTAACGCCGGTAAGCAGACGATCAGCGAGCTGCCGCAGAGCGCCTATTTCGGCAGCGAGCAGAGCTTCGCGATGATCCGCGGCGGCCATATCGACCTCACCGTATTGGGGGCGATGGAGGTCAGCGAGGGCGGCGACATCGCCAACTGGATGATCCCGGGCAAGATGATCAAGGGCATGGGCGGGGCGATGGACCTCGTCGCCGGGGTCAAGCAGATCATCGTCGTGATGGATCACAATGCCAAGGACGGCAGCCCCAAGTTCATCCCGTCCTGCACGTTGCCGCTGACCGGCAAGAACGTCGTCGACATGATCGTCACCGACTTGGCGGTGTTCCGGCGGCCGGATCATATATCATTGTTTAAGCTAGTCGAATGCGCTCCAGGTGTTAACATGGATCAGATTCGCGCGAACACGACCGCGGCGTTCGCCGTCGCATGAACGCCGCCGGCCATCGCGCGACCGACCATGACAGGGAGGGTTGCGATGGCGAGCGCACTGGATGAATTGAAGCTGGATCGCGCGTTCGTGCAGATCGTGAAGAGCGGCAGCATGTCCGCCGCGGCACGGCAGCTCGACACGTCGGTGACCTCGATCGCGCGGCAGTTGAGTCGGTTGGAGGCCTCGCTTGGCGTACGGCTGCTCAACCGCACGACGCGATCGCAGTCGCTGTCGGAAGCCGGCACGGTCTATTATCAGCGGCTGATCGAGGTGCTCGACCAGATCGACGCGATGAAACGCGATGTCGCATCCTATCAGCAGGGGACGAAGGGACGGCTGCGCGTCCATCTTCGCACCTCGATCGGGTTGCAGGTCGTGGTGCCGGCGCTGCCGAACTTCTTCCGTCGCAACCCCGACGTGACGCTCGACCTGACGCTGACCGACGAGCGCGCCGATCTCGTCGCCGAGGCGATCGACGTCGCGATGTGGCTGGGCAATCTGCAGGATTCCAGCCTCGTCGCACGACGGCTCAGCCCCAGCCGACGGGTGATGTGCGCCAGCCCCGATTATCTCAAGCGGAACGGCGAACCGCGCCTGCCCAACGATCTCGACGCGCACAATTGCCTGCTGTTCCTGGCGCGCAACTACCTCAATCGCTGGCGGCTGACCAAGGACGACGAGACGATCGAGGTGCCGGTCAACGGCAACCTCCAGACCGACAATGGCGCGGTGTTGCGGACCAGCGCGATCAACGGGCTGGGCATCGTCATGCTGCAACGATCGATGGTGCAGGAGGATCTGGACGGCGGGCAACTGGTGCAGGTGATGACTGATTACGAGGTCAGCCCGACCGAATTCGATACCGCGCTGTACGTCGTCTATCCGTCGAGCCGCCGGCTGTCGCCCAAGACGCGCGTGTTCGTCGACTTTCTCGTCGACCTGTTCCGCCGCCATCAGGCGCCGCTGACATGAGCGCCGTTCATGGCCGCATTAAGCCGGGCGCGGGGATCGGCCCGCAGTGCGCGATGCTATCCCAACCCAACATACGACGGGCGACGCAGCCCGCGATCCTTCAGGAAAGATGATCATGGCAGCCCCGGACGGAACAGGAGCGCGGCTGGTTCGCCGCGCGGTAGCGATCATCGTGGCGGTCGTCGGCCTTGCGCTGACGGTCGGCGGCGTGGCGCTCGTACTCGACGGAGGCTCGCTCTATTATCTCGTGACCGGCATCGCGGTGCTGGCCAGTGGCGTGCTGATCTGGCGCGGCGATGCGCGCGGGCTGACGCTGTACGCGGCGATGCTGGTGTGGACGCTGGCGTGGAGCCTGTGGGAGGTCGGCTTCGACGGCTGGCAACTGGCACCGCGGATCATCGCGCCGTTCGTGCTCGGCTTGGCCCTGCTGTTGCCGCCCGTCTGGCGACTGCGCGCCGGCAAGACACCCGCGGCGCGTCGCGGGCTCCCAGCATTTGCAGCCGCATCGGCGGTTGCGCTCGTCGTCGGCACCGGGCTGCATGCGATCGGCCCTGCCGATCCGGAGAAGCCGGTCTACCGCACGGGCATGCAGGGAGCCGCGCCGTCGCGCCTGCCGCAACCGCTCGCGGCGATCACCGCCACCGACTGGCAGGCCTATGGCAACGATCAAGGCGGAACGCGCTTCAGCCCGCTGACCGACATCAACGCCGGCAACGTCGCCGGGTTGAAGCAGGTGTGGGAAGCGGATTTCGGCCCGGCGGGGCGGGGCAAGCCCAACGGGCTGGAGGTGACGCCGATCATGATCGGCGACGCGCTCTACGCGTGCGACGGCTATAGCCGCGCGGTATCGTTCGATGCGGAAACCGGTGCTGTGCGCTGGCGCGTCGACACCTCCGGCGGCGCGACCGAAACCGGCAAGCCCTGCCGCGGCGTCGCCTATTACAAGGTTCCCGGCGCGACCGGCCTGTGCGCCGAACGCATCTTCATGGCGAACCAGACGCCCAACCTCGTCGCGCTCGATGCGCGCACCGGCCGCTTCTGTCCCGGCTTCGCCGCGGGCGGTCGCGTCAACCTGAAGGACGGTATCGGCCGCTACCCCTACGGGCAATATTACGTCAGCTCCGCGCCGCAGATCGTGCGCGGTAAAGTTGTCGTCGGCGGCGGTATCCCCGACGGCCAGCAATGGGGCGGGCCGTCGGGCGTGATGCGCGCCTATGACGCGGTCACCGGCCAACTCGCCTGGGCGTTCGACGCGGGTCACCCGGAGCGGATCGGCGCGCCGCCGGCCGGCGAGACCTATACCCACTCGTCGCCCAATAGCTGGGCGCCGATCAGCGCGGACGAGACGCTGGGGCTGGTCTATTTCCCGATCGGGGGCGCGACGCCGGACAATTTCGGTGGTCAGCGCCGGCCGTTCGACGATGCGCTGGGATCGTCGGTGATCGCGCTGGATGCGGAGACGGGCCGGCTGCGCTGGCGCTTCCAGACGGTGCATCACGACATTTGGGATTACGACGTGCCGTCGCAGCCGACGCTGGTCGACCTGCCGACGCCGAACGGCATCCGCCGCGCGCTGATCCAGCCGACCAAGCGCGGCGAGGTGTTCGTGCTCGATCGCCAGACCGGTCGCCCGATCCTGCCGGTCACCGAACAGCGCACGCCGCAGGGCGGGATCGTTCCCGGCGAGCGGCTGTCGCCGACGCAGCCCGCGTCGCTGTCGCTGCCCGCCTTCCGCGGCCCGGTTCTGCGCGAAAAGGATATGTGGGGCGTCACGCCGATCGACCAGATGATCTGTCGCATCCTGTTCAAACGCTCGCGGTATGAGGGGCAGTTCACGCCGCTGACGCTCAACAAGCCGGTGTTGCAGGCGCCGGGTTCGATCGGCGGGGTCAATTGGGGCAGCGCGTCGATCGACGTCGATCGCGGCATCATGATCGTCAACTGGATGCAACTGCCGGACCGTGTCGAGCTGATGACGCGCGAGCGGGCGATCAAGGAGAAGCTCAAGCTGTCGGACGGCCTTGATGCAGGCGGATCGAAGGATCGGCCGATGGAGAATACGCCGTATGGCGCGATCGGCACCAACTTCCTGTCGCCGCTCGGATCGCCGTGCACCGCGCCCCCCTGGGGATCGATCTCCGCAATCGACCTGCGCACCGGCAAGCTGTTGTGGTCCAAGCCGCTCGGCACCGCGCGCGATCTCGGTCCGCTCGGGATCCCGTCGATGCTGCCGATCACGATCGGCGCGCCGAACGGCGGCGGTGCGGTGACCACGCGCGGCGGCATCGTGTTCATCGGCGCCGCGGCGGAAAAGGCGTTCCGCGCCTTCGACACCGCGACGGGCAAGGAATTGTGGCACGTCCGCATCCCGTTCAGCGCCAGCGCCACGCCGCTGACCTATCGCGCGCCGCGGAGCGGGCGACAGATGGTGGTGGTCGCGGCCGGCGGCCGTCCCGCCTTCTCGATGCCGGCGGGGACGAAGCTCGTCGCCTTCGCGCTGCCGACTCGCTGAAAGGACGCTCGCTCATGATCGCTGTTCGTATGCTGGTCACCGGCCTGATCGCCGGAGCCGCCATCATGCCCGCTGCCGCCCCGGCGCAGCAGGCGCTGACCTATGACGCGCAGACACGCACGCCGGTGCCGATCCCGCCCGGCGAGCGCGGCGTGCAGACGGTCACGGCGGTGCCGTGGCTGGAACTGCCCGGCGTGCGCGATCTGGAGGGGCCGGCGTTCGAACGCGACGGCAATCTGTTGTTCTCCGATGTCGCCGGGCGGCGCGTGTTGCGGGTGACGCCGGACAAGCGCGTGTCGACCGTCGTGACGTTGCAGGGACTGGGGCCGGGCGGCCTCGCGATCCACCGCGACGGCCGCATCTTCATCGCCGCGATCGATATCCCGGGCGAGAAGGGCGCGATCCTGAGCATACGGCCGGACGGCAGCGGGTTGACGACGATCATCCCGGCATCGGCGGGGTTCATGCCGAACGACGTGGTGTTCGACGCGGAGGGCGGGCTGTATTTCTCCGACTTCCGCGGCACGGCGACGGAGCCGAAGGGCGGCATCTATTATGTCGCGCCCAACGCAAAGACCGCTACCGTCGTGCTGCCGAACATCGCGATGGCGAACGGCGTGGCTTTGAGTCCCGACGGCAAGACGTTGTGGGCGACCGAGTTCGGCCGCAACGCGCTGTACCGCGTACTGCTGGCGGATGCGACGCATCCGGCGCCGCTCGGCACCGCGCTCGCCTATCGCTTCACCGGGCCGGCACCGGACTCGCTGCGCACCGATCGCGACGGCAACCTGTATGTGGCGCTGTACGGGCAGGGCAGGGTGCTGGCATTCGGCCGCAACGGCGTGCCGATCGGTCAGGTGCTGCTGCCGGACCGCGATGCCGGCCACAACCTCGGATCGACCAACAGCGCGATCCGGCCGGGCAGCACCGACCTGTATATCGTCACCAGCGACGGCACCGGTCAGCCAGCGCGCATCCTGCGTTCGCGGACCTTCGCACCGGCAGCGATGCCCTATTCCCACAGCGGCGGGTAATCGACGTCCATCTTGGCGTCTGCGCGCAAGCACCTTCCCACGTAGGCGCCTTGGTCGGTTTCGTTTCGCAGCCATACCTTTCCCTCAACACCTCGCTGCGCCGGGGGCCGATCCAGTCTTCAAAGGACTTGTCGGACCCTCCAACGACAAGCGGGTGAATAAACATCCGGATGTCGGATGGTAGAGGAGGGGATTGCAGTGAAAGCATTATACGCGTCCGTCGGTGCCGCCGCGCTGATGGCATCGGGAGCCGCCGCAGGTCAGGACGTCCCAGCGGCTGTTGCAGCCGCGACGGCACAGGATAGCACGACACCTGCCTCGGCCGCCGGGAGCCAGGTTGCGGACACGAACCCCTCGACCCAGCTGGAAGATATCGTCGTGACGGCGCAGCGCCGTTCGGAACGCCTCCGCGAGGTGCCGATCGCGGTAACCTCGATCTCGCCGGAAATCGCCAATCAGCTCAACATCCGCGACGTGCAGACGGTGCAGATCGTCACGCCGGGCCTGTCGATCACCACCGGCATTGGTTACGCCATGACCTACATCCGCGGCGTCGGCGCGGCCTTCTCCAGCCCCGGTGTCGAAAACCCGATCTCGGTCTATGTCGACGGCGGCTATGTCGAGCGCGGCAAGGGCGGCAACCTCGACGTGATGGACCTTGCCTCGTTGCAGGTGCTGAAGGGACCGCAGGGAACGCTCTGGGGTCGCAACTCGACCGGTGGCGCGATCCTGATCAACACCGCCGATCCGGAGTTCGAGAAGAGCGCGCGGGTGACGGGCGAGATCGGCAACCAGGGTCACCGGCTGATCGAGGGCGTGCTGAACGTGCCGCTCAGCGATACGCTCGCGCTGCGCGTCTCGGGCCGCTATCGCACGGACGGCGGCTACATCCGCAACCTCCCCGATAACTACATGTTCGGCTGGGCGGACAATTCCTCGGTCCGCGGCAAGCTGCTGTGGAAGCCGACCGCCGACTTCACCGCGATCGCGATGATCCAGCACGACAGCCGCAAGAATTCTCTGCCGGCTAATTCGCAGATCCTGCCAAACAACCTGTGCAGCCTGTGCTCGCTGACCGGCTTCACCTATCCGCTCGCCGATCCGTTCACGACGACGATCAACCTGCTGAACGGCGGCGTCGGCACGGTGGCGAAGAACGACCTCTACAACCTGCGGCTGAAATATGACGCGGGCAAGGTGACGATCAGCACGGTCACCGCCTATGAGAAGAACCGTACCGACGATTTCGTCGATGCCGATCTGACCAACGTCAACGGCACGCCCGGTCCCGGCGGATTGAATTTCGTCATCCCCTCGACCAACCGCACCTTCAATCAGAACATCACCGCGACCTCCAGCTTCGGCGGGATGATCGAGGCGCTGGCGGGGATCGATTACCTTAACGACAAATCGACCTATGCGCTGCATGTCGTGCCGAACCTGCTGCCGCCGTTCTCGCCGGCCAATCTCGCCTATATCGACACGACCAGCTTTTCCCCGTTCGGCGAGGTCAACGTCAAGCCGATCGATCGGCTGACGATCACCGCGGGCGGGCGCTACACCTGGGATCGCCGGACCGGTCGCCGCACCGGCGAACCGAACCAGCGCGTGACCTTCAAGAGTTTCTCGCCGCGCCTGGTCGTCGCCTACGACACCGGCCCGGTGAACCTCTACGCATCGTACAATCGTGGCAACAAGGCGGGCGGATTCAGCACGCCGGCGGTGCCGCTCCAGGCGTTCCTGCCGGAGACGCTGGACGGCTATGAGGTCGGCGCGAAGTTCGAATCGTCGGATCGCCAGTTCCGCTTCAACATCGCCGCCTACCATTACGACTATAAGCAGTTGCAGACGCAGGCGATCGACCAGGGCGGACCCAGCGTCGCGCTGTTCCAAAACCCGGATGCGAAGATCAACGGTATCGACGCGGATGCGGGCTGGAAGCCGGTGGAATGGCTCCAGTTCCTGGGTGGTGCCACGCTGATGAAGTCGCGTTACGTCAACTTCGACAATGCCGGGGTGCAGGTCGTGCGGCGTGATGCTGCCGGACGGATCATCGGCACGACACCGGGAACCGAGAACCTGACCGGCTTCGCGCTTCCGCACGCGCCGACCTTCACCGCATTCATCGGTGCGACGCTGTCGGGTGATATCGGCGGCGGCTGGATCGGCAACCTGACGGGTCTGGTCAACCACTCCAGCTCGTTCACCTTCTTCCCCGGTGGCGGTGGTCCGTTGCGTGCCGACACGCAGCCCGCCTTCACCACCGCGCGTATGAGTGGCTCGATCGGTCCCGCCGACGAACGGTACGCGATCGGGTTCTACATCGACAATCTGACCGATCAGGTGACGTACAACATCCGCTACACCACCGCGCCCTATGGCACCGGGCAGCAGGTGAACCGCCCGCGCACCTACGGTTTGCGGCTTACCGCGCGCTACTAACCGGGGCTCTCTCCGCCCGGCAGCCTTCCAGGCCCGGCGTTCCTTCAGGATCGCCGGGCTTTTTGCGTGGGGCTTAGCGGCGTAAGAGGGAGGGGCGAGTGAAGTCCCGAAAGACGTGGAGTGCTTCAGGTTGCCTATCCCCGCGCAGCGAGTCCCGGACGGCGTAGAACGCCTCCGGTTGCCTATGCCCGCGCGGCGCTCCTCGGCACGCCGCGCCAGCGGATCATCGCGAGCGGCAGCGGGCTGAGAGCGAGGGTGGGGCACGTCTGCCATGCGCCCGCTTACCCATACGCCGTCGATGGCGGCAGCATGGGCTCACCCTACGTGTCATCATCCGCGAGCGATGCAGACAAAGAAAAAGCCGCCCGGCGATGACGCCGGGCGGCTCGCATCAGGCGTCGCGGTGATCGGTGTCAGTGGATGACGGACGTCCGCAGATCGGTCTGGCTGCTCTCGGGGATCGTGCGGGCGACGATCGCACCGACGATGCCGATGAAGACCAGATAGCCCGCCGGTGCCACTGGGTCGAACCGGTGCGACAGCCAGGCGGCGACCAGTGGCGCGGTGCCGCCGAACAGCACCGTCCCGACCTGATAGGCGATGGCGTGACCGGTCGCGCGGAAGGCGGTGGGGAACAGCTCCGGCATCGTCGTGAACGCCGTGCCACCATACAGTCCGACGCCCAGCGCCAGCATCACCTGACCCACAAACGCGGCATAGACGTTCCCCGACGCTGCCAGCATCAACGCGGGGAAGGCGACCAGCGCCATCAGCAGGCCGCCCGCGAACAGGATCGGCTTGCGGCCGAAGCGATCGCCCAATGCGCCCGATATCGGCATCATCGCGGCCAGCACCATGATCGCCGCCGCGTTGGAGAACAGTGCCGACGGTGCGGACAGTCCGCCCTCGCGGATCAGGAAGGGATAGAGGAAGGCGATCATCATGTTGGCGCCGACCGCGAGCGGGGCCTGCACCATGATGACGTTGAAGATCGAACGCTTGCCGGTGCGGCCGAGCGATTGCAGCGAGTTGACCTGCTCCGCTTCCGGGGCCGTTTCCTTGAGCTGTTGGGCGTCCTTGAATTCCTGCGGATCGTCCAGCGTCCGGCGCAGCCAGAACCCGACCAAACCGATCATGCCGCCCATCAGGAACGGCACGCGCCAGATCCAGTCGGCATAGGCTTCCGCGCCGCCGCTCAGTTGCAGGATCGTGATGAGCAACGCGGCGGCGGCGTTGGCGGTATAGCCGAAGAACCAGGTCCAGCCGATCCAGCGGCCGCGACTGCCGGGCGGGGCCGATTCGAGAACGAACGCGCTGTTGCCCGTCGTCTCGCCGCCCATCGCCAGCCCCTGCGCGCAGCGGCACAGCACCAGCAGGATCGGCGCGGCGACACCGATCGACGCATAGACCGGCAGCAGGCCGATCACCATGGTGCCGAGCGCCATCAGCCAGATCGAGACGCTGAGCACCGCGATCCGTCCGACCCGATCCGCCATCATCCCGAACAGCAGCCCGCCGAACGGCCGCGCGAGGAACGCCACGCCGTACGCGCCGAACGTGCTGAGCAGGGCGGTGACCGGATCGGCGTTGGGAAAGAAGTGCTGCGACAATACCGGCACCGAAAAGCCGAAGATCGCGAAGTCGTAGATCTCGCACAGATTGCCGATCGACGCCGCCGCCAGCGACCGCTTGGTCGTATTGGCGGGGATCGGTTCCGTCGGGGTGTCCGCCGCGATCATCGCGGTCGCCCCGTTCGACAGGCTGGTGGCGTCCGTTGCGGTGGTCATGATCGGCCGAATCCTCTCCTCGCCGCCGCCGTTCGCCCTGTTCGCCGCGGATCGGATGAGGATCCGCGGCATCGACGTTCATGCAGCGGTGGTATCTGCGCATCATCCCGCACCGACTTCGTACGAGCTAGCGAAAAACACCCGTCATCTTACCGTTTGACGGGAAAGCTCTTTCCGCCCGATGTGGCAGGTCTTGCAAAGTCCTGATGTTACAGCGGCATCTTCGATACGACCGGCCTCGCGCAAGGGGTGCGATGGCCGGCATGAGAGAGGAGCTGCGATATGCAGATCCACGATTACATCGTCGTTGGCGCCGGTTCGGCCGGTTGCCCGCTGGCGCGCGGCCTGTCCGACGATCCGGACATCAGCGTCCTGCTGCTCGAAGCCGGTCCACATGCGGATCGCTTCTGGGTACATACCCCCGCCGGCATGGCGAAATTGTACTTCGACCGCGTGCGCAACTGGAATTTCCGGACCGAGCCGATGCCGCGGCTGCATGATCGTCAGATGTACTGGCCGCGCGGCAAGATGCTCGGCGGATCGAGCGCGATCAACGGCATGGTCTTCATCCGCGGTCATCCCGGCGATTTTGACGGCTGGCGCGCGCGCGGCAATCCGGGCTGGGGCTATGACGATGTCCTCCCCTATTTCCGCGCGATGGAGCGGTTCGAACGTGGCGGCGACGCCTGGCGCGGCGGCGGCGGACCGCTGAGCGTCAGCGACCCGGTCGAGCGCATGGCGAGCAGCCACGCCTTCATCGCCGCCGCGCGCGCGCTGGGCGTTTCGCCGACCGAGGATATGAACGGAGAGGTGCACGACGGCGTCGGCTTCATGCAGCACAGCATCCGCAACGGTCGCCGCCACTCCGCTTACAACGCCTTCGTCGAACCCGTGCGCGCCCGTCCCAATCTGACGATCCGGACCGGCTGCGCGGTGCAGCGCGTGCTGTTCGACGGACGGCAGGCGATCGGCGTCGAGGTCAGGCACGGCGACGGACGGATGGAGACGATCCATGCCGCGCGCGAAGTGATCCTGTCCGCCGGTTCGATCAAGTCGCCGCAGATGCTGATGCTGTCCGGCATCGGACCGGGCGAACAGTTGCGCCGCCACGGCGTGACCGTGCTCCACGACCTGCCCGGCGTCGGCCGGAACCTCCAGGATCACTTCTACGTCCACACCGCGTTCCGGGCGACGGCGGACAGTTCGTACAACGCCCGGCTGAGCGGCTGGCGCAAATTCCGCGAGGGGTTGCGCTATCTGGCGACGCGCAAGGGCTGCCTCGCGCTGGGATCGTCACAGGTCGCGGCGTTCGTGAAGGGGAAGGCGGAGGAGCCCTATGCCGATCTTCAGATCAGCTTCCGCCCGATGACCTTCAACTATCATCGGGACGGGCAGGTCGCGGTCGATAAATATCCCGGCATGGGCGTCTCGGTGTACCAATTGCGGCCGACCGCGACCGGCACGGTGACGCTGGCATCGCCCGATGCGGCGGACAAGCCGCTGCTGACACCCAATTTCCTCACCAGCGCCTATGATGTCGAGACGATGATCGAGGGCATCCGCACGATCCGCCGGATCATGGCCGCGCCACCGATGGCATCGCGCGTCGTCGCCGAGGAAATTCCCGGCCCCGGCATCGCAAGCGACGACCAGATCCACCGCTTCATGGAGGAAACCGGCAATTCCGCGCACCACCAGGGCGGCACCGCCAGGATGGGCGACGACCCGCTGGCGGTGGTCGATGCGCGGCTGCGCGTGCACGGCGTCGAGCGGCTGCGCGTGGCCGATGCGTCGATCATGCCGTTCCTGACGTCGGGCAACACCAATGCGCCGACGATCATGATCGGGGTCAAGGCGGCGGCGATGATCCGCCAGGATGCGGTGCCGCGTCGTCCGATCGCCCGGGCTCAGGCGGAGACATAGGCCCGGTAGGTCGCCTCGGTCAGACCGGCCGCCGGCCCGCTCTCGCCGCCGGCGTCGGCGATCAATGCGGCGGTGTCGGCGGAATCGGTGACGAAGCGCCAGCCCGCCGGTGCCGCGGCGGGCGCACCCACCACCGCATCGATCGCCGCCCGCAGGCGGACGCCGTCGGGCAGCACGACCACGCTTCCTTCGTTGGCGAGCGCGACCGCGTGCAGGCCCAGTGCCTGCGCCAGCGACGCCTTGGCAGCGGCATCCGTTTGTTGTGCATCGGTGAGCGCGGCGATGGCGCCGCCGACCTCCTCGTCCACGATCCGGCCGGCCGCATCGATCAACGGCGGCGCGTCGGGAGACCACGCCTCCGGCGGACACAGTTTCGCCGCGGGATCGACGATGCGATCCGGCCGCATCTCGGCGGGATAGATGCGGCAGGCGCTCGGGCGTTCGGCATAGGCGCCGCACCGCATGTCCGGGAGAAGCCGCGGGCAAGGCCCGTCGAACGCGGCGACGAGCATCAGGCGGACGCGGATCGGCAGAGTGCCGCTGACGCCGGCAAACCCGCTCGCCCAGCGGTGCAACGCCGCCGGATCGTCGGGCGGGCCGAGATCGGGCGCGGCTTCGCAGAACAGCTCGACCACGCCGCCCGCCTCGCTCCAGTCCCGCGCCTCCCGGATCGACAACGGCAGGCGCAGGCCTTGGCAGCAGCGGCCACAGGCGGTGCAGGCGAATGTCAGGACGGGTGCGCCGGTCGTCGTCATCGGATCGCTGCTTGAACCATCGCACGGCCGATCGCGAGCCGGCTGGTCGTTGATACCATCATGAAGACCGCTCACCATCAGGCTGCGCGCGTCGGATCGGTCATCGGTTCGCGCGTCGTCGGTTCGTCGAGACTGGTGGGCACGACGCCGACCGAGCGTTCGATCAGGCGGTGGACGACCGACGGCAATCCCCCGATCCGCAGCCGGCGCAGCGCGTCCTGGTTTTCCGCATCGGCGATGGTCCGGCGCTGGTTGTGGCGGACATAGTCGAGCCACGTCGCGAAATCGAACCGCTCGACCCACAGGGTGGGATCGGCGAGATCGCGCGACAGCAGCCAATGCCGCGCGCCATCGCGCATGCGGATGCGGCGGCGTTCGCTCATCAGCGCCAGGAAAGCGACGATGTCCTCCGGCGCGACGCGGTGTTCGACCGCGATCGTGATCGGGCCGCTGCGCATGTCGACCGGAACCGCCGTATCCGGCTCCTTCCAGTCGTCGAGCGGGTCGAGCGAGACGTCGTCGGTATCCGACAGCGGATAGAGCCGGCCGCTCAGCGCGCTGACGATCAGCACGCCGCCGGCCAGCATCAGCGCGATCGCCGGGCCATGATCCTGCGCGGCGATCCCGAACAGCCAGCTGCCCAGCGCCATCCCGCCATACGCCGCCATCTGGAACAGCGCGAGCGCGCGGGCGACCACCCAGCGCGGCGTAGCGAGCTGGACGCTGACGTTGAGCGTGGCGAGCGCGAACACCCAGCCGGCCCCCGCCAGCGTCATCGCCGGCAGCGCCAGCAGCAACGATCCACCCAGACCCGCGCCGATCGCGCCCGCCGCCAGCACCAGCGAGGCGAGCGTCGTCACGCCCTCCGTCGACCAGCGCCGGCGCAGCGGTTGCAGCACCAGCGCACCGACCACCGCGCCCAGGCCGAACCCGCCGAACAACAGGCCATAGGTCAGCGGCCCGCCGCCGATCAGGTCGCGTGCGACCAGCGGCAGCAACGCCGGCACCGCGCTGGCGCCGATGCCGAAGATCGCCGCCCGGCCCAGCACGACGCGCAGGTGCGGCGACATCACGGCATAGCGCAGGCCGGCGGTCATCGCCCCGCCCAGTTGCTCGCGCGGCAACAATCGTGGTGGGCGCACCGGACGCCACCGCGCCAGCACGACGATCAGGCCGACATAGGACAAGGCGTTGACCAGGAACGCCGCCGCCGCGCCGGCCAGCGCGATGATCGCGCCGCCCACCGCCGGGCCGACGCTGCGCGCGATGTTGAAGCCCATGCCGTTCAGCGCCACCGCCTGCGGCAGGGCGGCGCGCGGCACCATGTCGCTGACCGACGCCTGCCACGCGGGGCCGTTGATCGCGGTGCCGCAGGCGATGGCGAAGGTGAAGAACAACAGGATCGCGGGCGACAGCCAGCCGATCCACGCCAGCACCGCCAGCGCGGCCGACAGCGCCAGCATCGCCAGCTGCGCCCACAGCATCACCTTGCGCTTGTCGAGATTGTCCGCCGCGGCGCCCGCCCACAATGCCAGCAGCAGGATCGGCAGCGTCGTCGCACCCTGCACCAGCGCCACCTGTTGCGGGGTGCCGCCGACTGTCGTCATCATCCACGCCGCCCCGACCGACTGGATCAGCCCGCCGAAGTTGGACACCAGGCTGGCGATCCACACCGCCCGAAACACCGGCTGGCGGAACGGTGCGAGCGCCGGGTCGGCGGCGTTCGTATCGGTGTCGTGCGGCGTGGTTCCGTCCTCCAAGGGCGCTCGCGACTCAGGCGCGGACCATCTGCTTCAACACCGTCTTGGTCACCTGATAGGCGTCGAGGCCCTGTTCGCCGCCTTCACGACCGACGCCGCTCTCCTTGACGCCGCCGAACTCCGCCTCCGCACCGGACACGGCGAAGCTGTTGGTCGCGACGACGCCGCAGTGCAGCTCGCTCCACAGGTGATCGACCTTGTCGATCGCGTTGGTGAAGACATAGGCGGCGAGCCCGACATGCGCGTCGTTGGCGATGCGCAGCGCCTGATCCATATCGTCGACCGGCGTGCAGAGCGCGAGCGGACCGAACGGCTCGGTCCACATCGCCTCGGCATCGAGCGGTACGTCGGCGAGGACGGTCGGCGCGTAGAAATGGCCGCGATTGCCGACCCGACGCCCACCGGCTGCGATCCGTGCGCCGCGCGCGACGGCGTCCGCGACCAGCCGCTCCATCTCGATCACGCGCCGGCCATTGACCAGCGGCCCCATGCCGATTCCCTCTTCGAAACCGTCGCCGACGGTCAGCGCGTCCGCGCCCGCGGCGAAGGCGGTGACGAACGCATCGTAGACACCGCGATGGATCAGGAAGCGGGTCGGCGATGCGCAGATCTGCCCCGCCATCCGGAACTTGGCGACGACCGCCTGTGCCGCGACGTTGGCGGGATCGACGTCTCCGTCGATCAGCACCGGCGCATGACCGCCCAATTCCATCAGCGCGGGCTTCACCCCCTCCGCGGCGAGGCGGGAAAGCTGCTTGCCGACCCCGACCGATCCGGTCAGCGTCACCATGCGGATCACCGGCGACAGCACCAGCTTGGTCGAGATATCGCCGGCAACGCCGTGGACGATATTGATCACGCCGGGCGGCAGGCCCGCATCCATGAAGCATTGCGCGAACAGGCAGGTCGTGGCGGGCGTTTCCCCCGCCGGCTTGATGATGACCGAACACCCCGCGGCGAGCGATCCGGATATCTTGCGCGACGGCGCGCTCAGCGGCACGTTCCACGGCGTGAACGCGGCGACGGGTCCGACCGGTTCGCGCACGACGAGTTGCTGCATCGGATGCGCGGACGGCACGATCCGGCCGTAGCGGCGCAGCAATTGCTCCGCATCCCAGTCGAGGAAGCTCGCCGAACGGATCACCTCGGCGCGCGCATCGGCGAGCGGCTTGCCCTGTTCGCGCGTGATCGTGGCGGCGAACAGCTCGATCCGCTCGCGCACCAGATCGGCGACGCGGTGGAGCAGCGCCGACCGATCGGGCGGCGACACCTTGCGCCACACGGCAAAGCCCCGTTCGGCGGCGGCAAGCGCGCGGTCCAGATCGGCTTCGGTCGCGTGGGTGGTGCGACCGATGACGCTTTCGTCGCTGGGATTGACGATATCCTCGCCGCCCGGACGGTCGTAGATCCATTCGCCGTCGATCAGCAGCCCGACGCGCGGATATGGGTAGTCGGTCATTGTGCGAACGTCCTGTGGCTCGGCACCAGAGCGGCAATGCCCGCGCCGCCACGCTGGGCGGCCTGAAGATATCCGGTGCGGATCGTGTTCGTCATCATCAGCGTGACGCCGTGCCGCGCGCCGAGTGCGGTCAGCCGCGTCAGCGCGTCGACCGTGGCGGCCAGCGGCGGCCCGGCGGCCGCCTCCCCGCGAACGGCGGCGAATGCGGCCGCGGCCGCCGCGCTGTAGGCGGAGCCGCTGGCAAGGATTGGCTCGATCGCCGTGAGGTCCAGACCCATCCGTTCCGCCGCCACGGCATTCTCCAGAACGATGAAGAGGTTGCTGGCCGCCAGTGCCGTTTCGATCAGGGTGATCGCCGCGCCAGCCTTGGCTGCGGACGGGGCCGCGCCTTTTGCCGCAAAATCCTGTCCGGTCGCGCGCTCCATGAACGGCACCACGTCATCCAGCCGCGCTTCGGGTCCCAGCAGGTTGAATGCCAGCCGGATCATCTCGCGCGCGGTGCCCGACGCCGGCATCGCGGCACCCGCCTCGACCCCGAGCGCGATCGCCTGATCGAGGTCCTTGACCATCAACGCCAAGGCGAAATCCGTGGAGGATTTCCCCGCCACTACCGCAGGCAGGAGTTTCCCCGTGATGAAGTTGCGCCCGCCTCCGCTGTCGAGTGCCGTCGTCATCGCTGCGATCGACAAGCCGAGCGCCCGCCCGACCGCTACGATCTCCAGCGTGCTCATCCGATAGGCGGCGTTGATGATATTGTTGATCGACTTCAGCGCCTGGGCGTCGCCGACCCGGTCGCTGCAGCGATGCACCTTGGGCGAGATCGCGTGCATCAGCGGCAGGGCCTTGCGGTAGGCTTCCGGCGCGCCCGACGCCATGATCGTGATGCTGCCGGCAATCGCGGCGGGGACGCCGCCCGCCACCGGCGCGTCGATCAGCGCAATCCCTCGATCGGCGAGCACCGCGGCGAAGCGGCGGGTTTCGCTGGGGATCCCGCTGGTCTGGTCGACGACGACCGTCCCCGCGGCCAGGGACTCCGCAAGCCCGCCGGGCGCCAACAGCACGTCTTCGACGTCGGCGCTGCGAGGCAGGCAGAGGAAGATGCAGGCGCTGTCGCTTGCAAGGTCGGCAAGCGAGCTGGCGGCATGGGCTCCCGCCGCGACGAGCGTATCCATCGCCGCTGTGCTGCGATCATAGACGTGAAGGTCGCACACCTTCGGAAGATGCGCGGCGAGCGAACGACCCATCGTCCCCAGGCCGATATAGCCCACCTTCATCGTGCGCTGGTCCTTGACCCGAGTTTCGTCGCGGCACTCGACACTTCGCCCGTCATCCTCATCCCCATCGCGGTCCGACGTTTCACGGACTTGCACGATATCAGGGTAAGCCGGGACGGATCGATGAGGAACGTCATGCACGCGGTAAGATGTTTGGCGGTGGGCGCGAAGGAGTTTCGTTTGATGCCGGCCGGTCCGGTCCTGTACCGTCAACACCTTGGCAAAGAACGGAACGGCCGACGCAATGATCTGGGCGATTTACTGTACCGATGTACCCGAATCGCGCCCGTTGCGCGACGAGCATCGCCTCGCCCACCGTGCCTATTTGAAGCTGTATGCCGAGCGCATCTTCTTCTCTGGGCCCCTTTGGGACGACGCCTGCTACGACCAGATCGGCAGCCTGTTCCTGATCGACCTGAACGGCCGTCCCGAGGCCGAGGCGTTCCTCGCGGAGGAGCCCTACACCGTCAACGGCGTGTTCGCGTCGATCCGCGTGACGCCGATGACCAAGGGGCATTTCAGCGCCGGCCTGTCCGGCGACAAGCGCGAGCGACCGGCCGCCGTATGAGCGACCGGTCGGGTGGTCTTCGCCCGGATTATGACGGGGTAAGCTCGACCGTGGTGGAGCGCGTGGCCAGCGGGATCGAATAGCCGCCGCGTACCACCGCCTTGCCGACCGGTGCATAGACACGGCCACCGGCGGCACCTGCCTCCACGAACAGTCGCGCGGCCGGGGTCGTGGGCGTCGCGGGATCAAGCGTCAGCGTGATGCGCCCCGTCGCCGGCGTGTACCGGGCCTGCGCGATCTTGCCCGCCTCCAACGTGATCCATGCCCCCGCCGGCGCGACGAACAGCCGGCTGCGTGCACCGTCTTTGGGGACGACGGTGACGGACCCGGCATTCTCGCGCAGGTTGCCGCCGTACGCCAGCCAGCCGAACTGCGCGTCCTTCACGACATAGGTCGCGGCGGTCAGCGCGTGGCCGTAGAAGCCCATGCCGTAATCGCCGGAATAGGCGTCCCATGTCATCATGTCGGGCGCGGAGTGGAATGCGGCGGACGAGAACCCTTCGCCGTCGACATTGGTGATTCCGCCGAGCAGGCCGCCATATGCGACGCGCAGAAGGTGCGTGTCCGCCGGGTTCTGACGATAGGCGTCGAACAGCGGCACGGCGTTCAGCGTCGATCCGTAATGGTGGACCTGCCGCTCGATCCGCGCGACCTTGCCACCGTACAGGAAATCCCAATATCGGCGCGCATTGCCGTTATAGCCCCAGTTCGGCACCGTCGGGTCGTATCCCAGGATCACCTCGCGCGTGACATCCGCCTGCGGCTGGTGGCCGAAATACCGCATCCACGCATACACCTCCGCCTGACCGGTCGAATCCCACGCCATCTCGCTGCCGAACGGATATTTCAGCGTCTGCCAATGGTCGGCGCGCTTGCGCATCAGCGCTTCCATGTTGGTCGCCTCCGCGGTCAGTCCCTCGCGCTTCAGGTCCTTCAGGATGTCGACGAACACGTCGCCCTCCATCAGCCCGAACTCGGCGTAATAGGGCGCGTCGCGCATCATCGCGACGGTGGTCTGGTACGCCTTGTCGAGGTACCAGCGCCATCTTTGCGTCTTGACCAGCCCGGGATGATTGCGCGCGGTGCGGTACAGCACCCAGTGCCCGATCGCGACGTGCGGGTAGTTGTAGGCGCGCCCCAGATCGCCGGCGTCCTTCTTCGACCAGGAGGTCCACGTCTTCCAATTGGCCGCCGCATTGTAGAAGCCGGGGTGCAGCTTCGGGTCGTAATAGAACAGGCTCTTCTTCACCGCGCCCGCGGTCGGACCGGTCGCGACCTGAAGGCCGCCGACGACGGTTTCGTTCACCAGCCGCTCCAGCCGGGCGATCTCCACCGCGTCGGGGTGATCGAGCTGCTTCATCATCGCCGCGACCCAGCTGCCGCCGCCGCCCTCGTCGCTCATCCCCGCGATCCAGACGCGCGGTTCCTGCGTCACGATGGCGTTCGCCTCGCGGTCATAGGTCAGGATCGCAGGCGAGCGGCCGAACGGATCACCTTTGCCCTCGAACCACTGCTTCGTCGTCGAGAAGCGGCCGATGTCTGCCATCGTCTGGTCCAGCGGCTTCGTTACGAAGTAGCTGACCGTCTGGACGCTGCCGTCCGCATAGCCGATCGAAAGCCGCGCCCGGCCCCAGCCGGTGCCGCGCACCGCCAGCTTCTGCCAGCCATTGACCTCCCCCGCGCGGGTCACGGTCAGCGCGTCGGCCGGCTCCACGGTCAGGCTGGTGATGGCTTTCGGCGCCTTCACGAACAGCGACGCCTCCAGATCGGTGGGCACGACATAGCCGGGAATTCCGATGGCGACCGGCCGCTGCTGCGCCGCCAGCGTCGTCTCGATCGCCCGGATGCTGGGAGATGGGACGAGGCGGACGCCGACCGTCCGCCGCTCGCCGGGGGCCAGCGTGAAGCTGGTCGGCGTATTCCACTGCTCCGCGGCCTTCGCCCATTCGCGCTCGGCGAAGCCCTTGCTGGCGACCGTCCAGTCGTAGAACCCCTCGGAGGTCTGGCCGCGATCGCTCCGGTCGGTGAACGCCGCCTCCTTCGCCCACTTGTCCTGCAGGATCGGCCGCCACGCCTCCAGCGGACTCGCCGCATCGGGCAGGACGAGCAGGGCGGGGCCGGCGCCGTTCAGCCGAGTGACCTGAAGATATCCCGCGTCGCGGCCGATATACGGGTCGACGAAGCTCGCCTGAGCATGCGCCTCGTCCAGCGAGCGATCGGTGATGATGTTGTCGAACACCATCGGCATGCCGAGTGCGCCGATCTCGACCGGAGCGGCGCTGCTGTTGATAATGGTAAAACGCAACGTCGGCACGCCGTTGTCGTTCATCCAGCGGCGTTCGATCGTCAGCGGCAGGCCGTCGCCCATTGTCGCGGTGATGTCCGCCCCTGCGATCATCCCGGCCGCAGCCGGAAGTGCGGTAATCGGGCGGCGTGCCTTGGCCGACGCGAAGTCACGCCATTCGCCGCCGCCGCTGCGCAGTCGCAGATGGAGGTCGCCGATATGGACATAGCCGTCGCCGGCCCGCTCTGCCTCCCGCGCGGACGGGACGAAATCGAAGCCGGGCGCGGCATCGGGGCGAAGGCTGGCCAGCGTCTGCGTGTCGCTGCGCAGCGCCAGCGCGAAGGTACCGACGCGGTACGGCGTCGTCGCGATCGGCGGGTAGCTGGGCTTCGCGGGCTTATCCTGTGCCGTGACGTGCACCGCCGGACCGAGCAGGGCGGGGACGACCGCGATCATCGCCCAAAGGCTGACCGACCGAAACATCCTCATTCCGCATCCCCTGAATACCGTATACCATCGCTATTTGTCTGAGCAGCGTCCACAAAGCAAGGGCGCTCTAAGGCGCGGTCAGCAATCGCCAGCCGGTCGGCAGATAATCCGTCGACATATAGAAGTAGAACGCGCAGCTGCCGTCCGTGCGATAGCTGCCGCCCTTCAGGATGCCATAGGCGGTGGTGCCGAGAAACACCGGGCTGCCGCTGTCGCCGCCCTTGCAGGTCGGCCCCGCCACCGTCGTCCACGTCGGCAGGCACGCACCGCCGCACAGGTCGCCGGCGGGTGCGAAGTCGGTCAGCTCCACCAGCGAGCAGCTATAACCGGTCCGCTCGCCGCGATGGCAGACGATGTCGCCCGCCCGCGTCGCTGCTCGCCCGCGCGCGCCCGTGACCGGGCGGGTCAGCATCTTCGCGGTGTCCGCGAAGAACACGGGCTGGAGGGGGCGGGGGCTGAGGTTGATCTGCACATCCTGGTTGCCCCAACCCCATTGTCCGGCGAACTCCAGCATCTCCTCGCCTCCGTCGGCGGTGCGGACGCTGACCGAGTCCGCACAATGCGCGGCGGTGGCGATCGCGTCGCGCGTGCCGTCGGTGACGACGAAGCCGGATGTGCAGACATAGCGGCGGGTGTCTCCCGGCACGCTGCCCATCAGCCGCATGCCGCCCGACACGTCCTGCAGGTCCAGCGCCGGCTGATCGACCACGCGCAGCCGCACCGGGACTCCCGCCAACGTCGCGAGCCGATCACGCAGCAGCTCGACGCCCTCGCGCTCGACATCGCGGCCGGAAACCACCGCGACGAGTTCGCCCGTGCGTTGATCGACGCCGAGCCCCGGCGGCCCGATCAGGCTGGCGCGGATCGCCGCCTGATGCGCGGTGATCGCCTGCACCAGCTCGGTCTGGCTGGCCTTTGCTCCAGTGACGAAGCTGACGACCGCGGTGTCGCCGGCGAGGTTCAGCGTTTCCTCGGCCAAGGGCGTGTCGCCGGTGAGCAGCACGACGATGCGGAACGTCGGCCGATGATCGATGGCGATCCCGGCGAGGCGGTCGGCATAGCGGCGGGCGATGTCCTCCGTCGCGGGGATGCTCGCCTCTTGCAGGCGCAGCTGCCGGGCGGCTTCTTCCGGCGTGACCGCTAGCCTTGCCGCGATCGCACCGGCGTCCTGCATCCGCGCCGCATCGGCGGTTTGCAGGACGGTCGGCGGCGGCGGCAGCGGCGGGATGACAACGGATTGCGCCGCCGCGCCGCCCGCTACCAGCACCGCCGCCGCGACGATGATCGATGTTACGCCCCAGCCCACGCTTGTGCTTTAGCGGGGCAAGCTAACTGGAGCGTGAACGATCCTCCGGCCCCCTATTCGCCGCGCGCCTTGGCGGCGAACTCGTTCAGCTGCACCAACGTCTCGTCGAACCGCCCTTCCGCTTCGGCACGGCGCAGGAAGCCGACGCGCTCGACCAGGATTTCGGGCGGGGTCGGCTGTTGCCGGAACAGCGTGATGACCTCGTCCGCGAACTCGTCCAGCGGCTGATAGCCGGGGCGGTTTTCCTGACCCGGCGTCAGGCCGGTCTGCACCGCCGGCGGCGCGAGTTCAATGACCTCGACCTTGTCCTTCAGCACGTGGCGCATCGCGACGGTGTAGGAATGGATCGCCGCCTTCGTGGCATTGTAGGTCGGGGTGGCGACCATCGGCACGAACGCCAGGCCGGACGTGACGTTGACGATCGCGGCATCCTGCTGCTGCGTCAGGTGATCGATCAGCGCATCGATCAGCCGGATCGGACCGAGCAGGTTGGTCGTGATCGTCGCCTCCGCATCCGCAAGGTCGCGCGACCGGTCCAACGTCTCGAACCGCATGATGCCGGCATTGTTGATGAGAACGTTGAGCGTGGGATGGTCGGCGAGCAGGCGCTTGGCGAAGTCGGCGACACCCTCCGCGCTTTCCACGTCCAGCGTGATCGCGTGCATGTTCTCGCGATCGGCGCACGCCTTTTGCAGCGCATCGAGACGACGGCCGGCGACGATGACGGTGTTGCCCGCATCATGGAAACGGTGAGCCAGCGCCTCACCGATTCCCGATCCGCCGCCGGTGATGAGGATGGTATTGCCGCTCGTTTTCATGCGCTTCGCTCCTTCGACGTGGAGCCGGTGATGTAGCGCGCGGTTGTTGGCCGATAAGATGCTCGCAAAAATATGGCTCGCGCTAGCGCCCGTCCTCCTCGACGATCGCGACATCCCAAGGGATCAAGGAAAGCGGTGCGCCAGCCGCGACCTTACGCGTCTTCAGCAATTCCGTGCCGCCGCGAGTGAACGACAGGTGTTGCGGGCTCGCCGAATAGTTGAAGACGTAATGGACGCGGTGCCCGTTCTTCAGCGTGCCACCCTTCACGATCAACGGGAAACGAACGCCAGGCAGGGTCGGCTGCACGCCCGCCCGCTCGACCTCCGCCGCGACGATCCTTTCGACCAGCGCATCGCTGGGCATGAAGCCGATATAGCTGACCTCGCCCTTGCCCCAGTCGTTGCGCGTCATCGCCGCGGACGCGGGCCACGACGGATGCTTGTAGCGCGCGACGACCTTGGCGGTGGTGGGGGTCAGCATCTCCATCCACCAGCGTGCCGTGTTGTCCGTCTCGCCGACGCCGAACGGATCGCCGTCGAGCGTGACGCCCTCCGGGATCGTGAACTGCTGATACGTCACGCCCGCCGCCTCCGCGATCGCGCCGGGCTGCGTCGCGTAGCGCACTTTGGTGTTCTCGTCGGAAAAGCCGCTCTTGAACGTATAGAGCAGGTGGCCGCCGCGCTTGGCGAAGTCGTTCAGCCGGCCGATCTCGGCATCGCTGGCCGCGTAAAGGGCGGGCACCACGATCAGCTTGTAGTCGTCCAGCTTCGCGGTGGAGTCCGGCGACAGAATGTCGACCTCGACGTTCATCCGGTACAACGCGTCGTAAAACGGCCGCAGCACCTGATTATAGTCGACGCCACCGTCCGGCTTGAACGAGTCGAAGGCGCTGAGCGCGATATTGCTGACGTAGATCGCGACGCGGTTGCGCTTGGACATGCCCGCGAGTTTCGGCCCGATGCGTTTCAGGTCGGCCCCCACCGTCGATGCCTCCGCATAGACGGCGTTCGGCTTGTAATCCTGCGACAGCAGCCCGCGCCAATAGGTTTCGATCGCGTTCGCGGTCGTTGCCCAGTGCCAGTATTCGACCATCTGCGCGCCCGACGCCAGGTGGCTGAACGCCTGCAAGCGCAACTGGCCGGGATAGGGAGTCCAGTGCGCAAAACCCTGCGCCTCCGTCTCCAGCACCAAGTAATTCTGGCCGTTGCGCATGGATCGGGTCACGTCGCCGCCGAACGCGATTTCCGCCCCCGTCAGCTTGTCCTGACTGGGATGATAGATGTCGATGCCCGCGATATCGAGCGGCCTCGCCGATTTCCAGTGATCGACCTCCGGCTGGATGCCGAACGAATGACCGCGCCAGCCGAGATCGAAGTTCTGCGTCAGGAACTGACCTGGTTTCGCATGCGCGCGCACGAGCTTCGCCTGCCACGTCAGGAAGTCGGTGACGAGGCTGCGCTGGAACGTTGCGAAGGCGTTCGACAGGCTGGCGTTGATCGATCCGTTGACGGAGGGGAAGTCCTCCCACCTGTTGATGCGGTTGCTCCAGTAGTCGAGGCCGTATGCCTTGTTCATCGCATCGAGGCTCGGCCACTTCGTCTTCATCGATGCGACGAAGGCGGTCTGCACGTTCGGGCCGCTGGTGTTGTAAGCCTTGGTCTCGTTATCGAGCTGATAGCCGATGACGGCGGGATGATCCTTCACGTGATCGATCAGTGCGACGATCACGCGTTCCGACGCGGCGCGGTAGTCTGGATCGGTGATGTCCATGTTCTGCCGCCGGCCATACTCCGCGCGACCCTGCGGCGTGACGACCAGCACGTTCGGATGGGTGCGCGCCAACCACGTCGGCACCGCATAGGTGGGCGTACCGACGATGACCTTGATGCCCTGACGATGCATCGCCGCCAGCATCCGATCGACATGGCTGAAGTCGAAAACTCCCGGCTGCCGCTCCAGCGTTCCCCATGTCGACTCCGCGATGCGGACGACCGTGATGCCCGCCGCCCTCATCATTCGCGCATCCTCGTCGACCCGGTCGACCGGCGTGTATTCGTCGTAATAGGCGACCCCGTAGAGGATCGTGTTCGGCAACTGAGCTGCGGCCGGAAGCGATACGACAGCAGTCAACGACAGTCCGACCGCACCTAAAATCCGCATCGCCGTCACTCCATTTTGTCCGAGTATAAGGCGCTGGTTCGGAACGACAACACCGTGTCAGTGGCTGGCGGCTTCCGCCAGTATCGCGATCAGGTCCGCCTGACGGAACGGCTTCACCAGCCGCGGCAGGTCGGGCGCGATCCCTTCGACATCGGCATAACCGGATACGATCAGGACACGCGTGGCCGGCAGCCGGCGTAGCACGTCGCGCGCAAGCTCGGTGCCGGTCTTGCCCGGCATCAGATGATCGGTGACGAGCAGGTCGGGCCGCAACCCGGCATCCAGCCGGCTGAGCGCATCCTCAGCAGAGTTCGCCTCGATTACCGCATAGCCCAGATCGGCGAGCATGTCGGCGGTGCTGGAGCGCACCAGTTCCTCGTCGTCCACGACCAGTACCGATCCCGCGCGCGGCGTGGTGGCCACCTCGTCCGCACGCTCGATGCCATCCGGGCTGGCATCGGTACTCGGCAGCCACAGGACGACGGCGGTTCCAAGCCCCGGCCGGCTGTCGATCGTCAGTGCACCGCCGAGCTGCGCCGCAAGGCCGTGGACCATCGACAGCCCAAGCCCGGTTCCCTTCCCGATACCCTTGGTCGAAAAGAACGGCTCTACCGCGCGCCGCAGCGTATCCGGGTCCATACCGGTGCCCGTATCCGCCACCGCCAGCCGCACGTAATGGCCCGACCGGAGCCCTGCCCGTTGCGCCTCGTCCGACGTGGCGGGGCGCGCCGTGATGCTGAGCCTGCCACCCTCCGGCATCGCATCGCGGGCGTTCACGCTGAGGTTCAGGATGGCCATCTCCAGCTGGTTCTGGTCGGCGACGGCCGCGGGCAGGTCGTTCGCGACCTCGACGTCCAGCTTGATCTGCGGACCCGACGTGCTGGCGACCAGATCGGCCATCCCGCCCACCAGCGCCTTCAGGTCGACGGCGCGCGGCTGGAGCGGTTGCCGGCGCGCGAACGCCAGCAACCGCTGGACCAGCGTCCTGGCGCGATCGGCCGACTGGATCGCACCGGCGATCAGGCGCTGCTCCCGCTCGCCGCCCAGTCCCTTGCGCTGGAGCATGTCGAGGCTGCCGACGATCGGCGTCAGCAGGTTGTTGAAATCATGCGCGACACCACCGGTCAGACTGCCCATCGCCTCCATCTTCTGGCTCTGGCGCAGAGCTTCCTGCGTCGCCGCGAGATCGGCTTCGGCGCGCAGACGATCGGAGATGTCGTTCGCCAGATGGAATGCGCCGATGATCCGGCCGCTGTCGTCGCGCAGCGGCGTGTAGGTGATCTCCCAGGCGGGCTGACCCAGTTCGGGACGGCCGAACGTTTCGACGATCGTGAACGTCTCGCCGTTCAGCGCGCGCCGCATCAGTCCGCGCATGACCTCCCGCTGTTCGGGTATGAACAGGTCGGGAAAGACGTCGCCGATCTTCGTGTCGAAGCCGTTGACGCGGCGAAACTCGTCATTGTGCGCCTTGTTGAAGGCGATCAGGCGCAGATTGGCATCGAACGCGCAGATCGGCGAGCCCGTCGATTCAACAATATCGTGATATTGGCGGATCTGCGTAGTCCGCTCCAGCACCTGCCGTTCCAGCGTCTCGTTCAGGTCGAGCAGCCGGTCCTCGGCCTGCTTGCGCGCGCTGATGTCGTTGAACAGGATCGCGACACGGTTCGGATCCGCGTCGCTCGGACGGAAGGCGTGCACGTCGAACCAGCGGCCCATCGCCCGGGAGCCGTTTTCGAACCGCACAGGCTCGCCCGTCTGCGCGACCCGGCCGTAAACGTCGAACCAGTGTTGCTCATGCTCTGGTACGAGGTCGCGCATCCAGCGACCGACGGCCCCGATCAGGCCCGTCTGCCGTTCGAACGCGGGGTTCACCTCGTCGAAGCGGTAGTCGACGGCGCGGTCGCCCTCGAACCTCATCTCCACCACGCAGAAGCCGACATCCACCGCCTCGAACAGGGTGCGGTAGCGTTCCTCGCTCTCGCGCAGCCGCGCCTCCGCGCCGACGCGCTGGACGTGCGCCCAACAGCGTTCGACCACGGTCTCGACCAGGGCGACATCCTCGCCCCGCCACGTGCGCGGGCGATCCTGATGCACCGCCATCATCGCCACCAGCCGTCCGTCCTTGACCAGCGGGCAGCAGATGATCGCGCCGACGCCGATCGACAGGAACATGTCGCGCCCATCGGCCGGGGCAAGTTCCGCCGGGACGTCGGATACGACCAGCGTCCGACCCTTGCGCATGTCGGCGGCGGCACGCGATCCGAACAGGTCCAGGCTGTAGGTGCCGGCGGAGCTGGCGATGCCGGGCGCGACATAGTCGTCGCGGATGAAGAACCGGTCGCTGTCGGCGTCGACATCCGCATAGGCGCAGCGCGAGGCGTCGACATGCCGCGCCAGCAGTTCCGCCGCGGCCAGCATGGCGGTGGGGGCGTCGGTCGCCGCCTGGAGCGTCTCGTCGAGGTCGCGCAGGAAACGCAGGCGCCGCTCGCTGGTGCGAAGGACGTCCTCCGCCCGCTTGCGCTCCGTCACATCGACGGCGGTGCCGACGATCCGCATGCAGCGGCCATGCTCGTCGAACTGACTGCGGCCCTTGGCGGCGATCCAGCGGACGACCCCGTCATCCTTGCCGACCGCGCGATACTCGACATCGTAGAGCGTGCGCCGGTCGGGATCGCAGGCGGCGGCATAGGCGGCGAAGGTTCGGTCGCGATCCTCCGGATGAACGCCCTCGCGAAAATCCTGCATCGTCACCGGCACGTCCGCGAAGATCCCGAACATCCGCTTCACGATCGGCGGCCAGATCAGCACGTCGGCGACCACGTCGACGTCCCAGAACCCCACATCGGCGGCCTCCGTCGCCATCCGCAGCCGTTCCTCGCTCCTCGCGAGCGCGGCGCGGTTCTCCTGACGCTCGGTCATGTCGAGCATGGCGCCGATCATGCGCTGCGCGACGCCATCGTCGTCGCGGATCACATGGCCGCGATCCAGCACGCTGGCGTAACTGCCGTCGAAGCGGCGGAACCGATACTCGCCGCTCCAGCTTTCGGCGCCGCCGTCGATAGCGGCGTGGATGCTGCCGTCGATCCGTTCGCGGTCATCGGGGTGGATGTGCGCGATCCACCACTCGCCGGTCGCCTCCACCTCGTCCGGCTCGTAACCGTAATGGGCCGCCAGCGCAGCATTCCAGATCACGTGATTGGTCGCGAAATCCCAATCCCAGACGGCATCGTTGGTGGCGCGCGCGACCAGCCGGTACCGCTCCTCGATCGCCCGCAGCGCGGTTTCCGCCTGCTGCTGCCGCGCGACCGTCCGGGTGAGTTCCTCGCCGCGCTGTTCCTGCTCCCTCAACGCGCGGCGAAGCTCCAGCTGCGTCATGACCTGACGCGCCAACACCTCCAGCACCAGCCGCTGATGCGCCGTAATCCCATCCGGCCGCGGCACCCGGTCGAGCACGCAAACGGTACCAATCGGCAAACCACTCGCACTACGCAGCAACGCCCCCGCATAAAACCGCAAACCACCCTCCGCAGTGACCAGCGGATTGGCCGCGAAGCGTTCGTCCGCACGCGTATCGGGCACGACCATGACGTCGTTCTGGAGGATGGCGTGCGCACAGATCGACACGTCGAGCGGCAGTTCGCGCCCGCCGATCCCCAACTCGGCCTTAAACCACTGGCGATCGGTCGACACTAGGTTCACGACCGCGATTGGCGCTCCGAAGGTTTCCGCCGCCAGCCGGACCAGGTCGTCAAAATCGGGCTCGCGCGGGGTGTCGAGGATCGCATAACTTTCTAGCGCCGCGATCCGCTCCGCCTCCGACCAGGATGCGGGATTGAGCGGGGTACGGCGGGCCGGGGCCGCAATGTCGTGCGCATCCATTGCGCGAGGCTAGCAGCCCAAGCCGGTCTCGGCAGCCGGAAAACGCGCGCCAATCCGGGTGCATTTGCTGCCGGATCGGCCTACCAAGCGATATGGACCCGCAGGCACGAATACGGCGCGTCGTAATCCTGGGGGGTGGGACTGCCGGCTGGATGACGGCGGCGGCGCTGTCGCGCAGCTTCGGCCGCTCCGTATCGATCACGCTGCTGGAGTCGGAGGAGATCGGCACCGTTGGGGTCGGCGAGGCGACGATCCCGACGATCCACTGGTTCAACGACCTGATCGGTCTGGACGAGGCGGAGTTCCTCCGCGCGACCAAGGCGACGTTCAAGCTGGGTATCGAGTTCGTCGACTGGGCGGCGCCGGGCAGCCGCTACTTCCACCCGTTCGGCCAGTTCGGCGCGTCGCTGCCGGGGGTCGCCTTCCACCATCGCTGGCTGAAGGCACAAGCGGAGGGGCTGGACATGCCGCTATCCGATCTATCGCTGGCGGGCAGACTGGCGGCGCAGGGACGGTTCGCGAAGCCTGCCGGCGATGGGCGATCGATCCTCTCGACGCTCGGCTACGCCTATCATTTCGATGCCGGCCTCTATGCGGCCTATCTGCGCCGGCTGAGCGAGCGGCACGGCGTGCAGCGGGTCGAGGGTAAGATGCAGGCGGTCGAGCGGCACCCGGAGACGGGCTTCGTCACGGCGCTCACGACGGAGCGCGGCGAGCGGCTGGAGGGTGACCTGTTCGTCGACTGCTCGGGTTTCAGTGCGCTGCTAATTGGAAAGGCAATGGGGGAGGTGTTCGAGGACTGGTCCCACTGGTTGCCCTGTAACCGCGCGGTGGCGGTCCCGTGCGCGCGGACCGCGGCGACGACGCCCTTTACGCGGTCCACGGCGCGTGCGGCGGGATGGCAGTGGCGGATCCCGCTCCAGCATCGCACCGGGAACGGGTATGTCTATGCGTCACGATATATCTCGGACGACGAAGCGGCGGCGACCCTGCTTGCGAACCTCGACGGCGAAGCATTGGCGGAACCGCGCATGCTATGCTTCGCCGCGGGTATGCGGCGGCGCGCGTGGCGGGGCAATGTCGTAGCGGTCGGGCTGTCATCGGGGTTTCTGGAGCCGTTGGAATCGACCAGCATCCACCTGATCCAGAGCGGCATTACCAAATTGCTGACGCTGTTCCCCGACCGTAATTGCGACCCCGCGCTCGCCGATCGGTACAACCAGTTGCTGGGACGAGACATGGACGGGATCAGGGACTTCCTGATCCTCCACTATCACGCGACAAGCGGACGTGACGAACCGCTGTGGCGACACTGCCGGACGATGACGCTGCCCGACACGCTGCTGGCGCGAGAGGAGCAGTATCGCCGCTCCGGCCGGCTGATGCTCGACCCCGAGGAGCTATTTCGCGACGCAAGCTGGCTGGCGGTGCTGAACGGGCAGGGGATCACGGCAACGGGGTACAACCCGCTGGCGGACGCGATCGACAGCGCCACCAATCGCGCGCAGGTGCAGCAGATCGCCGACGTCATCACGCGCGCGGCACCGACGCTGCCGCTGCACGACACGGTGCTGGCGGAGCTGATGGCGTGATCCGGCCCGACATCGCCGCACGGCGGATCGGACAGGAGGCACAGCCGATCGCGATCATCGACGGCTTCCACCCCGATCCGGATGCGCTGCGTCTTGCGGCCGCGCGCGCCGCGTTCGAGCCGAGCCGGAACCACTATCCTGGCATCCGCGCCACGCTGCCGGTCGATTATTTCGACCGCGTCCGGCCCGCCCTGACGACGGCGCTGAGAGGTGTGTTCGGACTGGCGGGCGACGTGGCGCTGATCGACGCCAGCTTCTCGATCGTCACGCACCCGCCGGAGACGCTGAGCGTGCAGCAGCGACTGCCACATATGGACGCCGTGGACCTGAACCGCATTGCGCTCGTCCAGTATCTGGACCCGGCCGGTGGCGACGGCACCGCGTTCTTCCGGCATCGCGCGACCGGGTACGAGACGATCGACGCAATGCGGTCCGAGCGGTACCTTGCGACGCTCAATGCGGAGTTGCAGCAGGGCGGAGCGCCGCCGGCGAGCTATGTGACGGAGTCGACGCCGCTGTTTGAGCGGATCGCGCAGGTCGACGCACGGTACAATCGTGCGGTGCTGTATCGTAGCGCGTTGCTGCACAGCGGGGCGATCGCACCCGACGCAGTGCTGAGCGACGACCCGACACGCGGGCGGCTGACGGTGACGGCGTTCCTGTCGCTGGGCTGAAGTCGGACGGATCGACATTCAGGCTGGAATTCAAACGATTACCGCAGGTGCGCCGTCACCCGGACTTGGTTCGGATCATGGGCCTTCGCGGGAGCACATCGAGTGCCGGGGCAGGTCGTTGTCCTTGCCCGAACACGGCAGGTATTCAGCACGTCCGGAGTGATGAGCTTATAAGAATGAGGAGGGCAAGAAAGCCGGATCGAGCCTGAACGTCGATCCGGTCTACTTCGGCGGCTGCACGGCGAGGTACACGGTGCTCCACAATTGCGCCGCGTTGGACTCGTCCACGTCCTGCTTGCCGGCTCCGAATGCCACGACCTTATAGCGTCCCCCCTCGAATGCCCAAGACCAAAGCTCGGAACTCTGCGTCGCCCGCGTTGCCGAGATTGCGCGCCACAGCGTCGATTGCGCGCGCGTCAGCACCGATCGGGTCGACGCCGGCAAGTCGGGCCGAGCGAGTTGCCGCTCCAGGCCGGCGGCGAACAGCGCCTGCTGCCACGACCACACGACCGCACCGTGATAGGCGGCGGGGGTGAAGCGACCTTGCGTCGCCGCATCCGCCTGCGCGGAGTTCGCGACGAGCAGGCCGATGTCCGTCATCAGCCCGGCCGGGAAGGGGCGCATCGCCGTGCTGACGTAGGTATCCAAGTCGGCCGCCGATGGTTGCGCAAACAGCAGCGCGAAGCCTTCGTCGGAGTTGACGATCTTCACTGGCCGCCCTTGCTGATCGAGCGAGAGCGCGTGGAAGACGAGCGGCGAAGTACCCAGCGCGGCGACCGCCGGCTCGGCGGGAATGGCGAGGTTCTTCGCGTAACGGCGAACCGCCGGCACGGCGTCGGCGTTCGGAATCGTCACGCTGAATAGAGCCGGCGCATGCTCGCGCCAGACGCTCGCCATGCGCCCGGCGTCAGCTAGCAGCGCGCGGTCGGCAGGCATCAGATAGGGATCCAGCAGTCCTGCCTTCATCATCCGTGCTGCGGCATCCAATGCGGCGGGGACGAACACCGCGTTGACGTCATAGGCGTAACGGCCGCGGCCAAGTCCCTCTTCGCTGTCGCGCCACTGGCCTGTCAGGCGGCCCGGCTTCAGCGCGATCAGGTGCTCGACAGCGGGTGCGTCGGCGAAGGCGCGAGCATGCCGAGTGACGAAGCACAGATTGCGGACCAATGCCGCCCCGGTCGGTTCAGTCCTGCCCTGCACGCCTTCGCTGACCAGCGGCGCGCGAAGGAAGCGGCGTGCGGCGGCCCGGTCGGCATGATCGAGCAGGTAGCTGCCGGCGACGGGGGCCAGCATGTAGTCGTCGTCGATCATCGCGTAATCGAGCACGGCGGCGTCGCCGCTGCCCTTGTGCTGACGACGGTCGACGACGGCGAATTCGCCGATGCCCTCTTCGTGCGCGACATCGCCGCTCGCATCGAGGCGCGCGAGCACGGAGCCCAGCCCCGCCTCGATCGCGCGCGGCTGCAGGACGGGCATCAACAGTCGCAGCGACATCAGCGTGTCGCGGCCGAAATAGGTCTGGAACCGCCACGAACCGGCGAGGAACTTCTCGCGGTAGCTGAGGAAGCGCAACGCGTTGCGGGCGGTACTGTCGTTCGCGGCACGGGCGTTGAGCAAATCGGCCTGCGCGAGGCCGGTCAGCGGTGTCTCGCCGCTCGATGCGGTGATCTCCAGCCGGATCGGTGCGCCGCCGTTCGCGACGATGCGCGATCCCTGCACGCGGCCGGCGAGCACGCGCAGTTGCAGCAGATAGCCCGGCTTGCCGTCGAGCCGTGGCCGGCTCCAGCGGATCGTGTCGCCCGCGAGAACCGGGGTAGACGAGACGTCCGGCGGGAAGCGTCCGATCGCCTGATAGTCGCGCAGGAAGCGGACGCTGGACATCACCGCCTGCTTGATGCGCAGTTCCGGCGCGGCGAGGCTCGCGATGGTAACGACCGCTGGCTGGGGGCCAGCGATACCCGGCGCGGTGGTCGGGTGGGGAGGCTGTTCCAGCCGCCACGTCGCCGGCTTCGCCAGCGGCTCGAACCACAGGCCGACGCCGCTATTTCCCGCAGGAAACGCCACGAGAATGCGAGGGTCCGTACCGTTGCGCAGCAACAGGTGCGCCGCGACGCGGCCGTCGCGAACGAAAGCGTTGAGGTTCTGACCCTCCGTCACCTGATAGGCGAGTTCGGGTTTCGCCTGGGCGATCACCGGCCACGGTGCAACGAGTGCCGTGCCGGCCGCCATCATCATCGCGCTGCATATCGTCTTCATCGCCTGCGCCCCGTCAGAAGCGGAACGTCACCGATCCGCCGTAGGTCGGTCCGACGATCCCGCGCGCGTAGAAATAGCCGTCGGTGATCGCCTGTGTCTGGCCCTGTCGCGGATTGCCCTCGGTCAGGCCGACGACGTCGAAGATGTTCTCCGCGTTGAAGCTGACCTGCAATTGCTGCGTGACGTTCAGGTTCACGCCGACGCTGGTCACGCCGTAGCTGGGCAGCGCGACGCCGTTGCCGGCATCCGCGAAGATCTTGCCGACATATTTGTAGCGGCCATAGATGTCGCCGAGGCCGTTCGGCAGCTGGATCGCAGGCGTCACCGTCCACAGGCGCGCCGGCGTGCGTTCCGGTCGATTGCCTTCGAACCCGGATTGCGTCGCGCCGTCGATCTGGAGGTTCTCCAGCTTCGGGTCCTGGAACACGCCCTGGAAATCGACCGAGAACCAGCGCACCGGTCTAACCACGACATCGACCTCGACCCCCTTGGTGCGCAGATCGGCGTTGATGTTCTGTTGCTGCGTCGGGTTCGCAGGGTTGGCGAAATTGTAGCTCTGGTTGTTGAAGTTGGTGCGGAACACCGTCACCGAACCGCTGAACAGGCGCCCATATTGGTAACGGACGCCGGCCTCGTAGAGTTCGATCGTCGTGATCGGGTCGATGTTGTTGGTCTGGAACCCGTCGGCATAGCGCGCGTAGACCGCGAAGCCGGGCGTAATCAGATAGTTGGCGCCGACCGTCCAGGAGATCTTGTCCTGCGTCAGCTTGCCGTCCGCACCGGTACGGCCGGCGTTGGTGGGCGAGAAGGTGCCGTTGAAGGTCGAGCCGACGTTGCGCACGACGCCGCCGACGCTCGGCTGCACCGCCTGGTTGACCGCCGCGCTGTTGCCGTCGAACGCGGTCGCCGTATCGCTCTCCCAGCGAATGCCGCCGTCGATGCGCAGGTCGCCGAACGCGATTTCGTCGTTGGCATAGAGCGAATAGCTCTCATCCTTGCGCTGGCGGATGCCGTTGCCCCAGTCGCCATAGGACACGAGGCCGCTATCGGTCAGCGACCCGACGACTCCATTGCCCGCGTCGAGCGCGACGATGTCGTAGATGTCGCTGTTGTTCTTCACGTCGTTGACGACGCTGGCGGTGGCCGACTGGTCCTGGTTGCGGCGCACGTTGTAGTACATGCCGCCGACGGTCAGCGAGTTCTTGATCGAACCGGTGCCGACTTCCCACCGCGTGCCGACGTTGATGCCGAGATCGCGGCCGTCGACATAATCGTGGTTGAGCGTCGTGCGTTGCAGGAATCCGTTGCCGTTCAGCGCGTTCAGCGCCGCGGTCTGGTTCGAGCCGATGACTTCGCCGGTGCGGATGTTGCGGATGCCGAACCGCTGGGCGGTCGGATAGGCGGCGAAGCCGGCGCGGAGCAGGTCGATGACCGGCGATACCGCCGGGTCCGGCGTCAGGTAGTTGACGGCGCTGGCGAGACCCGCGTTGCCGGTGCCCGAGCCGGGGAACAGGCCGTTGAAGTCGTAGCTATAGTCCATGTAGCGGCCGCGCCCGAAGATGCTGAGCGTGTCCGAAAGCGGAACGTCGATGTCCAGTCGCGCCTGGTTCGACAGCGACCGGATACCGTCCTTGTAGCGGAACTGCCGGAAACCGTCGGGGTCGACCGCGGTCGATACCGGCACCTGGATCGACCGGAAGGCATCGCCGCCGATATTGTCGCGCTGGATGTTGAAGCCGGGGATGCTCGCGGGATCGCCATCATCGAAGCGGTACGGGGCGGAGGCGTAATAGGCGGTTTCCATGTCGCCGCGCCGTCCGGACAGGCGAATGGAACCGCCGCTCGGCAGGCGATATTCCAGCGATCCCTTGATCCGGTAGCCGGCATAATCGAACGGGTTCTTGCGGACGCCGGGGCTGCTCTGGACATAGCCGCCGAAGTTGAAGGCGAGATTCTCCGCCAGCGGCGCGGAATAGTAGAAGTCCGCGCGCTTCAGACCGTAGCTGTAGCCGGTCAGCCGCATCGCGCCCTCGAACTCCTTGAAATTCGGACGCTTGGAGATGAAGTTGATCGTCGCGCCGGCACCGTTGACGGTCAGCACGCCGGACGAGCCACCCTTCACCGCTTCCAGACGGTCGATCGTCAGATCCTGCTGGAAGAAGAAGTCGGCACCGCCGCCGCCGTAGAGGATCGGCATGCCGTCCTCTTCGAGCTGGACGAAGCGCTGGCCACCGCCCTGAAGGCCGCGGACCGAATAGTTGTTCGACGCCTCGCCCGCCGTCGCCTCGACGAAGATGCCGGGAACGAGTTCGAGCATGTCGGCGGTCGAGCGGGGCGCGCGGCGATCGATGTCCTCGCGCGTCGCATAGGTGATGTCGGCGGAGGCGGAGATCAGCGGCCGATCGCGCGAGGTCTGGCCGGTGACGACGATATCCTGAAGGTCGTCGTTACTCTCGCCCGAGGGTGCGGCGTCGGGCGTGGTCGCCTGCGTCGTGGGCTGATCGCCGGGCACGGTCTGCGCGACAAGGGTGGTGGGGAGCAGGGTGGCCCCCGCCAGCAATACGGCGCGCGGACCGAAGCGGTTGAAGGCGGACATGCTGCTCTCCCGTGGTGGTTCTGGGCCACTCTGCGGCGGCTGCCACCGGGCTAGACCTGCGTCCCGTCCCCTGCAATGCGCTGATTTGCACCCATCCGAGAATAGGCTTTTACTGTGGCGAGCGAGCCACAGAATGGTTAACGGGCCTCTCGGTTACGCGGTCGAGCCTAGCTCAGGCGTAGTAGTTCCGCACCATGCGCGGCAACCGTGCGCGCGACGCGGCCGGTCGCCTGGCCTGCATCACGGCCCGTCCAGAGATCGCGCACCGACACCGGACGCGACAGGCCGAGCCAGCGCAGGTCGATGCCGACTTCCTTCGGTTTGTCGCTGGTGTTGAACAGCGCGAGGTAGCGATCCTGCGACCCCTCCGGCCGCGCGGACCAGATGCGCGTGCCATCCTCCACGAAGTGCGGCTGGTTGTCGGTGGACGACTGGTTCACCGCCAGCACCTCGCGGTTGGTCAACAAGGCAAGCGTCGGCGCGTCGAGGTGGCGCAGGTCGCCGCCCATGATGAGCGGCGAGCGCGCGATCGACCACAGGGTCATCAGCGTACGCTGTTCGTCCGGCGTGAACTTCGTGTTGCGCTGGCCGAGCGCGAGGCGACCAAGGGGCAGCATGTCGGCGTCGGGCCACGCACCGGGGCGGCGCCACTGGTTCCAGTTCTCCAGCCGGGTGAACTGCGTCTCCAGCATCCACCACTCGTCCCAGAAGTCGTCCGAGATGCGCCACATCTGCGCGTGTTCGCGGACGTGCCCTCCGCGGGCCACCGGCGTCTCGCCGGGCGACAGGCTGAGCATCATCGGCCGGCGGCTGTTGACGATCGCCTGATGCGCGCCCTCGATCTCCGGCGCATGCGCGTCGTAGGGGCGGCTCATGTCGTCCATCTTCACGAAGTCGACGCCCCACGACGCATACAGCGCAAAGACGCTGTCGTAATAAGCCTGAGCGCCCGGTTTACGCATGTCGACGCCATACATATCCGGATTCCACGGACAGACGCTGGACGTATCGGCGATGTCGGCGGCGCGGTATTTGGTGCCGAGCACAGGCAAGTTGCGCTTCACCGCCAGCCGGGGGATGCCGCGCATCAGGTGGATGCCGAACTTCATGCCCATCGCGTGGACGTCGGCCGCCAGGTTCGTGAAGCCGGAGCCGTCCGCGCTCGACGGAAAGCGGTTTGGGGCAGGGAGCAGACGGCCATAGCCGTCCATCGCCGGCACCGGTTCGGCGTTATACTGGTAGCTGGATGCTTTCGGCTCGTACCATTGAATGTCGACGGTGAAGATGTCGTAGCCGAACGGCAGCAGCTTCGCGCGCATGATCGCGGCGGTTTCGCGCGCCTGCGCCTCGGTGATCGTCGTGGCGAAGCTGTTCCAGCTGTTCCAGCCCATCGGGGGTCTTGGGGCGAGCAGGGCAGGGGACTGTTGCGGCGACCCCGCCGCCCCGACCTTGGACGCGGCGATCAGCGATCCGGTCAGTGCGGCGCCGGCGAGTGCCTGCCGCCTGTTGATTGCCGAAGTCATCCGCGTCTCTCCTGCCCTGTTCCCCCCTATCAGTGACCGATCTCCTCTTGTCGGACAAGTGGCAGCAGCATCAGTAACGGACGCTGATCGTTCCGAGCGCCGTGCGCGGCGCGCCGTAGAAGCTCTGGTCGTACGTCAAGCCAGTGATATACCGGCTGTTCGTGACGTTCCGCAGATTGGCGCTGAGCGAAACATTTTCGGTCAGGCGGAAGCTGGCGAGCAGGTCGAGCAACGCGTAGCTGCCCTGCGTGATCCGCGCCCGTACCTGCGTGGCGGTCGTTGCCTCGTAGTAGATGCGACTCTGATACTGGAACGATGCACCCAGTTTCAGGCGGTCGAGCGACGGCGGGGCGTAGCTGACGCTGAGCCGGCCGGTGTTACGCGGCACGAAGGTACGGACCGGACCGCCATCCTCTCCATCGACGCGCATCAGGGTGTAGCCGCCGGTGATCTGGAGGCCGGGGGCGATTTGTCCGCCCACATCGAGTTCGATACCCTGCGACCGGGCATCGACACCGGTATAGTAGCTGCGCCCGGCGGCGAAGCCGGCATAGGCGGCGGTATTGTCCTGCCGTGTCTGGAAGATCGCTGCGGTGGCGTTCATCCGGCCGCCGAACCACGCGCCCTTGATGCCGAGTTCGAGGTTGTTGCCCTTGATCGGCGACAGCACGCGATTGTCGACGTCCACGTCCGTCTGCGGATTGAAGATCGTCGCGAAGCTTGCGTAAGCCGTCAGGTTCGGCGTCAGGTCGAGCGTGGTACCGACGAACGGCAGAAAGCGCGTGTTGTCGAAATTGACCGGAACTTCATAGGACACGCCGCTGCTTTCCGCATGCGTCAGGTTGCCGCCGACCATCAGCTTTAAGGGATCGGCCAGACTGAACCGCACAAGCCCGTAGGCCGTTTCGCGCCGTGTGTGCCGGTCGAGGCTGAGGGCATAAGTCTCGGGAAAGTCCGGCCGGACCGCACCGCCTGCCAACGCCACATCGAGGTTGATCGGCTGGTCGACCGCGCCGTAGCTGGAATACTGCCGGTACTGCTGCGCGCTGCGATTCACGCCGATCATCACGTCGTGCTGACGGCCGAACAGCGACACCGGGCCGGTGGCATAGGCCTCCAGCGTCAGATTGCGGGTCGGGGCCTTGAATGCGCCAGGATATGTGAAGAGGCCATCACCGGTCGCGCGATCCGGGTTGCCTGAGAGGTAGAATAGCGTGTTGTCCTCGTCGGTCGCGCGACGGATCGCACTGGCGCGGGCGACCCAGCCATTGTCGAACTTGTGCGTGACATCGCCGAAGATCTGGCGATCGATGACGCCCCAGCTCGACCATTCCGGTGCGGTGCTGCCGGACCGATCGAATTCGGTGCGCGTGCCGTCGGTATAGAGCAGCGGCACCGCACCCCAGAGCGCGCCCCGGCTCTTGTGGTCCTGATGCCCGTAGCCGCCGCTGATCGTGGTGCTCGCCCCCAGATCGGCCTCGACGATGCCGTAGCCGGTCCAGCGACGGATGTGATTGCGGTCGAGATTGGTGTCGGCATCGTAATAGACGCCGACGGCGCGTGCCCGGATGCTGCCGTCGCGGTTCAGCGGTACGCTGACATCGCCCTCCAGACGAAGGTTGTCGTAGGAGCCGTATTGCGCGCTGGCGCTGGCATGCAGATCGCGCGTCGGCCGCTTGCGGATGAAGTTGATGACCGCCGAGGGGTTTCCGGTGGACGACAGCAGGCCGGGGGCACCACGCACGACCTCGATATGATCGTAGATCGCCGTGTCGATCGATCCGGTCTGAATGCCGAACGCGAAGGGCACGCCGATGCCGTCGATCTGGAACGTCTGAATGTCGAAGCCGCGCGCCGAATAATTGACGCGGTCCGTATCGGAGAACTGGATCGTGACGCCAGGGACCGTGGCGAGCAACGCGTTCACGTCGTTGAGCTGGAAATCTTGGATCTGGGCTCGGGTCACGACGCTGATCGACTGTGGCGTTTCGCGCAGGCTGAGCGGCATGCGCGTCGCGGTGGTCTGACCGTCGATCGTATAGTCGTCGCTGCCTGCGGTCTGGGCGCCCGTCACAACGATGTCATCGCCCGACGTCGGTTCGCTCGCCCGTTGTCCCTCGTTGCTGCGCTGCGGTTCCGCAGCGGCAACGGGGGTGGTCGAAGCTGCCGCGGCCGTCGCCAGCAGCGCCAAGATCGCTGTCATTTCTCTGATACTCCCTGAACGCGGAGGGCCTTTGCGGCCGATCTATCGTTATTGCAAGTCATTATCGATGGTTGCGGCATTCGCTGAATGACGAGCGGCGTGATCCTGTGGTGCCGCGGCGGTCATTGGGTTTGCAAAGCGAGATCAGCGCGTTAAGCTCTGGCCGGGAAACAGGGGATCAAGGTTGGACGCGCTTCGCCGAAACAATGTTCAAATTGCAGGAAGCGGAACGAAAACGATTGTATTTTCGCACGGTTTTGGATGTGATCAAAGCGCATGGTATGATATCGTCCCGCGCTTCGCGAATGAATACAGGACGATATCTTTCGACCATGTTGGGTCGGGCGGCTCTGACCTATCCGCGTATGATCCTGCCAAATACGATAGCCTGCATGGCTATGCACAAGATGTCATAGAATTGTTCGATGCCTTGAATCTGGAGAGCGCGACGTTCGTCGGGCATTCGGTCGGGGCGATGATCGGGCTATTGGCGGCGATTCAGCGTCCGCAATGCTTGTCTTCGTTGATCATGCTGTGTCCGTCACCATATTATGTGGACGAACCCGGCTATGTCGGCGGGTTTACGCCGACTGATCTCGAAGAGTTGTTGGAGGTAGTCGACAGCAACTTCCTTGGCTGGTCCCGCGCGACCGCACCGATCATCATGGGCAATCCCGAGCGGCCCGAACTGGGTCAGGCGCTGGGCGCGAGCTTTTGTCGCACCGATCCCGCCATCGCCAAACGCTTCGCGCGCGTCACCTTCCTGTCCGATCATCGCGCCGATCTGCCGCTATGTGGGACGCGCAGCCTGGTGATGCAGACGCGGGCGGACATGATCGCGCCCGAAGAGGTTGGCGCGTACATTGTCGGGCGGATGCCGAACGCCGAACTGGCGTTGATGGACGCGACCGGCCATTGCCCGCATATGAGCGCGCCGGCGGAGACGATCGCCACTATCGAACGTTTTCTGGAGCGTTAGCGGTGCCGCCGGGCGAACCACCGCCGGACACCCTGCCGCCCGAGGAGACTCTGGCGGAACTCTATGACGACGCGCCGTGTGCGTATCTGACGATTGATGGCGACGGCCGCATCATCCGGGCGAACAACACGGCAATCGGCTGGATCGGTATCGCGCGCGAGGCGCTGATCGGGTTGTCGCTGCGGACGATCATGACGCCGGCGGCGCGCATCTTCTTCGAAACGCATGTCGCGCCGCTGCTGGCGACCGAGGGTCTGGCGCAGCAGGTGGCCATCGACCTGAAATGCTCCGACGGGCATCGCATGCCGGTTCTCAGCGACTGGCGCAGCGTGGTGCGGGATGGACGCACGATCGGTATCCGCGCGATGTTCGTGGATGCCACGGATCGGCGGGCCTATGAACGCGATCTGCTCGCCGCGCGCGAACGGGCCGAGGAGACGGCGGCAAGGCTGACCGCAAGCGAGGCGGAACTGCGCGAACTGAACGAGACGCTGGAGCGGCGTGTCGCGGAACGCACCGCCGATCTGGAACGCGCTCACGAACAATTGCGCCAAAGCCAAAAGTTGGAGGCGATGGGTAGCCTGACTGGCGGCGTCGCCCATGATTTCAACAATCTGCTGACGCCGATCCTCGGCTTGCTCGATACGCTGCAGCGTCACCACATCAGCGACAATCGCGAGCGGCAGGCGATCGCGGGTGCGCTCGCATCGGCGGAGCGCGCGAAGACGCTGGTGCAGCGCCTGCTGGCCTTCGCGCGGCGACAACCGTTGCAGGCGCGGGCGATCGATGTCGGCGACCTCGTCGGTGGTATGGCTGAATTGGTGGCCAGTACCTCCGGCCCGCGTATTCAGGTGCTGGTCGAGCGCGATCCGGCGCTGCCCCATGCTCTGGCGGATGCGAACCAGATCGAGATGGCGGTACTGAATTTGGCGGTGAACGCACGCGATGCGATGCCGGCCGGGGGTACGCTGACGCTGGGGGTGTATGCCGAGGAGTCCGGCAGCGGCATGATCCGGCTGGTGGTGGCGGACACCGGCATGGGCATGGACCGCATGACGCTGGAACGGGCGGTGGAGCCGTTTTTTTCGACGAAGGGAATTGGCAAGGGGACCGGGCTGGGGCTTTCGATGGTCCACGGGCTGGCGGCGCAATTGGGCGGGAACCTGACGCTGCACAGCGAGCCGGGCAGGGGGACGACAGTGGAGCTGCGCCTGCCGGCCGTCGATCGCCCGACGCCCGTGCTGCCGGCGGCGTCGGAGGCCGCGGTACGGTGCGGCGCACCCGGCAGCGCGTTGCTGGTGGACGACGAGAAGCTGGTCCGGTTCGCGACCGCGTTCATGCTGAAGGATCTGGGCTTCACGGTGGTCGAGGCGGACTCGGCGGAGGCAGCGATCCGGATGCTGGAGGACGGATTGCGGCCGAACATCGTCGTCAGCGATCACCTGATGCCCGGGATGAGCGGGACCGAACTGGCGTTCAAGGTCCAGGAATGGCTGGGCATTCCGACGCTGATCGTGTCCGGTTACGCCGATGTCGAAGGGGTAGCGGCGGGGTTGCCGCGGCTGAGCAAGCCGTTCCGGCGGAAGCATCTGGCGGAGGCGCTGGAGCGGATGAGCGGGATCAATCTCGCCGCCTGACCCCCAGTGCTGGCGCTAACCGCCCTCCTGGCGCTACCCTGAGTGCGGGCGGTCCAGCGTCAGTGTGCAGCAGGTGCCGCCGTTGCCATGAGAGATGGCGATGCGGGCGGAGATCACCTCCGCCAGCGACTGCATCAGATCGCCGCCGTGCCCCGCCATGTCGGTCGCGGCATCGCGCCCGCCATCGTCCTGGACGACGACCTCGATCGTGGAGGTGGTGGCTGTGACCTTCACGCCGATCAGGCCGCCACCGTCGTCGAACGCATGTTTGAGCGCGTTCGTAACCCATTCGTTGACGATGATGCCGATGACGATCGCCGACTGGACGGGAACGTCGATCGGGTCGACGCGACAGATCACCTCGACGTGATCGGGGGCCGCGCCCGTCCGCAACAGCGACGCGATCCGGCAGATATGGCCGCCGAGGTCGATGACCTGCGGCGTGGCCATCCGGCTCGACAGGTCCTGATAGACCGAGGCGATCGTTTCCAGCCGCGACGCCGCCTTGTCGAGTTCGTGCGCAAGATCCGGATTGCCGGTCGACTGATGCGCGAGCAGGCCGGCCGCAATCTGGAAGTTGTTCTTCGTGCGGTGGTCCATTTCGTCGATGAACAGCGACAGCGTCTGCACGCGCCGCTCGCATTGCGACCGGACCAGCGCCGCGGCGCTGCGGTAGGCGGCGGTCGCCCAGATCGACCCGGCGAGCGCCGCCGTCGATAACAGGATGTTGGCAAGGTCGGTGGTGATGCCGCCGTGCACGGAGACCCAATTGGGAAAGACGTAGCGGATCGTCAGCAACTGGCAGCAGACCGCAGCGATCGTTCCGGCACGTCCGCCGGCCACCAGTGTCGCTATCATGACCGCGGGAAAGGTCAGTACGAACGGCGCGACACCGCCAACGACTAACTCAATCCCGAGACGCGCGAGAACCGTACTGGCGGCCGCAAGGAAGGCGACGAGGCAGTCGAACGCAAACCGTTCCGACTCCGTCCTCGATTTGACGAACTGCGCCGTCATCCATGCAGGCGGTGTTCTCGCGATGTTCGACACAGACTGTCCTTGTTCGAAGCGCGTCCAACGTATCGACCAGCGATATGGCTCCACCAAAACCTTGTCCTGTCAACTATCAATGTCGGAAAACTATATCTAGCGAAGTATTTACCTTCATTTATCAGTGCTCACGGCTCAACTACCCGGGCCGTTACTCGCCAGCGGGGATCGCGACATCAGATGATGATCTCGGATCATTGCGCCCGTAGGTGTTGCCGCACTGCAACAGGTCCCGATCTATCGATTGCAACCGATGGACCTATTCCCGCCGATCCCGGTTCTTGCCCTCGACGCGACAGTCTGGGAAAAAAATTCTATGCGCTTTCAAGTAGTTCTAGCCGCAGCCTCGATGGCGTTCATGGCCTCTGCTCCTGCCGCCGCGCAGGAGACGACCGAGGACCAGCCGTTTTCGGGCCTCTACGTCGGCGCCGCCGGCGGCTACGACGTGCAGGGCAATGATCGTGGATCGCAGATCCAGTTTGACCGCAATCTCGACGGCCGCTTCGGCGATCAGGTCCTAACAGGCACCGGCGCGAACGCCTTCGGTCCGGGCTTCTGCAACGGTGCGGCCCGGTCGCAGCTGTCGCCGGCGAATGGCGGCGGCTGTTACAAGGACAAGGACGGCTGGGCCTATTATGGTCGCGTCGGTCTGGACGCACAGCGCGGCAACATCGTGGTCGGTGTGGTCGGCGAGTTCGGCAAGACCGAGATCACCGATGCGGTGACCGGGTTCTCCAGCACGCCCGCCAGCTATGTGATGTATCGCAACGTCGATTGGGAAGCGTCGGTCCGTGGCCGCGCCGGTTACGCGGTCGACACCACGCTGTTCTACGGCACGTTCGGTGCGGGCTATGCGAAGATCGACCGTCGCTTCGCTTCGACCAACACCACGAACACCTTCACCGGCAGCGGCGACCGCAACCAGTTCGGTATCCTTGGCGGCGGCGGCATCGAGCAGAAGATCGGTCGCAACTTCTCGATCGGGATGGAATATATGTTCCACCAGTATCAGGATAACGACTACCGCGTTCGTGTGACCGGTGCCGCCGGCACGCCGTTCACCAATGGCACCAATGGTGGCACGACGAGCGGTACCGACTTCCGCCGCGGCGACGACAATTTTCGCTGGCACAGCCTGCGCGCGACGGCAGCGTTCCGCTTCTGACGTTACGCTGTGCTTGAAGGAGGGGCCGGGTCACGCGAGTGGCCCGGCCCCTTTTTTCGTGGCTTCGATGCGAGGCGCAAAAAACCCGGCTTCCGCGAGGAAGCCGGGTCTCTTTTTTCAGGGTAGCGCGTCAGGGATTGGCGACCGTGGTCCTGATGTTGCCGTTGACCCCCTCTGGAAAGAAGCCGCCGCGCTGCGTGCCGACGGCGGCATTCAGGAACACGACGTTCAACACCTGATTGGCCGTCCGGCCCAGCACCAGCCCGTTGGCGTCGGTGGGGACGAGGTTGGCCTCGCTCGCTGTACCGATGCCCTGGTCGGTGTCGGTCGAGCCGTCGAGCGCGTCGCGCGAGTCCGAGATGCGCTGGATGCGGTCGAAGATCGAGGTCGCCGGTGCGGACAGACCCAGCGCATACAGCGACGAGCGGATGACGCCGTCGTGATAGGCCTCGGTCGCCAGGATGCCCGCCGATGCGTCGAGATACGTCTTGTTCGTGATCAGGCGCGCCGACCCGCGATAGGCGGTGACGCCGACATCCGTCAGCAGGTACGATCCAATCAGGAAGTTGATGTCGTTCGCGAATGGGTCGAAGATCTCGTTCGCACCGATCACCCCGGCCGCGCGTGCGGCAGCGGTGAACGCGCCCGGTACCGTCGCGCCTCCGGGCGTAACGACCGCTGCGCTGCCCGACAGGTTGATGCTCGGCTGCGCCACCGCCGCCGATCCCAGCTGGGTGCGGAGGAAGGTGATGTGCGCCAGCTCGTCATACGCGATCTCACGCGCATACTGCGCGATCACCGGGTCGGAAAAGTTGACGGCGCGCGCCGCTCCGTCGCCGGAGCCGGTGATGACGCCGCTCTGGAAGCCGGTGCCGGTTCGCAGATTGGCGGGGATGCCGGCGCCCGTCACCGCGTACGAATAGTAGTTGCCCTCCAGATATTCGAGCTGGAGCGCGAAGTTGAGGATGTCGGCGTCGGTCACCGGGGCCTGCGTCGGCGCGGGGGTCGGCGTGACGACCGGGTCCGGCGTGTCGTCATCGCCGCAAGCCGACAGCAGCGACAGGCCGCCGGTCATTGCCGCCGCGCCACCGCACATGCGGATGAAGTTGCGGCGCGCCATGCGCTGATGTTCCGCCTTTTCGATCGTGGCGAGGAAATCGATCTTGTCGTTCATGATGGTGACTCCCCTGCTCACTTGGCGGCGCTGACGCGGATGCCGCCATTGACCCCGGCGGGGAAGAACCCGCCCAGTTCCGCGGCCGCGTTCGCGGTGTTGAGGTAGACGATGTTCAGGACCTGCTGCGCCGTCCGGCCGAACGCGATCCCGTTCGGATCGGTCGGCACGAAGTTGGAGCCGGTGCCGGTCGACGTGCCAGCCTCCGTCGTCACCGGCGTCGGCCGTGGCGCGACGCCCTGATCGTCGTCGGCATAGGTTTGCGGCGGGCCGGCCTGATCGGTCGAGCCGTCGACCGCGTCGCGTGCGTCGGAGATCTGCTCCGTCGCGGTCACCAGCGCCGGGATCGCCTGGCCGCGGCGATAGAGCGCGCCGCGGATGATCCCTGCGTGGAACGCCTCGGCGGCGAGGATGCCGGCCGCGGCGTCGAGGAAGGTGTTGTTGGTCAGGAGCGACGAGGAACCCTTGTAAGCGGTGACCCCGACATCCTCGAACAGATACGCGCCGAGCAGGAAGTTGTCGGGCGAGGCGTAGGGATCGAACACGCCGTTGGTCAGCGTGACGCCCGCCGCCGCCGCCGCCGCGGTGAACGGGCCGTCAGCGTCGCCGGCGATGTTGATCGTGGGCTGCGCGACCGCCGCGGAGCCAAGCGCCGTGCGCAGGAAGCTGACATGCGCCCGTTCGTCGGCGGCGATCTCGCGCGCATATTGCTGGATGAGCGGTTCGCCGCTGAAGTCCACCGCGCGCGCCGGGTTGGTCGTGCCGGTGATGACGCTGCCTCGGGCACCCTGCGACGTGGATCCGCCGAGCAGGTCGTCCGGAAGTCCCGATCCGCTGAAGGCGTAGCTGTAGAACTGCGCTTCCAGATATTCGAGGTTGAGCGCGAAATTCAGGATGTCGGCGTCGAGGTTCGCGGTCTGCGCCTTCGCCGTCGACGTAAACGCCACCGCGCTGGCGCCGATCGCCGCCGCACCGATCGCGGCCCTGAAGAATTCGCGGCGCTCGCCCCGTCGCTGCACGCGGCGGTCCAGAACCCCGATCAATTGTGAATCATCCGACATGCGGCATCCCCTTTTGAGAGCATTGCGCCAGACGCCGCGTCCATCCGCGGTCGTCATCAGGATCGCCCGCGGTCATTCACGGACGATCGCCGAGAGAACGTTTTGGCGCCTAAAAAGATACAGTGAAATCAAACTGATAAGGATCATAGACGTGCATCAGGCATGTCATCCCATCGGGATGGCGACGCCGCGCGCATCCCATCCGCGGCTGGACCGTTACCCCGGAGAACCGACGTTTTCCGGAGACCTCGCGTGCCCGACACCAGCCTGCGCCTGAACAATCATGCCGCCATCGTCACGGGGGCGAGTTCCGGCATCGGTCTCGCCGTGGCGGAGGCGCTGGCGGGCGAGGGGGCGGCGGTCGTCGTCAACTATCGCTCTCATCCAGAGCCTGCCGACGAACTGGTCGACCGGATCAGGGCGGCGGGAGGTCGCGCCGTGGCGGTGCGCGCCGACGTGTCGCAGGAGGAGGATGTCGTGCGCCTGTTCGACGAGGCGACCGAGGCGTTCGGTCGCGTCGATCTGCTGGTCGCGAATTCGGGCGTCCAAAAGGACGCGGGCATCGCCGACATGACGTTGGAGGACTGGAACACGGTCATCGGCATCAACCTGACCGGGCAGTTCCTGTGCGCGCGCGAAGCCGTCCGCCGCTTCCGTGCGCAGCCCGAGGACGGCCGGCCGGCGCGCAGTGCAGGGGCGATCATCGCGATGAGTTCGGTGCACGAGGTGATCCCCTGGGCGGGACACATCAACTATGCCTCCGCCAAGGGGGGCGTACGGATGCTCACGCGATCACTGGCGCAGGAGGTGGCGGGCGACGGCATCCGCGTGAACGCGATCGCGCCGGGAGCGATCCGCACGCCGATCAACAAGGACGCTTGGGAGACGGACGAGGCGCTGACGAAGTTGCTGCGCCTGATCCCGTATGGCCGGATCGGCGAGCCTGAGGATGTCGCGCGCGCGACAGTGTGGCTGGCGTCGGACGAGGCGGATTACGTGACGGGTACGACCTTGTTCGTCGATGGCGGCATGTCGCTCTACCCGGAATTCCGCGATAATGGCTGAGGCCGCCACGGCCAAGGCCGGAAGGGTGCCGCCGCTCAGGACGATCAGCGATCACGGAATCATCGGCGATCTGGAGACGGCGGCGCTGGTCGCGCGGGACGGGACGATCGATTATCTGTGCTGGCCGTCGCTCGACAGCCCGTCGATCTTTGCCGACCTGCTGTCTCCCGACGCCGGTGGTGCCTTTACGATCCGGCCGAACCTGACGTCGGCGCGCAACCTGCAACTCTACGTTCCCGACACCAACCTGCTGCTGACCCGCTGGATGGCGGAGAGCGGCGCGGCTGAGGTGCTGGACCTGATGCCGCATCCCGATGCCCGCGCGCATCCGGACCGGGAGGCGCGCTGCCTGATCCGGCGGGTCGCGGTGACGCGTGGGACGGTGGATTTCACGATCCGGTGCGCGCCGCGCTTCGACTATGCGCGAGAGGTGCCGGAGATGACGGAGGAGGCCGGCGGCATTCGCTTCGCCGGCCGCGACCTGACGCTGCGGCTGTTCGCGTCTGTGCCGCTGACCTGTGAACCGGGCGCGGTGGAGGCGCGTATTACGCTGTCCGCGGGCGAAACCGCATGGTTCGCGCTGGGCGAGGAGGCGTTGTTGTGCCCCGACGATGCGGGGATCGCGGCGGAGATCGTCGCCACGACCGACGCCTGGCGGGGCTGGGCCGGGCATTCGACCTATCGGGGCCGCTGGCGCGAGGAAGTGCTGCGCTCCGCGCTCGCGCTGAAGCTGCTGACGTCGCGGCGGCACGGGTCGATCGCGGCGGCGGCGACCTTTTCGTTGCCCGAAGCCACGGGGGCGGGACGGAACTGGGACTATCGCGCCAGCTGGATCCGCGATGCTTCGTTCACCGTCTATGCGTTCATGCGGCTGGGCTTCTACGACGAGGCAGAGCATTTCCGGAAATGGGTCGGCCAGCGGATGATGGCGGCGGATGCCGATAACCCGATCCGCATCATGTACGCGATCGACGGGTCGGAGGCGCTGGACGAATCCGAGCTCGATCATTTCGCGGGCTACGCGGGCAGCCGACCGGTGCGGATCGGCAACGCGGCGCATGCGCAGAGCCAGCTGGATATCTTCGGCGAGCTGATGGACAGCACCTATCTGTCGAATAAATACGGCGCTGCGATCAGTCACGAGGGCTGGGAGCATGTCCGCGGCATCGTCGACTATGTGATGCACAATTGGGATCGGCCGGATGCCGGTATCTGGGAGATGCGATCCGAACCACGCCACTTCCTGCATTCGCGAGTCATGTGCTGGGTCGCGATGGACCGCGCGATCCGGCTGGCGAAGAAGCGGTCGCTGCCCGCCCCGATCGTAGAGTGGGCGGAGTGTCGCGATGCCATTGTCGCGGATGTCTGGGCGAACTTCCGGCACCCGGAACACGGCTATTTCGTGCAGGAGCGGGGCGGCACCGAACTGGACGCGGCCCTGTTGATGATGCCGCTGATGCGGTTCGTATCCTCAACGGATCCGGTGTGGCTCAAGACGCTCGACGCGATCGAGGAGCATCTGTGCGACGACGGTTTGGTCTACCGCTATCGCAACACCGACGGGCTGGAGGGCGGGGAGGGCGCGTTCACGACCTGCACCTTCTGGTACGCCGAATGCCTCGCGCGTGCCGGGCGGCTGGACGACGCGCAGATGATCCTCGCCAAGGGGCTGAGCTATGCCAACACCTTGGGCCTGTTCGCCGAGGAACTGGACGAACGTGGCTTGCAGCTCGGCAATTTCCCGCAGGCCTTGACGCATCTGGCGTTCATCAGCGCGGCCTTCTTCATCGATCGCCGGATCGACAAGAACTACCAGCCCAATTGGCAACCCTGATGCCGGTCGATCGCGACCACGACGACGCGCTGCGGGAGGCAGCGGCGCATCGCGGCATGAAGCTGGTCAAGTCGCGCCGGCGCAAGCCGGGAGCGGGCGACTATGGCAAATACGGACTGACGGATACTGGCGGACAGGCCTTGCTGGGCATCGGCGACAACGGCCTGACCGCGACGGCAGACGACGTTCGACGCTATCTGCGCAAGGCGGAGGGATCGACATGGGCAGCGTCCGCGGACGTCACGCCGGTGCGGTTGCCGCCGCGGCCGGTCGTGGAAAAGGCCGAGGAGGAGGAGTCCGCGGAGACGATCGTGGCGGCGCGCAAGCCGCGTCAAGTTCAGCAAGTGAAGGAGAGAGAACCCGAACCCGAACCCAAACCCGAACCTGAACCTGAACCTGAACCTGAACTTCGTGTCCGGCCTGCCGTGAAAGGCGACCTGAAGGCGGTCGCGGCATTGCTCGATGCCCAGCATTCGGAGTCGGTGTCGGCGGACCGGTTCGACGCCTTGCGCCGAAGCGGCGGCGGCGTGCTGGTGGCGGATCGCGGCGGGGTGATCGGCTGCGTTGCCTGGCACCTCATACTGGGTCTGCACGCGCCTCCTATCGGGCGGATTACCGCGATCGTGGTCGACAGGGCTACGCGACGCCGGGGCGTCGGGCGGGCGATGTTCGACGCGGCGGTGGCGGCGATGGTCGATCAAGGGTGCGGGAGCGTCGAGGCGGTCGGCGCGATCGCGGTGCGCAACGCGAACGGTTTTTACCGGGCGGTCGGGTTGGGGCAGGAGGGATATCGCTTTGTGCGGGATGTCGGGGAATGAGGTGGTAACATGAACTACGACCCCTCACCGGCCCTCTTGTTCACCACCCCCAGGGCCGCTCCCGGAACCACTTCGTCACGACGTATTTGGCGCCCGCCCGGACCTTCATGCCCTGATGAAGCGTGGCCGGGTTCATGGTCCGGTCGGGGCGGCGGTTGTTCCAGCATACCAGTTTACCGGTCTCCGGCTGGATGATCTTGTCGACCGCCTTGAACCGGGTCGCGCCGCCGGCCTCGGGTTCGTTGAGGTAGATCATCACCGTCCACGTCCGGTTGCCCGCGACCGAGCAATAGCGCTCGAAATCCGCGCCGTTCGGCTCGAAATAGTCGGTATGCCCCTTGAACTCCTGCCCGACGGCGTAGCGTTGTCCCTGCAACGGCTCGCCATGCGCCGGATCGAGACCCGTCAGCGCCGTGATCGCCGCCTCCACCTCTCGGACGGCGGGATCGTCAGCGTCGAGATCGCCCGTCTCGCTGGTCCGGAAGCCGGCATCGCCCGTGGCGTCGGCGATCGTGGAGGGCCGGCGCACCGCATCGATCTGCGCGATCAGCGCCGCGCAAAGCTCGGGCGACAGGAAGTCGCGGCGGACGAACAGCGTCAATTTGGGGCTGGGGATGCGCTGTACGCCGGACTGGCGGAGGATGCTGGCCGCCACGGGGGCTTCGTCGATGCCGGAACCGGATGTCGTCATGCCGTCACCCTGCCAGCAGGCGTTCGTTCTCCGCCAGCGCCTTTTTGTTTCAGTCCGCTGACGCAATCGCGTAACATGGCGTCGATAGGGCGATCGGGCGGGATGGGATTGCGATGCAGTTGAAGCTCGACGCGCGTGCGCGCCGCTGGTTGCGGCGGCTTCCGCGCGTCAACGTCTACTCGGTGGCCGAACTGGCGCTCATGGCCGGTTTCGCGACGCAGGTCGCGCGGCTGCTATGGGTCGTCGCCACGCCCGTGACGCCGCTGGGCGACTGGCGGCCGGCGGGTATCGCACTGCCGGGCAGCCCCCTGTCGATCCTGTCCGGCTTCGATCCGTTCTTCCGTCTGGGTGCCCCTGCCGACGCGCCCGCCGCCGTCACCAGCCTGCAACTGACGCTGTTCGGCATCCGTCTGGACGAGGCGACCGGCCGCGGATCGGCGATCGTCGCCGGCCCCGACGGCGTGCAGCAGAGCGTCGCGGTGGGCGAAGAGGTCCAGCCCGGCGTCCGCCTGAAGGCGGTGGCGTTCGATCACATCACGCTCGACCGGGGTGGCGCGACCGAGGACCTGTTCCTCGACCAATCCGGCGCAACTCCGGCGCCGCCTGTTGCGGGGGCCGTACCAATTACGGCTGCCGCGCCCGGTGTAGCTCCACCGCCAGTGGCCGATGCCGTGCCCGCCAGCCGTATCCGGCAGGAAATCGGCTTCATCCCACGCCTCGACGGCGGCAGGATCAGCGGACTGATCGTTCGGCCACAAGGTAGCGGCATCGTGTTTCAGAAGGCGGGTCTGCGCGAAGGCGACGTCGTGACGTCGATCGGCGGCCGTCCCGTCAGCGGCCCCGGTGATCTCGACCGGGTTACCGCCGATTTTGCGGGTGGCGGCAACGTCCCCATCACCGTCGAGCGCGGGCAGCAGACGCTGTCGCTCTCCATTTCCGTTGCAGGCTCCCGTCCGTGAAGTTTTCCCATCTTTTGATTCCAGCTGTCGTATTGGCGGCTCCCGCGTTCGCACAGACCACGCTCAACGTCCGCGATGCCGATATCCGCGCGTTCGTCGCCGACGCCGCTCGCGTCACGCAGCGCACCTTCATCATCGACAATCGCGTGCAGGGAAAGGTGACCGTCGTCACCGACCGGCCGCTGTCCCGCTCCGAATATTTCGAGGTGTTCCTGTCGACGCTCAGGGCCAACGGCCTCGTCGCGGTGCCGACGGGTAACGGCGCGCTCCGTATCCAGCCGATCGACAATGCCGCCAGCCAGCCGACGCGGATCGGATCGGGCGGCGCGGCGCGCAACAGCTTCGTGACGGAGATCGTCCGCCTTCGCTCGGTCGACGCCGCCAGCGCGGTCGAAACGGTGCGGCCGCTGGTATCCGCGCAGGGTGCGGTGACCGCCAATCGCGGCGGCAACAGTCTCGTCGTCGTTGATTTCGCCGACAATATCCGCCGCATCCGCGAAGTGTTGCGGCGGATCGATACCGATAACTCATCGACCCGCGTCGTGACGCTTCAGAACGCCGGCGCGCGGGAGATCGCGACCGCGCTTCAGGCGCTGGCCTCCGGCGGATCGGCGGCGGCTGGACAGCCGCAGGGGCAGGGCGGCGCGCCGTCCGCTGGCGGCGGCAACGCAGGCGGCATCTCGATCGTGTCGATCGACAGCAGCAACTCGGTGGTCCTGCGCGGCGACCCCGCGACCGTCGGCCGGTTGGCGCAGATCGCCGCCGACCTCGATCGCAAGGCGCGCAGCGGCACCGAAATCCGCGTCGTGTTCCTGGAGAATGCCGACGCCGAGCAATTGCTCCCCGTCCTGCAACAGCTCGTCGGTCAGACGCCCGATCCCGTGCAGGAGACGACGCTGTCGCGCGGGTCGTTCCAGACCAGCAACTCGGCCAGTGGCACCGGCGGCGGCACGAGTTCGCGCACGGTACAACCCGTGCAGCAGGCCGCGCCGCAATCCTCCGGCAGCGGCGGCCAGCCCAACGCGCAGAACGCCGCCGTCACCACGCAGGGCGGGCGGACGGCGGCGGTCGTCACCCGCTTCCAGGGCGCCAACGCGATCGTCATCGCCGCCCCCGCGGACATCCAGCGCCAACTGACCGAGGTGATCCGCCAACTCGACACCCGCCGCGAACAGGTGCTGATCGAGGCGATCGTCGCCGAAGTGTCGGACCAGACCGTCAGCCGGCTCGGCGCGCAGTTCCTGCTGGGCAATCTTTCGGGCGGTGCCTTCGCCGCGTCGACCTATACCAATACCGCGCCCAGCCTGCTGACGATCGCCGGCGCCGTCGGCGCGCGCGAACTGGCGACGACGACGACGACCATCAACGGCAACACGACGACGACGACGACCAACAACACCGTGTCCGACACGCTGGCGCAGTCGGCGGTCAGCTCGATCCTCGGCACCACAGGTGGCTTCGCGGGCTGGGGCGGCAAGATCGGCGACACGATCTTCGGCGCGATCATCAATGCGGTGAAGAGCGACAATACGTCGAACCTGCTTCAGGTCCCGCACATCATCACGCTAGACAATCAGCAGGCGCACAGCCTCGTCGGGCAGGAGGTGCCGGTGACGACCGGGCAGGCGCTGTCGCCCGGCAATTTCGACAATGCCTTCCGCACCGTGCAGCGCCAGAATGTCGGTATCCAGCTCGACGTGAAGCCGCAGGTGAATACCGGCGGCTCGCTGAAGATGTATCTGCGGCTGGAGGTCAGCTCGGTCGCGGGTCCGGTTTCCAGCGACAATTCGGAACTGATCTTCAACAAGCGGGCGTTCGAAAATACCTTCACTGTCGACGATGGCGCGATCACCGTCATCGGCGGCCTGCTGGACGACAACGAACGCCGCACGATCGAGAAGATCCCGTTCCTCGGCGATATTCCGGTGGTGGGTAACCTGTTCAGGTCGAAGGCGAAATCGCGTACGAAGACGAACCTGATGGTATTCATCCGCCCCACCATCCTCCGCAACGCCGAAGACAGCCGCCGCGTCACCGAACAGCGCTACGGCTACCTCCGCGCGTCGCAGGGCTATGCGGAGCCGGGCGCGGAGCCGTCGATCGACCAGTTGGTGCGCGATTATTTGAACGCCGCCCCGCCGATTCCCCGCGCACCCCTGCCAGGCAATATCGAGGACCCTAATATTGCCGCTCCGCTGCAAGGCGCGAAGACGATCCGCCCGGAGCGGAAATGATCGTGATCCGGATGTCGTTACTCCGTCACACCGGGCTTGTCTCGGCATCCACCGGCCCGCGAAGCTTCAGGTCGGGGGACCCGCTGAACCGCGGATGCCGGGACCGGCCCGGCATGACGGTACGCGGGGGTCGACCGGCATGACGATCCGCACCGGCGAGGAACTGGCGCTGGCCGAGGAGCAGGCCGTGCAGGCCGCTATCCTGCCGCCACCGCCGACCGGCGGCGTCGCCGACCTGCCGCAGGTGACAATCCCGTATCTATTCGCCCGCCGCTTCGGCGTGGTGGTGCAGGCGACCGATACCGACGGGCACCTGACGATCGGCTTGCGCGAAGGCGCGGACCCCAAGGCGCTGATCGAGGTGCGTCGCCATCTCGGTCGCCCGTTTGACGTGGCGATCGTGCCGCAACAGGCGTTCGACCGGCTGCTGTCGGATGCTTACGCGATGGACGGTCAGGCGAACGCGCTCGCCGCGGTCGGCATGGGCGACGAGCTCGACCTGCTGGCGGATGGGCTGCCCACCGCCGAGGACCTGCTCGACACCGCCGACGACGCCCCGGCGATCCGCCTGATCAACGGCATCATCGCCGATGCGGCCCGCCACGGCGTGTCGGACATCCATATCGAACCATACGAAACCGGCCTCGTCGTGCGGATGCGGATCGACGGCGTACTGCGCGAGACGTTGCGGATGCCGCCGCACGTCGCTCCGGTCGTGGTCAGCCGCATCAAGGTCATGGCGCGCCTCGATATCGCCGAGCGGCGGATACCGCAGGACGGACGCATGGGCCTGACGCTGGGTGGCAAGCTGCTCGACGTGCGCGTGTCGACATTGCCAAGTCGGGCGGGCGAGCGCGTCGTGCTGCGTATCCTCGACAAGGAGAATGCCGGGATCGACCTCGATGCTTTGGGCATGACGCCGTCGATGTTCGCCCTGTTGCGCGGTACGTTGGCGGAGCCGAACGGGATCATCCTCGTCACCGGACCGACCGGTTCGGGCAAGACCACCAGCCTCTATGCTGCACTGCGCCTGCTGAACGACGGCAGCCGCAACATCCTGACCGTCGAGGACCCGGTCGAATATGCGGTCGACGGCGTCGGTCAGACCCAGGTCAACGCCAAGGTCGGCCTCACCTTCGCGGCGGGCCTGCGCGCGATCCTGCGTCAGGATCCGGACGTGGTGATGGTCGGCGAAATCCGCGATCGCGAGACGGCGGAGATCGCGGTGCAGGCGTCGCTGACCGGCCACCTTGTGCTGTCGACTGTCCACACCAACGACGCCGTCGGCGCGATCACGCGCATGCGCGACATGAAGGTGGAGCCGTTCCTGCTCGCCTCGACGCTGCGCGCCGTGATCGCGCAGCGGCTGGTGCGGCGGCTCTGCCCGGTCTGCCGCGAGCCGGTGCCGGCGCGCGAGACGGTCGCGCCGCTGCTCGGCATCGATCCGGCGGCGACGGTGCGCCGCGCGGTCGGATGCGAGAAGTGCGGCCATTCGGGCTACAAGGGCCGCATCGGCGTGTTCGAGGCGGTGCGCGTCGACGAGACGATCCGCCGCCTGATCAACGAGGGCGGCGACGAGCAGGCGATCTCCGATCACGCCTTTGCGCGCACCACGAACCTAGCCACTGCCGCACGCGAACTGGTGCTGGCGGGCGAGACGACGCCGGAGGAAGCGGTGCGGGTGTCGCGGCGCGATGTCACCGATGTCGTGGACGCGGTGGATGCGTAATCACCCTTACCCTTGGCCGGCCCCTCGCTCTCCCCGCGGGAGAGGGAGAGAGGAGCGAAGAGACGGAAGGGTGAGGGCCCCCCTGTCCAATGGCTGACTTCGACTACATCGCCATCGACACGCGCGGTGCGGAAAAGCGCGGACACGTTGCCGCAGCGTCGATCGACGCCGCGCGGACCGCGCTCGACCGGCAGCGGCTGTATGTAGTCCGTCTCGAACCCGGTTCGCCGCCGGTCGCGACCGCGCGGCCACTGTTCGGGCTCAAGCTGGGTCGCGCGAAGATGAGCGGCAAGCAGTTGACGCTGTTCACGCGCCAGCTCGCGACGCTCAACCGCGTATCCCCGCTGGAGGAGTCGCTGCGGACGATCACTCGCCAGACCGAGCAGGACAGCGTCCGCGCGATCGTCGCTCAGGTACATGTCGGTGTCGTTGAGGGGCGCCGCCTCGCCGATTCGATGGCGCGCGAGCCGAAGAGCTTCCCGCCCCTCTACCGCGCGATGGTCGCGGCGGGCGAGAGTTCGGGCACGTTGCCGACGATCCTTGACCGCCTCGCCGCGCTGCTCGAGCGGCAGGCGGAAATCCGCGGCAAGCTCATTACCGCGCTAGCCTATCCTGCGATCCTGGCGATCGTCGCACTCGGGGTCGTCACCGCGCTGATGATGTTCGTCGTCCCGCAGGTCGTTGAGCAGTTCGACACGGTCGGGCAGGAACTGCCGTTTTTGACGCGCATGGTCATCGCCTTTTCCGATCTGCTGGTCGGGTGGTGGTGGGCGATGCTGCTGGTCGTGGCACTGGCCGGCGTGGTGCTGTGGCAGGCGCTGAAACAGCCGCCCATCCGGCTCGCCTTCGACAGCTGGCTGCTGCGCATTCCGCTGATCGGGCGGCTGCTACGCGACCTGCATGCGGCGCGGATGGCGCGGACGCTGGGAACGATGGTCGCCAGTCGTCTGCCGCTGCTCGACGGGCTGATGCTGACGGCCGGCACGATCCACAACCGCCGGCTTCGCGTCGCGTCGGACGACATCGTCGAGGCGATCCGCGGCGGTGGCAGCTTGTCGGCCGCGATGCGGCGCGCGGGCGTCTTTCCGCCGCTGCTGACGTATCTGGCGGCGTCCGGTGAAGCGGCGGGGCGGCTGGACGAGATGCTGGAGCGCGCGGCCGACTATCTTGAGCGCGAGTTCGATCGCTTCACCGCGACCGCATTGTCGCTGCTGGAGCCGGCGATCATCGTCATCATGGGTGGCATCGTCGCGACGATCGTGCTGTCCATCCTGCTGCCGATCCTGCAACTGAACACGCTGGCCGGCGGGTAGCGGCCGGACAATGAGAGGTTACATGCGTACCAAGGACAAGAAGCCGCCGAAGCGTAACGGCTTCACGCTCGTCGAACTGATGGTTGTGATCGTCATCATCGGCCTGCTCGCGACGATCGTCGCGCTGAACGTGCTGCCATCGGGCGACACCGCGCGCATCCAGAAGGCGAAGGCCGACATCGCCCAGATCGAGGGCGGGCTGGAACTGTATCGCCTTCAGATGAGCGTATTTCCGACGACTGCGCAGGGCCTGAACGCGCTGGTCAGCGCACCGTCCGGCGTCGACGCCTCCCGCTATCAGCAGGGCGGCTATATCAAGCGCCTGCCCGACGATCCGTGGGGCAAGCCCTACCTCTACGCGTCGCCCGGGCAGCACGGTGAGGCCGATGTCTGGACCTATGGTGCGGACGGCAAGGAAGGCGGCGAAGGGATCAATGCCGATATCGGCAGCTGGCAGTAAGCGAGCCCGCGACCGCTTCGGCGAGCGCGGCTTCACGCTGATCGAGCTGATGATCGTCGTCACGATCATCGGCTTGTCGGCGGCCGTCGTCGCGTTCGCGATGCCCGACCCGAGAGGCCGCGTGCTCGACGAGGGGTTGCGCTTCGCCGCCCGGATCAAGGCGGCGCGCGACGTGGCGATCGTCGGCGGGGCGCCGGTCAGCCTGTGGATCACCAGCGGCGGCTATGGCTTCGACCGGCGCAGCGACGGCGCGTGGGTGCCGCTCGCCGAGAAGCCGCTACGCGTCGAGCGCTGGTCGGAGGGGACGCGCGCCAGTATTCCCGACGCCAGCGGCCGGGTGCGCGTGACCTTCGACCCAACCGGCACCGCCGATCGTGGCGCGGACATCCGGCTGGCGCGCGGGACTGCCGACGCATTGGTCAGCATCGGTGCCGACGGAGAGGTCCGCGCCGATGCCCAGTAACCGGCGGGAACAGGGCTTCACGCTCATCGAAATCATGGTCGCGCTGGCGGTATTCAGCCTCGCGGTGCTGGCGCTCGTCCGGCTGGAGGGCGCGACGGTGCGCGGCGCGAGCATCATCGACGAGGATGTCGCGGCCGAACTCGTCGCCCGCAACGTCGCGCTCGATGCCCTGACCGAGGCGGAGGCGCCCGTGCCCGGCCGCACCTCCGGGGCAGAAACCAACGGCGGCCGTGCGTGGCGCTGGACGCGGCAGGTGTCATCGGTCGGCGATGCGCGCGTGGTCCGCATCGACGTGGCGGTCGCGAACCGTCGCGGGCAGGTGGTCGGTCGCGTGACGATGATCCGCCCGCCGAACGTGCCGGTGCTGACGACATGACGCCGCGCGGGCCTTCACCAGACCGGCAATCCGCCGACCACGGCTTCATGCGCCCGATGCGTTCCGCCGAACACGGCTTCACGCCCCCAATGCGTTCCGCCGAACACGGCTTCACGTTGGTCGAGGTCATGGTCTCGCTCATGATCTTCGGGATGATCGCGGCGGCGGGGGTGGCGATCCTGTCGTTCAGCATCCGGGCGCAGGCGGCCACGACGAAGCGGCTGGACGACGGCGCAGCACTGGTGCGGACGATATCCGCGATATCGGCTGACCTCGGTCAGGCGCTTCCGCGTGCCGCGCGCGACGAGTCCGGCACGCTGCGCCCTGCCTTCGTGGGAGAGAACGGGACGCTGGCGCTCGTCCGGGGAGGCTGGACCAACATCGATGCGGCGGCGCGGCCGGGTGCGCAGAAGCTGGTCTGGCAGATCGTCGACGGTACGCTTCAGCGGATCGGCTATCCGCAACTCGACGGGGCCGCGCCGCTCTCCGCGACGCCGATGCTGACCGGCGTTCGCGACCTGACGCTTCGCTATCGCTACAACGGTGCGTGGAGCGACCGGTGGGACGGGGCGGGGGGCGTGCCGTTGCCGCAGGCGCTGGAGATGCGGCTGACCCGACGCGACGGGACGTTCTACCGCGCGATGTTCCTCGTCGGCACTGGCTATGCGCCGCCGCCCGTGCAGCCGGACAGCGACGTGCCGCAGGCCGACAATGCGAATTGATCCGCGCGAACGCGGTGCGGCGCTGCTGACCGTGCTGATGCTGGTCGCGGTGATCGCCGTCATGGCGGGCGGCGCGCTGGAGAAACTGCGCCTGTCGACCCGGCTGGCGTCCAACGCCGCGTCGGGAGAGCAGGCCCGTGCCTATGCAGTCGCGGCGGAGGCGATGGCGGTGGTGCGGGTCGGCGACCTGATGGCGGGCAGCCCGAAGCGCATCACACTGGCCGGCGGGTGGAGCGGACGGCCGTTCGGTCTGCCCCTACCCGGCGGCGGATTGGCGACGGCGCGGGTCAGCGACGGCGGCAATTGCTTCAACCTCAACGGTCTGGTCACGCAGGTTGCACCGGGGGTGTATTCCTCCGGCGACATCACGCAGCGCGTTCGCTTCACGCGGCTGATGGGCCTGATCGGCATTCCGCAGCAGGTCGCGCAGCAGGTCGCGGGAGGCGCGGCGGACTGGATCGACACCGATCAGGACCAGCAGGCCGGCGGTGCGGAGGATGCGCGCTACACCGGGTATCGCACGGCGGGGACGCTGATGGCCGACCCCAGCGAATTGCGCGCGGTCGCGGGCGTGACGCCGGAGATCTACGCGGCGCTGCGTCCGTGGGTCTGCGCGCTGCCGACGACCGAGGCCGCCAAGATCAACGTCAACACGCTGCTGCCCGAACAGGCCCCGTTGCTGGCGATGGTCGGCCCCGACACGCTGTCGGTCGACGCGGCGCGGGCGCTGCTGATGAGGCGCCCGCCGCAGGGTTATGGCGACGCGAACGCCGTCTTCGGGGGGCTCGCGAATGCCGGTAGCCAGGACACCGCCGTCACCTCGACCTGGTTCGACCTCCGGATCGACGTGTCGGTGCCGGGCGCGACGCTGGAGGAAAGAGCGTTGATCGACGCGACGAGGCTTCCCGTCCGGCTCGTGTCGCGGCAATGGGGCGAGGATATATGACGACGCTCCTGTTCCTCCCCGCCGGCGATGCCGGGTTCCGCTGGCTTCGCGTCGGCGACGGCGGGACGATGGCGCGCGGCGACGGCGTACCGGAGGGTGACGATCCCATCGTCGCGGTGACGCCGGCCGATGCGGTGACGCTGCACTGGGCCGACCTGCCGACCCGCAGCGCAGCGCAGGGCGTGGCGGCAGCGCGGCTGCTGGCGGCGGAGGCGAGCGCCGCGCCGGTCGGCGAGCTGCACGTCGCGGTGGGCAGCGAAGGCGAGGGCATGGAGCGGCCGATCGGCGTCGTCGGTGCGGGCACGATGCAGGCGTGGCTCGAACAACTGGCCAGCGCCGGCGTCGATCCGGTGGCGATGATCCCCGCGCCGATGCTGCTCCCGCGCCCCGACGAAGGATATATCCGCGCCGACATCGGCGGTCAGGGCGTCGTGCGCGGTCGCACCGCCGGCTTCGCGGACGAGGCGCGGCTGACCGATCTCGTCACCGGCGACACGCCTCCGCAACCACTCGACCGCGCCGCGCTGGATGCGGCGCTGTTCCGGGCGGCGGCGGAGCCCGCGCTCGATTTGCGGCAGGGACCGTTCGCGCGGCGGCGCGGCTTCGCGATCGACTGGCGGCTGGTTCGGCGGCTTGCGGTGCTGGCACTCGCGATCCTGGCGGTGACGCTGGCGATCTCGCTTGTGCGACTCGCCAAGTACAGCTTCGCCGCCGATCGGCTGGAGGCACAGGCCGACGCGCTCGCCGCCACCGCGTTGCCGCGTGGCGAGACGGTGACCGATCCCTCCCGCCAATTGACGGAGCGTCAGCGGCGGACATTCGGACCCGGCGTCGGCTTCTCGACCACGACGGCCGCCGCGTTTGCGGCGATACGCTCGGTGCCGCAGACGGAACTGACCGGGCTGGACTTCGCCAACGACGGTGCCCTGCGCCTGTCGGTCGCGACCGAGCGCGAATCGGCGGCGACGGACCTGAAACGAGCGTTGGAGCGCGCGGGCTTTACCGTCCGAGCCAGCACCTTCGTCGCCAACGGCAACCGGGTCAGCGGCGAACTGACGGTGATCGCGCCATGATCGCCCTGCGGACATGGTTCGTGCAGCGTTCCAAGCGCGAACAGCGGCTGTTGCTGGTCATGGCGGCGCTCGCGGTCGTGACGATCGTCTGGGGCCTGATCATCCGTCCCGCCGCCAATGCCTTGTCGAGCGCGCGCGAACGGCATGCGGCGGCGGTCATCCGGCTGGGCGAGACTCACAATCTGGTCGATGCACTGCGGCAGGCACGTCGCGCCCCGCCGATCGTCGGCACGCTGACGGAGATCGTCCGAACCCGCGCGGAGGAAGCGGGCTTCCCCCTCGCCAGCATCGATCCGGACGGCGGCGACGGCGTGCGCGTGGCGATCGCGTCCGCACGCGGGGCGGCGCTGTCGACGTGGCTGGCGCGGCTGGAGCGCTACGGCATCGTCGTCGAGAGCGCCGCCCTCACCGACAATGGAGACCGCACCGTCGCGGCGCGGCTGGTGCTGAGGAGCCGCGGCCAATGAGGCGCATCCGGCTGACGACCGGTCCGACCGCGCTGTTCGGCGCGATGCTGGTGGCCGCGCTGATCGTGTTCCTGCCGATGCGGCTGGTGCTGGGCTGGGCCGGGGTCGGCGATCAGGGCGTCGTCGCGCGATCGGTCAGCGGCACGATCTGGGGCGCGACGCTCTCGGAGGTGAAGTTCGGCGACCTCGCAGTGGGCGATCTGCGTGCCCGCTTGTCGCCGCTGCCGCTGCTGGCGGGCCGCGCGACGATCGTCATGAACGGACCCGGCGGGATCGGCGCACCGCCGCTGTCGGGCAAGGCATTCGTCAGCCGCAGCGGCATGGGAGTCGACGGACTCACCGCACGCCTTGCGACCGGAGCCTCGTTCCAGCCGCTGCCGGTGTCGACCATCGACCTCGACGCGCTGACCGTGCGTTTCCAGGATGGCCAGTGCGTCGCTGCGCAAGGCCGCGTCGTCGCCGCGCTGGCCGGCGAATCGGCGGGGATCGCGCTGCCGTCGTCGGTCAGCGGCAACGCCCGGTGCGACGCGGGGGCGCTGCTGCTGCCGCTGGCCAGCGCGGGCGGGACGGAGGCGATCGCACTGCGAATCACTGGCGGGGGACGCTACCGTGCCGACCTGTCGCTGCGGCCCACGGACCCGGCCGCGATCGAGCGGCTGACCGCCAGCGGCTTCACCGCTGGACCGGACGGATATCGGCTTTCGGTCGAGGGACGCTTCTGATGGCCTTGACGGCGGGGCGCCCGGGACGCTAGGGGCGCTGCTCTTCGCGGCGACCGTAGTTCAATTGGTTAGAGCGTCGGCTTGTGATGCCGGAAGTTGCGGGTTCAAGTCCCGTCGGTCGCCCCACTTCTTCACAGCCGAGAACCCGTGATGACCGATTGGGGCTTTCCCGATTTCGACGACCATGAGGGCGTCCACCTGTTCACCGATCCGGCATCGGGGCTTCAGGCCGTCATTGCGATCCACTCGACCTCGCTCGGACCGGCAGCGGGCGGCGCCCGCTTCTGGCATTACGCGACCACCGACGCCGCGATTACCGACGCGCTGCGCCTGTCGCGCGGGATGAGCTACAAGAACGCCATGGCCGGGCTGGAGCTGGGCGGCGGAAAGGGCGTAGTTCTCGCCGCCAAGCCCGGTGACGTCATCACCACCGCGCAGCTGGAAGCGTTCGGCCGCTCGGTCGAGTCGCTGGGAGGCCGCTACGTGACCGCCGAGGATGTCGGCATGTCCGAAGAGCGCATGAAGGTGATCGCCGGCCAGACGAAGTACGTCTCCGGCCTGCCCGTCGCGAGCGGCGCGGCGGGCGGCGATCCCGGCCCCTACACCGCGCATGGCGTATATCTGGGCGTCAAGGCGGCCGCCGCGCGTGGCCTCGGCGCGACCGACATGAAGGGTGTCCGCGTCGCCGTGCAGGGCCTCGGCTCGGTGGGCGGCGGCCTCGCCAAGCTGCTGGCGAAGGACGGCGCAATCCTGACGCTGGCCGATGTCGATTCTGCGCGTGCCGACCACATGGCCGGGGAACTCGGCGCGACCGTGGTGTCGCCGGACGTGATCCTGACCCAGGATGTCGACCTCGTCAGCCCCAACGCGCTCGGCGCGATCCTGACAGAGGCGAGCATCGCCGCCCTGACTGCCAAGGTCGTCGCCGGCGGCGCCAACAACCAGCTTGCGACGCGCGGCGAAGGCCAGCGGCTGCACGACCGCGGCATCCTCTACGCGCCGGACTACGTCATCAACGCAGGCGGCATCATCAATGTCGGCCTCGAATATCTCGGCCACGGCGACGAATCCGAAGTCATGGCGCGTATTGCCCGGATCCCCGAGCGCCTCGTGGAGGTCTGGGACGAGAGCGACCGTGCTGGCCAACCGGCCTCGGACGTGGCGGACCAACTGGCGAAGCGCCTGATCGGCCGCTGAGCGTTCGTTGGCCGCCTACGCATCGTCGGTAACCGGGAAGGAGAGGGCGATGTCCTCCCCGTCATCGGTGAAGCCCCGCTCGGCAGGATGATGCGGCGTGGCGTCTACGCTCCAGGAGCATAGCGCCGGGTCAGCCGTGATCGCCGCGCAGAGGGCATCGCTGGTCGGTCGTGCCATGTGCACGACCTGCCGAGCCCGTACCCAGCCGGTCGAGACGGTCCTGACGGATTGCCGCCGGCGATGGCCAGCGCGACGGCGGCGTCGATGGCGCTGGAAGATGTCGTCACGGGTCGAACCTTCGTGGTGGAGCGATTCAGCGCAAGGGCGATCACGCTCGTTGGAAAGGCTGGCTCGCCCTCGGTCGCCACCTTATCCAAGTCTCCAGTGCCGGCCCGGTGGTCGCGCCATCCCATCTTCAGGCGTCGCCCAAGCAAAAGCTGGGGGCTCCACGTCGAGAAGGGGCCGGTTTCAGCACCACATGAACCCAGTGTTCGCTGGGGTGACGGATTGGGCGGTGGGTGGCCACGCGACCGGTGCCGCTGTCGCCGCCGGTGGGGTGTAGTTGGGTAGTCGGGCGGCTGGGTCGCTAAATGTCTGCTACATCCGCGGGCAACGGTGGAGCGCATCAGTGCTCTTTGCCGCCCGCCCGCCTTATTACAGCTCCAAACGTCACCCCAGCGAAAGCTGGGGTCTTCATGAGGCGAGGGGCGTCCGCCACGGCGAAGCAAACCTAGCTCTCGCCGGACTGAGGGACGGGAGGGTGGCCGATAGCGGACCGGCCAGCACCTCTCCGGCCGACAGGCGACATCCACCACGACGCCCCGCATCAAACCGGGCATTCACCGCAATCCGCCCGCATCCCCAAGTCGTGCGTGACGAGGCGGGATTTTCACCATATTAGTGACCGTTCAGTGCCGACGCTTCACGCCCTCGCCAATCCCGCCCGTTTCCTTCGAATCGCGCGCCCGCTGACGCCCATCCTGTTCTGGGCGGGCGTGGCGCTCATCGCGGTCGGCTGCTGGGCCGGGCTGACGCAGACGCCGCCGGATTATCTTCAGGGCGAAACCGTCCGCATCCTCTACATCCACGTGCCCACCGCGTGGCTGGGGATGGGAGGATGGACCGGCATCGCCCTGTCCTCGATCGCGTTGCTCGTCTGGCGGCATCCGCTCGCTGCGATCGCCGCACGCGCCATTGCGGTGCCGGGCGCGCTGTTCGCGGCGCTGTGCCTCGTCAGCGGCGCGATCTGGGGACGGCCGACCTGGGGTACCTATTGGCAATGGGACGGGCGGCTGACGTCGATGCTGCTGCTGTTCTTCGTCTACTGCGCCTATATCGCTCTCGCCCGCGCCGATGCGGAGCGGGGCGGCGACGGACGACTGCCCGCGCTGTTCGGGATCGCCGGTACGGTATTGCTGCCGATCATCCGCTACTCGGTGATCTGGTGGAACACGTTGCATCAGGGGCCGAGCATCGGCCTGACCAAGTCCACTATCGCAGGATCGATCCTGTGGCCGCTGCCGATCATGCTGGTGGGCTTTACCTGCCTGTTCGGCGCGATCGTGCTGATGCGGATGCGAACATTGCTCGCTTCGGCCAAGTCAGAGGCGCGGATGCGCCGGATGGCGCGGGCATGAGGACGGCGGCATGAATCCCTGGCCCTTCGTGACCGCGGCCTATGCGGTGGTGCTCGGCGGCGCGGCGGTGCTGGCGTTGTTGTCGTTCATCGCCATGCGCGCGGCGGAGAAGCGCCCGTGAAGGCGAAGCATCAGCGGCTGACGCTCATCCTGCTCGCGCTCGGCGCGGTAGCGGTGTCGGCGGTGCTCGCGCTGTCGGGATTGCGGGATCAGGCGGCGTTCTTCTACGCGCCGTCCGATGTCGCCGCACAGGGCCTGCCCCTCGGCCGCGCGGTCCGGCTGGGCGGGATGGTCGAGGCAGGCTCGGTCAAGCGCGCCGCCGACGGCGTCACCGTCCATTTCGTCGTGACCGACGGCAAGGCGACGACGCCCGTCACCTATGCCGGCATCGTCCCCGACCTGTTCCGCGAGAAATCGGGCGTCGTCGCGGAGGGCCAGTTCCAGCGTGACGGATCGTTCGTGGCCGGCAACCTGCTTGCGAAGCATGACGAGAAATACATGCCGCCCGAACTGGCCGGCAAGATGCACGAGACGAAGACGCTGGAACAATGATCGCCGAGGCTGGCCTTGCTGCGCTGTGGCTCGCCGCCGCGCTCGCTGCCTTGCAGCTTGCCCTGGCCGCGATCGGCCTGCGTCGGGGCGAAGCGCCGGTCCTCGCCACCGTCCGCCCTGTTGCGCTGGTGCAGGGCGGGCTCGTGGCGCTGGCGATGCTGGCGCTGATCCTGGTGTTTCAGGCATCCGACATGTCGGTGAAGCTGGTCGCCGAGAACAGCCATTCGGCCAAGCCGTGGATCTACAAGGTCGCCGGCGCGTGGGGCAACCACGAGGGGTCGATGCTCCTGTGGGTCACCATCCTCGGCCTCGCCGGCGGCGCCGTCGCGTGGTTCGAGAAGACGTTGGCGGAACGCACGCTGATCGCAACGCTCGGTGCGCAGGCGGCGATCGCGCTCGGCTTCTACGCCTTCCTGTTGTTCGCCTCGAACCCGTTTGCGCGGCTCAACCCGGCGGCGGTGGACGGCGCGGGGCTCAACCCGCTGTTGCAGGACCCCGGCCTCGCCTTCCACCCGCCGACGCTCTACGCCGGCTATGTCGGGCTGTCGGTCGCCTTCTCGTTCGCGGTCGGCGCGCTCGTCACGCGCGATGTCGGCCGCGAGTTCGCGCGGGCGATGCGGCCGTGGGTGCTGAGTGCGTGGATCTTCCTGACGCTCGGCATCACCGCCGGCAGCTACTGGGCCTATTACGAACTGGGCTGGGGCGGCTGGTGGTTCTGGGACCCGGTCGAGAACGCCTCGCTGATGCCGTGGCTGGCGGCGACGGCGCTGCTCCATTCGGTGACGGTGCTGGCGACCCGCGACGGTCTTCGCGCGTGGACCGTGATGCTGGCGGTCGTCGCGTTCTCGATGTCGATGCTCGGCACGTTCCTGGTCCGCTCGGGCATCCTGACCAGCGTCCACGCCTTCGCCGTCGATCCGCGGCGCGGCGCGTTTATCCTCGTCCTGCTCGCACTCTACATCGGCGGCGCGCTGGCGTTGTTCGCAGCGCGGGTCGGCACCGTGCGGCAGGGGACGACCTTCGACCCGGTCAGCCGCGAAGGGGGCCTCGTCGCCAACAATCTGTTGCTGTCGGTGATCCTCGGCATCGTCCTGATCGGCACCCTGTACCCGATCGTCGCGGCCGGCTTCGACGTGCAATTGTCGGTCGGGCCACCCTTCTTCAACAAGGCCGCGGGGCCGCTCGCATTGATCCTGATCGTGGTCATGGCGGTCGGGCCGCTGGTCCGCTGGCGACGCGACGATGCGCAGGCGCTGGTCGTCCGCGCAGTCTGGCCGATCGGCGTCACCGCCTTCGCCTTCGCTGCGCTGGTCGTCTTCGCAATGCCGATCGGCGTGCTGCCGCTGCTCGGCCTCTCCCTTGCCGCCGGGCTGGCGGTGGCCAGCGTCGCGCCCTTGTGGGGGCGTGACCTGCGTCGCACGCCGCTATTTACCTGGGGCATGGTCGTCGCGCATCTCGGCATCGCCATCAGCCTCGCGGGCATCGCGTGCGACTCCGCCTTCACCGTCGAACGCCTGATCGCCCTGCGCGGCGGGGACTCGACGAGGGTCGGTCCGTACAAGGTCACGCTCGACGGTATTTCGCCTGTCGTCGCCGACAATTGGTCGGCACTTCAGGCGCGGCTCAGCGTCGAGCGCGACGGCGACGTGACCCGCCTCTATCCGCAGTCGCGCACCTTCTCCGATCCGCCGACCACGACCAGCGAGTCGGCGATCATGACCGTGCCCGACGGCCAGCTCTACACCGTGCTCGGCCAGCCCGATGGGACCGGTCGGTGGCAGATGCGGCTGTGGTGGAAGCCTTTCGTGACCCTGATCTGGGCTGGCGGCGTGCTCGTCGCGATGGGCGGCGCGCTGTCGCTAGTCGGGCGTCTGCGCAAGCGGCGGCCACGGCGGGAGGCGTGGACGTGAGGCGCTGGCTGTTGTGGCTGCCGCTCGGGGCATTCGCCCTGCTCGTCGCGGTAGTGGCCAGCGGGCTGATGCGCCCCGCCGACCGCGCGGTGCACTCGGCGCTCGCGGGCAAGCCGCTGCCCGCCTTCACGCTAGCGCCGTCCGTCCCCGGTAAACCCGGCCTGTCTTCGACGGCGATGCGGGGGCAAGGGCCGCGACTGCTCAACGTCTTCGCGAGCTGGTGCATCCCGTGCATCGCGGAAGCACCGCAACTGTTGAAGCTCAAGCAAGCCGGCGTGCCGATCGACGCGATCGCGGTGCGCGACACCGCCCGCGCCGTGCAGGGCTTCCTCGCGCGCAACGGCGATCCGTATGCGCGGATCGGCGACGACCCTCAGAGTGCGGTGCAGCTCTCGCTCGGCTCCTCGGGCGTGCCGGAGACGTTCCTGATCGACGGCAGCGGCGTCGTCGTGAAGCAGTATATCGGCGACATCCGCCCCGATCAGGTCGACGCGGTGATCGCCGACTGGCGAGCGGCCCGATGAAACGTGCCCTGTTGCTGGCTGCGATGTTCGCTGCACCGGTCGCTGCGCAGACCAGCGCGCCCGCCGCCTATGCCGACACCCAGCTCGCCGACCCTGCGCAGGAAGCCCAGGCGCGCGGCCTGATGGAGACGCTGCGCTGCGTCGTCTGTCAGGGGCAGTCGATCGCCGACAGCGACGCGCAGATGGCTGGCGACATGCGCGCGCTGGTCCGTCAGCGTATCCGTGCGGGCGAGCGACCGGAGGGGATCCGGAACTGGCTGATCGGCCGCTACGGCGATTACATCAGCTACGATCCGCCGTTCGTTGCGGCAACCGCGGCACTGTGGCTGGCCCCGGTGGCGCTGCTGCTTGCAGGTGTGTGGATCGCGCGCGGCAGTTTCCGAAAGCGGCGGCGGGCATGATGGGCTGGATTGCACTGGTCGTGCTGGCGGCGGCGGCGTTCGGCGCGATGATCGCGTTGCGCGTGCCGCGGCTGTTATGGTCGATGGTGGGCGCGGCGCTGATGCTCGGCGCGACCGGCTATGCCTTGCAGGGCAGCCCCGCGCTTCCGGCGTCGCCGGTCTTGCCCGATCGCAACTCGCTCGTCGTGGACGAGGCGCTGGCCAACCTGCGCACCGACATATTCGGCCGGTACGGAGCGGACAGCGCGTATCTGACGGCGGCCGACGCGCTATCACGGGGTGGTAACCCGCGGTACGAGGTGGAGGCGCTGCTCGGCGGCATCCGTACGTCGCCAAAGAGCGTGCAGTTGTGGACTGCGCTCGGCGACGCGTTGGCCCGGCACGACCGGCAATTGTCGCCCGCATCCCGCTTCGCCTTCGACCGCGCAAGGCAGTTGGAGCCCGCCAATCCCGGACCCTATTTCTTCCTTGGCGTGGCGCAGCTTCGCTCCAACGACTTTCCCGCGGCTCGGGATTCCTGGCGGGTGGCGCTGGCGAAGACCCCCGCCGATGCGCCATACCGCACGGCGATCGCCCAGCGTCTGGCATTGCTGGACCGATTGCTGAGTATCGATCCGGCAGCGGATACCACTAAGTAGCGCGCGACAGGGCCGTAGAGACCCCGGCATCAAGTGTTGCGAACGCGGTTTAGGTAGTCTGATGGTGACCGGCTCGCCGCTCCGGCCGCGCAGGCGCAGTGTCTGGAAAGCGGTGCAGCGCTTCCATCATGTTCGCTCCACTGGCTTTATAAGAACCGCAGCGATAGCGTTTTTGCCGGGCTCGCCGACACTATGGTCACGGCAACGCCATCGCTGAATCCGCAACCCGAGGCCGAGCCGCGAGGACCGATTCCGTCATTCCCCGCTCGGGGTAAGTTTCTACACCTGCGCCAGGCGACCGCTATTCGTCACGGTTGCCGCAACCGAGTTCCACGCCAACGATGTTGCCGTCGCACCTCAGCGGAAGGTCACGTTTGGGCGATAAGAGAGTGCGAGCGCATCGCAACGCCCGAAGCTCGGCGATAGCAGCGCCGCCTTGCTATGGCCGGCTGCTGCCTCGGAACCCGCGCACCCTGCAACGAGCGTGCAGCGCCATATTCAGCAGGCAAAAAAATAGCGGCCCGAAGGCCGCTATTTCCTTAGCCGAAGCTAGAACAGCTCAGTTGCTGTCCGAATCGTCATCGCTGTCAGCAACGATCACGATGCCGGCAACGACCGCAGCAGCGGCCAGAGCGGCAACGATGAAGCCGCCACCGGCCAGCTCGTTCTTCTTGGCCGAAACCGAACCGGCGCGAGCCGACTTGGCGACCGACAGGCTCGAGGCCGCGTTCACCGGAGCGGCAACCGCAGGCGCAACAACCATCGTCGCAGCGGCCGCAGCCGCGAGATACTTACCAAGACCCATGTAGAACTCCCTTCAAATGTCCGTCGATCAGCGCAGTGCCATAAAGCCAATGGCCTTGCAACAGTTCCACCCGACCGGCCCGTTTACGTCACCACATGATGCGGCGATGCAACACTCCAGTCGCGATTGTCTTACAGCAAAAATCGAGAACAAAAAGTAGCAAACTGCCGTAATGCAGCAATTCCGCGACGATCAGATCGTATCGAGATGCCATGTTCGCTCGGCTTCCAGACCCAGAGCGCTCAACCGGCCGGATTCGTAGGCGCCCGTATCGACGCCGATGCGATGCGGCAGGAACTCTACCGTAGATGAAACCGTGTGACCGTGGACGATCATCTTCTCCAATGGGGTCCGATGATCGAGGAAGGGGTTGCGAATCCAGCGTAAGTCGCTGCTGCGCTGCTCCGACAGCGCGCGATCCGGGTGAACGCCGGCGTGCACGAACGCATAATCACCGATGACCTCCATATCGCTCGCGCCCGCCAGCAAGGCCTGATGATCCGGCGGCACGACATCCGCCAGCGCCTCGGCAAGCTCATCATAGTCCATCGCTTCGTAGTTCGGCGGCGCGATGCCGTAGCTGATCGCCGTCTCGCGACCACCGATGCGGCAGAACAACCGCAATGCCTTGTCCTCGCCCCGGATCGCACCGAGGAATATCTCCTCATGGTTGCCAGCGAGGAGGCGCACATCGGGCTTCTCCTCCGCAAGTCGGCGTATCCGTTCGACGACGCCGCGTGAATCCGGACCTCGATCGACCAGGTCGCCAAGAAAGACATAGGTCGTACGTGCGGGACCGCGCGCAGTGTCGTCCGCGTCGATGGCGTCGAGCAAGGGCTCGAGCAGATCCAGCCGTCCGTGGATATCACCGATCGCATAGACTCGTTGGCCCGGCGGGATCGTCGGCGCGCTCCGCGGGGGCGTCGCCCGTTTGAGAAACTTGAGCAGCATCGCTTTTCAGGGACATGGCCAGCGGGACACCGCCGGCAGGAGTCGTCGCCCTACGCGTTCGCAGGTTGCGCCGCAATGAACGCGATCAACTCGCCAGCCGTAGCTCCGGTCGCATCGCCACGGTGGAGTAGGGCGGCTGATCGGGCCAGATGCCGCGCGTATCGAGTACCGCCTTGCCCTGCCGCTCCTGGAGCGGGATCGAGCGGAACAGATCGTGGTCCACCAGCAGGATCATGATGTCGCACGTTTCGATCGCGGTATCGACGTCGATCAGGCGAGCGCCGGTGCCGTCGAACGCCTTGGGCAGCACGTCCGCATAGGGTTCGACGATGCGCACCCGCTCGCCGAAGCGGGCGGCCAGCGCGCTCGCGACGCGCAGCGCCGGGCTCTCGCGGAAATCGTCGATATTGGCTTTGAAGGCGAGGCCCATGCAGCCGACCGATGCGCCCGGCATCGCGTCGATCATCGCCGCCGCCTGTGCGATGACATGATCGGTCTTGCCGTCGTTGACCTCCCGCGCGGTGCGGATCAGCGGCGTGCTGTCCGGCGCGGCGGCGACGAGGAACCACGGATCGACTGCGATGCAATGACCGCCGACACCCGGACCCGGCGACAGGATGTTGACGCGCGGATGGCGGTTCGCGAGCCGGATCACCTCCCAAACGTCGACGCCCAGCCGATCGGCGACGAGGCTGAGTTCGTTGGCGAACGCGATGTTGACGTCCCGGAATGCGTTTTCCGTCAGCTTCGTCATCTCCGCCGCACGAGCGGTCGTGGTGACGCAGGCCCCCCGCACGAAGCGGCGATAGAAGCCCAGCGCCTTGCGGGCGCAGCGCGGCGTGATGCCGCCGATGACGCGGTCGTTGTCGATCAGTTCGACGAGGATGCGGCCCGGGAGCACGCGCTCGGGGCAATAGGCGATGGCGATGTCCGCGCCCTCGCCGCTGCCGCCGCGGCCCGGCACGCGCAGATCGGGGCGCAACGTGGCCAGCAGATCACGAACCTGCTCGGTGGTGCCGACCGGCGAGGTCGATTCGAGGATGATCGTGTCGCCCGCTTTCAACACCGCGGCGATGCTGGTGGCCGCTTGCAGGACGTAGCCGATATCGGGCTGATGATCCGCGGCGAACGGCGTGGGCACGGCGATGACAAACACGTCGGCGGGGGCGACCTCGGTCGCGGCGCGCAACGTGCCGCGGGAGACCACGCCCGAGACGAGGCCGTCGAGATCGACCTCCTCGATATGGACGCGCCCGGAGTTGACCGTCTCCACGACCGAGGCGGTCACGTCGACGCCCAGCACCTGCGCGCCGGTACGGGCGATCACCGCCGCGGTGGGCAGGCCGATATAGCCCAGCCCCATGACGACGACGTTGAGTTCAGCGGCGGAAGCCATCGGCGATCACCTTTCCGATCCGGGCCGAAGCGTGACCGTCGCCGAACGGGTTGTGGGCGCGGGCCATGACGGCATAGGCGTCGCTATCGTCCAGAAGCGTGAAGACTTCGGAAACGATGCGGTCCTCGTCGGTGCCGATCAGCTTTGCGGTGCCGGCGGCGACGCCCTCCGGCCGCTCCGTCGTTTCGCGCATCACCAGCACCGGCTTGCCCAGCGCGGGCGCCTCCTCCTGAACGCCGCCCGAATCGGTCAGCACGATGTCGGACGCGGCGAGCACGGCGACGAAACCGGGATAGTCGAGCGGCGCGATACGGGCGACGTTCGCACGATCGCCCAGCAGCTCGTCCATGACGGCGACGACATTGGGGTTGGGGTGTACGGGAAAGATGACGCCGACATCCTGTCGCTCGGCGATGCGGTCGATCGCACGGGCGATCGCAGCCATGCCGTCCCCGAAATTTTCACGGCGATGGGTGGTGACGAGCACGATCCGCCGACCGGCCATCTTGGCGAGCACCGGGGCGACCGTGTCGGCGAGGCCGGGTTCGGCGCCGATCCGGTCGCGGGTCCAGTGCAGCGCGTCGATGACGGTGTTGCCGGTGACATGGACCTTGGTGGGATCGATCGCCTCCCGGATCAGGGCGTCGGCGGCGGTCTGGGTCGGGGCGAAGTGGTGCTGCGCGATCGGTGCGACGATGCGGCGGTTCACCTCCTCCGGCCAGGGGTGGTAGATATCGCCGGAACGCAGCCCCGCTTCGACATGGGCGACCGGGATGCGTCGGTAGTAGGCGGCGAGGGCGCCCGCCATCGCGGTCGCGGTGTCGCCCTGGACCAGCACCATATCGGGCTGTTCCACATCGATCGTCTCGCCGATGCCGGTCAGCAGCCTGGCCGTCAGCCGGTCGAGCGATTGCCCCGGTTCCATGATGTCGAGGTCATGATCGGGCGTCAGGCCGGCGATCGCCAGCACCTGATCCAGCAGGCCGCGATGCTGCGCCGTCACACAGGTCCGCACGCGCAGGCCCTCGATCGACGCAAGGGCACGGATGACGGGAAATAGCTTGATCGCTTCGGGACGCGTGCCGAACACGACGAGGATTGTATGAGCCATGCCGCGGCTTTACGGCCGCAGGGTTTACCATCACGCTAACCGCGCATCGTGCAACAATTGAGGCGCGCATGGCTTTAGGTGGCAGGGTACGAGCCTGTGGTCAGCAGGCAAAGGGAGACGAATACCGATGACGATCAAGCCGTTGCGCAAGGCCGTGTTTCCGGTCGCGGGGCTGGGCACCCGCTTCCTGCCGGCGACCAAGGCGATGCCGAAGGAGATGCTGACCGTCGTCGACAAGCCGCTGATCCAATATGCCGTCGAAGAGGCGCTGGAGGCGGGTATCGACCAGATCATTTTCGTCACGGGTCGCAACAAGTCCGCGCTGGAGGATCATTTCGACATCTCCTACGAGCTGGAGGACACGATGCGCGCGCGCGGCAAGTCGCTCAGCGTGCTGGAGGGTATTCGGCAAAAGCCGGGCTCCCCCGTGTACGTCCGCCAGCAGGAGCCGCTGGGACTGGGCCATGCCGTATGGTGCGCGCGAGAGATCGTCGGCGACGAGCCGTTCGCGGTGCTGCTTCCGGACGAACTGATGGTCGGGCGGCCGGGCTTCCTGAAGCAGATGGTGGAGGCTTACGCTCGGGTCGGCGGCAACGTCATCGGTGCACTGGAGGTGGCGGACAGCGAGACCGACAAATACGGGATCATCTCTCCCGGTGCGCGGGTGGACGATCGTACCGTCGAGGTAAGCGCGCTGGTCGAGAAGCCGGCAAAAGGCACTGCGCCGTCGAACCTGATGATCCCCGGCCGCTACATCCTGCAACCCGAGGTCATGCGTATCCTCGAAGGGCAGGAGAAGGGTGCGGGTGGGGAGATCCAGCTGACCGACGCGATGGCGCAGTTGATCGGCAAGCAGCCGTTCCACGGTTTCACCTTCGACGGCGAGCGTTACGACTGCGGCGACAAGGCGGGCTATATCTGCGCGAACGTCGCGCTGTCGCTCGCGCGTGACGACATCGGGCCGGCGGTTCGCTCGTTCATCGAGACCAAACTGGGGTGAGCCCTCGGCATGCTCCGGTCAAATACCGGAGCACGCCGAGCAGGCGGGATCCTTCGGCAGGCGCAGCGTACGGAATCGTCCCGACAGGAAATCGAGCAACATGACGTTGCCCGCCGGGTCGTCCCCGAAGGGGGCGACGGCGCGCAGCACCTCTAGCGCTGCGAGGCTGCCGAGGACGCCGGTGACCGGGCCGAGCACACCCTGTTCGGCACAGCTCACCCCCTCCCGGTCGGGCGAATCGCCGACGAAACAGCGGTAGCAGGGCGCGGCGGGTTCCCAGCCGCGGAACACGCCCAACTGCCCGTCGAACTGCCCGACCGCCGCCGACACCAGGGGCGTGCGCAGCGCAAGCGCGGTGTCCGCCACGAGCAGCCGGGTCGCGAAATTGTCGCACCCGTCGAGGATCACATCGACGTCAGCCAGCACATCGCGCGCGTTGTCGGCGTCGAGCCGGATGGCATGCACCACGACATCGACATGCGGGTTGATCGCGGCGACCGCACGGGCGGCGGCAGCGGCCTTCGACAGGCCGAGATCGCCGCCGGAGAAGATCGTCTGCCGTTGCAGGTTCGACAGATCGACTCGGTCGTCATCGATCAGGACCAGCCGTCCGATGCCCGCCGCCGCAAGATACTGGATCGCGGGCGAGCCGATCCCGCCGCAGCCGACGATCGCCGCCGACGCCGCCCTGATTCGCATCTGGCCGCTGCCACCGACCTCGCGCAGGACGATGTGGCGGGCATAGCGGGCGAGTTCGTCGTCGGAGAGTGGCGTCACCAGCGGTAAGCGACCGACAGCCGGTACCAGCCGGGACGCGAGGCGGCGCTGCCGGTGCGGGTCAGCGCGATCACGTAGCCGACGGTATATTGCTCGACGGTGGGGCAGCCGATCGCTGCGGGCACGACCTGACGCACGCCGCCGGCCGGGCCGATCAGGATCGCCACCGGCGCGACGACGCGGACACCGTCTGCCGGTGAGGTGGCGATGCGGCAGCGTTCCGACTCCACTTCGCCACGGACATAGGCCGTCGCCTCCGGCGTGATCGCCGCACGCACCAGCGGGAAGGGCGGCAGGACCGTCCAGTCCTGCGGCGGTACTGGGGGCGCGGGCGTCGTCGCTGCCGCCTGAGCCAGGAGCGCCAGCGCAATCATCCGGCCAGTCCGCTTGTGCCTGTCGAGCCGAACCCGCCCGAGCCGCGCGCCGTTCCATCCAGCGCGTCGACCTCGATCATGTCGGCCCGTTGAACGGCGGCGGGTACGAGCTGCGCGATGCGGTCGCCGCGCGCGATCTGGAACGGCTCATCGCCCAGATTGGCGAGGATCACCTTCACCTCGCCGCGATAATCCTCGTCGATCGTGCCGGGCGTGTTGAGACATGTGATTCCGTGCTTCAGCGCGAGACCGGAGCGGGGCCGGACCTGCACTTCGTAGCCCGCGGGAATGGCGATGGCGAAGCCGGTGGCGACGGCGGCACGCGCACCCGGCGCGAGCGTCAGCGCCTCCGCCGCGACCACGTCCATGCCCACTGCGCCGGCTGTCGCATAGGCGGGGAGGGGGAGGTCGCTGCCGTGCGGCAAGCGCTTCAGCGCGATACGGATCGCAGTTGTCATATCGCCCGACAGGTAACGTCTGGGGGGCTTCAGGACAAGGTTGGGGCCGGTATTCCGGTCAGGCTTTCCGCGATCCGGTCGACCAACCGCGCCGCAACCGCGTCTTTCGGCAGGCGCGTCCAGCTTTCCACGCCGGCGTCCGTGACGAGGTGAACGCTGTTGTAATCGCCACCGAAGACGTCGGTCGAGACGTCGTTGGCGACCAGCCAGTCGCAGCGCTTGCGCACCCGCTTGGCGATGGCGTGTTCGAGGACGTTCTCCGTCTCCGCCGCGAAACCGATCAGCAGCGCCGGCCGCTGCGACGAAGACGCCAGACCGGCCAGGATATCCGGATTCTCGACCAACGTCAGCGCGGGCGGGGCATCGCCCTTCTTGAGCTTCTGCGGCAGCGTCGCGACGCGCCAGTCGGCAACGGCGGCGACCATCACGGCGGCGTCGACGGGCAGTGCGGCGTCGACCGCAGCGGCCATGTCCAGCGCCGACTGCACATCGACGCGGTCCACCCCGGCGGGCGTGGACAAATTTACCGGTCCGGCGACGAGCGTCACGCGCGCACCGCGGCGGGCAAGGGCGGCGGCGATCGCAAAGCCCTGTCGGCCGGAGGAGCGATTCGCGATGTATCGAACGGGGTCGATCGGCTCGTGCGTCGGACCGGCAGTGACGAGGACGTGCCGGCCGGAGAGCGGCCGGGGTGCGGCGGGATTCGCGGCCTCGATCGCGTCGAGGATCGCCTGCGGCTCCGGCAGGCGGCCGGGGCCGTATTCTCCGCAGGCCATTGCGCCTTCGTCAGGGTCCATGACGGTGATGCCGTCCGCGCGTAGTTGCGCCACGTTGCGGACGGTGGCGGCATGCTGCCACATCCGGACGTTCATCGCGGGCGCGCAGAGCACGGGCGTGTCGGTCGCGAGCAGCAACGTGGTGGCGAGATCGTTCGATAGCCCCGCCGCCATCCGCGCCATCAAGTCGGCGGTGGCGGGAGCGACGACGATCAGGTCGGCTTGGCGGCTGAGCTGGATATGGCCCATCTCGGCCTCGTCCTTCAGGTCCCAGAGGGTGGTGAAGACCTGATCCTCCGACAGCGCGGCGAGCGTCATCGGCGTCACGAAATGGCTGCCGCCCTCCGTCAGGACGCACCGTACACTGTGGCCACGCTTGCGCAGCAGTCGGATCAACTCGCACGCCTTGTACGCGGCGATGCCGCCGCCGACGATCAGCAGGACGCGCATCAGCGTACCACCCGCGTGACGGTGATGCGTCGTCCGTCGCGCGCGGCGGCGATCAGGTCGCGCAGGGAATCGACCGCGAAGATCAGCCCGACGACCGACAGCGGTGCGATCAGCAGCGCCCAATAATAATTGTCCGCCCGCGCGACGATCGCCAGCACCAGCGCGTAGGCGGCGATCGTCACCTGCACGCGAACGGCGATCGGCTCCCGCCATGCCGACCACCCCGCGAGTGCCAGCACGAGGAAGGGCGCGGCGAGCCAGAGCGGAACGAACTGCAAGGCGCTCGACAGGATCGTCGCCCGGATCGCAAAGCCGAGGCCGAGCAGCCCGCCCCAGCCGGGCGATGCCGGATCGAGCGGGCGGACGACCTCCGCCACCGCCTGCGCATGGAAACCGAGAATGACCGCGAGCACGACGAGCGCCGCCGCCCATCCGATCGCTTCCCGCCGGGCGCCGTCGCGGGCCGCAAGCACGAGCATGACGACGAGGTACAAAGCCGCCGTCTCGCGGATCAGCGCGGCGGCGAGGCCTATGGCAACCGGCTCGATCCAGCGATCGGGCCGGCCCGCGGGGCGATGCAGCGCCAGCGACAGGGCGATCAGCAGCCCGGCCCAGAGTTCGTGGAAGATCGCGAGTTCGGGCGCGCTCGCCGCGGCGAGGCCCGCGAGCAGCAGCAACATCGCCGCGACGCGGGCGGGCGTCTGCGCCAGCGCAGGCGCGAGGCGGGCATACCAGGCCAGCGCCACCGCGACCGTCAGCATCCACAAGAGCACCGTGACGACGAACGCCGGCATCGCGCCCGCCACGACCGCCAGCGTCGGCAGGCGAAAGGCGACGAACGGGCGGAGCGGGTAGCTGCTGGAGCGCAGGGCATCGGCTGCCACCGCATAATAGTCGCCGCCGTGGCGTACATTGTCGACGATCGTACCATACAGGACCGCGTCGCTCATGCCGTCGCTCGGCGCGCCGACATCCGGATTGGGAGTGCCCATCGCCACCAACGCCGCCAGCAGCAGCGCGGCGAGAGCCGCCAGCATCATCCGCGCGGCATTCTGGGGCCAGCCGGCGAAGCGCGACGGTTGGGCGAGCAGCAGCGGGGCGAGCGGGCGACGGCGCATGGCGGATGCGCGGTAGCATGGATTTCGTGACTGGCGAATGCTTTGGCGAGCGCTCGCGATTGTCGCCGCACCGCCCGCATGGCAAGCCACTGGCGTTCAGGGAGATAACGATGCGCAGCGGTGTCATTACGGGCGGTGTCTTGGTAAGCGGTCTGGCGTTGGTCGCGGCGATGCCGGCCGTGGCAGCGGAGCGGCAGGTGCTGCCGGCGGACGTGGTGCCGCTGCATTACGATGTGGCGATTATGCCGGATGCGGCGGCGCTGAGCTTTTCGGGCGAGGTCGGCACCGACGTGCAGGTCGCGACAACGACCGGGCGCATCGTCGTCAACGCCGCCGATCTGGTGCTGGATTCGGCGACGCTGGACGGCAAGACGCCGCTGACGATCGCGATCGACAAGGCGGCGGAGACCGCGACACTGACCGCGCCGGGCATGATCGCGCCCGGCAGGCACCGCGTCACGATCCGCTGGCATGGCGCGATCAGCAAATTCACGTCAGGCTTCTTCGCGCTCGACTATGACGATGCGGCTGGCACGAAGAAGCGGATGATCGCCACCAAGTTCGAACCGGCCGCCGCGCGCCGCTTCATGCCTTTGTGGGACGAGCCCGCGCGCAAGGCGAGCTACACGCTGACGGCCGATGTCCCCGCCACCGATCTGGCGCTGTCGAACACGCCGGTCGCGAAGGAGGTCACGCTGCCGGGCGGGCGCAAGCGGGTGACGTTCGCGAAGACGCCGAAGATGTCTTCCTATCTGCTGTTCTTCGCGAGCGGCGATCTGGAGAGGCTGTCACGCAAGGACGGCAAGGTCGAGGTCGGGATCGTCACCCGCCGCGGCGTCGCGTCGCGCGGGCAGGAGGCGCTCGACACGGCGGTGCAGTTGCTGCCCTATTACAACAGCTATTTCGGGGCCGAGTACCCGATCGCCAAGCTGGACCTGATCGCCGGGCCGGGATCGGGCAGCTTCAGCGCGATGGAGAATTGGGGCGCGATCTTCTTCTTCGAGAACGCGTTGCTGCTCGATCCTGCCAGCATCACGGAATCGGCGCGGCAGCAGATCTATAGCGTGGTCGCGCACGAGATGGCGCACCAGTGGTTCGGCAATCTGGTGACGATGGACTGGTGGAACGACCTTTGGCTGAACGAGGGCTTCGCGAGCTGGATGGCGACGACCGCGACCTCGCGCTTCCATCCCGAATGGAAGCCGTGGCTGGGCAGCCAGATCGACCGCGCGGGAGCGATGCGGCTCGATGCGCTGCCCGGCACGCATCCGGTGATCCAGGACGTGGCGAGCGGTCCCGCCGCCAATCAGGCGTTCGACGGCATCACTTACGGCAAGGGCGAGGCGGTGATCCGGATGCTGGAGGCGTATGTCGGTGCGATGCCGTTCCAGCGCGGGGTGCAGGCGTACATGGCTGCGCACGCCTACGGTAACACGGTTAACGACGACCTCTGGACCAGCATCGAGGCGGCGAGCGGCCAGCCTGTCGCGGCGATCGCGGCGGATTTTCTGGGGCAGGCGGGCGTGCCGCTGGTGAATGTCGCCGGAGGTGGCCCGGTGTCGCAGGGCCGGTTCAGCTTCGATCCGGCGGCGACGGCAGGGCGCTGGACCCTGCCGCTGACGATCCGGCCGCTGGCCGGCGGCTCGGGCCAGCCGTGGTTGATGACGGCCGCCACCACGCGGCTGCCGACCGCCGCGCCGACGCTCGTCAATGCGGGCCAAGCGGCTTATGCGCGCGTCTCCTATGCGGCGCCGGCCTATGCGCCCGTGCTGGCGGCGTTTCCGAGCCTGCCGGCGGCGGACCAGATCGGGTTGTTGTCCGATGCCTGGGCGTTGGGACAGGCGGGAAAAGGCCCGGCCGCGCGTGCGCTGGAACTGGCCCGCGCGTTGCCCGCCGATGCCGATCCGCTGGCGTGGACGCAGGCGCTGTCGGCGATCGGCGAGACGACCGGTCTTGAGGCGGGCACCCCCGGTGACGCGGCGTGGCAGGGATGGGTGCGCGCGACCGTCGCCGCACCGTTTGCGCGGCTCGGCTGGACCGCGAAGCCGGGCGAGAGCGCCAACGACGCGATCCTGCGCGAGGCGCTGATCTACACGCTGGGTCGCGCCGACGAGCCGACGGTGCTGGTGGAGGCGAAGCGTCGCTTCGCAGGCTGGCAGCGCGACAGGGCGAGCCTGCCCGCAGCGCTGGTGGATCCGGTGCTGATCCTGGCGGGGCGGAATGCCGACGCGGCGACGTTCGCGATGTTCCGCAGTGCAGCGAAAGCGGAGGCGGACCCGGAGCGCAAGGCGGCGCTCTACGCGTATATGGCAGGCGTACGGGACCCGGCGCTGGCGGCTGAGATGCTGACGATCGCGACCGGTGGAGAGGCGCCGCCGGCGCGCGCGGCGCGGCTGGTGGCGCAGGTCGCGCGCGTTCATCCCGACCTCGCGTGGACGCATGCGCTAGCAACGTTGCCGGCGGTGGCACCCAATCTCGACCTCCGCCAGCGCTTCCAATACCTGCCTTCCGTAGCGTCCGGCTCGGCGAGTGCAGCGCGCGCCGACGAATTGCATGCCATCGCCGCGCGCGATTTCCCGGAAGGGTCGCGCCGGTTCGCGGATCAGGCGGAGGCCGGCATCCGACAGCGCGCGCGGTTGAAGCAGACGATGCTGCCGAAGGTCGATCGCTGGATCGCTTCATCGGGACGTTAGATCAGAAAGCGCGGGGTGATCGCTTCTGCCGATCACCCCCTGCGGCAATCTCAATTTTGCGATGCAGCATTTATCCCTACATGGGGGAGGCAATTCTAACCTGACAAAGGACATCGCAATGTCGCTCATCGGCACCAAGCTGAAGCCGTTCACTACCCAGGCCTACCGCCAGGGCAAGTTCGTCACCGTCAGCGACACCGACGTTACGGGCAAGTGGGCGGTCTTCTTCTTCTACCCCGCCGATTTTACGTTCGTCTGCCCGACGGAGCTGGAGGATCTGGCCGACGTGTACCCGACCCTGCAAAAGATGGGCGTCGAGGTGTACAGCGTGTCGACCGACACGCATTTCAGTCACAAGGCGTGGCACGACAGCTCGCCCGCGATCGGCAAGATCGATTATTACATGCTGGGCGATCAGAACCACAGCATCAGCACCAGCTTCCAGATCCTGCGCGAAGGTCAGGGCCTCGCCGATCGCGGCACGTTCGTGATCGATCCGGAGGGCGTGATCCAGCTGATCGAGGTCACCTCCGAGGGCGTCGGCCGCAATGCCGCCGAACTGCTGCGCAAGATCAAGGCTGCGCAGTACATCGCCGCACATCCGGGTGAGGTCTGCCCCGCCAAGTGGGAAGAGGGCGAAGAGACGCTCGCCCCATCGCTCGACCTCGTCGGCAAGATCTAAGCATATCGGTTTCCGGTCTCCATCTCTCCCCCGACGGGAGGCCGGATGACGGCCCGGGGCACCCCCTCCGCCCCGGGTCGTTTCAATTTACAGCGGAGTTTTTCGCCATGCTCGACGCCAATCTGACGCAGCAGTTGAAGGCCTATCTGGTCAACATCCGCGAGCCGATCGAACTGGTCGCCAGCACGGGTGACGACGCCAAGAGCCGCGACATGGCGGCCTTGCTCGACGAGATCGCGGTGCTGTCCGACGAGATCACCGTGGTGCGTGGCGACGACAAGCGCGTACCCAGCTTCCTGATCCGGCGGGCGTCGGACGCCGCCGTCGCCGTGCGGTTCGCCGGTCTGCCGATGGGGCATGAGTTCACGTCGCTGGTGCTGGCGCTGTTGCAGGTCGGCGGCCACCCTTCGCGCGCGGCGCAGGGGCTGCTCGATCAGGTGCGCGCGCTGGACGGCGATTACGCGTTCGAGACCTATTATTCGTTGACCTGCCAGAACTGCCCGGACGTGGTGCAGGCGCTGAATCTGATGGCGGTGCTGAACCCGCGCGTCACGCACACCGCGATCGACGGCGCGCTGTTCCAGAGCGAGGTCGCGGACCGCAAGGTGATGGCGGTGCCGACCGTGTTCCTGAACGGGGAGAGCTTCGGTCAGGGCCGGATGGAGTTGGAGCAGATCGTCGCCCGGCTCGACACGGGTGCGAGCGCGAAGGCGGCGGCGAAGCTGGCGGAGAAGGAGCCGTTCGACGTGCTGATCGTCGGTGGTGGTCCGGCCGGCGCTGCGGCGGCGATCTATGCGGCGCGCAAGGGCATCCGCACCGGCATCGCGGCGGAGCGGTTCGGCGGGCAGGTGCTCGACACGATGGCGATCGAGAACTTCGTGTCGGTGCAACATACCGAAGGGCCGAAGCTGGCCGCGCATCTGGAGAGCCATGTGAGGCAGTACGATGTCGACATCATGAACCTGCAACGCGCCACGGCGCTGGTGCCGGCGACCGAGGTCGGCGGGCTGCATCGGGTGACGCTGGAAAACGGCGCGACGCTGTCGGGCCGAACCGTGATCCTGTCGCCGGGTGCGCGCTGGCGGCAGATGGGCGTGCCGGGTGAGGACGCGTACAAGAACAAGGGTGTGGCCTACTGTCCGCATTGCGACGGGCCGCTGTTCAAGGGCAAGCGCGTGGCGGTGATCGGCGGCGGCAATTCCGGCGTCGAGGCGGCGATCGATCTGGCGGGCATTGTCGCGCACGTGACGTTGATCGAATATGACGCCGATCTGCGCGCCGACGCGGTGTTGCAGCGGAAGCTTGCCAGCTTGCCGAACGTCCGGATCGTCACGTCCGCACTGACGACCGAAGTCACCGGCGACGGCGAGCGGGTGACCGGCCTGACCTACCGCGATCGCAATCACGACACACTGCACGAGGTCGCGCTGGAGGGCGTGTTCGTACAGATCGGGCTGGTGCCGAACACCGAATGGCTGGGCGATGCGCTGGCGTTGTCGCCGCGCGGCGAGATCGAGATCGACCATCGCGGGCATACCTCGCGGCCGGGCATCTTCGCCGCCGGCGATGCGACGACGGAGCCGTTCAAGCAGATCGTCGTAGCAATGGGGGCAGGATCGACGGCGGCACTGGCGGCGTTCGACCACCTGATCCGGCTGGCACCCGAGGATGTTCTGGCGGCTGCGTGAGGGGTGACGTGGCGCGGCCGGGCTAACCCTCGTCATGTTGGGCGGTGGGCGGCTTTACGGAGTAGGTTTCGGTAAGCGTTCCCCGACATGCGCAAGCCGTGACACGACGATCCAGGGCCGATCGACATTCACGGTTTGTAGTGCATGTCGCACTCCACTCACCGTCACCCCAAATTTTCCCGTTGTCTGCCGGGCCAAGCTCTGAGGGTCGTTCACCTTACGTGCGAAAATCCCCCCGTCGGGCCCTGAACAGCTACGTTGCCGCGCTGCCTTACTGCATCGTTGAACGACGATATGTGGGATCAGCGTTGTCTAGCGGATGGCCTGGCGTCGTCGGCTTCTTCTGAAGGGTATGTCTGGAGCGATGAGCAGGCGAGGTTTTCGGCGACCAGCAGCCGCTCGTGAAGCCCCGTGAGGGGTGTAAAGCCTAGATCGTTGGCTCTAGCGAATGCTCTGAACGTCGGCAGTCTTTCTTCCTAGCCGGCCACTTCGCCTACGCGCCAGCGATGCGGCCGGTCGGACGTCCTCAGACCACCTCGACCGGCTCCGCAACGCTTCCCCGAATGGGAGGGAAGGCCCGGAACGAAACCTTCCGAACCTACGCCGGCAGACAGGATCAGTCGTTCTTGCCGCGCCCGGTCTTGCTCTGAAGCTCGTCAATGCGCTTCGACGCATCCGCTTTGCTCAGCGTGTCGTCGAATTCTTCATGCGCCTCTTCGGACAGCGTCTTGAGATAGCTGGCCTGCGCGCCGGTCATCGCCTCGTCGCCGGTCGTCCAGTCGTCGGGGTCCTTCTCTGCGTTGGAGAAGGGTTCGGATTTCGGGTTGTCGGTCATCGTGAATTCCTTTCGCGATCGACCAACAACCCTGTTCCGTGTTCGTTCCATCAAGCCGGTGCGAAACTCAGGCCGGTTCGAACGTCAGATCAAGCGCTTCGGCCACCGCCTGATGGCGAATCTTGCCCTGCGACACGTTCAGTCCAGCCGCCAGATGGGGGTCGGCGGCCATCGCCGCCTCGGCTCCCAGATTGGCCAGCTTCAGCGCGAACGGCAGCGTCGCGTTGTTGAGCGCGAACGCGGAGGTCCGCGCGACAGCACCCGGCATGTTGGCGACGCAGTAATGGATCACGCCGTCGACCTTGAACACCGGGTCCTCGTGCGTGGTGGCGTGCGAGGTTTCGAAACAGCCGCCCTGATCGATCGCGATATCGACCAGCACGCTGCCGCGCTTCATCGTCTTCAGCATCTCGCGCGTGACCAGCTTGGGGGCGGCGGCACCCGGCACCAGCACCGCCCCGATGACGAGGTGCGCGTTCTTCACCGCCGCCGCGATCGCCGCCTTGCTGGCATAGGCGGTCTTGATCTGGCTGGAAAAGAACATATCCAGCTCGGCCAATCTCGCCATGTTCAGGTCGTAGATCGTCACGTCGGCGCGCATGCCCACCGCCATCTGCGCCGCGTTGATACCCGATACGCCGCCGCCCAGGATCGCGACCTTCGCCGGCGCGACGCCGGGTACGCCGCCGAGCAGGATGCCGCGGCCGCCCTGTTCCTTTTCCAGATAATGTGCGCCGACCTGAACCGACATCCGGCCCGCGACTTCGCTCATCGGCTTCAAGAGCGGCAGACCGCCGCCCTGCGCCGTCACCGTCTCGTACGCGATGCAGGTCGCGCCGGACTTCATCAGCCCCTCCGCCTGCGGCTTGTCGGCTGCGAGGTGGAGGTAGGTGAACAGCAGGTGGCGTGGTTCCAGCATCGCGATCTCGACCGCCTGCGGCTCCTTCACCTTCACGATCATCTCGGCCGCGGCGAACACCGACTTCGCATCCGGCAGGATCGTCGCGCCGACCGCTTCGTAATCCGCATCCTCGAAGTCGATGCCGGCACCCGCCTGCGCCTCGACCACGACCTCGTGACCCGCCGACACCAGCTCTGCAACGGACGGGGGCGTCAGACCGACGCGATACTCGTGATTCTTGATTTCCTTGGGAACACCGATTTTCACAGAACCGCTCCTATTCGATTGTTGCGCCGGCTATAGCGGTCTGCCTGCGGCGTTGCACGCGTCGCAGCACAGGTGTAGGCGAAGCGGCATGACGAACAGGGGCGTTGACGGGCTGAATAGCCCCTATCGTACTGATAACGCACGACTTGGAGCGTCGCGGCCGTGACCGCGACGCAGGTGGCGACGGAGTCGGTTCCGTCGCCGGGCGACAGCAGCCATCACCACGGTGACGGCATGCTGAAGCTATCGCTGGGCGCGATCGGCATCGTCTTCGGCGATATCGGCACCAGCCCGCTCTACGCTTTCAGGGAGACGTTCGCGGGGCATCACCCGCTGACGCTCGATCCGGCGCACATCATGGGCGTGCTCAGCCTGATGTTCTGGTCGATGATGATCGTCGTGACCGTCAAATACGTCATCATCATCATGCGTGCCGACAACAAAGGAGAGGGGGGCAGTCTCGCGCTGCTCGCGCTGATCTCCGGCAAGACCAAGGTCAAACGCTGGAGCAACGGCATCGTCCTGCTCGGCGTCTTTGCGACAGCCCTGTTCTACGGCGACAGCATGATCACGCCGGCCGTGTCGGTGCTGTCCGCGGTCGAAGGGGTGGCCGTCGCGGCGCCGGCGTTTGCCGGCTTGGTGCTGCCGATCGCCGTCATAATCCTGATCTTCCTGTTCTCGATCCAGCGTGGCGGCACGTCGCGGGTCGGCCTGTATTTCGGGCCGATCATGCTCGTTTATTTCGGCACGATCTCGGTGCTGGGCACGCTCAGCGTCATCCAGAACCCGGGCGTGCTCTGGGCGTTTTCCCCACACTACGCCGTCGAGTTCTTCCTGATGGACCCGCTTCGCGCGTTTCTGGCGCTCGGCTCCGTCGTGCTTGCAGTGACCGGGGCAGAGGCGCTGTACGCCGATATGGGCCATTTCGGACGGCGACCGATCGGGCTGTCGTGGCTGTGGTTCGTGCTGCCGGCCCTGATGCTCAACTATATGGGGCAGGGCGCCTTGCTGTTCCGCGAGGGTGCGGCGGCGCTGGAGAGCCCGTTCTACATGCTCGCGCCGGAGGGGCTGCGCCTGCCGCTCGTCATCCTTGCGACGGCGGCGGCGATCATCGCCAGTCAGGCGGTCATTTCGGGCGCGTTCTCCGTGACGCAGCAGGCGATCCAGCTCGGCTTCATGCCCCGTCTTCGGATCGAGCATACCAGCGCCTCGACCGTAGGTCAGATCTATATCCCGCTCATCAACTGGCTGTTGATGGTAATGGTGATCCTGCTCGTCCTGAGCTTCCGGACCTCGTCCGCACTGACCTCGGCGTACGGGATCGCGGTGACGGGGGCGATGTTCATCGACACCTGCCTGCTCGCGGTGGTGCTGTTCCGCCTGTGGAAGTGGCCGCCCTATGCCGCGGTGCCGTTGCTGACCGTGTTCTTCATCGTCGACGGCGCATACCTCAGCGCAAACCTGACCAAGATCCCCGCCGGCGGCTGGTTCCCGCTGCTGGTCGGTTTCATCGTATTCACATTCCTCACGACGTGGTCGAAGGGGCGCAAGTTGATGATCGAGCGCCTGCGCGAGGCGGCGATGCCGATCAAGGTGTTCATCGCGTCGGCCGCCACCTCCGCCAGCCGGGTGCCCGGCACGGCGGTTTTCATGACGTCAACGGCTGACGGCGTTCCGCACGCGCTGCTCCACAACCTCAAGCACAACAAGGTCCTGCACGAGCGGATCATCCTGCTGACCGTGGCGATTGCGGGTCAGCCTTATTGGCCGGAGGCCGATCGGGTGCAGCATGACGATCTCGGTGACGGTTTCCACCGCATGGTCCTGAAGTTCGGCTTCATGGAGGAGGCGAACGTGCCTGCCGCGCTCAAGCACGCGCACAGCGTGGGGCCGGAGTTCCGGATGATGGAGACGAGCTTCTTCCTGTCGCGCCAGACGCTGATCGCGTCGGAACGGCCGGGCATGGCGCTGTGGCGCGAAAAGCTGTTCGCGTGGATGCTGCGTAATGCCGAAAGCGCGATGGAGTTCTTCCGCCTGCCCACGAACCGCGTCGTCGAACTCGGCAGCCAGGTCGAGATTTGACGCGGGTCGCGGTGTCGTCGGGCACGCTCGGGGAGGGGCCCGCCCCGATCATCGTCACGGCGCTGTTCGGCCGCAACGATCAGGGCTGGTTCGATGCGCAGCGGGCGGAGTTCTTCCCGCCCGAACGCAACGTGCTGGCCGCGCATTGCACGCTGTTTCACCACCTGCCGCCCTCCGCAGCGGACGAACTCAAGCATCGGCTGTCGCAGGCGACCCGCGGCGTCCGAGCCCCCGACGCGCGGGTCGGCGGCCTGATGTCGCTCGGCCGCGGCGTCGCCTATCGCATCGAATCGCCGGCGCTGGTTGCGATCCGGTCGGACCTCGTCGAGGCGTTCGCCGGCCTGCTGACGCCGCAGGATGCCGGTGGTTGGCGTCCGCACGTGACGATCCAGAACAAGGTCACGCCATCCGTGGCGAAACTGCTGCTCGACCGCCTCGGCCGCGACTTCAAGCCGCGCACTGTCGAGCTCGCGGGACTGGCGACGTGGTGGTATCGCGGCGGCCCTTGGGACCCGTTGTCGCGCCACATGTTCGCGTGACGCGGAATCCCGCCAAACCCGCTTGACCGATTCCCGAAGCCCTCCTATCAGCGCCGCTCCTTCGGGCTGTGGCGAAGTAGCTCAGCTGGTTAGAGCACGGGAATCATAATCCTGGGGTCGGGGGTTCAAGTCCCTCCTTCGCTACCATGCCCGAAGGTTTTCCAAGGATCGTTGGCCACCAGGATCGCGTCGCCGCGGGCGAGGGCGAGCAGCGTTAGATCATGCGCGGCGGCATGCTCGATCGCCAGCGTCGTCGGCGCCGAAACGCCCATCAAGAGCGGCGCACCGGCGACCAGCGCCTTGTCGACCATTTCGAAGCTGATCCGCGACGTGACCACGATGAATCCGTCGATCGCGCTGCCGGCCAGCGCCGTCGCCCCGATCAGCTTGTCGAGCGCGTTGTGCCGGCCGACGTCTTCATATGCCGCGACGATCCGCCCCTCTGCGTCGCACACGGCGGCGGCATGGACCGCACCCGTTGCCGCGTTCAGCGGCTGGTGCGCACGAAGCCCTGCCAGGGCCGCGAACAATGCCGCCGGCTGGACGGTGGGGCGGGGCGGACTGCCCGCGATCGGTCGCCGCAGTTGTTCCAGCCCGGAAATGCCGCACAGCCCACATCCCGTGTCGCTGGTCCGGTGGCGGACGCGGTCGTGGATGCGCCCGCGACACCGCTCTGACAGCGCGATGCGCAGGATCCAGCCGGTATCCGCCTTGAACGGCTCGATGGCGATCACATCGGCGGCGGTGTCGGCCAGCCGCTCGGTCAGCATGAAGCCGGTCGCGAACGCCTCCAGATCGGCCGGCGTCATCATCATCACGGCATAGCCGAAGCCGTCGACCTCGACCGCCACCGGCGCCTCCAGCGCTATGCGTCGCGTCGTATGCGAAACCCCATCGGGCCGGAGGACGACGATCGTTCGGTCGTCAGCCGTCCTAGCCCAATCGGTCACAGTGCCATCAGGTCGTCGCGCGTGTTGACGTTGGGGATCACCACATCGGATGCAATCGGGATCGCCCCCACCGCGCGCGCCCAGCCGCGCACGGAGCGATCGCCGCCGACCTCCAGATACGACAGCAGATGAGCGCCCAGCGCGGACGGCCACAACCCCAGCACCGGCGCGTCGCTGCAATAGGCGGGTGCCCGGTGGAGCAAAGTCTCGAACACCTCGTCGGGCACGCGCGGCATGTCGCACCCGATCGTCAGCACGCAACGGAAGCCCCGGCTGGCGCCCCAGTCGAGCGCCGCCGCAATCCCGCCGAGCGGCCCGAGGCCGGGTCCGGGGAGGTCGGGCACCGCCTCGCCGCCGATCATCACCACCTCCTGCACGAACGGCTTAAGGGCGGCGGCGGCGTGTTCCGCCAGCGATCGGTCGCCGAACATCGCCTGCGCCTTGTCGGAGCCGAACCGCGACGACCGCCCACCGATCAGGACCGCGCCCAGAATACCCGTCACCGCCTGATCCTGACCGGTACCGACTTCGCTGCCGGCACGTGGCTGTCGAGCGCGTGATGCTCGACCGGGATCAGATAGTTGAGTTCCGGATAATAGCCCGCGATGCAGCCCGCGGGGATGTCGTATTCCACCACCATCAGCCCCTCGACGACGCGATCGGTCTGATCCTCCGCGTCGCTTTCCAGCGCGATGAAGTCGCCGCCCTTCAAGCCCATGCGCGCCAGATCACCGCGGTTCATCATCGCCACCATGCGCGTGCCGCTGATGCCGCGGAAACGGTCGTCATAGCCATAGATCGTGGTGTTGAACTGATCGTTGGAGCGCAGCGTCACCAAGCGGAACCGCCCCTCCGCGTCGGCGAATCCAGCGGCGTTCAGGGCGCGCGGCACGTTGAACTCGGCCTTGCCGCTCTCCGTCTCCCACTGGCGGTGCGAGGCGGGGTTACCCTTCCAGAAGCCACCGGGCGTGAACAGGCGCTCGTTGAAGTTCAAGAACTTGTCCGGATAGGTGTTCTCGATCGCGCTGCGGACCAGACCGTAATCGTCGACCCACTCGTCCCACGGGACGTTGGAGTTGGGCTCCAGCACGGCCTTGGCGATCCCCGCGACGATCGCCGGTTCGGACAGCAACGTGTCCGCCGCCGGCGTCGCCTTGCCGACCGATCCGTAGATGTGGCTGAACGAATCCTCCATCGACACGGCCTGCCGGCCGCTGCCCTGCATGTCCTGCTCCATCCGGCCGAGGCACGGTAAAATCCAGCTTTCCTCACCGGGAATGAGATGGCTCTTGTTGAGCTTCGTCGCGATGTGGACGGCGATCGGCAGCTTCGCCCAGCCTTCCCGCATCGCCGCATGCTCGGGCGTCGCGCGCAGGAAGTTACCGCCGAGCTGGACGAAACCCTGACACTCGCCGGCGATGATCTTGCGACAGCAATCGACCGTGTCCCAACCCTTTTCGGTCGGCGGCTCGAACTCGAACAGCTCCTTCAGCCGCTCGACGGGGGCGAGCTCGGTCTTTTCGGTGATACCGACCGTGCGCTGACCCTGCACGTTGCTATGCCCACGCACCGGCCCCGGACCTGCACCCTCGCGGCCGATATTGCCCCGCAGCAACAGCAGGTTGACGATCATGTACAGGCTATCGATCCCGTAGCGGTGCTGGGTTATGCCCATCCCGTACACGGCGATCACCCGCTCCGCCTTCATGTAGACGCGCGCCGCCGCCTCGATCGCCTCGCGGCTCAGCCCGCTCTCGCGGACGATGTCCGACCAGTCGGCCTTGCGGCAGTAGGCGGCGAACTCCTCGAACCGCACCGTATGCTGTTCGACGAAATGGTGGTCGACCACACGCGGCGCACCACTGGCCAGCGCGGCATCGTCCGCCTCGATCACGATCTTGCAGATGCCGAGGATCGCGGCGATGTCGCCGCCCGCGCGAAGCTGGTGGTACTGCGACGCAATGCGCGTCGATCCGCCGGTGGTCATCTCCACCGGGTTCTGCGGGTCGGTGAACCGCTCCCAGCCGCGCTCGCGCAGCGGATTAAAGTTCACGATCTCGACCCCGCGCTTCACGCAGTCGCGTAGCGTGTGGAGCATGCGCGGGCTGTTCGTGCCGACATTCTGCCCGAACGCGAAGATCGCGTCGCACTTTTCGTAATCGTCCATCTGGATCGTCGCGACCGGCGATCCGATCGCGTTCTTTAACCCGACCGACGTCGTCTCGTGGCACATATTGGAGGAGTCGGGCAGGTTCTGGCTGCCCCACATTCGGGCGAACAGCGCATACATGTACGACGTTTCCAGCGAAGCGCGCCCCGACGCATACAGGACGACCTTCTTCGGGTCGCAGGTCTTCAGCTTCGCGCCGATCGCCGCGAACGCCTCGTCCCAGCTTGCCGCGACATAGCGGTCCGTAGCGCGGTCGTAGCGCATCGGATGCGTTAACCGCCCGGCCTGCTCCAGATCGTGGTCCGGCCACGATTCCAGTTCGGTGACGCTATGCTGCTGGAAGAACTCCGGCGTGACGCGTTCGCGGGTCAGCTCCCACGCCGTCGCCTTGGCGCCGTTCTCGCAGAATTCGGCGATGTGCGGCTTGGCGGGTTTTCCCCACGCGCAGCTGACGCACATCACGCCTTCGGGTTTGTTCTGGCGGCGCAGCGCATCGAGCAGATCGGGACTGATCCCCTCCCTCGGCAGCACCTTCGACATGCCCTTCATCGAGCCCCAGCCGCCGGCCGCCCCGGTATATTTCGTGATCTCGATGTCGCTCATGAATCCTCCGCAATTTCATAACGAAGCGGGTGCGGTTTCGGTGCCGTGACTGCCGGTTCAAATTCACGGTCGGAACGCCTAGATGAGGTTCGATTCGGACAGGACGCAATTGATGACGACGCACACCACTCGCATGCTCATTCTCGGCTCCGGCCCCGCGGGGTTGTCGGCCGCGATCTATGGCGCGCGAGCGGGGATGCAGCCGATCGTCGTGCAGGGCATCCAGCCCGGCGGTCAGCTGACCACGACCACCGATGTCGAGAATTATCCCGGCTTCGCGGACGTGATCCAGGGTCCTTGGCTGATGGAGCAGATGCAGAAGCAGGCGGAGCATGTCGGAACGCGCCTGATGTGGGACACGATCACCGAGGTCGACCTGACTCAGCGGCCGTTCCGACTGATCGGTGACGGCGGCGACGTGTACGAGGGCGAGGTGCTGGTGATTGCCACCGGCGCGCAGGCGAAATGGCTCGGCCTCGACAGCGAGGAAGCCATGAAGGGGAAGGGCGTCAGCGCCTGCGCGACCTGCGACGGTTTCTTCTATCGCGGCAAGAAGGTCGCGGTCATCGGCGGCGGCAACACCGCGGTCGAGGAGGCGCTGTACCTGACCAACCACAGCGACGACGTGACCCTGATCCATCGCCGCGACACGCTGCGCGCCGAGCGCATCCTGCAGGAGCGGCTGCACGCGCACCCGAACGTCAAGGTGCTCTGGAACAAGGAAGTCCGCGAGTTCGTCGACGGCGGCGGCAATGCCGGCCTCGTCGCGCTGGACCTGGAGGACACCGTCACAGGCGAACATTCGCGTTTGGATGTCGAGGGCGGCTTCGTCGCGATCGGCCATCATCCGGCGACCGAGCTGTTCCGCGGTCACCTGGATCTCGACAGCGACGGCTACATCACCGTGGAAGTCGGCTCGACCCGCACCAGCGTCCCCGGCGTATTCGCGTGCGGCGACGTGCAGGACAAGGTCTATCGTCAGGCGGTGACCGCGGCGGGCACCGGCTGCATGGCCGCGCTGGACGCCGAACGCTTCCTCGCGGCGGCGGAGTTCGAGGAGTTCAAGGAAGCCGCCGAATAGCCTTGATCAGCAGGCGGTGCAGCGTGTCGGCATGGCCGACGAAGCTGTGCGAGGCGGTGGCGACGCGTTCGATCGCATAATCGCGATCCCGCGCCGCCTCGGCGAAGGCGATCGCGGTGGCGTCGCCCTCCGCCAGCACGATCCTCGCGGCATCGCCCCACGCGTCGATCCCCGCCAGCACTCGGTCGGCGAGCGGATCGGGCGCGGTGCGGCGGCCGAGCTTCGCCAGACCGCCCGCCAGCTTGCCCAGATCGACACCGCCGGTCAGCAGCCGCCGCCATTCCGCCGGATCGCGGAGCCGCTGGGCATAGCGCGCGCGGATCGCGGCGTTGGGGGGCAGGGCGTCCGCCTCTTCCCGCAGCCACGGGTTGGCGAGCAGCACCGCATCGACGCCGCCAGCGCGCCCGCCGAGCGCCAGCGCGCTGGCCGCATCGCAATTGCCGAAGCCGACGACGTGTCGCAGACCCGGCGCTTCCCTGCGGAATGTTGCGCAAGCCGCGCCGATGTCGGGCAGGCTCCCCTCGAATCCTGCGTCCTCCCCAGCCGAATCACCGACGCCGCGCCGGTCGAAGCGGAATACCGGCACGCCATCCGCCGCTAGACGTGCCGCCAGCATCGCCATGCCGCGATGCGCCCCCATGCGCGGCTCGCTGCCACCCGATACGATCAGTACGCCCGTCCGACCGTCCGCCTCGTCGAGCGTCCCGACGAGGTCGCATCCCGTCGAGGCGAAGCGGATCACCCTTCGCATGAGCGCACCCACGCCGCGATATCGTCCGCCAAGTGCTTCGCCAGCGCCAGATCGTTGCCCGGCTCCGCCCGCCGCCAGAGCGGCGCACCCGCGAGTTTCAGGTCGGCCGTCCGCGGATCACTCTCCAGACGCACCACCCGTTGTGGCACATGCTCGCCGTCATAGACGCGCGCCCCGGCCAGATCGGCCAGCATCGCCGGCGACAGCAGATTGCCCGCCAGTTCCACCGCCTCGGTGGCCTGCATCAAGGTCGATACGTCTATTCCCGGCCGCGTTCGCGCCATTTCGCGCAGCACCGCTTCGCCCTCCACCGGCGACAGGTGCCAGCGTCCGTCCATCGGGGCCGATGCGTCAATCAACGCACCGCTCCGCACACCGACCGCATAGGCCGGTCGCGCGATCTGCTCGACCAAGGCCTCGCATGCCGCGCGCATTGCCAGCAATCGCGCATCGCGCGTTTCAATCAGGCTCTCGCCCGTGCCCGGCCAATCGGGCAGCACGCTGCCGATATTCTCGTCCGCCAGTGAGCGCAGGATCGACACCGTGAACGCCCGCGTCCGGTTCGCCTCTTCGAACAGCGGCAGCGATGCGATCACGACCGGGCCGTCGTCCGGCCCGAAGCGCAGCATCGCCTCGCGGCCGCCCGCCCAGTCGTACGCGTCGATCAGCTGCGCGCCTTGGAGGCGGCGAACGCGGTCAGCGCGCCGAAGGTCTCCAGCATGTCGCCATCGACCTCGTCATCCTCGATCAGGATGCCGAGACGATCCTCCAGTTCCGTCAGGACGCTCGCCACCGCCATCGAATCCAGTTCCGGCAGCGCGCCGAACAGCGGCGTCTCCGCATCGAATGCGGCGACGCGCGCGGGCGACAGGCCCAGCACGTCGCCCAGCACGGCGCGCACCGCATCCTCGACCGTCGTTTCGCTGCGTTCTGGAAGCAAGGTCCCGTTTCCCGGCTGGTGTTGCAGCGCCCCTATCGTCCGCCGCAGGAAACGGCAACGTCCAGCCGGTCACACCTGTGCTGCGAATACAACGGCTCAGCCGCAATCCCGTGTGAGGGAGCCCGCACTCGGGGACAGGGAAAGTGGGCCCCGTGCAACGTCGCGCACTTGGCGCTACATCACCGCGCATGATCCCGCTCGACCCGGTTGCCCACCCGCTCGACCATCTGACAAAGCGCGGTGCACCGGATGCCGTCGCGCTCGTCGATCGTGCCGGCGACATGACCTATACCGAACTGGAGGTCGCGGTCGGCGGCATGGCCGCGTGGCTGTCGCCGCGCCACCAGCCCGGCGAGCGTATCGCCACGTGGCTGCCGAAGACGCGTGCCGCCTGCATCATGCCGCTCGCTGTGGCGCGGGCAGGGCTGATCCATGTGCCGGTCAACCCCGCGCTCCGCCGCGCGCAGGTCGCCCACATTCTGGCGGACAGCGGCGCGGCGATGCTGCTGACTCAACCGACCCGTGCGACAACACTGGAGCCCGGCGACGTGCCGGCCGGCTGTACGATCGTCGCCGAAGCCGACGTTATGCGAGCGCTTCCCGACCACGTCGGACCGTCGTCGCTCGATCCGCAGACGCTGGCGGCGATCCTGTATACTTCCGGATCGACCGGCCGGCCCAAGGGGGTGATGCTCAGTCACGCGAACCTATGGCTCGGCGCGATATCCGTCGCCCACTACCTTGAACTAGAAACGAAAGATCGTGTCCTCGGTGTGCTGCCACTGGCGTTCGACTATGGTCAGAATCAACTCTTCTCGACCTGGGCGGCGGGCGCGTCGGTTGCGCCGCTGGACTATCTCGTCGCTCGCGACGTCGTGAAGGCGGTAGAGCGCACTGGAGCGACCACTCTCGCCGGCGTGCCGCCGTTGTGGGTACAGTTGCTAGACGCGGATTGGTCGTCGGAAGCCGCTGCCCGCCTGCGCCGCCTGACCAATTCCGGCGGCGCGCTGCCCCCGCGCCTCGTCGGCGCGCTGCGGGAGCGCTTCCCGAAGGCGGACCTCTACCCGATGTATGGCCTGACCGAAGCCTTCCGGTCCACCTATCTGCCGCCCGCGCTGGTCGACGCACATCCCGAAGCGATGGGACGAGCGATCCCTTACGCCGATGTCGCGATCGTCCGACCCGACGGCACGCGCGCCGCGCCGGACGAAGCGGGCGAACTCGTCCACGCCGGACCGCTGGTCGCGCAGGGCTATTGGCAGGACCCCGACCGCACCGCGGAGCGCTTTCGCCCGGCACCTGCGTTCATGGCGCAGGGGACCGCCGTCTGGTCCGGCGATACGGTGAAGCAGGGCGCAGACGGCCTGTTCCGCTTCGTCGGACGTGACGACGAGATGATAAAGTCCGCCGGCAACCGTCTGAGTCCTCAGGAAATTGAGGAGGCCGTCCTGTCCGGCGGCGAAGCACGCGAAGCCGTCGCGATCGGCGTTCCTGACGAACGCCTCGGTCAAGCCATCGTGGCTGCAGTGGCCGGCGACCCTGCCAGCGAGGAGGCTTTGCGCAAGCGGCTGAAGGCGGACCTCCCCGCTTTCATGCAACCCGTCCGCTACGTCTGGCACGACGAACTTCCCCGCAACGCCAACGGCAAGCTCGACCGGGCGGGCATCCGCAGGAGCATGACATCATGAAGCCGACCGGTCCGATCCCGCCAGAGTTCGCCAATCAACGCGGCGACCTGGCGATCGCCGGCCGTCCGGCGACGGCGTGGGCCTCGGCAGGCACGCCGCTGTTCGTCTACGACGCGGCGATCGTCGCCGCGCGCGTCGCCCGCTTCCGTGCAGCGATGCCCGCGGTCTATCTCCACTACGCGATCAAGGCCAACCCGCACCCGAATCTCCTTGTCGCGGTCGCGCCGCTGGTCGACGGTCTCGATGTGGCGTCCGGCGGCGAACTCGCCCGCGCCTTGGCGGTGAAGCCGGCAAACGCGATCAGCTTCGCCGGCCCCGGCAAACGCGATCCCGAGCTCGAAGCCGCGATCATGTCCGGCGCCACGATCAACCTCGAATCCGAGGGCGAAGCCACCCGCGCGCTCGCCATCGCGCACCGCGCAGGCGTGACCCCCAACCTCGCAGTTCGTGTGAACCCCGATGTGGAACTCCGCGGATCGGGAATGAAAATGGGCGGCCGCCCGTCACCGTTCGGTATCGACGCCGCCCGCGTGCCGACCTTGGTCCGCGACCTCGTCGCCAGCGGTGCGAATTGGCGCGGTTTTCACATCTACGCCGGAAGCCAGGCCCTCGACGCCGACGCGATCGCCGATACCCAGGCCGCGACGCTCGCGCTCGCCGCCCGCCTCGCCGAGGAGGCCGGCCACGCCCCGCCACTCGTCAACCTAGGTGGCGGCTTCGGCGTGCCCTACTTCGCCGGCGACCGCCCGCTCGACGTCGAGCATGTCGGGCAGCGTCTGTCCGAAGCACTCTCCACCCGCTCCACCGTCCTCAAGAAAAGCCGGTTCGCGATCGAGCTCGGCCGCTGGCTGGTCGCGGAGGCGGGGGTCTATCTCGCGCGGATCGTCGATCGGAAGGAAAGCGGCGGCGAGACTTTTCTGATCCTCGACGGCGGCCTCAACCACCAGCTCGCCGCGTCCGGCAATTTCGGCACCGTCGTCCGCCGCAACTACCCGGTCGTCGTCGCGCACCGAATGGGCGCGGACGCCGCGGAAACCGTCTCCGTCGTCGGTCCGCTCTGCACCCCGCTCGACCGGCTCGGTGACCGCGTCGCCCTGCCGCGGGCGGAATCGGGCGACCTGATCGCCATCTTCCTCGCCGGAGCGTACGGCGCGACCGCCAGCCCGGCGGCATTTCTCGGCCATCCGCCTGCCCTGGAACAGGTCGCCGGCTGACGCGGCGTCACTAACGCTATCTTCACCTCTGCCCCGCATAGCCGACCCTGAAAGCCCGTCCTGCGTCCGCGCCGGATCGGCCGATGGAGAAGTCGATGCGTTCGTACCGTGCCCCTCTCGCCTTCGCGACCACGATGATGCTCGCGGCCTGCGCCGGTGCCGGCGGCAGCCGGCCGGAACTGCCCGCTGCGGGGTATGTCGCCAGCCGTGAGACGCCGAGCGAGGAATATGTCATCGGCCCGCTCGACCAGTTGTCGGTGTTCGTGTGGCGCAACCCGGAACTGTCGGCGAAGGTGCAGGTCCGCCCCGACGGCCGCATCACCACGCCGCTGGTCAGCGACATGCCCGCCGTCGGCAAGACTCCGTCGCAACTGTCGGACGACATGAAGAAGGCGCTGTCCGCTTATATCAACGCCCCGATCGTCTCCGTCATCGTCGAGAATTTTTCCGGTACCTATTCGCAGCAGGTCCGCGTCGTCGGGGCGACCGAGAAGCCCGCGTCGATCCCGTATCGCGCCAACATGACCCTGCTCGACGCGATGATCTCGGTCGGCGGGCTCAACCAGTACGCCGCGGGCAACAAGGCGCGGCTGGTCCGCTACGACCGCGGCACCGGCAAGCAGAAGGAATATCAGCTTCAGATCGCCAACCTGCTGAAGAAGGGCGACAGTCAGGCGAACGTCCGGCTGGAACCGGGCGACGTCATCATCATCCCCGAGTCGATGTTCTGAGCGCCGGACGGTGAACGGCATTTATGACGAAGCGCGTCTGGCGCTACATGCGATCTGGACGCGGCGCTGGCTGGCGCTCGCGGTGGCGTGGGGCGTGTGCGTCGCCGGCTGGCTGGTCGTCAGCCAGATCCCCAGCCGCTACGAAAGCCGCGCGCGCGTGTTCGTGCAGATGCAGACCCTGCTCCCCGCCGGCCTCAGCGGCCAGCCGCAGGACCAGAACGCCGACATCGACCGCATCCGCCAGACGCTGATCTCCGCCGTGAACCTGGAGAAGGTCGTGCGCGGCACCGATCTGGCGAACAGCGTCGCCAGCGACCGCGACGTCGCCGACCGCGTCGCCGCGCTCGCGCAGAACATCAAGGTCACCTCGACCCAGGACAATCTGTTCGAGATCACGACCAGCGCCGCCAGCCCGAAATTGGCGCGCACGGTGACGCAGAAGCTGATCGACATCTTCGTCGAACAGAACCTCGCCGGCGACCGGACCCAGACGTCGCAAAGCCTCGCCTTCCTCGACAAGCAACTCGCGACGCGCCAGCAGCAGTTGCAGGACGCCGAATCGAAGCGCGCCGATTTCCAGAACCGCTATCTCGGCAGCCTGCCCGGCACCGGCTCCGTCGGTGACCGCATCGGCGCGGCGCGGGCGCAGGTCGCGCAGGTCGACGGTGACCTCGCCGCCGCGCAGTCGGCGTTGTCCGCCGTGCAGGGCCAGATGGCTGCGACGCCGCAGACGATCGCCGGGGCAGGGGGCGTCACCGGTGGCCCGGCCCGCGCACGTCTCGCTGCGATCCAGGGCCAGTTGGCGGACGCGCACGCCCGCGGCTTCACCGACGCGCATCCCGATGTCCTCGCGCTCAAGAGCCAGCTTGCCGCTGCGCAGGCCGCCGCGCGCGGCGAGCCGACCGGCGTCGCCGGCGGCGGAACGGGCAATCCGCTCTACCTGTCGCTCCAGTCGATGCAGGCCGACAAGCAGAGCCAGGTCGCGGCGCTGCGCATCCGCCGCAACCAGCTGCAAAGCGACCTCGACCTGCTCAATTCGAAACTGACCGAGGACCCCGAGGTCGCCGCCGAGCAGGGCCAGATCGAACGCGACTATCAGGTGCTGAAGGATCAGTACGACCAGCTTCTCGTCAATCGGGAGCAGATCGCGTTGCGCGGTCAGGCTCAGTCGCAGACCGATCAGGTCAAATTCAGCGTGATCGATCCGCCGACGACGCCGCGTGTGCCGAGCGCCCCGAACCGCGTGCTGCTGCTGACCGGCGTGCTGCTGGCGGGACTGGCGGCGGGGATCGGTGGCGCGTTCGCACTGGGCCAGCTTCGCGCGACCTTTGCGACCGCGCCCAAGCTGGAGAGGGCGACCGGCCTGACTGTCATCGGATCGATCGGCGAAGTCGTGACCCGTGCCCAGTCCGACCTGCGCCTGAAGCATCTCAAGATTTTCGGCGGCGCGACCGTCGGCCTCGTGCTCGCCTACGTCCTGCTCCTCGGCGTCGAGTTCCTCCAGCGCGGGATGGCCGCATGACCCTGCCTCGTCCCGTCGACCGCCAGCCCTCGCTGCTGGAACGCGCCGCCGCGGTCTACGACTTCGGCGAACATTATCGTGCGAAAGTCGGGGACGCGTCCTTCGGCCATGCCCGGGGCGGGCCGGAGGAGGAGGTCACGCCTCCCCCTGCGTTCGTGCCGGGCGGGGTCGAGGCACAGGCCACACCGCAATCCGCTGCGCACGCCGCTCCCGACCTGTCCGCGATCCCGGCCGAGTTCCTTGCCGATCCGAACGCCGACCCCGACGACGTCGTGCCCCCGCCGCTGCCCGCCGGGATCGTGTCGATCGACCGTGGCATGCTGGCGGAACACGGCATGATCGTGCCCGGCGCGCCGGTCGGCCCGCTGGCGGAGGAATTCCGGCTCATCAAGCGCCAGTTGCTCGTTACCCGCCGCCGCGTCGCTGACAGCGATCAGGCGGACAAGGCGCGCAGCGTCCTCGTCTGCTCGGCGCGTCCGCGGGACGGCAAGACATTCTGCGCGGTCAATCTCGCGCTGTCGATGGCGGCCGAGCGCGATACCGAGGTGCTGCTGGTCGATGCCGATGTCGCCAAGCCCGACGTGCTGCGCCGGCTGGGCATGCAGGACGGTCCCGGTCTGCTCGACGCGCTGGCCGACCAGACGATCGACGTTGAGTCGCTGGTGCTCCACACGGACGTACCGCAATTGTCGGTGCTGCCGGCCGGGGCGAAGACGGCGATGGACACCGAACTGCTCGCCAGCGCGCGGACGGAGGTGGTGATCCGCCGCCTGCTCGACGCCAATCCGCGCCGCCTGCTCATCTTCGACTCCCCGCCCGCGCTCGCCGCGTCGCCCGCCGCCGTGCTGGCGATGCTCGTGGGGCAGGTGATGCTCGTCGTCCGCGCCGACCGGACGCCCGAAACCGAGATCGGTCAGGCTGCCGACCTGCTCGACGGGTGCGAGCATATCCAGCTCGTGCTCAACGCCGTCTCGTTCGTCCCCGGGGGTGCCCGCTTCGGCAGCTATTACGGCATGGAGGAGCGCGCGTGATCCGTTCCGTCTTCGTCCTCGTGCCGGCGCTCGTGCTCGCGAACCCGGTCGATGCGCAGGATGCTCCTCGCGTCGCCCTCGCGCCGTATATCGAACTCAGCCAGGTCGTGACGGCCGACCTGAACTCCGGCGATGTCCTGACCTACAGCTCGCTGGCCGCCGGCATCGACGCGTCGATCGCGACGCGTCGCGCGAACGGTCAGCTATCGTACCGCTACGAGCGGCGGATCGCCTGGGACGATCGGATCGGCGACTCCGACATCCACTCCGGCCTCGCGCGCGGACAGGTCGCGCTCGCCCGCGGCCTGACGCTGGACGGCGGCGCAATCGCCGCACGCGCGCGCAACGACATTCGCGGCGACGCGCCCGGCATCCTCGCCGGCAATGTCGGCAACACCAGCCAGATCTACGGTGCCTATGTCGGCCCGTCCTACACGACGCAGGTCGGCGCGTTCGGCCTGAATGCCGCCTATCAGCTCGGCTATACCAAGGTGGAGACGCCGACGGTGGACGGGGCAGGCCCGGACCGCCGCCGGCTCGACTATTACGACGATAGCTGGGGACAGCTCGCCGCCGCCAGCATCGGCACGGCGCCCGGCGCGATCCTGCCCGTCGGCCTCACCCTGTCGGGCGCGTATAGTCGCGAGACGGCGTCGCAGCTGAAGCAGCGGTACGAGGGGTTATATGGTCGCGGGGACGTGCTGCTGCCGGTGTCCTATACCGTCGCCCTGACCGCCGGCGTCGGCTACGAAAAGATCGAGGCGTCGCAGCGCGATCCTCAGGTGGACGCGAGCGGCGCGCCGGTGGTCGACGGCAATGGCCGCTTCATCACCGATCCCGCCAGCCCGCGCCGGATCGCGTACCGCACCGACGGCGTCTATTACGATGCCGGCGTCGTGTGGCGTCCCAACCACCGCACCGAAGTCCGCGGCGCGGTCGGTCGCCGCTACGGCTCCACCAGCTACACCGGCAGCGCCACGTGGCAGGCGTCGCAGTCCACCGGGGTCGGCGTCGTCGTCTACGACACCGTCACTACTTTCGGCCGCCAGCTCCGCACCGGTTTGACCGCGCTGCCGACCAGCTTCCAGGTCCGCCGCGATCCGTTCGGGCAGAACTTCAACGGCTGCACCTTCGGCACGTCCGGTGCCGCACCCGGCGGCTGTCTGAACGACGTGTTCCAGTCGATCTCGACCGCCAGCTACCGCGCGCGTGGGATCGAGGGCGTGCTGTCGTCGCAGCGCGGGCGCAGCACCTACGGCGTCGGCATCGGCTACGCCAACCGCCGGCTATATGCCCCGGCCAATGGCCCGGGCATCATCGTCACCGGGCTGGAGGACGAGAATTACTTCGGCCAGCTATTCTTCACGCGCGCGCTGTCGCGGGTGTCGGGCTTCGATTCCAATGTCTTCCTGACCTATTCGGATACCGAGCTTCAGGATGGCGACGGCACGTGGTCGGGCGGAGCGACGGCCAGCTACTATCACGGCTTCGGCCGGCTCAGCACCACCGCGTCGGTCGGCCTCTATGCCTTCAAGGTCGGCGATTTCGAGACGAACTGGTCGGCGCAGGCGCTCCTCGGCGCGCGCTACACCTTCTAAGGACTGGATGATGGACGACGCGCACTGGGGCCTGACGGATCGCCCGTTTCAACTGACGCCGGACCCGCGTTTCTGGTTCGAGACGGCGACCCACCGCAAGGCGATGGCCTATCTCGGCTATGGCCTCGCGCAGGGGGAGGGGTTCATCGTCGTCACCGGCGACATCGGTGCGGGCAAGACGACGTTGCTAGGCCATTTGCTGGAGACGATTGATCACCAGCGGCTGAACGCGATCAAGCTGGTGTCGACCGCGATCGAGGCCGACGACCTGCTGCGCATCTGCGCAACCCAACTGAACGTCGACGCCGCCGGCCTCAGCAAGGCCGAACTGCTCGTCGCGATCGAGCGCGGCCTGCATGCCGTCGCGCGGACCGGTCGCCGCACGCTGCTGATCGTGGACGAGGCGCAGGCGCTGCCGGTCTCCGCGGTCGAGGAACTGCGGATGCTGTCCAACTTCCAGGCGGGTGGCCACGCGCTGCTCCAGATCCTGCTGCTTGGCCAGCCGGAATTCCGCGATCGGCTGCACGGCCTGGAGCAACTGCGCCAGCGCATCATCGCCATCCACCACCTCGACCCGATGGGCGAGCATGAGGTCGAGGACTATATCGCGCACCGTTTGTCGGTGGTCGGCTGGACCGGCCGCCCCGATTTCGCGGACGATGCCTTCACCGCCTTCTACGAGGGGTCGGGCGGGGTGCCGCGCCGGCTCAACCTGCTCGCCGGTCGGGTCATGCTGCACGCCGCGCTGACCGATCTCGACCTGATCGACGGCGCGACCGTGCGTCAGGTGATCGCCGATCTTGCCGCCGATCTGCCCGCGCCTGTGATTCCGTCGGTCGCGACGCCCGTCGTCGCGGCCGAACCGGCGGTGGAACGTTCGGAACCCGTCCACCCGGACTCGACCGTCGATGCTCGCATCACCGCATTGGAGGATCGCATCGAGCAACAGGATGCGGCGCTGCGCCGGGTGTTGACCCTGCTGGTCGACTGGATCGAGGCGGAGGACCCGCACCGCGTCGTCGCGCCGGAAAGCTATGTCCCCAACCGCACCGTGACGGCGTGGACCGATGCGGCCTGATCCACGCATTCTCAATGGCATGTCGGTGGATGTGGAGGACTGGTTTCAGGTCGGCGCATTCGAAAATGTGATCTCGCGTGACGACTGGGACCACCTCGACCGCCGCGTCGAACGTAACACCGATGCCGTGCTGGACCTGTTTGCCCAAGCCGGCATTGCGGCGACCTTCTTCACGCTCGGCTGGGTCGCGGACCGGCACCCGGCGCTGATCCGTCGCATCGCCGCTGCCGGGCATGAGGTCGCGAGCCACGGCTGGGATCACCGCCGCGTCTTCACGCTCTCGCCGGGCGAGTTTGTCGTCGACCTGCGGCGGGCGCGCGAGGCGCTGGAGCAGGCGAGCGGGCAGGCGGTCACCGGCTATCGCGCGCCCAGCTTCTCGATCGACGCGCGCACCCCGTGGGCGCACCCCATCCTCGCGGAGGAGGGCTATGCCTATTCGTCCAGCGTCGCTCCGCTCGCGCACGACCATTATGGCTGGCGGGACGCCCCTCGCTTCGGCTTCCGCCCGCTGAACGACAGCGCGCTGACCGAGGTGCCCGTCACCGTCGCGGAATGGCGCGGCAGGCGCATCGCAACCGGCGGCGGCTTTTTCCGCCTGCTGCCTGCCAAACTCACGGATATCGCCGTCGGCCAGTCGAACCGCGCCGGCCAGCCGGCGATGTTCTACTTCCACCCGTGGGAGATCGACCCCACCCAGCCACGCGTCGCCGATGCACCGCTACGGTCAAAGCTGCGCCATTATTCGCGGCTCGGTGCGATGCGCGGCAAGCTTGCCGGGCTGCTGCGGCGGCATCACTGGGGCCGCGTCGACCGCGCGATCGGACTGTGACGATGCCGCTCGTCACCGCCCCGCTCGGCATCCGCGAAGCCGCGCTGGCAGACCCGGGCGAAGCGGCGCGGATCGACGCGTTCGTGCGGAACACGGAGGGCGCGACGCCGTTCCACCTGACCGGCTGGAGCCGTGCGGTCGAACGCGGCTGTCGGCAACGCGCGCGCTATCTCGTGGCGGAGCGTGCGAACGGTACGCTGGCGGGAGTCCTGCCGCTGACCGAGATACGGTCGCTGCTGTTCGGGAAGGCGCTGGTCTCGACCGGGTTCGGCGTCGGCGGCGGCGTGCTCGGCGAGGGTGTCGAGGCGCTCGCGGCCGGCGCGTGGGACCTTGCGACGCGGCTCGGCTGCCCCGACGTCGACCTGCGCGGCGGCCCCGCGCCTGCGGGCTGGACGATCGACGATACCACCTATGTCGGTTTCGTCCGCGCCTTGGGGGCCGATGCGACGGCCGATCTCGCCGCGATCCCGCGCAAGCAGCGTGCCGAGGTTCGACGTTCGCTCGGCCTCGACCTCACGGTGGAGACGGGCCGCGATCCGGCCACCCATCACCGCGTCTACGGCGAGTCGGTGCGCAATCTCGGCACGCCCATCTTCCCGCCGGCGCTGTTCCGCGCCGTGCTCGACGAACTCGATGCCGACATCCTCACCGTCCGGCACGCCGGCGAGCCGGTCGCCAGCGTCCTGTCGCTGTATTTCGGCAGCACCGTCTTCCCCTATTGGGGCGGCGGCACGGCGGCGGCGCGGGGGCTGCGCGCCAATGATCGCATGTATCTGGCGTTGATGAGCCACGCCCGCGATCGTGGCTGCACCCGCTTCGATTTCGGGCGTTCCAAGACCGGCACCGGCGCGGCGGCGTTCAAGAAGAACTGGGGCTTCGACCCCGTGCCGCTGGCCTACGCGCGCCGGCACGAGGGGGAAGCGCGCAGCGTCAATCCGCAGAACGCCAAATACCGGATGATGGTCGCTGGCTGGAAGCGCCTGCCGCTGCCGGTCGCGCGTCTCGCCGGGCCGTGGCTGTCGCGGGGCCTAGGGTGACCGACCTGCTGTTCCTCGCCCACCGTGCGCCGACCGCGCCGGATCGCGGCGACCGCATCCGCAGCTACCATGTCCTGCGCCATCTCGCTGCGCGTGCCCGCGTCCATGTCGTCGCCTTCGACGAGGGAGAGGCACCGCGCCCCGCGCTCGATCTGGCGAGCTGGACCGTGATCCCGCGCACGAAGACGCGCGTCCGTGCGGTGGCGGAGGCGCTGGCGACCGGCCGCCCGGTATCGCTCACCGCCTTCGCCGACCCGCGCCTGACCGCCGCGCTCGCCGCGCTGCCGCCGGTCGACGCCACCTACGTCTTTTCGGGCCAGATGGCGCAGCACGTTCCGGTCGGGGCGACGACGATCATGGACTTCGTCGATCTCGACTCGGCCAAGTTCTTACAGCAGGCTGAGGCCGCGCATGGCCCCATACGCTGGCTGCTGGCGCGGGAGGCGAAGCTCCTCGCCCGGTTCGAACGCGATATCGCGTCTCGTGCAGGTTCAACGCTGTTCATCAGCGATGCGGAGGCGGCGCTGTTCCGGTCGACGGGCGGGCAGGGGCACATCGGAGCGCTCGGCAACGGCATCGACGCGCGCCACTTCGACCGCGGCGATGTCGTGCCCGTCCCGAGCAAGCGTCCGCTGATCGTCTTCACCGGGCAGATGGATTACCAGCCGAACGTCGATGCGGTGACGTGGTTCGCCGATCACGTGCTGCCCCGCCTTGCCGCCGATTTCGCGATCGTCGGTCGCGCCCCGACCGCCGCCGTCCGCGCGCTCGGTAGGCGCGAAAACATCGTCGTCACCGGCGAGGTTCCCGACACCCGTCCGTGGCTCGCCGCCGCGTCGGTCTGCGTCGCCCCGCTGCGACTTGCGCGCGGCGTCCAGAACAAGGTGCTGGAGGCGATGGCGATGGGGTGCCCTGTCGTCGCTACCCCGCAAGCCGCCGAGGGTATCGACCACGGCGGCACCGTACGCGTCGCCGAGCCGCGCGACTTCGCCGCCGCCTGTGCCGCGTTGCTCGCCTATCCCGGCACCCTCGGCGTCGAGGCCCGCGCCCGCGTGCTGTCGCATTATGACTGGGCGGCCCGGCTTGCCCCGCTCGACGATCTGCTGGGGATCGTTCGGACGCTCGCCGCATGACGTCGCTCGCCATCAACCCTACCGACACGACGGGCCCTTGGCCGCGTCACCTCGGCGTACTCGCGGGCGTGGCGGCGATGATCCTCGCGCTGTTCGCGAACGATGTTGCGCAAATGACCGGCATCTGGTGGACGAGCACCACCTACGGCCACTGCCTCTTCATCGGCCCGGTCGTCGCATGGCTGGTCTGGACCCGCCGCGCCGACCTCGCCACGCTGACGCCGGTCGCGTGGTGGCCGGGGCTGGTGCTGGTCGCGTTGGGCGGGTTCGGCTGGCTTTTGGGCGATGCGGGATCGGTATCGCTCGCCCGCCAGCTCGGCCTTGTGCTGATGCTGCAGGGGGCGGTCGTGACGCTGCTCGGCCCCAATGTTGCGAGCGGGCTGCTTTTCCCGCTGTGCTATGCGCTGATCCTCGTGCCGTTCGGCGACTTTCTCGAACCGCAGCTACAGGCGGTGACCGTTGCGATCGTGATGCCGCTGCTTCACCTCGTCGGCGTCACGGCATCGGTTGACGGTGTCCTGATCCACGCCGGCCGCTATCATTTCGAGGTCGCGGAGGCGTGTTCGGGCGCGAAGTTCGTCATCGCCATGTTCGCCTTCGGTATCCTCGTCGCCGCGACCTGTTTCCAATCCTGGCGGCGGCGGGCGGTGTTCATGGTCGTCGCGCTCGTCGTGCCGGTGCTGGCCAACGGTGTCCGCGCCTGGGGGACGATCTACGCTGCCGATATCTGGGGCATCGAGCGCGCCACCGGGCTCGATCATATCGTCTATGGCTGGCTGTTCTTCGGCTGCGTCATGGCCGGCGTCCTCGCACTCGGCTGGCGCTGGTTCGATCGCGCACCCGACGCGCCGGTGTTCGACTCGCGCCGCCTGCAAGCTCCGCCCCGGTTTGTAGCCCCTCTGGCCTTCGCCGCCGCCCTGACGCTCGCAACCGCTGCCCTGTTCCCCGCCTGGAGCGGCGCGATCGCCGGCCGGGCCACCGTGTTGCCGCAGACCACCGATCTTCCGCCCGTCGCCGGGTGGAGCGTAGCTTCGCCCGATCGCGAAGCGCCGTGGCAGCCGCATCACCCCGGCGCCGACCGCAGACTGTTCGGCCGCTACACCGACGGGCGCAACAGCGTCGATGTCGGCATCGCGATCTATGCCGACCAGCATGAGGGCAAGGAACTCGTCACGTTCGGCACCGGCGTCCTTCAGGAGGAAGACCGCTGGGTCCGCGTCGCCGATCTGCCCTTCGTCGCAGGCGGTTCCGCGATGCGGATCGTTGTGCCGGGACCGGTGGAGCGGACCGTCGCGACATGGTACCGCGTCGGCTCTACGGTCACGGCGGACGAGCGACGGGTGAAGCTGGAAACGATGCGCGCGCGCCTGATGGGCGGCAACCAGGTCGCGGTGGCGCTGCACATCGCCACGCCCGGCGGCGGCGACCCGGCGGTGATCGCGCAATTCGTTGCAGCGGCGGGTGGCCCCGATGCGCTGATCGAGCGGACGCTGCGCTAGCATGTGCGGCATCGCGGGGATCTTTCACCCCGGCATCCCAAAACCCGTCGACCCCGCCCGTGTCCGGCGGATGCTCGACGTGCAGGCGCATCGCGGGCCGGACGGGCAGGGCGTGTGGACGGCGCCCGGCGTCGCGCTCGGCCATCGCCGGCTGTCGATCATCGACCTCGCCGGCTCGCCGCAGCCGATGGCGGACGGCGCACTGACCGTGACCTACAATGGCGAGATCTACAACTTCGCCGCCCTGCGCGCCGAGTTGACGCAGAAGGGCGCACGCTTCCACACGAGTGGCGATACCGAGGTGCTGCTCCACGGCTGGCGGCATTGGGGTCCGGCGATGCTTGACCGGCTCGACGGCATGTTCGCCTTCGCGATCCACGACACCGACGCCGGCACGCTCTTCCTCGCGCGTGACCGGTTCGGGGTGAAGCCGCTGCATTATGCGGAACTGTCGGACGGCAGCGTCGCCTTCGCGTCGGAGCTCAAGGGGTTACTCGCGCACCCGTTGCTGCGGCGCGTGCCGGACATATCCGCGGTCGAGGATTACCTCACCTACGGCTACGTGCCCGACGACACCTGCCTCGTCGCGGGCGTGCGCAAGCTCGCCGCCGGTCATACGCTGCTCCTGCGCCGCGGCCACCCGCTGCCCGCGGCTAATCAATGGTGGGACATCAGCTTCGCCGATCGCGCCATCGGCAAGACCGATGCGCTGGCCGAGGAACTGATCGAGCGCATGCGCCTTGCGGTGCGCAGCCGGATGGTCGCCGACGTTCCGCTCGGCGCGTTCCTGTCCGGCGGCGTGGACAGTTCCGCGGTCGTCGCGCTGATGGCGGAGGCGTCGCCGCGCGCCGTGCGCACCTGCACGATCGGCTTCGACGAGGCGGATCATGACGAGCGCCGCTTCGCCACCATCGTCGCGAAACGTTTCGCCACGGATCATGTCGACCGCGTCGTCGATGCCGACGACTTCGGACTGATCGACACGCTCGCCGGCCAGTTCGACGAGCCGTTCGCCGATGCGTCCGCGCTCGCGACGTGGCGCGTCTGCGCGCTCGCCCGTGAGAGCGTCACCGTCGCACTGTCCGGCGACGGTGCCGACGAAGCGCTGGCTGGATATCGCCGCTACAGGTTCCACGCCGCCGAGGAACGTGCGCGGGGCCTGTTCCCCGCCCAATTCCGTCGAAACGTATTCGGCACACTCGGGGGCATCTACCCCAAGGCCGATTGGGCTCCACGCCCCCTGCGGGCCAAGTCGACGCTGCTCGCGCTCGCCAGCGACGGCGACGAAGCCTATGCCCGCGCCGTCGGCGTCACCACGCCCGAGTGGCGCGGCCGCCTGTTCACCCCCGCCGCCCGTGCCGCCTTTTCCGGACATCGTGCCGAGGATCGCTACGTCGCGGCCATGCGCGCCGCGCCCGCTCGCGATGCGCTCGACCGGGCGCAATATGCCGACGTGAAGATCTGGCTGCCCGGCGACATCCTGACCAAGGTCGATCGCACCAGCATGAGCGTCGGGCTGGAGGCGCGCGAGCCGTTGCTCGACCACCGTCTCGTCCAGTTTTGCGCCACGCTGCCCGCATCGATGCGGCTGCGGGGCGGTGAGGGCAAATGGCTGATGAAGCGCGCGCTCAAGCCCTATCTGCCCGACGACCTGCTCCATCGCCGCAAGATGGGCTTCGTCACGCCGGTCAGCGCGTGGTTCCGCGGACCGCTGGCCGAGCAAGCGGCCGCCCTGTCGCGTTCCCGCATACTGACCGAGACCGGCTGGTTCGACATGCCGACGATCGCGAAGATGGCCGCCGACCACCGCGCGGGGCGGGCGGAGCATGGCCGCACGCTGTGGCAATTCATGATGCTGGAACGCAGTCTGGGGCGGCTGTTCGGCTAGCGGAGAGGCTTGAACGGCGCGCAAAAGAAAGCCTCCCCCGGTCGCCCGGAGGAGGCTTCTTCAAACGCCGACGAGAAAGATCAGGCGAACAGCTTCGCCCAGCCGCGCTTCGCACGGTCCTTCCAGTGGCCGCGGTGATAAGCGTCCGACGCCAGCAGCGGCATCACCGAACCGGCTTCCGCGAACACCATCTGCTCGATGCCGGTGTTCACCTTGCCCCAGCTCGCCGCTTCCTGCAGCGTCGAGGACGAGCAGGCACCGTCGCGCACATCGGCGACGGTGATCTGCACCGCGTACTTGTGCACCGCGACGTCCTCGTGGCCCAAGATTTCGGCGCAGACGACCGTGTCCTGGATGAAGTTCTTGGGCACGCCGCCGCCGATCATCAGCAGGCCGGTGGTGCCCGCCTCGATCTTGATCTGCGTCAGCTCGCGGAAATCCGCGATCGCATCGAGCAGCAGGTACGGCTTGCCGGCCTTGGCCCGGTCGACCTGATGCTTGACGAGGCCGAACCCCGCCGAAGAATCGACGAAGGCCGGGCAGAAGATCGGCACGTCATGCTCGTACGCCAGCTTGACGAGGCTGTTGTCCTTCTTGCCGTGCTCGACCAGGTACTTGCCCATCTCGCGGATGAACGCGCGGCTCGAATAGGCCTTGGGCTCCAGCGACTCCGCGATCTCGAAGATCGTGTGGTCGACGTTCTGGAGCGCCTCCTCGTCGATATAGGTGTCGTAGATGCGGTCGATGTACAGCGACCGCAGCGTATCGTCGTCGGGGATTTCCAGCGCCTGATAGTGCTTGTGGCCAAGCCCTTCGAAGAAATCCATGTCGACGATGGTCGCGCCGGTGGCGACGATGCAGTCGACCATGTTGTTGCGGACCAGCTCCGCATACAGGTCCATGCAGCCGCCGGCCGAAGTCGATCCCGCGATGACGAGGCAGACCGTGCAGTCCTTGTCGGCCAGCATGTCGTTGTAGATCTTCGTCGCGCGACCCAGGTCGCGGCTGGTGAAGCTCATGTCCGCCATCGCATCGACGATCGGGCGCGCGTCGAAGCTGGTGATGTCGATATGCTTGACCTGCTTCGACAGAAGCTCGGCCTTGCGGGTATCGTTGATCGGCGCGTTCGCCGCGGCGGTCTTGTTCAGGGTATCGGTCATGGCTGGCCCTTGGCTATCCAGAACCCGTCGTCGTTCGAAATGGGGACGCGGAAACCCAAAGCCGCCCCCTCCACGCAACCGCGCGGAGGGGGGCAGAACTGCAATATAGGTAAGCCGTTACAGCTTGACGACGTTCGACGTCATCTCAAGCTCGACGGGAACGTACAGCGACACCATCGGCTCGTCGTCGACGATCACGGTTTCGTCGCAGCCGAAGCCGTTGAAGGCGGTGCGCATCGCCGCGCCATACGCGCCGAGCATCCCGATCTCGATATAGTCGCCCGCATTGACGTCGGCCGGCAGCAGGAACGGCCCTGCCATATGATCCATGTCGTCGCAGGTCGGACCATAGAACGAGAAGGGATGATCCCGCACGGTCGATTCCGGCTCGCGCAGCAGCGTCGTCGGGAATTGCCAGCCGAGATGAGCGGCATCGAACAGTGCGCCGTACGCGCCGTCGTTGATGTACAGCTCGTTGCCACGGCGACGCTCGACGCGCACCACGACCGACGAATATTCCGCACACAGCGCCCGGCCCGGCTCCGCCCACAATTCCGCCGAATAGCTGATCGGCAGCGATTCGAACGCACGGTGGATCGTCTCGAAGAAGCGTTCCAGCGGCGGCGGCTCCATCCCCGGATAGGACGACGGGAAGCCACCACCCACGTCGATCACGTCGACCGTCACCGCCGCATCGACGATCGCTGCACGCACGCGCTCCATCGCCGCCGCATAGGCTTCCGGCGTCATCGCCTGGCTGCCGACGTGGAAGCAGATACCCAGCGCGTCCGCCGCCTGGCGGGCCGCGAACAGCAGTTCCTTCGACTCGCCTGGGCCGACGCCGAACTTCGATGCCAGCGACAGCTTCGAATGCTCGGACGACACGCGCAGCCGGACGCACAGCGTCAGGTCGGACGCGTTGCGGGTGGCGCGCATGATCTTCGCCAACTCTTCCATGCTGTCGAGCGAGAAGGTGCGAACACCGTGCGTGAAATACGCCTCGGCGATCGCTTCCTCGGGCTTGACCGGGTGCATGAAACAGCAGGTCGCCTCCGGGGCCACCGACTTCACCAGACGAACCTCGGCGATCGACGCCGTGTCATAATGGGTGATGCCGTTGTCCCACAGGATCTGGATCAGGTCGGGTGACGGATTCGCCTTCACCGCATACATCGAACGGCCCTGGAACTTCTCGACGAAGAACCGGGCGGCCCGCGCAGCGGCGTGGGGACGAGTCAGCGTCACCGGATCGACCGGTTTCCGCTTGGCGATGTCGATGCCTCCACGAACGACGGGGAGGACGGTCGAATGGGCTTTCGCTAGCCCCAGCGCGCTATGGTGCTTGTGCAATTCAAGGGACCTCCAAGTGCCTGACGGCTACGGTTCGAAAAACACTGCCTTGCGGTTGGAAGTCCCATGGGGCAGCGGAAGCGCGATCTATGGGCGCGCGCCCTCCATGTAAAGCGACTTGATGAAGGAGTCGGCAAAGAGTGACGATTTTGCGACAGCCGACGCGTGCGGGCGTGCGCGACGCTGCAGCCAAACTGGCGCAGGTGGTACCGCCGACCCCGCTCTACGTCGCTGAAATCAGGGGTGTTCCGGTAGCGCTCAAGGCCGAGTCGCTGCAACCGATGGGGGCGTTCAAGCTGCGTGGGGCGTGGCATCGGCTGACCGCGCTGAACGAGGCCGCCCGGCGTCGCGGCGTCGTTGCCTTTTCATCCGGCAATCACGCTCAAGGCATTGCGTGGGCAGCCAAAAAGCTCGGTATCGCGGCGACGATCGTGATGCCGTCGGACGCGCCCCGGTCGAAGCGGGAAGGTACGCTCGCACTGGGGGCGGAGGTGGTCGATTACGACCGTGCAACGCAGAGTCGCGAACAGATCGCCGCACAACTGGCGGAGGCGCGCGGCGCGACGCTCGTCCCCAGCTTCGACGATCCGTGGATTATCGAGGGGCAGGGCAGTTGCGCGCTCGAAGCCGCGACCCAGATGGTGGCGGCGGGCCTGCCCTCACCGGCGCACGTCGTCGTTCCCTGCGGGGGCGGCGGTCTGGCGGCCGGTACGGCGCTCGCCCTGCCGGACGCGCGTGTCACCGTCGTCGAGCCGGAGGGCTGGGACGACATGCGCCGCAGCCTGGAGGCGGGCTGGATCGAGCCGGTCGGCCCCAATCCGCCGCCGACCGCCTGCGACTCGCTCCAGACCCCGCGTGTGTCGCCGCTGACGTTCGACGTTCTCTCCCGTCGTGGCGCCGAGGGCGTCGCGGTGTCCGAGGCGGGGATCGCCGCCGCGCAACGCTGGGCTGCCGAGCGCCTGCGCCTTGTCATCGAACCCGGCGGGGCAGTCGCCCTGGCGGCGCTGCTGACGGGCAAGGTCGCGCCCGCCGCCGGAACGCTCGCGATCCTGTCCGGCGGCAACGTCGACCTCGACGCCTATGCGAAGGTCCTTAAAGCATGAGCGGCCCGCTGGGCACGATCGCCTCCGCCGCCCCGGCGATCGCGATGCTGGGCTGCTTCGCGTGCGTCGCTGGCGGTGCCGTCCTGATCGTCCGTCAGCGCAACTACTTCAAGGGTGCGCTGATGCTGGTGATGGCCGCGGTGCTGCTGGGGAACGTGCTGATCTGGACGATGTGAGTTGGAGCCAATTGCCGGCGACCTCCCGCAGGCTTCGAGGACTTCCGCTCAGTCTCAGGGAGCGCTGGCGATGTCACGGCCCGCCGCGGGCCAAGCCTGCGTCGTCGGACGGCGCGAAGCGCCGCCGGCCGGGCAAAGGGTGCGCGTTTCGCGCACCCTTTGCCTCACTTGATCGGCGACTTCGGGTCCAGCCGCATGTCCAGATACTTGTCCACGGACCCCATCAATTCCGGCATCTCGTGCTCGAAGAAGTGGTTCGCCTTCGGGATCGTGTCGTGATGGATGGTGATGTGCTTCTGCGTGCGCAGCTTGTCGACCAGCTTCTGGACGGCGCTGGGTGTCACGACCTCGTCCGCCTCGCCCTGGATGATGATGCCCGATGAGGGGCAGGGGGCGAGGAAGGTGAAGTCGAACATGTTCGCGGGCGGCGCGATCGAGATGAAGCCGCGAATCTCCGGCCGCCGCATCAGCAACTGCATGCCGATCCACGCGCCGAAGCCGGTGCCCGCGACCCAGGTCTGCGACGCCTCCGGGTGGAAGCTCTGCACCCAGTCGAGCGCCGACGCCGCATCGGACAGTTCGCCGATGCCGTTGTCGAACGTCCCCTGGCTCTTGCCGACCCCGCGGAAGTTGAAGCGCAGGGTCGCGAAACCGCGCCGCTGGAACGTCTTGTAGAGTTCCTGCACGATCCGGTTGTTCATCGTCCCGCCGGCGCTGGGATGCGGGTGCAGGATCATCGCCACCGGCGCGCGCGGACGCGGTGCGGGGGCGAAGCGCCCTTCGAGACGGCCTTCGGGACCGGGGAAAATGACTTCGGGCATAAGAGACTCGTCCGGGAAAGCGCGACCGAGGTGGAGCGCGGAAACTGGCGCGCTATATAGGCACGGTCCCTTCTTTCGCAAACGAAACGGCCCACCCGCTTGTCCCGCACCTATCTCGACCATGCCGCGACCACGCCGATGACCCCCGCCGCGCGTGCCGCGATGGCGGAGGCGGCCGCGACCTGGGCCAATCCGTCGTCCCCGCACGCGGAGGGCCGGGCCGCCCGCGCCGCGCTGGAGGATGCGCGGCGCCGGATCGCGGCCGCGTACGGCTGGACCGGCGAAGTGATCCTGACCAGCGGCGCGAGCGAGGCGCTGGCGCTGGCCCTGACCCGCACGCAGGTCGCGCATCACCGCATCACCGCAGTCGAGCACGACGCCGTGTTCCGCGCGGCCCCGCAGGCGGAGGTGCTGCGCGTCGGCACCGACGGCCAGCTCGCCGCGATCCCATCTGCGGCCGACACGCTGACCTGCGTCCAGTGGGCGAACAGCGAAACCGGCGTGCGCCAGCCGATCGCAGCCGTCGCCGCCGCGATCCACGAATCGGGTGGCCTGCTGCTGGTCGACGCCGCGCAGATGCCCGCTGGCGTCGACGCGGACATCGCGAAGGCGGATTTCGTCGCCGTCTCCGCCCACAAGCGTGGCGGCCCGCCCGGCATCGGCGCGCTGCTGGTCCGCGATCTCGCCACGCTGATGCCGACCGGCGGGCAAGAGCGGGGCTACCGGCCGGGAACGGAGAACGTGCCCGCCGCGATCGGCTGGGCCGCGGCGCTGGCCGAGCCCGAAGACGTGAACGCGTTGAAGTCCCTCCGCGAACGTCTCGACGATGCGATCCTGCGCTCGGGCGGCGAGGTCGTCGCGGCCTCCGCACTGCGCCACCCCGCGATCGGATCCTACCGTCTACCCGGCGTCGCCTCCGCCGCGCAGTTGATCCGCCTCGACCTCGCCGGGTTCGCGGTATCGGCCGGCAGCGCGTGTTCGTCGGGCAGCATGAAGCCCAGCCACGTCCTCGCCGCGCTGGGGTACACAGAGGAGGCCGGTCGCGAGGTCATCCGCGTCAGCTTCGGCCGCACCACGACGGCGGCGGAGGTCGACGCCTTCATCGCCGCGTGGCGCAACGTCGCCCGCGCCACGCGCAGCTTCGCGGCATGATCTACCTCGACTATCAGGCGACGACCCCGCTTGCGCCCGAAGCGTTCGAGGCGATGCTGCCGTGGCTGCGCGACCAGCACGCCAATCCGCATTCCCCGCACCGCCCCGGCCGTGCTGCCAAGGCTGCCGTCGAAGTCGCCCGCGCCGAGATCGCCACGTTGCTGCCGCCAGGGGGGCGCGTCGTCTTCACCAGCGGCGCGACCGAGGCGCTGAACTGGGCGATCAAGGGCAGCCGCCGGCCGATCACCACGATCGCCACGGAGCACGCCGCCGTGCTCGACACCGTCGCGGCGGTCGGCGACGCGACGATCCTGCCGGTCGAGCGCGACGGCCGCGTCGCGACTCCGCCGGTGAGCGATGAACTCGTCGTGGCGATGCTCGTCAACAATGAGATCGGCACGATCCAGCCGCTGGACGCGATGCGCGGTGCACCGCTGCTCTGTGACGCCGTACAGGGCTTTGGCCGTGTGCCGATCCCCGACAACGTCGACCTCGTGGCCATCTCCGCGCACAAGATCCACGGGCCGAAGGGGATCGGCGCGCTCTGGATTCGTGACGGACTCCACCTCGAACCGCTGCTCCACGGCGGCGATCAGGAAGGCGGTCGTTCGGGCACGCTCTCGCCCGCCTTGTGCGCGGGCTTCGGCGCCGCCGCTCGCCTGATGCGCGACCGGGCCGTTCAGGACGCCGAGCATGTCGAACGGCTCTGGTCGCTCGCCACCGACCGGCTGAAGGGGTGGACGATCAACGGCTCGACCGAGCATCGCTACCGCGGCAACCTCAACGTCCGCCGACCGCGGCTCGATGTCGCGCGGTTGATGAGCGACTGCCGTGACATCGCCTTCTCCGCCGGCTCGGCCTGCGCCAGCGGCTCCGGCCGGCCCAGCCACGTGCTACGCGCGATCGGCCTGACGGATGCGGAGGCGCGCTCGTCGATCCGGCTCGGCTGGGGCCGCTACACGACGGAGGCGGAGCTTGGCGACGCGCTCGACCGCCTGATCGACGCCGCGGACGTGCAGGCATGATCCGTGTCCGCCTGGAGTCGCCTGACGGCATCGTCGTGGAAGCGGAGGGCGCGGACGGTGCCCGCCTGCTCGACGTGGCGCAGGCCGCCGGAATGCCGCTGGAGGGGACGTGCGACGGCGACATGGCCTGCGCGACGTGCCACGTGATCGTCGCCGCCGACGATTTCACCCGACTGCCGCGGGCGACGGAGGCGGAGGAAGACCTGCTCGACCTCGCCCCCGCCGCGACGCGCACCAGCCGGCTGTCCTGCCAGGTCCGGCTGACCGCCGCCCTCGATGGCCTGACGGTCCGGGTCCCCGCCGACTGATGGTGGCCGCAGACGGCGTGAGCTGCGCCCCAACCCACCGACAAAGCTGACGATTCCACAACGGCGGGTTCAGCCATAATGCATCGGCCGGGGTCCATCTCCCCTTCATGCCCGCACCGGGAAGCGGGTCAGTAAAGGAGTATGGAGCCATGAAGATCATCGCATCGATGAAGATCGTGATGGGTGCCGGCCTGATCGCCGCCAGCGGCCTCGCCGCCGCGACGCCGGCCGAGGCGCAGCGCTGGGACCGCGACGGATATGGGCGCGGCGGTTATGATCGCGGCCACGATCGGGATTATCGGGACGATCGCCGCGGCCGCCACTGGAACCGTGGCGACCGCTGGGATCGCGGCGACCGCTGGCACCGCGGCAACGCGCGCTGGGATCGCGGATCGCGCTGGGGCGGCCGGGATTATCGCCGCGGCCGCACCGTGTGCCGCTACGACCGGACGCGTCACGGACCGGTCCGCAACTGCTATCAGGTCTATCGCTGATCCCATTTGACCGGATCGGGCCGGATGGAACGGGCGCGTCGCCCGGACATTCGGCCCGGACCGGGAGCTAGAAAAGGAAAATCGTCATGACATTCAAGTTCGTTCTCGCCGCCGCGCTCGCCGTCGTCGGTGTGTCGCCGGCGCTTGCCAGCCCGGCCGCCGCCGCACCCGTCGCAGCCACCGCACCGCTGTCCGCCGCCGCATGGGAGCCGCAGCGCACCATCGTTCACGAGCGCACCGTCGTACGTCGCGGACCGGGCTATGGCCGCCACGGCTATCGCGACCGCGTCCGCACCCGCCGAGTGTGCACCAACCGCTGGCGTCATGGCGAGCGCGTCCGCGTATGCCGCACGGTGCGTCGCTACCGCTGACGACTTGATCGCGCCGCCCGGCTCCGCCATAGGAGCCGCGGGAGTCGGGCGGACGTGGTCGTCGCCAACCCGGTCAGGTCCGGAAGGAAGCAGCCGCAACGATTCCGCCACGGGTCGTCCCGGCTCCCACCGCGCAGTCAGCGAGAGCGCAGCAAGCTGCGCCACGCTGACAAGCGCGGCCGGCGGGCGACGCCCGACCGACGGCGCGGCTTAGCCGCGACGCCCCTTCTGCGCAGCAAGCGAGAGCACGTCCCGACGTGCCACGCGCGCAAGCACGGCCAGCGGTGCGCAGCACCGTCTGACGGCGCGGCTTAGCCGCCACGCCCCTTCTGCGCAGCAAGCGAGAGCACGTCCCGACGTGCCACGCGCGCAAGCGCGGCCAGCGGTGCACAGCACCGTCTGACGGCGCGGCTTAGCCGTGACGCCCCTTCTGCGCAGCAAGCGAGAGCACGTCCCGACGTGCCACGCGCGCAAGCACGGCCAGCGGTGCGCAGCACCG
>NZ_JAFEMC010000008.1:0-66884 GCF_016892685.1 Sphingomonas longa
TGATATCTGGATTGGAAAATCAGCTCGGCGGCAAATTCATAATTATCGGCCTTAAAGGAGCAAAAGCCGACTGTGATTTGCAGAAGGTCTGCGCCTCCGGAGATACCATTCTCCGTGATAACAAGGCGAAATACTTGCGGCCTAAAGATTTAAGCCTAAGTAGAAAGCCCGTCGCGGCCATCGTTTCTGTATTGACGGCCAGCAATACACCGGAAGGGTTTGACGTCGTCCTGTCAGTTTATGATGTAAAATCAGGTGCCGTAACACAGCGCCGCGCCGAAATCGGATATCGCGGCGGTGAAGTTTCGACACAGGAGCTGCGTCGACTCGTTATAGTCGAAAGCTGAACTACCGGATACGGTGCTGACCGCGATCTGTGACAATCCCGCCGTGCAGTCGGTAGGGGTGGAGGATGACCACCTTCACATCCAGTATCGCTAGCCGCACGTTCGCGCCGCTGCTGCTGCCCGTCCTGCTCATCGCCGGATGCGGACCGGCCGGCAACGGAAGGGCGGAAAACGCGTCGGCAACCGCACCGGACAGGGTTGCTGATCGCCCGGCCACCGCAACGGCGCCGGCGACGCCTGTCGCGATCGCTGGCACACTGGGCGGAAAGCAAGACCTCGCCGTCGTCTACACCGCCGATCTGGCGCAGGCGGTAGCGGGCGCAAGGAAGATCCCCTTCCGGGCAAAGGGTGACATCGGCGGCATGATCTGCTCGCCTGCGACGATCAGCGGCAAGGACGCCGCATCACGCGCGCTGACGCTGACGCTGCCGGAGAATGCCGAGACGCGGGCGCATGTCCTGACCGTGGTTGCGCCGGAACGCGGCCTGCTGGAAATCTATTCGCCCTATGACGGCGCGGCCGAGGCGGACGACCTCGTCATACCGTCGCAGACGATCGCTTGGGCCAAAGCGCGTACCCGGAACGTCTTCACCACTAACACCGACCAACTGGACGGTCTACGCCCGGGCCGTGACGCACCCGAGCCGCTGTTCCTAGAGGCGGGACGTTATCGCTTTGCACTGGTGAGCGGCATTGATGCCGCCCTACTCAAGGCGAACGGCGCCCAGGTTGAGGTGATGGCGGCTTGCTCGTTCGACTGGACGCCGTGATACAAACATCGCAGCAATATCGACAATATACGAAAAACTGATGGTGGAGGCGTTGCACAGCCATCGGGCGGGCCGGGTGAGCCACGGGGCGATCTGAGTGGAGAAGGTGCCGGCTGCGAATTTAGCAGGGCTTCGGCCGACGATGCTCACGTGGATTCATTTGACCAGAATCCGGTTGGATGCATGCGGCAGTGGTTCGAGGACCCGGGTGTGCCGATCCCGTCGGCGATCAGCGCGCTGATCGGGATCAGCGACGCCGATGTCACCGGGCAGCGGATCGACGAGCACGAAGCCACCGGGATCATCGCTGGGTGCGACGTCGTCATTGCCCACAACGCCGCCTTCGATGCACCGCGTATCGAGCAGCGGCTGCCCACGACGGCAGGGCGTGCCTGGGCCTGCTCCTGCCACGAGGTCTCCTGGCCTGAACACGGGCTCGACGGCCGCAAGCTTGGCCATCTCCTCATGCAGCTCGGCCTCTTCCACCGGGTCACCGCGCCGCAGCTGATGTATGGGCGACGGTCAACCTCCTCGCCCAGTCGTTGCCGGGCGGCGATACCACCGGGGTGCTCGAGCTCGTCACCCGCGCTGGGCAGCCCACCCTCAAGGTCGAAGCCTGTGACGCGCCGTTTGCCGCCAAGGACGCGCTCAAAGCGCGGCTACCGCTGGCATGTCGCACGACGCACATGGTGGTCCGAGATCGCGACCGCGGACGAAGCGGTCGAGCGGCAGCGGCTGGCACAAGTCTGCTAGTGCCGGTCACTGCGCATCGCGACGGTTACGTGGTGTGAGCGGCATCGCTGACAGTGGGATGCACAAGGTATCTTGAACAATTTGTCGATGATAATCGGTAAGCTTGGCCCGTTATTCACCGCAAAAAACTTGTGTTTTGACGTCCTAGCGAATTCGCCCCCACCCGCGTTGTCCGCAGGTGGGGGCGAACTCGCAGCCACAGTCATGCCGCAGCCGGGGCTTTAGTTGCTGTCGGAATCGTCTTCCTGATCGTCGATGACGAAATAGGCGCCGACGGCGATGCCGACTGCGATGAGGCCGGCTGCGATCGGGCCGGCGCTGGGGCCGCCGAACTTGTTGGACTTGCCGCTGGTCGACGAGGCGCGGGCGCTGGACAGCGACAGCTTGCTGGCGGCGTTCGACGACGTTGCTGCGGGGGCGGCGCTGGCAGCGACGGGAACGGCGGTCATGGCGATGGCCGAGGCGGCCAGGGCGATGGATTTGAACATAGAGATACTCCCGGGGTTTTCTGCGGCGCGGTGCCGCGGGTCGATCGACAAACAGGTCGACCGGCACCCACCAAACGCCGGCCGCGCCGAAAAGTTTGAAAGCGAGAAATCCGCAAGCGATTATGCTGGCAGTCCGATACGTATCGGCCGTCGATCCGATCATCACTGTGGCGGAACCGCCAACATACTTCCGATTCGGATCGATCGTAGAACTGGCGTTTTGCGAGTCCGATCAGACTGTTAATGGCCAGCATGGGTCACATTGGAAATTTTTAGCGTTGATAGGGCGCTCAAATGGTCGGTCAAACTAGCATATTGAGAAATAACCGAAAACGCTTGGTGGCGATGCGCGGCCTCCCAGTAACGTGTTGCGAGAAGGCAACAATTCCGATTGCGCATGTGGATCGTTGCTCCAAAATCGATTGACAACGAATCCTCTAGTCCGACAAATCGGATCGATCTCAGGACCGCGGCAGAAACAGCGGCCTGATAAGGGGGGATATTCTGATGAAGCATGTTCTGCTGCTGGCTTCGGCCGCACCGATGGCGCTGTTCGCTGCGTTCGCATCTACGCCGGCACTTGCCCAGACAGCCACGCCGCAGGAACAGCAACAGGCCGTACAGCCCGATGCCGGCGTCGACGAGCAGGCTCCCGTCGCACAGGAACGCGCCACGCGGTCCGCGCAGGGACGCAGCCCCGGTACGCAGGCCACCGAAAACCTCGGCGACGACAGCAACGCCCAGGTCGCCGACGAAGGCCGCAGCCCGGAAGAGATCGTCGTCACCGGCTATCGCGCCAGTCTCGGCAGCGCGCAGGCGATCAAGCGCAATTCGGACGCGATCCTCGACGCGATCGTCGCGCAGGATATCGGCAAGCTGCCCGACAACACTGCCGCGGAATCGCTGGCGCGCGTCACCGGCGTGCAGGTCAACCGCTTCAGCGACGAGGTCAGCCAGGTGCTGGTCCGCGGCCTCCCCGACGTCGCCACCACCTTCAACGGTCGCGACATCTTCACCGCCGAGCTGCGCCGGTCGCAGTTGCAGGATTTCCCGGCGGGCGCGCTCGCCGGTCTGGAAGTCTACAAATCCGGCACCGCCGATCTGCTCGAACCGGGTCTCGCCGGCCTGATCAACGTGCGTTCCCGCCGGCCCTTCGACTTCACCGAGAAGTTCGTCCTCGCAGGCGGTATCCGCGGCACGTACAACGACCAGAACAAGAAGTACGACCCGCTGGGCAACGTCCTTGTGTCGGCGCGCGGTGACACGCCGCTGGGCGAGGTCGGCGTGCTGCTGAACGCCTCCTACCAGCAGGCGCATTACCGCAACGCGGTGCGCTGGGCCGATGGTTTCGTGACCAACCCCAGCGCGGGTACGACAATCGTCCCCGCCTCGGTCGGTCGCGACTTCAAGATCCCCGCCGCGGTCGGCGTCTACAACGACAGCGGCAAGCGGTGGCGGCCGGCGGTGAATGCCAGTGTGCAGTGGAAGCCGGCAGGGAATTTAGAGCTCTATTACGACTTCCTGTATCAGGGTTACCGCGGCGACATCGCCAACGACTGGTTCCGCGCGCCGCTGCTCGACAACAACCCCACGCTCAGCAACATCGTGCTCGTCGACGGCAAGCCCGATCAGGTCGAGAGCCTGACCAAGACCGGCGGGTTCCGGCCGGAGGCATATCGCAGCACGCAGCACGGCTACACCAACACCTATCAGGCCGCAGGCGGCGCGAAGTGGGATATCGGCCCGGCGCACCTGTCAACCGACCTCGCCTATACGCGCAGCGAATACGGCTCCGACGAATGGAGTTTCGACACGGCGTGGACCGCCGCGCCGCAGGTCGATGTCGACTTCTTCGTGAAGGGCGGCTCGTCCTTCGCGCTGCCCGGCTTCGACGCGGAGAACCCCGCCAACTACAAATGGCGCGGCTATTACGAGAGCATCTACCGCGTGCAGGGCAAGGGCTGGCAATGGCGCGGCGACCTGGACCTCGACACCAACGTGTCGCTGTTCCCCAAGCTGCAATTCGGTGCGCGCTGGACCGATCGCGAAGCGTCGCTGGAGCGCGGCAACCGCTATGCCTATACCGAGACGCTGGGCCTGACGCTGGCGCAGACTCCCGCCCAGCCGCTGGGGCTGACGCAGAACGTGTTCCGCGGCGATCAGGGCTTTACGAGCTGGCTGATGCCGACCCGTGCCGGCGTGGCGGGCAATGCCGAGGCACTGCGCCAGTTCTCCTATGACTCGCTGGTGAAGATCGTCGCCGCCAACCCGAACGATCAGGGCTATCGCGACGCGCTGGCCCGGTTCGCGACGCCGAACATCCAGCTCAACCCGCAGGACTCGTTCTTCGCGGAGGAACAGACCTACGCCTTCTACGGCCAGACCAAGTACGAGTTCGATGTCGGCTCGCTCAGGGTCGACGGCCTGATCGGTGCGCGCGTCGTCAACACGGTCGGCAAATACAGCGGCATTTCCAGCGTGTTCTTCGACGGTGTCCGGGTGTCGGAGCCGCGCGTGACCAAGGCCAATTACGTCGACATCCTGCCCAATGTCAGCCTGCGCTTCCGCCCCGACGACAAGCTGCAGGTGCGCTTCGGCTTCACGATGACGCGCACGAAGCCGGAATTCGGCCAGCTCAACCCGGCGCTCCGGATCGACCAGAACACGGCCCCGATCACCGGCCCGATCCTGCCCGATACGCGCTTCCCGTTGGCGTTGCAGGGCCGCCCGGTCGCCTATGGCAGCGGCGGCAACCCCGACCTGCAGCCGTTGACGTCGAAGAATTACGACGCGTCGGTCGAATATTATTTCAGCCAGACGGCATCGATCACCGCCGCGGCATTCTACCGCGACCTCAATGGCTTCATCAACAATTTCACCACCCGTACGATCGACCCGGTCTATGGCCTGATCGAGATCAGCCGGCCGGAGAATTCGGGCAAGGGCCGGATCAAGGGCTTCGAGGTCGGCGCGCAGACCTTCTTCGACTTCCTGCCCGGCCTGCTCAGCGGGTTCGGCGTCCAGGCGAACGTCACCTATCTGAAGGGGGAAAACCGCTTCCCGGCCAATCTCTTCCTGGCAGCGACCGGATCGGCGACGCCAGCCCCGTTCGTGAAGATCCCCGGCCTGTCGAAATGGACGTACAACACCGCCCTGTTCTACGAGAAGGGCGTCATCTCGACGCGCCTGTCGCTCAACAACCGCACCGCGTTCCTGAACAACCAGTTCCTGCCGACGTCCGATTTCTACGACGGCGAGGGTACGCAGAATATCGAGCGGCTGGACTTCTCGTTCAACTACACGCCGATCAAGCAGATCACGCTGACGTTCGACGCGGCGAACATCCTGGCGAAGCCGTTCAACAACTATCGCCAATATGCGCAGGATCGCTCCTATCCGCGCGATATCCGCGAAGAGGGCCGCTATTACGGTATCGGCGCTCGCTTCCGCTTCTGATCGACCGGGAGAAGCACAGTGGGTGGCACAGGCGGGACGTTCCCGCCTGTGCCACCCCGATCGTTTACGCCGGGGTCCCTTACCCCTTCAGGCCCTATACCTTCAGGCCCTGCGCCTTCGGCAGCACGGTGATGTCGGACGATCCCGACCAGATGTTGATCTGACCATCGGGGGCCGCGGCGTCGATCGCGGCGAGTTCGTCGCTCTCGAAATCAAGGTTGCCGAGCGCATCGAGCGCATCGTCGAGCTGTTCCACGGTGCGCGCGCCGATCAGCGCCGAGGTGACGCGCGGATCGCGCAGGACCCAGGCGATCGCCATCTGCGCCAGCGTCTGGCCCCGTCCCTTCGCGATCGCGTCCAACGCCCGGACCGCGTTGATATTGCGGTCGGTCAGCAGCGTTTCCGACAGCGACCCTCCACGCGCTGCGCGTGCGTCCTTGGGGACGCCGCCCAGATATTTGTCGGTCAACATCCCCTGCGCTAGCGGCGAGAAGGCGATGCAGCCGGTGCCGAGATCGTCGAGCGTCCCCAGCAGCTCACGCTCGATCCAGCGATTGAGGATCGAATAGCTCGGCTGGTGGATGAACAGCGGCACCTTCTCCGCGGCGAGGATCGCGGCCGCCTGTCGCGTCAGGCCCGGTTCGTAGGAGGACAGGCCGACATACAGCGCCTTACCCTGCCGATGCAGCTGGACGAGCGCGCCCATCGTCTCCTCCAGCGGCGTGTCGGGATCGACGCGGTGCGAGTAGAAGATGTCGACATAGTCGAGGCCCATGCGCTTCAGGCTCTGCTCGCAACTGGCGATCAGGTATTTGCGCGACGATCCGATGTCGCCGTACGGGCCGGGCCACATATCCCACCCCGCCTTGGTCGAGACGATCAGCTCGTCGCGGTGACCGGCGAAGTCGGTCGCGAGGACGCGGCCGAAATTCTCTTCCGCCGAGCCGTAGGGCGGCCCGTAATTGTTCGCGAGATCGAAATGGGTGACGCCGCGATCGAACGCGCGCCGCAGGATCGCACGGCCTGTCTCGAACACGTCGGCACCGCCGAAATTCTGCCAGAGCCCGAGGCTGATCGCCGGCAATCTGAGGCCACTGCGGCCGGTACGCCGATACGGCATCCGGCCATCATAGCGCGCGGGATCGGGAACATAGGGGGCGGGATAGGGCATCAGGCAAACCTCCGTAACGGAGGGCGGGGTTACCGCGCGGGAGCATAGACGCCAACCGCGCCGGGCGACGAAAGTCGCATGGGATCAGGCAATTGATCGGTTGGTGGCGTAGCTGCCGTCTGCCGCGAATGGGGATAAATTTGGAGTGGGCCCGACTTCGTCACGCTCCCGTCTACGGGCTTCGCCATTTGCCGATTGCACCCGGAATCCGCGTGATTCATGGTGGTGGCGCGATGATGCTGAGCCCCCTCTCCCCTGCGCCCGCGCTGACCTTGCCGGTGCTGATCGCGGAGGCGGAGCCGCAGGCGCAGATGCGGTTCCTGGAGTTCTTCGCGGCGACGATCCGGAACGTCCACACGCGGCGCGCCTATGCGCGCGGCTGCGGCGACTTCCTGGCGTGGTGCAGCGAGCGGGGCGTCACTGCCCTGCCGCAAATCCAGCCGCTGCACGTCGCCGCCTGGATCGAGGAACTGGGCCGCGAGGTTTCGGTGCCGACCGTCAAGCAGCGGCTGGCGGGGGTGCGGCATCTGTTCGACTGGCTGGTGCGGACGCAGGTGGTGCCGACCAACCCCGCAGTGTCGGTGCGCGGTCCCGCCTATAGCGTGCGGCGCGGCAAGACGCCGGTGCTCGACCCGCACGAGGCGCGCACCCTGCTCGACAGTATCGACGTGTCGACATGTATAGGATTACGCGACCGCGCGCTGATCGCACTGATGACGTACAGCTTCGCGCGCGTCGGTGCGGCGCTGGCGATGCGGGTGGAGGATGCCTTTACGCAGAACCGCCGGCTGTGGGTGCGGCTGCACGAGAAGGGCGGCAAGCTGCACGAGATGCCGTGCCACCATAATCTGGAGGAGTATCTCCACGCCTATATCGATGGCTGCGGGCTGGCGGAGGATCGCAAGGGGCCGCTGTTCCGCACGATCGCGCGCGGCACCGGCCAATTGAGCCGGACCCCCCTGCCCCAGGCCAATGCCTATCAGATGGTCCGCCGGCGCGGGCTTGCAGCGGGGATCGGGACGGCGATCGGCAACCATTCGTTCCGGGCGACGGGGATCACCGCCTATTTGAAGAATGGCGGCACGCTGGAACGCGCCGCGGCGATGGCGAACCACTCCTCGACCCGCACGACGCAGCTCTACGACCGTCGCCACGACGGCGTGACGCTGGACGAGGTCGAACGCGTGATGATCTGACGTGTCGAGGTGTCGACAGGTATACGCAGGTAGAGGCTACTGGCCGTTCGTCTGATCTAGGCCCACCCGCTTATCGGACGGACGCTTCGAGGTCGGCGTCGGGCCAGCGATACAGGGTGCCGACACGCCATGGATCGGATCCTTCGGGTTCGGGATGGTCCGCGGGATAGCGATAACGCGCCTCGGCATCCTCGGGGAACGCGACGCCCTCGCCCAGCCATAACAGCCGATAGGCGAGTGTGCTGCGGGCAGGTTCCATCGGTCGCACCGGCGCCTGCATCAGCCAGGCGACATCGGCGCGATAGGCATCGAACGCGTCGATACAGGCCCCGATCAGCGACAGGAGAGTATCCCGTGCCTGCATCTGCGGCGGGAGGGCGGGAAAGCGTATTTCGTTCGGGCGCCGGGGAAGGCGCGGGTGTGCCGGCCCGCCGGGCTGGTCGTAGTGGATCTCGACGAGCTGGGCTTCTCCCTCCGCCCGCCGGCGATTCCAGAAGACGATCGTGGTACCGGGATCCGCGTCCGACCGGCGACCGTGCAACCGGGCCAGATCCAGCCATTGTTCGACCGTGAGGTCATCGACCAGCGGCATCGCCTCCATCGTTTCGAAGCTGCCGCCTCGCCCGCGTGGGGAAAGCTCGGCGAACAGCGGATGTACCTGCGCCAGCGCTTTCGCCATGTCGCGCGTGCGCGCGAGATTCCATGCCGGAGGACGCGCTCCTGCCGGCCATTCTACCGAAAGGGACAGATGTTGCGTGATCGAGTCCGTCATCGCGGTTCTGGTGGCATCGGATCATGCAGCACCGGCGTAGCGATGCCGGCCTGCGTGAATATGCCGGCGATGGCCGCCGTGTCATGGGCCGTCTGCACGTGCCATTCGTTACGAATGCCCAGCACGGTAGCTGCCGCCTGCTGATCCCGACCCTGGCCCTCGATGCCGATCGGCGCGTCCGACCAGATCGCATGCGGGCATCACTGAACTCGCGCGATGCGGAGGCTGGGGGTGCCGTCGAAGGAGGCGAGATAGGTTCCGAGTGCGGCGCGCTTGATCTTGACGCTGTCGCCCGTTTCGGGCGGAAAGCGCGAGGCCTCCGCGGTTTTCCAGGTCGATCCGTCGGCCAGGACGACGACCCAGCGATCGCGGCCGGAACGCTCGACGCTGCGCACCGTCGAGTCCAGATTCTGGATCTCGGGCATCTTCTCGCCGGCGCGTCCGAACAGGTTTGTCGTGGGAAGCTGAAACCCGAACAAGGAGCGTCGCTTTTCGGCCACTTCCTCGCGACTGAGGATGGCGATGTCGTTGCTGGCACGCGCGGTTTCGAGCGCCGAGGAGGCCCGATCGAAGCAGGCCAGCCGTTCGGTCGGGCCGGTGATCGAGCGGCAGCGGGTGACGGCCTCGATGAGCTTATCGCCGGTGTCCTTGCCAGCCGTCTGCCCTGTCGAAGGCGCGCTTAGAACCATAAGCGGCACCGCCAACATCACGCGCTCAAAACGTCGCATCGACCATAATCCTATCTCTTTTCCAGTCATCTGCGTCATGCACGATGCCCGGTCGGATCACTGTGCCTGATATGCAACATCGCCTGTGAAAATGGCCGATCCGAGCGCATTATCCCGTCGTCTACGTTGCAATAGTGTTTCACTCGACGCTACGTTTGTAACCAATAAGGGTGCGATCAGAACATCCGGGGACCAAAAAATGCGTCACGCGCACAAGCGCGGGCGCAAAGTCTTTGTTGTAGCTAAAGGGGTGATTTTACATGAACTTCCGTTCGCGTCTGCTGGCGACCACGCTGGCTGCCAGTGTTCTGGCCATCGTACCGGCCCATGCCCAGACCGGCCCCGGCCCGGATTCGGGCACCGGCACGCCGACCAACAACATCGACCAGAACGCGACCGGTGAGCCTGCCGAAGGTGGCGAGATCGTCGTGACCGGATCGCGCATCGCGCGCCGCGACCTCGAAACCGCCGCGCCGATCGCGGTCGTCGGCCAGGAAGAGTTCAAGCTGTCCGGCACGGTGAACGTCGAGCAGGTCATCAACACCCTGCCGCAGGTGATCCCGGGCAGCACCGCCTTCTCGAACAACCCGGGTGGCGGCGTCTCGACGCTGAACCTGCGCGGTCTGGGCGAGAACCGCACGCTGGTGCTGGTCAACGGCCGCCGCTGGATGTTCTACGATGCGAGCCAGATCACCGATCTGAACACGATCCCGGCCTTCCTGCTCGAGGGCGTGGACGTCGTCACGGGCGGCGCATCGGCGGTCTATGGTTCGGACGCGCTGGCCGGCGTCGTCAACTTCCGCCTGCGCACCGACCTGAGCGGTGTCGAAGCCGGTGGCCAGTACGGCCTGACCGAGCGCGGCGACGGCCGTCGTTACGAGGGCTATGTCGCACTCGGTACGGCGCTGGCCGACAATCGCGGTCACGCGACCGTGTATGCCGAGTATTTCCGCCGCGAGGCGATCTTCCAGGGCGCACGCAGCTACTCGCGCGAAGCTCTGGGCGATAATGGCGACGGCAGTGCGCTGATCCCCGGCGGTTCGTCGACGACGCCGACCGCTCGCCTGACCTCTACCTATGGCGCGGCCTGCCCGACCGGGAACATCTTCTGCGGTGGCGGCGCGTTCTTCACGGAGCCGGGCGTCAGCCGTCCACGCGTGGCGACCGACCTCTACAACTTCGCGCCGGCCAACTATTTGCAGGTCCCACAGGAGCGTTACCTTCTCGGCGGTTATGCCGATTACGACATGGGCGGCGGCAACACGGCGTATGTCGAGGCGAGCTTCGTCAACAACCGCGTTGCCAACGAACTGGCGGCGACGCCGGTGACCGGCACGTTCCAGGTGAACATCAACGCGGTGTCGCCGTTCCTGTCGGCCGCCAACATCGCGGCGCTGCGTCAGCTCGACACGGTTGCGATCGCTGCCAACACGGTCCTAGGTGACGGGATCGTGCCGCTGTCCGTGCAGCGGCGCGTGCTGGAGACGGGTGGCCGCAACTCGCTCGACGAGCGCAACGCGTTCCGCATGCTGGTCGGCGTCAAGGGTCCGATCGCCGAGGGCTTCAACTACGACGCGTACTATAGCTATGCGCGGACCCGGAACGCCAACGTGCAGGCGGGCAACATTTCGCGCGCGGCATTCCAGGCGGGTCTGAACGGCTCGGCGGATGCGATCAACATCTTCGGCCCCGGCACGCTGACCCCGGCGATGGTCGATCAGATCTCGATCGTGGCGCAGAACGGCGACATCTCGGTGTTGCAGGTAGCCAACGCCTCGGTGTCGGGCGGCCTGTTCAACCTGGGCCTGGGCGGCGGTGACGTCAGCATCGCGGCCGGTGGCGAGTATCGCAAGCTGTCGGCGGAGTTCATCCCCGACACGGCGCTGTCGTCGGGTGACGTCATCGGCTTCAACGCCGGCGATGCCACCATCGGCAGCTACAACGTCAAGGAAGTGTTCGGCGAGCTGCTGATCCCGGTCGCAGCGCGTATCCCGGGCGTCTACAACCTCGAACTCACCGCTGCGGGTCGCTATTCCGACTATTCGCTCGGTAACGTCGGGGGCGTCTGGACCTATGCGGGCGGCGCGACCTATTCGCCGATCCGCGACATCACCTTCCGTGGTCAGTACCAGCGGGCGGTGCGTGCGCCGAACGTGGCGGAACTGTTCGCCGGCGGTGCGGTGAACTTCCCGCAGGCGCAGGACCCTTGCGCCCTGGCCTCCGCCGCGGCCAACGCGACGATCCGTGGCCTTTGCGTCGCAACCGGCGTCCCGACCAATCTGGTGGGTACCCCCGGACTTCAGATCAACAATCAGATCCAGATCCAGACGGGCGGTAACCCGAACCTTCAGGAGGAAGTTTCGGACTCCTACACCGCCGGCGTGGTGCTGCGTCCCAGCTTCCTGCCGGGCCTGTCGATGACGGCCGACTATTTCAACCTGAAGGTCGAGAACACGGTGTCCTCGCTGGGCGGTGGCTTGGTCAACACGCTGGACCTCTGCTATAACGTTCTACAGGACATCAGCAGCCCCTATTGCCAGGCGTTCGTCGGGACCCGTAACGCATTGGGCCAGTTCGACGGCACGGTCCTGCCGCTGATCGGCACCGCCAACGTGTCGACGTTGAAGGCCGAGGGTGTCGACGTTCAGGTCGATTACCAGACGCGCTTCCCGCTCTCGATGATGGGTCGCGACGACTCCCGCTTGGCCTTCTTCTTCCTGGGCACCTACACCCGGAAGAGCGACCTGACCCCGGTCGCCGAGCAGCCCGATATCGTCACCAAGTGCGCGGGAACCTTCGGGCTTACCTGCGGCAACCCGACGCCCAAGTACAAGTGGACGTCGCGCGTGTCGTGGATCGACGGCGGCCTGACCACCAGCCTGCGCTGGCGTCACCTGTCGGCAGTGCGGGACGACGACGATACGTCGGACTTCTTCGTCGAGCGTATCCCGGCCTACAACCTGGTCGACCTGAGCTTCTCGTTCAACATCACCGACCAGTACAATCTGTCGATCGGCGTCAACAACCTGTTCGACAAGAACCCGACGGTGCTCGGCAGCAACCAGCAGCAGGCGAACACCTTCCCCGGTACGTACGACGTGCTCGGCCGCGATTTCTTCGTGTCCACGCGCTTCAAGTTCTGATCGCGGACGGCGGGCCTAGCGCCCGCCGTCCTTCCGGAAACGGAGCGTAAAGCGCCTGTACGGGACACCGTGCAGGCGCTTTTGCATGCGCGCTGTCGGGCGAAATCATGTTCGCAGGTGAACGCTGGACTCGGGCACGGACGCGGCATCATAAGGTGCGGGTCATGATTGCGGCTATTGTCACTGTCGGCATCCAGGCCGCTACCAGGCTGGTGCTCGGTCGTAGACCGACGCCGTCGTCAGATCACCTAACGTGCTGACGTGTAGGAAACGACTGATGTCCGGTTGGACATGCCACCTGCGCCATTACCGGTCACGAAGCCAACCGGTGATGGCGAAGCGGGTCGCCCGCGCGAATGGCGGAACATAGGTGACGTGATGCGCCTGCGGCACCCGGAATAGGTTCAGCGCATTGAACCGCGGCCGCCAGCCGGCAATGATATCGCCGTCTGCGTCGAGGAAGTTCAGATAACCGCCCCAATCGGGCCGCCAGTCCTCGTCGCAGAGGTTCAGGACATAGGCGACGCGCCGACCTTCGTTTTCATGACTATCGTTATGCACCGCCAAAAAATCGCCGGCGCTGAAGAAGGTGGCCTGTGCATCCGCCTTGATGATCGACGCGATGCCGGTGATCGCGCGAGCCGTGTCGAGGAAGGGCGTGTCGTTCAGATGTTCGACCAGCGCGTCATGCGGCCCGCTTGGCTGCCATGCCTGGAGATAGGCGTGGATCATCGGATAATGCGCGAACCGGAACGCATAATCCTGCCCGGCGGCCGCGGTGTTGACCGCCACGGCCAGCGTCGTGCGTTGTTCCGGCGACATGGCGCGCAGTTCTTCGCGGCGCATCGACGACGGACCGCCAGCGCCGGCCTGCCACGCCGTTCCCCACGGTGTCTCCGATGCGAGAATGCGGCGGATGGCGTGTGCGCACGGGTCGGTCAGAAAATCGCGGATCTGCACGCGGCCGTCCCGCGCGAACGTCGCGGCTGCGGTGCCGATGTCGATCGTCGGCGCGATATCGAACAGCCGCTGCATCCCCTACCCTCCCCATCTCGGTTCGAAAATATGGCAATCTCTTCGATTTGCCGGCTGGGCGTGGCATAAGGCCGGACCGATGTCATCGCCACCTTTTGCCCTGAACCCGGCGCTGGACGCGACCGCCCTCGCCGCCCGCTTCGCGCGGGACGGGCGGTTGCAGATCGTCGATATCCTCGCCCCTGAGTCCGCGACGATGCTGCACGCGATGCTGCGGGAGCGGACCGACTGGCGTCAGGTTTTGAACAGCGGCGGGCGTGTGATGGAGCTGGATCGCGCCACACGCGCAGCGATGTCCGAGGAGCAGCGCGCCGCGCTGGACACGGCGGTGTATGCCGCGGCGCGTGCCGGCTTCCAGTATCGCTACGAAACGATCCGCGTGCCCGACGACGAGGCAGCACGCCGCACTAGCGACGATCCGCTGGCGGCGTTCGCCTCCTGGCTGTCCTCGGGAAAACCGCGAGCGTTCCTGCGGATGGTGACCGGTGCGGACGGCATCGATTTCGCGGATGCGCAGGCCACCGCCTATGCGCCCGGCGATTTCCTGACCGGGCATGACGACGCCGTGGCGGGGCGCCATCGTCATGCGGCTTATGTCCTCAGCCTCAACCCCATGTGGCGGACCGAATGGGGCGGATTGCTGCTGTTCCACGCCGGCGATGACGGCTGGGCCCAGGCGGTGGAGCCGCGCTTCAACACGCTGAACCTGTTCCGGGTACCTCAGATGCACAGCGTGTCGGAGGTGACCCGCGCTGCGGCTTATCGTCGCTATTCGATCACGGGGTGGCTGCGAGGCCAGTGAAAACGGATACATTTTACGAGTGTGACTATCGACTCGTCGAACTGTCGACAATCAGACGATGCGGTGTCTGATTGCAGCGCATGGCAATCTTTGCCATGATACTGGCGGAGACACCGGCATGGCATCCATGAACATATCGCTGCCCGACCCGATGCGGGATTACGTGCAGGACCGGATCGACAGCGGGCAGTATGCGAGCGCCAGCGACTATGTGCGCGACCTGATCCGTCGCGACCGCGGCGGGATCGAGAACGAGGAGCGCTGGCTGCGTGATCTCGACGGCTCGATCGCGCAGAGCCTGGCGGAGATGGCGGCGGGCGGCGGGGTCGACCTCGATGCCGCATGCGACGCGGTGCTGATCGAACTGGCGACGACGGACGGCCAGCACCGTTCGTGAAGGTCGTCCTGTCGTCGCAGGCCGTGATCGACCTACGACACATCGCCCGCTTCATTGCCCGGGACAATCCACCCCGTGCCGTCTCTTTCGTCGCCGAACTGCGCGATGTTGCGGGGCGGCTGGGCGAACTGCCGCACGGTTTCCCGCTGGTGCCGCGTTACGAGCGCCACGGTATTCGCCGACGATCGTGGAAGGGCTATGGCATCCTCTATTCGGCACTGCCCGACCGGGTGTTCGTCCACCGCATCGTCGGGCCGGGGCAGGATCATGATCGGGCGTTGGGACTGAGTTGACGTCCAGTCGACGTGTCGTGATGTAGACGTGTATACTACGTCGATTAGGCCGTCCCTCTCCCCGGCCGACCGAATTCATGCGCCCGTTTCCGTTAAATGGCGTACCCTGCACACGAGCGTATCGCTCCGAGGATCACGGGCATGGCGAAGAGCCAGCGTAAGTCGAACAAGGAAGTCCGCAAACCCAAGGCGGAAAAGATCAAAACCAACGCCTCGGCGGTTTCTACCAAAAATGATCCCGTGGCGATGCTGACTATCAAACGATAGGCGCGCACGACGACGATCGCGATCGTCAGCTTATTTTCTCCCCCGCCAGAATTATGAATGGAACGACGATGTCGCGAGCGATCAACATCACCGCTACCGAAGCCGAAGTCCGCGCCAGCGCCCTGAAGAACGGTGCCGCCATCAGCGCGATCGAGACGATCCTGTCCGGTGGCACCCGGGTCGTGTTCATGAACGGCGACGACGCCGAACGCATGCGCACGGTGTTCAAGAAGCAGGTCATCGCCGGCGCGGTCACGCGCACGCGCTGGGTCCGCAACGTCTGAGCCGGTCTGTGCGTGAACCGGGTAGGGCCTGAACCGGGTAATGCTTGAACCTGACCGCGCGGCCGCGGCGCAGCGCCGCTGGACGCAGACCGACATCACGACGCTTCGCGGCCGTCTGGAGGCCGGCGAGCGCGTCGACGATATCGCATCGGCGCTCGCTCGCACCACCGACGGCGTCCGCCAGATGATGGTGCGGCTAAATCTCGCTCGCTAACGCCTCTACGTGTCGACAGGTCGACAGGTCGACATGTCGACCTGTCGACCTGTAGAGGCGTGGTGCCGATGGTCAATACATGGCTGGCGAGCTACTGCTGAATTCCTACTCGAAAGCACGAACTTTCGATTTTTGAACCCACCCGCAACTCGATATTGGCAACGCCGAGCGATTGCGGCTCGTGACGGATATTCCGACCTCGTCGTCCGTCCTCCAAGAGCAGTATATCGGCTTTTGTCGAGTGTACGAAGAGGGTTGGGAACCCCGAAAGACGGGGTTTGGCACCGATAACGGCACCGGCTCGCAACGTCATCCTTTGCGGCCCATCGTCATAGCCTGCGACGGGGATGCCAAAAGTTCGTGCTTTCGAGTAGGAATTCGCAAATGGCCCGATCGACCACCCCGACCCGTTCCGCAGCCCGGCCTCGGGATAGCAAGAAGCCGGCCACGCCGCGTTCGCCGCAGCGCGATCTGTTCCAGCTCGACAGTCCGCTGACCGCCGAGATCCGCGGCGAACGGTCGCTGATGGCGTTCCCGTTCTTCGCGCTCAGCAAGAATGCGTGGATGAAGCCGCTGACCTATGATCACGCGACCGTCTCGATCGAGGTTCGCCCGTCGGCCAGCGGCGTCGCGACGATCTACGACAAGGAGATCGTGCTCTACATCGCCAGCCTGATGGCGGCGAAGATCGAGGCGGGGGAGGATGTGGTCCAGGACTTCGTCTTCACCGCGCACGACCTGTTCTCGGTCACCGGCTCCAACCACTCGGCGCGCTCCTATGGGCGGCTGTCGGAGGCGCTGGAGCGATTGCAGGGCACCCAGATCAAGACCAACATCGAAGCGGGCGGGGAGGGCGAGGAAGGCTTCTTCTCGTGGCTGTCCGAGGCGCGACTGCACTATTCGCGCACCAAGACCGGCGAGCGCCGGCTGAAGGCGGTCAAGGTGCGGCTGTGCGACTGGCTGTTCCGCGCGATCCTGCGCGATCGTCAGGTGCTCGATTATGCCGCGGCCTATTTCCAGCTCGGCCCGATCGAGCGGCGCATCTACGAGGTCGCACGCTCGACCTGCGAGGAGGGCCCGGACGGACCGGTGCCGCTGGAAATCGATCTCGCCACCTTCCGGCTCCAGATCGGCTACCAGAACCCGCTGTCGAACTTTCGTGCCGCGCTGAAGCAGATCGCGGGCACCGACACGATCCCTGATTACGACATCGCGCTGATCGAAACCGCGCCGGACGCGGAGCCGCGCGCGGGCCGGGGGCGCAAGACCGCCCCGGTCAGCGTCGTTATCACCCGGCGCGAGCGGGTCGAGCCCGAATCACCTGCATTAGCCACACCGATCGATTCGGTAGCGGCTCAGTAATTCCTACTCGAAAGCACGAACTTTCACGGTAATTGTTACTCGAAAGCACGAAGTCGCGCACCAATTCCTACTCGAAAGCACGAACCGGGTGCGACATTTGCATCGGAAATGGTGAAGTTTTTCGAATTCCTACTCGAAAGCACGAACCGGGAACACTTTCACTGTTGGTTTTTTGCTGCAACAAGCGGGGTCACGGCCGGTTGGGCCGGCTACACAAAGCTAATGGAGCGGCTGTGACCACATAAAGGAAAGCCCGGCACGAAGGCCGGGCATCCCAAGGGTATCATTGGAGCGACGTCGCCAAACGTCGAACCGGAAGTAACAACTCCCTCCATCTACCCCCGAACGAACGTCAGTTCAAGGATGCGCGTTTCGCGCCACGCCCTCTTTTTGTCCCGGTCCCAGCCCCTGAAGGGGATGGAAGATGACGGCGTTTACTCTCGGGGAGGCGACGGCGCTGGCGCTCGGCCGCGTTCGGCCGTCCGGAACGGCGCTTCGTAGCGGTGGGCGGACGCCCGCCCGCTCGGGTGCTCCTCACCGTACTGGCGCACCGGTGCTGCGCGGCAGTATCGAGGCGGGGACGTTCGAAGACCTGTTCTTCGCGGTGCCCGCCAAGGGCGAGACCGACCGGCTGCTGCGCATGGCGCGGGCCGCGCTCGATGCCGGACGACGCCTGAAGCGGGCGGCGCGGGTCGAGGCGCGCGAGCTGTCCGCGACCGAACGGACACTCGCCGCGCTGACCGCAGGCGCGGTACGCGTCTATGAGGAGATCTGCACGCTGGCGCGCCTCAACGCCGGCCGCGTGTTCCCCACCTACGATCATCTCGCCCAAGCGACTGCGCTGGGCCGCGCGACCGTGGCGCGCGCGCTCCACGCGCTGGAGGCGGCGGGCTTCCTTCTGCGCCAGCGCCGGTTCAAGCGGGTCGAGGAGGCGGGGGACGAGCCAGCACCAGCAGCATCGGGCGGACGGGGCAGGGGGCCGCGTTACGCCCAGACCTCCAACGCCTATCGCCCGTTGCTGCCCGGCCGCATCCTCGGCCTGCTACCGCGCTGGCTGCGTCCCGCACCGATCCCGGTCGACGCGCTCCAGCATGCCCAGGTCCGCGACGAGGAGGTTGCGGCGATGCATGCCACGCTGTCCTGCCGCGAACTGGCGCAGGCGACCGTCGGGGGCGCGCTCGGCCGGGTCCTCGCCTCGCTGGGGGCACGGATCGACAGCATAGCCTGTGAGTCTCAAAACCATCCGCAACCGCTACTGGATTCCTATATCCCGAGTTCAAACGGAGTTGGCCTGAACGGCCAACAACGAAATTGATGACCACAGAAAAGCGCGTGATCGCGAAATACCCAATCAACAGCACAGCGCCAGTTCAGGAGCGTCGGCTTCGCCGCCGCAATGCTCCCTAGAGGAAGCAGGCGGTTTTCGGTTCGGACGATCGCCAGCGGCGTGCTGGCTGAAACGCCGTCGATATGTCGGAAAGACGTTGAAGTGTTGGTGTCGACATGTAGAGGTACCGACATGAAGACAGCCAGTCGGACGATCGCGATCATCAGCCAGAAAGGGGGGGCGGGGAAAACCACGCTCGCGCTCCACCTCGCCGCGGCCGCCCAGGATGCCGGCGCGGTGTCGCTGATCGTCGACACCGACCCGCAGGCCACCGCCAGCCAATGGGCCGCTTGGCGACGGGACGCTCCCCCAGAAGTGATCGACAGCCCGCCACCCCGCCTCGCCGCCAAGATCGAGGCCGCGAAAGGGCAGGGCGCGCAGGTCATCGTGATCGATACGCCCCCCCACGCCGACAGCGCCGCCCGCGCTGCGGTCGAGGTCGCCGATCTCGTCCTGATACCGTGCCGGCCAAGCGCGTTCGACCTGTCCGCAATCCAGACCAGTGCCAAGCTGGTGCAGTTGCTGCGCAAACCCGCCTTCGTCGTCTTCACCGCCGGGCCACCGAATGCACCGCGCATCTATCAGGAGGCTGGCGAGCTGGTCGAAGGGTTCGGAACGCCGCCCTGTCCGGTGCTGCTCCCCGACCGCGCCGCCTATCGTCACGCGTCCGCCGAGGGCCGGTCGGTGATGGAAGCCGAGCCCGCCGGCAAGGCCGCGGAGGAAGTGCGCGAACTCTACCGCTGGGCGTGTCGACAGCTCGACATGCCGACACCCCGTTTCAGGAAGGTCAAACCATGAGCCGCAAGCCCAGCTTCGCCAATTTGCGCGCCCGCACACCGGAACCGGTCGCTGCGCCTGCGTCGGAGCCGCCCGAACCCCGCGCGAACAGCCGCGAGGGCCGCAAGCAGATCGCCGGCTTCTTCACCCCCGACATGTCCTTCGCGATGCACACCCTGGCGCGGCGTCAGGGGCGGAGTTTACAGTCGCTGATGGCCGAGGCGTTCAACGACGTGCTGCGGAAGCACGGGGAGAGCCCGGTGGGGGAGTGACCCGCTCAGTTGAAGCTCAGTCGCCATTCGCCGCATTGATGATAGCCTTGCCATATGCGGTCTTCTTGAAGACCTCGCCTCTGGCCCGTGCCTGATCGGCGGAGATGAAGCCTTGCTGGAAGGCGATTTCCTCGAGGCAGGCGACCTGGATGCCCTGGCGGTGCTGGATGGTGCGGACGAACTCGGAGGCTTCGAGGAGCGAGTCGTGGGTGCCGGTGTCGAGCCAGGCATAGCCGCGGCCCATCTGTTCGACGAACAGGTCGCCGGCCTGCATGTAGAGGCGGTTGAGGTCGGTGATCTCGAGCTCGCCGCGGGGCGAGGGTTTCAGGTCGCGGGCGAACTGGACGACGCGGTTGTCGTAGAAATACAGGCCGGTGACCGCGTAGTTGGACTTGGGCGCGGCGGGCTTCTCCTCGAGGCTGATGGCGCGGCCACCCTCGAGTTCGACGACGCCGTAGCGCTCCGGATCGTCGACGCGGTAGGCGAAGACGGTCGCGCCGTCCTTGCGTGCGACGGCGCTGGCGAGCAGGTCGGTGAGGTGCGCGCCGAAGAAGATGTTGTCGCCCAGCACCAGCGCGACGTTGTCGTCGCCGATGAAGTCCGCGCCGATCGTGAAGGCCTGCGCGAGGCCCTCGGGCCGGGGTTGCTCGGCATACTGGATGGTCAGGCCGAGCAGCGAGCCGTCGCCGAACAGCTGGCGGTAGTTGGGCAGATATTCCGGCGACGAGATGATCAGCACGTCGCGGATGCCGGCGAGCATCAGCACCGACAGCGGATAGTAGATCATCGGCTTGTCATAGACCGGCAGCAGCTGCTTGTTGATCGCCAGCGTCGCGGGGTGGAGCCGGGTGCCCGAGCCGCCGGCGAGGATGATGCCCTTCATGCGGGTACTCCCAGAAGTTCGTCGAGGATGTCGGAAAGCGCCGCCTGCCAGTCGCGTGGGCGGATGCCGTAGGCGCGCTCGATGGCACCGTGGCCGAGCAGCGAATTCATGGGCCGGCGCGCGGGCGTCGGATAGGCCGCGGTCGCGATCGGCTGGACGGCGGGGGCGGGGCCGCCGCGCAAGGCCGCCTGCCGGAAGATCTCCTCGGCGAAGCCCGCCCAGCTGGTCGCGCCGGCGTTGGAGAAGTGGAAGGTGCCGACGGGCGCGTCCGGGTGCTCGACCAACCGCACCGCGATCGTCACGAGCGCCGCGGCGAGATCGGTCGCCGAGGTCGGGCTGCCATGCTGGTCGGCGACGACCGACAGGGTGGGGCGGTCCGCGCCGACGCGCAGCATCGTCTTGATGAAGTTATGCCCGGTCGCGCTCACGACCCAGGCGGTGCGGACGATGACGTGGCGCGCGGTGCCGGTGCGGACCGCCAGCTCGCCGCCCAGCTTGGAGGCCCCGTAGACGTTGAGCGGTGCGACCGCATCGTCGACCTCCCAGGCCCCGTCCTTGTCGCCGGGGAAGACATAGTCGGTCGACACCTGCACCAGCGGGATGTCCGCCGCCTTGCACGCCGCGGCGAACGCGGCGGGCGCCAGCGCGTTGACCGCCCAGGCGGTGACGAGGTCGTCCTCGGCCTTGTCGACCGCTGTGTAGGCAGCGCCGTTGATGACCGCGGCGAAGGGCTGGCCATCATGGCCGGCCGCGACCCTTGCGGCGATGGCGGCGGTGTCGGTCAGGTCGAGATCGGCCGCATCGCTGGTGACGACATGGTAGCCGTCGGGCCAGACATGTTTGGCGAGCGCGGTGCCGAGCTGGCCACCGCCCCCGGTGACGAGGATGGCCTTCACGCGGCGAGGCCGCGGCGCTGGTCCGCCTGCCGCTCGTCGACGATGGCGCGCCACCACGCCTCGTTGTCGAGATACCAGCGCACGGTCTTGGCGATGCCGGTCTCGAAGGTCTCGGCGGGCTCCCAGCCGAGTTCGTCGCGGATGCGGGATGCGTCGATCGCGTAGCGCGCGTCGTGGCCCGGACGGTCGGCGACGAAGCCGATCTGCGTCGTGTAGCTCTCGCCGTCGGCGCGCGGGCGAAGATCGTCGAGGATGGTGCAGATCGTCTCGACCACCGACAGGTTGGTCTTCTCGTTGTTGCCGCCGACATTGTAGCTGCGCCCCGGCTGGCCACGCTCGAACACGGCGCGCAGCGCGCGGACGTGATCCTCGACGTAGAGCCAGTCGCGCACGTTGGCGCCGCGGCCGTAGACGGGCAGCGTCTCGCCCGCGAGCGCCTTGACGATCATCAGCGGGATGAGCTTCTCGGGGAAGTGATACGGCCCGTAATTGTTCGAGCAGTTGGTCACGACGACCGGCAGGCCGTAGGTGTGGCCCCAGGCGCTGACGAGATGGTCGGACCCCGCCTTCGACGCCGAATAGGGCGAGCGCGGGTCGTAGGGCGTATCTTCGGTGAACAGCCCCTCGTCACCGAGCGAGCCGTAGACCTCGTCGGTCGAGATGTGGTGGAAGCGGAAGCGTGCGCGCGCGTCCTCGTCCAGGCCCGACCAGTAGGTGCGCGCGGCGTCGAGCAGCGTGAAGGTGCCGACGATGTTGGTCTGGATGAACGCGCCCGGCCCGTCGATCGAGCGGTCGACATGGCTCTCGGCGGCCAGATGCGTGATGACGTCGGGGCGGAACCCGGCGAGCGTCTTCGCGACCAGTTCGGCGTCGCCGATATCGCCCTGCACGAAGCGGTAGCGCGGGCTGTCGGACACCGCCTCGACGGTCGTCAGCGTGCCGGCATAGGTGAGCTTGTCGAGGTTCAGGACCTCGTGCTCGCTGTCCGCGATGAGGTGCCGGACAAGCGCCGAGCCGATGAAGCCGGCCCCGCCGGTGACGAGTACGCGCATGCGAATAACCTCAGGAAAGCGGCGCCAGCGGGCGGCCGTCATAGGAAAAGGGGCTGTTGAAGGCGGCGAGCGCGGGTTGGGCCGCGTCCTTGGGCGAAATTTCAGGACTGATGCCGGCTAGCATTAGCTAGTCAATGAAAATCTATAGAACACTAAAATACATTATTTTATTGATAAACAATAGCAACTAAGGCAGAATAATTTCATTGGTTGGAGTTTCTCCCAACGAAATGGTCAGTATTTACGATAAGAAGCCTTCGAAACTTGGTTAAAATAGAGGAAAATGTATAATGCGCTAGAACAGCTTCTCGACCATTAATCCCACGACTAGTAGCATCATATTCGCCATGCGCCTCGGCTAAGGCGGTGACTAGCTCGGTTAACGCATTGACATCGCCCGGTGCAAGTATCCAGCCGGATTGCTCTTCGCGGACGGTCAGCGACAATTCAGAATCTGGGTCAGCGATTGCAATGATTGGCGTGCCGGCAGCCATAACATTGTACATGCGGCTTGGAACAGATAAGCCCTTCATTTCATCGACGAACGAGATGATCGTTGCCGTTGCACTCGCAAGCATCGGGCCAAGCATCTCTCTCGGTTGACGCGGTAAAAAGCGAACATTGGGTAGTTCTCCCGAGGCAATCGCGTTGGCGACGGTGCTAGCTTTCCCACCATATCCGACGAATAGAAAAATAATGTCGTGCCGATTGCGCAGATTGTGTGCGGCCGCGAGGATCGTCTCGATATCGTGCGTACGGCCAATGTTGCCGGAAAACTGAATGATGCAGCGCGCTCGGATATTATTGATCAACAGGAAGGGATTCGTATCTCGGGGTATTGGCTTGATCTCGTCGGGGTCGCCCCAATTCGGGATGATGGTGATCGGCCGCTTAACGTTGCCAATTTTTTGCTGAATTAGTTCGGCCATATCGCGACCGAGCACGATGATGGAATCGTATGCTCGAAAAGTCGCGGAGAACACACGCGAGAGCAAACGATAGGTGATACTGTGGGGGTGAATTATGCCAGTCGCTGCAAGGACTTCGGGATAGACATCGTGAACTAACAGATGAGTATTCATATTTTTGAACCGTGCGATCAAACCGAGCAGAGGCGGCAGCGTCGGAGGATTGGTGACTATGAGCAACTGATCAGCCCGGCGGAACCGGATGAGTGCAAACCAGCCGATCGACAACGTCAGAGTCAGCGTATTGATTGCGCGCAGCAGTAGGCGGTCCTTGTTGAAATGCGTTGCGCGCGCACGGTGGATGCGGACGCCGTTGCGATCTTCATTAGCGGGTGCTAGGATGCCACGCTCGCTGTAGGTCGGTTGGCCGCTGACGACGTTGACAGCCATCGAGGTGGCCAGACCTTCAGCAATGGCAGTTAGGAAATAGCCGGTCGAGGTCTGTTCTGGATAATAAAGTTCGGACACTATCCATAGGCGTGGTGGTGGCATCGTCATCCTTGGCAAATCAGTCGAAAGTAGCGGCGGCTATATCGCGATAGAGTCGCGTGGTGAGATCGTACCGAACGGCGATATTGTCATGGTCCGATAGCCTGCTGTCCGCAAACAGGCGTCCGCCAATCGCGGGCGCTGCGCGTTCGGCGAGGCGCGTAGCCGCGCGCGGCAGGCGCAGCCGGTACAGCCTTTCGCCGCGCGCTTGCGCGGTCAGCGCATAAGTGAAGGGCAACGGGTCCGCCGCAAAGACCACGCCGCTATGGGGCACTTGGGACAGATGCGCGATGACCTCTGCCGACAAGTCGATTCCTATCATCGCGCGAGCGACATCGCCGGTTGGAACGGGCATAATGCGCAGGCGCTGCCAAAGCCGGACAAGCTGTCCAAGCTTTCCTGAAATATTTTGCCCATAAATCAGCGGCAAGCGTAGGATGGTGACCGCGAACCGATCGTCCGTCAAGGCGAGCAGCCCGGTGTCGGCAGCAAGTTTGGAGTGGCCATAGTCGCTGGACGGCGCCGGTAACGTATGGCGATCGATGGCGCGCGCGCCGCCATAGACGGAAAAAGACGAGACGTGGATCAGATGCGCGACACCGGCCGCCTTTGCGGTGGCCGCCAGCCGTAGCGGTAGGTCGACATTGATAAGATGCATCATGCTGCTACTGCCGGTGCTGATCCCCACGCAGTTGATGACGCAGCGAATTCCGTTGAATAGGTACGCCGGGATATCGGCATAATCGCCGACCAACACATGTCGAGGCCGCTGGCTATGTTGTCGGCTAACGTAGCGGGCGCAATCGCCTAGCAACGGTTCCAACGCGGCCGCGATGCGGCTTCCTCCACCGATGACGAGAATTGAGATGTCGCACCCCGGCATCGCATTGTTATACCCGCGCTATAGCTGAGCAATGCTGTAGGAACAGCCCTTTCGTGCGAGGCCGTCAGCGCATATGCGCTGCACATGATTGTGGCACAGGCGGTAATGTGAAGCGTGCGGTGGATTTCATGGCGGCGGGGCTGGCTGCCATCCTGTTGCTGCCGTTGTTTGTCCTGGTCGGCGTGGCCGTGCGCCTGACGTCGCCAGGCCCCGTGCTTTACTGGTCCGACCGCGTCGGGCGCGGCAGCGTCCTCTTTTCCATGCCCAAATTCCGTACGATGAATGTGGGCACTCCCGCTGTTGCCACGCACCTGATGCGCGATGCCAAGTCGGCGTTGACGCCAATCGGGGCACTGTTGCGCCGCACAAGCCTCGACGAACTGCCACAGTTGTGGAGCGTGATGAAGGGTGACATGAGCATCGTCGGGCCTCGGCCTGCGCTGTTCAACCAGGACGACCTGATCGCGCTGCGTCGTGAGGTCGGGGTCGATATCGTCCGCCCTGGCATTACCGGATGGGCGCAGATCAACGGGCGCGACGAGCTCCCGATTCCCGATAAGGTGGCGCTCGACGCGGAATATGTTAAACGCCAATCGTTTTTATTCGATCTCCACATTATTCTCAAAACGGCGGCAAAGCTGCTCGGGGATAAGACAGTAACTCACTAATCTGACTGTTAAGTCAGTTCCATTCAGTAGGACTTACACTAAAATTAGGGTTGACGTTTGCGTGGTAATGGCATCGATAACTGAATTTGCACTGACGCTATCACGACCGGTGAAGCGTGCGATAGCGCTCACGGCCGATGCAGTCCTGTGCGTCGTGAGCGTGCATGTCGCCTATTACCTGCGCACCAACGAATGGCCTGAGTTCTTTGGCCCCGCGTTGTATCCGGTGATGACGGCAATCGTTCTGGCGGTGCCGTTTTTTATCGTGTCAGGGCTGTATCGCGCGATCTTCCGCTACGCAGGTGCGGCCGCGCTTATTGCCATCTTGAAAGCCGTAACACTGTTCGCGGTGCCGTTCGCCTTCATCTACACCTATGTCGGTATTGCCGGCGTTCCGCGTACCATCGGCTTGATCCAGCCCTTGCTGTTGCTGTTGTTCGTCACGGGATCGCGGGGGCTTGCGGGAGCGTGGCTGGGGCGGGGCTATCGCAATGCGGTGCTGGAAAAGGACAAGCCGCGCGTGCTGATCTATGGCGCAGGGGCACTAGGGCGCCAGATCGCCTCCGCACTGCAGGTCAGTGGGCAGGTCCGGCTGGTCGGCTTTCTCGATGACGATAAAAACCTGTGGAAAGCTATCATCAATGGCCAGCGGGTACATGCACCCGCCGAACTCGACCGCCTTGTCTCACGCTCCGGTGTGACAGACGTGCTGCTGGCGATCAACAAGGCCTCGCGGGACCGGCGCAACGAAATCGTCAAGCAGTTGAAGAAGTCGGGCTTGCACGTGCGTACGATGCCCGGCGTCGACCAGCTTGCTCGTGGCACAGTGTCGTTTAGCGATCTCAAGGATCTAGAAATTGAGGACCTACTCGGCCGGGCGCCTATCCCGCCGCACGAGGAACTGCTGCGACAGAACATCAGCGGCAAGGTCGTCCTCGTCACGGGTGCGGGGGGGTCGATCGGCAGCGAAATCTGCCGCCAGATCGCGCGGCTTGGCCCTGACATCTTACTATTGGTCGATTCCAGCGAATTTAATCTCTATACTATTCATCAGCAATTGCTGCATGAGATGACGATTAAATCCGCCACGGTTCGGTCCGTCGTACCGCTGCTGGCGAATGTGCGTGACACGCGCCGGATCGATGAAATCGTCGGCAGCTGGAAACCATATACGATCTATCACGCGGCTGCGTACAAGCATGTGCCTCTAGTCGAGCACAATGTGCTCGAAGGCGTCGCCAACAACGTGTTCGGCACTCTGAACGTCGCGACCGCGGCCCGGGTCCATGGCATTGCGAATTTCGTCCTCATCAGCACTGATAAGGCAGTTCGTCCGACCAACGTGATGGGCGCCAGCAAGCGACTCGCTGAGATTATCCTGCAAGCCCTGGACGCGGACGGGCTGCCCGGAAAATTCTCGATAGTGCGGTTCGGCAACGTGTTGGGATCGAGCGGATCGGTTGTGCCGCTGTTTCGCCGCCAGATTGCGGCTGGTGGTCCGATCACGATAACCCATGCCGACATCACGCGGTATTTCATGACAATCCCCGAGGCCGCGCAACTGGTTATTCAGGCAGGCGCCATGGCCGAGGGGGGCGATGTGTTCGTGCTGGATATGGGTGATCCCGTCAGAATTGTTGACCTTGCGCGCTCCATGATCGAATTGTCGGGACTGAGCGTGCGCGACGACCATTCGGGCGATGGCGATATTGCGATCGAGCAGATCGGCCTGCGGCCAGGCGAAAAGCTCTATGAAGAGTTGTTGATCGGGAACAACCCGAGCATTTCCGCGCACCCGCGTATCCTGCGTGCAAACGAACCGTTCATCGCGTGGAACGAACTGCGCAGCGAACTGGACCGGTTGCGCGCGATGATCGATCACGGCGCCTCACCCGCTGCGCGCAACCTGCTGCAAAAGCTGGTCGTCGAATTCGAACCCATGACCGAGGTTGTCGATTTTGTGACGTTGCGCCAAGAGGAGGTGACGGTTGACGACTAAGCCCCCGCGGAAGGGCAGGGCCGATGTATCGCAACATCATACCCATTCATCACTTCGATCGGGAACAGCGTGACCAAGACTGCACTCATTACCGGTATCACGGGCCAGGACGGCGCGTATTTAGCCGAATTGTTGCTCGCCAAGGGGTATCAGGTTCATGGTCTCAAGCGGCGGTCATCGTCGTTCAACACCGGGCGCATTGACCATATCTATCAGGATCCGCACGAAAACGGCGCGCATTTGCACTTGCACTATGGTGACATGACCGACGCGACGAACCTCATCCGGATCGTCCAGGAAGTCGCTCCTGACGAAATCTATAACTTGGCGGCGCAAAGCCACGTCCAGGTGAGTTTCGACACACCCGAATATACCGCCAACGCCGATGGTCTAGGCACGTTGCGCATTCTCGAGGCAATCAGAATCCTGAACCTCACGGAAAAGACGCGCTTCTACCAGGCGTCTACGTCAGAACTGTACGGCTTGGTCCAGGAGGTGCCGCAGCGTGAGACAACGCCATTCTACCCGCGCTCACCGTATGCGGCGGCCAAACTGTACGGCTATTGGATCACCGTGAACTATCGCGAGGCCTATGGGATGTTCGCGTCGAACGGCATTCTGTTCAACCACGAAAGCCCGATCCGCGGCGAAACGTTCGTCACGCGCAAGATCACCCGGGCGGTGGCTGCCATCCACCTTGGTATCCAGGACAAGCTGTGGTTAGGCAACTTGGATGCGCAGCGCGATTGGGGGCATGCGCGCGACTATGTCGAGGGAATGTGGCGCATTCTCCAGCATGAGCGCGGGGACGATTTCGTGCTTGCGACGGGACAGACCCAGACGGTGCGCCTGTTTGTCGAGCGCGCCTTCGCGCATGTCGGGATCACGCTCGATTGGCAAGGCGAGGGCGTTGGGGAGTGCGGTGTCTGCATGCAAACGGGCCGCACGCTCGTCGAGGTGGACCCACGCTATTTTCGACCGACCGAAGTCGACCTTCTAATCGGTGATCCTACTAAGGCGCTGAACGACCTCGGCTGGCAGGCGACGACCAGTTTCGAGGAGCTGGTGACTGATATGATGGCAGCGGACCTCAAGATCGTTGCGCGCGAGGCCGATCATCGCCGTATCGACGAGACATTGCTGCGCCATCGCGAGAAAGACCGCGTCCATGACTGATTTCGACCTGACCGGCTGCCGCGTCTGGGTTGCCGGCCATCGCGGAATGGTCGGGCAGGCACTTGTCCGTCGGCTTGAGCGTGAGCCGTGCGATTTAGTTGCACCGGACAGCCGAATCGACCTCCGTCGCCAGGACGCCGTCGACTGCTGGATGGCCAATGCGCGACCCGATGTGGTGTTCGTTGCGGCAGCGAAGGTCGGGGGGATCCACGCCAATGACACGCGGCCAGCCGAATTTTTGTACGACAATCTGATGATCGAGGCGAACGTCATCGAGGCGGCGCGCCAGGCCGGGGTCGCCAAACTGGTATTCTTGGGGTCGTCGTGCATCTACCCAAAGATGGCGCCGCAACCGATCCACGAGGATGCATTGCTGACGGGGGCACTCGAGCCGACTAACGAATGGTATGCTGTTGCCAAGATTGCGGGGATCAAGCTGTGCCAAGCGTATCGTCGGCAATATGGCTGCGACTTTATTTCCGCCCAACCGACCAATTTATATGGCCCGTTTGACAATTTCGACCTTACCACCAGCCATGTCCTCCCTGCCCTGATCCGCAAGGCTCACGAAGCGATGGCTGCTGGCGCGCGTGACCTGACCATTTGGGGCAGTGGCACGCCGCTGCGCGAATTTTTGCATGTCGATGATCTCGCTGATGCTCTGGTCTTCCTGGCAATGCGATATTCGGGCGAGGACATCGTTAACATCGGCAGTGGGATCGAAATCACGATTGGTGACCTCGCGCAGATGGTTGCTCGAATCGTCGGGTTCAAAGGGCCAGTCGTGACCGATCCGACGAAGCCCGACGGGACGCCGCGCAAATTGCTCGACACCGGGCGGCTAGAGCAGCTCGGCTGGCGCGCTTCGATCGGCTTGGAGCAGGGTATTACCAGTGCCTATGATTGGTATCTTAAGAATACCCTCTCGACGAGGCATGATGTGTCCCATCAGAATCGCTGACAACGTCAATTCGCCAGTCCCTTTGCCTTCAGCTCGGCGGTCGCCTTGTCGAGGCCGTCTGCGTAAACCGGTTCCGATTTCGCCCATGCGCAGAAACGGGCCAGTCCATCGGCGAGGCTTACCTGCGGCATGAAGCCAAGGAGTGCGCGCGCGCGCGATATGTCGGCGAAGTTGTGGCGAATGTCGCCAACGCGGAATTGCCCGGTGACCTTGATTGGGACGTCCAGCCCGGCAGCGCGCAGCAGCTGCCGCGCCAGTTCGTTGACTGGCGTCGCGATGCCCGAACCGATGTTGCAAATCGTGCCGCTGGGTACGTCGTTCGTCATCGCTGCCATCAGGCCGGCGACGACATCTTCGACGTGAACAAAGTCACGCGTTTCCTTGCCATCCTCATAGATCGGCAGCATCAGTCCCTGCCGCGCGCGGTTGAAGAAGATAGAGATGATGCCGGTATAAGGGTTCTGTAGCGATTGGCCGGCACCATAAACATTTTGCAGGCGCAAAGTGATTGCATCGAAATTCAGCGCCTGTGACGCGGCGTTGAGGAGCAGTTCCTGCGACGCCTTGGTCGCCGCGTAGATCGAGCCAGGGGCGAAAGGCAGCGTCTCGGGCGTCGCGATTGCGCGCAGCGGCACGCCGGTGGCGTCCCGTGGTTCCCAGTGATTGGCGTCCAGTTGCTCGCGCGTGCGTGGGGCCGGTTGGACGATCGCACCCGCCGCATCGATAAAGGCGCCTTCCCCGTACACGCTGCGGCTCGATGTGAGGATGACCTTGCGCGGCCGGTTCGTGCACCGTGCGATTGATTCGAGGAGGGCAGCTGTGCCGCGCTCGTTGACGTCGACATAGCGTTGTATCTGATACATCGATTGGGCGGTGCCCGTCTCGGCTGCGAGGTGATAGACGATGTCGACCCCGCACAGCAGATCCGCTTGCTCATGAATGTTGCGTACGTCGAGCCGCACCAGCGTCGCGCCGTCGGGCAGAACGATCGACGGAGTGTCGCCGTGGACCTGAACCGTCATGCTGTCGACGATCACGACGTCGTGTCCCGCCCGGGTGAGCGAGCGGCAAAGCTGGGTGCCGATGAAGCCGAGGCCGCCGGTTATGAGTACGCGCATGTTGTTCCTTTAGTGGGTAGAGTCAGGATGAAGCCGCATTGGAGGCCGTGTCGGCGATAAGCGCAAAGGTCCGGCGCGCGGTCTTGGCCCATGAATAATCCGCGGCCAACGTCATGGCAGCATGGCTACGGGTTAGCGTTGCTGCCCGATTGCGAAGCACATCACGGATCGCCGTCGCGATTTGGTCCGATTGCGTCGGGTCAAAATACACGCAGGCATCCTGCGCGATTTCCGGCATCGGCGAACGACTGGAGCAGCAGATCGGGATGCCGCACGCCATTGCCTCGATCAGGATGTTCGGCAGGTTTTCACAAGACGACGCGAACAGCAGCAGATCGCTGTCGGCATAGAGCGCGGGCAGGTCTGCGTTGGGCACTTCGCCGACGTAGCGCAGCCTCGTGCCTGACGGATCGACGCGCCCCATCGCCTCTTCAACCTGCTGGCGGTATGGCGGGTTTGCTGGTCCGCAGAAGGTGAGCGAGGCCAACGCAAACTCATCCATGACCGCTGAAAAGGCGGCGATCACCTCAAGCTGGTGTTTGTAGGGTTCAAGGCGGCTGGGGTAGACGATCGCGATCGGTGCGCCGGGATCGGGTGCCGAAGTTCGTGGAACGCCGGAAAAGCGGCCATGATCCACGCCGTGGGGAATGACCGCGACGCGTGGCGGCTGTCGGCGCAGGGCGGCGGAGATGATCGTCCGCGCGGTATCGGACAGATAGATCATGCCATCGGCATCGACAAACGTCGCGGTGTTGCGCCAGCGCAGAAGCTGCAACCGCAGACGCTCAAGGCTGAACCGGGGATACATTCGCCAGAATTCCGAACGGAAAGGCAACATATTGCGGCTGATCGTGACGTAAGGGTGAATATTACCGAAGGCGATGCCACCCGGACAGTAGAGGATATCACACCCAGCCGCCTTGAATTCTGTTGGCAGGCGGCGCGCGACGAAGCGTAGCCGCGCCCAGAGCGACCGTTCGAGTTCGGAATAGGCGTGTTTGATGATCCATGGTCGATCAGGGAAGGCATCCAGCACCTTTGCCGCACCGAACAGATGGATCTCTGCGAAACGGTCTGCCACCGGGTCCGCCGCCTCGAGCAGGTTGCGGATATAATTCATTCCTCCGCCATCGCGGATGTTGTGCAGGTCAATCCCGACGACCATGGCGCGCGTAGGGGTCATGCCCGGCCTCCCAGCCGGTTGGTAGGCGGGTTGAGATCGCCGGGTCGGAGTAGGCGCGGTATCGGTGTGACTGCCTTAGGCATCGCGAGTTGCATGGCCGTGCACGCGAAGACCGCAATTGTAAGAATGATCGGGGTCAGCGGGTCGAATATGACGTCGGTCGCCACCGACAGCGCGACGGCGCGAAAGCCGGTCGCACCGAGAATGATGCCGAGCAGGCTGCCCGTCATCGCGAATCGGATTAGCAGCATGACCGCCGCCCCAGTGAGAAAGGGCAGGATAGCAAAACCCAACCAGCGAAAATCAGCCCATCCGTACAGCAAATACGTACCGGTATTCACGCCTTCAAAATAACGCGTGGCGCTGAATAGATCACGATCGATGAAATGCCATAAAATCGGGCGCAGCAGATAACCGCCATGCAAGGCCGGATCCGACGGAAGATAACCGTCGATCGTGACCGACAGGTTCATGATCGCTGATGCGCCCGAATAGATATAAAGCTGTTCTACCACGGGTCCCGATGCACCTGTCATTTGCACATCGCCAAGACCTCGGGCGTGATTCATCAGGAAGAATCCGACGAACACGCCGATGATTACTGTAGCTACCGTCATCTTGCGCAATTGGGTGCTCAGTAGAAGTTCATAGCTCGCTTTTGGTTGCAGCAGCGCCGAAACCGAGTAGGCAATGACGAGCCAAACAACCGGGCTTTTCTGTAGCGTCAGCGAGTAGCAAATGACCGTAAATATCGGAATGACCAAATATTTAATCTTCTTAGAGCGGATAAAATACGCAAACATAGCGATAGCCGCCATATCCATGAACAGTTCGAGAAAGCTGATTAGCCCGAGGTGAAGGTTATATTGGCTTTCAGCAATCTGCTGATTGTCCAAATTGGAAATATCCGCCAGCCCGGATGACAAGTAGCTGTAGACGAAAACCAGAAAGCCGACGGAGAACAACCCCATGGCCACCACCGGGTTGAAGTCGATGCCTGTAGTACGGCGGGGCACGTCGAAGGCATGAGTCGGCGAGAGCGATTTGATAAGCGAACACCCCGCCCAAAAGGACAGCAGCGCGACGGCCATGGCGATGTACACATAGAGGCTGACCGGGCGATTGAGCTGAATGTACAAAGGCGAGAGGAAATACGGTGGCCAATTCAGCATCACCAACGCGGGCGTCCAGGCAAGAATACCAAGGCTGACCGGGTTGAGCAGGCTGCGCCACCACCATTGCGACAGGGCCAGCAACCCGAAGCAGACGACCAGCGTTATCAGTGTTCCAATCAAGGCTGGAATCCTTGCGGGGGTGCTACCCTTAAATTTGTCATCAGATGCCGACGATAGGTGTCGTAGGAAAGGTGTGCGTCCGCGAAAGTCAGCGACTGTTCGACCATCGAGCGCCGTGCCGCGTGATTGGTGATCGCACAGTGTAAAACGCTGGACCAGGCCGCGTCGTCGGCGACACCGAACCCGACCTGGCTTTCCACCATCAGATCGTGGGCTATGCCGAAATCGCTTGCGACGAACGGGACGCCTGCCGCCATGTAAATGAACAATTTGCCCGCGCCCCTCCACTTGGCATCCTCCGTATCCTCCAACCGAAACAGGCCAAGATCGAATGAGGGCACCACCGTATACTCGGAGTCTTCATTCCACGGCACCAGAGTCAGTTGGGCGTGGCGGAAAACATGGTCGATCGCGCTGACCCCGATCAACATGACCTCAATCGGGTGATCCTTGGCGATCCCGTCGATGATGCGCATGAGGGGCGCGATGAACCGGTATGTTCCCGGGCTGCCTGTCCAGCCGATACGGATCGGTGCAGACGCCGGACGCGGCGCCAAGCGCGCGCGCGCCGCGGCGTAGCGCGACGCATCGATCGGCCCATAAAAATGCGCGCGCACATTCGCCCGATCACGCAGCAGGTCGATATAGGACCGATTTTCCACCATCACGACATCGGCGTGACGGACGATCATGTCGAAGGCCGTGCGGCGCAGTCGTCCCTTCCAGCCGGCACCGTGACGGTCGACCGGGTCGGAAAAATCGAACATGATCTGTCGCCGCTTGCCGAGGTTTTTGATCAGGGCAAGTGGCCAGAGGAGCAGCGATTCCTGCAAAACGACAGCGTCCGCCCAGAAGAAATTCGCAATCCACGCGGGCAGCCGTCCTGCGATTCGCGCAGCGAGGCGCGCTGACAGCGTATTGGCCCCGACAGAAACCAGGCTGTCGACGCGCACCTGGTTCCCTTGCGCTGCGAGCGGACCGACATGGTCCCACACACGAAGCCGTGAACTGGCACGATCGCGAGCGCCGATCGCGAACAGGAAAATATTCACCTCCCGCGCCTGGTGCCTGACACGAATGCCCATGGCATGTAGACATCGCCCTTAAATATCATGTCGCCGACCGGACGGGAGACGCGGTTGCTGTAAAAGTGATCAGTTTTCTGCATCGGCACGCTGTGCTCGGCCAAGCGCGTGACATCGAATAGGTCGGGCAGCCGTTCAAGTGTCCAGTCATCGCCAAGCACGGACTGCAGGTAGGCAATCGAATAGATGTTGTTGTGTTGGTAGCCACGCGCGAACATTGCGTCAAAATCAGTGCCGCTCAGATGCTTCTTGATCTGAACGCATTCGTCACCAATCAGCATCCGAAACAGGAACGAGTGCACCTGCTCACTATTGCGGATCGCTTCCAGCAAGGGCGCGACGGTGGGGATGTGAGGCAGCGTGTTTGCCGAAACGACGCAGTTGCGATCGGTAAGAAAGGGAGCAGGATCAAGAACTGAGCCAACCGTAAAGTCAGCCTTTTTGTCTCCGGCAAAATGACGAAGGCCAGCATCTATGTTAGCAGCATCGATATCCACGCTACGATACGTTATGCCACCATTTTGATACAAACGCGAAATAACAGGATAGTAATGTCCTGGACCACCGCCGAAGTCGACGATATCTAAATCACCACTGGCATACTGGTTGAGGTACCGGCCCATGGCGAGTGCGGAGTCCATTTCCACCTTGTTTTCGAGACGCAATTTTAGAACGTTCGAATATTGTGGGTCGGATGAAAAATAGTTCCACGGCTTATCGGATTCGGTGTTCACATTTTTAGGCATCGATCAAAAGCTCCTCAACGACTCGCCGTACGACATTTGGGTAAGCCCTTGAATTTTCTGGGACATATAATTTCTCGAACGCCACCATATCGGGCGTGTCCCCGTCGGTCAGTGCGTCGCTGCCCGTCATGGACCGTTCGACGAAGCGTGTGACCTCATTGGCGTCATGCGCTAGCGGAAGATGAACCGTGGCGATCAGGTCGCGAAAATGATTGAATCGATAGAAATTGCTGATCATCCCCGGTGCAGCGCCATCTGGTTCAAACGCCACGTTGATCACCGGGCGCCCAACTGCCAGGGCATCAATGGTCATCGTCGATGCCATTGATACGATGCACTCACTGAACCGCAGCTGTGCGGCAAGATGGACCTCGTCTGCCTCGCTCATGACGCGTTCAACATAACGATCCCCGCGGCCGGGTACGAATACGCGCAGATGCGGGATGTCGGCGAAGAATGACTCATCCTCGGACTTGCTGAATGGGTGCAGTCGAACCAGGATGCATGTATCGTTGGGCAGCGTCGGAGCGAGCCGAGCCGCAACCTCCCGAATCAGCCGATATTCCCGCGGGACTGGGTCGCCGGCGACCCGGGTCAGTTCGGCATAGGACGCACTGTAGAGAATGAAGCGGCGGTAGGATCCGAGGCCGATCCGCCCGAGGTAATCGGGGCCATCGCGAATCGTTCCGCTGTTTTCGAGGAGCCGCAGGCGGGGATAGCCCGCCTCTACAATCGTATCGGCGTCGACGTCAAAAATCTGTTCCAGTTCGTCCGCCATCTTGCGGTTCCACACGACGATGCGCACCACGGGAAAGGGGAAAAACCCCTTCGTTGTGAAATTATCCCAGCTACTTGCCGCCGTGAGCTGCGGCAGCCTGCGCCGAGCCGCCTCGACCAGTAGACCATAATCGAGCGAGTTGATCGTCGAGCGCGTTGCGATGACTAGGTCGGGGTCGCCCACAATCTGGTTGGCAGTTGGCCGTGGCGCGGTAGCCAGCAGCAGTCGGGCATACAATCGAAGCGTTCGCTGGGTGCCGATGATCCGTCGCATGGCGACGAGCCCCTTGGCCAAAATACGCTTGAGGCGCGATGCGGCGAGCGCCTGACGCACATAGTAAAATGTGTCGTAGAACATAAGGGGGTAGATCGTCTTGAGCAGTTGCTCAACCCGCGAATCGTGCGGTTCGGCCATTTCGAAGATGCTAACCCGGTCGGATCGGATCGCATCGAATTCGGGCAACGCCGGATTTTGTGTGTAGATCTGCATGCGCACATCCGGGATCGACAGCAGCTGGTCGAGCGTACCGGTGTGGACGAAGTCACGAATTGACACCGCATAGGGCAGGATGACGGCAAGGTTACGCATGGAGGTCAGGAATCCGCGGCATCATAGGCCGTGTCGTCAGTACAAGCGACGCTACGGTCATCAGGATAAGAAAAGGCGTCAGGATAGGAGTGGTGCTGCCTTTACAGACAAAAAACACACTCGGGCAACTGCGGAGAGGATAAGGGCAGCCAAGAAAACCCATATCGATGGTAGCGCATACAGCGCCAATGACAACAGGCACAACAGACTCACCGAGACGATATAGGCACGGTTGACAGTTTGATGCGCCCCTTCCTGCATCAGAAGGATCATGTATCCCTGTTGCAAGGCTGCCGGGATAAACGCGATAAACGCTGCCAACGTTACAAACTGAAAAGTCCAGACGTTAATGTCAGGTTTGTGCAATGCATAGCCGAGTGCAAATGCGGCCGACACGGGATACAGCGCTAAGCACAATAACGTGGACACCCGTTGCAAGTGGTGAAGTAAGCCGCGCTTGTCCGAATGCGTCGTCGCGCGCGCGAGTGCGGAATAGCTGCGCTGATACTCGACGTTGATTGCCGCATTGGCGACGCCCTGAGTCGATTTCGCCAGTCGGTACATCGCAACCGCAGCAGGGGAGCAGAAGGCGGCTAGAATTATCGTCTCGATTGACACACTGCCGTTCTTGAGAAAATTGGTGAGCTGCGCGCCGCTTAGAAAATTGCCAATCGCTGCACGACAGCCCCAACTCAGGGCAAACGGTTGTTTGTCGGGGTCCTGATGGCGATAGGCCGCCACGAGGAGCGCGACTGTCCGAATCGCGTTGGGGGTGGCACCGATTATGAGCATCGTTAGCACCGGTGTATCTCGCACAAACAGCAGCGTAGTGCCCGCGGCCAGCCACGCCGCCATACATGTCGCGTCGGCGACCATGATCCGCCGGCCGTCGACGAGATAGCGTAGCTTGGCAACGACGGCCCCCTGTGCGCTACCGATGCCAGCGAGCAACGCTAGCGCAGCGACCTCCGGGCCCGTACCGGCGGGGATATAACCGATCGCTGCGCCTCCAGTGCAGGCTAGCGTTGCTAGCAGCGCGGCGGTTATCTCAATCGCGAGGCCCGTTCGAAACGCTCGCTCTACGCTGGCGTCGTGTTTCGACACGAGAAAGAACACTAGGTCATGCGTGCGAAGCGTAAAGGCAGTTACAATTAGGAAGACGGCAGCCTGTACCGTCATCATCGTCCCGTAAAGCCTGGCCGGCATCATGAACGCGAGCACCAGCCAGAACACGCTCGATGCGCCAAAATTGGCGACCGCAAATAGCGTTTCCAGATTGTCGCGAACGAGCCGAGTTATCTTATCGCGCACTGGCTGCTTCGATAAAAACATCGACGATATAGTTTTCAACCATCTCAAGCGATTCATACGTGAAGCCACCGATATGCGGCGTCACGAGGAGCCGGCCCTGCAACGCGGCCAAGCGGGCCTGCAGCGCGGTGTCGATCGGCGTGGGTTCGCCCCACAGCACATCGAGGGCGGCCCCGGCGAGGTTTTCCCGCTCAAGAGCAGCCAGCAGCGCGGGCTGGTCGATGATTTCGCCACGCGCGGTGTTCACGACAATGGCGTGTCGGCTCAGACGCGCTAGCAATGTGGTATTGACGATCCCCATCGTCGTGTCGTTGAGCGGCAGATGGATGGAAAGAACGTCGATTGCTGACAGGATGCCGGGAAAGTCACAGCGCATGTCGTCGGGTACGCGATCAGGGATGATGTCACATCCAAGAACGTGGCATCCGAATGCGCGATACAGCGGTGCGACCATCCGGCCTATGCGTCCGTAGCCGTAAAGGAGAACAGTCTTCCCAAACAGTTCGCGTCCCTTGAAGGGATAGCGATTCCAGTTACCCGCCGCGACATCACATGCCGCCGGAGCGAGGCGGCGGATCAAGGCCAGAGCTAACGCCAACGTGTGTTCGGCGGTGGCGTGAATATGATCGAGAAAATCGACACGGCCACGCAGCGAGATGACTCCAACTTCCCGCGCTGCGAAATGGGCAAGATCGATGTGGTTGAGGCCCGTCGTCGGCGAAACGATCCAGCGCAACGCGGGGTAGCGGGCGTGAAAATTGGCGTCCAGTGTCGTTGACAGGCGCACGAACACGACCTCGGCCGCACCGGCACCTGGCGCATTCGGGCCAATCGCGACGGTACCTAAACCGCGCAGCCGATCGATTGCTTCTGTGGGAAAGCCATCAGGCTCAAGGATAAGGATCTGCACGGCGTTGCTCCAGCATCGCGTTCACCAGTAGTAAGTCAATTTCGGTGTCGACGTTGACCGATGAGACGCTGGGCATGACGTAGGGTGCCATGTTGTCGCTAATGATCTGACCCGAAGCGACTTCGCGTGGCCCGAAGACATAGATCGAGCCATTTCGATGGTATATCGGAGGTAGTTCCTGCCGCCGAATTGATGCAAGTTCCGGCATCAGCGATACGAGCTTGTGGTCCACGATCCGGTACATGCGCGCGGGATGCGCATCCTCGACCTGATATACGCTGCATACGGGGATTTCCCCGTTTTCGAAAAAGACGCCGACGGCGCATTCGATGTCGCCCGGCTCCCGGAACGGAGAGGTCGGCTGGAGCAGGACGATCGCCGCCGGTGCGGCAGCGCCCTGATCGGTACGCGTCATGATGACGTGCCGCACCGCATCGATTACCGGACTGGTATCGTCGGCATACCTTGCCGGGCGGACGAGCGCCTCAACACCCTCATCCTGCGCGATTTGGACAATCTCCAGATCATCGGTCGAGACAACGATCGTCGACAGACAAGATGCGTCGCGAGCGGCGCGAATCGTGTGGACTATAAGCGGGACACCCCCAGCCATCCGCCGATTCTTTAGTGGCACGCCCTTCGACCCGCCCCGTGCAGGGATGATGCACAGCACCTCAGACATCGTGAAATCGTTTTCGCGTATCAGGCGTCTCTCCGGCGACCAACGCAGCGATTCGGTCACCCGCAAAGCCATCGCCGTAAAGCGTGCTCGATGCATAGCGTCCGTGATTGACCTGCGCGCGTACCGCCCCGAAAATTGCGTCGGTTTTGCAAGCAACATCAATAACATTGTTGCAGCGCTCGCGACCCAACTGGCGGTCGCCGATATTGACAACGGGCACGCCCAGGTACGCCGACTCACGGATGCCGACGCTAGAATTGCCGATCAGACACTGCGATTGTCGAAGAAGTGCCAGGAACTGACGCCCCTCTAGGTTCTTAATAAAGCGGATCTTATCGTCGCCGCCGCGTTCGCGAAACATGCGGATCGCCTTTGACGTGCCATCTGACCCTGCATCGACGTTCGGCCAGAAGAGAACCGCCGGAATGGCAAGCTGATTAACAGCGTCGAGAACGGTGGCCATCTGACTAAAGCTCTCACCATGCGCGTCGGTTTCGGGATGCTGCATGACCACAAGGAAATCTTGTTCGATGTCGACATGCGCGCCCGTGCCTAGCGAGTCGAGCACCGCCTGAAGATCGACCACCGAAACATCAGCAGATTCGCGAGCGAGATCTACAGAAGGACATCCGGTGACGTGAATCGAGCAGGGTGCTTCACCCATGCGCGCGACACGGTTGCCCGCCAGCGCTGTCGACACGAAATGCATGTCGGCCATCTTGGTGATGGCATGCCGCACCTTTTCGTCGATATTACCGGTGATCTCACCACCTTGAACATGGATCAACGGGATGCCGAGATAGGCGGCTGCGACTGCCGTACCCATGGTCTCATAGCGATCGGCGATCGTGACGACCACATCTGGCTTACCGCGGTGCAGCGCCGCGGCCGTATGATTGGTAGTGGCCGCCATCGTCAGCGCCATATTCACCAGGTCGTCGCCCTCCACGAATGTGTAGAGCTCGTCAACGACACGAAAGCCATCGGCGCGGATCAGGTCGATGACGCGCCCGTAACGGTCGAGCAGCGCCGATCCTGAGCATAGAATGCTCAGTTCGACGTCTTCGCGCCGCTGCAGCGACTCAAGCGCGGAACGGATTCGCGAATAGCTTGGTCGTGCGGTGATCGCTACCCAAATGCGCTTTTTACCTGACATCGTCGGTTCCCAGCATATGATGGACCGGCATATCGCGGACCGCTGTCCGGCCGATCAAAGCATCGCGTTCAGCGTAAGGCAGGCCACCGCCGGGTTTCTTGTAGCCGAGCATTGCATCGGTGATCCGCGTGCCCTTGGGGATGGGTACAGTGGTAAACAGGCTACGCCCGAAGATGCTGCGTTCCTTGCCCAGCCCCCCCAACTGGCGGCCCTTGTCGACGGGATTCTGCCGCATCTGCCACGCTATCGTCGTACCATCCACCAGCGCGCGCAGGCCGCTTGGCGTCAGCGATGACGATATGTCAGGGCCGAACATTCCCTTGTGCAAGGCAAGGTGAACCTCGATGATCGAGGCGCCAAGATAACTTGCGATGACCGCTGGATGTGGCGTTCCTGAATGGTCCGACAGACCGACTGGTATGTCGGGCAACGCCTGGAGATAATCAGACAGGAGATTAAGACCTTCCTCTTCAGGCGGTGTTGGATACCGAGTGGTGCAATGCAACAACGCAACTGAATTGCCGTTGGCCTGCACTCGCCGCGTCGTCGCTAACGCTTCGTCGTGTGCGGCAAGGCCGGTAGACAGAATGACCGGCTGACCAGTTGCTAGGATGCGCTCGAGTAACTCGTCGTTGTTGATCTCGCCAGATGCTACTTTCCAAGCCGGCATTCCCAGTCGTTCAAGCCAGTCGCATGCCGTGAGCGAAAAGGGTGAGCTGAGAAAGCTGATCCCTCGTTTATCGCAATGTGCTTTCAGTATTCCCCACTGCTCTAAGGTGAACTCCATCCGTTTCCAGTAATCGTATCGACTGGCGTCTTGACGGCTAAATGCGACCCGCCAAGGTTCTTGGGGGGTACTTTCTTCAGCGGCGATATGGGTTTGAAATTTTACCGCATCGGCACCACTTTCCTTAGCGGCATCAATGAACGCCATCGCATTGCCCAGACTGCCTTCGTGCGCCTGCGCAATCTCCGCGATGATGTAGGGCCGATGGGCCCGGCTGATGTCTCGGTCGTCGATTCGCATCACAGCCGCAGGTCCGACTGGCCGCGCGGAAGGATGTTCTTGAGATCGTATAGCACGTGACCCTGCTTGCCGAAGCTCCGCAGCGTATCTTCACTCATCGCGACGATCTGGTCATGGCGGACCGCAAGGAGGATCGCGTCATATGTGCCGAATCCCGGCGCATCGACCAGCGACACGTCGTAATGGCTTTTTACTTCATCGGCTGAGACCCACGGGTCGTAGACATCGATCACGCAATTATAGTCACGAAGTTCATTAATGATATCGATCACGCGCGTATTGCGGATATCGGGGCAGTTTTCCTTGAAGGCAAAGCCCATGATCAAAATCCGGCTGGCGTCGACCTGCAGACGCTGCTGTAGCATCTTTTTGACAAGCTGGGCCGTAATGTAGGTGCCCATGCCATCGTTCAAGCGGCGTCCGGCGAGAATGATCTGAGGGTGATAGCCGATCGCCTCCGCCTTGTAAGTCAGATAATAGGGGTCGACGCCGATGCAGTGCCCCCCAACGAGACCCGGGCGGAAGGGGAGGAAGTTCCACTTTGTGCCCGCAGCCTCCAGCACAGCTTCGGTATCAATGCCGAGCTTGTTAAAAATGATCGCTAGTTCGTTGATCAGGGCGATATTCAAATCGCGCTGGGTGTTTTCGATCACCTTGGCCGCCTCAGCGACGCGTATGCTCTCGGCTTGGAAGGTACCGGCGGTGATGATCTCACTATACAGGGCATCAATCAATGATGCGACGGCCTGGGTCGAACCGCTGGTCACCTTGCGGATGCTCGGCAGGCGATGGTTCTTGTCGCCTGGGTTAATCCGTTCCGGACTGTAGCCGGCAAAGAAGTCGTGGTTGAAGACCAAGCTGGACACCTGTTCCAGGATCGGTACGCAAACTTCTTCTGTCGCACCGGGATAGACGGTTGATTCATAGATGACGATGTCACCCCGCTTCAGCACACGGCCGATCGTCTCAGAGGCCTTGACCAGAGGGGTCATATCCGGGCGCTTATGCGCGTCGATCGGCGTCGGAACGGTGACGATATAGCAATTGCAGTCTGCAATATCGTCTGCTGATGCAGTAAAACGCAGGTGCGTGGCAGCCGCTAGCTCGTCCGCCTCGGTTTCCAGCGTATGGTCAATACCCTTGCGCAGCGCAGCGATCCGCGCGACGTCGATGTCAAACCCCACGACCCGACGCCGCTGGCCAAATTCCACTGCTAGCGGTAAGCCCACATAGCCTAATCCAACAATGGCCAAGTTAAGATCGGCCAGTGCGGGCATCGGCATCTGCATAGAATCGTTCACTTCTGATAATACTCCCGAAACCAGCAGACGAAATCGTCGATACCCTGCCGGTAATGCGTTTGTGGACGATAGCCGGTCAAGCGCTGGAGCAGCGATGCGTCGGCCCAAGTGGCGGGAACATCGCCAAGCTGCATCGGCATATAGTTGCGTATGGCTTTGATACCCAGACTGTCCTCAATCGCCTCGATAAAGTCCAGCAGCCGCACCTTGTCTGAATTGCCGATATTGACAATTCGCCAAGGCGCTACCGGGCTTAGCGAATCCCCCTCTGGTACCGCAGCGACGTCGGCCGGACGCACCGGCACTGCATCGATCAGCAAACGGATGGCGCGGACTAGATCGTCAACATAGGTGAAGTCGCGGTACATCTCGCCGTGATTGTAGATGTCGATCGGCCGCCCCTCGAGCATGGCGTCGACAAACTTGTACAGAGCTAGATCGGGGCGGCCCCAAGGGCCATACACTGTGAAAAACCGGAACATTGTGGTGGGCAGGTTCCACAGATGCGCATAGGCGTGGCTCATCGACTCGGTCGCCTTCTTCGTGGCGGCGTAGATCGTCAGCTGGGTGTCGGCCTTCTCGGTTTCGATAAATGGCATTTCCTCGTTGGCGCCATAGACCGACGAGGTGGATGCCATCAGCAGATGGCCTATCCGGTTCCGTCGGGCGGCTTCCATGACGTTAAACGTACCAATCACGTTCGCATCAAGATAGGCGCGGGGGTTCTCCAAACTGTAGCGTACCCCAGCCTGTGCCGCGAGGTGAACGATGGCGTCTGGCGCGAAGGTGTCGATCGCGGCATCCAGCTGCTCGCGGTTCTCTAGAATCGCCTCGATAGCCGAGAAGCCTGGGTCCTGCGCCAGAATGGCATGGCGCCCTTGTTTAATGCGGACGTCGTAATAATCGGTCATGCCGTCATAGCCGCATACGACGAAACCTTCCGCCAATAGCAGGCGGCAAAGGTGAAAGCCGATGAAGCCCGCGCTTCCGGTGACAAATATGCGTCTCATCAATTTACGCTTTCCTGGTCGGACGTTCATGGCAAAATGGAACTGGTTCTAACCGATCCGGACCAGCGAAACTCCGGCAAGGGTGAGAATGAGGGCAGACGCGCTGTCCATGTCGGCACTGGCGAGGATCCGCAACTCGATCGTCCGGCATCCTTCGGGAATCGCTATATTGGCTTGCACGGTTGTGGCTTGGTGCGGCATCGTCTGCGACCAGAAGCTTTGCTGCCCGGAACTGTCCAGGCAATAGCCTTCCCAGCGGACGTCGAGCCCGGATGAGTCTGCTCCCGGAGTAATGGTCTGGCGCAGGCGCCATGTGCCGGGCTGCCTAAAGATGATACGCCGCGCCACGATACCGCCCGTGCCACCGCGGGCGCTGATTCGTAATCGGTCGCCCTCGTCGTAGCCGGCACCGAGGTCCGGGTCGTCGGTCAGCTCCCAAGTTAGCGGCCGCAACCGCCGGTCGACCGTCGACTGGGAAAAGCCGATTGAACGAATCGATGCTTGGTCGGCCGACGGTAATGTCCCCGCATAACTGTTTAGACCTGGGTAATCTTTGTGGACGACGAACGCGCCAATCAGGCTTGCTTGTACCGCGCGGAACGCCGGATCGTTACGAGCAGAAGCGACTTCGGCAACGAGGGCAGCAACGTCGCGTGGTTGGCCGGTCGCGACCGCCTGGGTCAAGAACACGTCGCTCCAAGGGCGATGCCAGCGCAGATAACGCGCCAGTTCAGCCCGGATTTCGGGATTGCCGAGAGCGCCGATGAGCACGGGAAATAGCAGAGCGGGCGCCCGCCTTGATGTCGTCAGCGCGAGGTCATAGTGCGACAATGCACGGTTAATATTGCCATCTGCCACTGCCGCCTCGATCATCCAGATCTGCGTCGGAAGATCGCGGCGCGAGGTCCGCTCGGCCAAGGCCATCAATAGACGGGAATTCGCGGTATTCCCCTTCAGGCTACGCATCATCGCAAGCTGGCGGATTAGGTCGGCGCTCAGCGGTTCCTGGCGCAGTGCAGTCGCGACGGCGCGCGCCTCCGGCGACTGCGGGCCCCCGACGGCACCGGTCGCAATTAGGGTGTCATCAATGCGGTGAGCTAGCGCGATGGGGTGGTCGGGCACCGCGCGCAGCGCGAGGTCGGGCCGGCTGCGGGCGAACGCGTTCCCCGCCGCGTCTCGCGCGACAACGACGGCACCCGCTAGCGCCGCAAGACCGCCGAGACCAATCGCCAGCGATTGGGAGAGAGGGAGAAAGCGCATCGCGACAGGTCAGCGATCAGGTCCGGTCGTCGCCGTAGCGGTCGCCGCCATAGCCGTAGCCGTAGCCGTAGCCATAGCCGCCGCGGCGCTGCTGGAGCTTGGTAAGGATTACGCCAAAAACGTGCGCATGTACCATTTCCAGCCGCGCGATCGAGGACCGAATGCCGCGCACGGGCACGCCGCCGGCTTCCACGACAAGGATGCAGCCCTCGACCGCCTCGCCCAAGATCGGCGCGTCGGTGAGGCCAAGAATCGGCGGGGAGTCGATCACGACATGGTCATACTGGCCCGCGACGCTGGCAATGAAGCGCGGCAGCCGCTCACCGGTGAGCAGTTCGGCCGGGCTGGGCGGCGTCGGTCCTGCGGCGATGAGCGAGACGCCCTTGTACAAAGTTTCCTGGACGTTGCGCTGCCAGTCATCGTCGCCTGCCAGATAGTTGCTGAGGCCGGCGGTGTTGGGGCAGCCAACCAGATCGTGCTGCGACGGCGAACGCATGTCGGCGTCGATCAGCAGGACGTTCTTGCCGGTGCGGCCCATCACCAGCGCCAATGCTAGCGCGGTTGAGCTTTTGCCCTCCGCTGGGCGTGTGCTGGTGACCGACAGCGTGCGGGGCAGGCCGTGGCTCGTCGTGAACGCCAGGTTCGACCGGACGCTAAAATACGCCTCGTAGAGATGCGACTTGGCATCGTTCAGTTCGTGGACGACGTTGCCTTCCACGTTGGGTGTATTCCCCAGCAGCGGCAGGCCGAGCAGCGTCTGCACCTCGGCTGGTTCGCGCACGCCGTCATCCAGCTGTTCTAGCGCGATGACCACGACGCCGGCAACCATCAGCCCGCCGACTAGCGCCAGCGCCAAGTTGAGGAACAGCTTGGGCGAGGACGGTACGACCGGGATCTGCGCGGGTTCGACCACGCTAATGTTGTTGGCGCCGACATTGGCGGCGATGCCGATTTCCTTATAGCGCTGGAGAAGCGCGTCGTAGAGTTGCCGGTTGGTGTCGGCATCGCGCTGGTACACGTTCCACTGGATCCCGGCGCGCTGCTGCTTGGTTAAGCTGCCGCGCAGGCGTTCCACTTCGGCGCGCAGTTCCGTTTCGCGTTGCAGCGACTGGCGGTATTCCTGCGTCCGGCCACCGGCGATTCGATCGGTTTCCTGGCGGATTGCGGTGTCTAGCGCGTCGCGCTGGCGTGCCAGCGCTTCGACGGTTGGATAGCCCGCCTCGTACTGGACGAGCATCTTGGCATATTCGGCTGCGACTTGGGCGCGCTGCTGCCGCAGTCCGGCCAGCGCCGGGCTGGACAGCGCTTCACTGGTGGTGCTGCCCGCAGCGCGCAGACGGCTTTCTGCCAGCACCCGCGCATCGATCGCAACGTTGAGCGCGGTATTCAGCGCATCGAGATTGTTCGCCGCCAGCGTGCGGGTGCTTTGCGTCTTGCCCTCCGAATCGCGGGTCTGGTCGAGCGTGACGATCCCTTCGTCCGAAGCGTAGGAGACGACCATACGCTCTGATTCCTCGAGCCGCTGGCGCAGGTTGGCCAACCGTCGTTCCAGAATGCGCCGCGCATCGGCTGTGGAATCCAGCTGCCGTTCCATGCTTTTGGCGATAAAGGCGGCGGTCCAGGCGTTGGCGATGCGCGCCGAAAAATCTGGTGATCGGCTGGTATAGTTGACGTTGACCAGCCGCGACGTGCGGACCGGCACGATGTCAACATTAGCCAGCAGCAGGTCGATGGCCAGCTTCTCGCGCACTGCGATCCGTTCGCGACCGCCAGCTGCCAGATCGCCGCCAGCGTTCTGAACACCGTGCGCCGCGAAAAACTCGTCGTTGCCCGCCAGACGCAGGTCGCTCGACACTCGTTCGGCAATCGGCCGGGTTTTCAGCAACGCATATTGCGTCGCATAGAACTCCATGTCGCGCCCGGCTTCCTCGGACTCGATGCTCTGGACATTCGTAATCCGCTTCTGCTCGCGGCTGATCTCGAGCTGGACGCTGGCAGTGTAGCGTGGCGCGGTCAGCAGCGTCGCAACCAGCGCCACGACGACGAACGTCGCGACGATGCCGACGATTGTCCAGCGACGGCGCAGGACGGCGTTCCAGTATTGGAGTAGCAGCGGCGAGATGGTCGAGCGCGCGGGTTGAGCCGCGGGTCGTGCGCCACCATCGGGATCGTCGCCCCGATATGGTGAAACCAGAGCCGGGTCGCGAAGCATGTTCATAGAATATCCAGACGATGGCCCCGAATGGCGGGGTACGACGCAGCGTGTATTTGTCTCATGGCTATTGCAGCGCCACGATCAGCGGAGTCGTCAGCAGCGGGGCGGCCGATAGCAGGTCGCGGAACAATCGACGCCCACGTGATTCCCCCACCATGACCACGTCGTTGGCGAACACTTCAGGATCCGGATAGACGCCGTCGCGGATCGCGCGCAGATTGTAGAGTGCTGCGTATTTACGGCCGCCCGACGTGCGGAAGACCACGATGTCGTCCAGCTTGGTGAATTCGGTGGTCCCCTTGGCAGTCGCCACCGCGCGCAGCAGCGTCATGCGGCCGATCACTGGGTAAAGCCCCGGTTCCCGGACCTCACCCTCAATCGTGATGACTTGGCTAACGGTTTCCTTCAGGTTGACCGTGACTTGGGGATTGCGGATAAACTTGCCGCGCAGCCGTTGCTCGATCAGGCTTCCAACCTCACCTGGCGTCTTGCCGGCGATCTCCAGCGTGCCGACCAACGGGAAGGACATCCGTCCGCTCGCATCGACTTGGACCTCCTTGCCGCTGAGCGCGTCGATCCCGAACACGTCGATCGACAATCGATCGAACGGGCCGACATAATAGGGCCGTGCGGCGTTGTCGGTCCGGTCAGGCGCCGGCAGTTCGCTGCTTTCCACGACGTTCAGCCCGGCCGCGCCGCCGAGCTTCGGCTGGTGCGCACACCCGGCCGCGATCAGGTAGGCAGGCAACAGCAAAGGCACCAATTTTCTCATGCGTAGGTCAAATCCTGAACAGGAAGAACCGAGGGGTCGCCGGTATCGCGCCCGCTATCGTCTCGACGGCCACGTCGGGGCCTTGTAGAACCTTTGGGTGCAACCTCTGGCTTATGTGGCCGCCGGTTAGTAAATCGCGCATCAGTATGCAAGGATATGCCGTCGGCGTCCGCCGGCTCCACTCTGTCCGTATGCCGTCGCGGGAATATTGCGTAAAGGTTCGATCGCTGGATGACCGTTGCATGATATCACGTCGCGCCACGCTTGCCGGCACGCTGGGGACCGCGGCCGCAGCTGCCGCCGGCTGGACTCTGGACGGCTGGCCCACGCCGCCAGAACCCGACCATCCCCGGCCCGCCGGTCCGGTTCGAACCGTTTCCGTTCGTGCCTTCGGTGCGACGGGGGGGGGGCTTAGGGATGACACGGCCGCATTTCAGGCGGCGCACGACAGCCTGCCGGATGGCGGGGTCATCGTGGTGGAAACCGGTCGGTACGACTTGCGTACGGTTGCGATCACGCACCGCTACGTCACGATCCGGCTGGCACCGGATGCCGTGCTGCGCCGCATCGGCCCGATCGATTTGGCCAGCCGTGGCATGTTCATGCTGGAATTGGTCGGTGCGCATTTCACGCTGGAAGGCGGTACGATCGACCTGAACGGCGAAGGCCCGATGGCGATCCGGACTTTCGGCCGGCTGCCAAACCGCTATGGCGAGCAGACCGTTGCCGGAATCCGCGCGATCGCAGGACCGGCGAACGCGGCGATCTATGCCGTTCGTACGTCGTACGTCGTCGTGTCCGGTGTGACGATCCAGAATTCGGGCGAAACCGCGCTGTTGTGGCGCAATTGTGGGCATATCCGGGTCGAGGCATGCCAGTTCGCTAATATAGCCAATTTCGGTGTTGAGTATTCGTTGGTTGCCGCCGATCATGACGGTGCCACCGGACCCATGCCGATGCGCGGCGACTGCACCGTCGCAGACTGTACCTTCGAGGATATCGACGATTACGGCTTGGGTACGGGCAACGGCGTCGGGGTCGGTGGTGGCGGTGGCAGCGATCTGGGGACGTTTGCTGGTTTCGAGATCGTGGATTGCGCGTTCGCGCGCTGCCAGCGTGACATCCATATCGAGTTCCTGTCCGGTAGCCGCATCGAACGGCTGATCATCGCCCGCATCCGCTCACACGATGCGCGCCAAGGCAGTTTCGGGCTGATCGGCGTGCGCGACGTGATCATCGACGATTATGTCGCGATCGATCCCGGATCCGCACCGACGGCCGCGCTGGCTGGCCATTATCCTAGTATCTATGGCGGTATCCTGTCGGGCGATTTCGATCGTGTGCGGCTGGAGAACCTGCGGATACTGGACCGTCGTGACCACGGCGTCCGGTCCGGGCGACAGGCGGCGATCACTGCGGGAAGCCGGGAGTGCATTGCGCAGGACGCGACGTTCGGCGCCGGTGACGTCGGGGCGTTGCTGGGGATCCGCGGCGCCAATCCGGACGGGGCATGGTATGTCGGCAGGATTGCTGCGGTCTTGGCACCCGATCGCGTCAGGCTGGACCTACCGGCGGGCGCGACGGTGCGGGCGGCCGCCTATGCCTATGGTGGAGCAACGCGGGAAGGACTGGTGCTGACGCATGGCGGCCGCGTCACGCTGCGGGCTGTGCGGATCACGGCGGGTCGTGGAAGCGGGCTGCCGGGCGAGCCGCCCGCTGCTGGCTTGCGCATCGAGGCGCTGACTGCACCGCTCCAGGCGTCCACCACGACGATCGCCGCACCCCCCGGCAACACGGGCGGGGCAGCGGGTATCCGGTCGCCGGATGGCGGCCGGTTGCGAATGGCTGTCTCGATGCCCGGAATTGAGGTACGCGGGTTTAGCGTTTCCAGGCCTGTATCCTGACGGTCTGGATGTTCCCGGATCAGCGTGGCCGACGTCGTCTGCCGCGCTCGTCACCGTGGCCGATCCGCTCGAGCGCTGGCCGTGCCTCCAGCCAGAGCAGGGCGATCACGAAGAACGTCATCATCGATGGAACGCGCAACGGATAGTCGCCGATGCTGGCCAGTCCCAGCAGCAGCAGGACGATCGTGGCGGTTCGCGCCAGGAGCGGATTGGTCTGCCCGCCGCGCCGCCATGCTCGCCACCCCAGCACGACAATCGTGGCCATCGCGAACAGAAGGATCAGCAGTCCGGGCAGCCCGGCCGTCATTACCACCTCTAGCCAATCGTTATGGACATGGTTTGAATAATTTAGCGTCAGCACGTCGCGCGGCTCGTTTGCCTGAAAAACCTTGATGTAGCTGCCAATTCCCGATCCGAACGGGAAATACTGGCGCGTCATCGCCAGCACCGGCTCCCAAACCTGTAGTCGCCGGTCCCCGCTCGCATCGGACGCTAGCAGGCGTTGTAGCGACTCCGCGCGGGCGGCAAAGACGAAGACGAGCCCAAGCAGGACGAGGCCAACGCATCCGCCGGCATAGACCAGCATCGCCAGCCGCCGCGTGGCCTTCGGTAGCGTTGCCAGGCGATCCATTGCGAGGAATGGAGACAACAGGATTGCCAGCACCGTGCATAGCAGTCCGGCGCGGGAGCCGACCACCAGGACGAGCGCCACCAGGACAACCGCGACTGCGCTGGCCAGCCACAGCGTTCGCTGTCCGTCCCGTGCGGCCGACCGGCTGATTGCATAGGTCGCCAGCAGCGGGAACATGCACGCCAGAAGTACGCCGCCATGGTTGCGGTTCGCGAACAGCCCGTTGGCGGTCCCCATGGTGGTCTGTGCGTACAGGAACAGAGGGCCACCGGGATTACCGGCAATCTGGAGCAGGCCGAGCAGCCCGGATGCGATGCCGAACAGGATGAACACCGGCACCAGCATGGCCCGTTCGCGATCATCCAGGCGAACCGCCAGCAGCAGAACCGCCACAGGTACGGTCAGCGAATACAGGGCGTTGCGCGTCATCGCAGGCACCATCGTCAGCGGTCGCCATAACGGGCCAATGCCGCTGGCGCGATCGATTTCCACAATTAGATCACGACCGGGCATCGCCGTCCAGAGCGCAGGCGGCAGCGGCATAAGATGGAGCACAGTCAGCAGTGTGGCAGAGCCAAGCAAGGCAAACGCCATGGGAAAGCGGCGGACATCGTCCAGACGTATCCCGAACAGGCCATAGGCCATGACGAGCAATGCCAGCGGCCGCAAAAAGACGAGCGACTGAACATCAGTCCGCGAGGCGCCGCCGCCAAGGAAGACGACGATCAGAAACGTCGTGAGGATTCGGAACGTTGGGCTGGTCCGCACCACACGGTTTCTGGATGACGCGAACGAGGGCATCGCGAGAGCACTTCCTGCCAGTTTCCGAAGGAGGCGCGCTTATGCAGACCCGCCGGTCAAAAGAAAAGCCATGGGCAAGGGTTAGAGCATTCGCCGCTAATAATATGATAATGTCCTTTATCATAAGCGAGTGGGCAGGCGCTAATCCCTGGCGGTTTGACGGTGCGATCCTGTCGTTGGAGCCGTCAGCGGTTTTCCTCACTTGTCGCTACGCTGGTAGTGCGAAACTCAGCACATTTGCGACACGCCAATGCCAGCGCTTGGAAGCGGCCGGTCTGCTAACGCTTAAGTGCGGTCGTTTAGGCCAGCGTTCGCGTTGCCCGAGAGCAGTCGCCCGTTCAGGTACCGGCCTCGTATGCTTTCAGTAGCCGCCATAAACCCGCGCAGTCTGCGCCCTGCTGCTCGACGGCGTTGCGAAGGGCGTAGAATTCATCGTCGCTTTTGATGTGACCCCGGCGAACAACTCGCTGCACTAGCTTAGAAGACCTTGTGCGTATTTCCGACAGTGTTGGTAAACCCGATTGCAAGAGCTCGTGGTCGCACGCGGTCACGTCGTTCGAGGACCAATCACTCGTAAAATCCACAACGTCGCCGATCGCCATACCGAGGCCGCTCCGCGCCTTGGCCGGTGTTTTTACTGCCATTCTGTCAAGAATGGCTATCGGATGAGTATCAGGGTTGAGCAGGTCCGAAGGGAAAACCTTGGGAACCATATAACTGAACCACGACCGCAGGCGCGCATATTCGGAGGGATCGATCCGCATAGCCGTTATGCTGCCAGCGCAGGGCTTTTAGCGCAACGGCAGCTTGCCGGCCTTCAGTTCCCGAAAGCAAACCGTCCGCTCTCCACCACTTCCGGACATGCCAGTGTCGCCCAATTGCGGATATTGCCTAAGCCCTACGCCAACTTTGCGCGCCGGAATGGCTTGAAGGACGCTCCGCTTCGGCTAGCCTTGCTCGATAGGAGATCGTGATGCTGCTGGCGCTCGTCGGATGGACTCTCATTGCTGGCTTACAAGGACCGGGTGGCACGCCTCCAGCTCCTCTCGCTCCAGGTACCGCACCAACATCTGCACAGATTGAGCAACGGCGTGCGCAATCGTCCAGCCTTGGGCGCATGCTCTACGAATACGATCGTGCCGCTTGGCTCAGCTCGGATGCGCTCACAGCGAAGATCCCAAAGGAAAAGCTCGCAGGAGCTGGCGGCTATATCGTCGAGCAAATTGGCGACCAGTTGCTCCGCGTCACCTACTACCGTGGTGGGGTTGCTGATGCGCAAGCCTTCTTCGTCGCTGACGTGCGCGGGGGGAAAGTGATCCGGAACGAGGTGCTTGCCCAACCGATCGCTCTGACGCGGGAACAGACTGTTTTGGCGCGTGCCCGGGAAATCGGCGCAGTCACAGCGCAAGAGCGATCTTATCGACCCTGCAACTCACGGCCTTTCAACACCGTCGTTCTGCCCTCGCGTAACGGAGGCCCGACTGCCGTCTACCTGTTGTCGGCCCAGCAGGATGCCGGAACATACCCGCTGGGTGGGAACTACCGTGTTGTGGTGGGATCAGACGGCAAGGTTCTCAGCTATCGGCCCTACAGCGTGAGCTGCTTGAACATGAAGGTGCCCAAGCTGCCAGCCGGTGCGACACCGGTCGGCTTCATGATCAATCACCTGTTGGATCCTGCTCCTACCGAGCTCCATGTGTTCGCCTCCTACAGCCTTGGCATGCCGTTGTATGTGGCCACGCCTGACAAGAGAGTTTGGCAGGTAAAGGGAAGTGACATCATGCTTTCGAAGCCGAATTAGCAATTAGCTCGGGCCACTGACGCGACGTCCCAAAGCGGCGAGTAAGCCACCTTCGCCCAGAGAGCAGATGTTCCGCCTTCCACCAGGTTCGGGCATGCGGCTGTCGCAAAAGCGGCATCATATGCGACGTCCGAAATCCAGGACATTAGCGACATTGACGTCTCAGAGGTTGAAAGCGCCGGATCGCACCGACCATTTGCAGCTCTTATCTAGCCAACCTACAATTTGGCGGATGTTAGCTGCTGTAGCATTTTACCGAGGTATTGAATGAAGCTCATATGCGCCTTCCTGACGGCTGCACTGACGGCGCCGCTCGCAGCGCGCGACCTGAATGTGCCGGTCGATAAAGGATGGATGCACGCCGAGACCGGCATCGTGCTGCGACCGCAGCTTGCTGGCCTGATGCGCACGGCACTCCAGGATGCCACGCAAAGCGAGCGCGACGTCACCGCTCAATTTGGGGCGCCCGACAAGAGCGTTGTCGCCACAATCTACGTCTTCCGCCCTGCCATTGCTGACGTCGGCATGTGGTTCGACCGGTCGCGGACCGCGCTTGAAGGCAGGAGCACCTTCAAGAACACGTCGCCCGCAACGGCAGACCCCGTCGCCTTCGCGGCGGGCGGCTCGTCGTCACTTTTGTCGCTGCGTCAGGTGTACGCCAGCCCCGACGGACCATTTCGCAGCACCGCGCTCGCGGTCGTACCCGTAGGCCAGTGGATTGTCGGGATCAGGATGAGCGCCGCGACACTTAGTGCGGGCGAACTCGATGGACGGCTTTTGCAGGTCATTAGCGCAATCAAGTGGCCGAACACATCAGACATCCCTTCGCTCGCCGCAACGCCGATCAATGCGTGCGCCACGCCGATAGCTTTCCACAAAGCCAAGCAGATCAAGCCAAGTGGATCCGAAATGCTTATGTCCCTGATCGGCGGCAGCATGGTGGCCAAGCAGCAAGCCGAGCAGAAAGACTCGCCGGCACCCATCTCCACTTGGTGCCGCAACGGGACGGCAACCACGGAGTACGGCATCTACCAATCGGACGGCCGCCTGAAGGGCTATGTCCTTGCTCTGTACGACGCCGGCAGGGTCGTGAGCGTCTATCCTTCGATCATGGGCCAGATCGACGACACTGGAACCTACTCGGTCACGCTAGAAGACGTGGATGGCACCGTTTCCACGTTTCCATCCTTCAGCGCGCTGCCTGATCCAAAGCAGGTCTGGGAGTTGATCAATAAGGTCAGTCCTTCCGGCTTTGCGAAAGGGAAGACCATAACGCTCGACCCGAAAAGCCTCCGCTAATTTATCCGATTAGCCCGTGCTGTCGACCGCATCACAGCCCTGAGGGGCCTTGGCTGCCTGCGATTACGGTTTGCTGCTCAGAGGGGCTCACAGGCGGCTCAACGTACCGGTATGTTGCAGAGGAGGGCTGTCAAACTCCTGCTAGCGGCTCAGGGCTTCAATCCGTCTTGCACAGATCATCTCCACCACGCGTCCAAGCTCAGCCACCCGATCGCCGAGCCAGCTGAGCTCGTCCTCGTCGATGCTGTAATGGCGCGAATAGCGTGCCTTCACATAGGCCTCCTTCAGCTTTTCGAACATGGCGCGATCCCGCTTTGCGTCGCGGGGCCACACCTCTGCCAGCTGCGGGTCGATCCGCTCGGCCTGAGCGCGCAGGACGCCAAGGTTGTGCGAGTGCGGTGTGTAGAAGGTGTGGACCAACAGCACGCAGTGGTAAAACCGCTCGGCCGCTTGGTGGAGCTGAAAGGCTGCTTCTTTGAGCCGTCCTTAATCAAGGACGTAGCGGGCAGTGTCGAGTTGGCCTGAAGCGCTCGGCCACCATTCATCCAGATATTCTTGTGCCAGCGCGAATGCCTCGGCCGGCGTTTTGGGGCGAGGTTCGGCCAGGCCGTTCGGCTCCGATTGGTAGTGCGCGATCCCGTCGCGGGCGATGTCCATGAAGAAGTAGCGGCCCTGTGCCAGGCCGGCATTCACCTGGTCGAGACTGTGCACGATGAAGCCGACCGGCGTGCGTAAGTCGCCCGTGATCATTAGCTCGCGGTTGAGCCGATCCTCGGCCGCCGACCAGAACTCGACGCGGTCGGTCAGCTTGTCGTGATTGACGATGATCAGCAGGTCGAAATCCGATTGATAGCCCTTGGCGGTATGGGGTTCATCGACCCAGCCGCCACGGGCATACGACCCGTACAAAATGACTTTGAGGATACGGGCCTGACGCTTCCAGTCCGCGGTTGCGATCGCGGTGGCGGAGGCGAACTCCTCGAACAGGATCCGGACCACCCGTTCGAGCTCGCGCTGCTTGGCGGGCGGCAGGTGATCGAGGGTGGTGCGCATGGCATCACCTCTAGCGGGAGACAGGCTCTTTCGCGAGGTCAGGCGTGCGTGGAGACGGGGGGCAAAACCAGCGACCCGGGCGAGTTTGCTTCAGTCGGTTCGAAGCGTTCTGGCATCGCTACATCCTTGTCGATTTCGGCCGATCACCAAAGCTTTCGGGCGAAGGATGAGGGCAGGGGCCATGCCCGCCAAGTCCACCATTGCGGCCCGTTCGCCCGCCGCTGCAACCGTCGGTATCCACGACGATCCTGCACCTGCCTCCGTGTCAGTTTCCGGATCGTGCGATGCGCTGGATTCCTCGTCTGCCAGTCGCGACCTTGTTCGTGAGCCGCCAAAAGCTGCGACTGGCGGCTTCCGAGACCATCGCGGATCGCCGTGCCGCGCTGCGTAGTGCCGACAGGATGCGGGGCAGGGCGATCGGAGAATGCACACAGCGCAACGGAGTGCAGGTTGGAGCGGGCAGTGTTCCCTTTAGCGGGGAACAGGCTTTTCCTTGAGGTCGGAAATCCGAAATCCGGGCGAGTTTGCCTCAGTTGGTTGGAGGCGTTTCGGGCATCGCTGCACCCTGGCCAATTCCGCAAATCACAAATCTGTCGAGGGGGTCATGCTCGCTAAGTCCAGCATTGCACCCCATTCGCCCGGTGCGGAAACCTGCAATATCCACGACGATCCTGCACGCTGCTGACCATCAGTTTGCCGATCGCGCGACGCGCGCAATTTCTCTCTCAATGACCTCAAGGTGGGGGCCCTATTCGTGAACCGCCGAGGGCTGCAACTGACGGCTTTTCGGACCTTCAGGACATCGCCGTCGAGGACCGATTGGAACGAGAAGCAGGCGGCCGGAAATGCACCGCGGCAGGGATGTCGAACTTGAGACCTACTGGCGAACTTTCATGCGCCCGGGTCAAAGCCGAACGCGAAAATCGTCGCGAAGGTGAAGGGCGACAGGGCGACAATCCGGGCCACAGCGGCCGACCGTTTCTCGTCGATTTCCGCTTGGCAGCGGCGCAGCGGCTCCCCGGAATCCTGGACGCCGCGCATCGCCCGGAGCCGGGTTTCAACGCCATCATCAGCAACAACGATTGAGGACTACAGTAGTGCACACCCTATGCAGGCTCCGCCTGCCTTTTTCCCTTATAGTTCAGTGGCTTAGACGTTTTGGGGTCGTGAGAAGTCCGGCGTCTGATTGTCTGACACGTGTCTGCCATATGTCTGACGCCCAAAAAACGGCTGATTTCTGCGGGCTTGCGCGTCAGCCATTTGTCGGACGCGACCGCGTTAGCCATTTTTCAACCTCGGCATCACCGACCATTCATCGTAAGTGTCTTGCCTCGACGAAGAGCTCACCATTCTCCCTGCAAGAAGGTTGGTATGCGAAATCGCTACAACGCTGCACCATCAGCCTCTCGCCTCTGCAAAGGGCGAAACTTGATGAGGTGGCCGCTCTCGAAAAGCGCAATTACTCTGCCGTCATTCGCGCAGCGTTCGACTGGATTATCCAGCAGGACCACCCGGAAGTTAGGGAACGTTTGATCGCTGAAGCTGATCGCCGGATGGCGATTCATCATGGCGCGCGATGATCCCGAAAAACCGCGCAAGGACTTAGAAATGATGGCCGTCATATTCCGCAGGAGCACCACTCGCCGCGAGGGTCAGCGCCGCGGAAAAGCGAACGCCTCCAGACGTCCTGAGGCTGCCATTTGGTGCACGGGAATTCGGTGGAATCTATCGCCCCCTACACAATCGCCATCACCCCTACACAATCGCCATCATCCAAACCCAGACCGCCTTGAGCAGTCCCACACGACGCTGATCGAGCAGACGCGATCGACAAAAACTACCGCTCTTCGCGAGCACATTTTTTTCGGAAAAACCGTCGTACACCGCTGTCGTTTTCGAATTCTTCGACGGCTCCCTCGCTGTACGATCCTGAAGCCATTCGATGCCCGCCGCCCGGCAATAGTCGATCTTCAACGACTGCTCGACCTGAAGCGGATTGACCGTTGCCGCTGTGGCCCTGGTCCCGTCTGACGGCGGATCATCAGAGCCGTTTCGGGCGCTGGCTGCGCGCACGTTGTTAGGTCCCTTGTCCGTCAAGATGATGCGGGGCGACGGGGCTTCAGTCCGTCGCAGATACGCCGATCACGATACCCTCCACAGCCACCTGATCCCGGCCGTGTTGCTTGGCGCGGTGCAGCTGCGTTTGTGCAGCCTCAAGGAGTTCTCCGGCGCTGCGGCTGCGCATCGCCACGACGCCGGCGGAGAGCATGATCCGCCCCAGAGGCTGATCGTTTTCTCGCACCTTCATCTCGCGCGCGCCGATCGCCGCGCATGCGTCCGAGACGATGTCAGCAGCGGTTTTGAGGTCAGTACCCTCCATCAGGATCGCGAAGGTTCCGCCCTCCCACCTGGCTAACAGATGGCCGCTGCACTGCTCCGCTAGCGTTCGTGCCACCACCGTCAGGAGACGATCGCCGACGGCTGGCGAGTGGCTCTCGTTCACTGCCCGCAGCCGATCGATATCGACGAGCGACAGGCATGCAGGCTCGCGTGCTGTGTCGGCCGCCAGCATAGTTTGAAGCCCTGCGGCATTCATCAAGCCCGTCAAAGGATCGCGCTGACCCGAGGTCTGCAATGCAGCCAGTTCCGTGCGGATTGCCCGTGCACGTTGGCCGGCCTCCGCGAAGCTCGCCTCCGCCTGCTCGGCGCGCTGCATCATCGCGGAGATCATGCGGCCGACCTCGCTGGTAGGCGCCTCGAGCAGCGTGGCGGAGGCCATGACCAGCTCGCGGTTGAGGTCGGTGGACATCGACATGGCATCACCGACGACGTCGAGTACGCGCAGGGTCAGATGATCGAGTTGCGGCGCGATCGGATGGGCTGTGCCGACTGGCATCAGCTTCTGAACCTGATCCTCCGTCAGTCGCACCCCGCCGTCGACGGCCCCGTCGACGCGCTCGCGAAGCTCTCCGTCTGCGCCGTTCAGATACTCATGGGCGAAGGCATAGTGTTCAGGCGTATGGGCAAGACGATGATGATTAAGGAAGGCGAGGACGCTCGTCCCGTGTTGCCCCTTCCTCCAATCGACCATCCTGTGTCTCCGCCCTGAGTGCCGCCTGAAGGCAGTTCAGATCCACGTGGCAGTGCAGCACCGGCCGCGGTGAGAGGCAACAGCTTAGAGGTCTATATCTCGTCCATTTATAACCTGGGCTGTCGGATTTCGGACCGGGCCTAACCGTCCCGTGCAGCTCGTGGGCGCGACGGTGCCGTGGGCGGCTCGATAGCGTCGCTCCCTTCCAGCAGATCGACCACGCGAAGGTTAAGGGGAACGGTTATGTCCTGCATCGTCAGCAGGGTCGGATTGCGCCGTCCACGTTCGATGTCGCTGAGGTAGGTCCGATCCATACCGGCACGGAAGGCAAGCTCCTCCTGCGTCAGGCCGGCAGCCAGTCGGTGACGACGAACGTTGAGGCCAACTAGCGTGCACAGCTCCATGGAGCGTCAAGCACCCCATTGTCGACTATATCTCTATCGGATATAGTCGACATATGACTAAAAATACGGCTACAGGCCTGACAGCGCAGCTTGATCGGGAAGCGCTGATCGCGCGCAACGAAGCCCTTCAGGAGCTTGCCGCACTACATTTCTTCGCTGCCTTTCCGTTCATGTCATCTGCACGCCTGCGAGATCATGTCCTGCAGATCTCCCGCTGGAATCTGGAGGGATGGGACGAAGGCAACGAAGAAGGTTTGCTTGTGTTCGAGTTGGCGGGCTGGACTGCCGCGAAGGGGCGCAGCACAGCCCTACAGCGCTATGCCCAGCAACGATCCGCACCGATGCAACCTGAGGAAGCAGCCGTGCTCGCCAGTATGCAGATGAGCGTCATATCATTCTGGAAGGTGCAGGAAGCGCATCCCGTTGTCGGATGGATTGTTCGAGATGTGCTACACGGGGGAACGCTCTGGATCATTGCGGAAACTCTTAGCCGATACTTCGACGCAGGCGAACGCCCCACTTTCGTCACGCGCCTATTTCGCGATGTGCAGGAGGGGTTCTGGATGACCTGCGGTAGTAATTTCCTAATATCAGAGGGGGTGGTCACCTTCTCATCAACGGGGAAGGACTCGTTTTATACTGGCTCCGAACAGCATGCCGCATATAGCCGAGAGAGCCGGTACGTCTCTGCCCTCTATGCGGTAATTCCAGAGCGAGCCGGCAGCCCGTCCAACTTCATGACAGAGAAGAGGGCGTCGAGATGTTTATTCCCGGCATCTGGTGGATCGGATTGACGATTACTGGTTTGGCTCTGACGTCCAGATCTTGGCGACGTATTCGTATGGCGTTAGGCCGCTGAGCGTCTTGAGCCGGGGAGCAAAGTTGTAGGCGGCCATGAAGTCGGCAAGGTGCGTCTGGAGCTTTTGGTAGATCTCGTAGTGGAAGCGTTTGACGGTTGCTTCATTGATGGTTCGATTCATCCGGCCGACCTGACCGTTGTTCCACGGATGGTTTAGTTTCGAGAGCCGGTGATTGATGCCATTTGCCTCACGGATCATGTCTCAAAATTATAATTAAGGGATTGTAGATAATAGTACGAGCTAGCGTCTTAAATCCGCACATCGCTGAAAGAATATTGTTGGTAACGCGGCAAACGGCCGAAATCACCTCTTTCGAACGGACGGGCTTGGAAGAGATAGCCATAATAGAAGGCCCGCAAGCGCCGGTGGAAGTCGCGGATGCGGTCCTGGTACCCCAATTGCGCGGTGAGGTCCGTTTCGGCGAGCCGCGTCAGCAGCGCCTGAACGCCGACCGATGGCAGCACCCAGCCGAGAGCACGGCCCGCCGCATCGCGCGCCTCCAGCCCGGATCGATAGGCGCGCACCCGGTCGTGGACGCTGTCGTCGCCATTCTGGTGGAAGGCGAAATACCATTTGTAGTGGAAGTCGGGTCCCAGCGGGGCGGAATCGGCCCATTCGGGGTGGCCGGCGTAGAAGCGGCGCATCGTGTCCTCGCGCGGAATGTCCCAGGCGCGGTTCACCGCCTCGCGCTGCGCCAGCGCGATTTCCGCGCCCTGATCGACGGGGATCGCCGTGTTGATCGCGACGTTGGCCAGCGTCGGGGCGATCAGCACCAGCACGAGCCATGTCGCCGCCAGCGTCGCCGCATTCGTGACCGAATTCCAGCGGAGGCGGCCCACGAAGACGGCCAGCGCGACCCAGAACAGCAGATAGGCCGGGATCAGCGCCAGCACGATCGCGATCGTGGACCCGGCGACGCCCTCGATCAGCGCCGCGATGCCGAAAGGTATGCCCAGCGCCGCCCATAGCAACGCCAGCCGGAGCGCGGATCGCCGGCGCCACAGCGCCCGGCCACCGTTCGGCAGCGCGTCGAGCGTTCGCAGCCGCCCCGCCTCCCGCTCGCCCGAGACGAGGTCGTAGAACAGCGCAATCACGAACAGCGGCGCGAGAAACACCAGCACGAAGGCGAAGTCGAAACGGCCCGGCAGCGCCAGCTCCGGATTGAAGATATCGCCGTCGTAGATCTGCGCCTCGAGCCCCAGCGCACGCACGCGCAGGATATAAGGTGCGACGTCGCGCATCCCGAGCGCGGCGAAGGCGAGCGGCGCGGGTGCGTCCCAAGTCGGATGGAAGCTGTAATAAGCAGCGCTGCCGGCATCCTTGGTGCGGTCGACATAGGCGGCGACCGCCGCGATATCCTCCGCCTGCGCGGCCGGGATCGCGGCGATGGCGGCGCGCTGGCGCGACACCTCGACGATGCCGGCCGCCAGCGCGGCGCTGGTCAGCAGCGCCAGCAAGGCGAGCGCCATCATCGCCAGCCGCTGACGCGAGAACAGCCGCCATTCCTGCATCCAGAGGTTCATGACCGTGCTCCCAATCGGCGGGTGGCGAGCGCGAGTAGGGTCAGCGCCAGCGCTAGCCAGCCCACCACGATCACGAGGCCCGGCAGCGCCGCGGTGGCGAGCGTCCTGCCGTCGGGCGGGACGAACCGGAAATCGGGCATCGCCCGCCAATGATCGCCGGACACGCGCTTGCGGCGGTCGGCGCCCGCGTCCCTGGCGGTGTCGTCGGCATAGCGGACGCCCTCCGCCTGCATGCGGTTCAGCCGCTGCACCAGGGCGTAGCGATAGGCCTCCGCCTGTTCGAGGAAGCGGCGATGTCCGGCGACATCGGTGCCGGCCGCGGCCATCGACAGCGAGCGCAGCGCAATCGCCGGGCTGAGCACACCGATCGCCGCGACGATGCCGTTCTGCCGCGCCTGCGCGGCGAAACTGTCGGTGGCATAACGGTCGAACAGCGACGCGGTCATCCGTTCGCCCTCCATCGCCACCACGCCCTTGTAGTTGACGGGCAGGTCCTCGACCCTGTCGACGCCGTAGCGCGCGAGCACCGATTGCTGGAAGGCGGCGAAATGCGGGTCGTCGGGATCGTGGCTGTCGCCCATCGTGCGAAGGTCGCGCGCGATCGCGACATCGGTCTGCAACCGGTTCGCCAGCGGCACCGCGGCGCTCGCCAGATCGGGCGCGACGCGCGGCACCAGCACCAGCGTCACCGCCCACACCGCCACCAGCGCCAGCAACGCATCCCGGCTGCGCCGGACCAGCGCCGAGACGAGCAGGATCAGGACCGCCCACGCTGCGAGATAGATGGCGTAGCCCAGAGCGATGAGGGACATCGGCGCCAGCATGTATTGGGCCAGCGCGCCCGGCTGGCCGGCGATCAGCAGCAGCCCGATCATCGCCGGCGCGCCCGCGATCAGCGCGACCGTACCCAGCGCCAGCAGCTTGCCGCGCACCACCTGACGCCGGCTGGCCCCCTGCAGCATCAGCAGGCGCAGCGTGCCGCGCTCGGTCTCGCGGGCCAGCCCGCCGTAGCCGAGGAAGATCAGCAGCAGCGGCGCCACCACCTGCAACACGAAGGCGGGCGTCAGCTGGCCGAAGCGGACCAGCAGCGAGCTTTGCCGCACGTCGCCGAAATTGGCGGTGTTCTGGCGATGCCCCTCCAGGAACATGCTGTTGCCGGTATAGGCGTCGACCCCGGGATCGAACGCCGCGAGCGGCCCCGGCGGGCGGAAGATGAAGGTGCCGTAATGCACCATCCGGTGCGGATGCCGGTCGGGCTGCGCATCGAATGCGCGTTCGGCGACATGGGCATGACGGTCGCGCAGCGCGGCGACGCCGTTCCGGTGCGCCCACGAACTCGCCACCGCCACCAACGTCAGCAGCACCAGCATCGCAAAGGCGATCACCGCGACGCGGTTGCGCGCCATCATCCGCAATTCGTCGCGCGCGATCAGGCGAACGGTCCGATCCCCGACGCTCATGCGGCCACCTGCCCGCTATTCTCTTGGGCGTCGCTCACTTGCCCATCGCTCATCTGCGCGCCGACCGCCTGGAAGCGCGCGTGGAGGGCGCGCACATCGAACCGCTCCGGCCCGCTCGCGGTCACTTCGTGCGCGACGCGCCCTGCTTCCAGAAACGCGATCCGGTCGGCGACATCGGCCGCGGACAACAGGTCGTGCGTCACCATCAGCACCGCGGTGCCCCGCGCGCGCACCGCGACCAGCAGCGCGTTGAAGTCCGCCGTGGCACGCGGATCGAGCCCCGAGGTCGGCTCGTCGAGCAGCAGCACCGGCACCTGTCGCAGCAGCGCGACCGCGATCGCGACCTTTTGCCGCATACCCTTGGAAAAGCCGCCCAGCCGCTGGTCCCATGCGCGGTCCTGCAACCCCGCCGCGGCCAGCGCATCGGTGATCGCGGTGCGGTTCCGGTGGTGTCCCGATCGCCCGGCGGGCTGCTGACCGGCCCCCTGACCGGAGAGCGCGAGCAGGTAATCGACATTCTCGACCGCTGAGAGATGCTCGTAGAGCGCGACATTCTCCGGCAGGTACGCGATGCGGCGACGGGCCTCGTCCGGGTTCGCGGCGGGATCGATCCCGCATACCGCGACCATTCCCGACTGCGCGCGGGTGAAGCCCAGCAGCGCCGACAGGGTGGTCGACTTGCCCGCACCGTTTCCGCCCAGCAGCGCGGTGATGCTGCCCGCCGGCACCGCCAGTGACAGGCGATCCAGCACGCGATGCGCACCATAGGCGAGCGTCAGATCGTCGATGCGGATCGGGTCCGTGACGGACGAAGAGGGCGTCATAAGGGACGAAGGGGGCGTCATCGGGAACCTCGGCATGGCGTCCGGAGTCTCATGCCGCATCGCAAAAAATGTAACAAGGTATCATTGACGATGTTACAACATAACCGCCATAGCGCGGCCGATCAGGTCCCTCAGCGGCCCGATATGTGTTGCCGAAGGGGGATATCGTTTGCGTCGTTCCATGCGCACCACCGTGATGGCGGGTGCTCCGTTCGCCGTCGCGTTCTCCGGCTCGCCCGCGTTCGCGCAATCCGGGCCATTCGAACCGGCCGGGCAGGCTGAGCAGATTGGGAAGGCCGACGACGATGCCCGCCGCGAGCGCGAGACCATCACCATCACCGGCGTCCGCCAGCCCTATCGCGGCAATTTCGCGCTGCGCGAGATCCCGCAGGCGATCGCGACGATCGACGACAGCGTCATCGAGGAGAATGCGATCCTGCGGTTGACCGACGCGCTCGACCTGAAGGCATCGGTGGTGCGGCAGAATACGCTAGGCGGCCTGTGGGACAGTTTCGCCGTGCGCGGGTTCGTCGGCGACGAGAATTTGCCGAGCGGCTATCTGGTCAACGGCTTCAACGCCGGGCGCGGGTTCAGCGGTCAGCGCGACGTCGCGGGGATCGAACGGGTCGAGGTGCTGAAGGGGCCGGCCGCGGCGGTGCTGGGGCGCGGCGAGCCGGGCGGATCGATCAACATCGTCACGAAGCAGGCCGAACTCGGCCGCAGTTTCGGCACCGCCTCGCTGCAGTATCGCAGCTTCGACACCGTCCGGGCGGAGGGCGACGCCAATCTGGCGCTGACCGGCACCGTCACGGCGCGGCTGATCGGCTATGCCGAATCCGGCGACACGTTCCGCGACACGGTGGAGCAGAAACGCTGGGGATTCCTGCCGTCGATCGGCGTCGGGCTGGACGAGGCCACGCGGCTGACCTACGACTTCGAATGGACGCGGGTGGAGGTGCCATTCGACCGCGGCATCGTGGTGCTGAACGGGGATTTCGACACCGTACCGCGCTCGCGCTTCCTGGGTGAGCCAAGCGACGGCGATACCGTGGCGCGCGCGACGGGGCACCAGCTGCGGCTCCAGCATGATTTCAGCGATACGTGGAGCCTGCTGGTCGGGGCCAGCCACCGCGACACGCTGCTGACCGGCGCGTCGTCCGATGCGGAGACGGTGCGGTCGCGCCAGAAACTGTATGTCGACGGCCGGTCGCTGTCGCGCCAGCGGCGGACGCGGCGCTACACGTCCGAACACAGCGTCCTGCGCGCGGAGATCGCGGGCGAGTTCATGACGGGGCCGCTGCGTCACCGTGTGCTGGCGGGCGGGGATTTCGACTATTTCGACACCGACCAGATGTTCACCCGCTATCGCGGACCCGTGGTGACGGCGACCACGACGGACCGCGCGGGCTATGTCCTGGACCTGCAAAACCCGGTCTATGGCCGATATCCGGTCCCGGTCACGACGCCGACCACCGATCGGCTCGACGTGCAGCGCACCGCCGGTGCGTATGTGCAGGACCAGATCAGCCTGACCGACCGGTTGCAGGTGCGGATCGGCGGGCGGTACGACGATTTCCTGCTGCGCGTGGACAATCGCCTGACGGACGTACCGGGCCGGCGCCAGCGCAGCCGCTTCAGCCCGCAGGCGGGCATCGTCTACGAACTGACCGCGCCGCTGTCGCTCTATGCCGCCTATGGCGAGGGGTATCGCGCCAATATCGGGGCGGATGCGACCGGCAACGTGTTCGAACCGGAGACGAGCCGGTCGATCGAGGCGGGCGTGAAGCTGACCGCGTTGGGCGGGCGGCTGACCGGCACGCTGGCGGTCTATCAGTTACAGAAGTCGAACGTACTGGCGACCGATACGCTCAACCCAGGCTTTTCGGTCGCGATCGGCAAGGCGCGCAGCCGCGGCGTCGAGCTGGACATCAATGGCCGCCTGCCAGGCGGCGTCGACCTGTTGCTGAGCTATGCCTATACCGATGCGGAGGCGCGATCGCGCGTGCTCGACCCGAATTTCTCGTTCCAGATCGAACCCGGTGACCGGCTGATCAACATACCCGATCACAATCTCAACGTGCAGGCGACGAAGCGCTTCACGCTCGGCGCGCGCGACGCGACGCTGGGGGCGGGCATCCAGTATCTGGGGAAGCGCAACGGCGAGACGGGGACCGGTTTCACCTTGCCGTCGCACACGCTGGTACGTGTATTCGGGCAGATCGGGGTGACCGACGATGTCGAGCTGTTCGGGTCCGTCGCGAACCTGTTCGACGAGCACTGGTATGCGAACAGCTATGCGCCGGTCTGGGTGCAGCCGGGTACGCCCCGCACCGCCACGATCGGCCTTCGCGCCCGTTTCTAATCGCGGATCCCCGACGCCCATCTTCGATCGAGTGGCAAGACGCGTCTTCCGTCTCTTGGCGGTGCGAGACGTAGGCGTGGCGGACCGGATCATGTGAGGGCGACCGCTTGACGGACAGGGGGGAGTGCGATCGCCCTCGGTCACCAGACGGAGACGATCCCGGTGAACCTTGGGCCCCTTACCCCTGCCCTCTGGCCCCGCCCCGGATCGTGCGTCGAAAGCGAAAATAAGCGCTTGACGGGGCGGGTCGCCTTCCATAGATACGCCGAACCGCAGCGGTTGCCCTTACGGGTTTGGTGCTGCGGTCGCCAAAAACCAGATGCTTAGGGGCTTTCCGAAAGGAGAGTTGTCGGAGCGTCGGGGTATTTGTGTCGGTTCTTTGACATTGTTGGTTTAGATGAAGGGACATGTGGGCGGCGGCCTGCGGGACTTGTGGCGTTATCAAGGCGTTGCGGGTGTCGTAAGCATATAAGCTGTTCTCATATGTCCTTCACGTATCCATACGTGATGGGTTCTATCGAAGTAATACTTCGATGGGCTCATTA
>NZ_JAFEMC010000009.1:0-53940 GCF_016892685.1 Sphingomonas longa
TCTCGCGAACCCGTGACGGTTATCGCGAGAGAGATGGGCCGGACCCAGGATGCTATCCGCGGCCGGGCGGCGATGCTGCGTATCGCCCTGCCGTCCACGATGCGCCCGTGGCGCGAGACCGTGAAGCGGGGACCGCGGATGCCGCGATCGATCCCTCAGCCGACCGGGAAGGAATGAAGACGGGGGCGGTCGCCCGCCCCCGTCCCGTCGTCTTACTTCATGTTCGGCATGGCGTGGCCGGCATGATCGCCGCCCTTCGCCTTGTCGCCATGATCGCAGCAGTCAGCACCGTCCTTGCAGCACGCCATGTCGGCGCAGCAGTTCGCGACCGCGGCGAACGCGCCGGTCGAGAGCGTGAGGGCGAAAGCGGCGCTGATGAGCTTGATCTTGGTCATGATATTCTCCGTTTGAATAGATTCGTGTGGGGTCGGTTCGACGTCACACGATCTGCGGAGGGGGTGTAGCCGGCGCGCTGGTCAGCCCAAGCAGGCCCGAATGGGCGACCGCCCAGGGCGAGAGCGGCGCGAACGGTATCGGTTCGATCTGCGCGATCGTTTCGCCAGGCATCGCCGCGCACGGCATGGCACACGCCGAGGGTGGGATCTTCTTGGTTGGCGTATGGCCCGGCGTGTCCGCACAATCCATCGTCGCGGACGCGATCGGTGTCGCGGCCATCGCTACCGTCTCGCAGAGCGGGCCGAGCCTCACCAGCATCATCACCGCCAGGACGACGATCGCCGCGGTGCGCGCGAATTGGAAAAACGGGACGACCCGGAGCGACATGCCAGCCTCGTAGATCGACCGTCGATCGCGCACAACCATCGGCGATCAGCGGACCTGCCGAGTGCGGGGCTTCGCCCCGACAGCTTTCATCGTTTCGGTCGCTTCCCGCTCGGTCGGATAGACGAGATCCAGCCAACGGTTACGGGCGTCCGAGTAGAAGCCCCACGAGCCGGCATGATCGCCGTCGTTCCGTCTTGCGACCCGATATCCCTCCAAGCTCATTGGTCTTTATACCGCAAAGCGTACGCGCCTCTCGCCTCGCTACACGACACGGCTTGGGCTGAAAGCGCAGACGTGACTGCTTACTGAAACGAACCTCACGTCGGTAGTTCCGCCTTAGGCCCCAGACTGACATGATGGAGCATGACGATTGGAATCGACGGCTCAATTTTGAGCGCTAACGCTGACTATCCGCTGCATCGGCTTGGCTGGAAGTCGTTTCAGGACCTATGCGTCAGTGTGGCGGAGGAGTGCCTTCGCCGACCCGTGCAAAACTTTCTGCCATCGGCAGATGCAGGGCGTGACGGTGCTTTCGTGGGCAAGTGGGACGGCGACGATCCAGCTTCCGGCGAGTCGACCATCCAATGTAAATTCACGTCCAAGGAAGGTTTGAACCTTACCCTTTCAATGTTGTCCGACGAACTACCGAAGGCAGCCAAACTTGCGGCAAAAGGCCTAGCGCATGATTATATAATACTGACCAACCACCCGGTCACCGGTGCAAGCGATCTTGTTATCCGGGAAGCTTTTCAGAAAGAAGGTGTAGGGCGGTGCCGCATTTTCGGTAGCGACTGGATCAGCCGACAAATCAAGACGTCACCGCGACTCCGGATGATGGCTCCGCGCTTATACGGAATGGGCGATCTCACTGAACTGATAGACGCCCGGGCCTACGAGCAGGCGCAGTTGATCCTGAGCGCCATGGGGAACGACCTGGAGCGATTGGTTGTGACCGACGCTCATCGGCGTAGTGTCAGGGCGATAAGCGAACATAACCTTGTGCTGCTCTTGGGAGCACCAGCGGCCGGGAAGTCGACCATCGGGGCTAGCATTGCGATCGGCGCGGCCGACATTTGGCAGAGCAATACCATACGTGCGACCTCACCCGAGGACGTGCAGCGGCATCTCGACCCCAAGGGCTCCCAGTTTTTTTGGATCGACGACGCTTGGGGCAATACCCAATACCAACAGCAAACGGCAGAGCGCTGGAACCAGGTCTTTCCCCTTATGCAGGGTGCTATGCGCCGGGACACGCGGTTTCTGATAACCTCTCGCGACTACATTTGGCACGCAGCGCAACGCGACCTAAAGCTCAGCGCCATACCAACGTTGCGCCAAAGCCAAGTTGTCATCAATGTCCAAAAGCTTTCTACCGCCGAGAAGGCGCAGATGCTTTACAATCATCTAAAAATGGGTGATCAGCCTGCCACATTTCGAGCAGCAGTAAAGGACTTGTTGCCGACCTTGGCTGAGCGTAAGGACTTTTTGCCCGAAACGGCCCGGCGCTTTGGGTCACGCTTCTTCGCTAACGGCTTAAAGCCAGATGCAGCGAACGTCGAGAAGTTCTTTGCAAAGCCACAGGACTTTCTTTTTGACACGGTGGTATCGCTCTCGATCGACTGCCGGGCAGCGATCGCGACCGTTTTCCTGAATGGCGGGATCGCCCGGTCGCCCGTCAGTTCAGAGAATATCGCTGCTGGCGCGACGGCCTTCGGCGCAGAGCCTGGTGGTGTGCGTGCACAGCTGGAAGCCTTGGACGGAAGCCTACTGCTGTTAGCGCAAGACAAGGCAGGCGGTTTTTGGACGTATAAGCACCCAACCGTCAGCGACGCTTTTGCTAAGTACCTCGCTAGCAAGCCCGAACTAGTGGAAGTTTACCTGCGTGGAGCTAAGCCCTACTCGGTCATCTACGAAGTCGTTTGCGCGGGTATATCAATTCAAGGGGCCCCGCTCATAATTCCCGATACCTTGGTCAACGTGCTCGTTGACAAACTCGCTGGGATAGACAAGAGCTTTCTCAGAACCTTTGTAACATACCGTGCAAATCGGACATTTACCGAGGCGGTTATCAAGCGACGGCCCGACCTGATAAGTGGGTTAAGTAGCTTTGTCACTCCGATCAAGGACGATCCAGACTCACAGTTGTTGGCGCGATTGCATGCTCTCGGTTTGTTGGATGAGGAAACTCGCGCTAATTTCGCTACGGCCGTAATCGAAGCTATTGCTGACAGTGCAGACAGCAGCATCTTCGAGGAGACTAGTCTAAAAAACGTCTTGGACGCCGACGAGTTAAACATCGCTCGGCAGACGGCAAAAAACGAAGTGCTCAATAAGGTTGGCAACCACGTTGCCCGTCTGAAAGCGGAATGGGATAAAGAATATCCGCCTGAAGACTACTTTTACGACTTGGAACAAGCCGTAAAGAGAATTTTAGAGGATGTGGCAACAGACGATACCGCTGCGCTAGCGGACCTCAGAAAAGCAGTGCAGACTGCCGTCGCCTCCATGGAAGAAGACTATGAGCCTGCGTCTTCCACATCAGCGCCTGTAAGCAGTTCGACACCACGGTCATCGGGCCTTGCTGCACTCTTTCGTGACGTGGACGAGTGAAACGGCACGCTAGCACGGGCTTACGGTAAATCGGTCGAGCAGAGAATTTTCAACCAGTGATACCTTATCAGGTTTTGCCGCCGATCTATGCCCTTATGCTCTCGCAAAAGCCATAACCTGAGCAGCTAGTTTTTCAAGGCAGGCGGGCCGGGCACCGTCGTTCCAGAGGTCTTCCAGGCGTGCTGCTATGTGCAAAACGTTCTTCTTCAAGTCACCGGCATGTTCAAATTGCTTATCTGCTGAAGCTTGGCTTTTCGTCCATGCCAAATCACCAACATCAGCGCGAATACGTTCACCAAAGCAATCCGGCCAAATGACATGGTTGTCGTTCCAGACGATTGAGTCTGGAAAAGGATTATCACACTTGCCGGTTAAAGCCTTCATAAGCGAGGTATTGTCCTGACGATGCATCGCGCGCCGAGCGTCTTTTTGCTCGTGTCCATCCGCATCAAAGATGACAAATGCCGGAATGTTCGTGTGCTTCGCAACGATCAGAGGGCGTAGCATTTCGCTCTTTTTGTCCGCTGGTACGATGTGGCATCCATGCTTACGAAAATCATCCCATAGACCCGATAGTTGTAAATAGGTCTGCAAATAAGCGACATCCTCTCGGCCTTCGACAAGAACGACCCTAGAAGCAAAGAAAATCTCTGTCAGGTTAGGTTGGAGTGTCTGCTGAAGCTTAGCGATCACTCCCGAAGGCTTTCCGAACGGCTTGCCTGTTGCGCTCTCCATATCTGCCGAGATCGCCGAGAGCTGTGACCAGGTAACTGTTGCGCTGCCCTCGTTACTAGGGCGTCTTACCATTCTAACGTCCTGGAAAACCTCCCCAGAGACGAAATAGGGAGAATGGGTGGAAACCATGACCTGAGCGTTTTCCATGGAAAGCTTTGCAAGCACTCCAGAGAGGTGCCTTGCCTGAGGCGGGTGTTGATAGAGCTCCGGCTCTTCGATTGCGAGTAGTAGGCGCGGTCCATCATCCCCGTCGATTGCCGCCAACTCCTGCAAAAGAGCGATGACATAAGATCGTTGAAGCCCATGCCCCAAGCGCGCCAACTTGCCTGCGAATTGCCCTTCGCCGACTTTTACGTGCGCCCACGGCTCGTCAATCCGCACCGACTTATCGCGCTCTTGTTGCCATTGAAGTCGTAGAGACGTGTCAGGGTGCGCCCACTCGGCAAGTCGTACGGTCAATGATTGCGATATTTCGTCTAGCGCAGCTTGGTTGGCGTCTAGAAGCTCCTGATACCGGTTGCTGGTTTCGATCCGCAATGCGTCGAGCACATCCGAGAAATTGGTTTTAGCCCGAACCGTGCGAGCGAGCAATTTACCTAACGCGCTATCTTTAGCCTCAACCTGCTCACTAACCGCGTCCTTTATAGCAGGTACGTAAACCCATTGTACGAACTCGGCGAGCCGGTTGGCGCCTTTCGACACGCCGTAAAACTGATCTTCGCTGGGTATGAGTTCACACTCACCCGGGCGACTTGCCTCATATTCGAGGAGTTGACTCTTATTCGCTTCCTTGGTGCCCGCCTTCGGAAGTTCAGAAAATGCCTCGCGCAGTCCCTCATACAAAACCTTCAAATCCGCTGCAGATGCACCGTCACCGAATGCCGCAAAGAATGGTTTGAAGGCAGCCATTCCTAAGCGCTGCCCGAAGTGCTTTACATCAGCCCGGCCGGTGTCCTCACTAAAGGTCGCCTGTGCCGTGATAACTAGCGATCCGCCGCGAGCGTAATCCTTAAATACCTCTAATGCACGATCGGAAAGCCCACCGAAGGTGACGGTTATTCTAATTGGCTCTTCCGTCGATCCCCTATAAAAATCCTCTTTGTCAAGCTTGAGGAGATCGGTTCCGGTATTTTCCGTCTGACGAAAGAAGATGTTTAGCGCGCATAGAACCGTCGATTTGCCTGCGCCGTTTGCTCCGACAAAGCAGGTGTATTCGTTAAAATCTATCGAAACGTCGTCGTATCCACGAAGCCGCTGAATACGGACGTTCTCGATTTTCATATGAGCCCCTCACTTTGGTACAGGGTGTCATTTGTGAGAAGACAACGCAAGCTACTGTGTCGAGTGTAAGCGGCAGGCGTGGCAGCCGGATGAATGGAGAATCGTCGTTAGACTCGAACGACGCTGAGACCAGCCTTGTAAACGCGTTTGGCGTAGATTGAACGGCGGCCTCTAGAGAGAGGGTAGGGCGGTGCAAATTTCTTGAATTTCGTCCTGGTGTCACAACCGTTCGGTTGTGACACCAAGGGCGGCACAGCGGTTTGCAATTTCTACCCGGCCGTGATCGGCCGCCCCATTCTTCACATCGCCGACATGAGTGGTTCGAGCGTTCCGAGCCATGCGACGAGCGCGAGGATCGTAATGGCACAGAGCGCCTCGATGCCGAGGCTGCGACGTAAGGTGCTGAGTGCGCCGCGTTGATCGCCACGCGGCATCGCGTGCTCCAATGCGGGCGTCAGACGGTAGCGATTGAGCGATGCCAGCACCAGCATCGCGCCGAACAGGACGAGCTTGGCAAGCAGGAGCTGACCGTAAAGGGACGCGGCGAGCTTCGGAAGGTTGCCTAAGCCAACTAGCAGCCATGTATTGACGAGGCCGGTAACGATAAGGGTGCCGACCACGATCGTACCGATCAGGCCGAACCCGTGCAGTGCGCGATGCGTAAGAATCAGATGAGCCGTATCGGCCCGGCGGGCAGGACGAGCCACAAGCAGGATAAGGCCAAGCAGCGCCCCGACCCATGCGCCGGCTGCGAGCAGGTGAAGGATGTCGGCAAGGAGGTGCGTCCAGCCTTTTGCGCCCTCGTCCATTGCACCATGCCCGGTCCAGGCGAGCGTTGCGACCGCGATAGCGCTGGCGATCACCACGACGCCAAGGAGGGGCGTACGTCCGGCCGCCATCAATGCGGCGCCCGACGCCACGACCAGCGCGATCACGCGTGCTTTCCATGCCGTGCCTATGGTCGACCCTGACAGCAGCATCCCGATCGCCTCGCGATCGATCGGCCAGAGCGGCGTGCCTGCCATCGCCGCGGCGAGTAGCGCTAGCGCGATGGCGGAGAGCAGAAGACCCAGCAGCCCGAGCCCGACGAGCCAGGGGCGCAACGCGAACGCACTGGCGCGCTCGCCTGCCTTGAGGCCGTAGAGGCCGAATGCCGACAGGCCGAACAGCCCGCCCAGCGCCAGATAGAGTGCGAAGCGGGCAGCGATCAGCGGCCAGTCGGTTTCCACTTCACTTTACCGCAAAGGCGTAGTTGCCTGCGACGCGGTGCGTGTCGCTCGACACGACATGCCAGGCGACCGTGTAGCGGCCCGGGGCGAGCGGCGCCTTGGGTGTCAGGACAAGCGTGCTGCCGTCACCGGCGACGGCAGCCGTCGCCGTGACCTTCATCGGCGCGTGCGTCGCCCCGCCATGTCCGGTCATCATGAGATCGGCGCCGGAGAACTTCGGCATCAGCTTTTCGCTGAAACGCAGCTCGACACGGGCCGGCTTGGCGACAGTCGCGTTTGCGGCCGGCGAGGCTGTCACCAGCTTTGGATGAGCCTGCGCTGCGCTGGCTACGCCGAGAATGGCAATGGCAGTAGGGAGGAAGATGCGACGCATGGGGTTACTCCGTGGGTTCGTGCCCTATCTACGCGCCGCGGTCGCGCACCCCTCACCCGCCCGATGAGGGATGTCGGGCAATCCTGCGTATGAAATGCTAGTGGGGCGGAGTGGAAAGCATGGACGAACTGGACAGGGCATTGGCGAGGCTGGCAGGCGCACCCGCCCCGGCTGAGCTGGATGGCATCGAGACGCAGGTACTTGCACGGATCGGCTCGCGGCCCGTCGTGCGGCAGGCCGGCATCGGCCTTGGCGTTGTGACGGCAGCGGCGCTCGCGATCGGCATCGTGGGAGCCGAACTGCCCGCCGCTGCCCGCCCGACCGTTTCCTTGGCCCCGCTTGGCGGAGCGTCGCCGCTTGCGCCTTCCTCCTTGCTCCTGGGCGAGCAATGACCTCGACGACGCGCATCGTTCTCGGTGTCGTGCTCGCCTTTCTGGCCGCGATCGGAGGCGTGTTCGTCGGGCGGGCGCTGTTGCCGCAACCCCAGCAGCCAGGCGCCGCGCTGCATGACGTGTTGCACCATAAGCTGACGCTTGATGACGGTCAGCAGGCACGGTTGAAGGTGCTGGAAGATCGCTTCGCGATGCAGCGGCGTGCGCTTGAGCTTGAAATGCGCGCTGCCAACACCCGGCTCGCCGAAGCGATCGAAACCGAACACGGCAACGGCCCCAAGGTCGCAGCCGCGGTGGACCAGAGCCATGCGGCGATGGGCGAGCTGCAAAAGGCGACGCTCGCGCATATCTTCGCCATGCGACAGTTGCTGCGAACCGATCAGACCTCCCAATTCGATGCCGCGGTGGTGAAGGCGCTCACCGACGGTCAGGGGTGAGCCTCGACTGGACCGCGTTGTCTGACGGCGAACTGGCGACGCTCAGCATCGCCGGCCGTCAGGCGGCCTTCGCGGAAATCATGCGCCGTTACCGTCAGCCGGTTTTCCGGCTCGCGCGCGCCTGTGTCGGTGAGCCCGACGAGGCACTCGATCTGGTGCAGGAAACCTTCGTCGCCGCGCATCAGGCGTTGCCGCGCTACGACGCGCAGCGGGCGATGAAGGCATGGTTGTCGACGATCGCGATCAACAAATGCCGGGATTGGGCGAGGAAGCGCGCCGTCCGCCGCTTTCTGTCCTTCGGCTTCGCGGCCGAGGATCAGGCCGACACCCTCCCCGACAACGCCGTGGCGATCGATGACAGCGCAGCCGATCGCCAGGAGCTTGATCGGGTGACGCGCGCTATCTCGACCTTGCCGGCCAATCTGAAGGAGCCGCTAGTGCTTCGAACGATCGAAGGGTTGAGCCAGGCCGAGACGGCCGAGGTGCTGGGCATCAGCCAGAAGGCGGTGGAAACCCGCCTCTACCGCGCGCGTGCGCGGCTCATGGAAAAGTTGAACGCCGGCCAAGGGATGGACGGGCGAGACGCGTAGAAGGGGTGAGGGCCGATCGCGGCCCGACCCTTGAGGAGCTTCGATGTCGCGCGTTCTCGATCGCCGCCAAGTGCTGCGCGGTGCCACCATGGCGGGAGGCGGTCTTGCCCTGTCGGCGTATATGCCGGCGTGGGCGCAGCCGGTTTCTGCGGGTATCGCCAAGCCGTTGCCGACCGTCTCGGGCGAGGACATTACGCTCAAGGTCGCGCATCAGATGATGATGATCGACGGGCGGGAAAGCCACGCGATCGGTATCAACGGCACCGTGCCGGCGCCGCTGATCCGTCTGCGCGAAGGCCAGAACGTCCGCATCCATGTCGTCAACGACCTGGATGAGGAAACGTCGATCCACTGGCACGGGCTGCTGGTGCCGTTCCAGATGGACGGCGTTCCGGGCATCTCCTTCCCCGGCATCCCGGCGCGCTCGACCTTCACCTATGAATTTCCGATTATCCAGAGCGGCACCTACTGGTATCACAGCCATTCGGGGTTGCAGGAGCAGGAGGGGCATTACGGCCCGATCCTGATCGATCCAAAGAACCCGGACCCGGTGCAGTTCGATCGCGAGCACGTCATCGTGCTGTCCGACCACAGCTTCCAGCATCCGCACTACCTGTTCGATCGGCTCAAGAAGGAGTCGGGCTATTTCAATCGCCAGCGTCAGACCCTGGCCGGGTTGCTCGCGGGCAAGGATCAGCCGCTGCAAGAGCGGCTGATGTGGGGCAAGATGCGGATGGACCCGGCCGACGTCGCCGACGTGACCGGATCGACCTACAGTTATCTGGTCAACGGCCATGGCCCGCGCGACAACTGGACCGCGCTGTTCAAGCCCGGCGAGCGGGTGCGGCTCCGCTTCATCAACGCATCGTCCATGACCACCTTCAACGTCCGCATTCCGGGTTTGCCGATGACGGTCGTCGCGGCGGACGGCCTGAACGTGCGGCCGGTCCAGATCGACGAGTTTCAGTTCGGTCCCGCCGAAACCTATGACGCGATCGTCTCGCCTCCCGACATGCGCGCCTATACGCTGGTGGGCGAAAGCGTCGATCGTTCAGGCATGGCGCGTGCGACGCTCGCGCCCCGCGAAGGCATGGCGGCCGAGGTTCCTCCCTTACGCAAGCGTCCGCTCGCGACCATGAAGGACATGGGTATGGGCGGCCACGACATGGGCACCATGGATCACGGCGCCATGCAAGGCATGGGGAACGGCGCGACAGGCGCGCAGGCCGGCTCGATGGCGGGCATGGACCACAGCGCGATGAACCATGGCGCCGGCTCGATGCAGGGCATGGACCATTCCCAGATGAACCGCGGCGCGGCCGGTGCCGCTGCCGGAGGGATGGCCGGAATGACGATGCCGCAGGGCCAAAGCGGCACGATGACCGGGATGGATCATGGCTCGGGCACGATGCCCGGCATGGCAGGCGATCAGTCGATGGCCGGCATGGACATGGGCAACATGAACATGCGTGACTTCTCCAAGGCGCCCGAGGTCAAGAAGGGGCCGGGTGTGCAGACCATCTCGGCGATGCCGGTCGACCGGACCGGAGACCCGGGACAGGGGCTGGAGAACGTCGGGCACCGCGTCCTCACCTATCGCGACCTGACGGCGCTCGATCGCAACCCCGATACGCGGGCACCAGAGCGCGAGATCAAGCTCCACCTCACCGGCAACATGGAGCGTTACATGTGGGGCTTCGACGGCGAAAAGCTGTCGGAGAACCCCGATCCGATCACGCTGCTGCATGGCGAGCGGGTGCGCGTCACCCTCATCAACGACACCATGATGGGCCACCCGATCCACATCCACGGTCACTTCTTCGAGCTGGTGACGGGGAAAGGCGCCTATGCGCCCCGAAAGCATACCGTGCTGGTCCAACCGGGCGGAACCGTCAGTTGGGACGTGACGGGAGAGGAAGGCGACTGGGCGTTCCACTGCCACATGCTCTACCACATGCACGCGGGCATGATGCGCGTCGTCCAGGTCCGCAAGGCAGGGGAGGCCGCAGCATGAGCCGGTCGATCCTCCTTGCCGGTTTTGCATCGGCCGTCATCGCCGGACCTGCCTTCGGCCAGAGCATGGATCATTCCATGCATAACATGCCGGGCATGACCATGCCGGCTAAGCCTGCCGCCAAGGCCGCCCCAAAACCCACGCGGAAGGCGACCGCAAAGCCGGCGTCCAAGCGCAAGGCACCTGCCAGACAGGCGGCGTCCCGACGTGCGCAGGCCCAAGCTCCAGCGACCGATCCGCATGCCGGTCACGATATGGGCGGGATGCAGGGGATGGACATGGGCGGCCAGCAATCCGCTCCTGCCGCGAACCCGCACGCGGGCCACGACATGTCCGCCATGTCCGGGATGGATGCCCCGGCAGGCACGCCGCAGGACCCGCACGCCGGGCACGACATGAGCGCGATGCCGGGCATGGCGATGGCTGGCGATCAGGGCGGCGCCAAGGTCGGGACCGACCTGCCCCCCGGCAACAAGCCCGCTCCCGCGCCTTCCGACGATCATCTTGCTGATCGTTTCTGGGGAGCAAAGGCGATGGCTACCTCTCGCGAGGACGATTTGCGTCGCGAGCATGGCGGGATGACCTACTATCAGGTGCTCTTCAATTTGGCCGAATACCAGGCTCGCAAGGGTAGCGATGGGTATCGTTGGGATGGCGAGGCGTGGGTCGGAGGCGACATTGATCGCCTGTGGCTGAAGTCGGAGGGCGAAGGTGGCTTCGGCAAGTCGCTCGACAGCGCTGAAGTCCAGGCGCTCTACAGCCATGCGCTCGACCCCTATTGGAACCTCCAGGCGGGCGTCCGCTATGACATCAAGCCCAATCCCTCCCGGACCTATGCGACCGTGGGTATCGAGGGGCTGGCACCTTACTGGTTCGAGGTAGAAGGTGCGCTGTTCCTGTCGAACAAGGGCGAAGTGCTGGGTCGTGCCGAGGGCTATTACGACCAGCGCATCACCAACTATTTCACGCTTCAGCCTAGAGTCGAGGCCAACTTCTCCGCGCAGGATGTGCCGGAAACCGGCACCGGATCGGGGCTCACCGACCTGGAGGCGGGCTTGAGGCTTCGGTACGAGGGCCGCCGCGAGTTCGCGCCGTACATCGGCGTGTCGTGGGAACGGCAGTTCGGCGACACAGCGCGATACAGTCGGGCACGCGGCGGTGACACGGGCGGGTTCAGCTTCGTCGCGGGCGTGAGGACCTGGTTCTGAGCCCGCGGCTGCGCCTTCATATCGGGGCGAGCAAGGTCCATCGCTGGCTTGCTCTCCTGATCGGGGCGCAGGTGATCGTCTGGTTCACCAGCGGGCTCATTATGAGCCTCTTGCCGATCGACACGGTGCACGGCGATCACCGGATCGATCGCAACGCCGAGCCTGCGCTGTCGTTCGATCAGACATTCGCGCCGGTTCCCGCCTTGCTCGCGACGGCCGGCGCGCCTGTCCGCCAGCTTCAGCACCGGATGCTGCTCGGGCGACCCGTCGTCGAGGCGCAGCTTGCCGATGGCAAAATTCGGTTGCTGGACGCCCGGACCGCCGCGCCGCTCCCGCCGATCGACATGAGGGCCGCGGCGGCCATTGCCGGCAGGGCCTATCGGGGCGGAACCGCAGTTCCGACGATCGAATGGGTGGAGCGCGCGAGCACCGAATACCGGGGTGCCCTTCCCGCATGGCGGGCGTCGTTCGCCGATGACGATGCGACGCGCATCTACGTGGCGGCCGAAACCGGCCGGCTGACCTCCGTGCGCACCGGAACGTGGCGGCTCTACGACTTCTTCTGGGGCCTTCACATTATGGACTGGACCGAGCACGAACGGTTCAACACGCCTTGGCTTATGGCCTTCGCCGCAGGCGGCCTCGTGTTCGGCGTCGCGGGCGCGATCCTGCTTTTCATGCGCTGGCCCCGGCGCCGTCGAAGAAAAGCGCAAGGGACAGGCCGAACCGCCGCGTAGTCTCTTGTGGGGGCGCCAGAGGAGAACGGGCGATGGACCACGACCAGCACCGATCCGGCCCACGTGGCGGAATGGGCATGAGCTACGGGCGCTTCGCCGCCATGATCGTGACATCGACCGTCGTAATGTTCGGGTTGATGTACCTCAACACCTATGCCCTGAGCCACGTCGAATATAGCCAGACCCGGACATGGATGGCGATCGTCATGGGCGCCGTGATGGCGATCATCATGCTCGGTTTCATGTGGGGCATGTACCCGAGCCGCCGCGCCAATCTCGGCATCGTGGCAGGCGCTGTCATCGTGTTCGCCGGCGCGCTGTGGCTTGTCCGCAGCCAGGAGACTGTCGGGGACGTTGCTTACATGAAGGCGATGATCCCGCACCACTCGATTGCGATCATGACGAGCGAGCGGGCGCATATCAAAGACCCGGAAGTGCGTAAGCTCGCCGATGGCATCATCGACGCCCAAGTTCGCGAAATTACGCAGATGAAGCAGATGATCGCCCGACTGGAAGCGAACCCCACGCCCCCGAACGCGCCGGACTTGCCTTCCTATCGTGACCGGCAGGTGCCGCCTCCGCCCCCCGAGACGGATCAGAGCACCGGCATCAACACCTTGCAGCCGATCCGATAGATCGGCCGTGGTTGAGGGGTGGCGTGCTGGCGCACGTACCTATTCGCATGGGCGGGGTGACGAGGAGAAATCAGACATGAAGACGATCGCGATCATGACCGCCGCACTGCTCGCCGCTACCCCGGCATTGGCGCAGCAGGCCGGGCACCAGGGGATGAGCCATCAGGGGATGGATCATTCGGGCATGATGCAGCCGAGCGCGGCCAACCCCTACGGCCCCGACATGATGAAGATGCATGAGCGGATGATGGCGGCGAAGGGCGCCGATGCCGGTGAGACGTGGATTCGTCAGATGATCGAGCATCATCGCGGCGCGGTCACGATGTCGCAGACGGCGCTCCGCAGCACCCGGAATGCGGAAATCCGTCGTGAGGCGCAGAAGACGATCGACAGCCAAAATCGCGAGATCGCGACGTTGAACGCCATGCTGCGCAAAATGGGCAAGAACCCACAGTAGCCGACCCGCCCTCGCCTTTGGGCGACACAGGGCAGCTATCGAGGAGCCGATGATGAACCGACCTTTTCGAGCCGCGATTGCCGCCTTGTTGATGGGGCTTCCCGCGACCGCGATGGCCGCAGCCGACATCGCCATGCACCGCGATCCGGGGTGTGGTTGCTGCGAGAAGTGGGCCGAGCAGGTCCGCCAGCAATTCGGCCGCAAGGTGCGGATCATTGACGATGCCGATCGCGGCGCTTTGCAGCGTCGCGTCGGCGTCCCGGCGGATTAGGCTTCCTGTCATACCGCCATCGTCGACGGCATGGCCTTCGAGGGCCATGTTCCGATCGCCGACATGAAGCGCGTTCTGGCGCAGCGCCCCAGAGGCGTGAGTGGGTTGGCAGTCGGCGGGATGCCGCTCGGATCGCCCGGCATGGAGGTGGCGGGTATGAAGTCCCAGCCATTCTCCGTCATCGCGTTCGGCCCTGGCGGTCGCCGCATCTATGCCCGGCACGGCTAGGTAGCGGGCGGGAGCGGTGAACCGCTCCCGCCCGCCATCAGATTAGTGCTTCATGCCCGACATGTCGTGGCCGGCGTGATCGCCGCCCTTCTTCATGTCCGCGCAGCAATCCTTCTTGCAGCAGTCGCTGCCGTCCTTGCAGCAGGTCTTGTCCGCGCCGCAGCAGCCGGCATCGGCCGCGAATGCAACGCCGGGAATCGCCAGCGCCAGGGCAGCGCCGATCAATTTGAACTTGGTCATCAGTAACTCCGTCGATTGAATGTGTGTGGTTCGGATCGTCACACAGCTCGCGGAGGGGGGTCGCAGGCGGAACGGGCATTCCCATCAGTCCCGCGACGGGTAGCGGTTTGATCGCTATGCGAACCGGGGCGGTAGGCCCGGCCTGTGCCAAGGCTTCCCCCCGAACCGCTAGGCAGGGCGTCGAGCAGGCCGCTTGTTGCGGGGCCTTCGTGGGTTTGTGACTTCCCTCGCAACCGGCCATCTCGGATGCGACTGGCGCGGCGTTCGCCACGGCCTCGCAGATCGGGCCGAGGCGCAGGACGAGCATCACCGCCAGCATAGTCAGCACCGCCAGGCGAAGCGGGCGGGCAAGGCGGTTCAGTCGACGATCCACAGGCTTATCGATCCCGATCGACGATCGATGTCAATGAGCCATCGAGAGCGCTGCCGGCGCGGCGATCATCCAGATCGCCATCGCGACCATCATCACATTCTCGGTCAGCGACAGGAAGCCGAGCGGCACGTTGCTGTCTCCGCCGACGCAGGCGCACTTCAGCTCGCGCTTGTCGACATAGACGGCCTTGATGACCGACACCGCGCCGATCGTCCCGATGACGAGCGCGACCGGCACCGAGAGCCAAGTCAGCGCGCCCGCTGCCATCAGCACGCCCGCAAGACCTTCCGCGTAGGGGTAGATGTAGGAATAGGGCACCCAGCGCTTGGCGAGCAGGTCATAGTTGAGGAACATGCTCGAAAAGCTCTCGACGTTCTGGAGCTTGAGCATCGCGAGCACGCACATCGAGAAGGCGATGAACCACTCTCCCGCACGCACCGTGACGGGCGTGCCAAACACGGCGTAGCTGGCGGCAAGGGCCATCAGCGCCGTCATGGCGAACACCGCGATCACCGGGCGGTAGGTGACGGCCTTGGGATCGCGCACCGTCTTTCCGAAGAACCGGCGCAGATCGTCATAGCCCCCTACCCGCTCGCTCCCGATGAAGGTTTGCGGCGTCGTCTTGACCCCGTGCTTTGCCTTGAACGCGTCGGTTTCCTCCCGCGTGCGCAGCCAGTGGTCCTCGACCTCATAGCCTTGTCGCCGAAGCAGATCCTTCGCTTTCAGGCCGTAAGGGCAGGTGTGCTCCGGCATCACCATCCGATAGATCGTCGCTCTCTTAGGGGCCGCGTTTGCCATCGTCTTCTCCGTGTACTCGCGACCCCTATATGGGGTCTGTAGTATAGTACGGAGTCAAGCATGGTATCCCTCACGATCGCCGGTTTTGCGCGCGAGGGGGGCGTCGGTGTCGAGACGGTCCGCTACTATCAACGCCGAGGACTTCTCGACACGCCGGATCGGCCCGAGGGCTCCGGGTCAGCCGGCGGGTTTCGCCGCTACGGTGCGCACGATGTGCGTCGTCTGCGTTTCATCAGATCGGCTCAGGCAGCGGGCTTCACGCTGGAGCAGATCGGCGAGCTGGTAGCGCTCGACGCGACCGATGATCGAGCTCGCGCCCGTGAGCTTGCCAGTGCGCGGATCGCGGCTTTGGATGCCCAGATCGAGGAACTTAGCCGTGTTCGTGCATCGCTTCAGCGCTTGGCGCAGGAGTGCGGCACTGGATCGGAAGGCCCCTGCCCTATCCTAACAGCGTTCGACTTTTGATATCGCATGGATAGCACGAAGGTGTCAAAACCGTCCGGTTATGACACCGGCTATCGTTCGCCGGCTGGGAAGTGACGGTAGAAGGTCGAGCGGCCGACTTGCAGCAGTTTGGCGACCTTGGCGGGGCTGTCGCCCGCCGCCAGCAGCTTGCGCGCAGTGTCGAGCATGTCTGGCGTCATCACCGATTTGCGACCCCCGCCGGTGCCACCCTTGGCACGCGCTGCCGCTAGGCCGGCGATGGTCCGTTCTTTTATCAGCTCGCGCTCCATTTCCGCGACCGAGGCAAGGATATGGAACAGCAGCCGCCCCGATGGCGTGGACGTGTCGAACCCATCCGTCAGCGACCGGAAATCGACCTTGCGCGCCGAGAGGTCGGCCGCCAGTTCGATCAGGCCTTGGATCGAGCGGCCCAACCGATCGAGCTTCCAGATGACCAGCGTGTCGCCGGCCCGCACGAAATTGAGGGCCTCGATCAGGCCGGGCCGGTTCAGCTTCGCGCCGCTAACCTTGTCGGTGAACAGCTTTTCGCACCCGGCTCTGGTCAGCGCATCGGTTTGCAGCGTCAGGTCCTGATCGGACGTCGAGACACGCGCATAACCAACCAGCATGAGTCCCGTTATCCCAACTCGAACAGCGAATTTCGGGACTCATATTTCGGGAACATATTTTGGGAAAGCTCCGGCGTTCATCGGGCGCATTTTTATGCTGGTCCGATCCGTCCCGTTGGAGGTTCCTTTACGGGAACGCCGATCAGGCTCTGGTTAGCTCAGTTTTGCGCGTGATAGTCCAATGCTCCAGTCGTTTGTAGACGATCACCTTGTCGCCGATCAGATCTCCATGCCGGCGACAGAAGAGGTCGAGCTGATCGCGATCGCCGACCAGTTCGACACAGATCGTCAGATGCGGATCGGCAATTTCCGAGCCGTTCTCCCGGATCGGTTCGTGATTGCTGAAGCCGTAATGGGTATTTTGCGCGACGGCGTTGATGATGCCGTCCGCCTTCGCGGTGCGAATCAGCTCGCGATAGAGCGGCTTTGCCCCCCAGAAGCGACGCGGGCCGATCTTGTCGGACGGTTTCAGATAGATGCGCAGCATCCCGACTTCGCGGTGATGGACGGTGAAACGATTGGGCATGACGGGCTTTCGACAGGAAACAGGATCAGGCGCGCGTGCGCCGGCGAGAAGCGCGGTGCGTGCGGGCATCGCGCAGGGTCGCGTCGGGTGTGAGGTGTGCGGCAGGTACCTTTGGCACAGCGACGCGCTGCGACAGGTAGATGCCGTTGTGGCCTGAGCAGAGGTAGGCGACGAAGCACGCGACTGCGATCGGCACCGTATAGGCCGCGCCGAACAACTCGATCCCCATGAACGTGCAAGCCAGCGGTGTGTTGGCCGCGCCCGCGAACAGCGCGACGAAGCCGATCGCTGCGAATAGCCCCGACGGTACTCCGAACATCGGCGCGAGCGCATTGCCGAGCGCCGCGCCGATAAAGAACAGCGGCGTGACCTCGCCCCCCTTGAAGCCCGCGCTCAGGGTCACGACGGTAAAGAGCAGCTTCAGCGCCCAGCTCCACGAGTGCGTATCGGGACCAAAGAAGCTGGCGATGGTCAGGCTGTCCGGTGTCGCGGCGAGCGTACCCAGGCCAAGATAGTCGCGGGTTCCGAGCAGCCAGACCAGCGCAATCACGGCCAGCCCGCCGATAACGGGTCGTAGTGGGCCATAGGGGATCACGCGCTTCAACCATCCGCCCAGCGCGTGATTGGCCTCGGCAAAGGTCAGCCCGGTCAGACCGAAGGCAATGCCGGCGACACCGGCCTTGGCGACGAGCAGCGCGTCGACCGGCACCAGCGCATCGACATGGTAGACGCCGTGATGAATGCCCCAGGCAAGACAGGTCCAGTCACCGACCAGCGCCGCGACCAGGCATGGCACCAGCGCGCGATACTCGACCCGACCGATCGCCAGCACCTCCAGTGCAAAGACCGCGCCCGCAATCGGCGTCCCGAAGACCGCGCCGAACCCAGCCGCGATCCCGGTCATAAGGAGGGTGCGTGTCGCTTCCGCATCCAATCTGAGCGCGCGTCCAAACCCGCTGGCAAGACTGCCGCCCAACTGCACGGCGGTGCCTTCACGTCCCGCCGATCCCCCGAACAGATGTGTCACGACCGTGCCGAAGAAGATGAGCGGAGCCATGCGCAGCGGCACGCCGCCCCCCGGTTCGTGGATTTGCTCGACGATGAGGTTGTTGCCGCCTTCGACCGAGCGCCCTGTCAGATGGTAGAGCAGTCCGACCACGAACCCGCCGATCGGCAGCAGGTAGAGCAGCCAGGGAAAGGCGAAGCGAAGCCGGGTTACGGCGTCGAGGCTCCGCAGGAAGGCCGCGCAGAGCGTTCCCACCGCTGCGGCCATCGGGACCAGGATCAAAGCCCACCGCAGTACCGACGTGGCATGGGTGCGGCGATCGCGAATGAACGCTGCCATGTTGAACTGGTCATAGAGATTGCGAAATGTCGCGCGCACGATTCCTCCTTGCTGCCTTGCGGCGCCTGGTAGGAATCATCGGCCCTTGCGAGGGCGGTTCGACCGAATGGCCCGGCGGAAATCCATCGCCGTGCCTGCGCATATGCTGTCCGACCGCGACCCGGTCAACCAACCGCAGAAGCATGAGACTATCGTTTTGGTGAGGACCGATAAAATGGCTTTGGCCACGGAATAAACCCCGACGAGCATCGTCTACGCTTTCGAGACCGATGCGCTGGAGGCTTATGCGTAGACGAGATTGGATGCTGGGTCTGACGGCTTCGGCCCTACTTACCGGCGCAGTCGCGGCCGCCCCCGCCGATGGCTACGCTACCATGATGTCTGTCGCGATGGACCGGATGATGGCGGGCATGATGGTCAAGCCGTCCGGTGACGTCGACCGCGACTTCGTGGCGATGATGCTTCCGCATCATCAGGGTGCCATCGATATGGCGGTGGCGGAGCTGCGCTACGGCCATAACGAGCAGCTCAAGCGCATCGCGCAGGAAATCATCATCGATCAGCAGCAGGAGATCGCCGCCATGAAGCTGGCGATCGGCCAGCCGCTACCGCCTTCGACGCCAGCCCCGACGCAGGGCGGCGACCACCATAGCCCTATGGAGCACTGACATGATCCGGACCATCCTGCGCTCGGCCGCCTTGCTGATGAGCGCCGCACCGGGCCTCGCCATGGCCCAGCAGGCGCCGTGGAACGCTAAGGACATGCCCGTCAGCCACCGCGACCGCGTCTATGCGTCTGAACAATTCTCCAACACGGTGTCGGTGACCGACCCGGCCGACAACCGGCTGCTCGGCGTCATCAAACTCGGCGATCCCCAGCCGATGAACTTCTCCCCGCTCTACAAGGGACAGGTGCTGGTTCACGGCCTGGGCTTCTCGCCGGACGGGAAGACCTTGGCGGTCGTGTCGATCGGATCGAACGCCGTGTCGTGGATCGACACCGCCACCAACACCGTCAAGCACACGACCTATGTCGGGCGCAGTCCGCACGAGGCGTTCTTCACGCCGGACGGCAAGGAGGTGTGGGTCACGGTCCGCGGCGAGGATTATATCGCCGTGCTCGACCCCACGACGTACAAGGAGACGGGGCGCATCAAGACGCCCGGTGGTCCGGGCATGACGATCTTCTCTCCCGATGGCCGGTACGGCTATGTCTGCTCTTCGTTCAATCCGGTATTGGCTGTGTTCGATGTCGCGACCCACGCGCAGGTCGGACAGGTGGCGCAGCCAAGCCCCTTCTGCCCCAACATCGCCGCGACGCCGGACGGCAAGCAAGTGTGGTTTACGCTGAAGGACATCGGCAAGACGGTCGCATTCGATGCTCGGCCACCCTTCGCGATCCTGAAGGTGCTGGATACCGGGCCTATCACGAACCATGTCAATTTCGCCCGCACGGCCAAGGGGCAGTTCGCGTATGTGACGGTCGGCGGAGAGAATGTGGTCAAGGTGTTCCGCACGTCCGACTTCACGCCGGTGGCAACAATTCCGGTCGGCAAGATGCCGCACGGTGTTTGGCCATCGGGCGACGGCCGGCGCGTTTATGTCGGGCTAGAGAATTCCGATGAGCTGGCCGCGATCGACACTGCCGGCAACACGGTCGTCGCTACCGTGCCGGTCGGACAGGCACCGCAGGCGATCGCCTATGTGTCGAACGCAGTTCCGACAGGCCCCGGCACCGACAATCTCCAGCCGCTCGGCACAGCGGGCAAGGCGCTGCATCTGACCATGGGGCCGATTGGCGGCAAAGGTACGGCAAGCAGCATCACCCTCTTCGACCAGGGCATCATTCAGGTCGTGCAGAGTGCCGTTACCGGTTTGCAGCCCAAGAAGCCTTACATGCTCGTACTGACCGCCAATGCGGACGGCAGCGGCGCTGTAGAGCCGCTTGCGAACTTCATGAGCAACCCGGCAGGTGCGGCGATCGTCAACGCATCGGGTCCGATCCGCCAGATCGTTCAGGGCAGCACCGCGACACCCCGGCGCTTTCTGGCGGTTGCGGAGGTGGTGAACGGCGCGCCGGGGCGCATCGTGCAGGTGCAGCGCGACTGAGATGGACCCGCTTGCCGCCGCGATCGAACCGCTGATCCCCGGGCTGCGCCGCTATGCCCGGTCGTGGTTGCGCGACCGGGTGATGGCGGATGACGTGGTGCAGGATTGCCTGGAGCGCGCGGTCGGGCGCTGGCGACAGCGACGGGGTGCGGAGGTCCGCCCGTGGGTCTATGCGATCCTGCACAATTTGTTGGTCGATCATCAGCGGCAGCATAGCCGGCGAGGTACGGCGGTTCCGCTCCACCTCGTGGACGACGCCGCGCTCGGCCGCCCGGCCGATCAGGACACAGGCCTGCACCACCGCGACCTGCTGCGCGCGCTTGATGCGTTGCCTGAAGAACAGCGAACGGTGCTGCTCCTGGTCTCGGTCGAGGGCCTGCCCTATGCGGAGGTCGCTGCCGTAGTCGGCGTGCCGCTGGGCACGGTAATGTCGCGCATATCGCGGGGGCGCGACCGTCTGGCGACCCTCCTCCGGGAGGGTGAACGGCCGCGATTGAGGAGCGTGCAATGACCAGCCCGATCGGCGAGGACGATCTGGCCGCATGGATCGATGGCAGGCTGTCGCCCGAGCGGCAGCGCCTGGTCGACGCCTATCTTGAAGGCCAGCCGGACGTGCATGCCCGTGTGCGAGAGCAGGCGGAGCAGGCGCGAGCCCTTGCATCCCTGTTCGCCCCCGTCGCGGATGAACCGATCCCGGCGACGATGCGCGTGGCAGCGATCAGGGGACGGCAACGGCAACCGCGTTGGCAGCTCGCCATCGCCGCGTCACTTCTGCTGGCGTTGGGGTTTGGCGGTGGCTGGTCGAGCGCGCGGTGGAGCGGCGAACCCCGCGCGGGCATCGCGGCGCTGGCCAACGAGGCGAGTGATAATTTCCGTGTCTATGCCGCCGACCGGATACGACCGGCGGAGATCGGCCCCGACCAGCGCGCCATGCTGATCCGATGGACCTCCGCTCGATTGGGTGAGCGCGTCACGATCCCGGACCTCAGCACGGCCGGCTATCGCTATGGCGGGGGGCGACTGGTCGCGACGCCCCACGGCCCTGCGGCACTGCTCCTCTACGACGGACCGCAAGCGTCGAAACTTGCGGTGCTGACGAGGCCCATGCAGATCGACAAGACCGCGAGCATGACCAGCACGTCCAGCGGGACCATGGGCCGGGTCACATGGGCGGTCGACGGGATCGGCTATAGTGTGGTGGGCGAGCGACCCGCGGCCGAACTGCATCCGATCGCCGATGAAGTCCGGCGTCAGGCAGATGCCGCGCTTGTGTCCTGATAGCGCCTTGCCGCCTCCCGGCGCCGACGGGCACCGGGCGGTCCAGCGCGATCACGGCTTGCGCTCGACATCCTTCCTGTCGGTCTCGGCCGGCGTCAGACGGGCTCGCTCGCGGATGCGGCGTTCCAGCGGCGCGCCGACGAACAGGACGAGCATTGCAAGGCTCACCCCGCCGATGATGAGCGGCCACACCGCCAACCCTGCTGCCGCGCCGATCGTGGCTGTCACCCAGATGCACGCGGCGGTCGCCAATCCATGCACTTCCTGACCCTGGCCGACCCGCAGCACCGCACCGGCACCGATGAAGCCGACGCCGGACAGAATGCCCTGCATCGCCCGTCCTGCGGCATCGGCGTTCACGTTCGGCAAGCCACTATGCACGATCGCCTGAACGGCGATGCAACTCGCCAGACCGACCAGACCCAGCGTCCGCAGGCCCATGATCTGCCGGTTCTCACGCGAGCGTTCCCAGCCGAGCACCATCCCGGCCGCGGTCGCCACCACCAGCCGGCCAATCGCATCGATCCAGAAAGCGACGTCCGGTGCCGCTGATGCTTCGATCATTCGACCAGCACGTGAACGTGATGCCAGGCGGTGCACAGATAGCCGGCGAAATTCCACATCGTATCCGGCCGCTCGGGCTGTCCCTGCCCGGTCTCGTCGAAGGCACGGGCGACAAGGTGCTGGCGTCCCTTGGCAAGTGTGGCGTCAAGGATCCAGCGCCGCCAGCCCCAGCGCGTCTCCGGATCATCGGCGAAGGTCGCCTGTTGCCAGTCGCGACCGCCGTTCACCGACACTTCGATCCGAGAAATACGGCGGTCATAGGCAATGGCATATCCCTCAATCCGCACCTCTCCGGCGGCCAAACTCTCGCCCGCACCGGGCGAGCAGATCGCGGCGTTGAGCGGCATGGCATTGATCGTCAGACCCTGGCTCCAGTCGACGGTGTCGCTCGTCACAGCGGCGGGGAAGAGCTTGTAGTCGTGCGCCTGGATCGGTGCCTCGGAGGGCGTTTCACGCACCTCGATCCGTGTCAGCCATTTGGCGCTGCGGACCCCGGCATAGCCAGGCACCACCATGCGGAGCGGGGCGCCATGTTCGGGCGTCAGCGGCTCGCCATTCATCGCCCAGGCGAGGAGTACGTCGGGCTCCCGCGCCTTGCTCATGGCGATCGATACCCCGAACAAGGCTTCTTCACCCTCCACGTCCACCTCGTCCGCGCCGGTGAACGCCACGAACAGCTCGGACGCATCCGGCGCGCCGACCGCATCGAGCACATCGGCCAAGCGTACGCCGGTCCACTCCGCATTGCCGATCGCGCCTACGTCCCACGGATCGCCGGAGGTGTTGGCGACCTGCTGGAGATCGGTACGCCGGTTGCCGGCGCACTGGAGAACCGCCGTTACCGTGCGCGTGGCAAACGTGCTCTTCAGTTCCTGCACCGAGAAGAAGCGGCTCGCCATGCCCCTCCCGCTCACCTCGATCCGATGATTGGCGGGCAGATCCGGCACCGGCCCGTGGCTGCGCACGTAGAACAGCGCCTGCGGCGTCAGAAACCGCTCGATCAACGCACCGGGCGTCGGCTCGGCATTGTAGGGATCAGAACTGCGCTCGATCATATCGGTCATGGACGATCAAACGTCGCGGGCACGCGTAACGCTTCAAGTCTTCGAGACCATCGCAGACGAAAGGCTGCCGACCATTCCGATATCCAGATTGGAATGACCATATCAAACGGTTGGTCGTATCGATCTAAGTACGCGATATATGCTGCATGACTTTGGAGCAGCTCAGAATATTCGTCGGTGTCGCGGAGCGCGAACACGTCACCAAGGCAGCGGAGGCGCTGAACGTCACGCAGTCTGCTGCCTCCGGGGCGGTTGCGGCCCTCGAAGCGCGCTACGGCGTTCCGCTGTTCCACCGCGTCGGGCGTGGCATCCAGCTTACCGAGGCAGGCCGCGGCTTTCTGGAGGAAGCGCGCGCGGTGCTGGGGCGGGCAGCGCATGCCGAGACGATGCTCGCGGACTATGCCGGGCTCGCGCGTGGTTCGTTGCGGATCGTCGCCAGCCAGACGATCGCGAGCTATTGGTTGCCGGCAAAGCTCGCCGCCTTCCACGAACGCCACCCACAGATCGCGGTCGAGCTGGCGATCGACAACACCGAAGGCGCGGCAGCGCAGGTGTTGAGCGGCGCGGCGGAACTCGGCTTTGTCGAGGGCGAGGTGGACGAACCGGCGCTTGCCCACTGGAATGTCGGGCATGACCCAATGGTGCTGGTCGGCCGCGAGGAAGCCGAACGCATCGACGAGGCCTGGCTGCGCACTACACGCTGGATCGTCCGTGAGCAGGGATCGGGTACGCGCTCGACTTTCGAGGACGTGCTGCGAACGCGCGGGTTTGATCCGGCCCAGCTGACGATAGCGATGACGCTGCCGTCCAACGAGGCGGTGCGCACCGCCGTTGAGGCCGGTGCCGGCGTTGCCGTCTTGTCGCGATTGGTCGTCGCGCGCGCGCTCAAGGCTGGCGATCTCGTCGAGCTGCCGCTCGGGCTGCCCGACCGCGCCTTTCACGCGCTGCGCCACAAGGAACGCTATCGCACCCGCGCGGCCGACGCGCTGACGGATCTCATCAAGGAGCAGGTCGCATGACTGCCGACACGCACTCCGTTCTCAGCGGCCTCAAGCCGCTCAGCCGGCTCGATCACCCCCGCGAGATGATCCGCCAGTTCACGCCCAACTGGTTCGCCGCGACGATGGGCACGGGCATCCTTGCCCTCGCGCTGCCGCAGGTGCCCGGCATCGGGCCTTCGCTTAAACCTGTCGGCGAGGTGTTGTGGTTCTTCAATATCGCGCTCTTCGCGCTGTTCGCCGGCCTCTATGGCGCGCGCTGGGTGATGTTCGGGCACGAGGCGCGGCGCATCTTCGGGCACAACACCGTGTCGATGTTCATCGGGACCATTCCGATGGGGCTGGCGACGATCATCAACGGCTGTCTCGCCTTCGGCATCGCGCGGTTCGGAAATGGCATCGTGCCGGTCGCGCATATCCTGTGGTGGATCGACGTCGCCATGTCGCTCGCCTGCGGCGTGCTGATCCCCTACCTGATGTTTACCCGCCACGAGCACAGCCTGGACGGCATGACCGCCGTATGGCTGCTGCCGGTCGTCGCTGCCGAAGTGGCGGGCGCCAGCGGCGGGCTGCTCGCGCCGCATCTAACCGATCCCCACGCGCAGATAGTGACGCTCGCGACCTCCTATGTGCTGTGGGCCTATTCGGTGCCGGTCGCGTTTGGCATCCTCGCCATCCTCATCCTGCGCATGGCACTCCACAAGTTGCCGCATGAAAGCATGGCGGCATCTTCCTGGCTGGCGCTGGGGCCGATCGGCACGGGTGCTCTGGGCATGCTGGTGCTCGGCGCGGATGCGCCGGCGATCCTCACCGCGCACGGGCTAGCCGGCGTCGGCACCGTCGCGCAGGGGATCGGCGTTGTCGCCGGGCTCTGCCTTTGGGGTTTCGGCCTGTGGTGGCTGGCGCTCGCGACGCTTATCACCATCCGCTACTGGCGCGCGGGCGTGCCGTTCAACCTCGGCTGGTGGGGCTACACCTTCCCGCTCGGCGTCTACACCGTCGCCACCTTCCGCCTCGGCACGACGCTGAACCTTATGTTTTTCGGTATCGTCGGCACGGTGCTGACGGTTGCGCTCGCGGCGATGTGGCTGCTGGTCGGTGCCAAGACGCTAGCCGGTGCATGGCGGGGCAACCTGTTCGTCTCGCCCTGCATCGCCACCCCGAACTGATCTGCCATGATGATCGGATCAGTCGGTCCGATCACTTGCAGAATGCCCCTTCGATCCGCCAGCGTGACTGGCCACAGGAGAGCCTTGTCATGGACAATTTCGACGCCGGGCTGGCGAGTGAGACCAGCCGTCGCCGCTTCCTCAGCCATGCCGCGCTCGGCACCGCCGGCCTTGCCGCCGCGCCGGCACTGGCGCAGCAGCTCGTCGACCTGAAGCTGCCCGGCGGCAATGCCGAGCGGCCGATGACCAGCGCCTTTCCCGGCAAGGGCAGCATGATCCTCCAGCGCGTCCATCCACCCTTGCTGGAGACGCCGATGGAGGTCTTCGACAAGTCGGTGTTCACGCCCAACGACCAGTTCTTCGTCCGCTGGCACTGGGCCGACATACCGACCTCGATCGACGTCGAAAGTTTCCGCCTCAACGTCTTCGGCCACGTCAATCGGCCGCTGTCGATCAGCCTCGCTCAGCTGCTGCGCCTTCCACGGGTCGAGATGGCGGCGGTGAACCAGTGCTCGGGCAACAGCCGCGGGCTGTTCCAGCCGCGCGTCGCCGGCGCGCAATGGGGCAATGGCGCGATGGGCAACGCCAAGTGGCTCGGCGTTCGCCTGCGCGACGTGCTCGACCTCGCCGGGGTCAAGGCAGGCGCGGTGCAGGTGCGCTTCGGCGCTCTCGATCAGCCGGTCGTGGCGGGCGCTCCTGACTTCGAGAAGGCACTCGACATCGACCATGCCCGCGACGGCGAGGTCATGATCGCCTTCGGCATGAACGGCGAGCAACTGCCGCTCCTCAACGGCTTTCCCTGCCGGCTGATCGTGCCGGGCTGGTACTCGACCTATTGGGTCAAGATGCTGAACGCGATCGAGGTACTGCCCGGCCCTGACGACCAGTATTGGATGGCCAAGGCCTACAAGATCCCCGCGACACCCGGCGCGAATGTCGCGCCCGGTGCCAAGGACTTCCCGACCGTACCGATCAATCGCATGATCCCGCGTAGCTGGATGACCAGCCTGCCCGATGGTCAGGCGATCGCCTATGAAGCGTCGATCCCGGTCGGCGGCATCGCAATGGGCGGCGATTGCGGCGTCGTCAAGGTCGATGTGTCGTCGGACGGTGGCCGCACCTGGTACAGGACGACGCTCGGAGCGGACGAGGGCAGGTACAGCTTCCGGCGCTGGGACGGGCGGGTGCCGCTGAGACGCGGGCCTAACCCCATCATGGTGCGCTGCTGGAACACCAACGGTGTCGCTCAGCCGATGAAGCCGATCTGGAATCCCGGCGGGTTCATGCGCGGCAACATTGAAACCACCACCATCATCGCGGCCTGAGGAGCGAGCAAATCATGAAGACTCCGTCTCCCGGCATGATGGCTGCTGGCCTGATCGGCCTGACCGGCATCATCCTCGTCTCGATCGGCGCGCCGAGCAGCCGCAAGGCGCCCGTTCCGATCTCCGAGACATCCGAGCCGGCACCGGCCGCCAGCGTGTCAGCGCGCGGCTTCTCGCTTGCCTCGACCAGCGTCGACCTGCCGGCCGACGACGCGACCTACCCCGACGGTCCGCACGCCGACGTCATCAATGCCAATTGCACCTCGTGCCACTCAGCCAGCATGGCGCTGACCCAGCCTGCGCTATCGGCGGATCAGTGGAAGGCGACCGTCACCAAGATGCGTGAGGTGTATAAGGCGCCAGTGGCCGAGAAGGACGTCGATGCGATCGTTGCTTATCTCACCGCTATGCCGAGCCAGAAGGTGGCACCCGCGACCGGCAAGGCGCAGGACCCGGACCCCAAAGTGGCTCCTGATGTCTCAGGTGGAACCGGCTAACCGATCTACTTCCATAATCCCGAAATACCATCCCAATCGGGACGGTGTCGGAGCCGTCCGGTTCTGACACCACCGACTGACACACGCATTTCCGCGGGTTTACAGGTGTCAGAATCCCGTGTCAGAAGGCCGGTATGCAAATCGGCTATGCGCGGGTGTCTCGCGGCGATCACCAAGACCTCGATGCCCAAGTCGCCGCGCTTGCTGCAGCGGGGTGCGATCCGATCCTTCGCGAGGAAGCCTCAGGCGGACAGACCGATCGGCCCGAGTTGGCGCGCGCGATCAGGAGCCTGCAGCCGGGTGACGTGCTGGTGGTGTGGAAGCTCGATCGCTTGTCGCGCTCTCTGCGTGACCTTCTGTTCACGCTGGAGGAAGTCGCGGCGGCCGGTGCCGGATTCCGCTCGCTGACCGAGGCCGTGGATACGACGACGCCGGCGGGACGATTGATGACACAGACGCTTGGCGCCTTCGCCGAGTTCGAGCGCGCCATGATCCGCGAGCGCACCATGAGTGGGCTCGCGCACGCGCGCCAAGCTGGGCGTCTGCTGGGTCGCCGACCAAGCCTCACTCGGCAGCAGCGCGCCGAGATCGTCGCCAAAGCGGAATCCGGCCAAGGATCACCGGCGCAGCTTGCCAGCCTGTTCCGCGTCTCTCGCTCCACCGTGCAGCGGGTGCTTCGCGACCATCGTAACCGATCGGCCGTGGCATGAGCCTTGCCCCTGCCCTGCTCCGCGACTTGCCTGCAGACCTCGATGCGCAACGCTACGAGCTGGCCCGTGCCCGCCAGCTCGCTCGGGCATGGGCAGAGACGCTGCCCGAACCGCGACGCCGGGACATGGCCGCGCTGTTCACTCGCGATGCGATCGACACCTATCGCGCCGAGGCCCGACCCCATGCGATCCTCAGTCCACCATTCGCCGCACCCTATGGCCGGCTCGATCGCGCGGTCGCCGAGCTGGCTGCAGTGGTGGGGCGTGAGGCCGCGCCGTTGCCGATCGCCGAGGCGGTTTATTTCCTGACCGGCCTCTACACGACCCTGCTCGCGGCACGGGAGCGCGGGGCGATGGGGGCGTTCTACACCCCGCCGGCGCTGGCGAACCGGTTGCTCGACATGGCCGAGGAACAGGGGATCGACTGGACCCGTGCGCGCGTGCTCGATCCGGCGAGCGGCGGAGGCGCGTTCCTGTTGCCTGCAGCCGAACGGATGATCGCTGCGCTTCCCGCGGCCGAGCCGGCGATCGTACTGCGGCAGATCGGCACCCGCCTGACCGGGCTGGAGCTGGATCCCTATGCCGCGGGCTTCGGGCAGAATGCGATCGAACTGCTGCTGGCGGATGTGACTGCCGCTGCAGGCCGTGCAGCCCCGATCGTCGTGCGCGTCGCCGACACGCTGGAGGAAGCGCCGGTGGCCCGCTTCGACCTGGTGATCGGCAATCCGCCTTATGGCCGTGTCACTCTCACGCCCGAACAGCGCCAGCGGTTCGCACGCAGCCTTTACGGCCACGCCAATCTCTACGGCGTGTTCACGGATATCGCCGTGCGCTGGACGAAGAAGGGCGGGACCATCGCCTATCTGACGCCGACCAGTTTCCTGTCGGGCAGTTACTATTCCGCGCTGCGTGAGCTGATCGCCAAGGAGGCGCCGCCCGTCGCGATCGATTTCGTCCATGCCCGGCGCGGCGTGTTCGAGGACGTGCTGCAGGAGACGTTGCTGGCGGCTTACAAGCGCGGCGCAAAGCCTGGCCGCGCTCAGATCCATTATGTCGAGGTCGCGAACGAGCGCGAGGCCCGCGTCATCCGCAACGGTACGATCGGCCTGCCCTCCCCGGCGTCGCAACCGTGGCTCGCACCGCGCGAGCCACGGCACAGCGCTTTGATCGCCAAGGCCGAGACGATGCCAGCGCGGCTTGCCGACTGGGGTTACCGTGTCTCGACGGGACCGCTGGTGTGGAACCGCTACAAGGACCAGATGCGGCTCCGCCCCGCACGCGGCGCACATCCGCTGATCTGGGCGGAGGCGGTGTCGGCGGATGGTCGCTTCGCGTTCCGGGCCGAGAAGCGCAATCACGCGCCTTATTTCAAGGTCGAGCGGGGCGATGCCTGGCTGCTTGTCGAGGAGGCATGCGTCCTCGTCCAGCGCACCACCGCGAAGGAGCAGGCGCGTCGCCTGATCGCGGCCGAGCTGCCGGCGGACTTCATCGTGCAGCATGGCGGCGTTGTGGTCGAGAACCACCTGAACATGGTCAGGCCCTCCGCGCGGCCCGCGGTATCGCCGGCGACGGTCGCGGCGGTGCTGAACAGCGCGGTCGTCGATCAGCTCTTCCGCTGCATCAACGGTAGCGTCGCGGTATCGGCGTTCGAGATGGAGGCGCTGCCCCTGCCCTCACCCGCCGCGATGAAAACGGTGGAGGCGCTGGTCCGCCGCGGTGCCGCCATCGAGGACGAACTGGCGCGCCTCTATGGGCAGGTCGTCCCATGACGCCGCTGCTAACCCGTGAACAGGTCCATGTCCGGCTGCAGGAGATCTTCCCCGATGGAGCGCCCAATCGCGCCTATCTGACCCGGATGCTGGCGGCGAGCACAGTGTTCGTCGCCCTCTATATCGACGCGGTTGAGGGCAGCGGGACGTATCTCGGTCCCAAGCACGTCTATCGCATGACCGACGAACGGGCGGCGCGTACTGATGCTGCCGACCGGGCCAGCTATGCGACCGGCGTTCTGCGCACCGGGAGCCAAGTCGAGGGCCGACGCTGGTATCAGGACAACACCCGCGAGCCGATCCGTGATGAGACGCTGCGCGAGGGACTGGTGGCGATCGGCGCAGTGACCGAGCGCACCGACCTTGCCACTACGTCGAGCAAGCCGCGCTATGCGCTGAAGGCGGGCTTCGCCGCTTTGTTCGACCCGGACCTCGCCGACGAATCGCTGCGGGTCCGGATCGCGGCGTGGCAGGCCGAGGCATTGAACAAGGGTGCGCTCGCCCGACTGGCGATCGTTCGCCGCGGTGCCGGCGTCAGCGCCGATCAGGTACTGGTCACCTTCCCGAACGGCGAGACGCGCCGGATGAAGCCCGGCCCCAGTTCGGCGATCACCAAGGCGGTGGTCGAGGTGTTCGCCCCCACCTTCCTCACCGATCCCGCCGTCCTGTTCCTCAGCGAGAGCGGCAACAAGGTGGTCGCGCGCGACGACGAGCTGGCGCGGTCGATCGGCCTCGCGATTCAAGCCGACCGGAACCTGCCCGACACGATCCTCGTCGACCTTGGGCCGACGCATCCGTTGCTGGTGTTCGTAGAGGTGGTCGCGACCGATGGCCCGATCAGTGAACGTCGAAAGGAGGCGCTGGAGGCGTTGGTCGCCGAGACGGGCTTCCCCGCCGAGCATGTTGCATTCGTGACGGCGTTTCTCGATCGCAGCGCTGGGCCATTCAAGAAGACGGTCGATAGCCTCGCTTGGGGCAGCTACGCTTGGTTTGCTGCCGAGCCAGAGCGGCTGCTAATATTCAGCGATGCCCCGCGCTCGCTTGGCGGCTGACCGCCACGACGCCGGGCGATGCTTTCCTCTCCGCAGTTGCGCCCATCCTCGCGGCTGCAGGCCCCCTTCCCCATGCCCGGCTCGATACCGGCGGCGAGACGACGCGCCCGAAGAAGCAGGCGACGCGGTTGCTCAAATGCGAGTGCGGGACATGTGGCTATACCGTCAGGACCGCGCGCAAGTGGCTCGAGACGGCCGGCGCACCGCTATGCCCGGTTGGGGGCACGGGCCGATGCATCATGATCCGCTCAACACTGACGGCGATGATCCGAAGCCGTAACGCTTCCCTTCCCATCCACGTCGTATATAAGTATACAAGTATAATTCTATACCGCAGGAGTGCAGCATGAAGGTTCTAGCCATCCTGTCCCAGAAAGGCGGCGTTGGAAAAACGACGTTGGCGACGTGCCTCGCCGTAGCGGCCGAGCAGGCGGGCAAGGAAGCCGCGATCATCGATCTGGACCCGCAGGCGACAGCATCGTTCTGGAAAGACGTGCGCCAGCTCGATACGCCGGCCGTCGCTTCGATCCAGCCGGTGCGGCTCGCGGCGATGCTCAAGGCGTGTGCCGACGCCGGCACAGACCTTGTGGTGATCGACGGCGCTGCCGTTGCGCGCGATGTTGCCTATGAGGCTGCGCGGCACGCCGACTTTATCCTCGTACCGACGAAGACGGCGGTGTTCGACACCATGAGCATGACTCACACACTCGACGTGGTGCGGCAGCTCGATCGCGCCTTCGCCGTCGTGCTGACATTCGTCCCCCCGCAGGGACAGGAGACGGGCGACGCGATGAAGGCGGTAGAGGAGCTGGGCGCGGCGGTTTGTCCGGTGACGATCGGCAACCGCAAGGCGTTCTTCCGCGCTCAGGCTGCGGGCCAGGCAGTGCAGGAGTTCGAGCCTAACGGCCCCGCCGCAGCGGAAATCAAGCGTCTATACGAGTATACGGCTATACGCCTATACGATGAAGTGGAGGCGGTATGATGGCGAAGGGCAATACACTTCAGGCGATGCTTGATCGGGCCAAGGCTGGCGGCGACGCGCCGGCAACGCCCGCCCCGTCCGTCGCGGCAACGCCAACCCCCGCCAAACCCGCGCAGGCGGGACGACAAGGGACCAAGCTGATCGGTGGGCATTTCGCGCCGGAGGTCAGCACGCAGCTCCGCATCCTAGCGGCTGAGGAGGGGACGACTGTGCAGAGCCTGCTGGGCGAGGCGCTGGACGACCTGTTTGTGAAGAAGGGACGCAGCCGGGCAAGTAGGCGGGTATAGGCGTATACAGTTATACTAGTAGGGAAAGTGCGAAGGCCGCGAAAGGACGGGTGCCCAACGGAATCATTCAATTCTGGCGACAAAGTCTCGAATGTTTGGCTGTTGTTTATCTAGCTGCGACTGATTCACTTGAACTGTTCGTCCTGAAAATTGCTTAGTTCCCGAGGTTAGGAAACAAATCGGAATACCTTTCGCACCAGAAACCACCGATGCGGTATTTGCATCATTGATCTGCTCTTCGAACATTGCACGAAAAGTAGCCCTATTTATAGGAGCGGGGCTGCCCCCGGGGTGTATAGCAAACAATCCAGGGTTTGACTGATAAACCCTGAATACCTCGGCAAAGATCTCAAGAACGACCGTCCTAAATGCTGTGGCCGAACTGCTATTCATTTGCGTGAGCCTGTTACCCACGTAGCTATATATCTGAGGAAGCCTCATAAGAAACTGTTGCGTGTTCCGGTAGTATTGAGATTGGATCTGCCCCGGGCGGCGGACCACACCATATACAAGCGATAAAACCGAGCGAACCGCTCGCTTTGAAGAGCCATCCGCCGAGAAAGGAATAATTAGCCGATCGGCGGCGGAAATCGCCAACTCGGTATAGACCGTGAAGCTTGGGTTACAGTCAATAAAAACCGTTATATCTTGTTGATTCCACGAGTTCCGAACGTCATCAATGAGGTTTCGTATCCAAGTATGGACAATCTGCCATGCGTTGGGCGGACCAGCCGTACAAGCAAGTTGAATTCTTGACGCTTGCATTTCCAATTCCTCGTCACCGCAAATAAGGTAGAGATTGGCGGGAACGGCGTTATTAATGGTCCGAGCTTGCGTAAGATAACTGGCTCCGCTGTGCGTGTCGACATACGGACTGACAATGCGATCATTGATGTAACCCGCAATCGTCCGGGGAGGCGTCATCCCCGAAAGCTGTTCAATAGCAGCTTCACCCGCTTCAATCCCGCCCAAAATCATACTGGACGAATTAGCCTGTGGACAGAGGTCGAGGACAAGAACTCGCTGATTAGGATGCGTTCGGGCATATTCAGACGCGACCTGGAATGTCAGGTAGCTTTTTCCAACACCGCCCTTGTTATTCCAAACCGCATAAACTGCCATATCGTCTCTACCCGTCAATCTAGGAATCACAGGCGACGAAATAGCGCCACCACCACGGCTCACCCATGGCATAGGGCATCCATTTACTCGTAATAATTTATGAGGGCGAGCTTGCCACATGATAGGCGATCGGCTTGCTCTCGACCGGCAAACTCACGTGAAATTAGGACAAGCGACGGCGCTGGAGGCGTGTTGGCTCACAGCTACCACCTACATGGAATTAGCACGTAGCGGCCTGTCAGAAAGCACCTGATTGCCGTCTTCCAACTGCACTACGAACGCTGGGCCGATGCGGAACGGATGTGGGAGGTGCGGAAGGCGCGCAACGAAAGCCGCCGAGCCTAGATCGCACGCCTTCAAAAACGAGATGGAGGATGAGCGGTAGCGCAGTGTCGATGCCAAGTGGGCCAAGGCCGTGTCAGTATAGCCGTATACGGCTATACTGACACGGCCTTGGCCCAAAAGTGAGTTTTGGGGTAGCGCCTCACCTTTGCGCGGCTGGCGTACTGAAATCCACCAGCACGGGCAGTTCGGGTATCCCGCCACGCAGCTTGGCGCGCCGCACGATGCTGTGTTGATCGATCAGGTTCTGTGCGTCGCGCTTGCCGCTGGACGTTTTCGGGAACCAATGGAGTGCCACCCGCTCGACCTTGCGCCCGTTCTTGATCGGCGTGAAATCGACATAGAAGGGGCAGAGCTTGTTGATTTCCTCAACGGCGACCTTGAGGCAGTATTTGTTCAGATCGGCAAAGCGTTCGAGCTTGCCTTCGGGGACGTTGAGCAAGCCACGCAGCTCCTCAATCGTGAACTCCTCCTTCTGCTTGTATTCGAGGCCGATACGCCGCTCGATCATCTCATAGAGGCAAAGGGCGTACTTCGACTCGAAGCAATACATCACCTGCGTCTTGAGACGGGCATAGACCTGACTGTTCCGTAGTATCTCGATTAGCTCTTCCGGGATGCGGTAGTGAAGGAAGCCGTCCTTCTCGAGGCTTTCATCGCTGGGACCGAGGAGCTGAACACGGCGCTTGTAGCTCTTGCCGTCCTTGCGGATCGTGACGATCGCGATGGTGCCCATGAGACGCAGCAGCGAGCTTTCCACGCGCTCATTGCCCTGATGCGTCCCTTTCAGTCCCGATTTTGCGATGCGATGGATGATCGGCTCGCCGATGCGCTCCCAGGCGTTGGCGATGAGCAGGTTATAGATACGGCGATCGGCGAGGGTGAGGGGGCTCAGCTCGACAATATCGACCAGCTCGCCGGGTTTGACGATTTCCCCATAGTTGGCGGGATCAAAGGGGTTGCCGCGCCCCTTCTGGGCCAGTGTGCGGAACGACATATCGACCACGGCAGGTTGCGACATAGACTTGACCAACGGTGAGCAAGAGGGACTTATCGCCTCACCTTAAACGCGAAAAGTGAGCCAGGCAAATGATCCGGCTCCCCGATAGAACGGTGAGGGGCTACCCCAAAACTCACCGTCACTCCCGACACTGCCGGCCAGCTACCCCAATGCTCACCGCAACCGGCCCGAACACTCACTTTTACCGGCCCCAAAGCTCACCGCACGCTACCCCGAAACTCACGCGAATCGACCCTAAAGCTCACCGTTAGGCCCGATTTTCCCCAGAAATCCTGGCCTTTCAGCACCCTGAATCTTGAATCAGAAGAATTAGAGAATCTGAATGGCGAAAAGTGAGCTTTAGGGTAGGCCGATCTGTGGATAACCAAGAGAAACAGATAATGAGGAATCGGCCATACGGCCGATACGTTTTTGCCGCGTGCCGGCTACGCCGTCACCAGAGCGGCGCAAGCGCCGCAGGCTATGCGAGAAGAAGAAGGGCGGCCGGGGCCTGATTACACCCCAGAGCCGCACAGAAGCGCTGTGAGAGCGAGAGAAGGGCATTCCGGGACCAAACCGGGTACCGGACGCAGCGCACGCCACCAGCGGCGCTTAAACCGCGATGCCAGCGACGCTTGTGGTGTTCAGTTCGGGTCAGTGTCGACTGTTACCCTCAAACGGTGAGGAACTACCCCAAAACTCACTTTTCACGCCAGGCAGGTGGAGACGTCTGCGCGGTATACGCGTATACAGGGAGGGCAGCGATTAGGCTGGCCTTCTGCGGCAGGATCAATCGGTCGCCGAAAGCACGAATCTGCCCGCAAATTTTATGGATCAGAAGGGCCACCACTGTGGTCGCGCCGACTGGCAAGCGGATTTCGGATGCCTTTCGTGCTTTCGACGACCTTTCAGCCCGGATCGTAGAGGCCGGCAAATTCGCGCTCGGCGTAATAGCGGATTTTGCCGACTACGAGAGGGATCTGGCCCTGCCGCAACAGTAGCAGGCTGTCTGAGTCCATCCGCATTATTTCATCGGGCGTCGCTAGCCGGCGCGACGCAACGTGGCTGCTGGAGCTTTCGGAATATGTGCCGCTGCTGAATACGCTTCCCGGGCCGGACGAGCCAAAAGTGGTGTATTCGATCGTGGTGTCGCCGATCGTCTTCGAGAGCATATCGGCCGTAGCGTGATCGTTGACGCCGAACGTTTGGATCACGCCGGCATTGGACATGAACGTGCCGGCACGTTCGCCATAGGTGGCCTTGAGCTGATGCATGTCCTGGAGGATCGGCCAGAGCTGCATCCCGTAGCCTGCCATCAGACCCATCGCCCGCTCCACCGGCTCCAATCGGCCGAGTGCGGCAAATTCGTCCAGCAGGAATAGCACGGGCTTATCGGGACGGGCAGGGGAGCGCGCCATATCGGTAACGGCCTGCGCAACCAGTAGGCGCAGCCAGCGCGCGTAAGTGTCAAGCCGATCGGGCGGCAGACAGAGGAACACCGTGGCGGGGCGCTCCTTCAAATCGGCAAAACGAAAATCGGACGTGGACGTGCTGTCCACGATACGCGGACTGTCGAGAAAGTGGGTGTGACGCTGAGCCGAAGACAGCACGCCCGCGGCTTCCCGATCGGACTTGCTGAGGTGGCGGTTGGCGGCGCGCGCCACCAGACCGCCGGCGGCCGGACTGTCCGACATGGCATCGAGCAGGGCCGCGAAGCGGGCAGGGGGAAGCGTCAGCAGCTCGCGCAGCGTCGCCAGCGTGCGGCGATCGGCGGGTTCGGTGGTGACGACGTGGAGGATCAGCCCGGCGATCAGCGCCTTGGCTTCCTCATTCCAATGCGCTTCTCCGGCCTGGCCGGGCGCGTCATGGACCAGTGCGTCGGCAAGCGTGCCGGCATCCTCCGCGAGGTCGATCGAGGCGGGATCGAGCCGATCGAGCGGGTTGTAGCGCGCGACCGGCTGACCCGAGACGCCGAACGGATCGAGGCACCACACCTTGCCCTTGGCGGCGCGCGCACGGGCGGTGACGCGCGCGTTCTCGCCCTTGGGATCGATGCAGATCACGGCGCGATCGAGCAGCAGCAGGTTGGGGATGATCGTGCCGACGCCCTTGCCCGACCGGGTAGGGGCCATCGTCAGCAGGTGTGCCGCGCCGCCATAGTGCAGCAGCTTGTTGGTCTTGCCCGAACGGCCGATGATGAGATCGCCCGCGCCTTCAAGCTTCGCCAGATCGCGCCGATCGCCGAACCGGGCCGAGCCGAACAGGGTGTTACCGCGGTTGCCGCCGCGGCGATTGAACTTCCAGATCGCGAACAGCGTCAGGCCCGTCAGCAGGAACGGCACATCGGTCGCGATTTCACCGACGCCGAAGATCCCTTTGAGCCAGGAATTGCTCGCCATCAGCACCACGAAGCCGATGAACAGCGCCGCTAGCGGTCCGATGCGCGCTGGCATCAGCAGCTCGCACCGGCAGGCGTGATCGCCAGCGCCGGATCGGCGTCGGGATGGCCGAGCAGTTTAAGGAGTATTTGCGTGGCGAGGGGAGGGGGCACGCATTCGTCGCGCAGCATGTCGAACAGCGCGTCATCCTCAGCAGACAGCGCCATGTTTTCGATCGCGAGGTTGGCCCGGGAATCCTCGTCGTCCTCGCGCCACATCGCGGCGTCGGTCAGGGTGCCCCGCACATAGTCGAGCGCGCGAACTTCGGCGCGGATTGCTTCAATGTTCAACCCGGTCATTCAACCTTCTCCGCTTCCGCGTCGAACGCCCGTCTGCCGCGGCGCTTCCACAACGCCAGCGTATCACCGGCATCATCGCCGCGCGCGCGTCCGGCGATATCAAGCAGCGCGCCGTAGAGCGTGGCGCGATCGTCATCCGTCAGTTCGACAAGCCCGGCTTTCTGGACCAGCCCGCCCAGCTCAATCAGGTGGCGTGTTCTTGTCCGACGTTGCACGACCCAGACCCTGCTATCCGTTCGCCGCTCCGCCGCTTCCGCCCGCAGCATCGCCGCCCGGTTCAGCCGCAGCGCCCGATCCGTCGATTGCAGCAGCGCCGCCACCTTTGCGCCCACGCCGTTGAAAGAAGGCCGCGCCCTTCGCGCGCCATGCCTCCTTCGCACCCGCATCCTTCGATCCGATCGCGTCGAGCAATACGCCGGCGAGGGTTTCTGCATCGAGCGCGTCGGCTCCGGTCGCGGTGACAAGCTGGCCAAGCTGTTCGACCCGCTTCGCCTTGAGTGCGCGAGTCTTGTCACCCAGCGCCTTCAACTCGGCATCGTAATCGCGAACCTTCCGCATCGCCTTCACCTTTCCGCGTATCGGTCAGCAGCATCCTAGCGCGTCCGGCACATGGGTAAAGCCGGAACGAACAGAAAGCAGCATCAAGTCAGTCAGGAGATGCGCAGCAGATCGTGAGTGCGCGCTTATACGTCGTTGCCGACGTGCGCTAAGTAAGGCAGTGTACGAAGCGTCATGGCGATCTACCATTTCTCCGCCAAGGTCGTAAGCCGCGCGAACGGATCGAGCGCCGTCGCGAGTGCTGCCTATCGTTCGGCATCCGAGCTGCACGACGACCGGCTCGGACGCGATCATGATTTCAGCAACAAGGCCGGCGTCATCTATTCCGAAGTGATGTTGCCGGAGGGCGCGCCGGAACGTTTAAACGACCGCTCGACTTTGTGGAACGAGGTGGAGGCAGGGGAGAAGCGCAAGGACGCGCAGCTTGCCCGTGAGGTGGAGTTCTCGATTCCGCGCGAGATGAACGAGAAGCAGGGCGTCCAGCTCGCGCGGGATTTCGTGAAGAGGCAGTTTGTCGATCGCGGGATGGTCGCGGACCTGAACGTGCATTGGGACAAGGCGAAGGACGGCACCCCCAAGCCGCACGCGCATGTGATGATGACCATGCGCGACGTAGGCCCGGAGGGGTTTGGCAGGAAGAACCGCGACTGGAACGGCACCGAGCTGTTGAAGGAGTGGCGCGAGGCGTGGGCGGCGCACGTCAACGAGCGCATGGCCGAGCTGGGGTTGGAGGGGCGGATCGATCACCGTTCCTACGAGGCGCAGGGGATCGGGTTGGAGCCGCAGCACAAGATCGGCCCCGCAGCGTCCCGGCGACCGGAGCAGGGGCTTGAGGCCGAGCGGATCGAGGATCACACGCGCATCGCCCGCGAAAACGGCGAGAAGATCATCGCCGATCCGGGAATTGCGCTGGACGCTATCACGCGCAGCCAGGCGACGTTCACCACCCGCGACCTTGCAACGTTCGCGTTTCGGCATAGCGACGGCAAGGATCAGTTCGACCAGGTGATGGGCGCGGTGCGTGGCAGCTCCGAGCTGGTAGCATTGGGGAAGGACGGGCGCGACCAGGAGCGGTTCACGTCCCGCGACATGATCGCGACGGAAGCCCGGCTTGAGCGGGCCGGCGACGAGCTGGCGGGTCGCGCCGGGCATGGCGTCGGCGATCGGCACCGTGACGCCGCGATCGACGCGGCCAGCGCCAAGGGGCTTGTCCTTTCGGCCGAGCAGCGCGACGCCTTCGATCATGTCACCGGCAGCGCCGGGCTGGCGTCCGTCGTCGGCTACGCCGGCAGCGGCAAGTCGGCGATGCTCGGCGTCGCGCGCGAGGCGTGGGAGCGGGAGGGCTACACGGTGCGCGGCGCAGCCTTGTCCGGCATCGCGGCGGAGAACCTTGAGGGCGGGTCCGGCATCACGTCGCGGACGATCGCCAGCCTCGAACACGCATGGGGCCAGGGGCGCGAGCAGCTAGGCCCCAGGGACGTGCTGGTCCTGGACGAGGCCGGTATGATCGGCACGCGCCAGATGGAGCGCGTGCTTGGCCAAGCCCGCGACGCCGGTGCCAAGGTCGTCATGGTAGGCGACCCCGAGCAGTTGCAGGCGATCGAGGCCGGCGCGGCGTTCCGCAGTGTCACCGAGCGGCACGGCGCGGCCGAGATTACCGAGATCAGGCGGCAGCGTGAGGACTGGCAGCGCGACGCGACGCGCGCGCTCGCGACGGGGCGCACCGGCGAGGCGATCCATGCCTATGATGCCAAGGGCATGGTCCACGCGGCCGACACGCGTGAGCAGGCGCGGGGCGAGCTGGTGGACGGTTGGGATCGCGCGCGGCAGGTCGAGCCGGACAAATCCCGCGTCATCCTCACCCACACCAACGCCGAGGTTCGCGAGCTGAACGAGGAGGCGCGCGGGCGACTTCGCGCGACCGGCGACCTTGGCGGCGACGTGACGTTCAGCGCCGATCGGGGCGCGCGCCAGTTCGCGAGCGGCGACCGCCTGATGTTCCTGCGGAACGAGCGGTCGCTGGGGGTGAAGAACGGCACGCTCGGCACGATCGAGCAGGTGACGCCGGAGGGCATGACCGTCCGGCTGGACGGGGGGCGTCAGGTCGCGTTCGACGCAAAGGACTATGCCCATGTCGATCATGGCTACGCTGCCACATTCCACAAATCGCAGGGCGTGACGGTCGATCGCGCGCACATCCTCGCTACCCCCGGCATGGACCGGCACAGCGCCTATGTCGGCATGTCGCGGCATCGCGACGATGTGCAGCTCCATTATGGCCGCGACGACTTCGCCGATCAGCGTCAGCTCGTCCGGGCCCTGTCGCGCGACCGCGGCAAGGACATGGCCGGCGACTATGCGCCGACACGTGGCGAGCAGGACCATGCCCGCGCGTTCGCCGATCGGCGCGAGATCCGGTTCCCGGAACTCGCGCGCCAAGTGGTCGAGAAGGTGCGCGACAAGGCGCGGGGCATGTTCGCGGGGTTCAAACCGAAGCCCGCGATGGAAAAGGCACCGGCAACCGAAAGGGGCGGGGCGGCGATCGGTAACGACCGTCCCGACCAGGCCAGGGCGATCGGACACTATGCCCGTGCCGCCGGCGATATCGCCCGGCAGACGGCTAGGGACTTGCCCGTGCTGCCCTATCAGGAAGACGCGCTGCGCAAGGCGGGCGCAGCGCTGGACGCCGTCCGGCCCGATGCCGCGCGTGATCTCGCCGCGGCGATCCGTCGCGATCCGTCGCTGATCGAGCAGGCATCGGGCGGCAACACGGGCGGTGCGGCGCGCGCGATGGCCGAGGAGCAGCGTATCCGGCTTGATCCGGACGCGCGTGCCGATCGGTTCGTGACGGGCTGGCAGGCGATGCAGCGCCAGCGTGCCGGCCTGGAACGGGCCGGCGACCATGAAGGTGCGGAGAAGACGCGCGGGCGCATGGCGCAGGCGGCGGGCGGGCTTGCCCGCGATCCGCAACTTGAGTCCGCGCTGCGCCGTCGTGCGCCCGAGCTGGAAATCAGGATCGAGCGTGAGCGGTCGATCGGCGATGCGCTGGCGCGATCGATCGGGCCGGCGCTCGACCGTGACAGGGGCATGAGCCGCTAGAGTTCGTGCTTTCGGATACGAGAAGGAGGCGGGATGGACGACGAAGATCATGAACGGGATGCCGCGGCCGAAGCGTTCGAGGGCGTGCGCGGCGAGCTGGCGTTGCTCAGGCGCGCGATCGAGGGGATCGCGGCGCGCGACGATCGACCCGAACCGCCCGATTATGGCGAGACGCTGGGTCAGATCACAAAGCTGGCGAACGCCACCCTCCAGCGCGCCGAGTTCATGCGGAAGGCGATCGAGGAGGAAGCGGTCGCCCGCCAAGTCGCCAACCGCATCACGGGTGCCGTCGCCGAGGACCGGCAGGCGGTGAAAACTGCGGCGGGCGAGCTGCGCGACGCCACGCGTGCCCTGCATGGTGTCGCGGCATCAGCCCGGCGCGGTGACGAGCAGAACCGATGGCTGGTCCGGGCGGCGATCGGCGGGATCGTCGTCGGCATGATCGTATGGGCAGTGTTCGCCGGCGTCGTGGCACGTTCAGTGCCGACAGGTTGGCAATGGTCGGAGCGGATGGCTGCGCGCACGCTCGACATGCCGATGTGGGAAGGCGGGCAGCGCATGATGCGGACCGCAGCGCCGGATGCCTTCGCCAATATCGCCGCGGGCGACCGGATCGTCACCGCCAATCGCACAGCAGTCGAGCGGTGTCAGCGCGCGGCAACCAAAACCGGGAAGCCGGTTCAATGTACTATCAGGATCGAGAGCGCGCGCGCTCAGCGCTGACAACCGGAGGGTGTGCCACGTGGCACTGCTTACGATGCGGCGGATAAACCAAGGGCCGCCCTTTCGGACGGCCCTGGCCTGTTAGTTCCCTTACGGGAAACGGACACTTCCAAAGGAAGGCCGCGAGTATCTTCTATCTAGAAAACTACGCGACAAAGGACAACCATGATGCACATGGGTGGTCAATCGTGAGAGTTTGAACGCGAACCTGGCGAACGACCCTCCTGCCGACCCTACCTTGCCTCCGCGTTAAACGCGCCGTCGATGAAGCTCCCTCGCTCGACCTTCCCGTTTAGCTTGCGGATCATCACGTCGGGATTGTCGCTGTCGAGCGAGTAGAGAGGAACGTCTTTTTTAGCGTAAAGACGGACGCCGGCTTTAGCCAAACGTTTCGTTACCCGTTCGAGCGCTTGCGTGCTGGCCTTCACGTTGTGCTGGACCATCGCCTTAGAGGGCGGGGGAGCCGTGACTGTCACATTGCCGAACCGCGTCTTACAGGTCTTTGCCCTGTGCGCGCCGAGCTGAATGATCGTATTGATCGCCATCTCCTGTCCTCTTGCGGCTAGGTTCGATTGACCACCAAGATAACGTCTATGGCTCCGCTCGGCTATCTATCGAGTTGGCTGCTATCCTTCGCGGGCAGTCGCGATGCTTGATAGATCCGTCGCCGTATCGACCGGCACGCCCGCTTCCTTGCGTTCGGAATAGCGGTCGACGAGCTGGGCGGCGTGCGGGCGCAGCAGCACCGTAAAGCGGACCAGCTCCTCCATCACATCGACGATCCGGTCATAGTAGCTGGACGGCTTCATGCGTCCGGCGTCATCGAACTCGTTGAACGCCTTGGCGACGCTCGACTGGTTCGGGATCGTCACCATCCGCATCCAGCGACCCAGCACGCGTAGCGTGTTGACGCTGTTAAACGACTGCGATCCGGCCGATACCTGCATGACCGCGAGCGTGCGCCCCTGCGTCGGGCGCATCCCGCCCATCGACAGCGGCAGATGGTCAATCTGCAGCTTCATGATGCCAGTGATCTGCCCGTGACGTTCCGGGCTGCACCACACCTGACCCTCCGACCATAAAGACAGCTCACGCAGCTCGTGGACGGCTGGATGATCGTCGCCGGCATGTTGGTCGGGCAACGGCAGGGTCGATGGATCGAAGATGCGCGTCTCGCACCCGAAGAAGCGGAGCAGGCGCGCCGCTTCCTCGACACACAGCCGGGAGAAGGACCGTTCGCGCAGCGAACCGTAGAGCAGAAGGATACGCGGTGCGGGATCAAGCGGGCCAAGCCCCAGCGCCGGCCGCTGAATGGCATAGGCGGGATCGAGTGCCGGCAGGGTATCGGGATCGGGAAGCGTGCGGAGCGGCATCAGAGAGCTTTCACGAGATAGACGGCCGACGCTGGGCATAGCGCGGTAAACTCGCGCGATGCGGCCACGGCCGCGGGGGCCGCGCCGCGATCGGCGTCGGCATAGCCGAGCGCCCGGAAGAATGGCACGGCCGTGGTTGTGAGCAGATGAAGGCGCCGCACCCCGAGGGTGCGCGCCTGTTGTTCGAGGGTGGCGACCAGCGCCCGGCCCAGGCCATGCCCGCGACGATCGGCGAGGATGACGATCGAGCGGAGCAGGCGGTCGGCCCCCTCCCCCTCCAGGCCGCCATATCCGACGAGGCTATCAGCCTCGAACCGGAAGAACAGGCGGCCGGGATCGGCGAGATCAGCGCTCGGCAGGCTGGCGGCATCGAGAAACCATGCCAGCCCGGCCAGCCCGGCCAGCTCGGCGGGTTCAAGCGCCGTGATGGTCAGTCCCGTCACCCGAGGCTGATCCGGATCGCGAGCGCCGCGAGCGTGACGAGCAGCACCGGCACGGTAAGCGTGACGCCGACCCGAAAGTAATAGCCCCATCCGATCCGAACGCCCTTCTGCCCGAGGACGTGGAGCCAGAGCAGCGTCGCGAGCGACCCGATCGGCGTCAGCTTGGGGCCGAGATCGCAGCCGATCACGTTGGCGTAGATCATTGCTTCCTTGATCGCGCCCGTGGCGTGGGTGGCGTCGATCGAGAGCGCGCCCACCAGCACGGTCGGCATGTTGTTCATCACCGACGACAGGACCGCCGCGATGACGCCCGTACCCAGCGCCGCACCCCATACGCCGCCTTGCGCGGTACGATCGAGCAGCGCCGCCAGATGGTCGGTCAGGCCGGCGTTCCGCAGGCCATAGACGACGAGATACATGCCGAGCGAGAAGATCACGACCTGCCACGGTGCGCCGCGCAGCACCTTGCCGGTCTGAATCACATGGCCCCGCCCCGCGATCACCAACAGCAGGATCGCGCCGGCTGCGGCCACGGCGCTGACCGGCACGCCGAGCGGTTCGAGCAGGAAGAAGCCGGCGAGCAGCAGCGCGAGAACGATCCATCCGGCGCGGAACGTCGCGGCATCGCGGATCGCGTCGCGCGGCGCGCGCAGAGCGCTCACGTCATAGTCTGCCTGTATGTCGCGCCGGAAGAACAGCAGCAGCGCACCCAGCGTGGCGGCGATCGACACCAGGTCGACCGGCACCATCACGGCCGCATAGTCGCCGAAGCCGACGTGGAAGAAGTCGGCCGACACGATGTTGACGAGGTTCGAGACGACCAGCGGCAGGCTGGCGGTGTCGGCGATGAATCCCGCCGCCATGACGAACGCCAGCGTCGCCTTGTCCTTGAACCCCAGCGCCCGCAGCATGGCGATGACGATCGGCGTCAGGATCAGCGCCGCGCCATCGTTTGCGAACAGCGCGGACACCGCCGCGCCGAGCAGCACGATCAGGACGAACAGCCGGCGACCATGCCCCCTGCCCCAGCGGGCGACGTGGAGCGCCGCCCATTCGAAGAATCCGGCCTCATCGAGCAGCAGGCTGATGACGATGATCGCGACGAACGCGGCCGTCGCGTTCCAGACGATACCCCACACCACCGGCACGTCGGACAGCGTGACGACGCCCGCGAGCAGCGCGACGACGGCCCCGCCCATCGCGCTCCACCCGATGCCGAGTCCCTTGGGTTGCCAGATGACGAGCGCGATCGTGGCGACGAAAATCAGGACGGCAAGGAGCATCAGGCGACGCGCTGGCCCGAAGCATCGACCACTTGCTCGCCGTCTTCCTTGGCGAACGCGCCGAGCTGGTCGCTCGGCAGCAGGTCGAGGACGGCTTCGGACGGCCGGCACAGCTTCACGCCGAGCGGCGAGACGACCAGGGGCCGGTTGATGAGGATCGGATGCGCCATCATCGCGTCCACCAGCGCGTCGTCGGACAGCGACGTGTCGCCAAGGCCCAGCTCCGCATAGGGCGTCCCCTTCTCGCGCAGCAGTTCGCGGGGTGTCATGCCGGCGCGGTCGATCAACTCGACGAGCAGCGCGCGTGCGGGCGGGGTTTTCAGATACTCGACCACATGCGGCTCGATGCCGGCATTGCGGATCATCGCCAGCGTGTTGCGCGACGTGCCGCACTCCGGGTTGTGATAGATGACGATATCGACGGCCATGGGACGTCCTTTCAGCAGCAGGGGGTGAGTTCGGCGACAAGGGGCGCGCACAGCGCCGCATTGCCGGCGCAGCAATCCTTGACGAGGAACAGCGTCAATGTGCGCAGGCCGTCCAGATCGGCACGGTAGATGATCGAGCGGCTATGCCGTTCGGAGCGGACCAAGCCGGCGCGCGCGAGGATGCCAAGATGCGCCGACATGGTGTTCTGCGGCACGTCGAGCTGGCGGGCGATATCGCCTGCGGCCATGCCGTCCGGCTCGTGACGCACCAGCAACCGGAACACGTCGAGGCGCGTGCTCTGCGCAAGTGCGCCTAGCGCAACGATAGCTGAGTCGTTTTCCATGTATCCAGCATAGTGGATATACGGAGCTTGTCTAATGCTGTCTCCGCGCCGGCTTCACTAAACGCTTGGAGCCAGGGCTTCGATGATCCGGCAGTCGGCGACGGTGTTGCGGCTACAGGAATCGATCAGCGCATCCAGCTCGCTGGCCAACGCCGTCAGGTCGGCAATCTTGCGGGTGATCGCATCGCGGTGCTGGTTGGCGATGACGTCGACAGCCATGCAGGATTGGTCGCGCCGGTCGGCAAGCCCCATCAATTCCCGCACCTGGTCGATCGAGAAGCCGAGATCGCGCGCGCGCCGGATGAACGACAGGCGGCGAAGATGCCCGGCGTCATAGGTCCGGTAGTTCGAAGCGGATCGCGCTGGCGCCGGCAGCAAGCCGATCTGCTCGTAATAGCGGATCGTCTCGACCTTGGTGCCGGTCGCCCCGGCCAGTTTTCCGATCGTCAGTTGGCCGGACATGGCGCTTGACCCTCTAGTGACTAGAGGGTGCATATAGGCTGCCGGATCGATTCTATCGAGGTGGCGGAAACATGGCCTGCACGAGCTGCGCGTCCGACAAGGCGGGCAATTTCAACGACCCGAAATGGCGGCGCGCGCTGTGGATTGCGCTTGCGATCAACGGCGCCATGTTCGGCGTCGAGATCGTCGCCGGTATCACCGGCGGATCGAAGGCGCTCCAGGCCGACGCGCTCGACTTCTTCGGCGACACCGCAAATTACGCGATCAGCCTCGGCGTCGCGGGAATGGCGATAGCGTGGCGCGCCCGTGCGGCCATGTTGAAGGGGGCGACTCTCGCGCTGCTCGGCCTCTATGTTCTCGCCGCCGCGGGCTGGGCGGCCGTTTACGGCGCCGCGCCCCACGCCGAGGTGATGGGGATCGTCGGCATCGCCGCGCTGATCGCGAATTTCATCGTGGCGGTCATGCTCTACCGTTTCCGTGAGGGCGACGCGAACATGCGATCGGTCTGGATCTGCTCGCGCAACGACGCGATCGGCAACATCGCGGTCGTCCTGGCCGCGGGCGGCGTCTTCGGCCTGAACAGTGCCTGGCCCGATCTTGTCGTCGCGGCGCTGATGGCCGCGCTGGGATTGTCGGGCGGCATCCAGATCATGCGGCAGGCCCGTGCTGAGTTGCGGTCCTTCCCGCCTTCCGCGCCCGTCGATTTCCAGGGATCGTTACATGGCAGCCGGTAAACTGCTACGGGCAGGGTCGATGCACCGTTTGTCGGCCCTTTTCCTCTGTCTGATGCTCGTGCTGTCGCTCGGGTTCGGATCGGTCGCGCACGCGGCCGAGGGGCCGGGCGTCGAGGTGTCCACGGTGACGTCGATCGGCCATGCCGATGGCGATGGCGATCAGGTGCCGGCCGATAGCCAGAAGGGCTATCCGCATCATCATGGTGGATGCCACGGCCACGATATCGGCGTTCCGATGGCGCCCGATCCCGTGGCGTCCGTCACCGGACTGCGCGTAGCCCTGTCGGCATGGGACAAGGGTCCGATGCCGCGCGCACCTTCGGACCCGGCGCTTCGACCACCCCAAGCCTGAGCGACGTCTAAGCTCCGCCGGGCACGCCCGCGCGGAATCCAGCGTTCGTCAGGAGTCCGTTACCCATGCAGCGTTTTATCGCGGCCCTTTTGGCCGTGGCGTCGTGCGCGTCGATCGCGCACGCGCAATCATCCGAGCCGGCATCGACCAGTCCCCCGCTCACGCTCGAACGCGCGCTGGCGCTTGCCGGCGCAGCCGCGCCGACGCTCGAAGCAGCGACAGCGGGGGTGCGCGCGGCCGAGGCCGGTCGCACCGTTGCCGGCTATCGTCCCAACCCGTCGATCGTCGCCGAAACCGAGAATATCGCCGGCAGCGGCCAGTACCGCGGCGTGCGCAGCGCCGAGACGACGGCAGGGCTGGCGTTTCCGATCGAGCTGGGGGGCAAGCGCTCGGCGCGGATCGCCGTCGCCGACGCGATCGGCAATCGCGCCCGGATCGGCTCGGCCCTTGCCGAGGCCGATCTACGTCTCGCCGTCACCCAACTCTATATCGAGGCCACTGCGGCGGAACGGCGTCTCGTCACCGCGCGCGAACAGGCGGGCATCGCTCGCGAGGCATTGCGTGCGGCCGGGGTTCGCGTGCAGGCCGGGCGTGCCTCGCCGCTCGAACAGCAGCGAGCCGACGTGCTGCGCATCAACGCCGAGACCGCCGTGGAGCGCGCGCAGCGCCTTGCCGACGTCGCCCGCGACAATCTGGCGCGCCGGATCGGGCAGCCCGTCACCGGCGTCCTCGACATGGCATGGTACGATCGCGTCGAGGGCTATGGGCCGGCGCAGCCGATCGCACCGGCCGGCACGCTCGCGCTCGCCGCAGCGCGCGCCGATGCAACCAGCGCCGAGGCCCAGGTCAGGCTTGCCCGATCGCAGCGCATTCCCGACGTGACGCTCAGCGCCAGCGCGCGGCGTCTCGAAGCGACGAACGACGTCGCCGCGGTGTTCGGCGTGTCGATCCCGATTCCCCTCTTCAACAACGGTCGCGCGGGCGTGACGCAGGCGCGCGCGCAGAGCGATCAGGCACAGGCGCTCCGGCGTGCGGCCGAGCTGGACACGGCGCAGGACATCGCCCGCGCCCAGGTCGAGGTGGCGAATGCGGCCACGTCCGCCCGCAACGCCAGCGGACCGGCACTCGCATCCGCGACCGAGGCCGCGCGGATCGCGCGGATCGGCTACCGCGAAGGCAAGTTCGGGCAGCTCGACCTTCTCGATGCCGAACGCACCCTGTCCGAGACGCGCACTGCCGCGATCGACGCGCTCGCCACCTATCATGACGCCAAGGCACGCCTGGAACGGCTCGTTGCCGCGGCGCCCTCGCGCGAGGAAAACGACCGATGAAGAAGAACATCGTGCGGGCGCTCGCGCCCGTGACACTGGCGATCCTCCTGGCCGGGTGCGGCAAGGGCGGGAGCGAGGCAGGCGGCAATGCCGGCGCCGAAAAGACGGAGGCGGCCGAAGGTGCCGAGGGCAAGGAGGCCCCTAAGGATATCGTCACGCTGTCCGCCCAGCAGGTCGCGGACGCCGGTATCGAGGTCACGCGGCCGACCGTAGGCGGCGAAGCCGGCGCGATCGAGCTGTCGGCGACGATCGAGGGCGACCCGCAGGGCGTCCAGGTGGTGTCGGCAGCGGTCGGAGGACGGCTCGTCTCGCTGACCCGCAATCTCGGCCAGTCGGTCGGGCGCGGCGATCCGCTCGCGATCATCGAGAGCCGGGAGGCGGCCTCGCTCAAGGCCGAGGTGGAAGCGGCGCGCGCGCGCGCCGCCCTCGCTCAATCGAACCTGCGCCGCGAGCAACGCCTGTTCGCCGAGCGCGTATCGCCCGAACAGGATCTCGTCGCCGCGCGCACGGCCGCCACGGAAGCCGGCATCGCACTGCGCCTAGCCCAGCAGCAATTGTCGGCGACCGGTAGCGGGGGTGGTGCGCTCAACCGCATCGCCGTGCGCTCGCCGATCGGCGGTCAGGTCATCGCGCGGTCCGCCACGCTCGGCCAGACGGTCGCGGCCGACGCCGAACTGTTCCGCGTCGCCAACCTCTCCAAAGTCACCGTCACGACGTCGCTGGTGCCGAACGATGCGGGTCGGGTGAAGCCGGGTGCGCGCGTCGAGGTGACGGCTCCCGGCCGTCGCCAAGAGGGACGCGTGACGTTCGTCTCGCCCGTGCTGGACGAGACCACCCGACTGGTGCCGGTGATCGCGACGCTCGACAATGCCGGCAGCACGTGGCGGGTCGGCGAGACGGTCAACGTGTCGATCCTCGTGCCCGCCAGCGGGGACCGCACCGTCGCCGTGCCATCGGCCGCGGTGCAGATGATCGAGGACAAGCCGTTCGTCTTCGTCCGCACCCCGACCGGCTTCCGCGCGACCCCGGTGACACTCGGCCGGACCAACGGCGGTCAGGTCGTCGTGACGTCGGGCCTCACCGGCTCGGAGCGGATCGCATCCACCAACAGCTTCACGCTCAAGGCCGAACTCGGCAAAGGCACGGCCGAGGACGAGGACTGAGCCATGATCGGTCGCATCGTCACCCTCTCCGTCGAGAAGCGCTGGCTGGTCCTGCTCCTCACGATCGCCGCGGCGTTGCTCGGGATCGGCGCGCTGCGCCAGCTCCCGATCGACGCCGTTCCCGACATCACCAACAACCAGGTGCAGATCAACGTCGTCGCTCCTGCCCTATCGCCCGACCAGATCGAGAAGCAGGTCGCCTTCACCGTCGAGACGGCGCTCGCCGGCATCCCGGGCCTAGAATATACCCGTTCGCTCAGTCGGAACGGCTTCGCGCAGATCACCGCCGTCTTCACCGAAAAGACCGACATCTACTTTGCGCGGGCGCAGGTCGCGGAGCGACTGCGCACCGCTGAGGAAGATCTGCCGCAAGGCGTGAACCCGGAAATGGGGCCGATCGCGACCGGGCTCGGCGACATCTTCATGTGGACGGTCGAATATCGTGAACTCGATCAGGTCCACCATCGCAACGGCGAACCCGGGCTGCAACGCGACGGCAGTTACATCACGCCCGAAGGCGATCACCTCGTCAGCGATGCCGACAAGGCGACCTATCTGCGCACGGTGCAGGACTGGATCGTCACGCCACAGCTCAAGAGTGCGGCGGGGCTCGCCGGCGTCGACTCACTCGGCGGCTACACCAAGGAATATCTCGTCGTCCCCGATGTGCAGCGGATGGCCGCGATGCGCCTCACGCTGCAGGATCTCTCGACCGCGCTCGACCGCAACAATACCAGCGCCGGCGCGGGCGTCGTCGACCGCAACGGCGAAGGACTTGCCGTCCGCTCGGACGGCCGCGTGCGCAATGCCGACGAGCTTGCCCGAACCGTCGTTGCCACGCGCGAGGGCGTGCCGATCCTGCTCAACCAGATCGCGACCGTCCGCACCGGCCAGGCACTGCGCATGGGTTCGGCATCCGAGAACGGCCATGAGGTCGTGGTCGGGACCGCGGTCATGCGGATCGGCGAGAACAGCCGGACCGTATCGACGGGCGTCGCGGAGCGGCTGACGCAGATCGGCCGATCGCTGCCCGTCGACGTGGTGGTGAAGCCGGTCATGAACCGAACCGAGCTGGTGAACTCCACCATCGCCACGGTCGCCCGCAATCTTGCCGAAGGCGCGGTGCTGGTCATCGTCGTCCTGTTCGCGCTGCTCGGCAATTTCCGGGCGGCGCTGATCGCCGCGTTCGTCATCCCCATCACGATGCTGCTCACCAGCATCGGCATGTTGGAAGCCGGCGTGTCGGCGAACCTGATGAGTCTCGGCGCGCTCGATTTCGGCCTGATCGTCGACGGTGCCGTCATCATCGTCGAGAATGCGCTACGCCGCCTTGCCGAGGCCCAACACGGTCGCGAGGGCGAGCTGACGATGCAACAGCGGCTCGGCCTGGTCGCTGCGTCCGCCCGCGAGATGATCCGCCCGTCGGTCTACGGGCAGGCGATCATCATCCTCGTCTATGCGCCGCTCCTCACCTTCACCGGCGTCGAGGGCAAGATGTTCGAGCCGATGGCGCTGACCGTCATCATCGCGCTCGTCTTCGCCTTCATCCTGTCGCTGACCTTCGTGCCCGCGGCCATCGCCATCTGGCTCAGCGAGCGGGTGGAAGAGAAGGAAAGCCGCGTCGTGGCGTTCCTGCGGCAACGCTACGAACCGGGCCTCGACGCGGCCATGCGCCGGCCGAGCCTGACGATCGGCGTCGCGATCGGCGCGCTGGCGCTCGCCGGCGTCGCCTTCACCACCCTGGGCCAAGAGTTCCTGCCCCAGCTCGATGAAGGCAACGTCCTCGTGCAGGCCGTCCGCATCCCCGGCACGTCGGTCGACCAAAGCCAGGCGATGCAGTTCCAGGTCGAAAAGGCGCTCGCCAAGGCGCCGGAGGTTCGGTTCGCTTTCTCGCGCACCGGCACGTCGGAGATCGCCTCCGATCCAATGCCGGCGAACGCGACCGACACCTTCGTCATCCTGAAACCCAAGAAGGAATGGCCCGACCCCGGCCTGTCCAAGGAGGCGCTGGTCGAGCGGTTGGAAAAGCGTCTCTCTACTCTGCCGGGCAACGCTTACGAGATCACCCAGCCGATCCAGATGCGCTTCAACGAGCTGATCGCGGGCGTGCGCGGCGACATCGCGATCAAGGTTTTCGGCGACGACTTCGGCGAGATGAACGCGACCGCCAATCGCATCGCCGGCATCCTGCGCCGGACACAAGGCGCAGCAGACGTGCGGGTCGAGCAGACCGAGGGGCTCCCGATGCTCGATATCCGCCCCAACCGCACCGCCATGTCGCGGGTCGGGGTGACGGCCGGCGACGTGCAGGACACGGTCGCCGCGGCGATCGGAGGACGACAGGCGGGCGTCATCTTCGAGGGGGATCGACGCTTCCCCGTCGTGATCCGGATGGCGGAAAGCTCACGCTCCGACCTGACTGCGGTCGCGCAGGTGCCCGTGCCGACAGCCAGCGGCGGCTTCGTGCCGCTGTCGACTGTTGCGGATATCGCCGTGGTCGACGGCCCCAACCAGATCAGCCGCGAGAACGGCAAGCGGCGTGTCGTGGTGCAGGCGAACGTCCGCGACCGCGACGTGGCGGGCGTCGTCGCCGACGCGCGCGCTGCGATCGACGCCCAGGTGAAACTGCCTGCCGGCACCTATCTCGAATGGGGCGGACAGTTCGAGAACCTGGCGTCGGCGCGGGACCGGCTCGCCATCGTCGTGCCGATCTGCTTCGCCGTCATCATGCTGTTGCTCTACGGAGCGCTCGGTTCGGTGCGGGACGCGCTGATCGTGTTCACCGGCGTGCCGCTGGCGTTGGTGGGCGGCGTGCTGGCGCTGGTGCTGCGTGGGATGCCGTTCTCGATTTCCGCAGCTGTAGGCTTCATCGCGCTGTCGGGTATCGCCGTCCTCAACGGGCTGGTCATGGTGTCTTCCATCCACGACCTGATGCGTACCGGCGTGAATCGGGCCGTGGCGGCGCACCAAGGGGCACTCGCCAGGCTCAGGCCGGTGGCGATGACCGCGCTCGTCGCTTCGCTCGGCTTCGTGCCGATGGCGCTGGGACATGGTGCCGGTGCCGAGGTGCAAAAGCCCCTCGCCACCGTCGTCATCGGTGGCCTGATCTCGGCGACGCTGCTGACCTTGTTCGTGCTGCCGACGCTCTACGCGCGCTTCGGCGCGCGCACGCTGCCGGCACCGTCGAGCGACCATCTCGAACTGCCCCCCCTCCCCGCTCCGGCCCATTGAAAGACCAGACGATGCACGACCATGCAGCGGGCGGACACGCCCACGATCATACCGCCGGGGCCAACGCCAGGATGCTGGGGTGGGCGCTGGCGCTGACCACCGCCTATCTCGTCGCCGAAGTCGTCGGCGCGTTCGTCTTCAACAGCCTCGCCCTGCTGTCCGACGCGGCGCACATGCTGACCGATGTCGCCGCGCTGGTGATCGCGCTGATGGCGATCCGGTTCGGCCAGAAGCCGGCCGACGACAAGCGGACGTTCGGTTACAAGAGGTTCGAGATCCTCGCCGCGGCCTTCAACGCGCTGCTGCTGTTCGCGGTAGCGATCTACGTGCTGGTGGAGGCCATCCAGCGCTTCCGTCAACCCGAAGCCGTCCAGTCGACCGGCATGATGATCGTCGCCGCGATCGGGCTCGTGGTGAACCTCGTATCCATGAAGCTGCTGACGTCGGGCAAGGACGCGAGCATGAACGTCAAGGGCGCCTACCTCGAGGTATGGGCGGACATGATCGGCTCGATCGGCGTGATCGCGGGCGCGGTTGCGATCCGCTTCACGGGGTGGACGTGGGTCGATCCGATCGTCGCAGTGGGCATCGGGCTATGGGTACTGCCACGAACCTGGGTGCTGCTCCGCGATACCACCAACGTCCTGCTGGAAGGCGTCCCCGGAGGGATCAAGCTACCCGAGCTGCGCGCGGGAATCGCCGGGCTTCCCGGCGTCTCCGGGGTTCACGACCTTCACGTCTGGTCGATGTCGTCGGACGACATCACCTGCACCGCGCACGTCACCCTCGCCGAAGGCGCCGATGCCGATGCGGTCAGGAAGGCGGTCGCAGATACGCTCGATCGCCAGTTCGGCATCGAGCATTGCACGATCCAGACCGAGGCGCTGGCCGAAGCGTGCGAGGATAATCACCACCTGCACCCTTGAGGGCGATATGACCGGGCGAAAGGGCGCGCGCTGGACGCAGGAGGCGGACGCTGAGCTGCGCCGGCGCGTCGTCTCTCGCGAACCCGTGACGGTTATCGCGAGAGAGATGGGCCGGACCCAGGATGCTATCCGCGGCCGGGCGGCGATGCT